>NZ_CBCUCO010000004.1:145000-1384931 GCF_965152625.1 Candidatus Nitrospira salsa
TTTCGGTGTAATTATGGATCGCATCATCACCAATTTATCGTCCTGAAAAAATGGTGCGGGTTGTGATTCATCTACGACAGCCCCAAATAAAATCATTGCTCTCGGTCAACACCCAGTTCCCACATAGGCGGAAACTAATACACCTATTCATTCAACCAACAAGTCCTGCCATGGCTCACCATGGACGAAATCATCAATTCTTAACGTGAGGAAGAGGAAAGGGATGGGAGTACAGCTAAGGACACCATGAAAATCAACGATGAGTCGGAGGATTAAAGAAACGCACGTGAGGATGCTTAAATACGCCAATCAACACCATACCCGCAACAAAGCCACCGACATGCGCGAAAAATGCCACGCCACCGCCTTCATGACCGATGCTCATCCCTCCGCTCACGATCTGCAAAACAAACCATAGTCCAAGCACTATCGCAGCGGGGACATGCATCATTTGCGTAAAGAATCCAAGGGGCACTAACACCAGGACATGCGCACGCGGAAACAGCAACAAATATGCGCCTAACACTCCAGAGATGGCCCCACTGGCACCAACCATGGGAACGACCGATTCTGGATCGACCATCGCATGACTTAACGCAGCTAATATTCCACAACTCAGATAAAAGACAATAAACTTTCCATGACCCATCACGTCTTCAATATTATCGCCAAAAATCCACAAATAGAGCATGTTGCCTATTAGATGCATCCACCCCCCATGGAGAAACATACTTGAGAGTAATGTCCCGTAAGGCGGAAGCGAAACAAGTTCAAACGGTAATTGCGTGTGGCCAAAGACGACAGCAGGAATTGCCCCATACTGATAGACAAAGACTTCACCATATTCCACAGGAAGGGAAAACTGATAGAGGAACACCAATACACAGGCAACAATGAAGGAAACCGTCAAGTACGGGGTGATCGCAGTGGGGTTGTCGTCCTTAAGGGGAATCATGAAACATCCAACAACAAGGCATCATTAGCGAGACTGATCGGCTGAGATGCTGCACAGCTCCAGCTTAAGAATAGGGTCCAGGATATCGGGCGTGTCTGCATCGAGAGCGATTGAAAAACCCGCGGCATGCGTATGCCCCCCTCCACCATACCGTGCGGCAATGTCCGCTACCGAAATTCCTCCAGATCGAGAACGCAGACTAAAATATCGCCGACCGTTTCGCTGATGCCAAATGATGCCAAAGGGATGGTCTTTCGACAAACGTTCCCCAATTTGGCTTGTGAGCACAGCGCTGTAGACTGCTGGAACCGTTTCGCCTTCAAAATTCACCATGGCCGCCTCGACAATCATCTTATCGATCAAGCCATTTTCATGACGAAGAATCCCTCGCCCTTCAACCTCCAAGACGTCTTGACGAAGCTGATCCCAAACTGAAAATTCAAAGGGATAAGACGAGAGAGCTGCATTGATTTCACGACTATTCGGCAAACGCCATTGCCAGAGATCCTTATCTTGAATGTACTGCATCATCCATGGAACAGGCTCTCCGTGAATCCATTCCCACGATAGGACAGCCCCACTCTTTTCCAAATCAAAATGCACATACGGCAAATCAGCCAATGCCGCCTGCGCCGTCACATGATGATCTAAAATAAATAAACTCGCCGCCTTCTCTTGCATGGCTTCGATCACATCACGACCATAACTAAAATCAACCATAAGAACATGGCGATCAACGAGATTCTCTGGCGGTGGATCCCCATGCTTCACCGGCAAAAATGCTGCTTCAGGAAATCGCTTCCACACGGCCAACGCGGCTCCAAATCCATCAGTACATTCCGCATGATAGAGCACGACATCAGGAGCATGGGCATTGCTCACTTGATCAAAATTTTTCATATTCTCCGTCTCCTTACATGTAGCAACATACCACGGATATCCGACACAAGAAAATCCAATACGTGGCTCTAACTTTAAAAAGAAATATAGAGAATGTTAGGAAGGAAGAAAAGAGGAACTCATGGCCGATTGACAGACATTGACCTGATCAATCAATTGTCGAAGTCGGCCGGCATCCCTGCGGTTATAGTGAAAAACCAGTCGGGGAAGCTCTCGAACATGTGCATCCTCATATTCCTCTGGAAGGGCTGTGGTCTGGCTAAACTCTCCCTCCATCAGCATATCACGAAACTCACCATTCAATTGATGGAGTTCTTTTGGCTCAAGAGGGTGCTGAAGACGAATGACAAGCTTATCACCGACATAACGAATGGAATGGTAGTTCCGGTAAAACTGTTCAATTTCTTCCACCGCCTCAGCTTCGTGATGAAACACTTTAAAGAGGGTCAGGTCCGTCTCACTAATGAGACCTCGAGGCAACAATTGTCCTCTGACAAACTCCATCCATCGCTCCCAATAATCACAGTCAGGCGTTTCAAGACAGACGACTGGGACGGGATCGGTCTTTCCTGTCTGAATCAACGTCAGGACCTCAAACCCCTCATCCAGCGTGCCGAACCCGCCTGGAAACAACACCGTGGCGTGGGATTCCTTGACGAACAAGAGTTTTCTTGTGAAAAAATATTTCAAATTAACCAATTTTTTATCTTCAGCAATAAGGGAATTGGGAGCCTGCTCAAACGGCAACATAATGTTGACACCAAAACTATTATCTCGCCCGGCTCCCTCGTGACCCGCCCACATGATCCCGGGACCAGCACCGGTAATCACCATAAATCCCTGCTCGCTCAGCAGACGTCCAAAACGGTACGCAAGCTGAAAGTTTGGATCATCCTGGGGCGTTCGTGCGGAACCATAGATACTGACCTTGCGGACATGTTGATACGGATGAAAGACGGTAAACCCATACCGCAATTCTTTTAGCGCTCGATTGAGAATTTTGACATCAAGGACATCGACTTCCGGATCATGGAGCCTTAAGACTGTTTTCATCATATCCCGCAAAAGCGTCACTTTTGGATCATCTGTGGGTTCTGATAGTAATTTTTCAATTTTATCAAGAAGATCTTCATCTTGAGCAGAGCTTGAGTTCACCAAGGATAGGTTACGACGGTTCATTTGATATATTTCTCTCTCTTGTTTCATAATTACTATGGTACCCTGTCTCAGAGCCGAATGACATAAAGATAGACATTTTTGTACATAACACTCTTACTTGAAGCACGTGTTATGCCATCAAATGGCCTCACACATAAGCCTCTATCTTTTCGGTAAAAATAGCCAGTAACTCAAGACGTTATTAACAAATACACATGACGATACGTGACGTAAACCTGTGACAAATTTCTGGCGAATGCTCCCATGCCCTATTATTGGCCTCTCGCCCATGGACGGCGTGACCGACGCCACATTTCGACATATTGTGGCCACTCATGGGCATCCAGACATTGTGTTTACGGAATTTACAAGCGTTGGCGAAATTTGCCATAGCCGTAAAGGCGGGTGGGGCGCCTTTCAGTATTCACAAGAAGAACGTCCCATTCTCGCGCAGTTATATGGGAAGGACCCTGTTCTGTTTTATCAAGCGGCACACATTGTCTGTGAAATGGGGTTTGATGGATTGGACATTAACATGGGCTGCCCATCGAAAAACGTGGCATCATCAGGAAGCGGAGCTGCGCTAATCAGGACGCCTGAGCGGGCAGTAAAAATTATGGAAGCTGCTCATCAAGGCATCAATGATTGGGCCAGCGGTCAATCACTTCGGGAAGCCGGCGTGCGTCCAATGATCGTTGAAAAAGTTCACGAGATGAACATTGAAAATAACTGGCACCCTTCTCCGCAATCTTACCGAAGCCCCATTCCCCTCTCGGTCAAAACTCGCTTAGGCTACGATGAGGTCGTCATAGAGGAATGGAGCGAATGCTTGACTCAGGGAAAACCTGAAGCCATCTCGATTCATGGAAGAACATTACAGCAAATGTACCGAGGGCAGGCCGATTGGGAAGCCATCGGACTCGCCGCGCAACGCCTTCGTGGTAAGGGAATTCTCGTACTGGGCAACGGGGATATTCGATCATTAGAAGAAGCCTTGACCGCGATAAAAACATATGGAGTTGATGGGATCTTGATCGGTCGAGCCGCACTCGGCAATCCATGGATCTTTCGCAGAATCCAAGACCTTCGCCTTGCGATGAACTCGGAAGCCCCGCTTGACGTCACGCAGGACATCATTGATCTACCCGCACGATTCCAAATGATTTTAGATCATGCGGCCTACTATGAAACACGAAATCCCAAAGAGGGATTCCCACGTATGCGTAAACATTTAGGCTGGTATTGCTCGGGATTCCCACATGCCGCCGCCATGCGAGCCAGCATGGTGAGGACCAGCAGCATGCAAGATGTCGCTCAGGTTTTACGGGATTACCAATCGACACATCTGGCAAACCCCACGCCCTCGATTCCAGCAAGAACACTCACCAACGCCTCACCTGTCGAATGACACCCGCTCAGCTGATCCTGGCCTCGACATCGCCTCGTCGTCGCGAATTACTGACATTACTCGGAATTGCATTTACGATCGTAGCCCCAACGTGTGAGGAAATCCCATCTTCCACACATTCGCCAAGCGAACAAGCCAAACAATTCGCTCTAGATAAAGCTCAGTCTGTTTCAACTCAATATCCAGAACACTTAGTTATCGGAAGTGATACGGTCATTGAAATCGAAAATACACTGCTCGGCAAGCCAGACAATCTACAAGATGCTGAAAACATGCTCTGCCAGCTACGAGAACGCGTACATCAAGTCCATACCGGTGTGGCCGTCATTCAACAATCAACAAACTATTCTGTACACTTTATCGAAACCGCACACGTCTGGATCAAAGACTTTAACAATGACGAATTGGAGCATTACCTCGACACAAAAGAAAGCCTCGGGAAAGCCGGAGCTTATTCGATTCAAGGCGAAGGGGCAAAACTCATAGAAAAAATTGAAGGAGATTATCCGACTATTGTTGGACTGCCGCTGTGGAGAACAGCAAAATTACTTGAAGAACGGGGAGTTGTCCCACCCAATATAGTTGAAGGGATTTACCGATCAAAACCGTATGCGAATTGGAAGGAGTTTAGTTGAACCGTTAGCAGGGTTTCGCCCCTGCAGACGAGGTCCTTTGGTTACGGCCAAAGGACCCAAAACCCTATTCGCCTGGGTTCGGCCTCTTCGAGGGCAGACTGGCCCGTCGCTTTCCTCGACCCAGGGGAATGGCGCCGTATCCCAAGGTCAAGCTGATCCGATATGCCGATGATTTTGTGATCACCGGTGGGACGAAAGCCACACTGGAGCAGGTCAAGGAAGAGGTCGCTGGGTTTCTTGCCGAACGCGGCCTTGTGCTGGCTCCTGAGAAAACACGCATCGTGCATATCTCAGAGGGATTTGACTTCCTTGGATTCAATGTTCGCACATACGACGGCAAACTCCTGATTAAGCCGTCAAAGAACGCGCAAGGTAGGATACACTGTCATGTGCGACACATCATTCGAGGGAGTCCAGCCGTGACTCAACACGATCTGATCCGTTGGCTCAACCCGCTTATTCGAGGATGGGCCAACTATTATCGGCATGTGGTCTCAAAGCGGGTCTTCTCCACCTTCGACCGTGTGCTCTGGAAAGCCTTGTGGCGATGGGCCGTGCGGCGACACCCGAAGAAGGGACGGCGTTGGGTAGCCAACCGGTATTTCCAGACGTTCGGCTCGCGGTCCTGGGTATTCGCCTGTCGGCATGCTACTGACCAACACGAAACATCGGAATGGGTGAAACTGACCTCCGCGTCAGAGACGCCAATCCGGCGGCACGTGAAGGTAAAAGCTGATGCCAATCCCTACGATCCGGAATGGTCTCGATACGTTACAGGACGTAGGTCGGTCGTGGCCGGACTGAAAACCAGTCTTTGAAAGGCTTGAGCCGGATACGGGGAAACTCGTCTGTCCGGTTCTGAGAGGGGGGTGACAGCAATGTCACCTACCTACTCGATATTTCATTAGATTCCGAACCTTACTATTCCTCAATGCTCATAAATCCAAACTTCTCCCTTGAGGCTTTCAGAAATCTGCAGAAAATTTGATAGGCTCTTAGTTTATCCATATGATTTTCCTAATGAAATCTCGCAGTCTATTTTATCACCAACTTAACAAGGGCTTTGGTTTATGCTCACTTATCAAGTACAAACTAGAATTTTAAAAATTGAAGGATCTGGTAATCTTACATTTCCAAATAGGTGTAACATTGAATTGAAGCTTGGCCCTGGAAGTGCATTTGGCACAGAGGATAAATTTAGCCGCACTCTAGTTCGTGCACGCGAAACAAAAGTATGGATTGATTCCAATACGGGTCGATGGGTTGGACAATCAAGACCCTCGCTAGAATCCTTGGATGTGACAATTACCTCGCCGACATCGAAACTAGAATTGATGGGGGATAACTTACGTTATGTTTTTAACTGTTCTGATGTGGGTGAGCTCGAAGGAACTCTTGCAGCGCTTAAATGGGTTCTACCACCCCTTTTGAACCTCGAATTTTCAGATCCTCCCATAGTCCTTCATGTGCAAGGGCAATTAGGCAAAACTAAATTTAAATGGGAACACAGACCAGAAGAGTGGCAAATCAACATGAGAACTGTAACCGCTGACAAGTTGGAGAAATATGTCGATTTTGCTTTTGAGAAGCTTAGGCTTTTCAATGGCATACAAAATCGCAGACTTGCTGCGGCACTATCATATTTTCATGTGGCGGTCAGACTTAACGTGCGTGGAGATTCGCCTTGGGAATTCATGTCAGAGTCCATACTTAATTATGCGAAATGCCTAGAGATTCTGTTTGCAACTTCTGAGAATTCACGAGAAGACGTT
This sequence comes from Candidatus Nitrospira salsa, assembly GCF_965152625.1. Taxonomy (NCBI): domain Bacteria; kingdom Pseudomonadati; phylum Nitrospirota; class Nitrospiria; order Nitrospirales; family Nitrospiraceae; genus Nitrospira; species Candidatus Nitrospira salsa. Next base: position 151,829 of record NZ_CBCUCO010000004.1, read on the forward strand.
AAACGAGAACTACTTAAGCTTGACTATAACAACCAAGAAATTGAAGGTGATTTTTTGCCGATTTTAATTCTTAGAAGCTGGGTTGATGTTGCTCATCCAAGAGTTGCAATTTACAAACCCAGGGACTTGAGAATTCTTTATCGATATATTTCTCTCTCCGAAGATTGCATACGAGAATTGCTTCAGAGGTTATTAGGGAAAGTTAGCGATGGAAGCTATGATGTGAAACAAGATGAAGATTTGTTCCTTGATCGGAAACAACGCAAAAGTATGGAGAAATTGTTATCAACAATGAATTCTCGCCTTGGAGTTCTAAGTGAACCTTAGTTGTTGGATTTGGAGTCAGATTCTTTGTCGAGGGTATTGGAGACTTAATAATTTTCAAACCTTACCTCTCATTGCCTACGGGTCTTTTTGTGTCAATTCCTGTAATTCCCTTAATGTCCGTAGCATCTCACCAGGTGTAATCTTGCGATTCACTCTGGCTCGCACAAATCCTTTTTTATTCAGAGTCATATTTATTCTCCTGACTTAATAGGTGTGAGGCATGACTTCAACCACGAACACTTCGAGTTGCTCTTTTGCATTACGGTAAATCACCCGCCACTTCTTATCCAATCAAGATGACCGAAAACCTATCGTCCCTTCTAACTCGACAATCCAGTTTATATGTTTCATCCTTCTAATTAGTGCAATACGACAGATTATTCTAAAGAAATTGTCTTCCAAACAAGCTTAGCCTATACTAAATACATAGTTTATGATCAACTCATGATAGGAAAAGACGATGAATAAACTAACAGCAGCCGACACCCTTCGCCTATCCATTCCTGAACGCATCCAATTGGTTGAGGATATTTGGGATACGATTGCCAACCAAGCTGATGTCGTAGAACTCACTGAAGCCGAAAAGACACTTTTGGAGGAAAGATTAGAGGCTTATCATCAGAATCCCGCTTCCGGCTCTCCGTGGGACAAGGTCTATCAGCGAATAACTCGCCAACATGACCTATGAGCTGCTGGTTCGTCCGGAAGCAGAGCAGGATCTCTTTGAAGCCTTTAGCTGGTACGAGAAGCAGCGGAACGGATTGGGACATGATTTTCTCTTGCAGGTCGATGCCGGTTTTCGGTTTTTAGAGCGGACGCCCTTAGTCTTTGCCGAACTATACCGAGGAATTCGTCAACATCTCATCAAACGTTTTCCCTACAAAATATTCTATCTCGTACAGCACAATGCGGTAGTGATCTTAGCCGTCGTGTACGGTGGAGGAAATCCACAGTGGATGCGACATCGCCTCGATCCACCCTAATATTTCTCTAGCTCCTCATACACATACCTCGGCTAACGGCCTATAATTCTTTCAATATACGGGTACAAAACGAAGACTATCGTGGTCATGATTGAGCATATGTTATCGAGGTTTCGTCCCCTCGCAACGAGGTCCTTTGGTTATGGACAAAGGATCCAAAACCATCTCCGCGTGTGTGCGATCTTCCAGATAAACTTCCCTTCAGCATCAAAGCATGTGACCGCGGAACTCGCTCGGGCACCCGACAACTCGGTAGATGATCGGCATGTCTCATACCTGTAAGAGAATGCATATCAGGAGGGGTTGATACCGTAGGACAAATCATGGCCGAGGCTCAGACAGTCCTCGCCGAATAGTTCGTTTTGATGCCGGAGCCAAACCACGTACAAGTCAGCAACTGCAATATGATTGGTAAAATGAACTCCAATATTTCCTTTTCCCCTTCACCTTAGCCACATGCGCGATATCAAAGTCTGGGAAAAGAATCACAGCCGGGTGAACTTTCAATACTTTCGCCAATATCAACGCTCGATCTCGACCTATAGACATGAGAAACAATTAATCTTGATAAACACGGTTTTTAGACAATTGGGTACCATGCGATACTTCCAATGTTTTTGTAAGGTTGATCTATTAACTCAAATGAATACAATATTTCTCCATAACAATATCGAGAAGCTAGTACACGTAAAATTTGTAAAGGGATCTGCCAACGACTACTTCGAATGGGTATGACCCCTTAGAACACATCGCTTAAAAGTCTAACATACTACCTGCTCTGCCCACCTCTACATGAAAGAGTGAGCAGCATGAAAGATCTTTTTAGTCGATTCCCAAACACCACTGCATTTATCGGAGGAATATGTCTTTGTATCAGCTTCAGTATCTTCATAGAAATGATTCTCTGGCAAATACTAGGTCCATATGATGATCGAGGACTCATTCGTTCAGAACCAAACGGATACCATTCTCGCGACGCTACAGGTTCAGCTCGTCCGTCAGGCATAGGGAGTATCCGGAGTAGTCTATTTTGGGAAGACCGACAACAATTCATTTATGACGTGACATACACAATTGATGAGCACTCACGGCGTGTGACTCCATTCGCAGCATCCACGAAATTGGACAAGTTTATTATGTTTTTTGGGGGATCATTTACCTACGGCGAAGGAGTAAAGGATAACCAAACATTACCTTACTATACTGGAGTGGCTGTAAAAAAATTGCGGCCATATAACTATGGATTCCATGGACTAGGGGCCGCTGAAATGCTTGCGAAACTTGAGAGTGAGAAGCTGCCTCGAGAAGTGTCAGAACGAAAAGGCGTATTGGTCTATGTGTATATGGATGATCACATCAGAAGAACAATTGGCTCAATGAGACTCGTTGCAACATGGGGAAAACATAAACCTTACTACTATCTGAGTTCGGGCGGAGAACTTAAACGTCAAGGAAATTTCGTTACGGGTCGTTGGTTTCTGACTAATTTGTATTTACTTTTGCACGAGAGCAGGATCTTGCGTGCACTGAGGATCGACTTTCCATTGCAAATTAACCGTCAACACATCGTACTTTTGTGTCGGATAATCAAACAGTCTCAGTCTTTATTTCACAAGCAATTTCCTAATTCAAGGTTTTATGTCCTCATTTGGCCAGGATCAAAATATAGTGAGCAACTAAAGCAATTGATGGCCGAAAATAAGATAAACTATTTTGACTATACAGGGCTATTGAACGCATCAGATCCAAAATACGTTATAGCACCTCCAGTTGAATGGCATCCTACAAGTTTAGCCTATCAGACTGTGGCAACAGCTTTGGCTGAGGACTTAAGCTTGATAAATGAAAACGAAAAAAATCCAGAGCTATCAGAAGCTCGTTGAGTCGGCTAGGCCTTTTCATCTCAGGATATGTTGGAAAGGAGAATAAAGTTTTTGCTGAATTTTCGAATATGGTGATTTTTAAATATTCAATCGTCACAAGCAAGCAATACTCAAAGAACTCAAAGTTTTGTTCAAAAAACGAGATACCTGCTGGATTTTTCTGTGTCAGTCTAAATTATCGTGTGAAACGGTACGAAAATAGCCTAGTATCAACATGTATATTACACCTCAAATATTTTTTGAATAAATAATCCCCGCCGCAAGCGGACGGGGTATTAGAAGAGGACTAACTGGTGATTTGCGTATAGCTTTTGGTAGGCATCCCCTTGTTGCTTGACATATTTCCCTATCATATTTTCATTGCCATGTTTACCCACTGTGCTTGCGTAATACCCGTCGGTCCATAGCTCACCACCCCATAATTGCTCTTTGACCTGAGGGGCGCGCCGGAAGATCTCTCGGGCGGTCAAACGCTTTATGATGGTCACCACCTTCGTCACACTATACCCGGGAACCGATTGGACCAGAAAATGGACATGGTTCTTATCCGTACCAATCTCCAGAAATTTCAACTGATACCGCGGCTCGAGCTCGAGGCAAACCTCCTTCAACACACTATCGACGGCTGAATCAAATATCGCACGGCGATATTTGGCAGGAAAAACCAGGTGGTACAACAAAACCGTAACATTATGGCTCTTATGAATGTACTCCCTCACCCGAGTAGTTTACGCCGCAAGCGGCGGGGAATATACCCTCAAGTGATTAAACTAACCGACGAAATGGAAAAAATTTTCGAGAGAAATTTGGCCTATATTTTGTCTAATGGCTAATTATGTTAAGGAAATGAAAAAAGGCGGCTCCTTTTTTAAGAGCCGCCTTTTCGGAAGTGAAATTGTAATTCAGTGTTACATGAATTTCATAAACTTCTCTTTTGCGGCTTCCATGAGTTCTGCCGAGATAGATGTCGCACCTTGCTCCTTCGCTAACCGTTCAATTTCCTTCTTTGCCATTGGCTGAATAAAGTCAGGAATATTATTGAGGCGCGCTTTCGCTTCTGGCGACCATTCCATACCATCCGTTGCATTCTTGGAATCGTCCATGACCTGTAACGTGATTTTCTCAAATCCATTTTTTCGCGCATAGGTTTCCACGCTACTGCGGACCATTGGCGCCACAAACGACGGAAGCTTATCCAACCGCTCTTGCGCATCAGCCGTCCAGGTCAGTGGTGGACCGGCTGGAGTTGACGTTCCCGCCGTACCTGAGGAGCCAAGACCCATTTGAGCGACCATCGCAGAAAAGGGACACCCGCCTTCTGTCGTTTCTCCAGCTTCTCCAGGAGCTCCGGACATCGCAGCCGGAGCTGCAGCTGTAGGAGCAGGGGATTCGCCTGCTTGAATCTTCTCATTGAGATAGGCAGCCATTTGACCAGCACCGGCACCCGCTTCATCCTTTAATCCACCGCGTGTCATTTCCAAAGGAGTCGGAGCCACCGTTCTGCCTCCAAGTTGAACACCGAGTGAACTCACCATTTGGGTCTCACCTGGATTCGTCACCATTGAGAACTTGGCATCACATGAAGGACATTTGAAAAAGACTCCAAGCGAGCCTTCGGCTGGCTGCTCAACTTTCTCAAACCCCATATACGTTTCACAATTTAAGCAGACAAATTTCATAAGTTTCCTCTCACATCACCCCACCAAACGTATCGCAGGGAATCAATTATGATTTTTCAGACAACACCTTTTTATAGTCTAAAAGAGTCTGGACCTTCTTCGCAATCTCCTGAAACTTTTGAATCGTCGGGTAGGACTCATCGAGAAGCGGATTACCTTTATCAAATGTCTTTGCAAAGGTACGATCAAATGGAATGCGTCCTAATAGAGGAAGACCCAAGGCGTCACACATCGTCTCTGTATCACCTTCAAATAGTGGGTTTTCTTCTCCACAGGACGGACAGCGATATTCGCTCATATTCTCAATCACACCAAGGACTTCAATACCGACTTCCTGTGCATACGCAATGGACTTTTGAACAACATTAGAAGCCACTTCCGATGGGGTAGTCACCACCACAGCACCAGCAAGATCGGAAATCAACCCAGATAATAGGGGAGGCTTATCGGCGGCAGCTCCCGGGGGAAGGTCGGCTAACAAATAGTCGAGCTCTCCCCACACAATGTCGGAGAGAAACTCGCGAATGACATTCATTTCCGTCATTCCCAACCAAACCGGACTTAAATCCATCGGCCCCTTCCAGCGAACAGGCGCATTGGTATTAATCAAAAAGTCCATCGACGCGACTTTGATCCCAAGGGGACCAACAGGAGGAAACGCCCCTTCAGGCCCATAGGTGAGTGCTGCCCCTCGAATACCTAACATTTGCGGAACGCACGGCCCGTTTAAGTCTACATCTACGAGACCAACACGCTGACCAGAACGAGCCAACGCCAGGGCCAAATTGACGGTCGTCATACTCTTCCCGACGCCGCCTTTGCCACTCATGACCACCACTTTATTGCGAATCCCCTTTAATCGAGCCTTCACAACCTGCGTTTGCGCCGCAATCTGCTCAACCACCCGAGCATCGTCGGTATAGTCGAGTTTATCCAAAATCGCCCTAAGGTTTTGTTCGGATGCCATAAGGAAAACCCCTGAAATATCAGTTAAATATTGTGAACATTAAGAGATCAACAAAGGACGATAGCACAGCATTTTTTGGAGCGTCAAACCCATGACATGACGTCAAGACATTAGTAGACCACATTGGTCCCGGTTACCCAGCTACAACAATTTCAGCCCCGCAAGCGTTTTGAAGATTTGGAAATCTTGATCACGAGCCACTAAAGTGGCTTGGTGATCTAAACACGATTGAGCAATCAAGGTGTCTGCAAGCTTCGCTTTTCTTCCACGCTTCAACACTTTCGCTCGCAATATACCCGCTCGCCCCCAGAAGCCATCAAGTATTGGTAAAATCGGAATACCCAAGATTGTGTTGCGGTTCGCTGCGGATAACTCAGGTTCACTCAATAGCTCTGTCACCGTAACTGGGGAAAACACTGCAACCTGGTCACCCAATGCCTGATCAATTAACTCCACATCGTTTCCATCTTCTCCCTCCAAAAAGGCGATCAGGGAGCTTGTGTCAATACACAGCATTAGTCTTCTCGCAAGTCAGAGAGACGAATGCTGAACTTCACTTTTCCTTTAAGTGAGCGAAGCTTGGAATAGGCCCCGCTGGCAGCTACCAATTCTAATCCCTTTCGAATGGTAGGAGTAATTCCCGTGCCTGTGGCCTCAGTCGCTCGTTCCAACAATTCTTGGGGCACTTCAAGGGTAAGTTTTTTCGTCTTCACAAGATATACTCCTGGATTAAGATCATGCGCTGGCGTTATGACCTCATATACCATATCTTCCACCATACTAGACTATGGTATCACAACATTGACCTACCAGTCACATTGAATTTTGAGGCACTCCGAGCCGGAAAGTATTTTAACATCAACCTGAATTCTAGATGAACCTGCAAAACCCTATGACTTACAACAGGACCAGAGAAAAAAGAGCCGTCAGCTCAAAAAGATTATAGCTAATCTAAATAATTTCCCGTTGACTTCTACTGACAACCACATCCAGGGAATATGCCACAAACATCAAAAGTTATTGAAACGGCTATAAGCCGCTCCGCGGCGGAATGAATTCAGCCTTACGGTCTTCACTCGCACCATGGGTAACCTCCGAAAATCGATTCATTTTTCTCGTACAAGGCGTCGTCAATCACAAAATTGAGACACACCTGACTTATTAAGTGCGGTCGAAAATATCTTGATCGACAGAATAGCCGTTGATCCCAAAACGCTATACAACAAATCAACGATTAACGCTGCCACAGCATTTTGGGAAATTATCAAAAGGACATCAAGATCACTTTTCCACAGTTTGTGAGCCTACGCCCGACTCTTACCGTTCCATCCCACCTGTCATTCAATAAAAGCCTTTCATAGTTCAAGGCCATTGCCCGAGGCTGAAAGCGTAATCGTAAAGACACTATTTTGTGGAAAGGGAAGTCCAGGGAATTGCGTTTTTTCTTGAATGAGTGAAAGAGGAGGATATAGAAAAAGGATTTGAGTTACCTAAAAGGATACGAGTTGTATCTAAGAAGATACAAAGAAATTCTTTATCTATGCCAGAACTTTTCTTGAAAATCTTAAAAACAGAACCCTCTTGGCTTTTGTGAAAATACCTTTGTCAGGGTACAACAATTGCGTTCCCCAATAATCAAGAAGGCTTCTTAAAGTAAACACAAAAGGCCAAAAAGTTTATTACTTGGTTAGGTATGGGAAACTGTTCCCTATGATGAACGGGTCTCCATGCTTAAATGCAACCATAATGACTTACGCCGTAAGGAGAAATTTCTATGCCTAAAAAAAAGAAGAAGAGTACTGGTCAGGTAGAAGACGACTTTGGCCCAAGCTATAATTATGTGATGCCTCAAGAAGCTTGGCTAGTTGGCATCGGGTTCCGGTTCATAACAGGAAAATTGCTTAGCATTATAGATGACGGGGGAAATAGGTCAGTTGGAGACCCTGATCCAGTTGAGACAACTAAGACCAAGAAGAATCAACTCTTGGAATTACACATATGCGGCAACCAGTCCGTGACGATACAATATACGGAATTCACAGTGCTGATAGGGGATCCGAAACGGGGTCATATGGTCACAGTGACTACATATGCACACGACTCAGCTGCACTTTGTATTGAGCGTTTGTTATGAGAAAACGACCTTCTTCTTTCCTAAGAAGGTAGAATTGTAATTAAAACCAGAAAGGTTGAGAGTTTCAGGTAACTTGCATGCTACTCGATCTCTAACAGTCTATTTCTTGGAGCCTTCATAACGTTTTTCTCCTTTCGCGCACCGGCTGACTGGGTTCGTCAGCCGGTGCGCTTACCAGAAGGAGATTGCATGATCTTTTATAAGCACCAATTACGTTTTGAGTTTACTCTTCTTTTTTGTATTCTGATATCCACCGGTCAGCTGTTATCTTCACTGCTCCACCCAAGCGCTCATGCTCAAACGCCCACGCCCCACATTACTATTGATGGATCTTTAGAAAAATTCGGTGGAAATGGCTTTCAAACATTTACGGAAGCCAACGTGGAGATTACTCAGGAAATGGGAGTCACACATGGGTTGAATCTACTCCATAGTTTTGGTCGATTTAATCTTCCCACTGATTATAAAGCGACTTTTTCAGGGGAACCTGGAATTGCCAATATTCTCAGCCGCGTGACAGGAGGTGAACTCTCCTCTATTGATGGAGAGCTTGCATCAACCATCCAAGGCGCCAATGTGTTTCTAATGAACCCTGCAGGTGTTGTGTTTGGTCAAAATTCGTCACTCAATGTCCGTGGTTCTTTCCACATCACCACTGCCAATCAACTAATCTTTGAAGATGGGACAACATTCTATGCCAATCCGGCTCTAGACGCCCAGAGCAATAGCATCCTGCAAGTCTCTTCTATTGAGGACTTTGGATTCCTTGGTAACCCTACAACTTTTGGGTTTACAAACGAGACACCAAACACTCGTGCTGATATCCGAGTCACTGGGGACCTCAAAGTCGACCCAGGTAAAACTCTATCCTTAATTGGCGCAGAGAGTGTGGCTGAGGAAATAGTTCAGGAAGGAGTGACGATTACTGGGGGAACTCTCCAGGCACCTGGTGGGCGCGTCACCGTTGTAAGTATAGCAGCGCTTCAAGAAAGCGTTGAGAAAAACGTCCTAGTTCATATGGATAGGCAGAATTTTCAGATCTTTAATTCACAAGGTGAGATCATTCAAGATCCTAGACGACTCGGCGGCATTACTCTCTCCCGTGGAGCCCGCATCAATACGAGTGGAGACGGAGGAGGGACGATCATCATTCGAGGTGGACAACTTACAGTCGATCGATCTTCTATACTTGCAAATACTACAGGCCCTGCCAATGGTTTCCTTAATGGTGAACCTGTATTAGGGATTGATATACAAGTTACCGGCAACGTACATCTCGATAATGAGTCGGCCATAGAAACAAATGTGTTGCCGCATGTCTCTAAAAATGTTGGATCTGGCGGCGTACGGGTAATAGCAAACCATGTGGAAATTGCCAATGAATCTTTCATCGAGTCCAGCGTCAAAGAAAACAGCACAGGAGGCGATAGTGGAGATATCAATGTAGCAGCTCAGTCTTTGGTGATAAGAGATTTTGGCTCTGTACAAGCCGGCACAGATGGAACATCATCAGCAAATGGTGGAAATATTACCTTGAAGGCCAGGGAAAACTTGGAAGTGCGAGCTGGCGGTTCTGTATTCGCCTTTACAGATTTTGGCTCGGGTCATTCGGGAAACATTGATGTGGAGACACAAAGCCTTCTGCTGTCAGGCCGTCAAACTGCTGACCGAGTTGAGACCAGTATTGGTAGCCAGTCTTTCTTCACGGGCAATGCTGGAGATATACAGGTTAAAGCCGATCAATTGAATATTCTTCATGCTGCAATTTTTAGTTCAACTTTCATAGACGAGAATGGGAATTCAGGAAACATTAATATAGACACTCGAGGTGGAGATGTTTCTTTATCGAACGGGTTTATAGGGGCAAACACTAGTGGAAATGGAAGAGGCGGGCTCGTCAACTTATCAGCTCAGAACCTCGAACTAACGAATCAGTCTAGCGTTCAAGCGGCGACCTCCGGCTCCGGAGATGCAGGAAGTATCACATTAACTGTTTCAAATAATCTGAAACTCAATTCTGGCTCCTCCATCCAAACCCGAGCAAAAGGAGCAGGCAATGCAGGAAACCTGACCGTCAATGCTAAGAACATTGTTATTACCGGAATTAGTGAGGCTAGAAATCCAACACAAAATGCCGAGGCGACTGGATTTAGCACTACGACTAGCACTAAAGGGAAAGGAGGGGATATTACCATCGGTGGTGAGAGCATAGAGATAAAAGACAAAGGCCTTATCAGCAGCGCGACAGAAGGAATTGGAAAGGCTGGAGATATTACAATCAATTTAACCGAAAACTTAGTCGCGACAAATGGAGGACAGATCTTTGCCAATACATCCAACAGTGGAAATGCTGGAAAAATTGCCATTAAAGGGAAAGATATTCTTATCAGTGGGATCAATCCGGTGCCCACGATAGGACCCAATGGGATAGACGTTTCATTTAGAACAGCGATTGCGAGTGCAAATTTAGGTGGAAGTGGTATGGGCGGTAGCATTTCTCTAGAAGCCATGAAAGATCTAAAAATCGAAGATGGAGCCGTAGTAGCAACTGACAGCTTAGGAAATGGGAATGCAGGCAATCTTGTTCTTAAAGGTAATAATAGCATTCTTGTCGACAATAGTTCTGTGACAACTAAAGCTCAAAATGCTGTGGCTGGTAATATCAATTTCGAAGCTGAAAATTTTATCCAAATAATCAATAGTGAAATCATCAGTGAAGTGCCAGAAGGAGCAGGATCAGCAGGTCGGATTAACATTGATCCGCAGTTTATTGTGGTTCAAGGAAGTAGAATCGACACAAGTGCCGATTTCGGTGATGGCGGGGACGTTATCTTTATCGCAGATTCGGCTATTCTGATTGATCCCTTTAGTACGATTGATACGTCATCTCGATTTGGTGGGAGTGGAACTGTGGATATTAGGGCGCCCATTCAAAATCTCAGTGAGTCTATTGCACCGCTTCCAGAGGCCCTGATAAAAATCTCGGCGTTGTTTGCGGCACGCTGTGCTGCGCAGAAAGATGGGAAGTTTAGTAGTTTTGTACCCAGTGGATTTGGCGGCGTGCCTCCTGGTTTTTCCGGATATTTATTCAGTCCGTTGACGTTTTTAACTCCAGTTTCTGAAAATCCATCAACCACAGCCTTGCGGTTCGGTTTCAACGACAGACAACAAGAATCTGTGTGGAAATTCTCTGCTACCGTTCGAACTCAAACTACTCCTCAAGGTTGCTCAGCAGTTCCAGCACGTCCTTCCTAAAGAAAACTCTTCAAGTCTTTCTAGAAACACCATCGTTCGAAATCCCATACTCAGCAACAGTTCTTTTAAGATCTCTATGTGATTATTCAAACTCCCTATTGTGATCCTGGCTTTTATCCAGAATTGACAGCTTATGTTGTGAACCCTATAGTTTCTGTTTCCCTCACGAGTAACCTTGAAAACGCCTGAGCATTAAAAGAGGTACGGATGCCACCGCAATGCACAATTACGGGACTCTTTCTCATAGGAAGGGAAGTTCATGGTATTGCGCTTTTTTCGTTGCGGAAATTATTCCTGAAGAGGAAGGAAGTCCAGCCATCAATAACAAAGTTATCTAAATGGATACAAAACGTATCTAAATAGATACATTCGAATTAGTTCGTTTGATGACAATAAAGTTCAAGAACACTGTCGAATAGATAAATCGCTAATAGTCCAAGGATGTAGACACTAAGGCATTACAATTGCTGTTGATCCTATAGAACCCTACTACTTACAAGAGATCTTAAGTAGTCTGGCCTAAACATGTTGAATGACTTGAGGTACATCTTTGCTTAATGAGAAATATCAAATTGATAATTTCAAGTGAATGCCTCACACAGAAAGATGGCACTGCCTTGCGAAGATGGCAGGACTTACTGAGGCGAGAGGGTCCCCTTTAAAAGAAGAAACAATGCTATGAAATTTAAGAAGTTCAACCACCTACTCTCGTTTCTACTCCTGATCGGGATGGGTGTAGAAGGGTGCGTCCAGGCAGAGGTCACAATCAAAAATACTGAAAGCACCATTTTAGGGCCGATAGTCCGTGAGTGTTCTTTGATTCCCTGGAAACCCTGCTATATCAAAGTTCCCGAGTAAGCGAATTTTCATACTTACAATACTTTGGCCATGAATATTATCGGTAAGGGGTTAACACTCACTAGATAATGAAACAAAAGAGAAAAAATAGCGAGCGAGATTTGAATTTTTATTGAGTTAGCAGAGATACTATATGTGCGCCTTCTAAAATTTATGTTGTTTTTCTGTGCGATGAGAGTAATAGAGGGAGTACCCAATGAAGCCTAATCGTTTAGCTCTATCCCTACTATTAATTTTATGTTTAGCAATGACCAGCATTTCTGGATGTGCCCGGATCAAAATTCAAACGCAAGCAGTTACTAATTGCAATGTAGTGCCCTTTAACCAGCAATCCGAGGCTCAACATGTTCTTAGAGTAACTAGTTTAAGGGGGAACTCCGAATCTTCTGCTAGTTCTAACAGTACCCAGACTGACAATAGATTTAAGGTCAAATATGCAAAGGAACTTTTAGAACAAGCAACCAAAATAGCCCAAGAGGGGGAAGGCAATGATTTTAGGTGCAGGGTCACTTTAAAATTATCTCCCGAATCGACTTCAGATGAAATTGTTCCTAAACTCGAAATCCCATCTGATGTTAGAGTCAGTGAATGCGTAAAAGAAGGAAACATTTGCACTAAGAATGATTTTGACGACGTGTTAAGACTACATCCACCAGGAATCAAGATCGTCAATCGGATCGATTGGTGTGGACAGCCCGTTTGGGGTGGATTCTACGGATGCACAAAGAGAGGCGGTCACTCCATGATCGTAGTATCCGATTGCAGGAAAGGACATTGCCCAAGAGATGAGCATGTATTGTGGCTACATGAGGCTGGACATATGCAGGGTATACCAGATCTTCGAAACAGTGATCCAAGGCCGGCAGTCATGAAAAGTCGCATTACAAGGCAAAATACTCAGCTCACCAAATGCGACTGCATGAGACTCCGAAAGAACTTGCGACGTTAGTAATTTCATGAAGAGGGCAGATAATGAAGCAAAAAAATCTATGTTGGAGGAAAAGTACTTTCAAAAATTCTGTAAACCTAAAGTATTTTTTAGTAGTCAGAAAGTTAATATGATTACATACAGAGTCTTTGTACCTTTCTTGCTGCTGTCTGTCTTGCTAGCCAGCTGTGGCCAACCTTTTATTGATATTCAAATTTCCTCTGGATACACAAATGCTGAAGGAGGTGCTCAAGCCGCGATCAAACCGATTCCTATTGATCAATTTGTCAGGCAAACTTTTTTTCATGGCCCTCCTCTTGATGAGATGCGAGCTTATGCCGAAGACCCCAACAACGTTCAGTTACTGTCTACTCTGCTACAACAAGAGAAGTGCGGGAGAACGGCATATGACGGCCCTGTTTGTTCAAATGCTGTGACTACCCTGGGAGCCATCGGTAGCGAAGATGCACTAGCGGCAATAGCGGGTTTCTTGAAAGAAGGTGAAACAGATGATCCCAAAAATAAGCCGGATGCTGTTAAAGCATTAGGAATATGGATTAATAGCAGTGGGGATGTGAAGAAAGATCATATTCTCGAGGCGCTTACAATATTTGTGTGTGAAAAAACAGTAGGATGTCTCAAATCTGAAGAAGAATATATAAAAAAATCAGATAAAAGGAAGTCTATTCCAATAAATATTCTCCAAAAGAAGTTCAAGACCCTAAAAGAGAAACTTGAAGAGGAAAAGAACGAGCTGCTCAAAATTCTAAAGAATCAGACAGAACAAAATTCCAATCAGAAAAAATTTAATGTGGCAACCCTTGATGATTTCAGAAGATCTGCAGTCATTGCGTTGGCCTTTGCCGGTGGACCACGCCGGGTGGAATTTTGGAAAGACAACATAGTGGACTACATCGCTAACTTATACGAGGAGTACGTTGAAAAGCCAGTTTTTGGTACAGACAGGGACAGCAAAATTAGCGAAACTTTGAACGACCTAGCGTCACAAGGTGAAAGTGATGCTTCGTTTCAAGCTTGGCTATCTGAAGTGGTCCATGCTCATGAGAGAATTTCTAAAGTGGGACTGGATTGTTACGACGAACAAGGACGTCACGAGATTAGCGAAAAATGTAAATGGCAATAGATTTAACCATCCTAGCTTTCATACATACAAGGAGGTAATATAATGACTGTGCTTAGGATTCTAATGGTATTTTTGCTTTTTTCAGCGTTACTAGTTGGTTGTAAATCCCCATTTATTTCGATTGACATCAAAACTGGAGGGGAAACTGTTGCCAGCGGCAATAATGTCGATGACCCAGACACTGCTTGCCGAAAGTGGCTTAGGGTTTGCCCAGGATATAAGATCGGATCTATCGTCACCCACATACAGAAAATAAACAAGAATATAACTTTGTATATAGTTAAAAGCATCGAAACATCTAAATCAATTCACGTTCCACCTTCACAAGTTAGTGGAACTGTTGCGGTAGCCAGTAATGTTCAAGTTGAGACTTTGGATGACGGTACGTACAAAATTATAGGGCCATAATTAGTAATTAAATTTATAGATTCGGTGTGATTCAAAGTCATAGTATCAACCAATTCCCTTAGTGTGAAATTTATAAGAGAGCGGTATTCACCACTCCTAAAATATGTGTCGAGTAACTTTGTTATCATTGGCCTTGTTGAGCCTTGTGGTTTCTGGAGCCGAGGGCCAAGTAACGACAGCCATCACTACTGATGACACGCTTGGCACCTTGGTGACAAGAAACGGAGACACTTATAACATCACCGGTGGGATCAGGCCCGATGATGGTCTTAATTTGTTCCACAGCCTCGGCCAATTGAGTGTTGGAGTCGGGGATATAGGAAATTTTTTAAATGATTCTGGCCTTCCGACCGCAAATATATTGAGTCGGGTGACTGGTGGGGACCCTTCTAAAATTTTTGGTACGATTCAGACCACAGATTTTGGTGAAGCCAATCTGTTCTTGATCAACCCAGCCGGTGTGATGTTTGGCCCAACGGCCTTTATGAATGTCACAGGGTCATTTCATGTGAGCACAGCAGATTTCGTACGATTAGGTACAGATGGATTTTTTTTCGCCGACCTAGGCAATCAAAGCGTCTTAACAACTGCCTCTCCCGATGCATTTGGATTCTTAGGAGGGAATCCCGGGAATATTTCAGTTGATCAAAGTACACTGGAAGTCTCATCAGAAAAAAACATTTCGTTAGTAGGTGGAAATATTGAGATCACGGGGGGCACCGTTATTGCCCCAACTGGACAAATTTCGTTGGCAAGCCTTATATCTCAAGGTGAAATTACACTCAATGACGGACCTACAGTTCAAGTAAATGCTGAACAGCTTGGCGAGATCAAACTTTCCGCCGACACATGGGTCAACACCGATGGAGAAGGTGGAGGCACTATAGTCATTCGTAGTGGGAGTCTCATGATGGATGCGGCGAAAATCTCCTCCGATACGGTGGAAGTGGGATCAGTTTCCTCGAGTCCCTCTGCTGGGGAAATTAATATCCGCACCGATCAAAATGTGCTTTTGGATAATTTGTCTGTCATCCAGAGTGATGTCCTGGACGGTTCAAATGATGGAGCGAACATCATTTTGGACGTTGGCGGTGTCCTAGAAGTACGTGGAGGCTTTTTTGATCCAACCCTTGACCTTGACCTACTTATCTTCTCAGGCATTCGTACCTTCGCATTCGGCGGGACAGGGAATGCTGGAGACATTGATGTGCATGCAGACGCCATTTTATTTAACAGTGATAATAGTGGGATCCTAGGTCTGGCTCTTCCTGACACAGCAGTAGAACTGGGAGACATCCGTGTGACCTCAAATAGTCTGCTTATTGATGGGGATGGTTCTATTACCTCATCAACCGTTGGATCCGGAAACAGTGGAAATGTCGATATTATTGTGCATGGAGGCGACATCTTCCTGAGTACTGGTGGAATTACAGCTGCCACCTTCGGAAGCGGAGACGGAGGAAATATCAACGTTGAAGCCCGTAATCTTCGACTAACAAATACAGCTATTATTCAGACTGGTACCGATGGTCCAGGGAACGCAGGAAGTGCAAATATCCAGTTAACGGGCAACCTAAAAATACTTTCAGGCTCTTTTATCGGATCTCTTGTAGGCGTTGACTGCGTAGGCAGTGGTTGCGGAGCAGCAGGAGATACGACAATAAGAGGCAAAGATATTGTGATTACTGGCATCGAAAATGCTGCGAATCCACTCGTGACACCATTTTTCACGGGAATCCGAACCCGATCAGTTGCAGAACTAGGTGGCAACGTGATTGTTAATGCAGACAATCTTCAAATAAGTGATAACGGCGTGATTAGAAGTTCTTCACTCGGTCCTGAGCGGGCTGGAGATATTACGATCAACCTCGATGGGAATCTTGAACTGGTCAACAAGGGACAGATTCTTGCCACCGCAGACGGAACAGGTGACGGTGGAAATATCAATGTCTCTGCCACAAATCTCACCTTGACCAATGAGGCTTCTGTCACCGCTGAAAGTTTTTCTCTAACCAATGATGCTGGTGACGCCGGCACCATAACGCTTCGTGGGCAAGATACTATTCTCATCGAAAACAGCACTGTCACAACCAGAGCTCAAAATGCAGTAGCTGGTGATATCAATATCGAAGCTGAGAATCTCATTCAAGTGATGAATAGTGACATTATCAGCGAAGTGCCAGAAGGGTCAGGCTCAGCTGGTCGAATTAACTTCGATCCACAATTTATCGTGGTTCAAGGTAGTAGAATCGATACCAGTGCTAATTTGGGGGATGGGGGAGATGTGACGTTTGTTGCTGACGCAGCCATCTTGATTGATCCGTTTAGCACGATTGATACGTCTTCCCGGTTCGGAGGTAGTGGCACAATTGATATCCGAGCACCCATCCAAAACCTTGGTGAGACCATTGCCCCGTTGCCTGAGGAAATCTTAAGGGTCTCTGGATTATTTGCTGCACGATGTGCAGCTCAGAAAGGTGGCATGTTTAGTAGTTTTCTACAAGGCGGTCGTGACGGCACACCACCAGGCGCAACAAATTTCTTACCAAGTCCGTTGACGTTTTCGACCGCAGGTCCTGAAGGTACCACCTCCGTGGTCTCACGGTTGGGCTTTGACGACAGAAAAGTAGAAACTGAGTGGAGATTTTTCGATACCACTCACACGGCAGATCTTGCTCAAGGTTGCTCAGCCGTTCCCGCCTCCCGCTCCTAATCCAATCCGTTCAACGCAGCCTGCGGTTATCTTCAACCATCCTTTCAAACCAACTTCCCTTTATTGGAGTATCCAAAAATGCAATTTGAGTATCTGAATGGGTACGCAACACGATTGTTTTTTCTTTAAGCACGTGCTTAGCTGGTGCATAATCAACCTGTGTTTAATAGACGAAATGGGCCTCGCCCTTCAGAGGTATTGTAATTGCTTCATCACTCCTAGACACCAGAAATACAAAAGAGTTGGCACAGCATTAACAAAATGTTGTGCATAATTGGTTGGAAGAGGAGCAAGTCGTAAATCGGTTTTTTTAAAAAAATTTCCCATCGCTGAATCCTTTCCACCCAACTTACCAACGTCATATCCGACAGGTGTCCTCAGGGATAGGTATCGAGGTTCGCGATGGCCAGGACAATATTTTCGCGCATTCCGCAGACACTGGATTGATGAAGAAAAAAATTGACGCTCGGCAGGCACAAAACAAACGTTGTGCAGAAGAAACAAAGGAAGACACACATTGACACCGCTACAGCTCATCAAACTCAACGCACTCATGCAGAAGACTAGCGGTCGACCGGAAATCGTCGTCGGCTTAATCGATGGCCCAGTCATGATGCAACATACCGCGCTGCTCACAGGTAATATCAGAGCAATTGCTGGAGTCCAAACAGGCACGTGTATGACACCGAACAGTTGTGCTTGTATTCATGGCACGTTTGTTGCGGGGATCTTGAGTGCCACGCGACACTCCACGGCCCCAGGAATTTGTCCGAATTGTACGTTGCTCGTCCGACCCATTTTCCATGAGACGATGAAAAACAATGGGATCATGCCACAAACCACACCCGAACATCTCGCTGCAGCCATCGTTGAAACCATCGAAGGCGGCGCCCGCATCGTGAACTTAAGTTTGGCAATCGAGACATCCACCATAGGGGGACATCGCCAACTTCAAGACGCACTTGACTTCGCCGCTAGTCGACGCGCCATGTTGGTATCCGCTACCGGCAATCAAGGCACCGTAGGGGGCACAGTGCTGACCCAGCATATTGCCGTCATCCCGGTGATGGCCTATGGTCTCCAAAGCCGACCATTAGATCTGTCGAATCTAGGGCTTTCCATTGGCCGCCACGGGCTTGGAGCACCGGGCGAGAATATCACGAGTCTTGGACCCACCGAGACAGCGTACACCTTAAGCGGAACCAGCGCCGCTGCGCCATTTGTCACTGGCACCATCGCACTCTTGTGGTCACTCTTCCCTTCGGCAACCGTGGAGCAGATGAAATTCGCCATCACACAATCCACAGGGCAAAGACGCAAAACCGTTGTGCCACCCTTGGTAGATGCCGAGGCCGCATACCACCAGCTGCATGCAAACCAATCAAGGAGGTGACGTTATGGAAAAGCAACAAATGAGGATAATGAAAATATCATCACAACAAATCATTCAGCAGTCGCATGCAGCCGCTGGCTAGCAGTCTCCAGACAACAATAAATGATCAAACTTATCAACGGTCATCTTTAAATCACTAGGAAAGGAAGAAGCAGACCATGGATCAGAACGACACACACGGACTCACACAAGAAGCACTTCGGTATCAAAACGAGGCAGCAACCGCTTTAGCAGCACTCGACACATCGGCGACGACAGTGGCCGCACAGGGAAGTTGTGGGTGTGCACCCAAACAAGCAGGGGGTAGGAATACCCTCGCAAGTTTTGTCTATGTCATGGGAAAAGTCACACCACGTTTTCCCAATCTTTCAGTTGAGAAAGAATGCTTTCAAACGCCAAGTAACTCCCAATCCGCTGGTATCATCAACAATCAAGCCTTGTATGCCATGCTGCAAAAACCAGAGAACCGCTATCTTGCGCGACAACTCTGTTGGGTATTGACCGTCGAGGGCTTGGAGACCTATATCTTACAACCGCGCGATCCCGCTGACCTGTCAATCTTGATCGATACATTGCGACCTCTGCCGCGAGCGACAGATCTCTCAAGCGCCATGATTGATGTCGTCATCGGCATCAAAGGCCCGCTTGCCCCACCAGAAATGTGCAATAGCCTTATGATCCCCATCGTCGTATTCGATCAACTCTACTCGTTTGATATGGAAGCCTTTATGGGTACCCTGCCGAAACCGGACAAGATGGCGGACAATGATTTCACCAACCTCAAACGAGCTGCGACAAAACTATTTCAGCAGATCAAACAGATGGCGGATAACACCGGGTCGACCGATGAGTATCGAGCGTTGAACTATTTAACCGTTCGCGATCCGCTCATTTATTTAAAGGCATGGGAAATGGAAAAGGAGAATTGTTTGTTAACTGATGTCCAGGTACGGCCATCACGGCTGAGTGGTGCCCGCAATGTCGTCGATGCAATTTTTGTGTATACCAGCCAACAAGTCGGTATCACACAAAAATTCTTTATTCGCATTGATGTCACAGAGGAGTTCCCATTTCTCGTCTCGAAACTGGCACCGTACTATGTCTACGATCAATATCCCTGAGAGACATAAAGGAAATATCTTTGCGAACTTATATGGAAATAAGAAAGTTCGAACCAAGTGCGCGAAACCTAACCGGTGCGGGAGCCACCCTGACTCGAATGTAAGAGGAGAAATGTTTGTCAATCTCTAGAAAGGAGATATCATCATGAACATGCCAAACTTTACCGCAGAACAAGCACTCTACCAATCGAGTGCTACATTTAAAAATTCTTCCAATGAGGGAATAACAAGTACGCAAGGCACAGTCAGTCCAGCTACTTGTTGCCGGACGCATCCCAGTACTGGGCAATGCATTCCAAATTCGCCTTGGAATTGTACTTGTTGTTAAATAGAAAGGTAATTTAGCTTTGTAGTAACTTCGAGCTTTCATATTCGGCGGAGTCAGGGTGGCTCCCGCACCAATCTGAAGACCAGTGGGGCGTGAAACCTGAGGTGCAAGAAATAGGAGGGAAGTATATCTCTTGTCTTTCCTCCTTTACCTCATGCCTTCCGTTTCTCCTCCACCGTTACCCATCTACCGTATTCCTATCCACTGTCTTCCAACTGATCCAGTTCTATCGTTGGCAAAATGACAAACTAGAAGGGGCCCTCACCTAGAAATTTTCTGTCTGACGTTGCAAAGATCATGGAAGAATGGAAATGGTGAAACCCGCCGATCCAAAACGTTGAGACTCGCCCATCCCAATAACACTCCAGTGCTACATACCCAGAATCCTGGACGAGTATCCTTCGCTCAATAGAATTCAACATAAAGTTCTTCAGTCATGCCTAACTCCATTCTCGGCTTGTTGTTCACTCTATACATCATGTAGGCTTGCCCTAAATATTGACGACTTACAGGATGAGTCATCATGAGTCTTTCCCGTCCATCCAGAAAACATTACAGATTCTGCAGAACACAGGTTGGTTATTTTTCTGCTTCAGTGTTCACACTCCTTTCATTCTGCACCTTCATTTCATTAGGCCAGGCGGGGGTAATCGTCGACGGTTCGCTTGGGGGCAGCACTGGAGCTGTTGGTTCAGGAACATTGCCAAACGGTCAGACTTTATTCAACGGTGCCACAGTAACCGACCACTTGATTGCGCATGATCTCGGAACCACAGTCGGAAGCAACCTCTTCCACAGTTTTACTGAATTGAGTGTCGAAGCTGGCAAGAGTGCAACCTTTACCGGCCCGGATACCATTACCAATATCGTGAGTCGCGTGACAGGATCCAATCCCTCACAGATAAACGGCATTCTGGCTTCAACCATAAACAGCGCCAATCTCTTTCTCCTCAATCCTCACGGCGTCATCTTTGGCGAGAACGCCACGTTAGATATCAACGGCTCCTTCTACGCCAGTAATTCAGACTTTATTCAGCTAGGCGATAACGGCCGCTACTATGCTAGCTTGGACGAAAATAACGTGCTGACAGCGGCTGCCCCCGAAGCCTTTGGTTTCTTAGGTGCGACGCCACCGACTATTAACACTGAAACTCAAGCTACCATGCGAGTGGAGAGCTTAACCGTTGCTAAAAGTGGGGCTGTGATATTAGTGGGCAGAGATACCCTAGCAGGGAAGGAAACCGTTGAAGGAATCATCATTCGTGGTGGAACGCTTAAACACCCGAACGGCCATGTCAACCTCGTGAGCGTAGGAGCTACACAAGCACCTGTTATCGAACAAGTTTCTGTAAACATAGAAACCTTGTTTGCTCAAGGAATAAATGCTCAGGGTGACGTCATCTCAGCCCCCGTGCGACTTGGCAGCATAGCCATCGATCAAGGTGCGAAAATCGATACAAGCGGGTACGGCGGGGGAACCGTGATGCTACGCGGTGGCCGACTGACGATTGAGGAA
This sequence comes from Candidatus Nitrospira salsa, assembly GCF_965152625.1. Taxonomy (NCBI): domain Bacteria; kingdom Pseudomonadati; phylum Nitrospirota; class Nitrospiria; order Nitrospirales; family Nitrospiraceae; genus Nitrospira; species Candidatus Nitrospira salsa. The sequence continues at coordinate 173,466 of NZ_CBCUCO010000004.1, forward strand.
TCTAAAATTTCAGCCAATGTGACGGGTTCCGACGTAGGTGCGATTGGACAAGGCATCGACATTGAGATGTCAGATGAGGTGGTAATTGCGAAAGCCTCGATTCTTGAAACCAACGTTAACGCAGATGCAGCTTCAGGAATTGGATCTGGCGGCATACGTGTAAAAGCAGAACGTGTCGAGATTCTGGGAGATCTCGACACGTTCGCATCTTCAAAGCTCCATTCCGATGTTGCTGCTACGAGTGTGGGAGGTAATAGCGGAGACATCGAGATTGAAGCCAATTTGCTCACTCAAAGTCTTTCCATCATTCACAATAGGACGGGTAGTATCGGGAATAGCGGGAATATAGGCTTTGACATCAACCAGGACTTCAATATTAATTTTTCCCTCATTACCACGGAATCTGGGGATTCTGGTAATGCTGGAGATATCAATGTGTCTCTTCGGACAGGTGATTTGTCACTTATTGACTCAGGAGGGATTACGACCCAATCGTCTTCGAGTGGGAACGCAGGTAATATTAACGTATCCGTCGAGGGTGGGGATATATCAATTGAAAATTTCAGCACTGTCTTTTCCCGCATTGATGGCAGCGGAAAAGGTGGCTCTATCGATATAAATGCAGAAAACATGGAACTAAACAATGTTTCCTCTATAGGAGTCGAGAACTTCTCTGAGCAACAAGCAGGTGAATTAAGCATCTCGCTCACTGATGCCTTAATCCTTGCGAAGACATCCTTCATTGATGTCGTATCTGAAACTTCAGCTCCTGCGACAGACGTGCTAATTGCGGCAAAGGACATTTCCGTCACCGGGGAAAGTCTCGTAACAATAGAGACGCAAGGCAGTGCAAATGGTGGGAACTTGACTGTGAAGGCTGACAATCTCACCTTGACAGACGGTAGCCGAATCAACTCAGAAGCCGATTCAGCCGGCAATGCCGGAAATATTAACATCGCACTCACGAACACCATTAAGGCAAACACAGGCGGGAAAATCTTAGCCAGCACGAGTGCTGCAGGAAACGGCGGAAACATTACCATTACCGCCGATGACGTGACCTTGACTCAGGGCGGGACGATTACTGCGGACAGCACCGCGATTAGCTCCGATGCCGGCAATGCTGGAGACATCGCTCTAACAGCTACGGGAACCATCGTCATCTCAGATAGCACCGTAACGACCAAAGCCGTGAATGCTTTGGGTGGAAACATTAAGCTAACCGCCAAAGATTTGATTCAATTCACTAATAGTGACATTACAAGCCAAGTGCTGGAAGGCTCAGATTCCGCAGGCAAGATCAACCTTGATCCAGATTTTGTCGTGATTCAAAATAGCCGCGTTTTGAGCACCGCTGTTTTTGGGAACGGAGGACCGATAACCATCATTGCTGACTCAGCCGTAATAGTTGATCCAACAAGTACATTAGATGCTTCATCGCAGTTTGGTGGAAATGGCACAATTGATATTCAAGCACCGATCAAACAGTTAAGCGAGTCACTCGCTCCCTTGCCAGAGAACATCACCAAAATTGCTACGTTGTATGCCGAATCATGTGCATCACAGAAAGGTGGGCTGTATAGTAGCTTCCTTAAAGGTACGGGTTCTACTACACAACCAATACCACGTGGGACGTTACAAAGTCCGCTGGCGTTTAATGAGTCAAGCATTCCTATTTCTTCAAACGCTCAAATCCACGAATCTCAAATCTCCCAAAACGTTGATCCGCCCAAATTGCAGCATTTGCTAGAACAGAGGACCTGGAAGATTCACGAGCACACAATTCTCCCTATCCCATTTCAACCCTGCTCAAAAAATCTTGGCTAACCTTATCCTCTCGTTTTTTTTGACACTTAAAACGACTCCAGGCCCGTTGGTTCGGTTCGGGGTACGCCGCGTTGTTTGAGGCGGAGGTCAGAGATGGTTTTCATCTCGTCACGTCGAGCACGGTTAATTCCGCCAAGCGGTTTGTGGACCGTTAATCCGTGCCAGGGATTAAACGAGAGGTCTTCGCAGAATAATTTCTGGGCATCAGAGGTGAAGGTTTGCTGAGGAATCTGAATGGTGGCAACTTTGACAAACGGCGATTCGGTCTCGTCCCAGATGGCTAACGTATCTTCAATGGGCATTGTCTCTGGATCTTTTTGGGGTTGAATCAAAAATTCCAAGCACCAATCCCCTTTTGCTAAATCCTTGGCCATCGCTTCTTCGAGATAGTCATCGGATGGATTGTCCGGAAGTGGACTTTGTCTTTCGATGCAGGATTTCACTTTGTATTTGACGGCCACGGCACTGCCATTGGGTTTTGGAGTACCAAGTTGAAACGGCGCAACACTGAACCAGGTAATTTCTAAGGGGTTCGCGAATTGTTGCCGGCCTTTGAGTGTATTCTTTAAGGCTCGGGGCCGTTGTGCAAAATATCCGGCTGTGGCAAACGATCCACCATTAAATTCTCCATCAAAGAATTCCAAGAAATCTTTTGGCGTTCCGGCAAAGAATCCAGGAAAGGCGATGAAGAGAAAGTCTTGAGTGTGTTCTTCGTCGCCAGGGATGGGAAGGCGTTCGCCTTCAACGCCAATTAATTTAATGGCCAATCCACGAAAGTCTTTGTCTTTGTCAGGCGTCACTTCTGGGGCCGAGTTAGAAAACCGCATCCACGCGGGATAGGACTGGCCTTTCTGAAACACCCCGACTTGATATTGTTCTGGAATGTTTGAATCGACGACAAACCGGGCTTTCACACAGCCATTAGACTTGGGGTGCGTGTCGCGCAAAAATTCTTTTCCCTCATACTGTTTGGCGAGTTGATTGGACAGCAACGTCTTAATATTTTCAACCGTTTGTTGCTCACCATCTGGAACGTGTTCTTCTCCTAATTTGAGATTTGGGCTATGGGAACATCCGGCTACAATCATACACACAATGAGGCTGACGAAGAGTCTTCGTGAAATGACATGAATAAGAGTAACCATAGTCGCTATATATCCCTTCACATGTTGTCTTCCCGGCATTCTCAGAACACCGGAACGTATCGACACGACTGTCTGACTTTATGAAAACTCCATCACGACAAATAAATTTCTTTTTTAGTCCGCATCAGCCAGAATCACATCACTGGCTTTTTCACTGATCATGTACACCGAGGTTACGATAAAAAATCCTGGGATCTTCGGAAATACCGAGGCATCAACGACACGCAAATTCTTCGTCCCATGCACGCGAAAGTTTCCATCGACCACGGCCAGTGGATCGTCCTTTGGTCCAATCTTACAGGTACATGAAGCATGGTGTCCCCAGGCATTGTCTTTCACAAACTGACGGAGCTTCTCCTCGGTATCATATTCCACCCCCGGGACTAACTCTTTATCGACGACACTATCCGCGCGCCTCATGATCCGTCTCGCAGTTTGAATACCGTCAACGACTGAATCTAAATCTTCCTGCCATCCAGCCGTGCCTTCGTCAAAATAGCGGAAGTTAATATCCGGCGTATCTCTGGGGTCATTTGAACGGAGCGTTACCGTACCACCACGGTTCTGTGTATGGGCTTTTAAAACCGCCCAGGTAAAGAAGTTCTTTTGCCGGGCAGCATCAATGGAATACCCAGGATAGTACCCTTTGAAATAACCGACTAACCCAAAAATGAACAAGTCTGGATCCGGCCGGCGGCTATCGGATCGTTTAATCAGTGATAAGACAGCGCCATTGGACGTATAAATCCCTTTTCCCGCTTCCCAATTTTGAAAAATTGGATCGGGAGTTCCATCAGGCTCCGGAGGAGCAAAGGTCGCCCCTTCTAAAATTGAAAAATCGTTTTTCATTTCGCTGACAACACCGACTTCGTATCGGTCTTGTAAATTTTGACCGACTCCCGGCAAATCAACCTGAACACCGATTCCCTGTTTTTCTAACTCCGCCTTGGGACCGACGCCAGATAGCATCAACATTTGCGGGGTATTGAAAGCTCCGCCGGAAAGAATAATTTCGCGACTGAATCGCACGATCTGACGTTCTCCGGCATTTGGCATCGGATTGACCTTAGGGTCGGCTCGATACAAATGTTGACCTTCAAGATATTCCACTCCCACAGCTTTCTTGCCTCCGTCAGCATCATCTTCAAACAGCACACGGGTCACCAACGCCCCGGTTTTGACCGTCAAATTATTTGGACAGGCCTGCTGCACTCGACGGATATACTCCCTGGTGCCCACCCGTTTCCCTTCGTTCGTTGATAGGGGGGTAAATACCAGGCCTTCCGGACTCTTGCCTTTGTCCCGCCAACGCCAATCATTGGGATCTAAATGTCCCTTGATTTTCAACTTGACGCGACTGATCAATCCATCGACTCGAAAAATCGACTCGCGAAGTGTGGCCTTGATGAGCTTTTTGAGCGGTTTATCGCCAACCACTAATTTCGGATCGGCAATGTTGGTCGTCAGCCATCCGCTAAAGCCATGACGGGTCGGGTTGCTCTCTAAAAGTCCTGGCGCCTTCACATACTGACAACGCTCAAGCCGCTCAAAATACTGGCGCATGTTGTCATCCGACCATGAAGCATCGCCTACCAAATCGGCAAGGTCATCCCAATCACTTTTGTGCGGATAAATGGTAATCATGGCATGGTGAGCCGTGCAGCCACCAAGCGCGCCCGCACGGGGATATAACACCCCATCTTGATCTTTGACATACTTGTCATCACGGGCCTGCCTTCCGTCGGACTGATAATGTCTGACGAAAAAGTTCCACGACTGTGATTCGTCCTCCGACGCCAACCCGTGAAACGCCGGGACTTGGTACGTATATGACTCGGTATTCCCACCAGCTTCAAGCAGCAACACTCGATGCCCAGCCTTGGCAAGATTCGCCGCCAATGGACCTCCGCCAGCCCCAGATCCGACCACCACATATTCATATGTGTCATCATCGGCTTCAACCGACGAACAGGAAATGGAAGATAATGGCTCAGACGGGCCCTTTTTAAAGAGCGACGCACACCCGCTGAGCCAGGCAGTCAACCCCGCTGCAACGGTGGCGACTGTTTTTGAAAACGTTCGACGAGTAATGTCGGATTGAGGTCCATTCGGTTTTGGTGATGGCTCACTCATCTTCATATCATTTACAAGGTTTTGAGATATTCAATCAACGCATGCTTATCGTCATCGCTGAGCTGACTGCCATACTCATGACCACGATCGATAACAAAGTCCTTGCACTTGTTCACCTCGAGAAGGTCCGGCACTAACTCTTTCAACAAGGCTAGACTTTGCTCATCGTTGAGATTCTGGGCCTTGATACGTTTGAGCCCAGCTTTCACTTTCACCAAAACCTTGACGAGGCGGGCGAGTCGGACTGGATCTTTAAAAGACAGCTCGTTATTGAGATTGGCCAATAAGTTGATTGGCGTTCCCTTGGGAATAGGACCAAGGCTCAACTCTTCTTCACCTTTTTTAAGAAGCTTGGCCTTCAGCTTGTCGGGAAGATATTCCTGGTTAATTTTGAGATAGCTGACTTTTGTGGTTTTATAAATTGGCGGACACCAGGGGAGACCCCATGTTTCTTGACAATCTGAATTGAACCGCTTTTCCGGCCAGAGCAGTTTTTCCACACCGTCCTGAAAGGCTTCCATCCGTCCAGCAACCGATGGATCGTTGGTAAATTTCCCCAGCGCATTATTATGCAAATACGGAGCGGTGCTCCACATACTCACAAGAGAAGGAGTGCGATAGTACCCACGGCCACCTCCAGGCATTTCATATGTTGAGGGTTCTCCAGTCAGGGGATGATGCACTTTAATTGGACGTACAGCTGGAAGTGTTTTATAGGTTTCTGATGTAAAATTATCCCAAATATGCCCTCTCAGACCATTGGTGGCCAACGCAGCACATGCATTGGTCTTGAGGTCGGCAACAGAATATCGATGTTCATTCGACAAATAGTTATTTTCAAGAAAATCCGGCTTCATGATCATCTGACGCATCTGTTTTTTAAAATCTTCCGAGTCTACCCATTTATTGTAAAACGAATCGAATGGCGTCACGGTGTCATGCGGCTTGGGAAGTTTACTGGAGTGACATCCCGCACAATTATCGGCAAACACGAATTTGCCTCGGTTCAGCACTGACTCATCGTTCGTCAAATACGCTTGGCCGCCTGGCGCGTCTTTCAAATGATGACCTCCTGCTGCTTTCAGGAAAAAGCTCGCAAGATTACCAACACGTTGCTCTGTGGCCTGCCAATACACAGAATTTTCTTTCGCGGTGGCCACATCCATCGGAGTCTGCTTTTTACCACCGACAATTGGCTTAAAATGTTGGATCCATTCTTCGTGAAATTCGCCAATATTAATGTAGACACGACTCAGCGCACCGAGAATGCCAACCGAATCTGCCCCATCCTTAAGGATATGGGGTACGACCATCTGAGGTTCTGTTCCCGGTACTGCAAGCGCGCCTCCGGTAATTTCCTCTTGCTCGCCAGTCTCTAATCGAGCCCCAACTTCGTAAATGGCATTCATGGTTCGAGGGTTGTTGATATTGTCCGTCGCAATAATCGAGGTATCCAAAGCCCCAGGGGGTGAACTGTTAAATAACTGCCAGACAAAATTCTCTTCATCCGGATGGGCGATAAAAATTCTGCCGATCCAGAAATATTGCGCCCCGACATTGGTTGAAAGATTTTCCCATTGTGGATTTTCCGGATCAGCCGGCGGGTTCAGCGGATGAGGGCCGGCATGACAAAACGCACACGACATGCCCACACGATACGGTCGTTCAAGTTCTTTATCTAAGTAGTAGTCAGGGTCTGTGTAAAAACGCTCGGCATCCCAATAGTCCACAGCATCCTGGTCGTACTCAGAGCTGGATTCATCGAACTTGGGATTGAGGAAGAGACGCAATCCCACGATTCCCGAAGAATGTCCGTACACTGCCGGATCAAGTTTTTCAGATTCCGGTTCCACACGTTCGTCGAGATAGAGTCCATATTTTTGGTCGGGACCAGTGGCCTTTTTAAAACCTGGCTCATTCATCAATCCTAAATATTCAAAACGATTGTCCCGGCTATAATAATATTTTTTGCCATTTTTATCGGGTTTGGGATAAGAAGAAAGCGTTTTCAAAAAGTCCAACGTTCCAAAGCTATTTTTGGCCATATAATCCCAAAACGCCTGATTGCCGCCCGTCCATAACATCCAGGTATTTCGTCCTTTCACCTCATCAGGAGTGAGCGCAAGGCCTCCATCCATATCATGAAAGACATCCACCGCAGTCTCCGGAAAATCGGCAGCGGTTTTGCCCTGTCGTTTGGCTTCATCTTGCGCTGCTGTGCGGAAAAGACTACAACCCGACACAAACACGAGTGAGGGAATCAGACAGTATGCCACGATGAACGTAAACTTTTTCATGACCACGATGCCTCCTTGCAAGCTGCCATTGAGAGCATAATTTTTAGGTGAGCGGTTTTTGAGTCAAATGTTTCGCATTCCAAGAACGGGAACGCAGCAATTTGAATAGAACATTGGTAAAACACTGAGTTGACACTAATCTGGTTCAACTATGTGCAGATTACATACCATCGAATAGTGAAGGGAGCAGCTTCAGAAATTCGCAAACTCTATGTAAGAGCTCTAGAAATTGCTCAAGCGTCCCTTCCAGCGCCAGTGTATAAAATCACCTTAGAATTGCCACATTCTACTGAAGAATACCATGGTAGGTCTTTATGAGAAATTTGTCTAGAGGAAAAGAACGGCAGCGAACACACTTGTAGAGTGTGTATAGAAATAGATACACCCTTGTATCTATTTTGATAAACGATGCACGGCCCTCCCGAGACGGAATTTTACCGTATTTTAAGTTAACCTGTTTAACTCATCCAAAGTATCAGGAATTCGAAACGTGATCTCTCCGTTAAATTCTCGATGAATGAGACCTTGGAAAAAGACACGACTGATATTTTCATGAAGATGTTGTGACGAATCGACTCGGTCTACGACATGCCAAAGGCGACTCCATATGGAGGGAAATGTCGCCACCAACCATTTCGTCAGATAGAGAAAACGAACAGGGACAATGCCAATTCGTTCACACCCCTCTTTCCCCATGAGTTCTTCCATGTACATCCTCGGAAGAATGTGCATGCCGAGTCGCCGTAGCGGTGTTTGCGGCAAGAGATCATTCAACATCTGAAGGTTCACTGCTGCCAATTGAACGCCTTCTGGATTATCGACGGCGCTCACATAATGTCTTCGGACATATGACTCATAAAATTGCTTCGCCTCAACAAGATTCCGAGGAACGTACTCACTTCTCTCAGGGTGTCCTTCCGGATGAATGCCCATCATTTGCGCAAAGATCCTCCACACATAGAAAAGATCTTCAGCTTGATCATCTGATAATCCAATGCGTAATTGTTGAAGCCCCGTAATTACTATATATGAAAACCCCATGACCGCTCCCAATTGATCTTCAAGATTAACTGGAACGCCATGCTGTGCTTCATAGTGTGTGAGGTGTTCCCGTACAACCTTACGAACACCAGCATGAAGCAACCGTATTTTAGGAACCGTGATGAGCGCTTTTCCCGAAGGTTCAAACCCGCCGACGGCCGAGACATTGATGAGCATTTGCAACACCCCAAGAATCCGTCGATAGGGACGTTGAGAAAGATTGTTGGATATGCTGAGTACTTTTGAAAGATTGGGGGCCGCATAGCCTTCAGGAAGACTCTTGACTAAAAGAACCAAGGCAGCCGGAAGCGCATGCGTCATAAACACGCGTTGCCCTCGCTTGATCCGCTCACGATCAATGAGGTGCGACTCAATCAAAGGTAGGTTCATTGTCGTGGTCAAAAACGCGCTTAAGGGCCCTGGAATATCATCCGACAGTACCGCTGCGTTGGTATTGAGTCTTTGGAAAAGTTCATTGAAATCTTCTTCCTTCAACACATCGTGAAGCTGAGCTAAGCATTGATCGGCCCCTGCATCTCCTTGGAGTCGTAACCCATCTAAAAATTGATCGTTTGACCATTTGTTTTCGTTGATGTTGTCATCGATTGTCATAGTGATGGTCTTTCGTAGCTTGTTGTTGATGGATTCCCAATGAAGACATGGATCTCATTAGACGAGTACGATGCTTCACATAAGATGCGTGATGCAAGAGGAAAGGTAATTGGAGGTCTACTCAGTCGTAAAAAGTAACAGGAGGGGCGAGGAAGGGTAACTGACCACAATGACGCAATCAACGAAAAGGAGAAAACCAAAAATATTCATCCCTCTTTGAGGGTATGGACCTCTTCTTAAGCAACGCAAGCAAAACATGTCGATACATCGCTTGCAAGGGATTAAGATTCATTCTTTCTTATTGATAATCCACGACAGCTTGAATATATGGTATATTTGGATACTTGTTAACCATACTTGTAGAACCCCTAAGCCATGACACACTTTCTTCCTCTCTCGCCATTTCTATGATATCAATCATATCTATTTGTTTGAGCAGATAGTTTCGACCCTGTGGGTAATCCGGATTGTCAGGGACTTTGGCAATCAAGTCGGAAATCGAGTCGAAGGCGTCATACCATAAACCCGCTTCTGAATAGATGGACGTCACGTCTTGAGGTTCCGCATTGCGTAATTGAGCTAAGAGCGTTTCAGGTGGAGAAATCCTTTTGATTCGTCCGCCTGCGACAAGATTTCTGGCAGGGGAATCGGCATCCACAACAAGCTCGACAAACCATTGGTATTCTTTACCCAATTCAAGCCTCACGTTGTGATCATGAAGACAGACCGAATGAATGCCTGGCACACCATCGTCGGCAAGGGATATTTCCAGCACAGGTCTGATGAGATCTTCCTGGTTCACCGTTAAGACCATTTTATATGGGGCAGGTCTGGACAAATACCAATATAATGACGGTTGCTCTTTGATCGTCAATCCTAAATGATCTGGGACCATAGCAAACAACATGGCTAAGGCTATGTCGTTACCTCGCGTTCCACCTCCCACTCTTCCTCCTGGAGCTCCAATACCTTTCGGTGGTTTGTATACGGGCAATCGTAAAGACTTTGAAGAGTTCCGCATCTTTTTAGATACGTTCACATTCCCCTGATCATCAACGACGCGTGATGCCACATTCCCTTCTGGCACAGATCGTACTTGCGCGTTGAGCGGTTTTATCCATTCATCCATCGGTATGAGACCGATCATTAATCCCAAGGCTGTGATAAGAAACACATTGGATTTCATGGTAAAGACCTCCCATAAAAATATCAAAATATGGAAAATAAAGGGAACGGGGAATCAACAGTATTCATGAATATCCACCCTGGAATCAATGATCGTTCATCATCTGCTATCCCGGTGAAGGCATACAGTCAAACATCACGAACAATATGATAGTTAAATACAGCAAGGTTAATGCCATAGATATTGAGTGGACGACATCAAAGGGAACAGGCAATCAAAACATTTGATTACTAAAGGAAAATCTCTTTCACAGACATCACGGCAGGAAAATAGTTCCTTTTAGTATGAAACTCTACTGTCTTCACCGTGGACATGTATTTTTGAAATTCTCATACAACACATTGAAACATTTGAAATTAATAAATATGTCTACTAGCGATTCACATATGTAAACGTTGTAGACATTTACGGATAATTGGATTATATTTTTTCACTATCGACTCAATTGGGAAATTGATTAGACAAAGTTTTCTTATCAAAAATCCATGTCTCGACCCAAAACACAGACGCCGCCCAAGACTGAACCATCGATTGATCCACTTCAATCACTCCTCCCTCTTTGTCGAAAAATGAGAGCAGAGCACAATATTCCTGCATTGCTCCGGCTCGTGGCCAAAGAAGCGAAACACCATCTTTCAGCAAACGACGCCAGCCTTCTCCTCTTCGATCAGGAACGCTGTGAACTCTGGTCATACATCACACTGGATGGTGAAACCATCCGTTTTGATGCCCGTCTTGGCATTGCTGGTGCTGCCGCACTCACCGGCCAATTGCTCAACATCGCTGACGTTCAACACGATTCCCGGTTTTTCAAGGACATTGACACACGTTCTAAAAAGCAAACCCGAAATCTTCTCGCCATACCACTCCAGACTCACAACCATGAGATACTCGGAGTGTTAGAAGTGATGAACAAGAAGCGGGGCACATTCACTCATCAGGATGAAATGATTGGGCTTGCCCTTGCTGAACAAGCCGCACTGAGTATTGAATCAACGCGAACGGTCCAAGAGCTCAAACAACAACAGCAACAGCTCGTCGAAGAAAACGCTCAACTCCGAAAAGAAGTTGAAGGACGTTTTGCGACACAAAACTTTATTGGCATCAGTCCTCACATGCAAAGTATTGTGCGGCTCATTGATCAAATCCGGGAGAGTTCCGTTGATGTTCTCATCACCGGTGAAAGCGGGACCGGAAAAGAGCTCGTCGCCAAGGCCATTCATTACAATAGCCTGAGAGCCCACAAGCCGTTTATTGCGTTAAATTGCGCCGCCATTCCTGAACACCTTGTGGAAAGTGAACTCCTGGGAATACAGAAGGGTGTTGCAACTGGCGTTGAATCGCGAATGGGGAAATTTGCACAAGCTGATGGTGGAACACTCTTTCTTGATGAAATTGGGGATCTCGGCATCAACGCCCAAGCCAAGATCTTACGGGTATTGCAAGAACGTTGTGTTCAGCCAATCGGGGGTCGAACTAATCATGCAATTGATGTAAGAATTCTGGCCGCGACCAATAAAAACCTTGATGATCTCATCGCTGAAGGCACCTTCCGGCAAGATCTCTACTATCGACTCAAAGTGATCCATATTCATACACCTCCGCTTCGGGATGTCCCGGAGGATATTCCACTCCTCGCCGCGCATTTTTTAACGCAGCAATCTCGTCTGATGAAGAAAGAGGAAAAGCACCTGAGTCTCAATGCCCAGCGCGCATTGCAAACATATGAATGGCCAGGAAACATTCGAGAACTTGAGAATGAAATGAAACGAGTGGTGGCGACCTTGAGACGGGTGGTGGTTTCCGAACAGGACCTCGAAGAACACATTCGCACTCAAAGGAAAGATACAGAGACCTTCACGCGATCACGCCACAGTTCGTGTACGCTCCCTCAGGCCATCGCTCAATTAGAAGAGCAGATGATTCGAGAAGCCTTGCAAACCTGCCGATCCAATCAGGTGCAGACAGCGAAACGCCTGGGTCTGAGTCGACAAGGCCTGATCAAAAAAATGAAACGACTGGGTATCTAGAAGAAACGAACGTATCTCGTACTAGAAAGACATCTTATGCGAGATACGAAATACGAGCGACGAGATACGTTTCACGAATTGAGTACAATTCGTTCCTGCGGTCCACTCAACACACGATACACCGTCACTGGGTCCTTCATGCCAGAGAGACTGATAATACCCACCTCTTCCGTTTTCCATCGGACATCAAGATGGCACTGGGTATCCTTCGTGATCAGAAGACTGCCAATATCCTGATCGGTATCAAATTTCTGCCGTTCCTTACCAAGCTGTTCCAGCCGGGCTGCAACATTCACGACATTACCAACAGTCGTATACTTTAGTCGCTGCGTGCCGCCGACATTCCCCGCAATGACCGGCCCACTGGCCACGCCGACTCTCACTCTTCCAACCGGAATAGCTTCCTGAGCATGCAACTGATTCACCCGCCGTATTTCGTGAATGAGTGCGACTCCGCATTGCACCGCATTGATCGCGTCTTGACGAATATCGTTTTCTTGTGTACGGACCAATGGCACACCAAAGTTCGCCTTCACACCATCACCAAAGTAATCATCGATCACTCCGTGATGTGTCGAAATCACGCTGGACATCGCCAAAAGATAAATATTCACCCATTCCATGAGCGCTTGAGGCGACAATTGTTCAGCCACAGCCGTAAATCCTTCGAGATCAGCAAACAGAACTGTGGCCGTTAATTTTTGCGGTCGAATCCGTCCATCCTGCAGAAATTGATCACGACTATTCCAGATGGTTTCAGCAACCTCATGAGAGACATGCTGTGAGAAGAGCTGCATGAGCATCGCCCGTTCTTGTCTCTCCCTTTTCGACACCCATGCGGTTGTGAGAATACCCGCACTTATCCAAGCCATGACAGCAGGAACGAGGGGAACCCACCAATGAGCTAGAAATAACCCATATGCGATCAAGATGATCCCGCCGATCCCGCCGCTCAGAAAGACAAGCACGCGCCAGGGGGACACGAGTCTTAGGGCGCAGAGAGCTCCCAGGCTTCCCCACACGATGATCCAGCCAGCTTCCAGGCCTTCGGATACGACACGAATTGGAGATTCATGCTCCAAGGTCATACGTAAAAACTGACTAACGATATGCGCATGGAGCTCCATACCTGGAACCTGTTGATCACTGCCCCGACCGAGGCTCAACGGTGTGTAAAAATCATCTCTCACACTTTCTGCAGCAGACCCAATCACGACAATCTTGTCTCTAATTGCTTCCCGATTCACGTTACCAGTCAGGAGCGAAGTCAGTGAAAAACGCGTAAACGAATTCTGCTTGCCGTAATACTTCACGAACATTTGATATCCGTTTGCGTCGCTGTCGACATATCCCCCATCAGATGATTGAAACCGCGGAATCGTGGTCTGTCCAAGTCTCATGAATGCAGGATGTGTGGGGTCAGGGTGAGGCATAATCCCACTTTTCTCCAGGTATTTGAGCGCGATTAACAAAGAAAAGGACGTGGCCACGCCACGTTCGTCCTCTAAAAATAAGAACCCCCGTCGAACAATTCCTCCAGGGTCAACAAGGATATCATTGAATCCTATTTGATCAGTATCCTCTAAAATAGCCGGCCCAGACACGCCACGCCCCGTTTGATCAGGAAATTTCATGACGGTTACAATTCGAGAATCACCAGACAATATCGCGTGTAACTTGTCAGTTCCCGGCTTAACGGCTCGGTCGCGATAGAGATCTAACCCAATGACACGCGCACCATATGTCGTCAGAATTTTCAACGTTTTCGCAATACGTTCATCTGAGAGAGGCCATTGATCGAGGCGCTGAAGATCTTCTTCTGTGATGGTGATCAAAACAATGCGAGGATCTGGATTCACAGAGGCTGCGGTGAGCCTCACCATCCAGTCATAGGCACGAAGCTCAAACGTCTCCAGCAAGCCAAATTGCCGGCAACCAATCACCGCCAGACCCACAAGGAAACCAATCCCGAGCACACGAACCGGAGATGACCGAAGGACCGTGGGGAAAGAGGTCATCGCAGACCTAGAAAATTTAGAGCCAATTATTAATAAGGAGGAACGGTGACCAATAACCAGGATGTTGATAGGAAGGATGGCTCATCAATTTCTTCTTCGCAATTTGTAAAGCCATAGCTTTGGATACTGACACATTTTGTAATTGACGATAAAATTCCGTGATCAGTTCTGACGTCGCTTTATCATTGATAAACCATAAGGTGGCCAACGCACTGCGGGCACCGGCTTTAATCGCAACCCCGGCCAGCCCGAGAGCAGCGCGATCATCCCCAGCTGCGGTTTCACATGCACTTAAGGTTAATAAATCCAATGGGGTGTCTCGAAACTGATACAGACCGATCAATTCATCTAATCGGTCCATCGTCAATTTCTCATCGAAGGCCAAAAGAAATGTTTTCTTCGCTTCTCCAGAAAACTTTGCGTGGGAAGCAATGTGCACGATGCTCGGACGTTCGTCTTTCATTTCATACTCAAGTTCATCAACCTGGAACTGCTGGTTTAACAGCACCCTGCCTCCATAGAGTTGTGTCAGGGCTTGTATTTCTGAAGCGACGTTCGGCAAGGAAGGGAATCCTTGCACCGAATCCGTTAATCCTACCGACAGCAGTTTAATGTCCTCTCGATTGATCGGGCGCGGATCCGTCAAGTCGATTCCTGGAGTAATGGCTAGTGCGTATTGCTCAATGAGAAACTCCTGACCGTCATGGAGCGCCCCGAGAGGAATCGTCCGCAATGGTCCATCAGGAACAAACACCAGGGTGTGAACATCAAACTGCGTTAAATACTCGCGAAGCGGTTGAATGAGCCAGGCGTAGACCTGTTGTGCATGCGGTAAATATTCACGCGTTGTGCGTTTCTCAAGAAATTTCCTCAGGGTTCGGACCTCGCTGGTGAGAGTCTCTAACGTGACCTGAACACGTTTTCTCTTTAATTCGGCTTTCTGTCCGTTATGAACGCTGATCAGTAATTCCATTCGATCAGGCAAAAGTATCGGATAGACGACGGCTGTATGCTCCAACCCCTTGACAATTTCATCAACGTTTGTTTTTTTCGATAACGACGCTTCGACGCAATTGTCTCGAAAGTAATCCTGCAATTCAGCCGTTTTGAATTGCTCCATGGTCCGCCGCGCATTTCCTAAAATGCTCTGATTCATGACCTCATCAGTAGCCCCATCGGCTTCTGTCAACAACAAATCGACGAGCTCAAAAAACAGAGGGCCAATGGAGGAACGGAACGATTCTGATTGAACGGGAAACCCTCGAGTCACTTCATGGCGAATAGGCTGAAGCGTATAGACCGCACGACGATAGGCTAAAATTGATTCATCTACGTTGCCCTGGAGCCGCAAGAGACGTCCGGCTTGCCACTCCCACTGGTACAGCGACTCAGAAGCCGCGCCCTGCTGGGCGGCATGAATAGCTCGACGCGTGAGTTCCATGGCTTCATCGAGTCGTCCTTCGACTTCGTACAGATGCCCTAAATGTCCCCATCCATAAGACGCCGTTCGATGGTCCTTGAGACGATGAGCAATTTCTGCTGATTGCTGAAACGCTTCAGCGGATTGGCGTAGAAGTTTCTGAGAAGAAGGTTCTCGTGCCTGCCCAATACGTGTATAAGCCAACCCGATACTGAGAAACTCTTGCGCTTTCTCATGAGAATTTTCCAGCAAGTTGACTTTTGTCATGGCCAGATCAAGACGGTCTTGACTTGCTGACAAATCCCCCTCCAGGAAAGAACTCCACGCTGCGTTGATCAGCGCCGTGACAGCCAGAGAATGGTGGTTTATGGCTTCGGCGAGAACGGTCGATTCCGTAAATGAACCAAGCGCCTCGCTGTATCGTTGTTGTGAGGCCAGAACATTCCCACGATCATTGAGAATCGTCGCAACCAACGCGGAGTCTTCAAGCTCTCTGGCTTCGGCCAATGCATCTGTGAGGTACGCTTCAGCCGGCTCCTCAAGCCCTAAGGCAAACGCCACATTGCCTAACCGTCCAAGAATTCGGGAAGCCAGTACCAGGTTATTGGACTCTACGGCTAAGTTCCTGGCCAAGTTCAGCGTGACCCCTGCCCGTTGATATTGACCGAGATTGTACAGTGCCTGCGAAAAATACAGCAGGGCCTGGGCTTGTTCATTCGGTTGGTTGCTTTCCTCAAACTCGCGAGCAGCCTGCTCCCATTTCTGAGCCGCCTTGGCAAAATGACCTTGTGTAAAATATTGTTTTCCTGCTTCTAGAGCATCTTCACTGACTTGAACGTCTTGCGCGGGTACAGAATAAGGAATCAGTGAGGTAAGATTTACAAGGACAATCACAAGAATCAACGCAGGCCAACCTAAGCCACAGGGCGTTCTTACGATCTTGTGTGTTGATTCACTAGTGAAAATGCCGATCACATGTTTCTTCAACTTCTTTCCGACATGCCATGATTGAGTATCGTGAGCAATCATAGTGGCTTACTCCCTTATGAGGTGTGTGCGTCAGACGACTCTTTGAGAATGAAGGTTCCTAATTGTCGCAACCGAGAAAAATATTCCATCCCCTCATCTGGTAAATCCGGCAACAATTGATCGAGCTCAGAAAGACTATCCTGAAGGATCTCGACCCGTTGAGGATCCAACTCTTTTTCTTCCACATAATAGGTGATACATCCCACAATGACCGTATCCAACATCATCAACTCACCCTCGGCATTGTCTAACGCCTCTGGCCATTTTGCATCCTGATGAATCTGCCAAAGGTTGGTAAGGTTGGTAAGGTTGGTCATTAGCAACAACTTTCTTCTTGATGAGTGATACTTATGAGCAGAAAATCGACGATTCCACCCTCTGACCTGTGAGTTTGCTGCGAGTCTTGAAGAGGCTGCACGATTGCAACAAATCTGTCAAGTCATTGCAGGACAGTAGCCAGGCTGAGACCTCTACAGGTTATAATGAGAAATCATCTCGTCATAGGAGCCGAACAGATATGCAGACACTTGAAACTCTCTCATTTGATAATTCGTATACCCGCTTACCCGAGGGGTTTTTTCAGCGGGTTCGCCCGACTCCATTTCCTAATCCTCACCTCGTGAGTGTGAATCCTGCTGCAGCCGAACTTATTCATCTTGACCCAAATGAGGCTAAACGGCCTGAGTTTGCCGAATACTTTTGTGGGGCAAAGCTATTTCCTGGGAGTGACCCCCTTGCTACGTTGTATTCCGGTCATCAGTTTGGTCACTATGTGCCACAGTTAGGGGATGGCCGAGCGATTTTGCTTGGTGAGGTTCGAACTGATGAGGGTGAAACATGGGAGTTACAATTAAAGGGGGCTGGACTGACACGATTTTCTCGCGATGGAGATGGCCGAGCCGTCCTGCGATCCACCATTCGTGAGTACTTATGTGGCGAAGCCATGCATGCGTTGGGCATTTCCACCACCCGAAGTCTGTGCATTGTCAGTGGGGAAGAAATCGTCTGGCGGGAAACTCCTGAGCCAGGCGCTATGCTACTCCGAATGGCACCCAGTCATGTTCGATTTGGAACATTTGAAGTCTTTTTCTACCGTGGACAGCATGAGAACCTAAAAATTCTCGCCGATTACGTCATTCAGCATCACTACCCACACTTAGTTGATGTCGAAAACCGATATGCCCGACTCCTTCATGAAGTCGCGGTTCGTACTGGTGAGATGATCGCGCAATGGCAAGCCGTCGGTTGGTCGCATGGCGTCATGAACACAGACAACATGTCCATTTTGGGCCTGACCATCGATTACGGGCCCTATGGGTTTATGGAAGCATTCCACCCTGGGTTCGTGTGCAACCATTCCGATCACCGTGGACGCTATTCGTTTCAACACCAACCCGATATCGGGTACTGGAACATCCGGGCTTTGGCGAAAGCGATGTCCCCGTTGATCGAGCAGGCCGAGATTCAGGCAGCACCTGAATTGTATGAAAAGACCATGCTGGAAAAATATGCAGGCTTGATGAAAAAGAAATTAGGCCTCATCGAAACGCATACGGGCGACGATAAATTAGTCACGGACTTGTTGAATCTGATGGATTCCAGTCGTACCGACTATACGAACCTTTTCCGATCGCTGAGCAAGTTTCAGCAAGAATCTCCCAATGGAAATTCAGCTATCAGAGATCAATTTCTCCACCGTGAAGCGTTTGATGATTGGACAGCACGCTACCGTGATCGGCTGCAAGCCGAAAAAAGCCGAGACCGAGAACGTCAGATACGGATGAATCAGTCGAATCCAAAGTACATCCTACGAAACCACCTGGCCCAAAAAGCCATTGAACAAGCGACACGACATAAGGATTATGCCGAAATCGACCGTCTTTTGAACCTGTTGAATGATCCATTTACCGAGCAGCCAGGGATGGAAGCCTATGCTATTCCACAAGATTCAGACAGTAGCTCAATCATTGTCAGTTGTTCATCATAGCTATGGTAAATAACAACATGTTCAGGTCAAAAATAACTATGCCTGGTTCACTCACACACCAGATCAATAGCTTAAACTTTCATCTCTTTCTTCGTCGTACGTTTCTCATCATACCTCTTCCGACATTTCCATGATTCGCGTTGTCTTACTTCTGATTCTTCTCGCCGCGGTCTTTATCGGCCCGCAACTTTGGGTTAAACGAGTCTTTGCACAACATCGAGCTCCGAGAGAAGATTTCCCTGGAACGGGAAGTGAATTGGCCAGACATCTCCTGGACCGGTTTCATCTTGAAGAGGTTCAAGTTGAAACCACGGATATGGGTGACCACTATGATCCAATTACAAAAATCGTCAGACTCCATTCAGAGAACTACTACGGAAAGTCGTTGACGGCTGCGACCATTGCCGCACATGAAGTTGGGCATGCCCTCCAAGATCAAGCCTCATACACTCCACTCAAAGAACGGACACGTTTGGTTCGTGTTGCCCAGAAAGCAGAAAAGATCGGGTCGTTTGTCATGTTAGGCATTCCTCTTGTGGCTGGCTTCACACGAGCACCGGCAGCCGGACTCTTGGTCATGGTCGCCGGCATTGCCACGATGGGGATTGGGACACTGATTCATGTTATGACTCTGCCGGTGGAATGGGATGCGAGTTTCCGTCGAGCGCTTCCCGTCTTAGAGCAAGGAGGATATCTCACGCGCGAAGATCTGACTGGCGCTAGGCGGATTCTCAAAGCCGCCGCACTCACTTATGTTGCTGGATCAATGGCCAGTTTACTAAATCTCTGGCGTTGGATTGCTATGATGCGACGGTAGGATAGGCTCGTCGCTCGTGAAGCGTTGCTCGTATCTCGTAGGACGAATCTTCTGGTTTTTCTTTTACATTTCACGAGCGACCAGTCAAGAGAATGCCGCTGGCCTACAAACCGAAGCTTCAGCAGAGGGCACGAAGGCGGGCGGGGGGGGGTTCAGCAGGCTCAAATGAGGAAAGAGAAGACTATTCAAAAGATTGACTGGCTTGTCATAACGATATCACCAACATCCGTTTGAATGCTACTAAACATCGGTGCGGCTAATATACGACCCAGCGGGGTCAGCGGCGCATGATGATAATACACCCTGACAACGGTCAGACGCTCTATCGCGGACAAGGTTCCATCATGCGTGAGATACGTCGCCAGTTCGGGGGTTAGACCACAGTTGGGCTCCACCTGAGGAGAACGAATTGTATTTCCTGACAACGTTCCTCGTTGAAACACCGTGTCACACGAGGGTGCATTATCTGTCGCATCACCGGCTTGAACGGAAACGAGAAATATTTTGTAATCACCTGGGTTCTGAGCAAAATCCAACGATGAGCTTGAAGCAGCAAGGAGGTCCAATAAGTCATTACCGGCATTGATATCGCGTGAAGCCAGGTTCCCTCCTTCTCTGGCAATGTGTGTCACGGTGGTCTGCGCATGAATCATCGAACCAAATTCCACAATCCCAAAGGCGATCGCAAGAAACACTAACATCATAAACAGGCCTTCGACCGCCGCAATGCCTTGTTCGCCTATTCCTGTATCTGTGCAATGTTTTTTTGTGTTCTTAAAAGTCTTCATTTCGATACGTGCCTTCCGCCGCCATGAGAATTCCAGATCCGTTATTCGTGAAGTATGTATCAAGAAACGGCGTCAAAAACTGATGTTCGTAATGTACACGCACTCGCATGTATGACCCGCTGCCTCCAGCATTGGAGGGGTTCGTGTCCCAAGAAGCTGGATCCGAATAATCAGCGCCGACCGGGAAAACCCATATTTTAGCCGGATCAATCTCCATGATAGAGAAGGTTTGATCTTGTATGGCTTTGGCAATAGAAGCTTCTCGCGACAAAGTATTATTATTCTCATCTTTGAGTGTCACGCCCAGAAGCCCGACACGCATTCCCTCTCTCGTGGCAAATTGCAGCGCATGTTGATGAACATAGAACCAGCCAAACTCCGTCACCACCATCACCACGAGTAAAAACAACGGCAGAACAAGCGAAAACTCAAGAGCCGTTGAACCTTGTGCATCCCTTATCATCGGTACGTTCATCTCTTCGTCAGACAGAAGACTATTGCAACAGTCTCAACTTCAAACGATTGGCAATAATTTGGAGCAAGCCTTCCAACTCAGACGAACTGGCAGCATAAAAACGATAGTTCGGCCCACTTGAGACTTGATTCAAAAATGACTGATTGACTGATCCAAATCCAATCACGTAAATCTTGATATTTTGAGCTTTGATCAACGCCGCTTCATCAATAGCCCTTTTTTCAGCTGTTTGGATTACATAGCCGCCAATTGCAGAAGCGGCAGGATCATCCATACAATCTTCAGACCCTCCTCCCGCCAGGGGTGCATAGTAGTTGCTCGCGCTGGACGGACCATACGTCAAATCCTCGAGAATCCACCATTTCGTTGTCACTTTGGGGGGGGCTGGAGGAGGAGGAATCGTACAACTAGACGACCCAATAGGTAATCCGTCACCTCTCGGCAACGGAGCAATACTGCCTCCCAGAAATTGCGCATTTCTATAATCTGGGTCGTACAGAGACGTTTTGACGAGACTGTGGGTATCAGTATAACTTTGGACAACCGCCGAATGAATTGGAGGATAACCATTTTGGGCAAACTGCGCACGAAATGCCGTTGGCTGACCATCGGAAATCAAAATCACATATTGATCATCCCGTTCATTGAGCGGCTCGGTCGTATAGGACGTAAAACCCGTATTGGTTCGAGCTTTAGCTAAGGCCTCCGATGTATTAGTACCACCATTTGCAGATAGACCACTGATAGCAGTCGTCAAGTCCAGGTGAAAATTCGTTTGCAAGGCATAGTCAACGACCGCACCTGTCGCAAAAGACACAAGACCAAACTTACTTCGGTCCTGGGTATCTTCAAAATTGTCAATAAATTGTTGCGCCGCATCTCTGAGATCTGCGACTGGCGTGCCGCTCATGGACCCAGAGATATCTGTAACCAACACCACTTCAGCTCCGCCAAGCCTGGCGGCTCCTAACGCTTGAACAGCCACGCTATCACCCGCATACGTTAACGCTCGACTGACCGTGTTCAAGACATTCGCCTCTCCGCTAATGGTCACTTTGTTCGTGACATCGTTTTTATCCACAGTAAAGGTGGTGTATTGATCGGTCCCTAAGAGACCATTGGGAAAATTCGCATTCGCCATTTGCTGCATAAACAAAACTTTATCTGGAATATTGGGATTCGTGAGATGAGTGGCCCCGGTCAGTGATGCGGCATCGACGGCTTTGGCCATTTCCGCTTTCACGGCAAACCATCGACCAGCTTCAATGCCCAGCGCGGCAAACCCGAAGAGCAAGACAACAAATACTGACCCTAATACGAGGAAGCCGCCTCTGTTATTGTGTAATGAAGTATGAGTCATGAATTTCAAATGATTTTTTCTATCTTCTATAAAAGCTGAGCATGTCATCATTTTCATATCGAGTTTGTCCTGGAAGATCTCACCGATGGAACCGCTATCGTCAAGACGGCAAATGGGCACAAACGATAATGACCTTTATCGAACTTTATCGGACAATCTGTGTCGGAAGTTGAAGAAAAAGAGTATGACTTTTAAGGAGTTGTGGATTCTTTGCGGTCAGTCAGCGATGAAAAAGGAAGTTCTTGGAGAGTGGCCATGCCGAGGAATCCAGGTGCTTACAGGTCATGAATGCTCAATCTTGTTTGTTTCTATCCGATGTCCTGGGTTATCCCTATTTTTTATGACAAGAGAGAACAGTCGATCAAAACCTAAAATTTTTCTTTCACCGAGTGTTGTATCAATCAAACCATATCACTGAGGGGAAACCGATTGGGATGAAAGAGCATCTAATTTGTTGAGGAGAGTTTCGGCAGGCGTATCTAATTGCTTCTGTTGGTTACAGGGTCGACAGGCTGGAACCACATTACCTTTGGTGCTTTTCCCCTTTCGAGCGAGAGGGGTTTTATGGTCCATAGTGAGTTCCGATGAAGGGAACGTATTTTGACAATAGTGACAGATGCCTTTATTAAGCAGAGTCAGCCACCATTGAGTTTTTCGGAGTTTTCGCGCACGTTCCCGTTCCACCTTGATGTGCCGCTGCAAAGCCGGGTCACTGTCGAGTTCGTAATACGATTCATGGCTGGACATAATTGCGGGATTCTACCTTACTCTCTTTGTCTTTGACGAAATACGAGATACTATAGCGAATCTAAATGCATTCCCGCTAAATTACTCAAAGAGACGACGCGCGGTTCTCCACTGCAGAAGTCGTAAGTTTTTTGAAACGGCTATAACGACGAGATACGCTATTTTTCTTCAACAAGCGACAACTCAGTCTAAAGCAAGCGTCAGACATTTCGCTGACCCACCGGCTTTTAAAAATTCATCCAATTCAAGTTGATGCGCATGATAGCCTTTCCCCTCCAGCAGCCGCATAGTTTCAGGACATCCCGTGGGAAGGACGACATGACGCTCAATACACACGGCATTACAAGCAAAACGCTCAGCCTCTTGAGGAGGAACCGGTATCCGTCGTGTTTTCGCAAGACGTGATTCGATGACCGTCTGTGCATAGGAGTCAAATGCGTCAGGGAAATATAGTAATTCACCACCACTGAGCGGACAAAAACAGGTATCGAGATGATAAAACTTGGTACTGACCAGTTCAAGGGGAAGAATTTCTTTATGAAAGACTTCGGTTAATACTGTATACGCGCGAACATCGCTGCGTTGCCGATACCCTCCAAACCAAACATCAGCAAACCCTAAAAGATCTCCCGCGCCTTCAAAATACAGATCTGGGTCCAATCGTATAACGTCGTAACCCCGTTCTTCAAACCACCGTTCAAAGTATTGTTCCTCGCGCTGACGTTCAGGGTGACGAAACCGACTGGGAACGGCTTTCCCTTGAGCCACAACTCCAGCATTGGCTGTGAACACTAAATCCGGCAAACCTTTGGTTGGTTCAATGTATTCGATTTTTATTCCAATGTCTTTTTCAAGTAGATGGACGAGTCCCAACCATTGAGCTTGGCAGGTTGCTGGATCGGAGGCATTGGAGATCCGCATCCACGGGTTGATTTCGTATTCAATCCCAAAATAATCCGGTCGACACATCAAAAGACGGCTCATTGTTTGCTCTCTTCATTTTGCCAACCCAGTTCTCGTGCCAACTCACCCAAAAAAGAGGAAGAATCCATAACCAGCCCGACAGCCTGGAAACTGCCCCGGTCACTCAGTTTGGTAGGGACCGCTGGATTGATGTCCACACACACCGTCGGAACCGTTGCCGGCAGCAAGTTTCCTGTGGCAACGGCATGGAGGGTTGAAGCAACCAGGAGGACAAGCCCCACACCTGGAAGCGCGGCTCTCATCGCTGACTGAGCTTGAATCGAATCAGTGATGACTCCTGGCAACGGACCATCATCGCGAATGGTTCCAGCCATCACCACATCCACGCCTCGACGGACACAGGCTGCCATGATGCCGTCACGAACGAGCCCTGACTCTACCGCTTTCTCTATACTTCCAACGCTCCGAATACGATTGATCGTTCGTAGATGATGTTCGTGCCCATGAGGCACGGCTCGTCCAGCTCCAAGACTGTAGCCCAATGAGGTCCCAAATAGACCGGCTTCCATATCATGTGCGGCTAAGGCATTTCCACAAAACAGTACATGTATATACCCTGAGTCAATTAGCCAGGCCAGTGCCTCTCGACCACCCGCATGTACAATGGCCGGCCCACCGGCTAAGAGGACTTTCTGCGAAGGATCTTCGGATTCTCGTTGCTGTTTGATGATTTGCATCCGCTTCGCGATGTCAGACATGATATGGCGATGCGGACGCTCCGAAGAAACTTGCGCTTCCATAAATCCAAACACATCCCGCTCGTGAGGTCGTTCAAGCGGAAAGACCTTGACTCCTTCACCTCCTGTCACGATGAGGTCATCTTTCTTGACCTCTGCCATTGGCAACATTCTGGCTGATGGGGGATGTTGCCGTACAGCAATAGCCAAATCCATCTCTGTACGTTCGACCTCAATCCACTGACCATTCAAGCGAACCTGTGTAGGGAGATGACTAGTTGCATAAAATGAATCCGGCAGGATCCCATCGGCTGGTGCCGGTTGAATGGTGCAATCACTCTCACTTTCAACGGTGGCCCCATGGGGTTGAATAGCTTCGATGATCTCTGACAGAAGTGAAGAAGTCTCGGCTTTGACCTGAATCATGACGTGGGAGGACTCTTCTCGCGTCGCTCCAATTTTGACGTCTAATAGATCAAATGTTCCTCCCAGCATGACAATCGTATCTAACACCTTGGCCAGGATCAGAGAATCGATGATGTGTCCGTGAAGAATGATGGTTTCGGTTTGCATCAATATTATTTTATCACGATTTTCTTGAGTGCATAATCTAGATTTCATTCACACCCACCCTGCTACTCTCAACTGGTAAGGGTTAGAGTCACCTGGTATACTTGAAGGTGTGAAAGGACTATCTCGTATGTTCAAAAACCTTAACTCGACACACATGCACATCTGGTTCATTTTCCCGGTTCTTTCGCTCTTCTCGGGTACAATTGCTGTTGACTCCGCTTTAGGCTCCACCGGGACAGAAGTGTTTCGAGGGTTTACCAGTCACATTAGTCAACACATATTACAGAACAAGCAGGACTTCTACGTGGCACAATCATGTACGTCCTTTTTTTATAAGAAAGAGAAGAAACCTGAAACGCCACAAGTTGAGAGAATTTCTTATATTCCTGCATCCCAACCCCCAGAAAACTTTGACTGTTCGTCTCGATACCCCAAAGGGCTTGATGAGGCCAGAGAAGCGTTTTCGCGCACCCAACAAACGCTTTCTCTGAGTCTGACGTTTTTTGAGTTTGCGCTCGTCGGAGATAGAGATGACGACGAAAACTATGCGGGAATGGAGTTACAGGATGTGATGGAATCATTCGGCGTTACGTTTGAACCCCATCTGCCTTCTTCTCTGTATGTAAGCCGCCTCAACGGTTTATTTGATACGGTGATGGATAAAGGGGAGATTGAAACACTGACCAGGAGTTTGGGGATTTTACTGGAAAAGGGATATCGGTTTACCTCTGCCGATCAAAAAGCCCTGAATCGGGAGATTAACTAGCTAGGGCACTTGTAATTGAAATATCATATGGATTTGAAAGCCCAACAAAATCTGCAGTGTATCTAGCCAATCAGCACCCAACTATCGTGGCCTAGGGCACCTCTAATCCCACCTTCAGTTGCTCAGGCATTTCAGTTCAAAGAGAGGGACACAATAAGCCGTTGGCCTACCCAACTATCGTGGCCTAGGGCACCTCTAATCCCACCTTCAGTTGCTCAGGCATTTCAGTTCAAAGAAAGGGACACAATAAGCCGTTGGCCTACCCAACTATCGTGGCCTAGGGCACCTCTAATCCCACCTTCAGTTGCTCAGGCATTTCAGTTCAAAGAAAGGGACACAATAAGCCGTTGGCCTACCCAACTATCGTGGCCTAGGGCACCTCTAATCCCACCTTCAGTTGCTCAGGCATTTCAGTTCAAAGAAAGGGACACAATAAGCCGTTGGCCTACCCAACTATCGTGGCCTAGGGCACCTCTAATCCCACCTTCGGTTGCTCAGGCATTTCAGTTCAAAGAGAGGGACACAATAAGCCGTTGGCCTATCCAACTATCGTGGCCTAGGGCACCTCTAATCTCATATACTGTTACACCTGTGTTTTAAGCAATAGATGGATGAACATAAGCCTTTAGCCTAGCCTCAACCCTCCCGGCGATTGCTGATTTCAGACGAGCTCCCTGTCTTTTCAAGTAACGGCTGACCTTCCGCCCGCTTAATCCGTTCAAAGGCTTCACGCGAACGGCTTCTAACCGTTTGATCCCAATCTTCTTTCATGGTTTCTTCAAGCTTTGCCCTCGCTTCCAATGCACGCATTCGACCAAGCGCCAACGCAGCCGATGCTCGAACATGTGCATGATCATCCTCAAGGGATCGAATTAATAATGGAATAGCTGGTCGATAATCCAACACCCCCAAATAACTCGCCGCCATCCCTCGAATACGATGCTGTTTATCTCCCAACGCCGTTTTGATGGTGGAGATAAATAGCTCAGCCATTGGCGTCGCGATACGCTCTAACCCTGCTCGTTGATAGTCATTGAGTTCAATCAGCACACACGCGATGTCCAATCGCTTTTTTGATGATGGTTCTTGCTCAAAGCGCTTAACCAGTCGATCACGTTGTGCTCGCGTTTGACGCCGTGCTCGAATGTTCCGCACGACAACCCCAAGACCGAGGCCAGCGATCACCACCACAAGCAGAATCGGGACAATGTCATCAACAATCCAATCCTGCGTATCAAACGATAAATGATTCCACACCCAGATACTGCCCACCAATACCCCCAGGCCAACCAATCCAGCCAGTACATTGAGTTGGCCCGTTGGGCGAGAGTCACTTGTCATAGATTTCTCCAGCCGACTTGACAGAAATTCTCATCACTTCTAGGGTGGAAGGAACCGGAGGCTCTATGAAAGTCACCATTTTGGGATCGGGGACAAATCTCCATCCTCGCCGCGCTGCCGCGGGATACCTGGTGCAAGCCAGTCAACCGTTTCTGATCGACTTCGGACCTCGCACCCTGATGAACCTTCTGAAAACAGGGGTCAATCGTCATCGAATTCAACATCTCCTCTTCACGCATTATCATGCCGATCACTTCTCCGACTTTATTACGTTCTTTTTTGATGCCGTCTGCCATGCTCGCTATGTGAGCAAACGCCCAGACCTCACTGTGATAGGACCCAAAGGTACGAAAAAACTCTTTGGCAGTATTTTCAAGACTTTTCCTGCCTTTGACAAGCCCCCATTTCAGGTCACACTCAAAGAAGTCGAAACACGCACATTTACGATTGGCACCACACGCATTACCCCTCGAACAATGACGCATACCGACCAACAAACATGCTTGGGGTACCGAGTCGAGCATCAAGGCCGACGCTTCGCGTATTCAGGTGATGCATGCTATTCATCAAGTCTCGTGCGGTTGTGTCGAGATGTTGATCTTGCCATTTTGGATTGTTCATTTCCCAAAAATCGTCCAGGAGTGGCTCATATGCATGCGGAGGATTGTGGCAGGGTTGCCGAAGAGGCTGGAGTCAAACGCTTAATTTTATCGCACTTTTACCAAATTGCAGAACGGTTCGACGTGAAAAAGCAGGCAGCTCGTGTCTTTGGTGGGAGAATTACCTTAGCTCGAGATTTATTGACACTGAATTGTTGATCAAGGAACGCCTATATTGGTTACCGCTTTACTACATGTTCCAAAGAGGTCATTAATCCATTCAAGCGATCAACTTGTCGAGTCTCTTGTTGTTTTTCATACACACCAATGAGATTTCTAATCATGCGAGCCACAATTAAATTATTGGGCGTATGCTCCAAGTACACTTCATCAAATTTCACACCAGCCTCCGTGAGAAATTGCTGACAATCCTTCTCCTGCAAAAATGCCCCTCCGTTAAAACAATCAATATACACCGCAGGTTCTGTCTTCTTCAGCTTGACCACAAAATGCCCGGGCATTCCGACACCGACACAGGACAGACCTAATCGATTCGACAGAAATAAATAAAGCGCTGACAACGTAATCGGGATACCGGTACGACGATCGAGCACACGATTCAGAAAACTATTGTCTGGATCATAATAGTGCTCTCGATTCCCAAAAAATCCTTTTTCCTGAAAGAGATAGCGGCAGAGAATTTGATTGGCTTGTTCTTCCGTAAATGATGGAAGAAGGCGAGGCCGAATTTCTTCAGCCAATTCATCAAGCTGTTGGGTGTAGTAACGCATATCGATATTCGGATACGCCGTTCGAGCCAGCAGAAAGATTGCGGCCTCTAAATCAAACGGCTGTTCACCGTTTGAGAGAAGTTGCCTTAATTCATTCTGTAGCGTGAGAAACCTGATATCTTCTCGAATATCAACAAGACGTAGCTCTAACTCTTGCCCGCGCCAATCAAAACTTTCCAGGAATGGCAACACTACTTCGCCCATAGTGACTAATTCCTGCTGAATCGTATCGGCCACCTGAGGGTTGGGATCAGTTAATAAGTGAAGCAGGGATTGGATCTTCCGCTCTGTCGATGAATCGATTTCCATAAACCTTTACCGTTTTTTTGGTTCCGTTTTTGATGTTATTGTAACGACCTATCCCATTGGCGACAGGGTTAAAGCCTTGAGAATCAACGTCCAAGAGAACGTTCTTAATTCATAACACGTTAGAACATTCTTCTCTTTGTCAAGACTTTAACATGTACTCGATATCTGTGTATCCTATCCGACCAGGCTAGCCTACCGTTTTCCTGAACGCTTTTGCCCCACCATAGAGACACAGCGCATCAAAGACGAGCAGAACCCCCAGTGCAATCATCACTTGTGGAATCGCAGCCTCCCACCCAGTCAAAATTAAAGGACGAACCGCATCTATGACCCACGTCATCGGATTGAGCGCGGCTAAGGCCTGCATCCACCCAGGCATGGCGGAAAGAGGCACTAATGCCGAACTGAGGAAAATCATGGGGAGTGATAAAAACCCCAGCACTGAAAAGAAATCTCCATGACTTTTTACAGAAAACGCCATAGCCATCGAAATAGCCGTTAATCCGACACCGAATAACATTCCGATAAAGAGGATCAAGGCAATACCTAATAGACCAGTTTCTGGACGGACATCAAAAAAGAAGGCCACACCAAGAATCACTAAAATTTGCATCGCCGTAATGGCCATTACGAAGAGAAATCGACTGAGAATGACTGATGAGCGACGAATCGGAGTGGCCATTAATCGTTCCAAAAATCCATTCTCTTTATCGAATAACAAATCGACCCCGCCGGCAAGACCATTGTTCAACACCGTCATCACCACCACACCGGCAGCAAGAAAACTAATATAATTCGGAGCTTGAACAACATTGACGTCGGCTGCCCGTTGAAAAAGACTCCCAAAGAAAATAAGCCAAAAGAGCATCGGCTGAACCAAGGTAAACAGCATACTAAACTTTTCTCGACTCAGTCGCTTGACCCATCGGTTTGTGAGTGCCAGCACTTCTTGGATTTGATTCTGCATAGGTATTCCTTAATTCCGTATCCAGGCCTATGAGTCTACGAGGCTATCTCCATTCACAATTCTTGACTATCAACAGGATCTCACACGATCAAGGTCCTGAACGATAATCAACGGACAGGGGAGAGGAGTTATCCTGCAGCTTCGGAGTCTGAAGTTGAAGACGCGTCCGCCATGGAACGGCCCGTATAGTTAATGAACACATCATCCAAGCGTGGCCGATGATATTCAATGCCGTCTAAGCGACACCCAATACGACTCGTTGCCTCAAACAGTGCGGGTAATGCCTTTTCAGGCGCATCAACTCGAATATCTAATCCCTGTTCATGCGATCGAATTGACCGGACAAACGACAGATTTTTGATTTCTTCCGCCAATTTCTCACGTAAAACAGGGTCAGCATCGCCCAATGTCAGAGACACGCCGTCTCCGCCTAGCCCAGCCTTTAATTCCTTGGGTGAACCCGTTGCTCGAATCGTTCCACCATCAATTATGGCAATGCGATCACACAACTGATCAGCTTCATCCAAGTAATTGGTCGTCATCACAATAGTCATGCCTTGATCACGGAGTCGACGCACGTAATCCCACACATTCAGCCGACTTTGGACATCGAGCCCTAACGTAGGTTCGTCCAAAAAAAGAACTTTGGGATTGGGCAAAAGTCCGCAAGCAATATCAAGTTTTCGCTTCATACCACCTGAGTAGGTCTTGGCGACTCGATCAGCGTGGTCTTCCAAGTCCACGAGCTTGAGCAGTTCCTGAATCCGTCGAACGGCTTCTTCCTTTGGTAAATGATAGAGGTCACCCAGAAGCAACAAATGCTCTCTACCCGTCAGGAACCGATCAATGGCTCGTTCCTGTGGAACATACCCGATCAATTGCCGAACCGTATCGGCTTCAGCCACCACATCATGACCAAAAATGGTTGCTCGGCCGCTCGTGGGTTTTAAGGTGGTAATCAGAATTCGCAGGGTGGTGCTTTTCCCAGCCCCGTTTGGACCGAGAAGACCAAAGATTTCACCGGTTTGGATAGTTAACGATAAATCCTGAACCGCGGTAAGACTATCGTACGTCTTACACAATCCGGTCACTTCAATGGCAACTGATGAGGTGGCCACAGAAATTACCCTTGAGCGGAAGATTGAAGATCGGCAAGCTTAAATTTCAAAAGATCTGTTAAGCGGCGTGCCCGTTGAACAAGATGCTCAGCTTCGAGCAAAAACTGCTTTTCTAATGGCGTGAGATCCAGACCAGCGGATAAACTATTCACTAACACCCCATCATCGAGGTTCTCGGAGGTTAGAAGCTCACTGAGATCCTTGGCTTTTTTCAAATCTAAATACGATACGGCCATCTCAACAAGTTTGGTTCGAATGACTGATTCAAGCGTCAGAGATTCCTGTGTATCCGGAATTAATTGGATTTTCGCTTGCCGATACGGTGTGACAACCGATTGTTCGTCATACCTAACACGGCACAGTCCTTTCAAGACAATATTATATCGACCATCAGACAGTTTCTTGGCACTCACAATCCGTCCTACACAACCCAAATCGTGAATGGGGGGGGCTTGATAATACTGATTTTCCCATCCATCTTTCAGTAATGCCATGCCTATACAATCGCCCCTTTCTACCGTATCCTCTATCATCTCTCGATATCGCGGCTCAAAAATATGGAGTGGTAAGTAGGTATGCGGGAAAAAGACAACATTCGGCAACGGGAAAAAAGGAATGACATCAGGGATCGAAAACGCCTCTGATGGAGTCGAATGCGCGTCTGAAAACATGGGCTACGATAGCCGAGGGTTTTCTCCAATGTCAACGATGCCTTCAAGAGTGATCGTCTAGTGAACAGTCGAAACACTTCTTAAATCAAGGGATTTGCGCTCACCTGAGCTCCATGCTATAAGCCCGGCCAAGATTCCATGCACACATTTTTCTCTTTTGGCTTCGTCGACTCATTATCTCAGAGAGCCTTCTTCCTCGCCTTTATCTGCGTTGTTGAATTGATGGGGGGAAACTCCCGCATGGCCGTTGCCGGTAATACCGGACATCAAGCCAAACCAGCCTTCCAAGATGCACGTGCAGGATACACGTACACCTTCCCGTACGACCACGGAGCCCATGAAAGTTTTTTGACGGAATGGTGGTACTTTACCGGGCATTTATTCACTCCAGATGATCGACGATTTGGCTATGAGTTAACCTTTTTTCGTCGAGCCATTGATGATGAACGTGTCTGGTCCAATCCCTCTCAATGGGCCATACGCCAACTTTATCTCGCACATTTTGCTTTAACTGATGAACAAAACGAGGACTTTCGATTTGCTGAAAAGATCAGCCGTGAAGCCCTGGGGAAAGCCGGCGCAACACAGGGAGGATTACATACCTGGATCGATCAGTGGTCTGTAATCGCTAGCGATCAGGACCATCAAGAATTTCATTTACAAGCCGAAGTAGACAATTTTTCTATTGATTTGATTACACATTCTTCCAAATCACCAGTCATTCATGGCCTCAACGGGATTAGCCGAAAGGGGACTCGCGCCAAACACGCCTCACATTACTACTCCCTGACTCGATTGAACACCACAGGAACTCTTCAATTAGATGGCAAGGAATTTACAGTCACCGGCACAAGTTGGATGGACCATGAATTTGCCTCTTCAGAATTAGAAGACGGACTCGTGGGGTGGGATTGGTTTAGCCTTCAACTCGATTCCGGACATGACATTATGACTTACTGGCTCCGTCAAGAAGATGGAACGTTTTCCCCTGTCTCCAGTGGGACGTTGATTTTTCCAGACGGATCCTCACAACACTTGACGCGTGAAAATCTCGCCATCACCATACTCGATCACTGGGAAAGTCCAAAAAGCGGGGCACGATATCCCAGTCAGTGGACCTTAGCCATTCAATCTCCTCATATTCGATTACGCATTACCCCTCGCATAAACGATCAAGAATTACGCACGGATCGAAGTACTCAAGTGACATATTGGGAAGGGGCCGTTGATACGTCTGGGACATTTAAACAGAAGCCGGTCAAAGGAATGGGATACGTGGAATTAACGGGTTATGACAAAAACTATTAACCGACGCGTTATTGCCGGATACCAAGTATTATGCGTATGGTGCCAAACCGAGCATCTATTATGTCTACCATTCATTTCTCATTGTAAAAACCGTCCCTTGGGATACTCGTCGTGAACGAAGAAAAAGCTCATTATCATCCTAGAAATGCTTGGTGGCTGACCATTGTGTTGATTGGGTTACTCATCGGGTGTGGTGAACGAAGTAGCACGATTGTGTCGATTGCTCTTCATCCGACTAAGCCCAACATTGTCTACGTGGCAACAGATGAAGCCGTATATAAGTCACGTGATACCGGAAAAAGTTGGGAACGCTTTGAAGGGGAACTCTCACGAACACGCGTGATTAGTCTAGCTATTGACCCTGAGCTTCCAGCCACGATCGTGGCCGGCACGAATGGAGATGGGACGTATATCAGTCCAGATGGGGGACGAATCTGGCATCAGTTTAACCAAGGCCTACAAAAAGGCACCATTTCAGCAATCGTCAATCAAGTGGCGTTTCACCCCCATGGTAGTCAAACCCTGTATGCCGCAACGACGGTAGGGGTATTTCGAAGTACAGACGGCGGTCGCACGTGGTCGGAGCGTATGTCGGGCATGACCGAAATTAATTTTGTCGTCTCCCTCGCCATCGATCCTCTCAACCCAGATATTCTCTATGCAGGAACGACCGGAGGGGTCTATCGTTCCAAAAACGGAGCGAAGGGTTGGGTCAAAGTGACGGAAGGCATGGTCGCCTTTGATGCCAAAATGGCTTCCATGGCCATGGGAGTCAATAGCCTCGCCATTGATCCTCGCAGCACCCGCACCATTTATGCCGGAACAACCCAAGGTCTCTTCAAAAGTACAAATCGAGGAAATAATTGGGCAAAAATTGGAAAAGCTCTTGGGGATGGGTATGTCAGTGCCATTCAACTGGACCCGTCGAACCCTTCCACTATCTACCTCGCAACAAGTCAAGGTGTGAAAAAAAGTACCGATGCTGGAGAAACTTGGAGTCTACAAAGCTCAGGTATTGACGCGACCAGTATTCGAAGCATTCAACTCAACCCCCAAGACTCAAACTCCCTCTACATCGGAACCAACGGAGGCGGTTTGTACCGATCAGAGGATGGAGGCGACACTTGGACAAAGCTCCCGCTCACGCCCTCGGCACATTAGATCACCTTTACTGTAAATATAAGTCCATACCCAAAAATTCCACACCTACACACGGCACAAGTGAAATGCTCCTGTACAATGAGTAGGTGCCATCCTTCCCTTTCTCTTTCACCTTCGTGTATAACATTATTATCAGCCACCGACATTTAAAAATTCTAGATGAATGAATTTCGGGGTTTTGTTCGATCGACGACGAACCTATGCGTCCGCTCGTCAAAATCACGAAAGTCCATATCTATCTCAAGAAAATTTGTGAGAAGCCCAAGACTTTTTGAGCAAGGCCGATCGTAACGAACGGACTTTCTCCAAATAATGGTAGAGGCTCCTTACAGACCAAACTTGAGTAACACCTTTGTTTTGTAAAGGAGCCCCCCCTATGGCAAAGGAATCAAGACAGCGTCATGTTGACGTGAAGTTTCTTAAGGACCAGATCTCCACATATCGACGTCTGATGCGTCGTGTCACTCCGGGGCCCTGGTTTGAATACCGTGGATTGATTTGGTCTGAGCCGCGTGAAGGCCAGCCGGTAGCGTCAGTCCGGCATGAAGATTTGTATTTTGGGACAAAGTCTGGAGAGTCGAAAGAATGCGTGGCAAACAGCGATTACATTACGGCGTTAAACCCGAAAGATTTCCAGGAATTTCTCTCTCAAATTGATACGTTAGTGAAAAACTTTGATCAGAAGAAAAAATCTACGACCTAGTCAAAACGACAAAATAACCATCAACGGCATGTATTCAGATAAAAAGTGTTGTTTCCGCCCCGGCCGTTAGCAAAAGAATCGCCGGAAGCCCCATGACTTCATCCACGTGTTTGGCGACAACATCAGCGTCGACCCC
Source organism: Candidatus Nitrospira salsa (assembly GCF_965152625.1). Classification (NCBI taxonomy): domain Bacteria; kingdom Pseudomonadati; phylum Nitrospirota; class Nitrospiria; order Nitrospirales; family Nitrospiraceae; genus Nitrospira; species Candidatus Nitrospira salsa. The sequence goes on from NZ_CBCUCO010000004.1 coordinate 208,482, forward strand.
CATATACTCCAACCCCGCACTACACGCCACAACTCGAAACTGTCCAACCTTTTTGGCCTCGTCCAACATGTCCGTAATCAGAGGAACATTTCGTTCCTTGATCAGCTTTGCGACTTCAGCAGCCTGACTTTCGTATTCAGGAGGGAAGTCCAATTCATTGAGACGACCTTCGGATAACTTTTTGATCGTCCAGAAAAGCAATACCACAGTCACATCTTTATCCATCGCCGCTGCCGTCAACCCCAACGTCGCAACCTGATGAAGTTTGTCGTACGTCGCGTTGTGAGCAAAGATAATAAACCGTGGCTTTGGGCTCAACATACCCTCTTATTCTGCAACAAATACAGGCTAGCAAATGACGCATTCATCAACAAAAGCTTTGAAAATATTTGTTAGCCAAACAAGGCTCTTCTATTGTTACTGAATGCCTTAACCTCGTGAAACAAGTATCTGAAATGGAAAAGACCTCTATCCTACCCACTAGGTAGTGGAGCATACACAACAATCTGATAGATGACACGTTACCGACGGGAAGGTTGAATCAATGGTTGCGATTGCCGTCGTGTCAGGGACCAGTTGTCTTCTTCAAACATCAAACAACACTTCAACCGTCCGCAGACACCAATACGGTGGCTATCCCCTCCGGACCATTGCCCTTCAGGACGTCCATTCTTGTTAGGATTAATCGGCTTAAAATCTGTGAGAAAACTGGCGCAGCACAAGACAAGTCCGCACGTATCAACTCCACTGAGTCGCCCGGCTTCTTCACGACTTGAAATTTGTCTCATCTCGATTCTGCAGCCAAATCGCCGCGCTAAGTCTTTGACTAATTGCCGAAAATCTACACGACCTTCAGCAGTATAGGTAAAGGTTAAGGTCCGGCGTTGAAAGGCACTGTAGACTTCCACCAATTTCATGTCGAGGCCAAGGGATGCCATGAGTTCCAGACAATACTCCCGACCTTCTTCAACTAACTTTTCATGACGTTCAATTGTCCGTGTATCTTCCTCTGTGGCTTTTCGCAGCGTGGACCGCATCACACGCATGGGAGGGGTAAAGGGCAGAAATTGTGCTTCGGAATACACCTTGCCATAGGTTTGATCATTGTCCAGAGCCAGAATGACATAATCACCTATCCGCAGGGTGTGGTCACTCGTGCGAGTTTTTTTGACTTCCCCCGTATCTCGGACTTTCACCCCAACAACAGCTACAGTTTGGCCATCGACAACTTCATCTTGGTCTTGATCTATCATGAGAATCATCCTCATTCATAATTATGAGCCAACCTTCAGGATTGAGGCCCCTATCATACCTAAGTTTCTAATGGAGTCCAAGCCAAACAATTACAATTAAATCAATAGCTTGAAAAGATATCACCTCAAGTAGGACGTCACAGACTCACGATTGTCTGGACCGACTTAAAAATGAGGGAAGTGAATGATCGTGTTGAAACAGTTGGAAAGGCGACAAAGAATCAGCGGATGACAAAACGTGGATGCCCCCCTTCTCACCGGGACGAAATATGTCGAGTGCTTGAGCATAATGGTATGCGCACCCCAGAGGGTTAAGAGATTTCCTCAAGGAATCCGGCTGATCCCAATGTGCGGTAATGAGCGACGTTCTTGCCGGATTTCGGTGGCTAAACATAAATGACAGGTGATCAGGGTACCAATCAGCTCCCCCCGTCGCATATGAGACAAACAACTTCGCGTTGGCACTCGCACACAGTTCAGCTAAATATTGGTTCGTGAGATAGCCATTTTCTCCAACTTCGAGCCAGGTCCCTGGGTGCGATAAACAGGCATGGGCTGTGTAGCTACGGACTTCTTTGAGTTGCTGCTGTGAGGCCAACACGGTGGAAAGAGGACCATAACGCGAAACAAGATCCGTAATAATTCCATCCTGTAATGGAGACTGCCCTGCATTGGTTGGCCCGCTATCCGCATGGACCAACGTATTATGTCCACGGTCAGCAATCAAATAACAATTTCGCGGCAATGCCAAATCGCAGGGGTCTTCGCCATAGAAGGGGACTGAGACAACTTCTCCTCCATTAAATTTCCATGTATCACCATGCGCCAGTTCCTTCACATCCGTGAATCCCAACTCCCGTAGAAGTGAGACATAATCGTAATACAATGTTTGCCGATTCTTGCGACTGGGGACAAAAATCGGAATGTCCTTCGGCAAATGGAAAAGGGTGCGTGGATCAACATGATCATCATGATCATGAGTCAAAAAGATAGCCGCTGGACGCGGTAGAAGATTCATCCACAGTGATGGAGTGGGAGACTCGGCAAACCATGGCATCAACCAAGGGTCCACCCAGAAAAACTGATCACGCTGTCGATACATGAGAGCCGCATGGCCAAGATGAATGACATCTTGATCCTGGGTATGACGCAGCCACTGCTCTCTGACTGAACTCGTCGGAGTCACGGCCAAACACTCACTGTCCCGCAACAATTCGAAAAATTTCGTTAAATGTCGTTCCGTCTCTCGCCCTGATGCCGTTGCCACTGTTTGGATTTCCGCCACCGTTCGCGTGCCATCCAAAAACCCTAAAAACTTCCCAATCATCGGAGCAATTGGCCGTTCAAACATAAAAGGAACCGCATTACGGGTCGCCGCGTTAAAAATGCGTAAACCAGCATAGGACATCGTGGCTGATAATCTCGCATCAGAAGGATACGTCCATTGAAACGTGCCGTCTGGCTGCCGGCCGCATTGAATATGGGCTTTTAATTGAGGACGTGACGCCACCACCTCGGCATACGCGTCTTCTAACCGTCGAGATACAGCAGGATCATCCAACGGGGCACGATGAGCGAGAATATCGCTGATGGCGGTCTCCACAGAACTCAATAAAATACTGTGGACCTGGTGCAAGCTGGCCACCACCTGCGGATCCACTCCTCCAAGAAACGGAAGAGGGCCGGGAGGTTCCGAACTTTCTAGTTGGACCCATACCCATGGGTGAAGCCCAACGTAGTGACTTGCTTGATAAATATCCCACGTACTCATTCGTAATCTCGTATTTCGTCGTTCGATGCTCGTCGTTCGTGAAGCGTGAAACGGATCTCGTTACAGAGAAACTAAAACATGTAAGGCTTTTACCTCTCTCATTTTCCATCTTTCGCTTCACGCTTCACAAATCACGCTCCACGCTTGCTGACTGTTGGCTCATAAAGCACTTGCACGACATTTCCATCCGGGTCGGCCAGATAAAACGAATAACTGCCATCGCGATGCTGTTTGAGCGGCTTCACAATGGAAACACCATCGGCCTGAACACGCTGAAAAATCGCATCAACATTGGCTGGAGCATCAATCAAGAACCCCAAATGGTCTAAAAATTGACCTGTTTGACCAGAAAAAGCCACAAGGTTCTTATCGGGTATTTGGTGGAGAGCTAAATTATCTGTTCCGGAACTCAGATACACATTATGAGAGTCAGGCTGCCAAACCACCTTCATGTCAAACACCTGTTCATAGAACTTTTGCGACACCTCAATGTCCTTCACATTTAACGCCAGATGTCGAAGACCTAATATGCCTGTTTGACTCATCACGCTCTCACTTTGTCCTCATTGAATGAATGAAACGACAACGTTCTCGGCTCATTGGATGGCCATCATACCCAGGGCTCGATGCAGGGGCAACCCCTTCATGTGACAGGGAGTGTTTATGGTATGGTTACCCTATACTCTTGAATGAATACGTATACGGTTAGTGAAAATTGATTAGGAGGAACGAGAGAATGAACGAGTCAATCCTACGATGTACCCTCATGACACTGCTCTTCTGGGGGACAGGAATTCTACCGGCCAATGCCGCTTCTTCTCCAACCGAAATTACGGGAAAGGATGGTGCGCCGATGGTGCTCGTCCCAGAAGGCAATTTCCCCATGGGTGTCCCCAGTGGAGCACGTGATGGGGGTGTTGATGAACGGCCGAATCATGAGGTCTTTCTTGATACCTTCTATATCGACAAATATGAAGTCACCAACGGACGGTACTTGCAGTTCATCACAGACACTGGGCACCGTTCCCCGCACCATCCAACGGATTCCACAAAAAACCTCTGGCAAGAAAATACGATGCCGGAATCGGTCATTGATCTTCCAGTCATCAACGTCGATTGGTACGATGCCGATGCCTACTGCAAGTGGGCTGGGAAACGTCTTCCGACCGAAGCAGAATGGGAAAAGGCCGCAAAAGGGCCGAATGAATGGCGTTTTCCATGGGGAGACGTCGAACCGACCGATAAACACTTGAACTATAATCAGACAACCTGGCGTGGAGAAGCGACGCTCGTGCCAGTCGGTATTTATGAAGCCGGTAAGAGCCCCTACGGCGCCTATGACATGTCAGGCAATGTGTGGGAATGGGTTGCCGATTGGTATGACGCAGGGTATTACGCAAAGAGTCCAGACCGAAACCCCAAAGGTCCTCAAACTGGAGGCTTTAAAGTCCTCCGCAGCTCAGGCTGGCAAGGAGAAACCCCACAAGCCCGGGTCTTTACCAGAATTAAAAGTAAACCACTAGACCGGAATCACTCAACAGGGTTTCGCTGTGCGAAGGATACTGAGAAAGAGTGAGACCAAAGGCAAATAAATAGAAGTTTTAGCGCGTAGGGACGATTTGAAATTTTCGTTTACCGTTGATCCGGTAGGTTTCGAAGTCATTGTGATCAATAGTGAATATCGTTGAGAGCGATTCTCGTTTAGCTAGATGGACCAACGTCGCATCGGCAAAATCCATCGGCCGGTCTGCATATTGTTTCATCAGTCGTTCAAGTGCTGGCATATCGTCATTCGTCATCGGCAAAACAGTGATGGCACCTGAGCGTACCATTCGCCATGCATCGGCAATACGTTGTGGGTGATCATCGAGAAAATGGAAAAGCTCTGCAAGTACCGCTGTTGTCGTAGCCAACGGCAACTGCAGTTTGGAAAATGCTTCAACACAGGATGCGTGCCAGTGATCATCCCGATCTAACAGGGCGACGAAGGGGCCTGTATCAATCAGGCCTTTGGGTTGCACGCTTTTTCCTTAGCTTGGCGCGAATTCGTTCTCGCACCTGCTCCGAACCATAAGGATCACCACTCCCGAATGCCCCGAAGGTTTGGGAAGCCGCTTCATGCAAGCGCCGCTGCATGTCTTCGTCCTCCGATGAGTCCTTCTGGTGAAGCCAGTCTTTGACAATTCGATCGAGAAGTTGGGCCACACTAGTCTGTTCAGTCTTCGCCGCCTGCTCAAGTCCACGCTTCAAATCAGGGTCGATACGCCAGCTATAGACAGATGTTTTCATCATGTACTACATTGTAGTGCATGAATGAGAGCATGTCAAATACGGCTTGCCAAGCCACAGTATCTCTATTGTCATTTCTGTATTGTCGATCAACTTCCTTTCTATTGACCTCCTTTGATCTTCTCTCGAAAACTCTACATGCCAATTATCCACTTGACGGGGAAGCTTACAATCTCAAAAAATGAGAATGTCCCCTTTTTCCATTTTTCAGAAGCGTTATATGACCGTATCGAAGCTGAAGAAACACTTATCAAAAAGTGGATTGATAAACAGCTTGCAGATATTCGTGCGAACTATGATCCTAAAGTTAAAAAGCTTAGAAAAAAAACAGAGATTATTGCTCACCCTGATGTAGCAAGTGAACTTTTGTAGTCTCAATATAATACCTTAATAGCCGAAACACCCTTCAAGCTTTACGTTCATAGCATTTCATATTTTTAATAATGCCGCGCTTTTATGAAGGTAAACGGTACCACTATCTATGGTCATACGGGAAAACTTTTCTAAATCCCTGCGTGAGGCAATCTTTATTGCCTGTAACCACTCCAAGTCTTTAGTTAAATAGCACTTCCGGATTTTTCTCCACAATCCTTAGTAACGCCAAGGCAGGCCCACGAGGTTCCCGTGTGCCTTGCTCCCAATTCCACAATGGCTATACAGATACGCCGATTAATCCGGCAAACGCATCTTGTGTCAGCCCTAGACGATGCCGGATCACGTCAGGACTGGATGGCGGTTTCATTTTTTTCGTTTTGTGCTTCTTGCGGCCCGCTTTATGCGCTCGAATCGCTGTCAGTTCTTCCTGTAAATCTATACCTAATAAATCGCCTTTCATTTTTTTATCTTCTCAATTATTCGTATGAATATCACGGACATTTTAAAGCTGCGACCGTTCCCCCCGGCGTCATGGCTCGATCTTTACCAATCCGAAATTCCTGCCGCGCTGCAAAAGCCCCGTCGCTATAAAATGCGTAAGCCTAAATGGATGAAAAAAGTATTCAATACTGCGGCTTGTGGGTCGTGATCAACACGCGTACCTCTCCGTCTTTCAAAGAAATTTCCCTACCATTGAACACCAGCTTTTTCTTACCCTCACTGATTTCAGCACCGCCAATATACAGTTTTGAGCTTATCGCCTGGAGTTCGTTGCGAATAACCTGAATCATATCGACTTCCAATGAGTCTATCCTGCCGTGTTCGAGGTTTTTGAACCGGAGCGACAGAGTCATTTCCTCAAATCCCGAGTCAGGATAGTTAAACCAATCATCGAATCTGAATTGATTCACTCCGGAATTCTCGATAGAAAGATCCACAAACTCCCATGTCTCGACCATTCCAATCGAATGCTCCAGCACCATATCAACGATCTTTGATAGTGGGATGGCGTATAGAAATTCATTGCCTTTGGCGATTGAACACACACTCAATAATTCATGCCGTGTCATCGAGATGAGCGCTGCACCGCCTTTTTGTTGTTTTTGCTCCTTGATCGCGTGGGTCATAAATATCCCTTTTAACCCTCTCAAATAGGGTGTACTCTATTTGCGAACTTACGCTATGAATGTCAGTGTTTTCCTCACCTATCGTTATTTGGCCCCGTAAGGTAAGAGATTAATCTAGCCCTTCACACAGACCACTTGTCGAAGGGTATAGGCAATCTTAACTAAATCTCGTTGAGCGTTCATCACATCAGTGATGGGTTTATACGCTTGCGGAGTCTCGTCGATGACGTCAGCATCTTTACGACACTCGACACTTGCCGTGGCCTTTTCATGATCGGCGATCGTAAATCGACGTTTGGCTTCAGTTCGAGACATGGCTCGGCCAGCCCCATGACTGCAACTATGGAAACTTTCTTCATTGCCTAAGCCACGAACAATAAAGGATTGTGCCCCCATGCTCCCTGGGATAATCCCCATATCACCTTTTCTGGCCCGGACCGCTCCTTTACGCGTCACAAAGACATCTTCGCCATAGTGATGCTCGACGGCCACATAGTTATGGTGGCAATTCACCACTTCTTGAGTTTCTTGAAATTCGGGAAGCTCCCCAGTTTTTTTCAGAGCCCGGATAAGGTTCTCCATCATGAGTCGGCGATTCGTTTGAGCAAAATCTTGTGCCCAGTGAACGGCTTGGACATAATCGTCAAAATGGTCAGTTCCTTCAGAAAAATAGGCGAGGTTTTTATCGGGAAGGTTCGCTAGATGCTTTCTCATATCATTTTTGGCTAATTCGATAAAATAACTGCCGATCCGATTCCCCACTCCTCGCGAGCCACTATGAAGCATGAACCACACGGCGTTATCCGTATCTAAACAGACTTCAATAAAGTGATTCCCAGTGCCAAGCGTGCCTAAATGATTGAAATCATTGCCACGGTCCAACGATCGGTGCTTCCCTCGGATTTGATCATAGGCAGGGCGGAGTCTTTCCCATTCTGTCAAATGATGTGTGGGAATATCATGCCAAGCCCCTCGGTCGCCCCTCTTTCCATGATTCGTACGGCCATGGGGGACCGTCTTCTCAATCGTCGCTCGAATTGATTTGAGATTGTCCGGTAATTGTCGGGCATTCAAGGTCGTCTGCACCGCCATCATGCCACATCCGATATCGACACCCACCGCGGCGGGAATAATCGCTTTCTTTGTAGGAATCACACTGCCAATTGTCGCACCCATCCCCCAATGTACATCAGGCATCGCGGCAATCCACTTATGAATAAATGGCAACGCTGCAACATTGCGAAGCTGTTGCTCCGCCTGCCCTTCAAGCGGCACACCCTTCGTCCAGGCCTTAATCGGCACGCCAGTCTCTGTTTTGATGATGTTGTAGGATCGTTCACTCATTCTTGAATTTCCTTTGTCCAATCTGTCTTGATTTCTCTTTCGTCGTTGCCACGACCTTAGACGTTTGCTGTATGTTATCGTTAGAATGATCTTAAATAATATCTTTCACGTAAAGGTATCTCAACGTATGGCGTGTAATCGAGACGACCTGAAAACTGTCAGTCTCATTATTCCACCGGAAAGATTTCACTGACAATGAGCACAAAAAAAGGATTCAACGGACTAACGATTGCGGCATTTGAAAGTCGGATGGCCGCCGAAATGACACGGTTGATCGAACGTCATGGCGGAAAACCGTTGGTTGCGCCGTCCATGCAAGAAATCCCCATTGAAAACAACCCTCAAGCACTCGCTTTTGGCGAAAACCTTCTGAATGCACAGTATGATATGGTGATCTTCCTCACCGGAGTCGGCACTAGAAGCCTTGTCCAGGCCATCCAAACAAAGTTTTCACTGGAACTGATCCAGGAAGCCCTTGGCAATACCATCCTGGTGGCTAGAGGACCAAAATCTGTGGTGGCGTTAAAAGAGAACAATGTCGTTCCCAAGGTTGTTGTTCCTGAGCCCAATACGTGGAGAGATGTGCTGGAAGCCATCAAGACTTTGAAGCCGGACGGCATGAAAGGGCTTCGTATTGCCGTTCAGGAATATGGGGTAAGTAATGAAGAACTATTGGACGCCTTACGACAGTTAGGCGCACTTGTCACACCGGTTCCGGTTTATCGATGGGCCTTGCCAGATGACATCGAACCACTTCGTCGATTATTGAAACATATTATTGAAGGTCAGGTTGATGCGCTCCTCGTCACCAATGCCGTGCAAATTGAACATGTGATGAAAGTCCTAGAAGAAACCCGGGAAATCGATGAGTTTCGAATGGCATTGAAAAGAGTGCTCGTCGCTTCGATTGGTGAAATCACGAGTGAACGGCTCAAACACTATGATTTGCCCATCGATATAGAGCCGAGTCATTCGAAAATGGGTATCTTCGTAAAAGAGACGAGTGAACACATTCATGAGCTATTGGCTCAAAAACGCAGAACCTAAGAATCGTTCGTACTTTCTACACGACTTTTTTCCATGAATCCCCCAACCTCTCCCAATATCGATACGCTCATTCAATCGCTCCAGAACTCTGCACTGTATGATCACGACATTTCACAATTTGAATTGCTGGAAACCCATATTTCGTGGGTCCTCCTGACGGGTCCGTACGCATATAAATTCAAAAAACCTGTCAACTTAGGCTTTCTAGACTTCTCTACGCTCGAACAACGGCGCTTTTTTTGTAGAGAAGAACTTCGGCTCAATCGACGTCTTGCGCCAGATTTTTACCTCGAACTGGTCTCGATCTTTGGCACACCGGAATCTCCAACCCTCAACGGTTCCGGAGAACCAATAGAATATGCCGTCAAAATGAAGCAGTTTCCTCCGAAAGCCCTTCTTTCTCAACAAATTCTAGAGAGTAACGTTACTTCTTCACACATTGATGAATTAGCCAAAAGCATTGCGAGATTTCATACGCATACGACAGTTGCGGATTCTTCTTCAACGTTCGGGACACCAAATCTGCTGCGTCGTCCTGCTATGAGCAATTTCGAACATCTAGTCACTACCCCCTGCAACGTTATTTCCACACAAGACGTGGAACAATTGAAGCAGTGGACCGAAGCAGAACACGCCAGATGCGTGGAGCACTTCAAGAACAGAAAATCGAGAGGATATATTCGTGAATGCCATGGAGATCTCCATCTCGGAAACATCGCGCTTGTTGAAAATACCATCGTAATTTTCGACTGTATTGAATTTAATGAGGAGTTTCGATGGATTGATGTCATAAACGAAGTGGCATTCGTTGTCATGGATCTGATCGATCGTGGCGCTTCTCAGCTTGCGTGGAGATTATTGAACACGTATTTGGAACAAACTGGAGACTATGAGGGACTTCGCACCTTTCGATATTACCTGACTTACCGAGCCATGGTTCGAGCAAAAGTCACAGGCATTCGCCTTTCACAAGATGAAAAAGAGAGTGCTGAAGTCTCTAAACTTACCGAAGAACTCAAGAAGTATGTCGCGTTAGCCGGATCGTTCACCAAATCACCTCATCCCGTTCTCCTCATCACGCATGGCCTATCTGGATCTGGTAAAACAACCGTCTCACAAGCACTACTCGAATCCCTCGGCGCCATTCGAATACGTTCAGACATTGAGCGAAAACGCCTACTTGGAATTCCAGAAACAAGAAAAACGGACAAGCAACACACCTCCAAGGTCTATTCTAAAGATTCGACTCAAGCCACCTACACTCAGCTTGCGATGTTAGCCCGCAATATTCTTCAATCCGGGTTGCCTGTCATAGTGGATGCCACGTTTTTGAAACGGGCACATCGAGACACCTTTGCCAAGCTGGCGAAAGAATTACAGGTTCCGTTTGTCATCCTTGATATTCATGCGCCGGAAGCCATTCTTCGACAACGTGTGATCAGTCGACTGAAGGCTGGGCGTGATGCGTCAGAAGCAGACATTACAGTCTTAGAGCAACAGTTATCTCAAGATGAGCCATTCTCTCCAACTGAACAACCGTTTGTGATGGAAATACCAACGGAACAGCCCAATAATTTAAATGACGTGTTGATGGAGATCCAACAGAAACGGAAGAGATCAACCTCATAGCGGAAAACCTCGAACTCTTGTGATTCCTATTTAGAAGACATACGGAATCAGGCGGGATGTTTGTCGCTGATAGTTCGTATACTCTTGAAAACGTTGAACTAACAACGTTTCTTCATAGGTAAGCTTCACAATCAAATCGATCACTAAGAACACCCAAACAACTAGCCGAATGGTGGAATACTCATCCACGACCATCGCCAAGGTACAGAGAAGCAAAGCCGTATACATCGGGTGTCGGATGAAGTGATAGGGGCCATGTGTCACCAAGACACTCTTTTCGTGAACTTCAGGAAAGATATGCAGGTTTCTGATCGACATGGCTTGAAACGCCCACAGACCGATGATGACCCCCGCAAGCTCAAGGCCCAGCGGCCAACTCATTGAGACAATGATGGGTCCTGTCAGTACAATGATTCCAATACAGACAAACTGAACGCCAACAAGTAACGTTGATTTGGGTAAAGTCACATTGGCCATGACCGTTCAATGTGCCTTGCTATAGTTTTTGCAAGAACAACCAAACTCGCAGTTCTGAGGCTCTCAATCATCCTGTGACCTTGATACATGAAACACCATTTCCACTTCTATACAGTCGTATTGCTTTTTTCGTTATCTCTACCAGCCCACAGTACCGAAGCCCCACGTCTTATCGTTGAAGGACCTCCGGCCTTATCCTCCATAACGGATCGTTTACAACAATTTGATACCTCTCGTATTCAATCCATCATGAATCTTGTGGGAATCAATCATCTCAGAGAACCTATTCGGGTCATTGTGGCACCTGAACAATCGGATTGGGCTCAACCGGTACCAACATGGGTTTCAGGATATGCCATTTCCCAACAACACCTGATTGTCGTCCTTCCAGAACGAGTCGTGGGCTACCCGTACGATTCACTTGAAAGCTTATTCGCCCATGAGATCGCCCATATTGTGATTGGACAAGCCGCAGGAGGTCAATCCGTTCCTCGCTGGTTCGATGAAGGACTGGCGATGGTTGCGGCACATTCATGGGATATCGAAGACCGAGCCAGACTCGCGTGGGCCATAATGATGGGAAACCCCACGACCTTGAACGACCTGGAACAACACTTCCATCAAGATCGAGCCTCTGCTCATGAAGCCTATGTTCTTTCACATGCCTTCGTTCGTTATGGCATTCAGCAATTTGGCGATGCATGGCCGAAGCAACTGCTCGCATCATTAAAACACGGAGCGTCATTTCAAGAAGCCTTCGTACGCACAACGGCTCAGTCGCTTGAGCATGCCCAAGCTGATTTCTGGGATGAGCAATCTCTTTGGACGAACTGGATTCCTGTTTTCACCAGCTCCGTCGCTCTTTGGCTCGGAATCCTCGGATTGGCCTTCTATGTATTCAAGAAACAACGTCAGCGTGCCGAGGCATTACAACAAGAGTGGAAAGAGGAAGAACATTGATATCTCTGAGAACGGTGGGCAAGCCTTGCTGGGAACCTCCTTAAAATCTCAACTCATTTCAACTATTGCCCCCATCGTTCGGTCCCCTCTCAATCATCTCAATACCCATCTCGCCAATCCTTTTATCCCCATCGTGTTTTTCCTGGCGGGGGTCACCTATGACACACTGACACTGAGTCGTATCGACCGCCTCTTCGATAATCTTATTTTACTCTTATACTTGAGTATTCTGGGAACTCTGGTCGTACTAACCGGCCGACTCCAATTCGGCATGATACCCTCTCCACCCCAAGAATCAGGATGGAGTGCCCTTCATTGTATCGAGTGGGCCCGTCCGCATCTGACAAAAGCGCTTCAATTTTTCCTCGGAGGGCTCTTTAGCGCGTATACGATTTTTTACTTCCAAAGCTCGTCACTCACCACATCTTCTATTTTTTTAGCCATCATCATTCTGCTGCTGATCGCAAACGAATGGTTTCGTCATCGTCTCTCAAGCATCAAACTCCTCGTCTGCCTCTATACGATGGTGGTCTTTAGTTTTTTCACGTTCTTTCTTCCTGTGCTCACTGGCTGGATGAATACATGGATCTTTCTCCTCGGAGCAAGCCTGAGTGCCATCGTCATCTGGAAGGTGGTCAAATTGATCTTTGAAGGGATTGAGTCTCAATCTTCATGGGATCCATTCTTGACCTTTCTCCCAGCCTTGGGACTGATTGCCAGTCTCAGCGGATTATATTTTCTGAATTGGATCCCACCAGTCCCACTCTCTTTGAAATTTGGCGGAGTCTACCAGCATGTTGAAAAGTCCAAAAATGACTATCACCTCACATTTCATGACGGGTCATGGTACCAAGTCTTCAAACAATCAGAGGATCAGGTCTTCACGGATCAACCGGTCTATTGCTTCACGAGCGTCTTTGCTCCCATCACACTCCAAACCACGGTCTATCATCATTGGCAATACCGACAGGACAAGACGAAAACCAAATTTTCCTCAACAGACCGTATTCCGATTTCCATTTCAGGAGGACGTGAGCGTGGCTACCGCAGCTATACGGTCAAACAGCGTCTTGATCCTGGCGAGTGGCGTGTCGATGTGGAAACTGAAGATGGACGAATCATTGGACGGGTAACTTTTCTTGCGACTCCCAAACATGATGAATCCCAAGAGACACGTACAATCATTTTTTGATGATGTGATTATGAAACACTTCTCTCATTCAAAACCTTCCCTTCTCTTCTTCTTGTTGTAAAAATTTTTCTCGATCATTCAATCTTTGAAAATTTTTTGCTGACGACAAAAAAACACCGTCAAGAAAAAAATGAATTTTTTTCTGGCAAAATGCATTCGAACGTTGTAGTATATATTTAACGATGTCATGAAAAATATTATTTGCTTCCTCACACGCACTCCTCGCACGATAATTTTCCAAAAAAATATTTCATGAATTCTTTATCTTTCCAAAAAGATAACCGAAGAAACAGCAATGACCCAGCGGGAAGAAAATCGCGACGGTGAATATAGACTTAACCCGTTCATTGAAAAATATGAACGGTGGGAGTTGCCTTCGGGTAGCTCCAGATTAGAAAGGGGGTGAGAGCGTTGGCAACAGCTAAGAAAAAGGCGCCAGCCAGAAAACCGGCAGCTAAGAAGCCTGCGGCTAAGAAGAAGCCAGCTGCCAAGAAGAAACCGGCAGCCAAGAAGCCTGCGGCTAAGAAGAAGCCAGCTGCCAAGAAGAAACCGGCAGCCAAGAAGCCTGCGGCTAAGAAGAAGCCAGCTGCCAAGAAGAAAACCACAGCCAAAAGGAAGACTGCAACTAAAAAGAAGTAGTCTTTCTTTGTGGGTTTCTATAAACGTCGGGTGGGGTAAATGCTCCACCCGACGTTTTTTTATGCCATTGTGAAAATATCATGGTGGCATCGACATCTATTCTTGACGAATCCCATCGACCTTCCTTCCCTTTCCAAGTCCGTTTAGTCCAATTATTCCTAAATTGTACAAAAATTTCCTTGCCGTATTTCCACGAAACGTCCAAGACGGCAACTTCCTTCATTAAAGATTCACTCCTTCATGTGTTTATAGCGAATCCAATTAATTTCCAGTTAATTATTAAGACGGTTCTAACCTCTTTCATCGTTTTCCGGTCATTGCGAATCTCTCTTGACTCCCCCAAGTCCCGCTTGTGATGATGAGAAACCTTTTTAACGCATCACGATCACGTTTTTCTTCAAAAGGAGGCCTTTGTCACAATGGTACGAACATGGTTCACGACCGTATTGCTTTCGTTCACGTTGATCACACCAGCTTTGGCAGAACAGAGTCATCAGAAGCATGATGATTCATTGGATAATCAGAATGCCATACAGGCAGAAAGCTCAGACAGCAGCCTCAAGGCGGCAGAAAAAAGCGAGCAAAGCCAAAACAGCCCTCCACCGACACTTTCGCGTAAGGCTCAAAGAGGACAGCTAGAGCTCGATTCGCTCAAAGGAAAACCAAAAGAATATAAAGTGCTTGTTATGGGAGTGCAGATTTTTCTGGGTCGATTTGGATATGGCACTGGACCTTATACCGGAAAATTTGATGAACAGACCAAATCCGCCCTAAAGAAATATCAAACCCATACCGGCCTACTGGTAACTGGAGAACTCGACTATCAAACGCTCACACACCTGACTGATGATAACAAAGTGCTTGATCGCCCCTTACCCTATCTGCCGAAATATGTCTTCCATGGTGATCAATGGGACAAGGCTATTGAAGTGGAAGGAACCTGGGCCAGCGAAGCCGGCCCGACCTCTGATGCGGTGCAAACCACAAAGTTGTACTGTTTTCGAAAGCAAAAGCAATGCATTGAATCGACTGCCGTGTTACTCGTCGAACATGCCCCGATGTTGGAGGTCGCCACTCATGTCTATGCCATCAAGGAGTGGGACGATGAACAGTTAGTGAGTGAACCCTATGACGGTGAAGCCTGTACGATCAGCATTTTACGGATGCATCGTCGGAGTAATACGGTCACACGGTTTTCAGCCTACCAAGAAGGTAAGGGAATTTGTGCGAATGTCGAAACTGAAGACGTTCAGTACCGTCTCATCGACGGACCGGATGTCTTCGTCAACTTGCAGCAACGCAAAGCGCAGGAAATTCAAAAGATCTTACAAGTAGTGGAATAACCGAATTACCGAGTCTATACAATCGGTCACATTCTCCAAGAGCCGCATGGATTTCATCCTTCGCAATGAGACTACGTAACAGCTGCTGTGTCGTTATCTTCTTTCTCGGCCTTGCCTCAGGTTGTGGGAATTGGAACCATCACGCAGAACCCCAAGGATTACCGGAATCGAAAAACACAACCATCGATAACATAACGACACAGCAGCTAGCAGACGAAGGCGAGATCCTCATTTTCGGTGCTCAGGGAAAAAATCGTGACGGTCGTCATGTTGGGAAAGCTCAGTGCCCGGTCTGTCATGCGTTTCACCCTAGGCCAATGAGTGAACGGGGCCCGAATTTATGGGGAATTACTGCACGGAAACGTACCAAACCCACCTCGCTCGAATACCTTGCTGAATCCCATGTCTGTCCGAGTTGTTATGTGGTGGCAGGGTGGGGCATGAAGGGGAGTCGAGACTGCGAATCACCTATGCCGAAAGCGCATCTCCCACCAATCAACCTCACACTCGACGAACTTGTGGCCATTGATACATGGCTCTATGTTCACGAAGGCGAACGTCCTCCTTCGCCACACGACATACGCACAACCTACCGAAATCTTCTTTCGCAAGAAGAATGGAGCTATATCAATCGTGATTTACACGTGAGACGTGATGCAGAACGTTCAGAAAAGCAATTATTTCTCCAGCATGCATGCGCCGGCTGTCACATTATTCCCACGATCCACGCGGCGACCGGAACACTCGGGCCGCCGTTGTACATGAAAACCAACGCATCAGCACATCTGAACGACCACGCCTACCAAGGGAAGGCCACGTCACCAAGAGAGTACATTATTGAATCTATTCTTCATCACGATGTTCACATCGTTACCGACAAAGCGATATATGCCAAAAATACTCTCCCTTACTCATACTATCAAAACACACTCAGCACAACAGACCTTGAGCAAATGGTCAATTATCTTGAAAATCTTGAACAAGATGAACATATTCAATCTTCTGAGCTGACAGCAATTGAACAGTGTTTACGCAACAATAATATTCCGTAGGCAAACTATAATGACCAAGCTAAATAATCTTTTCGACCCAACAACATATCTTTTCAGATACGTGGGTGAACAACGGTTATTTTGATCGAAACAGCCAAGAAGCATACATCCCTCCCACCCCAATCGTGACAAGTTGTATCGTTTGTAACATCCGGCTCACTATTGCGCCCTCTCGAGGTGGAGAGAGAATAAAGTTCAACCCGAGAAATTGTGGAGGTTCCCCTGGTGCAGCTTCCCATGGCGGAAAAAGTATTGCAACGATCAATAAACCAACCATGATATACAGGATACGGAGGTTTAGTGACTCTTTGGCTCGTGCCTTTTGCTTGTCTTCAGTAACTTTTGTTCCACATTTGAGACAATAGCGTCCTTCACGTGGAATTCCAAAACCACAAGAAGAACATACCTGTCGATCACTCATGAGCTAACCTCAAAATAAAATTAATTCATCGTGGATGCAATGGAATGTGGAGGCCTAGGCGCGATGGTTCAATAGGCCAGCGGCTCAGTACATCCATCCTTTTCTTGAAATACATTGCGTACATTAACATGAGATTATCGGTGCCTAGGTGCCGACGATAGTTGAATGCCAGTGCGGCCAATGAATGTGTAACTTACGGTCCAGTTCTCACCCTTATGATATGTCGATACAGGTGGCCTAGACCACGATTGTTGTGTATGGCTACGGCTCACCATCAACCCATTTTACATTGATGACGCCATTCCTATTGCTAGGTCGATCATAGGTGGCCTTGCCGACGATAATTGAGTGTCAGTGTGGCCAATGAATGTGTGAATTACAGTTCCAGTTCTCACCCTCATGATATGTCGATTATAGGTCGGCTTGCCGACGATAATTGAGTGTCAGTGTGGCCAATGAATGTGTGAATTACAGTTCCAGTTCTCACCCTCATGATATGTCGATTATAGGTCGGCAAGTTGACAGTATTTCTTCTCGTTTCTATAATCCCGCGCAAGTCTAAAGATGTAGATTTTCTTCCGCGAAAACGTTCCTTTCCCCCTTAACACTTTCATGATTGCTCGACCTATCAAGACCGTCTCCGTGATTGGAGCCGGGTCATGGGGAACGGCCTTGGCTCGCTTGTTAGCCTGCAAGGGGTATACTATTCGCCTTTGGGCCCATGAACTAGATGTGGTGGAATCGATTCGGTCTACTCGGCGAAATGAAATGTATCTTCCAGATTTTCCTTTGCCCGATTCATTGTCGGCCATGGGATCACTTGCCGAAGTGGTTCACGGAACAGATCTCCTCCTGTTAGCTGTTCCCTCCCATGCCATGCATGCGATTCTAGAACAACTGAGACCGCATCTGGCCGATCCCTTACCTATCACGATTGCCACGAAAGGCATTGAGGAGAATTCGTTTCACCTCATGTCGAATATTGTTGAATCTCTGCTCCCTCAACCCTGGCATCCCTTTGTGACAATTCTTTCAGGACCGAGTTTCGCTCGCGAAGTCTGCCAAGAAAAGCCCACGACGATTCTACTAGCCGGGCACACATCCGATTTGGTGACACAACTCCAACACGTATTTTTGACGCCACAGTTTCGCGTCTATGCCGGGCATGACATGATTGGCGCACAAATTGGCGGTGCGTTAAAAAACGTCATGGCCATTGCATCTGGTATTGTGGACGGTTTGGAATTGGGATTCAATACCAGGGCCGCCTTGATTACGAGAGGCCTCGCCGAAATGATTCGCTTAGGCGTCGCGATGGGCGCTGACGTCTCCACCTTGTACGGGTTATCTGGATTAGGGGATCTGGTGTTAACCTGCACAGGGTCATTGAGCCGAAATTATACGGTTGGGTTAAAACTTGGACAAGGTTCAACTCTTGAGGAGATCCTCTCACACACATCAACGGTTGCTGAAGGCATTCGCACCACTCGTGCGGCATCTGGGTTAGCACAACGACATCAAATTGAGATGCCGATTGTTGACGGGGTGCATCAAGTCCTATTTGAAGGTATGGATCCTCGTCAGGCTGTCGCAAACCTCATGAATCGGGCCGCAAAGGTCGAAACCGATCGAGCTCTCTATTCATCAACACCTCAACGCTAACCTCTGCAAGCACTAAGATGGACACGGCTCACCTAAAAAAACTACTTGAACAAGTGAGATCTGAATCTCTATCGGTTCAAGATGCTCTTCAGCAGTTGCGCACCCTCCCGTATGAGGACGTTGGGTTCGCTTCAATTGACCATCATCGCGCAGTACGGCAGGGTTTTCCCGAGGTGATCCTCTGTGAAGGGAAGACAAAAGCTCAAGTTACCGCCATAGCTCGAAAACTACTAAAAAAAGGCAATGCGTTACTGGCGACACGGGCTCAACCAGACATGGCACGCGCTTTAACACGGGCGATTCCCAAAGCCACCTACCACAAGGATGCGAGAATTGTTTCCGTGCAATCTTCTAAACACGTAAAACGTGGAAATATCGTGATTGTGACTGCTGGTACCTCGGATATTCCGGTTGCCGAAGAAGCCCGCATCACTGCAGAGATCATGGGGAGCCGTGTCCAAACACTGTTTGATGTTGGAGTAGCTGGACTCCACCGTCTTTTGGATCGGCAGAAAATTTTACATCAAGCTCGTGTAATCATTGTGGTGGCAGGCATGGATGGCGTCTTACCGAGTGTCATAGGTGGGCTCGTCGACCGACCGATTGTTGCCGTTCCAACCAGTCAGGGATATGGAGCAAGCTTTGGTGGACTCGCGGCTCTGCTCACAATGTTGAATGCCTGTTCAGGCGGGATTGGAGTTATGAACATTGACAACGGGTTTGGTGCCGGATGTCTGGCTCATCGGATTAACCTTCTTGGGGAATGACCAACATCTCTTCCTCTTCGATAATCTCCACTTCCGAATCTCCCGGTTCTGGTAATGGATGGCTAGTTGATTCATCGGTGAGCATTTCAACTTCATCAACGACCGTCTCAGCCGATTCTTCCTCAGAATTTTCGTCTTCTGCTGATGAATCGTCAGGCCCAATCTCTGAATTTGACTGAAGGTTTTCGACAGGCGGGGGAGGAGCATGATACTTGATGACTTTGACGGCTCCACGGGAAGTTCGGGAGACCATTCGCACTTCTATGCCAGCCCCTTTTTCGGCCATGAGTTTCGCCCGAACTTCATACTGATAGGTTCCCGGGTCAACCAAGGTGTGCGATTGATCTGTCCCATCCCACACAAGGGCTGCTGAGATATGCGGACCTCTTTGAGCCGGGGCTTTCGAACCTAACGGCACTCGTTGCGTAAGAAACCGCATTGATCGTTGAGTCGGAGAGGTGATGAGGGCTGATACTTCCAGAACAGCCAGCCCATTCAAGTTTGTTGGAACTTTCACGATCGTGGAAAACGTAAGCTCTCCATTTCCCACTTCAAAGGGTGTCGGCGAGGTCGTGACTTGAGAAATTTGAAAGGCTCCAGCAGAAACTCTTCGCCTTTTTTTCGCATCGGCATCTGTTCCAAACAACAAACCGGCGACATAGACTATTCCGAAAACATACAGACTAATTTGAACAATCCGCTGCCTATGATTTCTGATCATTTTCAATACGGAGCCCCTTCGTCACATGGGGATAATGTCAATATTCCTTGTCTATTGGTCGAATACCATAGCCTCTCCCATCAGTCAAATTATAGCGAATCCAACAGTTGGAATGCCTGGACACGATACCATGCAAGAAGGTGCAGTCTTGTATGGCATTCAACTGCGTGACTCAGCCATCGACCTGATGTATTAATGACATGTGTCCAGGTCCAGCTGAGGCATATCAACTAACTCCGCGCGATTACTTACTTCAAAATTTGGAAGGTTATACCCGCTTGGGTTATAGCGAATACAAATACGTTCCAGCTCAACCATGAGGACTTTCAACGCGATATCCCATGTGTCAAGAGTACGAAAAATCATTGAATCGGCTATAACTGACAATGATTGACGTTTTATCTCACGTATTGGATCTCAACATTGTCCAAGTTTGGCGCTTTATCGTTTCGGTATAACTGAATCGGCTATAAGTCGCGGCTCTCGATGTTGAGAATGTGTGAGCCATCAGGATCTGTTATGATGGGCTACATTCCCTACTTGGTATGAAGGAACATCGTGTCGCATCTTCATTTTGACTGTTTCTCAGGTATCAGCGGCGATATGTGTCTCGGAGCATTGGTCGATGCCGGGGTCCCGTTCACTACTCTTAAAAAAGGCTTACAACAACTGACGGCCGGTGGCTATCAGCTCAAAGCCAAGAAAGTCCATCGAGGCACAGTCCATGCGACCAAAGTTGACGTCAATATTCGCGAAGGATTCAACAAACCGCTGTCGCTCCCTAAGATTCGACGCATCCTAAGCCAAAGTCCACTCCCCTCAAACGTCAAATCCCGTTCGAAGGAAGTCTTTCAACGTTTGGCGGAGGCTGAAGGAACAGTCCATGGAGTTCCACAAGCTAAAGTCCATTTCCACGAAGTCGGCGTCGTTGATTCATTAGTTGATATTGTTGGAACCTTGCTTGGCCTTCACTATCTCGATATCACATCAATTTCAGCTTCTTCCATCAATGTTGGATCCGGCACGATTCACACAGCTCATGGGGTCTTGCCCGTTCCCGGACCTGCTGTGGCTCAGCTGGCGTTAGATGTTCCGATCTTTGCATCAGGACCAGCTCTTGAACTAACCACTCCGACCGGGATGGCGCTTTTGACAACGCTCACTCAAGACTTTCGCGCCCTTCCCCCCATGAATCCTGCCGGTATCGGGTATGGCGCTGGTACAGCAGAGCCTCCTGACTGGGCAAATGTTCTTCGCGTATTTTTGTGTTCTGATGCGTCTCAGGATATTCAAAACACAGAACCTATCCTCGAAATCCAGACAACCATCGATGATCTCAACCCTCAAACCTATGAGTTTGTAATGGACAAGCTATTCAAGGTCGGGGCCTTAGATGTGACGTTAACACCGGTCATTATGAAACGCAGTCGCCCAGGAATCATTATCACTATTCTAGCCCCCAAAAATATTCGAGAAGATGTGATCCGAACACTCTTTCAGGAAACGACAACTCTTGGTATACGAGTTAACCACGTCAGCCGATTTGTCCTTCCTCGGAGAATGGAAACAATTCTATTACGCGAAGGGACGGTCCAAATCAAAATCGCAGACCTAGGAAATGGTCAGCAAAAAGTGATGCCTGAGTATCGAGATTGTCAGCGCCTGGCTACGAAAACAGGGAAACCTGTCCGAGAAATTATTGAACAGGCCTTTCAAACGTTTTACAAGACGAAAAAGACGGTGCGAAGGACTTCACGCTCCACGTAATTGGCCTGCGTTTCATAGACCTTCTCGCCATTCACCAAAGTACAGCCCAATTTCTACCAGCGACGTCTCGATATGAAGACTACTTCAAACAAGAACCATCGCCCGACATTGGTTATTACTATGGGAGACCCTGCCGGTATCGGTCCGGAAATTATCGTCAAGACATTCGTTCACGCAAAGATATGGAAATGGTGCGCTCCGCTTGTGATCGGCTCTCCCCCAATTCTGGAACGAACGGCTCAGGCCCTTCAAATTCCTATGAAGATTGTCTCGGTACCAGAATATCCTCCACAGAATGGACAGAACATCTTTCGCCGGGGTCAACTTCCAGTACTCGACCCCCTTGAAAGGCCATTGGGACGCTTTCGTAAAGGCCAGGCCAGCGCCGTATCTGGAGACGCATCGGTACGCTATATTCAAAAAGCCGTCCATTTAGCACAGGCTGGGACTGTTCACGGCATCGTGACCGCACCTATCAACAAGAAAGCGATCCATCTTGCCGGCCATCACTATCCCGGTCATACAGAAATGCTAGCAGCCCTGACTCAAACAAAAGAGTCCGGCATGATGATTCTCGGTGGGCCGCTAAAAATTATGTTTGTTACCACACATGTCGCGATTCGAGACCTTTCACAATCGATTACGACTAGCAATGTCCTTCGCGCGATTCGATTGGCAGAGTCCGGACTCCGTCGATCGTTTCACATCACACGACCCCGTATCGGGGTCGCTGGACTGAATCCCCATGCTGGGGAAGGCGGTCTCTTTGGCGATGAGGAAGAGCAGGCCATTGCACCTGCTGTAAAACGGGCACGTGTTACAGGTATTCGCTGTACGGGGCCTTTCCCCGCCGATACCCTTTTCGGAAAGGCGGTTTCTGGAGAATTTGATGGAGTCGTGGCCATGTACCATGATCAAGGACTGGTGGCCTTAAAAACTGTGGCATTTGGACATTGTGTCAATATCACGGTTGGCCTCCCATTCATTCGTACATCCGTGGATCATGGAACCGCCTATGACATTGTTGGAAAAGGGAAGGCTGATCCAACGAGTCTCATAGAAGCCATGGCCTTGGCCGCTCAACTCTCAACTGACAAGCGCTGATTTAACACACTCTTTTTTGATTCCCTCATGTTTCTGATCATCTGACGGTTCGTCGTCACAACTAAACCCTGAGACCATGCATTTACCCTCTAAGCATAAACAATCGGCAAAATATTCAGGAGCCCGCTCCGCGGCATTGACCATTCTGTTAAAAGTTCACCGCCAACAACCGTTCGCGGACGACGTGGTCGACGCGATATTGGAAACAGCAAAAATTCGTGAACTGGATCGAGGTCTGACCTTTGAACTCGTGTATGGCGTCTTACGACATCGCGAGACGTTGGATTGGCGATTGAATCAATTCGCTGATCGTCCGATGTCACGGCTGCCCCTGACCGTTGCCATGATTTTTCGGCTGGGAGCCTATCAACTGCTGTACCTTGATAAAATTCCACCTTCTGCGGCCGTAAATGAATCCGTAAAGTTAGCCAAGACCGTTGGAGGCCGCAATTGGAGCGGCATGATGAACGCCATTCTTCGTAATATCATGCGTCATCCTGCGCCGCCATGGCCTGATCCATCTGAAGATCCAGTTTTAGCGTTCTCTATTCGGTACTCCTGCCCTTCTTGGCTCGTCAAACGATGGTTGTCGGCCTGGGGAACTCACAGGACACAAACACTGTGCGAGGCGACACTCCAGATTCCTCCTCTCACCTTACGCACCAATACCATTCACTGTTCGCGAGATCGACTACTCAGCCGACTGCAATCAGATGGATATGAGGCACAAAAGACCACAGTCAGTTCACTCGGATTAATATTGGAAAAATGTGGAAAACTCAGTGATCTTGGTCCATTGAAAGACGGGTGGTGCTATATTGAGGATGAAGCGGCGCAACTCATTCCGCTATTATTGGATATCAAGCCTGACCATCAAGTCTTAGATGTCTGTGCGGCTCCAGGCGGAAAAACGACCCATGTGAGCCAGCTCATGGGCAACCAAGGCCAAATTATTGCTGTTGATCGAGATCCACAACGGTTAAACCTTCTGACGTCCAACTACCAGCGACTTGGATTGACGAACATTACGACTCTCTGCGCTGACATGGGAAAAGATATTTCAACAACATCTTTTGCCACTACAACCAACACTCAACAGCGTTCCTTGGCCGCAACATTCAGGCAAGGCTTTGACCGCATACTGCTTGATGTGCCCTGCTCAGGACTGGGAGTGCTACGTCGTCATCCGGAAGGGAAGTGGGTTAAGGGAGCAGACCTGATTGATCAAATCCGAATCCTACAAGGGAAAATTCTTGAGCATGTCAGTGCACTCTTGAGACCCGATGGAGTGTTAGTCTATAGTGCCTGCTCGACTGAAAAAGAGGAAACGAGTCACGTTGTCGAGACTTTTCTCGATCGACATCAGGAGTTTTATCAGGATTCCATCAAGCCGTGGCTCCCTCAGACCGCCCAGACGCTAATCGATGAGTCAGGAAATTTAATGACTTCCTTCAATACGGTGTCGATGGATGGATTCTTCGCGGCTCGCTTAATAAAAGGGAACAGATGATCATGTCTTCAACTCCGCTCATTGCGCCTTCTATCCTTTCGGCTGACTTCGGTCGTCTTGCAGAAGCCGTCAGTCAAGTAGAGGCTGCTGGAGCTGACTGGATTCATATTGATGTCATGGATGGCCATTTTGTCCCTAACCTGACGGTCGGCCCACCTATTGTAGAAGCGGTTCGCAAGGTCACGAGGCTGCCTTTGGATGTCCATCTGATGATGACCAACCCTGATACATTTATCGGAGAATTTGCAGATGCTGGCGCTGATTATTTGACCGTTCATGTCGAAGCCTGTCCTCATCTACACCGGACTCTTCAATCGATTAAAGAACGCAGCGTTAAAGCCGGCGTGACCTTGAATCCGGCAACGTCCGTCAGCACACTCGAGGAAGTGATCCATGAGGTAGACCTCATCCTTGTCATGTCAGTCAGTCCAGGATTCGGCGGACAAACCTTTATCACTTCCTGCCTTGAGAAAATATCTCGAATTCGACATTCACTCAATGCAGGAACAAGCCCAGGTCTTTTGGAAGTCGATGGAGGAGTCAACCTTCAGAATGCCGGATCCATTATCAAGGCGGGTGCCGATGTTTTAGTTTCTGGATCAGCGATATTTGGAAGTGAAAATTTTTCCACGACCATCCAACAAATGCGAGCAGCAGGACAGACCATCAACGTCTAACGTCTTTCATGGATACCACCGCTCTACTCGATAGTCTTCATCCACTCGAGACCAAAGTTCTCACAATTTTAAAGAACGCAGAAGGTGCGCTGTCTGATGCGGAGCTCGCGCACGCGACCGAACTCGACCCCTCGCAGGTCAGCATGGCAGTTGGATGGTTGCTGACGAAAAAATTGATCGTCTTGGCCACAGAAAACATTACCCCTGTCGTTTCGTTAAGTGAGACGGGAAAAGCCTACAGTCAGACCAGTTCTCCTTCGGAATGGATTCTTGAATCTATTCAAGCGCATCAGGCTCGCGGTGAACAGATAACGGTGAAAGACCTCCAAGCTCAAGGGCAATTTCAGCCGACCGAGCTTAGTCGTGCGATCGGCCTTCTCAAAAAAGATCAAGCCATTCGATTAGTTTCCGGAGGTGCACTTGAAATAACAGACACGACAAGTCCAACGACAGAGACTCTACGAAACTTGCTGACGACATTGTCAGCAGATTCTCATCCGCTCACAACATTTTCAAGTCCCGATCAGGCCCTGATTCGACAATATGCGATTAAACGCGGAAGTGCCCAGGAACCTTTTCGTATTGAAGACGATATCCTGCGAACCTACGCCTTAACGCCGGAAGGACAGACCATCAGTCAACTGACCTCATCAGAGTCTTCCAAAGAAATTTCACAATTGACCCCGGACATGCTCAAAGATGGATCCTGGCGAAATTACTCATTTCGAAAATACTCCATCAGCCTTCGTCCGCCTCGACTAGCCATTGGACGTCGACATCCCTATAGAGAATTTTTAGACTCTGTCAAACACAAACTGGTGAGTATGGGCTTTCAGGAAATGCGCGGTGAATTGGTCGAAACTGAATTTTGGGATATGGACGCCCTCTATATGCCGCAGTTCCATCCCGCTCGTGCCATTCACGATGTCTACTTCGTCAAAAATCCCACCCAGGCCAAATCTATTGCTGAACCATACCTCTCGGAAGTAGCCGATGCCCACGAAAATGGCGGGACCACAGGCTCGAAAGGTTGGCAATATCCGTATGACCGTGACCGAGCGAGACGACTCATTCTTCGAAGCCAAGGCACAGCCGTTTCAGCTAAAACCTTAGCGAATAAGCCAGATGTACCGGGGAAATACTTTTCGATCGCCCGGTGCTTTCGATATGACCAGGTTGACGCCACCCATGCTACGGACTTTTTTCAAGTTGAAGGTATCGTGTTAGGTCACGATATTAACTTTCGGACATTGCTCGGACTCCTCAACCTATTTGCGTCGGAAATGGCTCAAGCGAAAGAGATTCGATTTTTGCCAGCCTATTTTCCGTTTACCGAACCATCTGTCGAGTTGCATGTTCGCCATCCGCATCTTGGTTGGATGGAACTTGGAGGAGCAGGACTGTTTCGCCCCGAAGTCACGATTCCATTAGGCGTCAACGTTCCCGTGATTGCTTGGGGGTTGGGGCTTGACCGTATGGCGATGGTCGCCCTTGGCATTCATGATATTCGCGACTTATTTACTTCTGATCTTGAGGCTGTTCGCAATATGCGACGAAAATTTTGACCCATCATGCCAACTATTTCTATTTTCCATCACGACTTTGAACAACTCGTAGGCCGAAATGCCGAAATCAGCCAAGTCGAAGCCTGGCTTCAGCTGGTGAAAGGGGAACTCAAGGATCATAACCCAGCAAATGGTGAACTGCGCATTGAGCTCCAAGACAGCAATCGGCCCGATCTCTGGTGCGTGGAAGGGATTGCTCGCCAAATTCGTCTGGTTCTTGACGCGAAACCGATTGAGTATCCCTTT
The DNA here is from genome assembly GCF_965152625.1 of Candidatus Nitrospira salsa. Lineage (NCBI taxonomy): Bacteria > Pseudomonadati > Nitrospirota > Nitrospiria > Nitrospirales > Nitrospiraceae > Nitrospira > Candidatus Nitrospira salsa. The sequence continues at coordinate 235,420 of NZ_CBCUCO010000004.1, forward strand.
CTCGCAAGTAAAAACCAATCCAAACGTCGGTTAATGGTACTTCCAGGCATTGAGACGGTGAGGCCGTTTATCGCAGCATGCGCCGCCACCGGCTATGAAGTCACAGAAGAAGGATTAAATCAGATCATACAAACACAGGAAAAGTTGGCTGATATTTTTGGGAGAAAACGTCAAACGGTATCAATTGGCGTCTATCGTTTGGCTACGATTTCTTTTCCGATCACCTACGGCCTTGTGAAATCTGAAAAAACGCGCTTCACCCCGCTTGGCTTCACCGAAAAGATGACCCCTCAAGAAATTTTGACTGTGCATCCGAAAGGCTTGGAATACGGAGCGCAACTGGCCAATGCCGATCAGGTTCCACTCTTATGGGACAAAGATGGGCAAGTCCTTTCTTTTCCACCCATTATTAATAGCCGAGAAGTTGGTGAAGTTCAGATTGGGGATAAAGCTCTGCTCATTGAGGTCACTGGAACCGACTTGCCAATGGTGCTCCTGACGTTAAACATTTTTTCCGTCAACCTTGCAGATCGGGGTGCCGCCATTGATCCTATTGATATCGTATATCCGCATACCACAGCTTTTGGTAAAACGGTGAAAACACCCATTGATATGTCGAAGTCTCAACGGATTTCACTCAAGGCCATTGAACATGCCCTTGGCACTCCGCTTGGATCTGAAGTCATTCAGCAAGCTCTTTCAGACTATGGATACCAAGTTAAATCCACACAACACAGTATCTCCGTCACAATGCCTGCGTACCGGCATGATCTCATGCACGTCATGGATGTGGCTGAAGATGTCGCAATTAGTCGAGGGTATGACTCCTTTACGCCCATCATGCCAGGACATTTTACCGTTGGGACGCTTTCTTCCCTTGAGTATCTCTCTGATCAAATTCGAGACTTAATGATTGGATTTGGCTTTCAAGAAATGTTTTCAAATATTTTAGCGTCACGCATGGAACTAGTGGATCGAATGCGATTGGCAGGCACGCCACATGGTCATGTCGTCGAAGTAGATAATGCCATGTCAGAAAGTTACGCGTGTCTTCGTTCCTCAATTCTTCCTTTTCTCTTAAGGGTCGAAGCCGCCTCACCTCGGTCATTTTATCCCCATCTCTTGTTTGAAATTGGAGAAGTCGCGATTCCTGATATGGGCGTCGATTTGGGGTCAAGAACGATCGTGACCGTCTCGGCCATCATCGCGCAGTCAGGGGCGAGTTTCTCAGAAATTCACTCTTATCTTGACCTTCTGATGTACTATCTGGTTCGGGATTACCGACTAGAACCGAGCACCCACCAATCATTTTTAGATGGGCGCGTCGGGAAGATTATTTGTGGGAAACAGGAGATAGGATTTATCGGAGAGCTTCACCCTGAAGTACTTGAAGCTTGGCAAATTAATATGCCGATTGCGGCATTCGAATTTCAGATTACAGTATAAAACCTGAAAAGACTTGCCTACGCAGCTGCTTTTGATGTTTGCATCTTAAGACTGTTGACCAAGTTGGTAAACCCTTCAGGATCATGAATCGCCATCTCCGAAAGCATCTTGCGATCGATTAGAATATCAGCTTTTTTGAGCGCATTCATAAATTGACTGTAGGTATATTCATGGGCCCGTATCGCGGCATTGATTCGTGTAATCCAAAGCCGCCTGAAGTCCCGTTTTCGTTGTCGACGACCGATGTATGCATAGACTTCGCCTTTATCAACTGATTCTGTCGCTGTTCGAAAGAGCCGACTCTTCCCGCCATACTGACCCTTGGCAAGCTTCAGTCTCTTTTTTCTTCTGCGTCGTGTCTGTGGCCCACCTTTTACCCGTGGCATGACTTATTCTCCTTCTTCATATCAAACTAGCCGTTTAAACTAACAGTAGGGAAGTAAACGATCAATTGCCCGTGAATCAACATCTCGCACCACAGCCGCTCCAGTCAAACGACGTTTTTGTCGTGGAGCTTTTGATGTGAGAATATGCCGCATCTTGGCTCGTCGTCGCATCCACTTCCCGCTTCCAGTTCGTTTGAACCGTTTACTGGCACCAGAATGATTTTTTAACTTTTGCCCTGCCATATTCTCCTCCTAGGCCCCGTTTATCGATTTCACAGGCTATACGATCGGCGTATTACTTTGGCGACACAATCATAAATAAATTACGCCCCTCTAGCCGAGGCGAACTTTCAATTATCCCCACTTCACCAAGCTGTTCAATGACCTTATGGATCGCCGTAAAGCCAAATTCTTTGTTGGCCATTTCACGTCCTCGAAACATCACCGTCACCTTGGTCTTATTTCCTTCTTCAAGAAACCCTCGTATTTGCCGAACTTTTGTTTCAAGGTCATGTTTATCTGTACGAGGTCGCAACTTGATTTCTTTGACCTGCGTTGACTTTTGATGTTGCTTGGTTCGGTGCTGTTTTTTACTTTGTTCGTATTTAAATTTCCCAAAATCCATAATCCGGCAAACCGGTGGCTCGGCTGTTGGTGCCACTTCCACCAAGTCGTAGCCAGACTCCTTCGCTTGCCGAACGGCATCCGGTGTTTTCATCACCCCAAGTTGTTCCCCTTCCGCTCCGATCACACGAACTTCAGGGACACGGATAAGATGATTAATACGCTGTTTGACGACTTGAGGTCGGCTCATACTGGACGAGAGGAATCACAGGACAGTACAGACGGGATTTCGTTTCGAATAATCGTAAGAACCTCCTCTACCGACATTGTTCCTAAACTCTTCCCATTTCGTTTTCTCACTGAAACAGTTCCGCTTTGGCTTTCGCGATCACCAACGACCAGCATGTACGGAATCTTCGCTTTTTCAGCTTCACGGATTTTAAGACCTATTTTCTCATTGCGCAAGTCTAATTCGGCCCGACAGCCCTCTTTACGCAAATTATTCAGCACAGAAGTCCCATATTCTTGCTGTTTATCTGAAATTGGGAGGACTTGGGCCTGTACGGGAGCCAGCCACGTGGGAAAAGCCCCCCCATAATGTTCCAATAATATTCCAAAAAACCGTTCAATCGAACCCATCAACGCTCGATGAATCATAATCGGCTGATGAGATTTTCCATCTTCAGCAATATAGGTGAGCCCAAATCGGTTGGGATTATTAAAGTCCACCTGAACCGTCGAACATTGCCATGACCGTCCTAAAGCATCTTTGATTTTGACATCGATCTTTGGGCCATAAAAGACCCCTTCGCCTGGATCGAGCTTGTAATCGAATTGTCCATCGTTCAAAGCTTTTTCCAATGCCTGTGTGGCTTGGTCCCACTGTTCTGTGGAACCAACCGATTTTTCCGGACGTGTCGAAAGGTACATTTCGCATTCTGTAAAGCCAAATGTTTGGAGGACAAAAATTGTAAACTCCAACACTTTGCTGACTTCTGCCGCCAATTGATCCGGTCGACAAAACAAATGGGCATCATCTTGCGTAAAACCTCGAACCCGCATCAAACCATGGAGAACACCAGATCGTTCATAGCGATACACTGTTCCCAATTCCCCATATCGAAGCGGTAATTCTCGGTAACTCCGGAGGTGCGATTTATACACCATAATGTGGAACGGGCAATTCATCGGCTTGAGTTGGTACTCGCTGGACTCAACCGGCATGGAGGCGTACATATTTTCCCGGTAATAATCGACATGCCCACTGGTTTTCCATAGATCTAAGCGCGCCACATGGGGAGAGTACACAAGATCATAGCCATGTTTGATATGTTGCTCTCGCCAGAAGTTTTCAATGAGCAACCGAATCAGTGCTCCTTTAGGATGCCACAAAATTAACCCGGGTCCGGTTTCATCCTGAATACTAAAGAGATCGAGTTCTTTCCCCAACTTTCGATGATCTCGCTTTTTAATCTCTTCTAAATTCGCGATATGCTTTTCCAGGGCTTCCTGGGTAGGAAAAGATGTCCCATAAATCCGTTGAAGCATGGGATTACGCTCGTCCCCACGCCAATAGGCACCCGCACTCGTCAACAGCTTAAAGGCTTTAATATGTCCCGTAGAAGGGATATGCGGACCACGGCATAGATCGATAAACTCGCCTTGGGTATAGGCAGAAACCGGTTCATCATCCTGGAATCCTTCGATAATTTCAACTTTGTAGGCTTCACCGCGCGCTTTAAAGAAATCGATGGCATCTTGCTTGGTAAACTCTTGCCTCGTAATTATCAGGTCACGCTTAATAATTTCATGAGCCCGTGCTTCAATGAGTTCCAAATCTTCTGGTGTAAATGGCCGTTCAAAGGCAAAGTCGTAGAAAAAGCCTTCCTCAATCGCCGGCCCAATCGTCACTTGAGCAGCAGGAAAACATTCTTTCACGGCCTGCGCCATGATATGGGTGCTACTGTGGCGATACACTTCTTTGCCTTCATCGGAAGAGAACGTCAGCGGCTCCAGGGTACTATTCTGTTGGAGAACGGTTTTCAAATCTTTTGGGACACCATCGATTTTTACAGCAATGGTTCCTTCAAGCCATTTCCCATTCGATTGTTCAAGAACTTCTCCTGCCGTCACACCGGCGGGAAACTCTTGACTCGTCCCATCTGGCAATGACAATTGAATTGAGGATTGGGTAGCGGACATGTCAATGAATCGCCGTATTGGCTGAGGTGTAGGAACAGAAATCCATAGGAATAAATAAAAAAGACACCACAGCTCGGGCTTACGGTGTCTTACAAAGAAGAAGTGGTAGGCGCGGGCGGTATTGAACCGCCGACCTCTACCGTGTCAAGGTAGCGCTCTCCCCCTGAGCTACGCGCCTATGAACCTTCGACTCATGCTAGTCGACCACTCAGAGGTTGTCAAGAAGCCACGTTCACGTACGCCACATTGACGATAACCCGCATGCCACACTGTCGTTGGGCCGTTTTAGATGAGTTGGGGGTTTTTCGCACGCTGGCTCTTACAGACTTCAACCGAAATATTGAACTCTCCAATTTTCTTGCGTAACGTATTCCGGTTCACTCCTAATAAACGAGCAGCCTGCATTTGATTGCCGTTGGTTTCTTGGAGCGCCAGTTCAATTAATGGCCGTTCGACAGCTCGGATAAACGTGGGATAGAGATCTTGGGCAGATCCAAGCTTCATCGCACGAACAAACTCACCAAATTGAGCCTCGACATAATCAACAAAGCTCAACTTGGCTTTAGCCGGCTTTGACGATTTGCCTTGTCCGGATCCCACCCATTGGACAAACTGATTCAGAAATTCAATGGAAGGCAGCGGTCCAGCTAAAATAAATGTCTTCGAGAAATCAATGGACTCACTCAGATCTTGAAGTTTTTCTTGTTTAGATCCGTTACATTCAAGATAGACCCCCTTATATTCATCTGAGGACATGGCTTTATGAAGCGCTGGGTAGTCTTTCACAAGCGTAATCGTATCCTCGTGCCCCCCCGACTTGACCTGGGTAGCGATTTTGGAATCGTCGGTCAAGACGACAACTCGAACCTGTGATGGGCGACTGGCCATGAAAAAGAATGAAAGAAGGTGAATGAAACAGAAAATGAAAAAGAGAACGATTATCTCGTATGCGATTTTTAAATGTCAATTCACGGTTTCATATAAAAATTAGAGTATCCCGTATGCGGAATACCTAGAGTAATCCAAGTATTGGACAAAACACTTTCAACATGATGAAGATCAAGACTCCACCTAAGATATCGAGGACCAGTCCAGCTCTTACCATACTTGTGACCGGGACAAGACCAGTCCCATACACAATCGCATTCGGCGGCGTCGACACAGGCAAGACAAAGGCCAGACTTGCTCCCATACATGCGCCCAAGGTTGGAGGAATTGGAGACATGTCAGCCGCCTGAGCAATAGCAATCACCACCGGGACCAGCATGCTGGCCGCCGCCGTATTCGAGGCCAGTTCAGTCAACACAATCGCCGTCATAATCGACATCGCCGTTAAACCCCATACGGATTGAACACCAAAGATCCCAACAAGCCCTTCACCGATAACATGCGCCAGTTGTGTCTCGACCATCAAATGACCAAACGCAATGCCTCCGCCAAATAACAAAATAGTTCCCCAGTTAATATTGACCGCTTGTTTCCATGATAGAGTGAACATTCCTTGAGAAAAATTGATGGGAAGAAAAAACAGGAGACCGGCTACAACAATCGGAACAAGTTCTTTGGGCAAATGACGAGCAAACCAGGTCACAATGCTATGCTCTTCTCCCAACCAGGCGGAAAGTAGTCCAGGGACAATCCACAAACACACAGCAATCCCAAACGCCATACAGGCGTGACGTTCACCAATTGACCACCGTCCAAGACTGGCACGCTGCGCGGTTAAGGAGTCAAGAAAATTCGGGAGGACGGGAGGGGGCGGATGCAGCTTGAGTAACACCACACTGGTCACGGCTAACATTACGATGGTTAATGGAAGCCCAATGGCAAACCATGTCAGAAAAGAAATGGAAAGATGAGCTTGTTCGGCAAGCAGACCGACACCTATTAAATTTGGAGGTGTCCCGATAATCGTCGCGACTCCGCCCACTCCTGCTCCATAGGCCACAAAAAGTAGAAATCCCGTTTCATAGCCACCCGGTTTCTTTTCCGTTCCATGCATAGTGGTCAGGACGCCTAATGCAATCGGCAACATCAATGCCGTTGCAGCCGTATTGCTAATCCACATGGAAAGGATCGCAACGGTGATACCCATCACCACAAAGACGCGAATAGGATGAGCGCCGACCCATTTCTGCGAGAGGAACCAGAGGCCAAACCGTTTATCAAGTCCGTGGACGACAAGAGCTTCTGCGAGAAAAAAGCTTCCGATAAAGAGAAAGATAATCGGGTGAGCATACGCTGAAAATATGGCCTTCATGGATCCGAGCCCCATTACTACACACAGACTCGTTCCAAGTAAGGCGGTGACGGGCAGAGGAATGGGTTCAGTAATCCAATAGGCCACCACCCAACTCAAAATCGCGGCTAAGGTACGGGCTGAGGGACTCAATGAAGGCGGGAGGAAAAAATAGAAGAGTATAGCCACAACTGGGCCGACCAGAAGGCCAATTTGAGCCTTTCGAGAGTACTCCATCTTTCCTCCTAGGATTTCACAAAATTAGCAGGTATCATAGGGTTATCGCATAATTTGGAGAATGATGCATCCAAAAATTCAATCATTGGATAAGCTAGTCGACATTATCCAATCTCAGAGATACACAGGAAAGCAATTGGTTTTTACCAATGGATGCTTTGACCTCTTGCATGTTGGACATGTTCGTTACTTGGACCAAGCGAGACAGTTAGGTGACTTCCTTGTGATCGGATTAAACAGTGATCACTCCGTAAAAAGTTTGGGGAAAGGCGCGGGCCGCCCGATTATGAATGAACAGGAACGGGCCGAAGTCCTTGCGGCCCTAGCCTGTGTGGACTTTGTCACCATATTCGATGAGGCAACCCCACTCACGATCATTCAATCGCTTGTTCCGCAGGTCTTAGTCAAGGGAGGAGACTGGTTGCCTGAGCAGATCATTGGTCGCGAGATTGTGGAGAATCACGGCGGGACAGTCGTCTCGATTCCTTTGGTTCCCAATATTTCGACAACACACATCGTCGAACGAATCCGCACGATTCATTCGACAGCAACAACAAACAGCTCGAGTGGTGAGACCCCTGAGCCACAATCATCCCAGGAGAATGTTCTTGAATAGTGGTGACCGTCAGGGACCTTCGGTCTTCGTCTCACGCTGACAACAACCAAGTATCCGCCGCAATCGCTCAGCAAACTTACTCAGTCTGACCAACACGGTCTCTCGTGATTCGTCTTTATCATACGTCTTCCGAGAAATAGTAGAATATCCATCTATACTCGACAAAACAGCGAGTTATAGCGAAAGAACCATTTCACGTAGAGGCTATCAGCACAACCGTAGAGATCACCGAACGCGACATAGATCTTTCATGCCTTCGTTCAGCAGACTCGCAGGGAAAATCTCAAACGATATGAAGCACGCATCGTCTTTTCTTACGTCACTTGGGGAAATATTCTCCTCTATTTCTGACTCATCCAATCAGTTTCATACAAAAACCTGCATCACGAGTTCTGTTCCCTCTTCGCATGCTCTTGCACTCTTAGGGTTATGTCAAAGTCAAGGCGTCTGGCGAGCGAAATCTTCAGCAACATCGAAACAAGACCAGCAGGTCGACCAGTCCTGGCTCATCATCACCGAGTCAGAACTGAATGCAACCCAACTCTTTCAAGATCTGCAATTTTACTCTTCAGTGTTTGGGCTGCCTCAGGAACACTTGGTCCACTTTCCGCAATGGGCCAGCTTACCCTATCAATCCTCGCTTCCCCCTGCTGACGTCATCGCAGAACGAGCCGGTGCGCTACATCGGCTCACAACCGGAAAACCGACCATCCTTGTCACGTCCATCTTAGCCATCTTGCAAAAAATTCTGCCTCAAGACGCCTTCTTTGATGCATGTTTTTCTCTTGAACTCGGCAACGTCTGTGAACATGAGCCACTCATCAAAAAGCTCTTACGACTGGGGTATCGGCGAGTATCAATCGTGGAAATTCCCGGAGAATTCAGTGTGCGGGGAGGAATTATGGATGTTTTTTCTACCGCATTTCATCATCCACTTCGAGTCGAATTTTTAGGGGATACAATTGAATCACTTCGTGTCTTTGATCCGTCAACTCAGGAATCGATTCAAAAACTTTCTGAGGCATGGGTTCTCCCGGTTCGGGAGTATCTTATCTCTGAAGATTATCATGAACACGCCGAACAGCCTCTGTCATCCGATGCAGAATGGTATGCTCCCAACCTCTATGGCACCATGGAATCGATCGCCGATTACTTTCAATCTCCCCCAAATGTTGTGCTTCATCACCCGATGGATCTACACCATGTTGCCTCAACATGCTGGAATGAAATATTAGATGTTTGGGATCAACATGATTCATCCGATTCAACCACGGAAAAGCCCCCCTATCCCGAGCCCGACCGTTTATACCATCTCTATGACGACATTTTGGCCCAAATTCAATCTTGGCCAACCATAGGCCTGGATACCATTGCGCCAGCCCAATCAGAAGATTGGCAACATGTTGTCCCGTTTCCTGCGCTTTCTGCTTCGAGTTTTGGCCTTGGGCTCCGAGGGGTTCCGCTCAAAGACAACTTGGCTAAACTGGAACAACTGCGCAGCCAAGGACCTGTTTTTTTAATCGCTCGCAGCACCGGTCAAGTCGAACGTCTTTTAGGATTACTTTCCGAACAAGGTTATCCGGCCTCATCTTGGGACCCTTCTCTGAACACCTCCCGGAAGGCAGAAGAGCGATTCCCATTTTATTGCGTCCAAGGAGAACTCTCCTCTGGCCTCATCACTCATGAAGGACGCTTAGCCTTTATCACGGAAGAGGAACTCTTCGGTAAAGGAATTCGCCATCGTCCACAACCAAAAACGCACACGGCTAAATTTCTTTCTTCATTAGATGACCTGCAAGAAGGCGACCTGGTCGTTCATGTCCATCATGGCATTAGTCGCTATGAGGGGCTTCGCCGTCTCACAGTCCAAGATTCTGAAAGTGATTACCTTTTACTGCACTTTGCTGGAACCGACACACTCTATGTTCCGCTTGAGCGACTCTCGGAAATTCAGCCCTACCATGGAGTCGATCAGCGAACTCCGAAGCTCGACAAGCTGGGAGGAACCAGTTGGGCCAGAACGAAAGCCAAGGTCAAAAAGAGCATAGAAGATATGGCTGAAGAACTCGTCGCGCTGTATGCCAACCGCGAAATAGCCCGAAGAACGGCCTATACCCCGGATACCATGTTAACTCACGAATTCGAAGCGGCGTTCGACTACGAGGAAACTCCAGGTCAACTCAAAGCGATCGAAGATATTTATCGAGATATGGAATCGCCGAAACCCATGGACCGGCTCGTCTGTGGAGATGTGGGATACGGGAAGACCGAAGTGGCCATGCGGGCCGCGTTCAAAGCCGTTCAGAATAATCGGCAGGTCGCGGTCTTAGTGCCCACAACGCTGCTCGCCCAACAACATTTTGAGACATTCTCGTTACGGTTTGCCCCATTTCCCGTTCGAGTGGGTATGCTGACCCGGTTTCAAAGTCCCGCTGAATGCAAAGTGGTTCTCCGAGATATTGCTGCGGGCACCTTGGATATCATTATTGGAACCCATCGTTTGTTGACAAAAGATGTGAACTTTAAACATCTGGGAATCGTCATCACTGATGAAGAGCAGTGGTTTGGCGTCCGGCACAAAGAACGACTGAAGCAACTTCGCACTCAAGTCGATGTCTTGACGCTCTCAGCTACCCCCATTCCCCGAACACTACAAATGGCCCTTTCGGGTGTTCGAGATCTTTCGGTCATTGAAAGTCCGCCCTCCGGCCGTTTAGCCATTCAAACACAAGTCCTCCGGTTTGACGGGACGGTCATTCGAGAGGCAATACACCGCGAACTTGGACGAGGGGGGCAGGTCTTTTATCTTCATAATCGTATTGAAACCATGGAACGCACAGGCACATGGCTACAGCAACTGATTCCTGAGGCACGAATTGTGATTGCGCATGGGCAAATGGACGAACGGCTACTTGAAAGCGTGATGCTCAAATTCTTTCACCATGAAGCCGATGTCTTGATCGCCACGGCCATCATTCAGTCCGGCCTCGATATTCCCAATGCCAATACGATCCTCATTGATCGTGCTGACTTGTTTGGCTTAGCGCAGCTGTATCAACTTCGCGGTCGAGTCGGACGCGGGGGACAGCAGGCGCATGCCTATTTCTTTGTCCCCAATGAAGAAACCCTGAGCACAGATGCTCAAAAACGGTTGAATGCGATTCAAGAATTTACGGAACTGGGGTCGGGATTTCGCATTGCGGCGGCTGACATGGAAATTCGGGGCGCTGGCAATCTGCTAGGAAAACAACAGTCAGGCAATATCGCCGTCATCGGACTTGACCTGTATTTACACATGGTCGAACAGGCCGTTCAGCAACTTAGAGGACAAGTCGTCGAGGAGGTCCCGGACCCCACACTTCACCTCCATGTATCTGCGTTTATTCCGGAAGACTACGTTGAAGATACGCACCAACGATTAAGTTTATACAAACGGCTGTCTGGCAGCGAGCAGATTGGAGATCTGGCTTTGCTGCATGGAGAAACCCAGGATCGCTATGGTCCGCTCCCTGCCCCCGTTGAACGGCTCTATGAAGTCATGCAAATTAAACTCCTGGCCAAGGCGTTAAAGCTCGAATCGGTCGACATTCAAGGAAACAGCATCATTGTTGCCTTTCATGAGGTGGCCAAACTTCCAGAGGAAGGCATTCAATGGCTATTGCAACGGTGTCAGGGCGCCATTCAATTTCTTTCACCGCTCGCCTTTCAACGAGACATGCCGTCTGACGATTGGGAGATTCTGTACCCAGAACTCAATACAATCTTACAAGGTCTCAATCGCTACAGTCAGACTCAGGTAGAAGAACAGATAGCTTGAAAATATTCAGAGTAATCCTGTAATTCTAGTATAAGCGTTATTCAGAGGACTTTCGCATCATGCCTTTCCGCGTGCTTTTGACGGTCATACTACTCTCTAGCGTACTCATCGTGACCGGTCCTTCCCGGCTCATGTCCTATCACGATCGAATTGCGGCTATTGTCAACAAGGAAGTCATCACCTTGTCTGAGTTAAAGAATGAGGTTCGTGACGAGCACATCCGAATGAAGGCTCGATACACGGGAGAACAACTCAGACAACGAATGGCCAATAAAGAATTTGCTGTCTTAAATTCGATGATTGAAGACCGCCTGCAACTCCAAGAAGCTCGAGCCAAAGGCTTTACGGTCACCGAGGAGGAAATACACAAAGCGATTCAACAGACCAATCCCCAAGCTCAAGGTGATCTATCGGCTGAAGCCAGTCTCACGAAACAGATAGAAAAACGAATGCTTCTGGAGAAAATACGCGGATTCGAAGTCCAACGGATTGTGACCATCTCCGATGCCGAAATCTCTCAATATTACAAAGAGCATCAACAGCAGTTCATGGTTTCCCGAATCTACCGTTTACGCCAAATACTGTTCGTCGCCGATTCCGAGGAAGAGCGTATACACAAACAATCGCAATCTCGCTCAGTCTCTCGGCGTCTTCAAACAGGTGAAAGTTTTCGGGAACTGGCCTTACAGTATTCAGCAGGACCCGAAGCGGGAGATGGCGGGGAACTCGGGCTGGTGCACCATAGCGAACTTCTCGCTCCTATTGCAGAAGCACTACTCTCGATGAAACCCGGAGAGATCAGTACTCCAATTGAAACGACACTCGGATTTCATATCATTGCGTTAGATGAAACCACACCGCAATCCCCTAAGCCCTTCGAGGAGGTGGAAGCGCAAATCAAAGCTCGTCTCTTTAAAGAACGGTCAGAACAAGTCTTCCAAGACTGGCTCGCTGATCTCAAGCAAAAAGCGTTTATTGAGATCAAATATTCCCCACTAACAGATTCTGCACCGCTCGAATAACCTCCGGTCTCCCCTCATGCGTATACGAGGAGTAAGGAAGAAGATCTGTACTCTCTGGGAGTGATAAGCCTTCTCGAAGTTGCCTGAGATGAGCATGACGCTTTCCAGATGTCACTTTATCAACTTTGGTGGCCACCACAATCATGGGATGCTTCAAGGTCTTCAACCATTGAATGAGTTCGACATCTGAACGCTCAACCCGTCTGATATCAATAAAAATGACGACTCCGCACAACGTATCTCGTGACGTCAAATACGTGTCCACCATCGGACCCCAGTGTCTACGAACCGATTCCGGAACCTTGGCATAGCCATACCCTGGAAGATCGACCATGTGAAATTGCTCGACCTTGGAGTCCGACAACGTGACGCGAAAAAAGTTAATCATTTGGGTTTTCCCGGGAATTTTTCCAACCTTCGCCAAACCTTTCCGATTCAGTAAGGAATTCAACGCTGATGACTTCCCGACATTTGAACGCCCTAACAACGCCACTTCACGTAATCGTTCCTTGGGATATTGTTCTGCCGTCAGGCAACTTGTGACAAACTCAGCCGATCGAATTTTCATAAGCAGATGCCGATCAAAACGCAGACGTGAAAAACCTGCTATTCGTTGATGTTGCGAAAACAGCATTCTTTCTCGTACGAGATACGCTTCACGCTTGCGCGCCGAAGCGCTCCCGGCCGTCGTAGCCACGAGACTACTATGGCGGAGTCGGCACAGCGCGCTGGCACGAGCAACGAAATACTAGACCTCAACTCTTCGATGACTTCATGGCTCGTTGGATTTCACGATTGGCCTCACGTTTTTTTACGGTCTCGCGTCGATCATAGTGTTTTTTACCTCGAGCCAACGCCAACTCGACTTTGGCAAGCCCACGTGAATTAAAATACATACGAAGCGGAATGAGCGTAAGACCGGCTTGCTGCACTTTGCCATGGATTTTCTGAATCTCTTTTTGATGGAGTAAGAGCTTCCGCGGCCGTATGGGTTCATGATTCATTTGGTTTCCATGGCTATAACCCCCGATGTGACACTGATGAAGAATAACTTGTCCGGAGTCAACAGACGCATAACTCTCTCGTAAATTCACTTTCCCTTCACGGAGCGATTTGACTTCTGTGCCAACCAACACGATGCCGGCTTCAAGTTTTTGTTCAATCGCATAGTCATACAATGCTTTACGATTTGTTCCGATCACATGATCTGGTGTTGCTTTTGTCATCGTTTGCTGGAATTCCCTCTCCCCGTATCTCCTGGAATGATATGCCGATTCGACTGGTCAGGAGAGATTTCGCTATAGTAGAACCATGAGTTCATTTACTTCGACAAAATCCCTGATTCCTCATTTTGCGAAATCCTATGGATTCGATATTAAAGTTTTAGAGGCTCGCCTACAAACAAACTGGGCTCAGATCGTGGGCGAAAGCCTAGCCTCACATACTCGACCAGATTCAATCAAGTTTCGAAAGCTATTTCTCTTGGCTGAAAATTCTGCCTGGCTTCAACAATTAGTTTTTTTAAAACCCATGATCTTAGAAAAACTCAACACCTTTGCCAAAGAGGCTCAGGTCACAGATATTGTCTTGCGCATTGGCGACGTTCACTCTTCTACACTCCCACAGGGAGAGGGATCGCCACCCTCAAACCATTTAGTCAATCCAACGGGACCAGCGATAGAATTAGCGAATTCATGGACCGCCGACATTAAAGAACCAGACCTGCGAGCCATTCTCTCAACCGTGATCGCCAAATGCCTCACGTTAGAGACCCAGACAACTCCACCCCCCCCATGGGCCCAACCTTAGTCTGAAAGCAACTCGTGCGTCAGCTGTGCTTTTTCCTGAAACAGCCAGTCGACTTCACTATTCGATTGCCCAATCCGTTGCCCACCTACTGGTCCCAGCCAGCCGGTGACCTGCTTGAGATCAAACACCATCCCGCCTCGCACCATGGACTCAAATGTTTCTTTAAATACACGCTCTTCGCTGTCGTCTGACTCTGTGAGATACCGATGAAGTTTCTCTGGCTCAGCCCACTCATGGTCAGAAAATACATAGATCGTTATCAGTTGATAGCGACCCTGTGGGTCATCCGGTGTGGTAGGTCGAATTTTTAGCGAGCTGAAATTCCTGGTGGCTTGCCCCACAGATCGAAACCGCTCAAGCAATGTTCGAATTTCAGGATCACTGGTCCACGGTGGTGTATGAATGGACACGATTGATCCTTCCTGGGCACCAACGCTATAGGGTGGAATCGTCCGATCGGGGCGGGAGATGAACATCCCAATGCCGATCATCAGAAACCCACCAATAAACACACCGAGGCCAAGCTTAACGAGCGTATCGAGCGGTTTTTTCGGTGCGTTCTTAGATTTCATAGATAGTTAAAAACAATCATCACCAATCCCTACACACTGATTTCCTCATAGAAATCCTTGACCCTCGACGAAATGCCGAAAGAGCATACGTCTGACGAAATAGATTGCTAGCAGGTTACGACGACAGGGTTGGCGCAGTAATGCGAAACCTCACTTCATCGGTCTGGGTGTAGGCGGATATCTCCTCTCCCACATACAGACCACAACGGTACAAACCGGGAGTCCAATCAGCTTCTGGCTTGGTTAAGACAAAATACCCAGACTGCTCATTCATCGATATCATCACCTGATCCTGGGCAACAGCATGTTGTGAATTTGTCATATGAGCCGTTTCCAGAAAGCACTCTGCAATGAGCGGCATTTCATCAAAAGAAGCTGAGAGGAGTTCAAATACCAAGAAAATCTCTGGCTGGGTCGAAGGGAACGTGTCTCCTGGATCAATGGGGATAAATTCATGATTGCCAATGGGCAGATTATCCCGCAAGACTTCCTTGGCAGGAATTACATAACGGAATGTACCGAAATCTGCATCCCTGCCCATCAGCAGTGCCCTCCGATGCAAAGGATCTTGGGGCTTGAGTTTCTCAGTCGCCACTTTCTCATACACCTCTTCCTCATTCAGAACCGATGGCTCCGAAGGAGAAATGGCTTGGGTGGGTTCTTGAGCCTGTGGACGTTCGGCCTCGGGAACATATGGGCGGACTTTTTCTATCCAACTCGCCAATTTTTCCTTACTCAGCACTCGTGTGCCCGGCTTGATCGCGACGTCTTTGTTGCTTTCCTCAAACTCAACGGCCGTCTCGTACAATATTTGAAAATGATCTAACGCCTCAGCCCAGCGTTCCAAGGCCGCCTTGGATTGTCCTAACCGAAAAAATGTATCAGCCAGCACTTCTTCTTTGAGCGTGAGCGTCAGCACTTTTTCTAAAACGGGAATAGCCTCTTCATACCGCTCCAGTTCCATCAGCGTGATTCCAAGATGATGAGTCGCGGTATAGTCGCCGGGATTGAGAACAAGAATTCTCTGTAAGATGGGTTCCGCTTCCTGGTAACGACCAGCACTATAGAGCCTCCAGCCTTCTGCACGAATAGAGGCCCATTCCTTTTGATCTGCAGCCGTCTTCCCAGGACTGAAGATGGGTTGAAAACGCCGGCCCCGTTCTTTTGTTGCACCATAGACGACAGATAACAAACTACGGGCAGCAGCCTCCTCCGGGGAATCGGGAGCGACCATAGTGAGGACATGTTTGACATCGTCACGCGCCCCGCGACCATCGAGAACATCAAAGCGTGCTCGCGCCATCGCCAACCACCATCCAGGAAAATTCGGAGCTAACGCCACGGCCTTTTGATACCACTCAAGCGATTCTTCGAGACGATCGAGTGTTCGAAGATCATGGGCCATCCGCAAAGGCACGAGCGGGTTATCTGAATCCAGCTCAGCAATACGTTGAAACTCGTTGATCGCCTCCTCATCCCTTCCGGAGCGATAGAGAACGACCCATTTAGCCCAGCGAACATCCAGGGCTTCAGGTGTTCTCTGGAGAACTGCATCATACGCCTCAACCGCCTCCTGATCCTGTCGTGTGGTGACAAGAATATCTCCAAGGAGTTTTTGCAAATTCATGGTGTTCGGATGTTCTCGAATTCCCTGAGTCAGAATTTCCAGGGCAACCGTGCTACTCCCGCCTACCCACGCATCTTTCGCCTGTCGGGTGATGACTTCTACTGGCATTGCTGACTGATCTTCTGCCAAAACGAAGTCATTCATGGGTATAGCGAGACAGAGGATAGCGGAGACCGAAGCTCCAATTCTTTCCCAACGTTTCGGCCAGAAAACTGTCCATTTCAGAGACGTCATCTGGGTTTTTGCAGTCTGAGACACAATCATTGGCATGAGCGGTGAATAGAGAGTCATGTTCTATGAGAACGCTTCACGCGTGAAGCAACCATCTAAATCTATCCATTAAACCATGACTCAAACACGAAGCATTCTTTTGTTCCGGTTAAACGTTGATGAACCCTTTGTCGAAAAATAACCCACGATTGATATCCCCGAGGCTGACCATTCCCTCAAGCTTTCCATTCTCCGTCACTGGAATACGCCGAAAATTCTTTAATCCCATATAGGAAGCCGCCTCTAAAATCGTCGTGCTCGGTGTGACGGTCAGCGGGTTGCGACTCATCACCGATTCAATATTTCGACGTAACACCTCTGGATAGCCTTCTTCCATTTCCAAAAAATCTCGGCTGTGCACACTGTCATGAATGTAATCGCCAAAGTTGGGAAACAGGGGAATCATGACATCTCGAAGCGCAACCAGTCCGATTAAGTTCTGCTCATCGTCAATGACCGGAATGGCCCCACAATGACGGCTCAGCATTTTAATAATAGCAGACCGAACCGAATCAGTGGTACGCGCAGTGACAACCCCAGTGGACATCACATCACGAACAAGCATGGCAGCCTCCTTGGATAATAGGACGGTAGAATAGATGATGTGTGGTTAAAATTCAGCACCTCTATCAGACATGATCAAATCCCATGATCGCACTCGAAGTAAGTAGAAAAGGTCTCGTCAGAAAAAAGGCTTTTTTACCTATCGCTCGACAACGGACTCCAAGGACTATTGTGCCCACCACACGTGGTATTCTTTGCCCAGCGAGACGCAGCTCATCGCACGATTATCGCCGTATTTAGACTATTTTTATTGATTCTATAGATACTGAAGTTACGGCACAATACTTGAGAAAAGTTTGAGAAAGGATAGCGAAGCTCAATGAATTCCTGTCGTACCAGCAGCCTTGAGCACGATCATTTTTTAGGAAGGAGATCCATAAAAGAGTTCCTTATAAGGAAGATCGTAAAGACCTCTCGATCGCTCGCTGACAGGTACCCACGTTCACCCAGCGTCATGACTGACTTCAAACATGAGACACATATTGAATTGGCTCTAGATAAATGATGATGCGATGACCAACGCTTCCGGAATATGGGAATTCTTAAGCCGTGATGTGGCCTTCTTTGGAGGACCGTACAGTCCCCTGCTTAGTTGGCTGGGCTCCTTGGGGATCTTGCTATTTTTTCTGTGGCACGTCCGTCAATTTAAAAGAGAGGTCACCTCCGTTCGACAGGGGTTTGAACGCATACACCCTGTGCTGAGAGCCCTAATCAAAGAGCGCGGAGATGTCGATCGAGAACGATTTACTCAGGTTCAAACTGGCTCGTCTTCGCGTAACCCGAATCAACATTCGCATCAGCGTATCGATTGTCACGATCTGGATACACTTGATGCCGAAATGGAAAAAGTTCCAATGTTTCGTGGGCTCTGGTCACAATACCGCATGACCCTGATTCTGGAACAGGTGCCGTGGTTTATGGAACCCCGCATATTTAGCACAACACGCGCTGAACAGGTATTTACGCAAGACAGTCTTATGGCAAACCGAATCAATCTGCCTTTTTATAGCCAATTTCCTTCACTGGTCACGGGCATGGGTCTTCTCTTAACCTTTATCGCATTATTTATTGGACTAGGAAAACTCCACGCGGACGGGAGTCAGATTCTCGGGATTCAGGGACTCATTAATGGATTGGCCGGAAAATTCTTGACTTCCATCGTCGGACTCATCGTGGCCAACCTGTTTACGTTCTTTGAAAAGCCCATGGTGTCGCAGCTCATCTACGCCCATCACACGTTTCTTGGACTCATGGACCAACTCTTTCCCCGCAAAACCATGGAACAGATGCTCGAACAGCTTACGTCAATTCATGGCGAACGACAGGGAACACGCTCGACGGCAAATCCTGAACATCAAGAAACACACAGTGGATTGCGAGCCAACGGGCTGGCTGGGCCCACGGCCAACCTCACCTCGAGCATTCAATCTTTGAAAAAACTACAAGAAGATGAGCATCGGGAAACACAACGCCTCCTATCAGACGTTCCCCGCATGATACGACAAGAGCTTCAGGACCCGCTTCGCGAACTCACGGATACCATCCATGATCTTAACAAGACGCTGAAGCACACAAACACCCCTCCCACACCAATAGAAGCTATGCGTACCCACCGTACCCCCAGATCCCTCACGCCTGTAGAACCTGAACCTGAGCTTGAACAGCAACCTCACATACGGAAAAAATCCCTCTTACCACCAGAACTCATGTTTGACCGCCGTCC
Organism: Candidatus Nitrospira salsa; assembly: GCF_965152625.1. Taxonomy (NCBI): domain Bacteria; kingdom Pseudomonadati; phylum Nitrospirota; class Nitrospiria; order Nitrospirales; family Nitrospiraceae; genus Nitrospira; species Candidatus Nitrospira salsa. The sequence goes on from NZ_CBCUCO010000004.1 coordinate 254,514, forward strand.
TCTCTTATGGAAAGTCCCATCTGATCTCTCGTCTTCTCATCCTCAGACCGTTCCTCCGAAGAAAACACGGTTCTGGCTAAAATGGCCAGATTTCTCAAAATTAAAGCCTACCGGATGAAACACAGGATGGGACACGGCACAACCAATTCCAATACGACCGTCGGCATCACCGATCTCATGACTTCGCTCGCTATGATTTTCATTCTCCTCTTTGCAGCCCTGATCACCCAAACAACATCAGAGGCCCAATCGGAATTACAAGAAAACAAAGAAAACGTGGGCATTGCCTTGCGTGATCACCTTAAACGCTTGGGACTGTCACTGGAGGCTGACCCTCGTGATCCGCTCACGCTCATGATCGTCGTTCCAGAAAATTTACTCACATTTGAATTTGGAGAGAGCACCCTCACACCCGACGCGGATAGATTTTTGGAAGAGGCGATCCCATATTATGCTGCAGCCGTGTGCGGAACATTGCGCGATAAAATCGACTCGCTCGCCATTCAAGGACACACCGATGATCGAGGCGACGATGTCTATAATTTGCAGTTGAGTCAAGAACGGTCACTCGCCGTGATGGTGAAGGGGTTGGAGGTGATCCAGCGTCAAGAGCCATTAGCTTACCAATGCTTCCAAGAAATGACTGTTGCCGCCGGTCGCGGCAGACAAGATCTCATCTACGATCGCCAGAACAAAGTGAACAGTCAGAAGAGCCGCCGCGTGGTCTTTAAAATTCGTCTGCGATCAACTGAACAACGTCATCCCACCGAACTACTCTCTAACACTTTTGCCCCGACATAACCTTCTTTAAAAGTCACTATAGCGAATCCAAATCATGAGAAGCAGGTATGCCCGGAAAACCACGAGTTTTTTGACATGTCTCAAACGAGAGCGTTTAAATAACCCTGCTGAGGTTTGCTTTAGAAGTGTCCAAGTCCAGCTGAGGCTTATCAACTAACCCCGCGAGATTATTCACTTCAAACACGCGGAAGTTATAGCCGTTCCTTTTACCTTTTGCTTGTACGACATGTGTGGTTGCGCTATGTACGTGATACCTATTCGGCTTAGAGTTATACGGGTACGCTATAATTGAAACGGCTATAGGTTTAAGTTTCATCCCTCATTCTCGATAACTTGTTCTGGTTTTCACATCTTCACTGTTCACTCTATTGAGTGGATAATTATCAAAAATATACAGAAAATCATTTATAATCTAATGAGTTACATTTTAAATTTAATTGTATACAATAGTAATATATGTATAAATTATATTGTTAACAATAATTATTTATATTTACTTACTATTGTTTACAATATATGCTCGATAGATGGGGAAAAAAATTATCACGATTGTCGACGATATGGCCTTATCAAAACTTCAGGTCGATTCGTCGACCGACGGTCCAGGCTTTACCCACAGCGATTGGATACGACTCGTTCGTACGCATCTTCGAATGACTCAAGCTGAACTCGCAAAACGAGCCAACATTACCCAAGCCAACCTCATTGCCATTGAGTCAGGAAAAGCCGATCCACGAGTGAGTACACTTCGTCGTATTTATGAAGGGTTATCCTGTCATCTTCATATCGACCCACATCCGAAAAAACCGCTAAAGGAACTTCTCCGCGGACGAGCCCGTACGATCGCACTTCAAAGACTGAAAAAAACAATGGGAACGATGGCACTTGAGGAACAAGCCCCAGATAAAGAAACCTTTAAGACGCTCCTCGAAAAAAGAACGGACGACATACTCGGGGATCCACGAGAACGTCTCTGGCGCAAGAGTGACGATGAATGACTCACAACCGATTAGCGCAACGCCAGGCGGGGATACTTCGGGTCTCATCCTCATACATCTCACAACCTCAGCCGCGCGTAACGCGGCAGAAGCCGAAGCGATCAGTCGAGCCTATGATAAATATATTTTTCGCGCACGACGAAAGAAGCGCGGAGCAGAGTGGCTCACAGACGACTTTATCCGCAAAGTGCATTTCGGCATGTTCGGAGCAATCTGGGAGTGTGGAGGCACATACCGCAAGACGAGATTGAATATCGGCGTCGAACCACAAGCCATTCGAGAGCAGATTAGACTCCTAACTGGAGATTTTCTTTCCTGGGATGACAGCACTTCAACCATGCCCATCGTAGAGGTTGCAGCGCGCCTCCAACACCGGCTGACTCACATACATCCGTTCATAAATGGCAACGGCCGACATGCTAGGCTCATCACCGACATTTTCTTCTATGCTCGTCAGCATCGTTTGCCGCAATGGCCGCAGATACAATTGGTGACAGATGGAAACGAGGTTCGAAAACGTTACATCACTGCAATGAAAGAAGCCGATGAAGGCAACATCGCCGAACTGATTACCTTTATTGACGATTGCCTTGAGAAGTCTCACTAGAAGAATGAGCAGACCGTTGAGTGCTTCAAGTAACCGCCCTACTACGACAAAAACCGAAAGCTTTTAAGCATTCGTTAACTCCCAAAAGACGGCCTTCCGTTTTCATTCGTTCTTTTTCGGATAATCAAAATCCAGCAGTTCTGTGTTACCACAAGTCAAGTCATGCCATGCACCTGTTGTGGATTGCAGAACCGCAATACTACAGGGTGGCATATTCGGAATGTCGCCTTGCGCGAAAGTCTTCACGAGTCGAGTCAGGGCAGGATTGTGGCCAACAAGCATCAGGCAAGCGATCTTATTGTCCACCGCATTAATCACTGACAGCAAATCATCCGGCTCAGCTTCGTAGATACGTTCTTCAAAGAGAATATCTGCCTCTCGATAAGTAAGTAGCGACGCGAGAATTTTCGCCGTCGTCTTTGCCCGTTGAGCATGGCTCGAAATCATCATTTCAGGTTTGAGACGTTGGCTCAGACGCTGACCCATGAGAGACGCCTCTTCTTCACCATGTTGACTTAATTGACGACTAAGATCCGCACGGCTCAAGCTCTGAGCAGAAGCTTCGGCATGACGAACGAGATAAAGGGTTTTCATATAAATCCCTAAAGAATGGGTCGTAGCTGAATTATTCATTCAAGAACAATGCATGCGAAGCATGCTGATGAAGTTATACATTACCATAAGACGATCCTCGGTCATGAACAAAAAATATTTCATCCTCAACACTCAATGACATGGTAAGCTTACCCACTGTCCTAGAATAGGAGGCAGAAAGTCACAGAAATAATCGAGGGCACCCGTCCTTTTGCGAAATTTTAGTAAACGTCACACAGAAAGGAGGTAGAGCATGGGAGACAAAGGCGGAAAAAAGGATAAAGCAAAAAGCGAAAAACAGAAAGCCAGCAAACAAGAACAGAAAAAGAAGGGGAAAAAGAACTGAGAGACATTCCTGGAATGAGATTGTGGGCTTCACCTAGACGAAGCCCACAAGTTCCAGAAACGTGCTGACTTCTTATTAGGGAAGCACGAGGAACTTTGGGGGCCATTAAATCGCAATGGCCCCTTCCCAATCACTCGTCGATCCTTGTTGATATTCTGTATCGTCATTCAAACGATGCTCGTCATTTTTTAGACACTCTTTAGACATTTTGATACACCTTGCGACATCAGTCCCGATGAGCATTCGATTGTTTTTCACTCACGATCATCCTGTTTCTTTCAATAAATCAATTAGTTCGGAATTGTGAGTTGAAAAAACCAGGACGCGTGTGTAAATGGCATTAAGGTTGCTCTATCTAATAAAGCAAGGACAAACAAAGATGGCTTCAGAAATTTGAGAGCTTTTTATGAAGTCATCGCCATTCAATGGTTAAGAACAAAAGGAGGCATGTGATGCAACAACACAACCGACCCTTAACCTATGATGAAAAAAAAGCGGCAGAAGCAGCCTTCCAGGGATTACCATGTGATCCGAAATGGTCTAAAGCAGCACATACCGTCTATGCAGGTATCTCTTCAGCAATGGGGCACAAACACCATGAACTCTTTCAAGAAGATGATCTTTTGCTGACGACGACAATTGCAGAGCGAGCAGAACCCGAATCCCAACAGTTGCCACGAATCATTGGCTAAGCGAAAAATTGACTTGCAAACAACTGCTCAATAACTTGCTGTGTATCGATGCCTTCCTCAAGCTGCCTATCGACTGAGTCGATAGGCAGAGACTTCCCCTCTTATGTAAACGAATACCTCTACGTCTTACGTTTTGCCGTAAACAAATTTTTTTGGGTTAAGCTCTCAGCGCCCCACCCGTACCTCATTGTAAAAATAACTAGTTACCCAGTTTTTTCAATCTTCCATACGATTATTTTGTTTCGCTACTTCTCGTTTTAGAGGTCTTTATAGCGTTCGTTATTTCCGTTTTCTTCTTTTTAGCTTTAATCTCCGAGATTTTTCTCACCGTAGGATTTTTGGTGTCTTTGGTACTTTCATGGTCTCCGATTTCAGAGTCCTTAAGTTGCATGCTCATAATGACCTCCATGATTTTTTGGGAAGCTGATGACAAGCTCTCACATCGCTGAAAGGCTTATCAGGAAGAAACAGTCGGACTCACTCTCACCGCTCTACCGCAGCCGTTTATTCAATCATCCGATGAAACATACCTAACTATAACCATGAGAAATTTCACGAGTAACTAGCCAAAACCCTAGACCTGTTTACAGTTTCTTTTTTCAACAGCAAATAGTATCTTTGAGAACCAACCCTCTCTTCTACTAATTTCTTTTTCTTACCCATTTGCGAATATTTTTTGCATGCACGAGATGCAATTTGAGTGACTACTAAAATTCAAAAATAAGATATTCGGCCCGTCTAGGGTTATTGATAGTTGAACTTTTACTCTCAAGGTTTATCCTCATAGTCAACAATGCTCACTGTCAATAGTATTCCATTTCTAGAGATATCAGAAAAGGAGATGCTCATGACAATGCCAGGGATACCCTATCAAGGGTTTCAAACCATTGGAGAGATTGTCGCGACCAATTCTGTGAAATTTCGTGCAGAAGAAACTGTCTCTGGAGCAGCTATCGAATTACTCTCTAATCATCTTTCAGGAGCTCCAGTCGTCAGCGAAAACAATGAGCTTCTAGGGTTTATTAGTGAGATTGATGTTTTAAAGGTGGCGGATTCTAATAGGGATCCAAGTTTGACCAAAGTGACCGAAATCATGAATCCAGAACCCATCTTCGTCGATACAACAACTTTAATTTCGGATGCGCATAAACTCCTCGCTGAATATCATATACTTGTGCTCCCTATTGTTCACAATGGACAAGTCATAAATTCAGTCACGCGTCACGATTTGCTTCGTGCGTTTATAGGCATGGGATTGGGCGTCGAGGATTAAGAAAGAAATCGAATGATACGTAAGAAGGTTTCTAAGAGGACATGAGCCGTAAATGAGCCAAAAACAAGAAGTAACGTGCATCGTGAGACACGTTAAATTAACCTGCGCGTGATCGATCGATACTTGGTAGAGCTAGGTTTTGGAAAAATATATTCCGTGTAGATACTTCAAATCTGACCGAGCTTCTAAGTATTTTGCCCTCTCATCTGTTCCGTATAACGGTATTCGCTTACGATAGGATTAGTAAAAGATCATCTGGTACGGGGGACAGCACTGATTCCACTTTAGAAGATATCGTCTATTGATATGATAAAAGGAAGTCGGGGTTTTCAACTTGGATTCCATGCACTTTACGAGATGGGATTTCGTAAATCGTTCGGTAAATCTTGAGAAGGGTAGAGGATTGTGGTTCCGTGCACTTTGGCAAAGGACGTGAGCCTATGGGTCTGACGTCGTGTTGCACTCATAATATTTTCCGTGGAAATTTTACGAATGAGTAACGCATCGCCAATGAGTGAACGATGGCAGCGCCATGGCACTGCCTCAGCACACATCACGACAACTTGCTCCTGGTTTGCTAGCTGGATGAGTTCGTCCAGGCTCTGCTCGAATTCGGGCGTTTGCATGTAATCCGCATATCCACGAAAGGAAGTATTGCGCCAACCGGTGTTGACCGAATCACGTCGAGCATGACGCAACCCGCCGAGCCCAGGCATATGAACATAGCCAACTCCGGCTTTCTTCAATGAAATAGAGAGTGAGTCCATGTTGAACTGAGAGTTGTGTCGAGATCGAGGGATTGTTCTGACATCCGCGACACACGTCGCACCGTGGGTCTGAAGCAGGACGATAAATTCCTCTATCGCTCGCGTAGAATGTCCAATCGTCAACACAATGGGCGAAGGTTTTTTCTTCGGCATTCTTTTTTTCTTTTCAAAACGTTCTATCATAATCCGACGAGGCCACCGATCAATCGTTTTTGAATCAGAAACACGATTCATTTCTCCTACAAACTTCTCCCACGCCATTCTCAAACAGCGCGCATTGTATTATTGCCAGACCGTGTGACGAGGACACCGAATCAACAGCGGTTAAGAGTAACCCACTATGTCACTTCCCACACTCAATATTACCTCGGAAGTCAAGTAGGCAGCTATAGCCGTTGCAATTAGTTTTCGTACGTGTGATGCAGTGTTTCGCGCTGAGCTGACTTATTTGAATCGGCTGGAAGTTAATTGTTTTCGCTATAGAGCGTCAATTCCCTGATATTAAATTTACAAATAGATTATCGAAATCATCCAGGCTAGATTAAGCAACACATAGGAAGCACAAGTTATTCATGAAGAAGTTTGTTAGAAAGCTCATTTGGATTCGACTCGTTTGCAGTTGAAGGATATACTTCGGCAAGAACGTCACCACAAAGCGCTATCGCATGGCAGAGAGACTGCACGGGATTGCCCTTCTGAAATCCCTCTCGAATCACCGAGACCATACGGTCCCAGCGCTCTTGTGGAACATGATCCAGGAGGGGGCGATCAGTTAAGATCTCGATGCGATGTTCGAGTAGGGACACCATAATTAACACACCAGTACCAAGTTCCGTACGGTGAAGACCATGTTCGAGAAACGCCTGATGTGCACGAAGACTCACTTTGTACGCCATTCGATCATCTGATGTGAGAAATCGAGTCACAGGGGGAATCGTCCCGAGCCAATAGCCACCCACATAAGCCATAACGGTCATGAGTAAGAGCCAAGCGGCATTGAACGGATGCCAACCCCACGGCATCCATTCAAGTTCCACCGTCAAGAGTAGAGTTAAGACAAAAAACGCACATCCAATCCCACTCCGGTACCAGGCTTCACGATAGCGAGCTGATCGTTCCACAATCATTGGCACAATTTCACCGCGAGTCCCTTGCTCAGCCTTTGTGACCGCTTCACGAATGCGGGTGTGATCTTCTTCAGAAAACATCATTGTTCATCACCATCCCCCTGAAGCCCCACCACCACCAAAACTTCCGCCACCACCTCCGAACCCACCGCTCCCACCGAAGCCACCCCCAAAACCTCCTGACCGCCCCATCGGCCAGGACTGTCCCGACCATCCTATTCCAGGGCCACCTAGTAGATGACCCTGAGATAAACCTCGGCCAGTCGTATTGAAAACACTCACAAGAAGCGACGTCGCCGCACCGGCTAATAAGCCAAGCCACAATGCGGCGGGAAATGCGATAAAAAACGAGATCACCGTCCCAATAACGCTGCCATTGAATCGTTTCCGAGATCCTAAAAAGAGACCAATGAACGTTCCCAGCATCACCGCAATTAGAAAACTATCCCAGAGTCCCAAGCCTTCTGCTCCGGTGGGTTCGACTGATGATGACGCGACATACGTGCCTTCGATCGTACCGAGAATCGCTTGCGTCCCGGCGACAATTCCTCCAGAAACGTCTCCAGCCCGGAATCGTGGAACGATTTCATGTCGAATGATTTGGGAACTTTTTGCATCCGTGAGTGTGCCTTCCAGGCCGTATCCTACCTCAATTCGGATTTTTCGTTCCTGGATGGCAACCAAGAACACCACACCATTGTCCGTACCTTTTTGTCCGAGTTTCCACTTAGAGGCCACACGATGGGTCAATGGCGCAAGTGGCTCGCCTTCAAGTGAAGGTAAGGTCAAGACCACTACCTGGTTTGATGTCTTGGATTCGTGTGAAGTGAGAAGCGATGTAAGACGAGAGCGATCGGTTGACGAAATCACATGTGCTTGGTCAACAACGTGGCTTGTGAGAGGTGGGACTTCTAAACTCCAGGCTGGAATCACAAAGAAAAGAATTCCTAGGACACACCAGCCTCCACACTGGACAACCAGCCAGGGCGGCTTTTGTATCATGACATCGAACCCTTCACCACCGGACTAGAACTCAATAGCAGGAGGGGTGGAGATGGCACGTTCGTCTGCAACAGAAAAATTCTCTTTCACCTCAAGGTCTAAAAGGTATTTGGCCGTTAAATTCGTCGGAAAGAATCGAACCCCTTTATTGTACTCGGCAACTTTATCAATATAGCGTTTACGGGCCACCGTAATACGGTTTTCAGTCCCTTCCAACTGACTCTGTAAATCACGAAAGTTTTCATTGGCTTTCAGGTCAGGATACCGTTCAACCACCACCATCAAGCGGGAGAGGGCAGAAGTTAGTCCCTGCTGTGCCTGCTGGAATTTTTGAAAGAGCGTTGGATCTTTGAGGGCTTCAGGAGTGACCTTAATGCCAGCGACCTGCGACCGTGCGTTCGTCACACTTTCTAACGTCTCTTTCTCATGCGACGCATACCCCTTGACGGTGGCGACTAAATTTGGGATCAAATCAGCTCGACGTTGATATTGATTTAAGACCTCACTCCAAGCGGCATTGGTTTCCTCATCCAGGGCTTGCAGATCGTTATACCCACAGCCACTCATGAACAAGAGGCTTAGACTCAACAGCATGACCGCAAGGCGGAGCAAGATTCGCATCATCGGAGCCTCCTCATTAGACTATACACATGTATCCCACACTGATCCCATTCGTACAGCACTATGACACACCATAACCCAATCCCCATGCACGGTTCTACGAATTCTCTTTTATTGACATTGAATGTGTGAGCCAGTGAGTTTGAAGGACCATCAATTACGGGAAATAGAGAGGGAACATCTGAGTTGTGTCATGATAGCAAATAAAAACAACCGGACATGTGTTTTCTAATTAAAACCGGATGGATTTTTTCCCATCTTTATCAAGGACTGTCTTGAAAATTTCTAGTTTTGTCCAAGAACTAGGGTTTCAGACAGTTGTTTCTCGACGGATAGTTGTTGAGGATGATCATGAGGATTGAGGAGAACATGTGTCCTTTCGATACCAAGAAATCCTACTCAAGATGTTCGAAATCAGGAACGTCAGTTGTTTTTGTCCATATAGATTTAAGGTTTCAGTTGGAATTTTTTTCAGTTTAGCAGTCTCGTGATGAGCTTCATTACTTCACCTGGTTGTAATAAGAACAAAGCACAGACCTTTTACTATTGAGGTCAGGGTCCATTAATAACTTTTGTTGATCAGTTGAGTTGTTAGACGCAGAAAATGCTCACATTAACTAGGTGCAACTTCCAAAAACAACTCATGATAAGAAGGGAGAGATGAATGAAGTGGAGATTTGGTCAACTGTGGGTCTTGTTGCTATTAATGACGGGGTGTACGCTTCCCATTACAGATGGATACCACCACGAACTTCCTAATTCGAAAACACAGGTTATAGTGTGGGGGAATCATCCGGCCGTGGTGGAAACCACAACGACCTGGCTCCAGAAACACGGCTTATTGACATTAGACCCAACCACCATCGGGGAAACCCTGAAAACGAAAGACATTCGCTGGACTCATACATTCCAAGACGAACGATCTATCCTGAAAGCCGCTCAAGAATTAGGGGTGCAAGAGGTTGTGTTCGCAAACCGTTATGGAGATCGTCGGGCTCCATCTGTGTCGGTACGAGGAGTAGATGCCAAGACCAACCGATTATTGTGGATAGGTAGTGGACGATATCCCGAGTATCTGACACAACCAGAAAACGATATTGTGACTAAGTTGACATGTCAGGCATTGGCGACCGCTTGGGGATATAGATTACCGGGTAAAGATTGGGTGGACTCTTCTATAGAGCGGTGTCTAGTTGACGAACTTCAATAAGGAGAAATTTGAATGGTCTTCCGTCTAATCACGCCTCCACTGACTTCTCGATTGCGCAGAGCTGCTTCACACACTTTCATGAACTCTCTGACAGACAAAAACAAATTTTATGGAAGAAGTTTTCGCCTGCCTATCATGTTGGCACTCATTGCTCTCAGTCTCTCAAGTTGTAGTGGAATGCAAACAACAACCAACACTGAAAGGACGACGTGGGAACAACTCTTGTTGTCTCAGTCTCTTAAACGTACCTTGGATTCAGCAAGAATACCGCTCGACCCCGGAGCCTCGGTCAGCGTCAAAACCGCCGGGCTCACCGATGATAAAGATTTTGCTCAAGAACTGGTCGTGGGATGGTTACGAGAAAAGGGCTTACAAGTTCAATCTGAGAATGGCACATATCTTATCCGAGTCATTCTTCATGCATTTGGCACAGAACAAAGCGAATCCTTCGTGGGACTTCCTGCCATTGAAAGCACGATTATTCCCATTGCCTTACCAGAATTATCTCTGTATAAGGCGACCAAACAACGAGGATACTCACGGCTTCAACTAGAAATCTCCGATACGAAAAGCGGCGCGCTCATTGCCTCTTCACCGATTTACGAAGACGATGTCTATTTTAATCAATATATCTTTTTGCTTGCGTTTGGACGGACGTCAACAGATATTTCGCCTCCTCCTTTATGATCAACTATCAAGCAAGATCTTGTGACCGGATGTTTCCTTTCTTACAATTTACATTGAGCATAAGTCTGTCATAAATTAGCCAATAAGTCACAAGTTCAAACTTTTATCAGTATATGAAGTACCGTCAATTTGGTCCCACTGAATTTTCTGTTCCCGTTATCGGGCAGGGGACGTGGAATATGGAAGCTCTTTCCACACGGGAATTTTCCAGCATAATTGAGCACGGGTTGCAGTTAGGTATGACGCATATCGATACCGCCGAGATGTATGGAGACGGCCAGGTGGAAATCCTATTGGGGAAAACCATTCCTCAATGGCGCGACCAAATTTTTCTGGTGAGCAAGGTTTTGCCGTCCAATGCGTCGCGGAAAAACACGAGAAAGGCCTGCGAGCAAAGTTTACGGCGATTGAAGACAGATTATCTCGACTGCTACCTCCTGCATTGGCTCGGTCCTCATCCGTTAGAAGAAACCTTTGCCGCGTTTGAAAAACTGCAGGAGGACGGAAAAATCCGATCGTGGGGACTGAGCAATGTGGATGAACCTACCTTGACCAGTGCATTGGCACTCACGGCCGCAAAAAGCATCACCTGCAACCAAGTTCTGTATCATATGAAGGAACGAGCGATTGAACATGCCATTCTGCCATTTTGTGCCAGACAGAATATAGCCGTGGTGGCCTATAGTCCGTTCGGATCCGGCAGTTTTCCTTCTGCGACCAGCAATGCCGGAAAGGTTCTTTCCGCCATCGCCTTAAAGTATGAGGCCTCTCCCAGGCAAATCGCCCTGGCGTTCCTCCTACGGCATCCCTTCGTGTTCGTTATACCCCAAACTTCCCAGATCTCCCATGTCGAAGACAATGCCCGTGCCGCTGATATCGTGCTCTTAGACGAAGATGTGGAACGGCTGAATCAGACATTTCCTCTCGGTCCTCGCCGAGAAGGCATTCCCACTCTTTGATTAAAGGTCTTATAAGCCGTGTGGTATATCGCGAACACAAGGTTTATGAAGATGTCTGTCACCGAAAAAGCTTAACTTCTACCACACCACACCCACGAGGATATTTCAAAATGGGGGTTCCTAGTAGCTGACGGATGGCCGACCCACCGGTATGTGTTCAGCGGGATGATATGTTCGGTTAAAGTAAGCGTTACCACTTACGGGACTGATAAAGAGAAGGATCTGCTGCATGCCGAACAGTGAGATAAAACAGGGCAAGGCTTAACCTAAACCTTGCCCCATCATGGATAGAATTTGGTCTTCAGTTTAAACGCCGACAGCCTGTCTCTGGGTGCCTGCACTCGCGCCTACTTTGCGGCATTCCTCCGCGCACCGACGACAAGCTTCGGCGCATCGACGGCAATGATCATTTTGATGTTTTTCACATTCTGTAGCGCATGCATCACAAATAGTTGCACAGATATTGCAAATTTCAGCACTAAACTGAGAGTCTCGGCTCATAAACGATGCACAGGACCAGCAGAGATCAGCACAATCGATGCAATTTCTTGCACAATCCGGCATCTCGCCTAAACACTGATTTCCACATGATTCGCATGCCTCAGCACATTGAACACAGGCTTCCACGCACGATTGATATTGATGCGCCATAACAAGACCCTCCTTTTGTTTTCGGATGCGGTCCGTTTACCGCATCCGAAAGTTACATGTTACAATGAGTGCCGTGAAAAAGATCGAGACATATAAAAACGAATTGTCGAAAGGCGATCGATAGAGAAATTCCACCGTTTCTCGCCCAATAACTTCTTTATGGATTAGGAAAGGTTATATACTTCACCTATAACCCTGTAATCTCGCGCAACAGAGGTTTCAACTCGCCGCGGCTTCCTCTTTCGATTCCTGAAACTCTTGGGCTAAGGCTTGGGCTTCTTCTTTGCTCAAAATACTTTTGGCCTTTTTAAAAATCTCTCCTTCCTCTTCCTTGACATGATGTTCGACATTTTTCTTCAATTCAGCAAGTTTGGTATTCCACTCATCTGATTCGTGATCCATGTCCTCTAATTCACCGAGCAGATCAGCGACTCCGTTGTGTTCTTCCACGGCTTCCTCGGCAAGGTCTTCCATTTCCGCATGTTCTTTCAGACGAGGATAAAACACATTTTCCTCTCCATAACTATGTGCCTCAAGGTCGCCTTTTAATTGAGCGAATAGCTTCTCTCGGCTTTTGGCCGCTCGGGGACCAGTCTCTTTAATCTTCTTAAATAATTCCTTTACCTCTTGATGATCTTTTTTTAAAACTTGAAAAATGTCCATCGACTTACCCCTCTTATTGATCAGTTTACTGGTTGATAAAAATATTAATATATAAAATACGATCGTCGACTGTGATGAAGTATAGGCACAAGCCATGGCCACGATGAACTGTATAGAACCCTGGAAATGTAATGGAACACGAAAAATTAATGACAGTCATTGCCTCGAGGTGCGGGCGGACAGGCGGAGAGGAGAGGGAGGCGTTTTAGGATAGGGGAAAGACGAATGACTTCAGAGTTTGAAGGTAGAAGAGAAAGGAGAGGTCATATTGCCAAGATCATCATGGACGGCATGGTCATGGCCCACGCTTATTAGACGCTTCGGGAGAATCCCTTCTCAATTGTCAAGAATCCACAACAAGGCAACGAAGCCAGGAAGCTTGCGATGAACCTGTGCCAGGAGTTAGGAGTTGGCGAATATCCAACTCAAGGATGTTCCAGCGTATTGATGATTCGTAGGAACGGTTAAGTTGAGAAACTCTCTCTGACACAGTTATGGGAGGACCGGAATGACTTATGATTCTTCAATAAGTCACATCAGGGAAAAGGATTTTTGCCGATGAGCACCCTACGCTCCAATAGCCTTTTGCCCTTGCTCCACAAACACCCTACCGTATCTTTTGCGTCCTCGGTCCATCCCTCCATTCGTTTACTAGCCTCCTTCGTCATTCTCTGAAGTCGACGTCATGTACGAATAGCTGACCGTGGCGCAAGTAAAAGACCACATCAAAAATTCCAATCGTCGCAGCTGATAGCAGCGCACACAGTCTCAGGGCCAAAGGACGGATTGAATGTGCTGCATGATCTTTCAGGAAAATGTTCTTGTAAAGCCTGGAACTTACATACACATATATCATACCGAACTCAAACACGCAGGGTCGCGTTTCAGGCGACCCCAGTGTGTTTGAGACACCTTAGTGTTTACCGTACGGTTTCTTTTGGCCTGCCTTCGCTTGATCTTTCTTTTGATCTTGAGAAACCGCCGGCTTGTTCTGCCCCGTTTTGTTGGCACCTGGCTTATTGGTGTTCATCTGCCTTCACCTCCCTTCTATGTCAGCCCATTGTGGCTAATCAGAGACCTACCAATACCCTAGCAACCGTTATGCCAATGTGGAATAAGGGATGACCCATAGAATTGCCCATTTTTATGTGATATTTAGGTGCCATGATTGAAGAAGCTATAGGAATATAGACATTTTGCTCCAGGACGAGACAATTTTTCTTCGCCAACATACTAAATCTCTCTTGGCGAGACGCTCATGCATCTTCGAAAAATGGCGAGAAGCAAAAAAGATCAGGGAATTCGATGGTTCCCTGAAAAACACGCATGAGAGACATCAACCCATTGATGTAAAGGGAATGTCACTTGCCTAATTGGCTTCACCACAATTAATGAAAGTTTCACAGCTTGTATTCAATCAAAAATTTTCCGAGGAAGCTAAGAATAATTGTTGTGTTGAAACCAAATCACATGCCTTTTGACGTAAAGATATTCCTCGTGCTGAGCATTCCTGAATTTTTATAGGTATATCATCATAATTCGTCAGACAAAGACGCAACTATGATTCATGAATCCAAGAGAAGAATTTGGCTTGCCTTCAAGAACAAGAATCTAGGTAGGCCTAAGACATACACCAATTAATTTGTCTTGTGAAACAAACTTCTTGTCCCCTTTTTTAACGCGATCTCTGTGCGTCATGTCAACGAAGCCTTCGCGCAGCTGGAAGAGCAACTGAAGAAGATCCCTAAACTATGAATTTATGGAGAGCCGTCAGAAAATGTCCCCTATCACGATAATTTTCTGATTAGGTTTTAGCTTTGTCATCCGCTTTTGTTTGTTATCTTAAAAATGCAGAATGTATCGGTTTAGATAACATTATTGAACAAGAACGAAATGACTTTGGTTTTATTTTTAAATCCGTGCAAGTGTGTTTAGCCTATGAAACATAGTGAATCTCTCGATTGATTGCCCAAATTTGCCTTTTGATCATAAAGGCATAAAAGTTGCGCCAAAGTTGCGCTTATGATGGCGAGAGTGTCCTTCACAACGAAGAAGACATTCATCCCGCAATCTACTAAATCTTCATGATTTCTTAGGCGTGAATAGCGCAAGGAGGTAATCCATGACAGTCAAAAAGAAGGCAAAAACTGCAAAGGCCAAGAGCGTTGTATCTGCTGAAACACGATGTGAAGTCGGGATGTGTAATCCTCAAGGGGCTCAAGGGCTCAAGACCAATCTGAAAAAGGGAAGCACTCACAAGCTGATATCAATCAAGGGACCAGGCTTGTTTCTCGCGGGACATGTATCGAAGCAGGGTGGCGCGAATGATTTGACCTTTGTGACACTCCGTATCGATGGGCGTGTCGTGTTTTCTTTATCCTATGCTGCCGCCAGTAACTTGGGACTGACTCAAAACAACCCACGCGGCCTTGTTCTTTTAAAAGGAGGGCCCGTCCAAGACTTCACTTTTGGATGGCCTGTTCCTCTTACGTTCAAGAAAAGCTTAGAGCTTTCAGTACAAGTCGCAGAAGTAGGCGTTGCACAGATTGTTGCTAATATCATCCGCGGTACTAGTGGATGAGGTTTGCCGCTATCTCGACAACGGTCCTGGAAACTCTGCCGCAAACGACGGCTGAAAAATATTGAAAAAGGGGACATTCTCCTTTTCTGTAGACGTCTCACCATAGAGTGGGTTAGTATAGGGTTATGCCTCGTACTGCTCGAGCCTCTGTCGGTGGACTTTGCTACCATGTCATCAATCGCGGCAACGCGCGCGCCGAGGTTTTCCATAATTCTGGCGATTACCAGGCCTTCCTTGAACTTGTCCAGGAGAGTTTGGAAGAACGACCTCTACGGATCATCGCGTACTGTCTTATGCCCAACCATTTTCATCTGCTCGTGTGGCCGCGAAAAGACGGCGAGTTGAGCCAGTGGATGCAATGGGTGATGACCACCCATGTGCGTCGTTATCACCGGGACCATCAATCGAACGGCCATATTTGGCAGGGACGTTTTAAAGCCTTTCCGATTCAACAGGATGAACATTTACTTAAGGTCTGGCGCTATATCGAGCGAAATCCCGTGCGGGCTCGTCTCGTCACCCGAGCAGAAGACTGGCGGTGGTCAAGTTTGCCCACTCGGGGGAGGTGGCTGCATAGTAGCCCGGTGACACGGCCGTCAGGATGGAAGAAGTTGGTGAACACCGCCAATGCGGACGAGGAAGTCGAGGCGATTCGACAAAGTGTCAATCGGGGCACGCCGTTTGGCCAGACGGCCTGGATGCGGCGAACCGCCAAGCGGTTGGGGCTCGAGGCCAGCATGAATCCTCGTGGACGACCTCGGATAAACTCGTAAGAGAGAACCCCCATCTTTCTCAAAAGGGAGAATGTCTCCCTTTTTTCAGATCCATTCTTCTTCGATCCGCTGAATTTTATTTCTCCATGCCGAAAACACAGAAGTTTATTCAATTATAAATTGATTTAAGCTGTTTTGCGACGCTTCGTTGCTTGGCAAGGTCATACGTAGCTTGAAGGTTCATCCAAACTTTGGCGGATGTTCCCAATGCCTTAGCCAGATCTAACGCAGAGTCGGCAGTAATCCCTCGCTTCCCCTTAATGAGTTCGTTGAGCCGCGTTCGAGTCCATCCCAGTTTATGCGCAAATTGAGATTGATTAATGCCAGCAGGCTCAAGAAATTCCTCTAACAGCATTTCTCCGGGATGGAATGGATTTTTCGGTTGCTTCATCAGACTTCCCCATTCAATGGTAATCAACAATCTGCACATTCAATGCGTTTCCTCCTTCCCACTGAAAAACGACACGCCATTGATCATTGATTCGAATAGAATACTGCCCTTTCCTTTCAAGTTTCCCTTGAGTGCTTCTAGCCTATTACCAGGAGGAACACACGGGTCTTTCAATTCAGCGGCTTCATGTAACACAATAAACCCCTTCGTGCAGTACGCTTTATCTCCTTGCTTAAACAATCAAGTATAAGGCTCAAAGATAATCAAGAAGTCGAGTTTCATCGCTGTGAATTTCTACCTTGAATTGGAAAAGTAGGCATTCTTGATTTTGTAATGTGCTCCATTCGCCGAGCCCTTTGACTGCCAAGTTTATCTGGATCAGTGTTCGAATATCTTCACCTACGGCAGACTGAGGATTTTATACATCTAGAAAAGAAGGATGTCCCTTTTTCTAGGACAGCCCTATAACCGTGAAGAGTTCATTAAACAAAACAGAAACAAACTATGATGTGTATGCGTCTGAAAAACCAACTTTTTTGATTGAGGAGGTTTAATGCTGTAGGCGTCTTAATCACTTGTCAAAGTCTATCTGTAAGATTCGCAACATGGTGATACAAACAAGGGTTTTCACTAGTCGTGCTCATATTTAAACAATGATAAACATAAGTATGAGGAACTAAACTAATATAAATGATTGTATTCGCATGGTCAGCGAAGGTATCAAGTGACAAGGAATCCAATATAGGGATTAGCAATAAAAATGGAATAAAAAGGAAGGTCGCATACTGGTGAAAATGCGAACTTGCATTTTTTATCATGATTGCTTTTGCGACTGATACACTGGACAAATTGCCTATAAAAAAGAAATATTATGGTCCGACAAAGAAGTTCAATAAATCCCGTCATAAAGGTAGGAACGGCTGATTGGATACAAAACCTGTATGCCATTAGACGAAAATGGTGGAAAAAACAAGGAAAGAATATTCTCCGAGCACTATTTTCTTATCTTGGAAGCCAATCATTAATAGGAAATTCTCCAGTGTTCGATGTATCTCAATTTCCCTGGGCCAAAACTCTTGAATTAAATTACGGAGTGATCCGAAAGGAGATGCAGGATCTTCTACAGATGAGAGAATATATTCCATATTTTCATGAAATTTCTCCCGATCAACGGAAGATCTCAATCGGACAAAATTGGAAAACCTTTTTTCTCAAAGGATTTGGGTATGAGTCTGAACAGAGCTGGATACGATGTCCGGAGACTATGAAAGTGTTGAATGAGATTCCCAGCCTTCAAACCGCCTTCTTTTCGATTCTTAGCCCAAATTATCATATTCCCTATCATCGTGGCGTAACAAAAGGTCTTATACGCTGTCATCTCGCCTTATATGTTCCGGAAAAACGAGAGCAGTGCGTCATGCGAGTGGACAATCAGTTATGTCAATGGGAAGAAGGACGTTGTCTTATCTTCGACGACACCTATGGTCACGAGGTCTGGAATGCCACAAATCAAGAACGCGTTGTCTTAGTAATAGATGTAGACCGACCTATGCGATTCTTAGGTCGGGTCATCAGTAAAGGCTTGCTTGTAGGGATTCGAAGAAGTGGATATGTACAAGAAGCTCGCAAAAATTTGAAAATGTGGGAAGACCTTTATCAGCGAGCCGAAAAAAAATGACACATATCACACGCTAAATATATTGTGTGGTTTTACTAAGATCTCTGATCTACGCTCATCTAATAATAGATTCATAACATCAGAAAAAGGCTTCAAGGTGACTTGAAAGCTAAAGGATTGTGCGACGTGTAACGTGTTCCACGATAGTAGCAGATGAATGTTGCAGTATGGCTACGATGATTTTGAGACTAACACGCCGATAGCTTCCGACCCATGATCAACGAAAGGGACGAGGTTTCAAGATTAGATCTAGTTTTACCAGTATTGTAGCGAATCCAATTAACTTCCAGTTTAGAGGAAAGGTCGCCTAGGTGACAATTGCTGTATCCCTCTCACAGCAACGAAGTGCTTCTAATGGTGAGACCTGTTTGCCTCTTGATAGTTCATTATAGGTCGCCTAGACAGCGAAGAACGATGCCCAAACAGCAGAAGGTTATACCCCCTTGGATTTATTACAATGCTTGACGTTTTCTATTTCGTATTGGATAGCGACATTGTATAAGTTAGCGCTTTATCGTTTCGGTATAACTGAAGTGGTTATAACCGCTCTGCAACTCATCCTCAACACTTCGCTTAATCAACCGCACATAGCGCTCAAAGGTGAACAAGCGGTTTTATTTAAGCCCTGTGAATTCTTGTCGTGAATTGACAATTCATATCCTTACACGTCAATTCAATGCGATCAAACTGATTTACAGCTAAGTAAGCTCCAATTTCCACAACGGTAAATTACCTCACCCTCTTTCTGATTTCGCGGTATCTTACTCAGTTCCGTCGCTGCTCGTTCATTAATATCTTTCCGTAGTCCAAAGGCTACAATTTCTACAGTGGATTATTTGACTCGAAGGATCAATCGAGATCTGGTGACTCCGAAGCTTTTGAGTCCTGCAGATATGTCTTTTAACTCTTTGACTTGATAGGGGTCTGCAGAAATGAAGAAAAGCCAAGAAGTCAGCCATCTTCCGGAATCATCTGAAACTAACGACATATTCTGGAACAAGGGAAGTGTACTCATTTACAGAGGTCTAGAAAATGAGTACAGCCTCTCAGACCAGAGAGTTCCCTGTTACTAGCCGGTCAGAATCGCACCCCGAAGGTCAGACTGGGCATCACATTGGTATCGTTATAGCCACGTCCATGATCTAAATCTGTAATATTCAACAAAAAATCACTTGTAAACGCCAGTTGCGGATTGATTTGATAATCCATGCCGACGCCCAATGGAAGAAGAAACGACGTATCCGCTGGCCCAGGATCGGCATGGACAAATCCGATGCCTCCTTGGAACACAACCTTGAATCGATCGTCCGTTTCTGAAATGGGAATCGTATATTTGCCTTGTCCAGAAAATCCTACAAGCGTGAGATCACCCGTAAACCCCAACTGCAGAAGCGGCCCAACGGACACGCGTTCATTCAGATTGGCATCGGCATGTAAATTGAGAGCAAATGCCGTACCGTCAGGGGTATTGGATAAATACCCGATAGCCCCACCCGCACTCCACGATTTTTCTGGCATTGGCTCATCGGCGGCCAGAGCCCAGCTCGGTATCATAAGCAACCCCAAGCCCAACCAGATGACAGCTCCGGTCATGAGACACCACCCGCATTTTCCTGTGTTTTGTTTTTCTCTCATTTAATCTAATCTCCTTTAAAAATGTGCTATGGACGTGAATGTTCGTGCTCAACATCTTGTAGTAACATACCTCCTGCTTTTTATACCAATAGTTTTTTAACGTTTCGTTATTCTCCTGTGCGTGTATTTCCTTATCTTGACATATTCCATATTGTGCCTATAGAGACAAATCGTCTCGATTTTTCACAAATCTATACAGAACATATCGATGGACTGCCATCAAATGGTCATTAATGACCGATTCGTCATGCTCAATCAGCAATGTTCTTCCATTAATTTTGTGACGAGGCGCGATGATGATTGCATGACATGACAAAAAGTTTAAATAAATCTTGTTCTCTCAAACATTCGATATATTTGAAGACCCTTTCCGATCTCATTCTCCGTCTAATTTAGCAATCACCTAGTCCGAGTTTTCTGTCCAGGGTTAGTTCGAGTTGTTCGCAAGGCCTGAACAGCCTATGCTACGAGTCGAGTCGCGTTGAATGATTGGATAGAGACTGAAACGGATCGATTTGGCCGTGCAATTTTTGAGGTCACACGGCAGATGAAACAACAAGTCGTAATCACAACGTTAATTGAAGGAGAAGACAATGCCAAAAGTTGTACGTTTTTATGAGACCGGGGAAGCCGACGTTCTGAAAATAGAAGATTTGCCTTTGACTGAACCTGGTAAGGGCGAAGTTCGGCTCAAGGTTGAGGCGCTCGGACTCAATCGGGCAGAGGTCATGTTTCGGAGAGGCCAGTATTTGGAAACGCCCACGTTCCCCTCACGGATTGGCTACGAAGCTTCGGGAACGGTGGACGCGGTGGGGCCTGACACGAGCGGCATTCGTGTTGGCGATCGGGTGAGTACGATCCCGTCATTTTCTGTTGGCCAGTATGGCGTGTACGGTGAAAGTGCAATCGTACCGGCTTTTGCCGTCGTCCATTATCCTGACCATTTATCGTTTAGTGAAGGTGCAGCCATATGGATGCAGTATATGACCGCCTATGGAGCACTGATCGAATATGGGAATTTAAATGCAAATGATACCGTCCTGATTACTGCCGCCAGTAGCAGTGTAGGCCTCGCGGCCATTCAAATGGTCAAGGCTATGGGAGCCACCGCCATCGCGGCGACTCGCGGTTCCGATAAAAAATTGTTTCTCTTGGAGGCCGGAGCGGATCACGTGATTGCGACGGCAGAAGAAGATTTAGTGACGAAAGTGAATGTCCTTACCTCGGGAAAGGGGTGCCGTCTCGTTTTTGATCCAATCTCTGGCCCCATCCTGGAACAACTTGGCGAGGCCACGGCACAGGAGGGAATCATCTTTGAATATGGAGCCCTCTCTTCAGACCAAACCCCCTTCCCTCTCCTTTCAGCGCTGTCAAAAGGATTAACAGTACGAGGCTACACATTATTTGAGATTGTCAGTAATCCCGAACGGCTCGCGCGCGGGAAACAGCATATTTATCAAGGCCTCGAATCCGGCAAATTGAAGCCCATTATTGATCGTACCTTTCCATTAGAGGAAATCGTGGATGCGCACCGTTATATGGAAAGCAATCAGCAAAAAGGAAAAATCGTCGTCACGGTGTGAGAACTCTGTTCATCAAGCGGCAAGGCTATAGCGAATCCAAATAAGTTCGATGGGTGCCTAGGCTACGAACGCTCAACGCACCACTGGCCTTGTCGTTTCAATCTTTACTGAGAATACTCCAGGGTCACTCAATAGTGTGATCATAGATGGGCTAAGACACGAACGCGTAACACGCCAGTGCTTTTTGTCAGTCCAACTCTTACTGAGACGCACTCGGCATACGAACCATGAGGGTTACAGGTGTCCTAGTAGCGACGATTGTTGTGTGAACCTGCGTAACCTTAATAGACAACTGACGTTCAACGCGGGTCTGCTCCTGAGGTGTCGACTTGAGATCGCCAAGCCCGCACGATGACTCACTTCAAGCATCGGAAAGTTATACCCGCATGGATGCTCTAACAGCAATGAACCTTGTATATCACGTAGTGGATATTAAATTTTAGCAGTTTGGTACTTTACCGATTCGGTATAACTGAAACGGCCATAGACCGAGGCAACATCTGACAACCTCGAACTTCTGAGTTCTGAGAGTTCGTTTCTTAATTTTTTGGCTTGGAAGGGTTCTTCAAATAGCGATGGCGTCGCTGCTTTGACGTTTCGTTTGAACTGAGGAGAAAGTAGGATGATGAGATCGCGGAGGGCCTGAAAAATTTCCAGGCGGAATCTACTCATTTTTTACGTTTTGATGTTTGGTCTGATTGGCCAAATACCCCTTCAAAAGAAAACCGTTGGCCTTTTTTTGAGCTGAGTCATCCCTTCCTTAATTTCCTTCATAAGTGCCGGATTCTTCATAATTTCTTGGATTTACTTCAATCTCTCAAACTCTAAGAGTCAGAAGAACCAAGAAGTTGAAGGGGTTGGAAAGATAGTAGCGGAAGGTCAAAATACTCTAGACACCGTTACTCGCTCTCGTCTGAATCAGACGTCTCAGGCTCCAATGGCGGTTGACCATTGGTCTCTTGGGGATCTTCTTGCTCAAGAATTTCAGGAACCTCGGCAATCATGAGCTTGGCGACACCGACGACACGATCGTCTTGGGACATATCAATCAATCTCACGCCTTGCGAATTGCGGCCGATTTCTCGAAGATCGCCGATTCGCATACGCAGCACCATCCCTTCGGCAGTCATCATCATAATATCATCGGTATCGATCACTTGATGGAAAGACACAGCTGGACCGTTTTTGTCCGTCACTTTTACACTAATTACCCCTTTGCCCGCACGAGATTGCGCTCGATACTCTGAGGCCTGTGTACGTTTGCCATAGCCCTTTTCGGTCACCGTTAACACGGAAGAGACGGAGTCGGGATACAACGTCGTCATCCCAATGACGTAGTTGCCTTCTTCAAGGTTAATCCCTCGCACCCCGCGTGCCGTTCGTCCCATGGCACGCACATCCGCTTCCTTAAAACGAATGACGAGACCAAGACGTGTGCCTAACACGATGTCTTGTTGACCATCGGTGAGTTCTACGCCAATCAGCTTATCGCCTTCATCTAATGTCAGCGCGATGATGCCCCCCTGCCGCGGATTGGAATAGGCCGATAACTCTGTTTTCTTAATCGTTCCTTGACGTGTGGCCATAACGATATATTGATCACTGCGAAACTCTTTTACCGACAAGGTGACCGTGACTTTTTCATCTGGAGCCAGGGCTAAGAGATTGACGATGGCTTTGCCCTTTGTCGCGCGTCCGACATCGGGAAGCTGATACACCTTCAGCCAATAGACTTTTCCTGCGTCGGTAAAGAAGAGCAAATGGTCATGAGTTGAAGCACTAAAGATCTTCTCGACAAAATCTTCATCGCGCACGCCCATCCCAATTTTGCCTTTGCCTCCACGATTTTGCGCACGATAAATTGAAGCGGGGTTTCGTTTGATATACCCGGCGTGTGAAACCGTGACAATAACTTCTTCTTCTGCAATAAGGTCTTCAAGTTGAATGTCCGCTTCGACCGGAACAATGCGCGTTCGCCGTTCATCCGTATAGGCTTCTCGGATTTCAAGTAATTCATCTTTGATAATTTGCCGCACTCGTGTATCGGAATCGAGAATTTCTTTGAGTTCGAGAATGCGTGCCTTAATCTCTTGATATTCCTGCGCTAATTTATCTTGTTCCAGTTGGGTCAGACGCTGTAAGCGCATATCTAAAATCGCATTGGCCTGAAGTTCACTGAGCGCAAATTCCTCCATTAACCCTTGCCGTGCGACATCGGGAGCGCTCGCCCCTCGGATCAGTGCAATGACCGCATCAAGATTATTCAGGGCAATAGTCAGGCCCTCGAGAATATGGGCGCGCTCTTCAGCCTTTCGAAGATCAAAGGCTGTTCGCCGAATGATGACTTCGCGGCGATGTTCGATAAAGGCCGCAAGAATTTGTTTCAGATTTAAGACTTCTGGACGGTTGTGTACCAAGGCCAGCATGATGACCCCGAAGGTCGTCTGCATTTGCGTATGCTTGTACAACTGATTGAGCAGCACGATAGGAGTTTCGTTTTTCTTAAGTTCGATGACGACACGAAGCCCATCACGATCTGACTCATCACGCAGGTCTGAAATGCCTTCGATCCGTTTGTCATGAATCAGTTCGGCAATCTTTTCAAGAAGTCTCGCTTTGTTAACTTGATACGGCAACTCCGTAACGATAATGCGCGAACGGTCAGTTTTTTCATCAGTTTCAATGTCGGCTTTCGCTCGAACCGTCAACAACCCCCGACCGGTATGGTAGGCATCTTTTATTCCCTGAGTACCGTAAATAAAACCGGCAGTCGGAAAATCAGGACCTGGAATAATTTCCATCAGGTCATCGATATTCATATCCGGGCGGTCGATGAGTTCAATCAATGCACTCGTGATTTCACCCAAATTATGCGTGGGAATATTCGTGGCATAGCCCACAGCAATACCCCCAGCTCCATTGATCAACAAACTCGGAACCCGTGCGGGCAGCACAAGAGGTTCGACACTCGACTCGTCGTACGTCGCAGTGAAATCAACCGTTTCCTTGTCGATATCGACCAGCATTTCCTGGGCGATTTTGGTGAGCCGGGCTTCGGTATACCGCATCGCCGCCGGTGGATCACCATCAACAGACCCATAGTTTCCCTGTCCATCGACCAGGGTGTACCGCATATTGAAGGGCTGCGCCATGCGCACAAGCGTGTCGTAAATGGCCGAGTCGCCATGGGGATGGTAATTACCCATGATTTCTCCGACAATCTTGGCGGATTTCCGATAGGGTCGGTTGGCCGCGAGCCCCATTTCATTCATGCCGTAGAGAATCCGTCGATGAACAGGCTTCAGTCCGTCTCGAACATCAGGCAAGGCTCGTCCGACGATCACACTCATCGCGTAATCCAAATAGGACATTCGCATTTCGTCTTCAATGGCGACTTGAGTCAGACGTTCTTCAATAGGCATAGGCAGTTGGCAACGGTTAAATTGAAATTTTTAAAATGGCAATCATAGGATTTTCTATTAGCTTTACTTTACAATTTTTATTTTGACTTCTTCACTGGGCTTTTACACATCAAGGTTACGAACTTCGAGTGCATGTTGTTGAATAAAGTTACGTCGAGGTTCAACCTCGTCACCCATGAGGATGGTGAAGATTTCATCGACTCCGGTCATGTCTTCGAGTTTCACTTGTAAGAGTGCCCGGGTCTCTGGGTTCATTGTCGTATCCCATAACTGATTTGGGTTCATTTCCCCCAACCCTTTGTATCGCTGAAATGATAACCCTTTTTTACCGGTAGCCAAGATCGCTTGCACGAGCTCGTCGGATGTCGCGAATTCGGACGTGACGTCCTTGGATCTCATTTTGTACATGGGATTTCCAAGTCCCATGGCTGTGGGGCTGAGTTTTTGCAATTCTCGAAAGTCCGCAGATCCGATTAAATCATGTGTCAGCGTCAACGTATGAATCATGCCATTCGTTGGGACACGACAGAGTACCGAGTGCGTATTATGTTCTTCGTCCTCACGAATTTCCGTGGTGATGCGTGATTGGGGATAGGCCTTTTCCAACGCACGTTTGACTTCAGCAATAATCACTTCAAGTTGTGCTCGTTCTTTCAACGAATCCCGGCTCAACTCCTGTTGATCAACAAATGCTCGCAAGATTCCCGTTTCATATTGTTTCTTCCCAAACCGGTTCAACAGGTCTTCAAAGGCAATGAGATTCTTGAGAAGGGGCAGCAGCTCGCCTTGCGTCACAAAGGTATTATCACGTTCAACAAACACTTCGACATCTTCGACCGCCAGCCCGGACAGATAGTCATTCAAAGCGTTATCGTCCTTGAGATATTGCTCAGATTTTCCTTTTTTCACTTTGTAGAGTGGCGGTTGCGCAATATAGATATAGCCGCTTTCTAACAGTTCATGCATTTGGCGAAACAAAAATGTGAGAAGGAGAGTTCGAATATGACTGCCGTCCACATCCGCATCGGTCATGAGAATAATCTTGTGATACCGGGCGCGATTAATGTCGAAAACTTCTTTATCGTCTTTCCCCTTTTCCGATTCTTCCCGTCTTCGTCCAATTCCGGTACCTAAAGCCATAATCAGCGTGCGTATTTCTTCACTGGACAACATCTTGTCGAACCGGGCTTTCTCCACATTCAAGATTTTCCCTTTAAGTGGGAGAATCGCTTGAAACTTCCGGTCGCGACCTTGCTTCGCGGAGCCACCGGCCGAGTCACCTTCGACAATGAAGAGTTCGCTTAGTGCTGGATCTTTTTCCGAACAATCCGCAAGCTTTCCAGGAAGCGAGCCCCCATCGAGCGCGCCTTTTCTGCGAATCAGGTCTTTCGCCTTCCTGGCGGCTTCCCGCGCTCTCGCCGCATCAATGGCTTTCCCAATAATTTTCTTGGCCACCACGGGATTTTCTTCGAAATACGATCCGAGTGCTTCATTGACCGCGGCTTCTACAACGCCTTTGACTTCGCTGTTGCCCAGTTTGGCTTTTGTTTGCCCTTCGAATTGCGGGTTGCGGACTTTCACGCTAATTACAGCGGTCAAACCTTCACGGACATCATCACCCGAAAGTGAATCGACTTCTTTTTTCAATAAATCATTGGCGGAGGCATAGGAGTTAATTGTCCTCGTCAGCGCCGCTTTGAACCCGATCAGATGCGTGCCGCCTTCACGGGTGTTGATGTTGTTCGCAAACGAGAAGAGGTTTTCCGCATAGCCGACATTGAATTGTAGTGCGACTTCGAGCATCATCTCCGGTTTTTCAGTTTCAATCACGATCGGCTTATGAAGGGGGGTCTTGGCTTCATTGAGATGTTCGACAAATGACACGATCCCGCCTTCGTAACAAAACTCTTGTTCCTTTTCTTTATCTTTTCGCTGATCAATCAGTTGAATGGCTAAGCCTTTATTAAGAAAAGCCAATTCGCGAAGCCGCCGAGCCAGTACATCAAAACTGAATTCCACCGTTTCGAAAATTTGTGAATCAGGCATAAAGGTGATCTTGGTCCCGCGCTTTTTCGTCTTCCCCGTTATGGCCAGTGGCTCGGAGGGAATTCCGCGAAGATAACGTTGCTCAAAGACCTGTTCGTTTTGCCAAATTTCCAATTCCAGCCACTCTGACAAGGCATTCACGACTGAAATACCCACTCCATGAAGTCCACCTGAAACCGTATACGCCCCTTGCTCGAATTTTCCGCCGGCGTGAAGAACGGTGAGAGCCACTTCTGCTGCTGATTTTTTTTGCGTGGAATGCATGCCCGTGGGGATGCCGCGTCCGTTGTCTGACACTACGACGCTGCCATCAAGCTGAATCGTCACATTGATTTCTTTTCCAAACCCGGCCATATGCTCGTCGACACAATTGTCGACCACCTCGTACACAAGGTGATGCAAGCCATCAGGCCCTGTGCTCCCAATATACATGGCTGGACGTTTTTGTACGGCTTCCAGACCTTCAAGGACACGGATTTGATCGGCGTCGTATTGTTCATGTGACGACGTCATTCCGCTTGCCTGTCCGTGACCTGGTTCCGGTATTTCCGAAGATTCCATAGATTGTAATTTAGACGATGAAGTTGATGAATGGTGTTCCCGACTGTTCAAAGACCTCTAGACTTTAACCGGCATAACCACGGCTTTGAATTTGGGATTTCCGAACTCCTGAATTAAGCACGGGCTCAGTGGTGTTTCCATTTGCAAGGTGAGGGATTCCCCCTCTATGGCACTCAGCACATCAAGGAGGTACCGCGCATTAAAGCCCGTGGAAAAATCTTCTCCCTGATGTTCGGCTGAAATTTCTTCGTTGGCTTCACCAAGGTCTGGATTACTCGATGATAAATGAATCCGGTCTTGTGTAAAGGAAAGTTTAATGGCGTACGACTTATCTTTCGAGAGAAGAGACACCCGTCGAATTGCGCCCTCAAATTCGTCTTTGGAGATTTTGATTTTTTGAGGACTTTCCTTCGGCATCACCTGTTGATAGTTCGGATAGGCGCCCTCCATCACACGTGACGTCAGGACAAGCCCACTTTTACGAAAAATCACCATATTTTTCGTAAATCCAACGAGCGGTTCGTTGTCATCTTCTTCCAGAAGACGTCGAATCTCTATTGCGGCTTTCTTGGGAATAATGACTTTCGTTTCAGGAGCAGGCAACTGGGCCTGATCGATAACCACTTCTTCTTCCGCCATCGCGAGTCGGTGGCCATCGGTTCCAACCAAACGAAGAGTAGCAGTCTTGGCATTCCCGCTAATGATCGAGACTAACACACCATTAAGGACATACCGGGTATCATTATCGCCCACGGCAAAGATGGTTCGACGGATTAACTCTAACAGCCCTGCTGCCGGAAGAGGGATCAACCCGTCTCGTTCGATAGCTGGGAGACTGGGATAATCTTGACTCGGGAGCCCCACCACACGAAATTCACTCCGACCAGCTTTAATCGTGACCCAACTATTGTCGGCGACGTGTAATTGAATTTCCTGTTCCCGTATTTCTTTGAGAATTTCAAAGAGCTTCCGGGCTGAAAACGTGACGGAACCAGGTTCATCGACCGTGGCTTTATATAAACCGCGCATCGCTAATTCGAGATCTGTCGCAAGAATATCAAGACCTTCAGCCTTCGCTTCTAAGAGAATATTTGCGAGAATGGGCATGGTGTTTCTCTTCTCAACCACACCCTGCACGCGCTGAAGGGCTGTGAGGAGATCTTGGCGCTGTATTCTGACCTTCATGTCATGACTCTCCCTGGCTATCCTTTGCCAATTTCTTCTTTGAGACTGGCTATGGTCGTTCGCAAAACGGAATCGGCTTCTTGTGATTTTTGTATCTGTTTACATGCATGAATAATGGTCGTGTGGTCTTTTCCGCCAAAATCACGACCGATTTCTGGAAATGAAGCGTCTGTGAGTTCTCGACTCAGGTACATCGCCACCTGTCGAGGGTGAACAAGCGTTTTCGTGCGACGCTTGGACTTCAAATCCGAAACTTTGACATGAAAACGAGTGGCCACAATCTCTTGAATGTCTTCGACCGTAATCACATTACGCTTCCCACCAAGGAGATCTCGCAGAACATTTTTAGCCATATCTACAGTGATCGCTTGGCCTGTGAGAGAGGAATAGGCCCCAAGTCGAATTAATGCGCCTTCTATTTCTCGGATATTACTTTTTAGATTTGCCGCGAGTAATTGGATGACATCTTCGGAGATGCCGACTCCTTCTTCTTCTGATTTTTTTCGCAAGATGGCAATACGAGTTTCCACGTCTGGCTGCTGAAGATCAGCAATCAAACCCCATTCGAAACGGGAACGAAGACGCTCCTCCATCGAAGGCATCTCCTTGGGAAATCGGTCACTCGATAAGACAATCTGTTTTCTCGCTTCATACAGCGAATTGAATGTATGGAAGAATTCCTCCTGCGTTCGCTCTTTTCCCGCGAGAAATTGAATATCATCAATGAGCAGCATATCCACATTTCGATAACGCCGACGTAACTCTATCATTTTGTCATAGCGAATTGAATTAATGACTTCATTGGTAAACTGTTCCGTGGTGACGTATGCAATCCTGAGTTCACCATTCCTCACGACAAAATTTCCTATAGAATGGAGAAGATGAGTCTTTCCAAGTCCCACTCCTCCGTATATAAAGAGCGGGTTATATGCGAGGGCCGGTGATTCTGCCACAGCTCTGCTCGCCGCATGGGCAAATTGATTACTGGCTCCAACGACAAAATTATCGAAGGTATATTTGGGATTAGGCAGAGGTATTTTTTTATTCCGACTGGGAGATGGCTGTTTATAGTCTCGAACCATTGATCCAGAAGCAGGAACTTGCAGATGCTGATCTTCCTTGGCATCCCTGACAATGAAATCGACTTCAACAGGATCTGAGAGAGCACCGGTAACCTGAATAGCCTCTGCTAAAACATCAAGATAGTTTCTACTCAGCCACTCTCCGAAAAACTTGTTAGGGACTGAAACTCTGGCTTTTTGGCCATCCATCCCTTCAAAGAGTAATGGGTTAAACCAAGTTTCAAGGACTTCTCCCCCAACACGTGAATGGAGAAAGTCTAAAACTTGTCTCCAAGTATTTTGATGACTGTCTCCTAAAGAATCTAATTTATTCACAGACTTATAAACACCTGTTAATAATTTCACTCATTATCACGAACATTGAAAATTGAAACACCACTCAGATCGCTACTTACCACCAGCTTCTTCTTCTTCAATTCCCAGGGCATCTACAGATATTCTTCAGAAACCTAGCAAATACTCACAAGGATAATACACACTAACACTTTATAACTATTTGATTTATATATATAATATTAATTATCAACATATTCACAGACCCTATTACTCTTCCTACTCCCACTACGATCTTTTATTCTTATAAAAATAATTTAGAGAGAGAGATCGTTGAACTTGTGAATAATATTTACAGGACCACGATATTATCAGAATTGAAAATCAACCCAAGTAAATCGCGATATGCAATAGCATTCAGCGGTATATCATTCGTTTGAATTTCTTTATCCTCTTGAATAATATACATATTTTCGCCAACGAAATTACTGTCGAGCTGTACCTCTTGCGTAAAAACTAGAGAAGACTGCTGGTTTTCCTTCTCAGACTGCTGCTGAATATAGGTTGAAAAGTCATCTTGTTCTTTCTGACCAGTTTTCGTGAGGATGTAGAGCGTATGAGACATATAGAGATCAACCTGTCCGAAATAATTGACGAGTTAGAAAATAAGAACTCGGTCTGCATTCGTGACCAGAGTCTGAATCTGGCTCTCTGATTTTTCTTGAATCGAAAAGTCTGGATCTAATTCAAATGACTGTTGGTTTTCTTCAGGGACAATAATCGGAAGTTGTAGTTCTTGGATAGAAGGCAGATATTTTTCGAGCGTATCCAAATCCATGATAGAGGAACTTAATTCTTCTGCTACAAGCATTCGTGCTTGCCCCAACAAGATAATAGCCAATTGATTCGGGCCTGTTGATAATCCGAGCGCAATACGGAGGCCCTCCACTGGTTGTGGGGTGATCGTCGGATCTTTACGGATTACGACTATGAGCTTCAAAGACATGGATGCATTAACAAGCCATTAAACGCTCTGCACAAAATATTGATAATACACCCGAAAACGTGTTGTTCAGTTTCTGGGGGAGGGAAAAAACAAAAATCAGTTGTTTCTTATTGAAAAATAAGAGAAAAATTAACATTTTTTATTAAAAAAAGTCAAGAAATTAGAAGATATTGCT
Organism: Candidatus Nitrospira salsa; assembly: GCF_965152625.1. Taxonomy (NCBI): domain Bacteria; kingdom Pseudomonadati; phylum Nitrospirota; class Nitrospiria; order Nitrospirales; family Nitrospiraceae; genus Nitrospira; species Candidatus Nitrospira salsa. The sequence continues at coordinate 285,903 of NZ_CBCUCO010000004.1, forward strand.
GTTTTGATGAATCCACGAATTGAGCTTCTCTGGAACTAAGGAAATTGGCACTTCAAGCTGGTTTTTTTCCTTCATATTCCGAATAATCACCACCTCTTTTTGAGCCTCGTCATCTCCGACAATAATTGTGGCCAGGGCCCCTAATTTATCAGCCGACCGCAAATGGGCTTTCAGTGAATTTGCACGAAAATCAGCATCAACGATGATTCCAGCTTGTCGAAGGCGCGTTAAGAGTTTAAGGCCTGCGGGTCGCCCCTGATCACCAAAACCAGCCACAACGACCATTGGGAAAGGTTGAGAGAGTACGGCATCTGGTACAAGCAGATTGACCCGTTCCAGTCCCACAGCAAAACCTATAGCCGGAGTTGGTGGGCCTCCAAGGTTTTTGACAAGCCCGTCGTATCGGCCACCGGCTCCTATCGTATTTTGTGCGCCTAAGTGAGACGAAGTAATTTCAAATGTCGTTTGGGAATAATAATCTAAACCCCGGACGAGTCTATGGTGAATGGTATAAGGGATCGTGAGTAATGAAATGCCGTTTTGAACATGTGTAAAGTGCTCGAGAGATGCTGGAGAGAGAGTCTCTAAGAGCTTGGGGGCTTCTTCAGTAAGGGAGTTACATCGAGGGACTTTACAGTCCAGTATGCGCAGAGGATTGGTATGAAAACGTCGTTGGCAGTTTTCACAAAAATTTTGAAGTTGAGGTTTGGCAAAGGCTTGAAGTTGAGAAATATACAGTTGGCGATCTTCTGGTGTACCAATGGAGTTAATATATAGAGTGAGTTCTGGTAACTGTAAATCTGTGAAATATTGCCATAGTAACGAAATGACTTCGACATCCATATACGGATCTTCAGTGCCGAACACTTCTACGCCAAACTGATGAAACTGTCGGAATCTTCCAGCTTGAGGCCGCTCATGACGGAACATCGGGCCAATGTAATACAGCTTTCGCATAGAAAACTGAGTGGAGAGATTGTGCTCAAGGTAGGCTCGAACCACACCGGCAGTTCCTTCTGGACGTAGGGTCAGGGAAGTGCCATCACGGTCCTGAAATGTATACATTTCTTTTTCAACCACATCAGTGGATTCGCCAATACTTCTTGCATACAATTGAGTTTGTTCAAATGTCGGAATTCGAATTTCTGAAAACCCATAACATTTGGCAAGTTTGTGTGCGGCATGTTCGACGATATTCCACTTTGGCATTTGATCTGGAAGAATATCCTTGATGCCTTTAATACTTCGAATCTTCACAACCTGAGATCCTTACGAGAGTTAAATTCATAAATAATTAAAATTACAGGTTATTTTTCATTGAATGACTATATCTTCACCTTTGAATCTAGTCAATTAACGGAATTTGACCACCATACTGATAAATATTGGATATCATCTCATGGGCATTCAGGGGACGGACTAATTGACATCCATAATAGAAATCCCCATAATTTAGGGTTTGCACCTATGATTTACGAAGGAGACTATTACTGTGTCAATGACTTACAGGCAGCCATCAAATCTTAAACGAAAACGAGACCACGGATTTCGAAAACGGATGAGCACAAAAAATGGGCGAAAAGTTCTTGCAAGAAGGAGAAAAAAAGGACGTACTCGTCTCACTGTCTCAGATGAGTAAATGCGACTCATCTGGATATTGTCTGTTTATCAAAAAAACACAGGACTACAATCAGGTAAAACGTATGGGGCAACGCGTACAACACCCATTGTTCAACCTCATGTTTTGTGAAAGTCAGCAACCTCAATCACGTGTGGGCATTGTTGTTGGACGACGATTTGGGAAAGCTGTACTTCGAAATCGAGCAAAGCGTATTTTTCGGGAACTGGTGCGGGCCATACAGGATGATTTAGTAAAAGGGTATGATATTGTTATCTTCCCAAAGTCCCCTGTATTACAGAAAAAATTTCAGATTGTTCAGGAAAATTGGAAAGTAGCCCTTCACAGGATTGGGGTTCTTCGTCCCACTCCTCATCATTCTTATCCAGACTCGTTCTCTGGATAATCTCAGTCTATCAACAATGGGTTTCACCTTTCTTGGGACCGCACTGTCGGTTTGAACCGTCTTGTTCTCATTACGGTTACGAAGCCATTCGTCGGTATGGACTCGTGAAGGGGGTAGGGCTGACAACCCTCAGAGTTCTTAAATGTCAGCCATTCCATTCAGGCGGGACTGATCCAGTTCCCTAATCCAAATTTCGATATTTCTGAACTCTTACTCGTTTTTATTTTGAAACACTCGAGGCCTGCTCTGAATCGGGACCACCAAAAACTGTCTAGGAAGCATTAACGTCAATGGAAAAACGAGTCGTTCTTTTTATCGTGTTGTGCTTGGGAATCATCATTGGCTGGGACATCGTCATGAAAGAATATGGCTTTGCCCCTCTCAATGATACATCCATCATTGACCAGACCGAAGACGCACGATTGGTGGAAGATGAAGAGAAAGACCAGAAGACGGTCGCGACTTCGTCCTCTGCTGAAACGGAGACATCTGAGAAAGGCCAGCTTTCTTTAGATGCTTCTCAAGCAAGTGAGACGGACCAACAAGAACAGATCGAAACGATCGAGACTCCTCTCTATCGAGCCCAAATTTCCAACCGCGGGGCCGAGATCACAAGTTGGCAATTATTACGATATTTGACGCAGTCTGAAGATCCGCTACCTGTCGAACTTGTGTATGCAGAGGGCCAGTTTAACGAACCGTTATCACTCGAAGTCTCGGATCAAGACACCACAAAACTCTTTCAACAAGGGCTGTATACCGTTCAGCGAGATTTTTCCACTCTCGATGAAAACCATCCGGTTGGCCATATGACGATGACCCTTCAATCCAAAGAAAAAGATCTTTGGATTCAGAAAGAGTTTACCTTTCACCATGATTCCTATGTTGTTGATGTGGTCATCAAGAGTGAAGGTATTGAAGAAGATCTTAATGTCCTCCTAGGAACGAATTTCGGCATTGTGGAATGGGGGCAAGGGTTTATTGGGTCGTTAGGGCCAGCTTGGATGATTGGAGAGAAGCTGGAAAAAGAGCTTCCCGAATTAAATGAAAGTGATGCAGTCGACACCAAGCCACATGTCGAGCGAACGGGCGATATTCGTTGGGCTGCACTGCAAGACAAATATTTCATGAGTGTGGTGATTCCTGAGAATGCTGAGGGTGTGTTTGCCATAGAAGAATTGGAAAACGTCATAACGGCCGGAGTGCAGTTTCCTGGCTCGAGTGAACAACAGAGTTATGCCTTTCGACTCTTTGCCGGACCCAAGCAGTTTGATCTACTCAAAGACTTTCAGCTCGGCCTGGAAGACACGATCGATTTTGGATGGTTTATTTATGATAGTTGGAGTGTGGTCAAAGCCGTGGCCAAACCACTGTTCTATGTCCTTCGGTACTTTTATGACTATACTCAAAATTATGGCATTGCCATCATTCTCCTGACCGTCTGCATCAAACTGCTATTTGTTCCACTCCAGTATAAAAGTTACAAGTCCATGCAGGGCATGCAGAAGATTCAGCCAAAGGTTTTAGAGATCCAAAACAAGTTTAAAGACGATCGTGAGCGTCTCAATAAAGAGTTGATGAAACTCTACAAGGACCATAAGGTCAATCCGGTCGGTGGCTGTCTCCCGATGTTCCTACAAATGCCAGCGTTTATCTCGTTATTTAATATCTTGTACATGACCGTAGACCTTCGGCAAGCTCCATTCATGCTTTGGATTACTGATTTATCTGTTCCGGACCCTTACTATTTGCTGCCCATTTTGATGGGAGCCTCCATGGTGTTGCAGCAGAAGATCATGCCGACGACAATGGACCCCACTCAAGCGAAAATGATGTTGATCCTCCCAGTCTTTCTGACATTTTTATTCCTGACCTTTCCAGCTGGACTCGTGCTGTACTGGGTTACAAACAATGTCCTGACGATTACACAGCAGTTTGTGACAGACCGCTATATCTTCAAGAAGCCTACCTTTTCATCACCACAGCCAAGTCCCGAGATAGCCTCTGGGTCCGACCCCATTGATCAAAAGAAAAAGAAGAGTGAAAATGAGTCTCCGAGCGAGAATGCAAAGGGTAAGTCCAAACGAAAAAATCGAAAGTGAGTATGCAGCTCGATGATACGATTTGCGCGGTTGCCACTCCTATTGGCGAAGGGGGGATTGGCATCGTGCGGGTTAGCGGTCCAGAGGCGTTCGGGATGACCTCGAACATTCTTTCGCTTCGACGAGGAAAGTCCTTGGAGACGATACGAAGCCATCAACTCTACCTTGCAGACGTGAAGGTCTCTTCTCAGGACTCTAAGCAAAATCTTTCAATCACCAAAGTCGATGAAGCGTTAGTCGTGCTGATGCGATCCCCAAAGTCTTATACAGGGGAAGACGTGGTAGAGATTCACTGTCATGGGGGAAGCCTTATTTTGACAACAGTTTGTGAAGCGCTCATTCGTTATGGTGCACGATTAGCGGAACCGGGCGAGTTTACCCGGCGTGCCTTTCTACATGGTCGTCTGGATTTAACGCAGGCTGAAGCCGTCTTAGATACGATACGCGCGACGACAGCAACAAGCCTTCAAGTGGCGCAGGAGCAACTCCAAGGCTCATTGGCAGAAAAAATTGACCGGATGAGAGATGAATTGATTCATGTGTTGGCCCATCTGGAGGCAGGATTGGATTTTGTTGAAGAAGATATTACGTTTCTTGGACAAGATGAGCTCAAACGTGTTCTCCAATCTCTTGAAGTGGAAATCACGAATTTACTGAAAACGGCTGAAGATGGACGAATTATTCGAGAGGGTGTCATGACGGCCATCGTCGGAAAGCCAAACGTTGGAAAGTCGAGTTTATTGAATACACTTTTGGAAACGAATAGGGCTATCGTATCGGCTATTCCTGGCACCACACGTGATGTCTTAGAAGAAGTGATGAGTATTCATGGTATTTTGATTCGGTTGCAGGACACGGCAGGCATTCGTGAAGCCGGGGATACACTGGAAGAAGAAGGAATCCGGCGTTCCACAGAGGCACTTGAACAAGCAGAACTTCTTTTACTCGTGCTAGATGGTTCACAAGCTCTTTCTGAAGAAGACGCTCTCCTCATCAAGAATAGCGTACAGAAAAAGCGCGTGATAGTCTTGAACAAAAGCGATTTACCAGGAAAAGTACGTGAATGTGATATTCACGTAATGCTTCGTGAGTCTGCGGATGATCCACAAGAGGCTCGTCGAACAAAAGTTGTTTCCATATCGGCAAAAACACGATCTGGATTTGAGCAGCTTTGTTCCAATATAAAGGATGTGTTGATTACAGGACAGCTTGAATCGAGAGATGCCGTCATGATCACTCGACTTCGGCATAAACAGGCGTTACTCTCTGCGTTAGAGGCCATCACGAATGCGCTCGTTGCGATTGAACAGGGGTTTTCCGCGGATTGTGTTGCTGTTGATGTTCGCGCATCGTTAAACTTCTTGGGAGAAATTACAGGGTCGGTCAGCACTGATGATATCCTTGATCGAGTCTTCGCAGAATTTTGTATAGGCAAATAAATCGATATGAATAAAAAGAGCAAGGCCCATGTCTAGAAACGTTGATGTCATTGTGGTTGGGGGAGGCCACGCCGGTTGTGAGGCAGCACTTGCGGCTGCCCGCATGGGTTGCCAAGTGGCCATGGTGACGATCGATGAGACGAAAATTGCTCAGATGCCGTGTAACCCTGCCATGGGTGGAATAGCTAAGGGTCATTTAGTAAGGGAAATTGATGCTCTAGGCGGGCAAGTAGGTATTAATACTGATTTATCTGGTATTCAATTCCGTATGCTTAATACGAAAAAAGGTCCGGCTGTCCGTGCGCTTCGAGTTCAATGTGATAAGAGACTGTATGCCATGTCTATGCAAGAAACCTTGCGTCAACAAGAGGGTTTGCAGATTATTTCTGCCACGGTAGACCGTATTATCACACGAAATGGTTGTGTTGAAGGGGTTGTACTTCAAGATAAGACCGAGGTCCTTGCACGTGCCGTCATTTTGACCTCTGGCACATTTCTCAAAGGACTCATGCATGTCGGACTGAATCATCTTCCCGGTGGACGAGCAGGAGAATATTCTGCGGAACATCTCTCTGACTGCATGAGGGATTTAGGCTTTGAAACGGGACGACTCAAAACAGGGACTCCTCCTCGTCTTGATCGGGACAGTATTTGTTTTGAAAAAACTATCATTCAACCTGGGGATTCCCCGCCACGGCCATTTTCTTATCGAACTGAGTCGATTCCCAATTCCCAAATACCCTGTCATATTACCTATACCAACAAGGAAACCCATCGAATCATTCGAGAAAATTTAGACCGGTCGCCCATGTACTCAGGGATAATCGATGCAACAGGACCTCGGTACTGCCCGTCAATTGAAGATAAAGTGGTCAGGTTTGCAGATAAGACGCAACATCAAATTTTCCTGGAACCGGAAGAGTTACAGGGAAATTCTTATTACCCGAATGGGATTTCAACCAGCCTTCCCATTGATGTGCAGCAAGCCCTCGTGAAAACCATACCGGGTCTTGAGCAGGCCAAATTTTTACGACCGGGTTATGCCGTTGAATATGATTACTTTCCTCCTCGACAACTCCATGAGACCTTGGAGGCTAAACTTGTGGATGGTCTGTATCACGCTGGTCAAATAAACGGGACGTCTGGTTACGAAGAGGCGGCGGCTCAGGGAATCATTGCAGGGATAAATGCTGCGCTTCGCGTAAGAAATGAACCGCCACTCATATTAGACCGATCGCAAGCCTATATTGGCGTTCTTATTGATGATTTAATTACAAAAGATACGCTTGAGCCCTACCGGATGTTTACCTCCAGAGCCGAACATCGTCTGCTCTTACGACAGGATAATGCAGATATGCGTTTAATGGACATTGGGCATGGACTTGGCCTTATCGATGAAACGTTGTATCAAAAATTTCATCATAAGCGAGAGCGCATGCAGCAGGAAATGAAACGGCTGCAGGCGACGACACCGACAAAGTCAAACGGTTTTCAGAATATTGAGATGTTGGGTATTGATCTCAGTACGAATAATCTGACATTGGCTCAACTTCTCAAAAGGCCCAATATCTCTTATAAACAGCTCGTTGATCTGTCTCTTGAGCAGGATTCATACGATGAAGATTTTTGGGAATCTGTTGAGATCGCCGTGAAGTATGAGGGGTATATCACACGGCAAGAGCAACAGGTCGCGAAATTTAAGAAATTGGAAAATCGTCGTATTCCAGTCGACTTTGCATATCATTCCGTCACGGGATTCTCGAATGAAGTTCTTGAGAAATTGAATAGCGTCAAACCATCTTCCATAGGGCAAGCTTCACGCATTTCAGGCGTGACCCCGGCTGCTATTTCTCTTCTCCTTGTCTCATTAGATCGTTATAAACGTCAGCAAAATTGTATAAGTTCGTAAGTTTTATGACCTCCTTATGGTGTGTTTGGAAACCGTAGGGGTGAGTCATGAGAGGAACCGCTATCTCGCGCGGATTTGGCTTATTTGAATCGGCTGAAAGTTAATTGGTTTCGCTATAGTCGTAAAAAAGGTATGCTTGGACGCGATAGTTCCTATGAAAATTAGAACCTATATGCAACATGAAATGACGCATCAGCCATTCAGATATGTCAATTATCGGCGTCCAAGTGGACCACTGTTGGCCTAGGGTTAAAAGGTGATACTCGCGAGGCCTCCGTACCATTGCTATTGAGTGTTTTGATTACAGGTGTCCTTGGCCACGATCGTTGTGGGTTATAAGGCTCATTCATGGGGTTTTTGACGTTGAAGTCTATTAGGCAACTTACGTTTTGATTACAGGTGTCCAAGTTCCACGTGGAACATGAGAAAAACATAGAAAATTTACTTGTTGATGGCTCGGCACATATTGGAGTCAAGCTGCCTCACGACGCAATAGAGAAATTTATAGTATATTTTGATGAATTGCGTCGTTGGAATGCCAAAATTAATCTGACAAGCTTGAAAAACAAGTCAGATATCATAGTAAACCTTTTTATAGACTCTTTAGCAGGGTCGCTGGCGCTTGATTTAGGAAAGAAGCTGTCAATTATTGATATCGGAACTGGTGGTGGCTTTCCGGGATTGCCGTTAAAAATTGCGTTTCCTGAAATAACACTCACACTCATAGAGCCAAAGTTAAAAAAGACAGCGTTTCTTCACCATATAATAGGAGTAATTTCTCTTCAGGAAGTATTGGTGAAACAACAAACAATTCAGGAGTTCGTAAAAGCTAATGACTCTGGTTGTTCCTATGATTGTGTCGTATCAAAGGCAATAAGTCCTGAAGATATTTTTCCATGTGTTCTTTCCGTCTTGCATAAGGAAAGCCGAGTGTGTATATACCGTTCACGTCCTATTGGCATAGCAGATTCATATTTTGGAATGAACCTTAGTCGGGAATTATCATATGAATTGCCACACGGGTACGGGGAGCGCGTCTTAACTGTCTTACAACCAGCCGATAGTTTATTGAAGTAATCATGGTATCAAGTTTTTTGATGACAGGTATCCTTGATCGCGATAATTTTGATTTATGAGTGTGATTCATGTGCATTCTACGTTGAAAGTACTCTCCTTAATGTGATGTTTTGATTAGAGGTGTCCATGTGTTCCACGTGGAACTTTGTCATTTAATTCTGGAGTGAATAGTTGAAAAAGATTATTGCTGTCGCAAATCAAAAAGGCGGTGTCGGTAAAACAACCACGGCCATTAATGTCGCCGCCTCAATAGCTTTGCAGCAGTATTCTGTCCTTATTGTTGACTTAGATCCACAGGCCAATGCCACAAGCGGAATGGGAATACAGTCGCCAAAAGCCACAATCTATGACTGTCTGATGGCTCGAGACTTTATCGAGGACTCAATCGTTAAAACAGAAGTGACGGGTCTCGATATGATTCCATCGAGTACGGATCTCGTCGGGGCAGAAGTTGAGTTGTCTAGTCTTTCAGGGCGAGAAGAAGTGTTAAAAAACATTATGGATAAAGTCAAAAATGATTATCAATGGATCATCTTTGACTGTCCACCTGCACTCGGACTTCTCACTATTAATGCACTCGTGGCAGCCACTTCCGTCTTAATTCCAGTGCAATGTGAGTATTATGCCATGGAAGGTTTAGGGAGATTACTTGGCAATGTTGACCGTATTAAGGAATCAATCAATCCCCATCTTGAATTAGAGGGTATTGTATTGACGATGTATGATTCTCGTATTAATCTATCTCGCCAAGTTGAAAGCGAAATACGAGAATATTTTAAGGATAAGGTTTATCAAGCGATGATCCCAAGAAATGTTTCCCTCGCAGAGTCACCAAGTTATGGCAAACCGGTCTTACTTTACAACGCCGCATCGTCCGGCTCTCGTGCGTATGTTGATCTGGCTAAGGAGATCATCGCCTGATGGAAAAGAAAGCACTTGGTAAAGGGTTGCAGGCTCTCTTGCCTGAAAAAAAGAAGGTGAATTGGAGCGTGGGAGAAGAGATAAAGTACATCTCTGTTAACCAGATTATCCCGAACCGCTATCAACCACGAAAAGTCTTTGATGAAACAGAAATGACAGAGTTAGCGGCGTCATTGAAGGAACATGGTGTTCTTCAGCCTGTACTTGTGAGACGAACTGGTGATGGAGCTTTTGAGCTTATTGCCGGTGAGCGCCGATTGCGGGCGGCAAAAATTGCCGGTCTTGCAGCGATCCCGGCCCTCGTTCGGCTTTCAAACGATGAAAAGTCTTTGGCACTCGCTATGGTTGAAAATGTCCAGAGACAAGATCTCAACCCTATGGAAGAGGGGCGCGCATATGTTCAATTAATTGAGGAATTTGGCTTTACTCAGGATCAAGTCGCCAATGCTGTGGGAAAAGACCGTTCGACCATTGCCAACGTCACACGCCTGTTAACCCTGCCAAGGGAAGTACAAGAGTTTATCGAACGCGATCAAGTCACCTTGGGGCATGCCAAAGTGCTGTTAGGTCTGAAGAAGGGTGAGGAGCAGATTGCGGTTGCTAAGCAGATTGTTCAGGAAAGTTTATCGGTGCGAGGAACAGAAGTTATTGTTTCTAAAGTTAAAAATTCTATATCTCCTCGTAAGATCATAAAAAAACAGGCAGAATATTTTCATATCGAAGAGCAGTTACGAAGACATTTAGGATCAAGAGTCAATATTGCTAAGGGCAAGAAAGGCGGAAAGCTGATTATTCACTTTTTTTCAGAGGAGGACCTTGAACGAATTACAGGTTCTATCTTGGAATAAGAATTGCTGCCAATTATTATATGGAAAACGCATGTAAGCAATTGATTGTCCAGTCTAGGGTGAGGTTTCGACACATGATGCTGATGACCCTCAACATGGAAAATCTGGATAGTCGGTCTCAAAGGCCAATGTCCAAAACGTAAGGGGGGTTTGTTATGTTTGGAAAAAGTAGCAATGCTGATGCAGATCAATCTTCAGGCTTTACGGAGGGAGCCACATCAATGGGAAATGCCAAGCCATTTGACTTAGAAAAAGCTGCTGGTGACGTCATTGCCTTTGTCGGTGAGGGCGTGACTTTTAAAGGAACCATTCGGTACAAAGGCTCGGTTCGTGTGGATGGTCGCCTTGAAGGAGAGATTTTCACGGATGGGATTCTCATTGTCGGAGAAAAGGCCGTGATTTCTGCCAAAATTGAGGCCGGGACTATTGCCTGCCAGGGGCGAATCACTGGTGATATTATGGCAAAAGAACGCGTCAAACTCATGTCTCCTGCTGTCTTTGAGGGGTCAGTGAAAACGCCGTCTATTTCTATGGATGAAGGTGTCCTCTTTAATGGGACATGTGTGATGCCGAAGGCTGGTGAGAGCAAGTCAAAAGAAACCTCCTTCATTGGAAAAGCCGAAGAAACTCTCAAAGTATCGTAACTCTTTGCCGAAGATACCTATTGAGCCAGTTTCGCGGGTTATAAGGACTGCCATGAAGGCAGGCGTTTAGAGGAGGCAAAGACATGTGGGGCGAGAAAGGCAAACCGAAAAAAGAAACGATTTTTGAAGATGACCATTACACCTTTCTAGGAAAAGGTGTCGACTTTAAGGGTAAAGCCCAGTTTGAAGGCACCGTTCGTGTTGATGGACACTTTGAAGGAGAAATTACCACTGACGATACGTTAATCATTGGAGAACACGCCGTGATTAAAGGGACGATTAACGGTGGAACCATCGTCAGTGGCGGTCGCGTGGAAGGCAATATCACCGCCTCCCACAAAGTGCAGTTACTCAAGCCAGCCGTTATGATTGGAGATGTGCATACCCCGGGGTTTTCGATGGAAGATGGAGTGTATTTCCATGGTATGTGTGATATGGGGGCTGCGCCTGCACAAGTATTTGATGTGGAAGCCGACGAGCCAGAGAATGGGAATCAGAACTCCAAAAGTCTTCAAGTTGCTCATGACTCTCTTTCATAATTTTTATTGTATCCAGCGGTAAATATCTCGTGTCTATTCGACCTACAGTTGTCCTGGGGATGAGCGGCGGAGTCGATAGCTCGGTCGCGGCTTCAATTCTGGTTGAGCAGGGCTATGATGTTCAAGGTGTAACCCTTCAGGTTTGGGAGGAAGAAACAGAAGAAACCAGAACATCAAAGCGATGGGAAGAGCGAGGGTGTTGTAAGGTTGGAATCGCTAAACATGTTGCTCAACTACTAAATATTCCCCATGAAGTCATCGACACCCGAGAGATTTTTCAAAAAGGGGTCATTGATAATTTCACTCAAGCCTATCTCAGCGGAGAAACCCCAAATCCTTGTGTGAGATGTAATGAGCGGGTCAAATTTGGCTCGTTGTATACACATGCCAAAAGAATAGGTGCTGATTATGTGGCAACTGGCCATTATGCAAAGATTGGGAAAAGTCCAAATGGGCTTCTTCAGCTCGGCATAGCCGAAGACCGAAAAAAAGATCAGTCATACTTTTTGTATCGCATTTCACCTGACTGGCTTCCGCATATTCTCTTTCCGGTTGGCCAACTTCAAAAATCTGAAGTATGGAGTCGTGCAGAGAAAATGGGTCTTCCAACTGAGGAATTAAAAGAAAGTCAGGAAATTTGTTTTGTGACTCAAGGTGACTACAGAGAATTCCTTAAGGTTAATGCCCCAGAGTCGATGAAGCCTGGAACGTTTGTTGATATGCAGGGAAGTCCCATTGGGAAACATAATGGTGTGGCCTTCTATACATCTGGCCAACGAAAAGGACTAGGGATCGCCACTGGTGAACGTTTATATGTTCATCACGTGATTCCTGAAAGCAATACAGTCGTCTTAGGGGCTGCAGAAGACCTCGATATGTGGGAATGCCGTCTTTCGGAATTAAATATTTTTCATCAGGAACATCTCACTGAGGGAGCGAATGTCCTTGCCAAATGCCGCTATGCGACAACCCCGGCAACTGCAACGGTTACCTGGGATCAAGAAGCTACTATTGTGCTGAAATTTATTACACCTCAACGCTCGTTAAGTCCCGGACAATCAGTCGTGTTTTATGATGAAGCCGGCTGGGTGTTGGGTGGCGGGATTATTCAGCGTGGTCAAGAACCCATTCAGGTTCAACGTCAGAAGCCTGCCTCATCGCTTCAGTCCTTATAAGTTTTTCCATTAGTCTTACAAGCGTAAATTTCTGTATTTGAGTTGACAGCCCCACTCACCCATGCTAATTTTGCCTCGTTTGTGCTCTCCTCCGTTATATAGCCGTTCCCAAAAGTATCGACACATGTCGTGTAAAGTCACGTAGTGTCATGGTTGACGCTAGTGATTGTTACGTCAGAAGGAGTGAGAGACGCGAATAGAGGATGGCCATGCATCGTGTTCTTAGTCATAAGAACGGTTATATCTACTGATTGGCACCTGTGCCGTCATCCTGAAGTGTGGTCTTTATCGCTTCATAATGAAGAGACCATTCCAAACACGGATTCTTACAATCTGGACGGTGTCTAACCAACGGCAGCACTCTCAAACTATTTTGGTTCAGTAATCCTCAAAATGAATTTTAAAAGGTTTCAGTAAACCGTGAACAAACGTTCAGTTGCGCGTCGGTATGCTACCGCGCTTTTTCAATTGCTTGACGATCAGAGTATTACCGTAGTCTCCAAGAGCTTGGATACGATATCCGAATCGCTCGCGGCCTCTCAATCGTTTAAACACGCCCTGGCCTCCCCGATTTTTACCTTTGAGGAAAAAGTGGCTCTGCTCCATGAAATGAGTGAACGGTCGGGTGCGCCTTCAATCCTGAAGCAATTTTTCGAAGAACTGTTAAGAAAAAATCGGGGAATCCTTCTGCCTGAAATCGGGGAAGCCTTCAGTGATCTTGTTGATGAAAAAAATGGTTTGCAGCATGTATGGGTTTCTTCAGCCAATCGATTGTCTTCAACGGAGCAGGAAGAACTGCAATCGGACTTGACCCGCAAATTAAACCGGGCCGTTAAAATCAAATTTGACACGGATGACAGCTTAATTGCCGGCCTCCAAATTCGCATTGGAAGCCGTGTTTTTGACAGTACTGTGCGAGGAAAATTAGCCAATATGAGGACCCGCCTGGCAAAGGGGTAAATTATGCAGATTAAGGCAGAAGAGATTAGTTCCATCATTCAAGAAAAAATTAAAGGGTTTGACCAGCGGGTCGACGTGCAGGAGATGGGCTATGTCATCCAAGTCGGTGACAATATCGCCAAAGTTTATGGTCTAGATGGAGCCATGTCCGGGGAGCTGCTTGAATTTCCCGGTGGGTTATATGGAGTTGCCCTTAATCTAGAAGAAGATAGCGTGGGTGTGGTGTTACTCGGGGAAGATGTGGGCATTCGTGAAGGAGATCCTGTTAAACGTACAGGTCGGATCGCTGAAGTCCCCGTGGGCGAAGCCTTGGTTGGTCGAGTTGTTGATTCGATTGGGATACCTATTGATGGAAAAGGCACTATCAATTCCACTGAGTCTAGGCTGCTTGAAATCAAAGCGCCTGGTGTTGTGGATCGGCAATCGGTTGGGGAGCCTCTGCAAACTGGCCTCAAAGCCATTGATGCGATGATTCCTATTGGGCGCGGACAACGGGAGCTCATTATTGGCGATCGTCAAACGGGAAAGACGGCTATTGCCGTTGACACCATCATTAACCAAAAAGGCTTAGATGTCTATTGTTTCTACGTTGCGATTGGCCAAAAACGTTCGACTGTTGCCCGAGTGGTGAAGACGTTAGAAGATCATGGGGCAATGGAATATACGACGGTCATTTCGGCTACCGCCAGTGACTCGGCTTCGCTACAGTTTTTTGCGCCATATGCCGGTGTGACCATGGCGGAATATTTCCGTGATAATGGGAAACATGCACTCATTGTGTATGATGATTTGTCCAAACATGCCACCGCCTACCGTCAGCTTTCCCTTCTGCTTCGTCGGCCCCCAGGCCGTGAAGCCTATCCAGGGGATGTGTTTTATTTGCATTCTCGGTTATTAGAACGTGCCGCAAAGATGAGTGAAGAAAAAGGTTCTGGTAGTTTGACGGCCTTGCCAATCATCGAAACGCAAGCCGGTGACGTCTCTGCCTATATCCCCACCAACGTGATTTCCATTACTGATGGGCAGATCTTTCTAGCTTCCGACTTGTTTTATTCTGGCATACGGCCAGCGATTAATGTCGGCCTCTCGGTCTCACGCGTCGGGGGGTCCGCCCAAATTAAAACCATGAAGCAAGTCGCGGGAACACTGAGATTGGATCTGGCGCAATACCGAGAAATGGCAGCATTTGCTCAGTTTGGCAGTGATTTGGATAAAGCCACGCAAGCTCAATTGGCAAGAGGAGAACGGATGGTGGAATTGCTCAAACAAGAGCAATACAAACCGATGCCAGTTGCCACGCAAGTCCTTTCCATTTATGCAGGCGTCAATGGCTTCCTTGACAATGTGCCGGTCAATAAAATTCGTGAATTTGAACAAGGGCTCATCGCGTATGTGAAAGAGAAAAATTCTCAAATGCTTGATGAGGTGAAATCGATTAAGAAAATTGATGATGAATTCGGTGGCAAACTCAAGCAAATTATCACGGAGTTTAAGAAATCAAAAGGGTACGAATAACACCTCTAAAAAACGTATCTCGTTAACTGTGAGTCGTATCTCGTAAAAACCAGAAAGACTCTTCACGCGAGCGACGAAATACGCGAAACGAACGACGCAAGAGAATTATGCCAAGTCTTCAAAGTCTTCGACGGAAAATTGCTTCCGTTAAAAATACCCAAAAAATTACCAAAGCCATGAAAATGGTGGCGGCCGCAAAATTGAAGCGTGCGCAAGAACGGATTCTCGCGGCTCGACCCTATGCTCATCAATTACGGGAAGTCATGAGTAATTTAAGCCAACGCGTCAACAGGTCCGCCCATCCGCTCTTAAGCCGACGTGATGGCCAGACGCTTGAACTACTGGTGGTGACCAGTGATCGTGGCCTATGTGGAGCCTTTAACACGAATATCCTTCGTCGGGCGGGCGAATTTTTAGAAGAACAACGTCGACTAGGGAAACAGGTCTCGGTGAGCCTTATAGGCAGGAAGTCCATTGATTTTTTTAAACGACGTGATTGGCCTATTCGACAAGAATGGCCAGGGGTATTTGATCGTCTCAGCTTTGAACATGCCTTGGATATTGGTCAGAACGTTGTGTCTGAATATCATGCAGGCACGTTTGATCATCTCTATGTTGTCTACAATGAATTTAAATCCGCTATGCAGCAAGAAGTGATTGTCGAGAAATTCTTGCCCATTGAATCCCTTCATGAAGACCAAGAAGAGGATGCCCCAGAAACCGTAGGCGGCTACCTCTATGAACCAGATGAAGGTGAATTATTGGAGACGTTGTTGCCGAAACATTTTGAGATTCAAATGTATCGTGCACTGTTAGAGTCAGCCGCTGCGGAACAGGCTGCACGGATGACGGCTATGGACGGAGCCACGCGTAATGCTGGCGAGCTGATTAAGAAGGTGACCTTGTTTTATAACAAAACTCGTCAGGCAGCGATTACCAAAGAACTGATGGATATCGTCGGCGGCGCTGAGGCTATTCAATAAATTAAGGGTTGTGCAGGAACCGTTTATGTCACAGAGTTCCTAAACCTTTTCCAAACCAAGGAGTCTATGGTGGGTACCGATACAGAAAACGGAAAAATCGTGCAAGTCATTGGACCGGTGGTCGACATTGAGTTCCCGCCAGGAAAGCTCCCGCATATTTTTAATGCCTTGACGATTGCTCAAGTGGCGGGGGAACAGACTGGTGAGGCCGGAGACACATTGACTCTGGAGGTGGCTCAGCACCTTGGAGAAAATCGGGTTCGCGCAATTTCTATGTCCTCGACTGATGGGTTAGTCAGAGGGCTTGAAGTGGTGGATACCGGTGCCGCGATTTCCGTTCCAGTGGGAAAAGAAACATTGGGTCGGATCATGAACGTGTTAGGTGATCCAGTTGACGGGTATGGCCCTGTTCCAGCGAAGAAACGTTGGTCCATCCACCGTTCTGCTCCAGCGTTAGAGGACCAAGAAACCAAAACTGAAGTCTTAGAAACCGGTATTAAAGTTGTTGACTTGCTGGAGCCTTATGCGAAAGGTGGAAAAGTCGGACTCTTTGGTGGTGCTGGCGTAGGAAAAACCGTCATTATTATGGAGCTGATTAACAATATTGCATTGCATCATGGGGGTTATTCAGTTTTTGCCGGAGTCGGTGAACGAACTCGCGAAGGCAATGACTTGTGGCATGAAATGCAGGATTCTAAAGTTATTGACCCTAAAGACTTTTCCAAGTCTAAAGCGGCACTTGTGTATGGTCAAATGAACGAACCACCAGGGGCTCGACTGCGTGTCGGCTTAACAGGTCTGACCATTGCCGAATATTTCCGCGATGAAGAAAACCAAGACGTGTTGTTGTTCGTGGATAATATATTCCGATTTACGCAAGCAGGCTCGGAAGTGTCAGCATTGTTAGGACGCATGCCATCAGCCGTCGGTTATCAGCCAACGTTGGGAACCGAAATGGGAACCTTGCAAGAACGTATTACGTCGACGAAAAGTGGTTCAATCACCTCCGTCCAAGCCGTGTACGTTCCTGCAGACGATTTGACCGATCCTGCACCAGCGACGGCGTTTGCTCACTTAGATGCCACGACTGTGCTGTCGCGGAGTTTGGCAGAGCTGGGCATTTATCCAGCTGTGGATCCATTGGACTCCACATCTCGGATTTTGGATCCGCAAATTTTGGGTGAAGAACATTACGGAGTCGTGCAACGCGTCCAAGGGACGTTGCAGAAATACAAAGATTTGCAAGACATCATTGCAATTTTGGGAATGGATGAGCTCTCAGAAGATGATAAACAAACCGTGGCCAGAGCTCGAAAGTTACAACGGTTCTTATCGCAGCCCTTCCATGTCGCCGAAGCCTTCACCGGATCTCCTGGGAAATATGTGAAATTGACGGATACCGTTCGCAGTTTCAAAGAAATTGTCGATGGCAAATATGACCACCTACCGGAACAAGCCTTTTATATGGTAGGTCCAATTGAAGAAGCCATAGAAAAAGCTGAAAAATTGGGGTATAAAGTGTAATGGCTCTTTCTCCTACCGCCGTGACTGCAGGTAAAATTCTTTTAGAGGTTGTCACCCCCGACCATCGTCTGTTGAGCCAGGAAGTCGATTATGTTTCTGCACCTGGGAGCGAGGGTGATTTTGGTGTCCTCCCTGGGCATTGTCATTTTTTGACGACGTTACGCATCGGTGAATTGCACTATCGTATTGGCGAAGAAACGCATTTTATGTCTGTTCTCTGGGGCTTTGCTGAAGTGACTCCGAAGAAAGTGACCATTCTCGCCGAGATAGCCGAAAAGGCCGAAGATATCAACGTTGAACGTGCTGAAGAAGCCGTCCGAGAAGCTGAGCAACAGCTGGAACGTGGCGGACTTCCTTCAGAAGTAAAAGAAGCACAGGTTAGTCTCGAAAAAGCTCGATTGCGGCAAAAAATTGCAGGTCGTCTGAAACAGCGTCACTCTCTTTCCTAATAAGCTTCCTTTCAGGCTCCTACCTTCTCCTACCTTCTGCGTCCATTTTCTTTAAACAGCCGTCACAGAAATATTTCGTTGCAGGGTGTTGAGAATTGACTCTTTCGAGTCATTCTTTAAGAAAATGTGTGCCCAGACTTCCAATTGAATAAGTTTTGTCTTCAAGGTCGGGCTTCCAGAGATGTGGTCAGCTAAATATGTCCGTTCTCGTGAAGAGAGGCCAAATAGCTCCGAGACGAAGGACTTGTCAAAAAAATCTGAGGAGATTTTTGAACGACGATAGGCATCAACAGAAAATGGTCTTTTTGATCGATGACTCAGATCTGGCGGCAAATACCTCTTGGCCACCTCTCTGAGTATCCATTTATCACAAAAAAAGAGGTGATTAGTATCAAGAGTTGTTGGTGAAAATCGGACCTTGTGCTTATAAGGAACATTTACCGCGAGCTGAACTAATTTGGTATCAAGAAAAGGAAATCGGGACTCCACGCTTGCGGCCATGCCCATTGAATCATTGCGGTGAAGTAAGCCTCGTAGACCATAGTTGAGTAATTTTAATGATTTGCTCGTACTATTGTGTAATGTCGTGCAGTTGGTTAATTGTTTCAGCTCGTCGATTTCATCATTTTCCAGATTCACTTCAAATCGGTTATGTAATCCCAGTATCAATTCATGAATGTTTATGTTGCGATTTTGTCTGGAGGACAATGTTGCTCCGGTGAATCGTAGGAGTCTTTTACTTATGTCTTTAATATAGTGCCGCCATTGTTGAATATTTGGTACGACCCAATTATAGCCTAAATAGCATTCATCGGAGCCTTCTCCAGATAAGACGGCTTTAATGCGATGACTGTGAATCAATCGAGAAACCAACAGTATGGGGATAGACTGAGGACATTCATAGTAGGGGTGTCCAAAATGTTCAATGACATCTGGCATGCTATCGATAAAGTCCTGATCATGTACATTTACTGTGTTCAATTCCAACCCCAAGTGTTCAGCGAGCCGAGTGGCGGCCTCCAACTCACTGTTCGGTCCCACAATATTGGCGTGAAAGATAGCAAGGTTTTTGTGAAAAGTTGCTGCCATGGCCATGATCAACGACGAGTCAACCCCACCGCTGCACAGGGCTCCAACGGGCACATCGGCTACCAATAATTGTTTTCTCACACTTTCTAACAATAATTCCTCTATTTCATCGACCAAATTTTTCGGCTTTAGGTTCTGCAAGCGATTGGCTTGAGTTTGATCCCAAAAGTCAGTCATAGAAAAGAACGGACTGGTGTGACTGGCATGACCCGCTTTGATTCTCAGTATCGTACCGGGAGAAAGACTCCTGATGTTGTGAAAAAAGGTGTGGCCTTTTGTAGGTCCACCAAATCCAAAGAGAAATGATGAAATGGAGAGTTTGTCAGGAGTGAAGGTGAGCCACGGTCGCATGGCTTGGATCTCAGACGAGAAGAGAAATACCTCATTGGTATCACAAATAAAGAGTGGCTTCATGCCGAACCGATCACGAACAAGGGTGAGCGTCTGCTCTAATTTGTCATAGAGCGTAAATGAGAACATCCCTTCAAGAGTCGGTAGTGTTTCTTCCACACCATCTGTCATAAGACATTGCAACAACGTTTCAGTATCGCTCGTTGTCCTGAATGTATGGCCTCGACGTTCTAACCTTTCTCTCATCTCTTTAAAATTATAAATTTCTCCGTTGTACACCAGCGCATAGCGGCCCTGGGGGTCCCAAAAAGGTTGATTACTCCGTGCCTGCAAATCAAGCAATGACAGTCGAGTATGAACAAGACCGATGCCGGTGTCGGCATGAATGCCGTAAGAATCTGGTCCTCGATGTTCAAGAAGCAGAGCCGTCTTCTCGAGCTTTGACTTGTCTGGAACGGTGTCATGCTGATGATGGAGAATTCCAAATATTCCGCACATAATATTGGTCTCCGAATCAGGAATAGTTTGAGCGTTCGATTGAACAAGGTGACACGAACAACGAATCCATTTTTATCTCAATGGATCATATCGGACTGAGAACGGTCCTAACGCTCAATAATATAAAATGGAAAAGTTCTAAAGAGTCTCTTCGGCTCGGTCGATAGGAAGTATTAATCTTTTCCTATGACCGTTTCAAATAACTTCCGATGTTTGGGGCCTATAGCCGATTCCATGAACTGTCAATGTTTGATGTGGATCATGACGCTGGGTTACTTAGATACCTGTCATGCTGGCACCAAAATGATTACTAAGTCGTCATTATTGTTTGTCCATCAATAAAGCTTGGTCTTTGGAACGATCGTATCCAAGGGCTAGCTTGACTGGAACTTATTTAAATTCGCTAGAGTCTTACGCTGTCTAGGCTACTTTGAATTAACACTTCAGTGGGAAATCAGAGTTCAACATTGGCTGCCCATGCAGTTCTACCACTGGCGTGCAACAACCGTGGCCTAGGCACCATTGGAAGTTAATTGGAGTCGTTGATAGTGGTTGGTAGAAATGCCATGCCATTGAACTGGAATATGCTCTCTATCGAATATGCGGTTGCCTGAAATCATCAAAAAAATCCTTCGCCTTCGCTATCCCTGTATTCGGTTATGGGAAAAAACGGTGAGTCGACTCCGATACCCATCCGCGTATCTCTGGCGTTTTCTGTTATTTCGAACCACCATTATTGCCATTTCTGGCAGTACGGGAAAAACAACCACGAAGGAACTCTTGGCAGCAATTCTATCCTCAAAATACCTCACGGCCAAAACATCCGGGACGTGGAATGCGTATAGATTCGGAGGTGTGGCGGGAACGATTTTGAGTGTCCGCCCATGGCATCGGTTTGCGGTGATTGAAACGGCGATTGAGGCCCCCGGCGACATGAAGCATCTGGTCAAGATTCTACGGCCTGATATCGTGGTCATGCTTGGCGTAAAACTCTGTCATTCGAATACATTTAAGAACATAGAAAATATCGTCAAAGAAAAATCTGAATTAGTTCGTACTTTGGGAGCGAAGAAGCGTGCCATTCTTAATGGCGATGATCCAAACGTTGCAGCCATGCGTGCGTTAGGTTCTTTCGAGACCTGTCTGTTTGGAACAGGCGAAGATGCCGAGTTTCGGGCTTCTCATATTAATTCACAATGGCCGGAACGTCTTGAACTTCAGGTACAACACCGTGGTGAGACCCAAAAAGTTCATACCGCATTTATTGGGACCCATTGGGTGGATTCGATTCTTGCGGCCCTGGCAACCGGCGTTTCTTGTGGGGTTCCGTTAGCCGATGCCGTTCAAGCCATTGAAGCGATTCAGCCATTTTGGGCGCGGATGCAGCCCGTGACCTTACCGAATGGCGCCACGATTATTCGAGATGAGTGGAATGGTTCAATCACGACCTTTCAGACGGCATTCTCTGCCATGGAACGGGCGATTGCGGAGCGAAAGTTTATCGTGGTCAGTGATTTTTCGGATTCAAGTTTGAGCCCTCGCGACCGTGCTCGTCGCCTTGGTCGTCAGGCACCTCAAGTGGCAGATTGGGCGATATTTGTTGGAGAACGAAGTCACTATGCCAGCCGCGCTGCGCTAAATGCCGGGATGTTGCCAGAACGCGTTCATTCGTTTTTTACCGTTGCAGAAGCCGCATTGTTTTTAAAGGATGAGTTAGGTCCTGGGGATCTCGTCTTACTCAAAGGCAGGACGAGCGATCACCTTTCTCGAATTTTCCTCGCGCAACTGGATCATGTCACCTGCACGTTAGAGACCTGTCCACGCCAATACCTCTGTGACCGATGTACGCAATTGGGGTTTGAATGGGACTCGAAGTTCGATGGTTTTATGGCCCCTCCCCATATTTTGGTCTAAGGAACGCTCACACTTCTTATTCCTATCTCCATAACATTCCACGACTGCTCAGAAAGCCCTCAACTTTTTCAGGAAATGAGTCGATCTCATAGAGTATGAGCTCTTGATTGTTTCGAGCGCTGTCTTCGAGAAATTTCTCTATCGATCGGATTGGGCATTTCAGTTATTTCCCATTCAACCTCATTCTTTTTTCTTTGTTGACGATTCATGAATTGGACTTTTTATAAAGGGCACGAGGTTTTTCAACGCTACCAAGAACAGTGGGATAACCTGAACGCAAACATCGATAACCATGTGTTACTTGATTCGAAGTTTTGGGAAGCACTCGTCAAATACTTTTCAAATGAGAAGACCTTATTGGGTATTTCTAATAGTCGAGAATACCCTGGAATGGTTTTGGTAGAGAATGTTGGGTTAGGAATGTGGAGTACGTTTCAACCGTCTCAGGCACCGATTGGGCCGATTCTTCTCGGAAATCCAACAAATCTCGAAGAGCAAATGAGAGGAATATTGAAAAGTCTTCCAGGCTATGCATTGGGCTTAGGTGTCACGCAGCAAGATCCTCACTTTGGTGTGTTTGATTCTGTCGAAACGCACGAGAGAATCGAAGTGAAGAGCTATATGAAAACGGCACGAATACCAATACACGGAGACTTTGAACCATATTGGAATAAGAGAGCCAACGACCTCAGAGGGAATGTCCGAAAACGTTTGCGGCGGTTAGAACGAGAGGGACTGTGTCCATCGGTCGATGTCCTGCAGGCTCCTGAAGACATGCAGCGTGGGATACAGGAATATGGGAGATTGGAAGAATCAGGCTGGAAGGGTCGAGAAGGCACGGCGGTGACGTCCGATAATGTTCAAGGGCAGTTTTATCAACATCTGCTAGAGAAGATGAGTCAAGCCAACGAAGGTGTGATCTACACTCTACGATTTAATGAAAAACCTGTCGCCCAAAAAATCTGTCTTCGACGAAATGGCATGATCGTCTTTTTAAAGATGGCCTATGATGAAACCTATCGACATCTCTCGCCTGGTTTTATTCTTCAATATGAAATTTTAAAACGATTGTTCAACGACAAAGAAATCGAATATGTGGAAACCTATGGCCGTGTGAACGAAGGATGGACAGATAAATGGACGAATGACTTTCGTACGATGTATCACATTAACTACTTTCGCCATATGAGCATTGTGCTTGCCAAAAATGTATTTGGGGGTAAGCCGGAAGAAACTCATGTCGGTGGATAACCGTTCTGGAGATAGAGTTGACCAGAGTGCATAACGCCTCAGGTTCTCTCGTTTTTACGATTTGAAGGAGATTCGAATGAATGTTGCTGCGATCTTCGCGCGCGCCAGACAGGCAAAGAGTCAGAGTGGAAAGGGTCTTCTCGCACAGGCGATGGAGATTGTGCGCCTGCATCGGTCTCGTGGAAAGATTGGCCCTTCGGAGTACTTTGATTATGGATTATTTGATGATCAGCGGTATGACGTGTCAGCAAAAGAAGAGTTTATTGGATGGAATAGCGAATCGTTCATTAATAATACCTTTAATAAAGTTGAATGGGGTGGACTGTCTCTCGACAAGATTGTGTTTTATACATTTATGGAGGGAGCAGGAATTCCCTATCCGCGTATCCAAGCGATTTTTGATATGAACGGTCGGTTTATTAAAGGAATTCCGACATTTTCTTCTCAGGAAACGCTGACCATTTATCTCAAAAGCCAAGCTGTCTATCCCATTTTTGTCAAACCGAGTCATGGAAATTTTGGGCGTGGCGCTCACTACTTATCTTCCTATTGTCCGCAAGATGATTCTGTCGTGTTCGCCAATGGTACACAGTCATCGATTTCTGAATTTATCGAGGGTCTCGAAACCAAATTATCCGGTGGGCAAATTTTTCAGGATGTGTTCAAGCCTCACCCTGATCTGGCGATTCGATGTGGCTCACGATCTTCAACCCTGCGCGTCGTGGTGATTATGACAAAGTACGGCCCTCAGCTTTGCCGTGCTGTCTGGAAAATTCCAACGGGTAGTAATATTATTGATAATTTCCAACATGGTCGGACTGGGAATTTGTTAGCTTCGGTTGATGTCACGACAGGTGATGTCTACAGAGTAATCGGGCAAGCCACCGATGGAGAATTCACGCAGATTTCGACTCATCCTGATACCGGTGCTGAACTGAGGCCTCTCAGGATTCCTGATTGGGAAAAAGTGGAAGATCTGTGTCTCACAGCCGCTCGACTTCTCCCTGGTTTACGCTTGTTGCATTTCGATGTGGCAATTTCTGACAAGGGCCCACTTCTCTTAGAAGTGAACTTCCGAGGAAACTTAGACCTTCTCCAACATGCTTCAGGAAAAGGGTTTTTATCGCCGGAAGTTAGCGCAGCTCTTGAGGATCACGAAGCGTTTCGTCAGGAAATTGCCTCGATTGTCCAACGGACGATGCGAGAACAACAGGGTTCATCTGGAGCCTAATCGGCACTTTCCTTCCTGTACACACAATATTCGGTTCGTTCATCATCTGCTGACTTGTGCTACCTATCGTTCCTTTGACAAACAGATCTTGTTTTCAGCCGGTGTCCTTCAATCCGCCTACTGGGAGTTGGTGTCATTGCGTTGGAAATGGTTCCAAGATTCCATAGCGAAACCACATAAGTTTTTACCGGTGCCCTAGATGGTTGTATGTTCCTGTTTGGAACGTTTGTAGATTGCTATAGTGTCAGAAGAGCTTTGGCTCAAGAACATGGCTCATTCCCATTCCCTTATTCATCGTATGCATTTCTTATCGTCCTAGGTTTTTGCTCTCTGCCGGGGTTCGTCCCGGCAGCCGAGGCCCTTTTGTTTCGGCAAAAGGACCCAAAACCATGAACGCCCAGGCCAGGCTCATCGGATGAGATGAACCCCGTTTGGTAGGGCGGGCAAACTCGCTTCGCTCAAACAAGCCCGCCCAGTATGAGAGGCGCTCACTCAACGGACTCTAGCGAAACCTCATTCTTTCTCACGGAATGCACATGCCTGGTCAAACGCAAGAACACATGTCAACTATATGAAAAAGTCGTGGCACGGCTAGAGCCAGCAGGCGTCAGATCATAGGTAGTTAGGAAGCTATAGGACGTGGTGATTGTCTGATCATGAAGTGTATTGGAGCAACTTATAGATGACGGAGGGAGGATAGCCTAGTAGAATGCTTTCTAGAATTGTTCTGAAATTTTTTCTGGTGTTTAGAGACAATGAGTAAAGGCAGTCGTAATTCAGCACATTGAGCTTCAGTGATGTTCATAGAGAACACTCCAGGATAAAAAGCTTCTGCTCTGATCGTACTACACAAAATGTTGATTTCAGTATTTTGAGGGAATTGTCATGCCGCACGTTGAAACACGAACGGAAATTATTGTGACTCCTGGGGAATCCACGAAGCGGCTTGATCATTTTCTTGCCAATCGAGATCCGTATTTCTCACGAACCGCTCTTCAACGTCTTATCCTTGAGAGCCATATTACCGTTGATGGGCAATCAGTCAAGCCAAGTCATAAGATCAAGCCCGGCGATCGAATTGTTCTCACGGTTCCTCGTCCGGAACCTATAGAAATAGAGCCTGAGGACATTCCGGTCGAAGTGATGTATGAAGATGAGGTATTACTCGTTATTAATAAGCCGGCCGGGCTTGTGGTTCATCCTGCTCCTGGACATTGGAGCGGGACGTTAGTGAATGCGCTCTTGCATCATATGGTGCAGCGTGAGGGAAACCTTTCAAATATTGGCGGAAAGGAACGTCCTGGACTAGTCCATCGATTGGATAAAGATACGACCGGGGTTATGGTGGTCGCTAAAAACGATCAGGCCCATCGATCCCTTGCGTCGCAGTTCAAGCAACATAGCATTAAGCGAGTCTATGAAGCTGTTGTGTGGGGAAAACCTAAAGCCAACCAAGGTCGGATTGAATTAGCCATTGGCCGGGATACGAAAGATCGAAAGAAGTTTTCCGCTCGGACGACGCGACCGAAAGAATCGCTGACCATGTACCGAGTCCTTGAGCGGTATGGAAAATGTGCGAGTCACTTGGAATTGATTCCCGGCACCGGCCGAACCCACCAACTGCGTGTACATCTCAATTCTCTGAACTGTCCAATTTTGGGTGATGCCACATATGGCGGGAAAAAAGTGATGGCGGTGCAAGACATTGTGGTTCCCCGTGTGATGCTTCATGCGAAGGTGTTGGGTTTTGTTCATCCTGCAACTCAAAAAGAATTGCTCTTGCAAGCCCCATTGCCTCTGGATATAGTTGGGGTGATGGAAGGTCTGCGAAACGCCACGTCTACGGCGGACCGTCGCTCGACTGAACGGAACGAGAAATAAAGATGTTCAAGAGAAGTAAGGGATATTGGAAAAATGGAAAAACCTAAAGAATTAGAATCTTCGCAAGTCATCGATATTTTAGGGGAATTGGTTGCGGCTCTCGCCACGTTTTCAGCGAAAGTTCCGGCTCAGTCGTTTATGTCGATTCCGGGCGGAATTCGCCCAACCGAAGAAGCCGTGGAGTCCTATGAGGATATCGTGTATCGATTCCGTGATCGAGCCGGAACAACCTTTAAGAGCCTGAGTCCGCTTTTCATTGATTCACTGGAAGCGTTCGAAACCGGAAAAGTCTTTAATGCAGTTCCTCCACTCCAGCAAGCGGTAGAGCAATTAGTCGAGATTCACAAAGATAAGAAAATCGCAACGACCCAAGCAGGGCAGCAACGGATCCAAGAGCTGTATCGCCGTCTCCATAAACTGTTGCCGGAAGCCAACAAACCGGAGCTCGAACTCCCGCCTCCCACTTCCTACTAATGCCCTTTTCAACTTTGGGGAACGTTGAAAAAGTCGACGAGCTTTGTTCTCCAAACTCGTCGCTCATGCCGGAATGCGTCGCTTGTTGCTCGTAAAGCTCAGTAAAGAACGTGAAGCATCCTTCGTGTAGCGTGAAGCGTATCTCGTGAAGAAAAGGCAGAAGACTCTTCTCACGGAATACGAGGTGCGAGCGACGAGATACGAGATACGTTTGTTCCCGTTTACAAAACCAGCCGTTCCAACATCTTCAACCCGTTTGACAGGCCAATATCTTTTCGAAATCGTTCAAATGCTGGAAAAACGAGCGCACCCAAGTCAGGGTCGTTGGGATCGAGCGCCTCTTGAACGGCATCGAGTTCTTTCTGACTAAGTTGAATGCCCTCAGATCTGGCGTAAATGATAATCGCTAAACGCACAGTTTCATTGCCCAAGAGTGTCTGAAGAGTTTGGGCGATTTGAAAGGGTGCAGCCTGTTGAAAAATAACCTTCACCGTGTTGTTCAAGATTACGGGTTGACGATCAAGCTTGCCGTTATCCAGGAGGTCTTGTTTCACTAAACGGACTCGGCTTGGCACCGAAATTAAGTCTCGTTTAATGGCAATGACGAGCCGAATCGGCAGTCTCGGAAGTGAACGGACATCTCGAACGACAGAAATGGGTAGGTCGGGAATAAGATGAAGCGTGGCGGCTGTTGCATCGGCCACATCACCGAAGAATTGTCCTGTCAGAAGCAGATCGATCACCTGTTGCGCTTCTTTGGGCTTCAAACCGGCCGGTAAGGGAACACGTTTCAGAGCGGCACGAATGGCTTTCGAGTCACGAATATCAAATGATGAAATTTTTTTACTTTTCCCACTGTCTTTGGTGCCTGTCCCTTTGGCCAAAAACATCATCAGAGCAGGAAAGTTCAAATCACGAATGAGTGGCAAGAGATCGGCAGCTTGTTCACGTGAAACTCGCCTTTCTCTGACGCGATCTTTCATGCGAAGACGAAGTTCTGCAAACCCTTCATCCAATAATTGATCAAACCCTTCAATTCGTCCAATCATTATTCCACCTCTTATGACAGTTGATGAGAAAAAATATATTTTGGAAGTCTACCCTAAGTCACAATAAGGCTCAATTACATTCACGTGTGTTTTTCGCTGTGGATTTAGAGAAAGAGAACGCAGTCCTAGCTGGGCAGTGACAAGCTACAAGCCGTTCGGCGGTTAGGACGGAATTGGGGACATGATTGCAAATGTGAAAAATTGGAATGGAGAGAGTGAATGAGGGTGCAGAGAATTCATGATTAATTTCATGATGCGCGAATGAGATTCATCCGAGAACATTGTCAAATTCCGTCCTGGATTTTTTCACGTACTCAAATCCTGTTCAAGGTTTTTATTCTGATGTTTCCTGAGTCGTCTTTTCCAACTGCTGGAGATTGGTTCCCGCATTCTCAATATCAGAGGACATGCGCCTCACCACAATCTCACTACTAAGATTGGTGGACACAAAGAAAATCCCTATAATTCCAAAGACAACAAAAGCTGTTTTTTGCGGTAGACGATGAACCTCGGTTGTTGCAACAATCATGAGATAGGTCCACCAGACAATTCCAATAATCGAGCCGAGATAAGGAATCAGACTGGCCACCACCGTGATAGGATACAAAGCCGCGGCATAGGCCATGCATCGATACGCTGCCTCAAATGGTTCTTGTGAGCCAATAATTTTCCATACGGCAAACACAATACCTGCACCGAGAAAACTTAAGACCAATGTCATGATAGGAATAAAAATAATTCCGCCAAAACCCACCGCCATCGCTTCGCCAACAGTCCCAAGTCCAAAGAGGGAAACGACCGCCATCCCTACCGCGGTCACCACCGCAATGACCAAGACAAACGTAACTGGGTCGCCATATCCTCC
The DNA here is from genome assembly GCF_965152625.1 of Candidatus Nitrospira salsa. Taxonomy (NCBI): domain Bacteria; kingdom Pseudomonadati; phylum Nitrospirota; class Nitrospiria; order Nitrospirales; family Nitrospiraceae; genus Nitrospira; species Candidatus Nitrospira salsa. Next base: position 314,615 of record NZ_CBCUCO010000004.1, read on the forward strand.
AGCCTTCGGCATGCGGCGATAGAATCCTTTCGGGTTGGTGAGAATAGTGTAGACATCTTGAAGAATGGCGGTCGCCAATGGTGGATTCTCTTGCGGGCTTGTCTCTGACATAAGAATACGTTCCTCTCACGATGATTCGATGAATGGCGTACCTTACTCTGAGCTTTGATGGGGCGTCAATTTACCTAAGAAATATCGCGAAGTGCGCGAAAGAAGAGATCAAGTTTCGTCGCGTTTGCCTAATAGCAAGAGACCGTGGATGATGTGGTCTGGTCTGTTGGTTGACGGGTTGGGTTAAGCGATGTATAAAGAATAGCCTACGCGCCCGTAGCTCAATGGATAGAGCATCGGTCTTCGGAACCGAGGGTTGGGAGTTCGAGTCTCTCCGGGCGCGCCAATAAATCAATCACTTCTGAATGATCTCGAATCGTCTCTGACACGTTACTCCCGGTTTTACTCCCGGTTCCAATCCCCAAATGTCCCAAGCTTCCCCTTTCAATAGATTCTTTGATGTGCCCAGGCGAAAGATGCGCATAGCGAAGAGTGGTCGTAATATCTCTATGTCCCAGTATTTCCTGAATGGTTCGGATGGGCACCCCATTCATGGCCAGGCGAGATGCCGTCGTATGACGCAAGGTATGCCAAGACGCTTCTTGAATCCCTGCTTTTTTTAACGCTGGCTCAAATGCGCGTCTGAGGAAGGCCCGACTGTCCATGGGTTGTAGAGTATTCTTCAGACCGGAGAATACAAAGGGAGATGTCAGAATGGAATTCAGCGATCTTAAAATGGTCAACGCTTCGACCGTCAAGGGAACATGACGGGTATAACCACTTTTTGACAGTGGAATGGTCAGCATCGTGGCCTCGAACGAGATATGACTCCATCGGAGGTTAAATTGCTCGGCACGACGTAAGCCGGTTTCCAGAGCAAACGCCACGACCTTCCAATCGTCTGGGTCTAAATGATGATGGAGGTTGAGCAGTTCTTGATCAGTCAAAAATCGTGTGCGATTTTCCTCTGGAAAAAATTTGACTGCGCTCACAGGGTTTACCTCGAGATTTCCTTCCTTCATCGCCACCATTAATACTCGGCGCAAGAATGCCATATATCGATTGATGGTTGCGGGGCTCCATCTTCCTTCCGCCAGAAGTTTGGCTTGCATGTGGCGACAGTTCTCGATTGAAATCTGCCGTAACGTACGAGTTCCTAATCGAGACTTCCAAAACCGACCATGGATACACTCATTTTTTTTATTACGATTGGTTGATCCTTCCAGATATCGATCAATCCACGCGCTCAGTGAAATATCTTTTTTCTCTTCAAATTGTTCAGGAAAATATCTTTTCTCACGTATTTCAGCTTTTAATCTGCCATAGAGGGCTTTGGCCTGGGTTTTATTGTCGGCTAAAAACCATTTTTCCCGTCCTCCAGGATACACTCGTACCCACCACTTGCCGCCCTTAAACACAACTCCTCGATCTTTTCCGTCTTTGCGTGCCATCTAATCTTCTCTTAAAAAACGCGGCTAGAAATTACCCTTTACGCGACAAAACTCCACACTTTGTGGTGAATTTTTCGCTTAGCTTCAGAGTTTTGACCTTTTTTGTTTAATTATTCTTATTTGAGAGGGCCTAAATACTCCTAAATCATAAAAAATCAAATATTGCTTTTGTCAGCACACCTTTTAAGCCACAAAGGAAAAGGGGGGAAGGTGTCACAATCAACGTAATGACCCCTTTGTGGATAATGAAGCCGGTTTCTTAGCTGGAACAAGCTTCCCAGGCTTCAAGACTATTTTGTTCGGTTTCCCCTGTTTTGCCCTTCGTTCACGAACTTTTCTCTGATTCACACGATTTTGACAGGGTGGTGAGCAAAAATTCTGTTGAAATCGATAACCCAAAAATAACCGATGGCATTCATTGCATGCGTGAATATTTTTTTTGAACACCTCCAACAGCTGGATGGCATGAAAAAGGAAAAAATCATGTGGGTCTTTCCCATGGGATGGAAGGACCAAGGGTTTTCCGATTGGACTTTCTCGTTTAATAATCGGCGTGATCTTAATTGGGGGGAAACGGACCTCTCCTTCGTTCACCAACGCTTGCACGGCCTGCAGAAGTGTCTTTTGAATTTCAGGCACGACTCCGGAAGTTTGTTTAATAAGCGGAGACCACGTTCTTTCAGTCTCCCTGGCAGGATATTCAAAAAAGTCTTGGTCGGCCAGGTCACGGTCAGATGATGGCCGACCGCAATAAAAAAAGACTTCCAACTCAGACTTCAGGTCTAACCACTGTCCTTCAGACAGTGTGCTGACATCGGTTTGAGCAAATCGCAGCAACCATATCAAAGCCGATTCGTCAGTCCATCCAATTCTCGATGAGGCCTTCTTAATTTCTTCCCAAAATTTCTTTTCAGCTTTTGTCATAGGCTTCTTCGTAATTTACTGGTTCCAAATTCACAGGGGCAAGGGTTTGTTCATACTGTATTGACATACTAATAATATTAATAGATACTTGTTCATTAGCTACGATAACGTACTATATTAATGAATATAATGACTCTATGATAAGCGGTGTCTCAATGTCAAATTCCATCACAACCGGTATAGGAGGCTCATATGAAAGATCTCGACAAGCTCATGACCTGCGAGGAAGTGTCCCAGGTTCTTGGACTTCGTGTATCGACGATTCGACGGATGATTTATGAAAAAAGAATTGATGTGGTGAGGCCGACACGGCGTGCGGTTCGAATTCCAGAGTCATCCGTACGAAAGATTTTGAACGATGGGTTTTCTGCGAGGATTCCGTCTGGCAGAGACTCAGATTATGAGTAATTTTCGAAAACCACTTAGCACCCCAAGACATACCAACATTCGGTATGACCTATTACTTCAAAGAGTTGAACGGATGAAACCAAGAAAAGAAAGTCAGAAATTCATATTGGATACTCTTTGCCCTGTACCACATCCTTTGAATACCGAGGAAGAACGCCTGCAATATCACCACCTAGATTTAACAACCATGACGTCGGACGATTTGAAAAAAGAGAGAGTCAAAATCAATTGGCGGATCGTGATGGATGACCACCCCCATCCGTGGTTATTAGAAAGAAGATCCAAAATAGAGGCTCGCTTAAATGGGAAGTAACAGTACCAATGAACAACATCTCTTAGATCATTCACAAAATATCATTTGTGAGTCCACTTCTTTTGACTACAACCACAATGGATTGATGAGCAACCCCTTCAACGCGGAAAGAGATGGTATTCCCAAAGGATGGCCGACATTGGAGAAGACAGCCTTGCATGGACTAGCTGGAGATCTTATTGGAATTATTCAACCTCACTCTGAAGCTGATATTTCCGGACTTCTTCTACAAGTACTTACCGCGTTCGGGAATATGATTGGCCGAAAACCACACTTTTGTGCGGAAGCTGATTGTCATTCTCTTAACCTATTTACGGTATTGGTTGGAGAAACTTCTAAAGGGAGAAAGGGTACGTCCTGGGGGTATGTGAGGAAAATCTTTTCAGAAGTTGACGCTCATTGGGCTAAAGAAAAAATCAAATCAGGGTTGTCTTCTGGAGAAGGGGTAATACATAAAGTACGTGATCCCATATATAAACACGGCATGATGTCTTTGGACAGAACACAGATCGATAGTGGGTCTCAAGAAATAATAGATCCCGGAGTGGAGGACAAACGTCTTCTAGTGTATGAGAGTGAATTTGCGAGTGCTATTGGAGTGTTGAAGAGAGTAGGCAATACACTCTCACCCTTACTTCGTCAAGCTTGGGACACTGGAGATTTAATGACTCTCACTAAGAATAATCCAACCCAGGCTACTGAGGCGCATATTTCTCTTGTAGGTCATATTACCAAAGATGAAATTGTTAAGAACATGACGGACACCGAAGCGTTAAATGGCTTTGCGAATCGGATTCTTTGGGTTTGTGTGAGACGATCGAATATTCTACCAGAAGGAGGGGCATTTGATCGTGTAAACCTCAGTCCTTGGATTGAACAGTTGAGGCAAGTGATTGAATTTTCACGAGGTGTAGGAGAAATAAAACGGGACGAAGAAGCCAAGGAAATCTGGAGTATAGTCTATCCATCGCTGTCTGAAGGTAAGCCTGGTCTATTGGGGGGTATCACCAATCGTGCCGAGGCACAAGTCATGCGCATAGCTTGTCTGTATGCCTTATTAGAACGTTCAACTACTATACTGGGTCCTCACCTATGTGCCGCGTTGAGTTTGTGGAAATATTGTGAAGATTCAGCACAATACATTTTTGGCCAAAGAATGCATGACCCCATTGCAGAAAAAATATGGTTGCAGTTAAGGGAACAGCCCGACGGAATGACAAGGAGCCAGATTCGAGATCTGTTCAGCCGCAATAAAAAAACCAAAGGTATTCAGGGAAGCTTATCCAACCTTCTGAAGCAAGGCAAAGTGCGAATGGAGATGAGAACAACAAACGGACGATCTGAAGAAAGATGGCTTCACTTATAGTTAAAACTGACGATACTACGACATAAACGATTTAAACGACAAAAGGGGGAGGAGATCTAGTTTTTGATGGCCTTATGTCGTTTAAATCGTTTAAATCGTATGTCGTATAAAGCTATTGGTCATAGGGCTCAGAGGTTAACATATGAAAGTAGCTATCTATGCAAGAGTCTCAACAGGTGAGCAATCTGTAACTATGCAGCTATTAGACCTTCGAAGCTATTGCCAGCAACGAGGCCTTGCTATTTATCAAGAGTATTGTGATGAAGCAGTAAGTGGAACAAAAGACAATCGAGCCGCACTAAATGCTCTTTGGAATGATGCCAGAAAAAGGAAGTTCGATGCTGTTCTGTGTTGGCGTTTTGATCGTTTTGCCCGCTCAACCAAACAGCTCATCACGGGCTTAGAAGAATTTCGCCACCTTGCTATTGATTTCATCTCGTATCAAGAAAATATTGATACAAGCTCTCCATTGGGAAAAGCTGTCTTCACCATTGTTGGCGCCATCGCAGAGTTAGAGCGCAATATTATTGTGGAACGAATTAAAGGAGGCTTGCGAAAAGCCAAAGAGCAAGGAAAGAAGTTAGGCAGGCGTCCTATAATTGATGGGAGGGTTATAGAGACAATCCACAGCATGAGAAATCAAGGCGTATCGTTGAGAGATATTGGTAAGACTTTGAAAGTTTCTAAATCTCTTGTCCATAAATCCTGTCAAAAATTGAATCCTCCATCCTCCAAAATTTCAACGACTTAGCAGTACGATTCAACCTGTCCTTAAATCAAATGATTTGGGGACTATGTTGAATAGAACAGGTTCGTAAGGTAAAGCTATTTAGAATGACCCCGTGCTTCGAAATCAACTGTTTTTGACTACATACCTACAAAGTCCGACGTAGATTGTTTAAATATAGTGATTATCTCATTCTCTTCATAAGAGAGTTCCTCCGATGGAACTTCGCTAAGCTTTTGCTCTAGCTCCTGAATCGAAGTGAATTTCTCTAGTGCTGGACGATTGATGTATTTCTGAGGTTTTTGGCCCATTGTTCCTTTTCCAATATATGTATTAATAAAGGAAAAGAGACCTTCTCTTTCTTGAATCTCCTGTTTCACCCATTTTTTTACTTCCTCAATTGAGGTCCAATCTTCCCATGCTGCTAATAAACTTTTACGTTCAGGGTGTCTTCTCAACCGTCCACTATGAAAACCCTCTCGAATTCTGGGTATGCATACCTCTTTAAGTGATTCAAGCTTTTCCTTAGAGTTCTCAGGCAAGGAAGACGTCTCACTATTTTGTGAATAAGCTTGAAGTTGCCTAAATACCTGGAACGTTGGAGTGACGATCGCCTGACTGCTCTCAATAGAAGATTTTAACAGTTCATACCTTGCATCAATGTCACCCTCTTCCTGTAGAAGTTTTTGAACTAATGAATCTATCTGCAAGTTGTCCTTTCCATCTTTAGATTCATCTCCAACTTCAAAAAGTGTAGAAATGAATATTACAGAATCCCCCGATTCAATTCCTGCCAAGTTGACTGTCAGACGCTCCAGTAACTCCCCCAGTAGTCCCCGTTGCATGTATGACCTAAAGTCCTTCAGGAGCAATTCTTTGTTCTCAGAATGATTGAGAACCCTTCTAACGTCGGCTTGAGAAATTTCATCTTCTGGAATGGTAAAGGTGAAATATCGATGAAACATTTGTGGGTGACCAACCCGCAAATGTTTTAATAACTCACCTTCGTCTGCATGCGTATCCATTAATGGGTCCTTTTCCCACCTTGAAATTGGAAAAAGTTCTTTTAAGAGCGTGTTGACAATTTCCTTATTATTTGCCGATTTTGAAAGCTCCTGTTTAAATGATTCATCTGCTTCTTTATTAGTCGAAAGAAGATAGCGGTCAGTAAGAAATAGCTTACCTTCATAAAGTTTTTTATAGACATCTCCTTCAAAAACTCTTAATACTTCTAAGGCAATTACATCAACAGCATTTACTTCTAGGGTGTTTTCATTTTGGAATTGTGAAAAATGGAAAGAGAGTGAGTTCATGTACCTATTAACATCACGGATTGTTTGAAAGTAATGATTTATTCCTTCATCAAACATCGTGTCCCATCTTGAGTCAAATTGTATAATATCCTCACATCCCTTCAATGCTTCCCTCAAACCGTCGAAAAACAGTTGTTTTATTTTTTCCCTTTTAATCTGGGGGATATTAAAGGGGACTTGAATGATTTTCTTTAGATACTCTTTTCCTTTCCCTGGAATTAGTTGATCTAAGCTCTCTTCTACAACTTCTTGATCGCACAAAATGAGATATATAAGGTTCGGAAAGTCTGCGTTAGCCTTTATCAATTGAAAAAGATGCCTAATCTCGTCATGAGTAAGACGATCAACATCGTCAATTACAATGAGGATTGGATTTGGTATTTTTTTTAGGAGAGCGGAAATCTCACTTTTTCTCTCCTCCAAACCCTTCTCTTGAATTTGTGCTTTTGCTGCCTGAATGGCTGCTCTTTTCTCAAAAAGACCCGACAACCATTCTGAAGTTTTTTCAAAAAAGGTGCTAATGAATATAAGAACCCCAATACCTGATATTATTCGGAGGACATAAGGCTTCATACTTGCGAAGTCTATTGCAAGGCCAGAAATTATGATTACTAGTGAAATCCACCGAATTAACCCCTTTATCAAAATCCGAATTCCGTAAAAAATATGAGTGCCAGTCTTTAGATAGGCTTCATATTTAATAAGCTTTAAGGACGCTTTTTTACATTCATTACTATTAGCTTCGTGACCTAACGTATTTCCAATTTCTTGAAAGAAGGCGGAATTCAACCGATCACAATCGGCCAACTGCCATGGATTAAACGGAACAATCTTGGGGGAATCTGCATTATTTTTCAAAGACTCTAGAACCATGTTTTTAATGGATGTTTTCCCACTTCCCCATCTGCCAAAGAGAGCGACTACAAGGCTGTCTTTATGTTTCCAACCGCTAATACTCTTAGCGAGGGAAGCAGCAAAAATTTTTCTATCGAGGATATCTTCTTGTCGAGACGTAATCGGGCGATCCGTGGAAGGGTCGAAATGATTAGTGAAGTCAGTCATATTGAAATTCAAATTTAATTCATTTGGAATCACCAAAAGGCTAGGCTAACGCCATATGGCATTAATGAATTGGGCTTTTAAATTATGAGGAGATTTTGAACAGGGTAGTAGACTAATGTAAAGGAACATATAAATCTACAATTATGAAAAACCCCAAGTAGTTACCCTGATCCCGGTTTTACTCCCGGTTCAGTCCCGGTTTTGGTCCCGATTCTGAATCTATCTCAATCATCAATCATAGCACTTCAACATAGAAAATCTACTGTTTTTACGAAGGCTTAAGAGCCTTAATCACACTTCATCATCATTAGTCGTATTGCCTTCAGATGCTTCTTCGGAACCGAGGGTTGGGAGTTCGAGTCTCTCCGGGCGCGCCACTACTGCTTTACCCTCCTTCACTCTTTCCAAAAACATAAAGAGAGCAGTTTGAATGTCTTCGATTTGCTGTCAGGGTAATTCCTGGCGAACGCACTAATCTGACGACTGCTCTACACGGAAGTGAGAATGCATGTAAGTTTCCTGGCTGAGAAGTCCAATGAAATGTTTATAAATGGCTGGGAAAGTTCATGCGTTGGTGCAGTATTCGCAGCACATCGATATGGGAATTTTTAATCTGATAGACCAAGACATGTTTGTGCACAGTAAAACATCGATGATCTTCGGTTAACAATGGATGCCGGTAACCCAGAAAGGGATTGTCTTTGATAACATCCAGCGCATGACAAAGGGAGGCATCGTATTCTTGCAGTTTTTCCTCACCCCATTTTTGAGCGGTATAAACCAGAATATCGATAAAATCGCTTTCTGCTTCTTGGGTGAGGGAGAGGGTGTATTTATTCGGGGAGGACATCAGACTTGGGCTTGTGTCCTTCTTGAATTTTCCGTGTGGCGGCTTGCCGAAGCTCGTTCAACACTTCCGGCGTAAGTTCACGGTGTTGCCCGCTGGCGACCTGGTCTTGCCCGACTTTGATTGCTGAGAGAAACTGGTTTTTGCGTTCGTCTTCCTCGCGCATATGGCGAACCGCATCACGAACCAACTCGGTTTCATTCATATAAAATCCGGCATCGACCTTGGCTTTGATGTAGTGTTCATCTACGTCTGGGAATCTAATATTCATAGCGATACCCTCAATATGATACGATTATAATCATAATACATGCCTAATTATATCATGATTAAGGCATATAGGGAAGGAAAATAGCATTTACAGCTATTGAAGGCTTCTGATCCTTGGGTGGTGGATAAAATAGTTCGCTTATAGCCGTTCCAATATACTTCCGTCTGTACGGCGTGTGTTTTGCGCTGTGTACATGATGTACATTCGGCTGGAAGTTATTTGGTTTCGCTATAACTGTCTGATTTGGAAGGTAATGTTATAAGCTTCCCCGTCAAGAAGCAGAAGCGCTCTGCGTTTTACCCGTCTTTCACTTTGGGAAGCTTACAGTTTTATGTGCCTGGCAATACCGCCGAAGCTAGAGTTGAAAATCTTTTCTTATTATCAATGTCATTCTTTGTTGAGCCTCTTCCTGAATAATAGGAAGAGGCTTTCTTGTTCCTGCAGTTTTTTGATTAAACGGCTTCCGATTGACGTGTTCAGATTTTCGAGGAAGTTCTACAAGTGTTTGGTGGGGTCCATCCGCTCATGCAGGACGCGAAGAATCATGAGGTGGTCGTCATGGAGTTGATAGTAAATCGTATGTCGTTCAGCTTGAACCATGCGATACCCTGCCTGAACATGATCGCAGGGTTTCCAAGTTGCGGGTTGTGTCCAAGTTGTTCTATCACTTGAGTGGGGTGATCATGATAGGTATCCGCTTGTGCTTCTCCCCACTCTTGAAAGCTGTGGAGCCAAATATCTTCAAGGTCGCTTTTAGCAAGTGCGGTTTTTCTTATCTCGATCATCCTACCGCTTTACACCCGCTTTCTTTTTCGCTGACTTTCTAATTTCTTCCATATCGAGCCGTCCAGCATCTCCGCTGTTTTCCCCATCAATGAGAGCTTGCCGCAGAGCAATCACTTTCTGTTCATGCTCTTCTAATAACCGTAGCCCCTGACGGATCACTTCACTCGCAGACCCATAACGTCCTTCCTGAACTTGGGTGCTAATGAACTGATCAAAATGCTCACCAAGAATAATGCTGGTATTTTTGGCCATCGTTTCACCTTCCTTTCACATATTATTAAATACCATGTAATGGTATATCCTGCAAGGATTTCTTCTCCTTGACGAAGATCTTGAAAATACAGAAAAGTGAAAGAACGGCTTAGTATTCTGGGGATCGTTATAACTCAGGTTCCAATACGTATAGCTGTTCTCGCATGGAAGGCCGCTCTATCTCCCCAGGTGACGATGGATGGTAAAAGGGTAGGCTAAGATTGATTGAAACGTCTTGCAGAATGCAGTTCCAATCTTCAAAAGTTTGGAATAATTTGTTTGAGGTAGCTTCGTTTAGGCGTAAGAAACATCGTAACCATTTGACAGTTAAGTGATTTTTGTGAATTTAATTCTTGCTAATTGGTGCAATGGCAAGGGTAACAAAAAACGAATTACGTTTACTTTGAGTGAGGCGTTTCAGAAAATCCGGTGATGTTGACCGGAGGGCGATTAGGAAATTCAGCAACAATATTAAGACTGCCTCCCATGGCTTCAATATATTTCCGCAGCGTGGATATCATTAAATCGCTACGTTTTTCGAGACGGGAAAGGTTACCTTGTTTCATGTTTAACTCCGCGGCAACTTCTTCTTGTGTCAGTTCCATGGCTTTTCGAAGATCTTGTAAGGCCATGTATTCAGCTTTCATGTCCTGAAAGCGTTGTTCGATACGTTTTTGTTGTTTCTTTGGCAAAGATGCCGCAACTTCTTCTATCGTGCGTACCATGATTTCATTCTCCTTGTTGGCCAGCCAGCCAGTAATTGTAAAGAAGCAGGATATTCACTCAGGACGTTAGCGGCATCTGTTAATCGTTGAAAAGCCTGATATTCTCCTTCTGCGTGAATAACTTTTGAATGACGTTCTCGTCCTGCTTCGGTCTGGCGAGCAATGGCGCGTTGCATTTCCTGAGGGAGATCGACATTTTTCACTTCAACCGCTGACACTTTCATGCCCCACGGTTCTGGTGCTTGGTCGAGAATGCGTTGCAAGTTAGCATTAATTTCATCTCATCGTGAAAGCAAATCGTTAAGCTGACTTTGTCCCAAGACACTCCGATGCGTAGTTTGTACCAGCATTGAGATAGCCTACAGGTTCTATTTCAATGATGGCATGCTGTGCGTCACCGACGCGGAAATACTCGACCGCAGTCACCTTGATCGAGACATTATCTTTGGTAATGACATTTTGTGCAGGAACATCCATCGTCACCGTAGAATAAAAAATGGTTGGCCGAAGACAATTATGTCGTACAATCTAAAGCTGATGAAAGTTCTGATGTAATAATCACTATTGATTATGAAGAATAAAAGAGTAGTGGCTACTATGCTCTGGATTCATTTGGTCTCGTTCGTTCCTGCCCTAGTCCTTTAGCATATGAGACGCGTGTTTCAGGTGTCATCAGCATCACCTTGTCCTTAAAAGGAAACAAGCCTTACGACATGATAAAAATAGAGTTTTGGGGATCCCTCCGCGTGCCGTTGACCGAATGAAGAATGAATACTATCCAACAATTGCCGTTCCCGGCGGGCCGAAGGGATTAATTAACATGTATGCACATAAGAGCAAGGCGATAACATTAGACATAGGTGATGTCACGGGCGACAGATTCGAGTCGTTGGCAACGTCTCTCTATAATAAACGCGTTCGATTGCGATTTGTGGCTCCTTCCGGCAAGTAGAGATTATCACGTAAATAAGGACTCCAAACCATCAGCAGACTCACATCCCATAGGTTTAGCGTGTAAAATTACACGAATGTGCCTAGGACCCTAGCATGCAATATTCTGGAAGTTGAGCCCGCTCGTAGGGCAGACGTTGAATAACTTCATCATATTTTCGTGAACAGACCTTTTGGTAAGAACTCTATATTGCGAAGAGCTGAGGAGGAAAGACAAGATTGAGATTAAACTTGGATGCGGTATGCACGCCATCTTCGCGGATATATTCGATGGTGCCGGTGAGGCCAATCACGATGACTTCTTCCACGCCGGACTGAAGATAGCCTTGGATCTTATGGCTCATTTCGGGTTGACGATTGCCGGGTGAGAGGACTTCCACGACAATATCCGGGGCTTCGAGTATGGCATTCTTGGGTAGCTGATTCCAGCGTTCGAGAGGCATCCAGATCACGTCGGGTACGCGAATTCCGGCCGTCGTAGTCAAGACAGCTACTTCTTGGACGGCTTCCTCTCCCAGTTGTTGGCTTAATTGTCGAACCAGGCTTGAACAAATCCGTTGATGACTCGTCTCTGCGCGTGGACTCAAGACAAGTTCTCCATATTCGGTCAATTCATAATAGTCCGGTGACTGTTTATCTTGAGCGAGCTCCGCCCACCGGTCGGATAACTCTTCTGGAGAAATCAGGGTATCGGTATACATGATACTGTTCATTCTAGGAATGGTTTTTCATCCTGTCAATGCATTCAATACTGCGTAAAGAAGCTTTCGCCGCCCTTTTTGAGCCGATCAAGCGAGTGTACATAGATGTTGGGTCTAACCCCATAACCGGATCAAAAGTCACATAAGAATTGGGCTAACCTCTTGAGCTAGTTATTGAATGGTCGTTTTCGGACCTCCCGTTTTTGAGGATGTCTCAGGCCACGAGTGTCGGGGGCGTTGTTCCCACGGAATCTGGCAGCCGTTCGTCCGAGCAATCATACTCCCCTAGCAGGTTGATGTATGGCCAACAGACGACGGCCCCATGGCGAATGGCCTGGAGTAGGGTGTCTCGATAGAAAAAGGGGTCAAGACGCGTGTTTTATAATATTAAAAATACTTCTTGGCGCAAGTCTGTACCTCCCTAGATTCCGCTGCAAACTTGTCCGTCAAGCGGGTTGGATGAATGCGTGGACTTAGTGTGCAGATGCGTACGCAAGAATCGAAGAGCGTACATGGTGATCTTCTTTAGATTGAGACATGCGACAAAAAGAATACTCTACCGCCTTGTTAAACGCGGTCCTTGCTATACAGAACACCCTATTGAAATTCTATATCGAAGTCATCGGATTTGCGATTAATGCCTTTTGGGTTTTTTACATAAAGTTGAGTTTTTGTCCCTGTTGCGGGTCGTTGAAAGGCTGGTGAAAATGAAACTTTTAGCTCGGTTTCCGAAATGAACTCGGTAAGAGTTTCTTTCCCATTGATGTTGACCACGGCCCCTTTTAAAAAGTCGGAACCTGAAATAAATACTTCCTGTGTGCTGGATGAGATGATCGGGGGAACAATACTGTTAATGGTAGGTGGGTTGAGTACCTGTAACTTATCCTTTCGTTTGTTGTCTTCATTAGTTTTAAACAGTGTTTCAAACACCTCCTGTAACTTGTCCGTCGTGGTTTTAGAAAACCATCCACCTAACAGTCCAAAGGCGACTAGTCCGTGGGGATTCACGCTGGCTGTTCCTGTAAATAGACCAGCTCGTAGAGCAAAATAAATAGAAAATCCTAACACCCCACCAATCCAGGGTCTTAAGAAATACCAAACTGTCCAAGAAGCTCTAAAGGTGCCATTGCCAAGATATGAGCTGAGGGACTGCGCAGCATGAAGAAAACTCCCTGCTATTCCAGCCAAAAAGGCCAAGAGCATTAACCCTTGGTCTGTTTTTTCAAATTTTAGGTAAGGTAAGACCTCATATGATCCATTTTGAATGTCGGTTCTGGGGAAAATAATTTCTTCGTTATGTTTTTCCGGAAAACTGTAGATCACTATTCCAGCAGAACCCATTCCCACTACAAGCAAATATCCCACAAGAAATATGGAAAGCCAAAATTCGGATTTCGTCCAGTCCATGAGTCTTCTTCTTTCAACTAACGGCTTTCATTTATTAAAGAAAAACAATTTTTGGCGACGTGGTTTATCGATATGGATTAGGCTGTTGCCATGCCGGTATCGAGTCCCAACAAGTACAGGTCGTAGCTTTTCTGGATCGCGTGTTTGACGCGTTGGACCTTCGTTTCTTCTGGCGCATCGCCTAGAAGATTATGAATAATATCCAGGGTTTCAACAGGATGTTTATCATCATAGGCGGCGTGGGCTTGAATCCATTTCATGGCTCGTTTGCGCTCATCTTCGGCAAAAAAGAGTTTGTAATCTGGGCTTTCCCATACCATCTGCGTCCATTCTCCTGTCACGCCTTCAATGGCAAAGTTGGTCGCGGCCATCCCCTCCGATAGTCCGTCAGCTTCGCAGACATGCCAGCACCAATCAGTAACGGCTGTGGCTGCCGCTGGTCGCTGTGAGCTAAACAGTTTCTTTCGTGGGATACCCGCGCATTCCGCCCAGTCCCGATACATTTCGGCATGCCGTTGTTCGATTCGAAGATTTTTGATCAACCACCCTCGGGCTTTGCTTAATCCTTGGTGCTCTCCGTATGAACATTTCAGAAGATTCAGAGCCAAGTATTGTGGAAAGCGTTCAATGAGAGGCCAGAATCCCATGAGTAAAGCATGGTGTTTGGATTGAGGAATCGTGCCATCACTAAATCGAAGCCAGGCTTCGTGCTTCGCGACGGCCTGTGCGTTCTTTTCAGTTTCTTCGACGATATCTTGAATCCACTGTGGATAGCGACAGGAATTAATCGCGGCTTCGACGGCTTGTAACATGGCATTCCCTCTCTTGGGGTAAAAACTGAAGATTGTGGTGGAAATGAACTCTGTTTACGGTTTTTTGTCATGGATACTCAAGTTGATAATTCTGAACAGTCTCATTTCTCGATAACGCAAGTCGTGGACCAAACCTGATAGGCTTTCAGAAATACCACCATAGACCCAACAAACCTGCGTCAAAGAATTTTGAACGACACGAAAAAGAGGACCATACAAATTTCTTGAGGTGGGTGTTCGTATCCATTTAGGCACGAGGCGGTATCCGAAAAGATACGTTGATGATGTTTCGTGATTTTTATATGGTAATGCGTTTGAGAATTTCGTCGAGAGACGAAAAGCTGCGCTAGAATTTGGAAGTGAATTGGAATGTCAATGCTCTTCGCTTAGTGAAGATGAGGGCGGAGAGTGATGCCCGTTTGAAGTCTACACACAGGCGTGTTCTGAGTCTTCAGTGCTGGCAGATTCTGGATAGATCACTGACCCAACGGAATAAAAAAAGTTTCGCATTTTTGATGCGAAGTTGGAAGAGTCAACGTATCCTGCAAGATGATTGTTGAATGCCTGAGTCGTTAAGCCCTTTCTAAATGCACGTATCCGTCTCGCAATTTGATAAGGATTGTCTTTGTCGAGTGCAAGAATCTGTAATTGGGGACTATCTGTGTTTTCATTGATTTCCACAAGGGGAGTGGGAGAGCCGATGATCCCGACGGTGAAATTTAATTTCTCTTCTGCGGAGGGGTTCCGCTTAATCAGTTTTCCAAGTAATACTTTACCAAGCGTATAATTGTAGGCTCGTAACAAGTCATTGGGTTTTGTAGAACGACGTAAATTTACTACATTGGTACGATAGGTAATCGGAGCATAAAACACCGCTAAGTGGGATGTTTGTAACCCAAGTTCATATGCTTCAGAAACATTTGAGTGTTGACAGATAAATGCTTTTGCCGCAGCAAGTCTTTGGGGGTAGGTGGCGTCTGACTGTTCGGTAAATATTAGGTAGACAAAATAGCCGAACTCTCGATTTTCTTTACCTTTGAGAAAATCTCGGACTAAGATTTGTATGTCTGTCAATTGTTGGTTGTGCTCCACTTGTATAGCTGGATCAGACCCTGCAGGCCTACCACGTAGGGTTCTCGCCTCTATTCTCCCATTTACTTGGCTGAAGGGGCGATCTTTTGGTTCGGGAACGGATTCGCAACTTGTACTAGCGAGGAGAAAGGTTAGTAGTAAAAACAATAATATCATGACAAGTTTGCCCGTAGAAAAAAAGCTTATCCACGAAATTTTCTATATCCCAAACGGACGACGTCGAACATTATTAAGCCCGTAACAAATAATCCAGTGATTTCTGTTGAATTGAGAGAGGTTTGATCCCATAACAATTGGTCGTATACGACCCACACGACAAGAGTAAGGATCGAGGCGGCAAAGATCACACTATGACCCACATAATCAACAAGTATTTGTATAAGCGTTTTCATAACAGCCTCTATCTCCACTTGAAAGAAGGCGTTCAACCACATCTATCCTTCTCCAGTGTCTTGCAGATTCTCCAATTATCAAATGTCCTCTTCTGTGCATGCTGGTTTCCTCTATTTCACTTATCGTCCATACTTTTGTTGACGAATTATTGAATCGCGGTTCTCCCAATGCTTTTTGGGATTCTCTCAAATTCTCGTCTTAAGAAGACTCATGGCTTGTAGCGACGGGACCTGTCCTTTGGCATTAGGCTGCCGCCATGCCGGTATCGAGTCCCAGCAAGTACAGGTCGTAGCTTTTTTGTATGGCATGCTTCACCCTCTGTACTCTCGATTCATCCGGTGTATCCCCGAGCAGATTGTAAATAAGGTCCAAAGCGTCTACGGGGTGTGTTTCATCATAGGCGGCGTGAGCTTGAATCCACTTCATAGCTTTTTTACGCTGTCCTTCGGCAAAAAAGAGTTTATAGGATGGGCTTTCCCACACCATTTTCGTCCATTCCGCTGTCACGCCTTCGATCGCATAGCTTGTTGCCGCCATGGCCTCGGCTAATCCGTCATCTTGGCAAACATGCCAACACCAATCGGTCACGGCGATGGCTGCCTTTGAACGCTGAGCGTTAAACAATTGCTTTCGTGGAATGCCCGCGCATTGAGCCCAATCTTCATACATCTCGACGTGCCGTTGTTCGATGCGAAGATTGTTAATCAGCCAACCACGAGCTGTGTTAAGCCCTGGCTGTTCTCCGTAGGAACATTTCAAAAGATTGAGAGCAAGAAATTGCGGGAAACGTTCGATCAGCGGCCAGAATCCCACGAGCAATGCCTGATGTTGAATTTGTGGGATAGTCCCATCACTAAATCGGAACCAGGCCTCATGCTTCGCGACAGCCTGTGCGCCGTGTTCTGTCTCCACGACGATGTCTTGAATCCACTGTGGATAGCGACATGAATTGATGGCGGCTTCGACGGCAACTAACATGACGTGCCTCCTACATGAAGTAAATGCTGGAAGAGGTTGCTGGAATCATCTTTGTTTCCAATGTTCAATGTGTCGTGCCTCAAACGGTTGTATGGTATTGAATAAGCAATTGATGGGCCACATTTTTGGTCTCGGAGAAAATACCGAAAACTCTCCAATTCTGCTCTAAATAGTGAATATTTTCGTTAAGCGAAACCCGTATGTCTGGTCCACGTGCATGCTTGTATCTCTTCAGGTACGAAGTTGTATCTGAGTAGATATTATTGTGAGATGGCGATGGGATCTGCGCACCAGGAAATTATCGATTGTAGATGAAGATGAAAGAATGGTATTCAGGCAAAACGAAGGCAGTGATGAATGTAATGATGAGGTTACAGAGAAATATGTTTGTCGAGATACAATCGAATAAAAAATTTCACTCATTCATTCTCTTTCGTGAAATCTTCGTCTATATGGAATTCTGTCGTAGTTGTTCCTGCAGCAGGGTCTAACACGTAAAGATCTAGCGTTTCTGTAATTGATGCTTGACTCATTACACTTTCTATTTTTTTGCATATTGCCTAAAAATAGTAAGTAATCTTCAACTGGAAGCCGTTGAGTTTTGCTTCATATATTCATTGAGTGGTGTCCACTAGCTAAAAACGCCCCGTTCAAGTCGCCACAAATAAATCCCGTTGTCCCTGTGATTTAGATGCAAGATGTGTCTCAATCTTCCAACCAGTTGTACTGTTTGGCCATGATGTTTCTATAGCCTATGTCAAAAATTCGACAACGCTGTTGTCATTTTTGAAAAGATGACAATCCTTGGAGAAGGTGCTGTTTGATGATAGGGAAAATTGTGCTCCAAGCGTAGTGCGGTGGTTCACAGCGCTGAATTCATGGGAAAAGCCTGTTCAAAATAATTGGCAGTCATGTCAGAGAAAAAGTTAGACACTGTCTTTTAATCGGATGTCCATATCCATTCGGATACATTCTGGCATCCGAAAAGATATCTCTCCAAACCGTTATAAAAATTGACATCGCGGATTGTTGAAGATTTCAATCGGTATACGAATTGCTTTGATAAAAATTGAAGTGATTACAGATAGTTTATGTTCCTCGATCAATGAAGACAGAGGAGGAGAGCGATGCCTCTACATCAATATGGTGTTCTCAAGGGACGCCCAATTCAAAAGCGATTGGGAATGGGGCAAAGTCCTCACTATCAAATTCATCTCGTGGACGACGAGACGGATTATCGAATTGCGGTCAATGTGAAATCGAAGCTAAGTCCGTCAGAATTGTTGTACGTGGTGGACGAACGGTTTCAGCATCCGCTGCTCGCGGAACTAGAAACGCAGCCAACAGGTTTTACGCTTCTGCCAAGTCGACCCGGCCAACTTGCTTTGGATTTTATACGAGGGAATCTATTTGATCGCCAAGATCTTATTCCTCTTCCTCATGATGTGCCAGGACCTGATAATGATTTAAATGAAAAAATTGATGCGCATCTGTCTCGTGCCCTACGTGATGAAGATGCCTTCGTGTACGCCTTTGGGGAACGATGGGGGCCTGAAGCCAATATTCGTGATAAGTATTTTGGCTTTCGACCGGGTAACGGCATACACGACATTCATATGAATCAAGGCAACGTGGGCCGATTTATGGAAGACGATGGGGTGTGGCAAGATGGAGCGCTCTTTGTTCGTTTTCCCAACGAAGAGCAATGGGTAGCCATATTTCTCGCGTTTCAGTCTCAGTCCTGGCATACCGACGATGAAACGGGACATACCATACCTATGGAGCCTGAAGAAGATCCTCAAGGGCTCATCAAAATTATTGCGGCGCAAGTGAATCCTCAAGGTGGAGATGTGGGAAGGGAAACCGTCACGCTTCTCAATCCGACGGCAAGTCAAGTGAATCTTGCTGGTTGGGGAATTTTAGATAAAAACGAAAAACGGGAAGAACTTTCAGGGCTTACGATAGAATCTGGCGATACCATGCGCGTCATGTTGTCAGGAAAAGGTGCTCAACTTTCAAATAAGGGCAGTATCATTACGCTGATTGATCAGAAGGGCATGAAGATCGACGGTGTGTCGTATACGAAAAAAGAAGCTGAGAGGCAAGGCTGGACATTGGTTTTCTAGGAACCTGTCCAAGACGAGGCTGCTCTAAGAAAGAAACCGTATCTCGTCGCTTGTGAATCGTATCTCGTAAAAATCATAAAAAACTCCTTACGCGAGATACGAGCAACGAACGACGAAATAGGTTCTGTTCTTCTCCCAGTTGAATCGTTTCAACGCGAACGCGGGTGAGTCCTTTCTTCAAAAATCCTAAACGTTTGGCCGCACCCCAACAGAGATCAATTATTCGTTTTCCTGAATGGGGATTGTTCTCACTCGGGAAGGGTCCGCGGTCGTTCACCCTGACAATAATCGAACGTCCATTCTCAAGATTGGTCACATGGACATTTGTGGGTAATGGTAGATATTTATGGGCTGGCGTGAACCCTTCGGGTTTAAAGGCTTCGCCGTTTGCCGTCATATGCCTGCCCTTCTGACGTCGTGTTTCTGCCCCATACCATGACGCAATACCTGTCTCCCTATACATTTGAGCCGTGGCGACGGTCATCGGAGCATATCGCCGGCCTTTCACCGTATATGGAGTGGCTTTGACCCGCCCTTGTCGAATGGCTTCTTTCACCGGCAGTCCGTCAATGGTTTCAATATCGTCATTCATTAATGGCCAATCGAGTGGGGCCCTCACCACTTCGAAAGTAAACTTCCCAATATGGTAAATGATTTTCGTCGTGCCAACGGTTCATAGACACCTCTGAGTACCCAAACGGTTCCCTTGACCGTTCCTGATACGATATTGGCTATCCCTTCTATCAAAGCACAGCCAGGAGCGGTTATGCCCATGAACACAATCATCAGCATACTGACTCTCAAATTTGATTTCGCCTGTGCCCATGGCCGGTGAAATATTTCTGTAATTAATGTTGCACGACACATGATTCCTCACAGCACTTGCGAAAACTCGTATACAATACACCTCCACGACAGCACAGGTTCTAATAACATGAGCCGTTTTATCTTTGGGTATTCTCTTGAAGGAACTGGAGAGGCGTGTGATGATGCGAGGATTTTTTCGATTGTAAAATAGCGCATATGTTCAATATTCTCAAATACGATTTATGAAACAATTCAGTCAGAGCGGATGGGGACATTGGTGTATCTTAGGAACGATGGGCCTCCTCGCATTCTTTTACAATATTTCGTCTTCGTTATTTGGAGTGACGGAAGGTCTTTATGCATCCGTGACCGAGACGATGGTGCGTACGGGTGAATATGTTCATCTTAGTTTGCATGGTCAGCCGTATTTGAATAAACCTCCGATGTTTTTTTGGCTCCAAGCCGTCTCCACCAAATTTTTGGGTTGGCATGAAACGGCCTTGCGGTTACCGTCAGCACTGTTTAGCTTTGGAACCGTGGTTATCACGTATTGGCTAGGTAGGACATTGTTTTCGGCCACAGCCGGATTCTGGGCCGCATTCGTGACGCTCACGTGTTATGTCTCGTTGTGGTTTGGGGGCATGGCCATTATAGATCCCGTCCTGACATTTTGTATGACCTTGGGAGTACTAGGATTGGTCCGAGCTTATTTTCAAGAAGGGACAATTTGGTGGTACAGCATTGGATTTGTCGCATTGGCGTTTGGGACGATGGTAAAAAATTTTCACGCCTTGACTCTACCGGTTTTACTTTTCTTCACGATCCTGTTGATACGTCGGGATTCCGCGCCCTTGAAAACTCCCTCTTTTGGGGCGGGAGTGTTGAGCGCTGTCGGACTGCTTGGATTGTACTATGCCTACTTAGGGGGAGAATTTTTCCAGCATTATATCTTGAAAGAAAACTTACTCCGAATGACGAGAATAGCCGGAGATACCCAAGGCAGCATACTTGATGGGTATTTCGGAAAGCGCCCAATTGTTTGGTATGGCATTGTGATTTGGTTTGACTTTTTTCCGTGGTCAGTCCTGCTTCCGTCCGGCTTGCTTCTTCTTTGGAAGCAGAGATCATTGACGGATTCTCCACGAGAAATGTTTCTCTTGATTTGGGTAGTGGGTTATTTTCTCGCTTTTTCTTTGTTTCCTGAAAAGCATGAACGATATTTAATGCCCATGGTTCCAGGAATCGCGGTGCTGGTCGGGTATTTCTATTATCGTGTCCTTGAGAGGGAAGATTTCAACGTGTGGGAGACATCTGTGTTTCAACGTATGCTCGGACTCTTAAGTTTTCTCTGTCTCGTCTTAATTATTGTTGCGCCATATTTACTGAACAAAAAATGGAATGTCCCGTTTGATGTCTTTCCGTTGATGTACCAAGTCCCCATGTTTGTTGGGGCTGGCCTGTTGTTGTATGCAGTGATCAAAGCTCGGGAAATGCTCGCACTGAAGATGGTAGGAATGTTAGCCGTTGGTCTGATGATTGGTATTGTTGTATTCATCGTGCCAGGTATTCATGCCGTTGCTTCATCAAAGCATATGATGATCGAAGTTCAATCATTTTTAAAAAACCCCGATGATCCAATTCGAACCTTCCAACATTGGAACTGGCGAAGTGATGAGGATCTCTACTATTGGCTGCATGTGCATAAACACCAAGGGATGGTTGGTGAGGGGTTAAATGATGAAGAGGCGTTGGCAGCCGTGCGACAAGAAATTGAAAGGTCGGGTGAATTAGTTATCCTGATGACGGAACCGCAATATCAAGAAATTATCAATCCAGCGCCTGGGTTAACGTCCAGGATTCTTCGGGAATTTCTGAGGCCGAAGACAAAAATTGTGCTGGTCTCGATAACATAAAGTGTCCTTAAATGGTGCGACCTTCTTTGAGGTTTGGTTCACCCCAGAGAGGATGATTCTCGGACATGGCTTCACCCCAATAGGCCCTGGCCAATGTGATGTCGAGTGATTGCGCCTGCCTAAAGGCCTTTTTCGCATCATCATATTGCATATTATATTGCATATTGTGAAGGAGACGTACGCCTTGAAGAAACCCATGGTTGGGCTTCTGGTGTTCTGGAGGTCGTGAATTCAATGTGCCCCAGACTAACGGTAACCGGGACGTCTTCTTCTCTTTGTTCTAAAACTTCAGATAATGCCTGAGGGACAGGCAGTAATGGTTTCATGGTGTGACCTTTGAAAGAGCAGACCGGGTATCTGGAACAAAACCTTTGTGGTTAGGCATGGTAATAGCGGGAAGAGTTTGCGCGTTCACAATAGCTGATTCTTCGATGATGCCGTTTCGAAAGAGAATCCATGCGACGACGGCATAGACTTGTTGGGGAGTTAACGACTGAGGAGCGGTAAATGGCATAGCACGGTAAATGTAATCGAACAAGGTTGTGGCAAATGGCCAATAGCTTCCCACGGTCTTTAATGGATTGTCGGTCTGTAACGTATCGTGTCCGCCAATAAGTTTAGGCATGGGTCCTTCAATCCCTGTTGCCCCATGGCAGGATGCGCAGAAGTCCGCGTAGATCATAGCGCCTTCTTTCACGGTGCCTTGACCTGAGGGAAGATTATCACCATTCGGCGAAACCTCAATATCCCATGACTGAATTTCCGGTTGAGTGGCCGGTCGACCAAGGCCATAGGGTGCTCTCTGTTCTGAGTCTGCCGCGACAGATTCAATGGTCACAGACAAGAGCAAGACGACACCAAGAAGCCCTATTTGTAAGAGTGACCACCTGCTAGATCTGAACATTGTGAACTTGCCCTTCTTTGTTCACCTTCCAGCTTTGAATGGCATTGTTGTGATAATAAGAGTTGAATCCACGAACAGCAATGAGATCGGTGAGCGTGGGTTGAACATAGCCCGTTTCATCCTCACAACGGCTTTGAAGAATCGCTTCTTGTCCGCTCCAGTGCCAAGCCAATCGAAATCGGGTGTGGCACATTGGGAGAACGGGTTGCTGCAATTCAGCCGCTTGCCACGATGTTCCGCCATCCGTACTGACGTCGACATGTGTAATCCGTCCACGCCCAGTCCAGGCCAACCCTCGAATCTCGATGAACCCAGGTTGCTCCAATTGTTGTCCGCCAGATGGTGAGGTGATAACCGACTTGGCATCCATTTCAAAAGTAAACTGGCGAGCCGTTCCATCAGGCATCAGGTCGGTATATTTTGATGTTTCTTCGCGAGTCATCGCCGGATTGGCCATCAGCTTGAGACGACGCAGCCATTTTACACAGGCATTGCCTTCCCAGCCGGGAATAAGCAGTCGTAAAGGATAACCTTGCTCAGGTCTCAAGGGTTCGCCATTTTGCGCATAGCAAAGCAAGGTGTCTTTGGGAACCATTGCCAGAGGTATGCTGCGGGTTAGGGCGGCGGCATCACTGCCTTCGGCCAGGACCCAGGAAGCTTCCGGTTGTATGCCGGCTTCTTGAAGCACCGTTGATAAGGCGACGCCGGTCCACTCACTGGTGCTGGTCAGGCCGTGAGTTTCTTGTACGGTGCTGCCTTTCGGGCCATTCCACTCCTTTCCTGAATTCCCCGAACATTCAATAAAGGCCAGGCGCGACTGAGCAGGAAATCGTTTGAGTTCCTCTACAGTAAACATCATGGGTTGATGGACCAACCCATGAACTAAGAGACGATGTCTTTGAGGGGCAATGAGCGGGACTCCATTATGATGTCTTTCAAAGTGGAGCGCCGACGGTGTGATGATCCCGGATAGCTGCTGCAGTGGCGTCAATGATCGTGTGGAGGAAGTTAGTCGTTGGGCCTGCTCAAAAACGCTACGGGTGCCATAGGAAGAAGCTAGGGATCCAGGGGTTCGAGTTGGATCTTTGGGAGAAGAGGAGGCCGCAACTGTCGCTGATGGGAAAAAAGCGTGAACAGCGGCAATCCCCAGTACCGATGACCCAGTTGCCAGAAATGTCCGGCGGTCAAGCAAAGATTTAGATTCACGTTTCTCTGAGGCCTCAGCAGAATGAGACTCAGTCGCTTTGGCTAGAGGGTGATCGTCATTTTTCATAAGAATCTCCTGATTCTAGATGCGTCTCAATTCTTACATTATAAGAATCGTTGGGCTATGACTTCCACTGAATTCATGGAGTCGATAATGAGCATGAGGAAAACCTTTACGAATATGCCTGGTGAAGTCAAACGAGATGGGCAGGATCTGAGAAGAAGCGGAAAATGTGCCTATGTGCTACTCCTAGGCTAGTGGATCATGAAGAGTTATCGCGAATCCAATTGCCTGCAAGCTGATAGGCTTGGAACACGATGGCCTGGAAGGCCTTGCACCCTTCACAGGCCTCCACGTTGAACCCTGTTTTCCTAACTGAGAAGGTCGCCTAGGCGACGGTGGTTGCGTGCCTCTTGGTCGGGTTGAAGCGGTTGCCAACGGCGAGACCGGGTTGCCTCTGGAGTGTTGATTACCGGTCACCTAGGCGACGGTGGTTGCATGCCTCTTGGTCGGGTTGAAGCGGTTGCCAACGGCGAGACCGGGTTGCCTCTGGAGTGTTGATTACAGGTCACCTAGGCGACGGTGGTTGCATGCCTCTTGGTCGGATTGAATGGGCCACCAACGATGATCTGTGGATGTCCTCCTGAATTGCTGATTACAGGTCGCCTAGGCGACGATGGTTGCATGGCTCTTGGTCGGGTTGAATGGGCCACCAACGATGATATGTGGATGTCCTCCTGAATTGCTGATTACAGGTCGCCTAGGCGACGGTGGTTGCGTGTCTCTTGGTCGGGTTGAATGGGCCACCAACGATGATATGTGGATGTCCTCCTGAATTGCTGATTACAGGTCGCCTAGGCAGCGTTTTAGTAAAAGAGAAAGTTGTCTTTGAATCGCCGAGTCAGAAATGGATACTCAGTCCGAAGCCGTCATGCTGGGGACCGCGAGTTCCGTTGGTTTTTTATCGGCATCAGTGCTAGTGGAAATACCCGCATGACTGTTCGTAGGCATGATCACATATATCGGTGATTTCACCTGATGTCCATTGGTCATCTGATGTAAACGTCTGATCATCCAATCGGTCAACAGTTGCCCTTTCGGAATCAACACTTTCCCCGTCGTATCCGTAATTGGTTCGCCGACGATCATATTGGGTTCGAGTTGATCTAATGCCAGAGGCGTCAGGGTATGTTTTTGTTCAGGGACAAATACGACATAGAGCGCTTTGAGCACTTCAGGGTCATAGAGTCCTATTCGACTTTCAAGCTCCTGGAAGGCTTCCGCCCTTGGCATGTTACTGGTGCGAAGCGTGTCAAAGTCTAACGCCACTTTGAGGAGACGAGCCCCTAACGGAATGTCGTAGCCTTTGGTTGAGTTTCTGGGAGTTCCAGAGCCATCAAAGTTTTTTAATTGATATTCGATCATCATCGAAACTTCTTTCATTCGAGGAATTCTTGTGAGGAGATCCGCTCCGGTTGGAGGACATTGTTCGTACACTTGTATTTCTTCAGGTGAAAGGGTTTCCCCTTTTTTCATCTTTTCAAACAAGGAACCAGGCGCAATCACATAACCGATTTGTGACAGTGAGGAGGCAATCTCATACTGCCAAATATTTGGCAACTTCATGTATTCTGCAAGGCCTTGCACATAACGTTTAATTCGTGCCGCTTTTCCAAAGGCTTCGGGGTCGATAATGGCTAACACATCGGCCAAGGCTTTGAGGCTTCCGGTCAGCGTTTCTTCTAAGAGTTCCCGTTCAGCATGGATAAGACGATATTGTTGAATCCCATCTGAGACGGCTTTGATTAACGTTTCAGGTGGACAAGGTTTGTTCAAAAATCGGAAGATAGCTCCTTCATTCACGGCGGCCACCACCGCAGTCATATCGGCTTGTCCTGACAGCATGATTCGAACACTGTCAGGGGCGAGATCCTTGACCATCGAGAGAAATTGCGTTCCATTCATTCCCGCCATTCGGAAATCTGAAACGATCACTGGAAAGGGACCATGGGTGGCTAATATCGAAAGTCCAGCCTCCGCTCCCTCAGCAATTTCAACATGAAAGACTTTACGAAGACTTCGTTGGTATCCCTGGAGCACCAACAATTCATCATCAACAAATAGAACTTTTTCCATAACACATTCTCCTTTTACGACATCGATACCTGGCAGATATCTCGCCATGATTGTAGGTGAGCGGTAAGGCCGATGCTGTCAATATACTCGTCCTGAATACCTTGCCCCTCACGTTGTTCGCCGGATTTCTCTTTCTCGGTGTGCAACGCATTTGCGATATGGACGGCTGTCAATGGTGTAAACTGTTGGGTCTCGATAACCTTGGGCTGATGGTGGAATGCCACCGCTTCGACCACCGGATGTCGTAAGCCCCAAAGTCCAAGAAGATAACCCCCTAATTCTGCGTGGGATGCCGACAGAATCTGCCTTTCGGCTTCGTGCAGTGATACCTGTTGCGCGTTCGACAGCTCAATCGCTTCTGCGAAATGATCGGGAAGTTGTGTGGCAAGAAGAAGAATGCCAACATCGTGAAGCATGCCTGCCGCAAGAGTATCGGAAACCAAGTGTTCCTCTAAGTTTTCAGCTTGTGCAATCTTCCAAGCAAAATCTCCCGTTTGAATACTGTGTTCCCATAACGATTCAATCGAAAAATTCGTTGTATGTTTGGGCTTCAGTTCTTCGAATACCTGAACGGTAAGAACAAGAGTCTTGAGCGTTTCGATTCCGAGAAAGGAAATAGCTTGACTGGGACTTGACACCTGCCGTGGCAATCCAAAAAATGCTGAGTTTACCAATTTGAGTATCTTGGCGGTCATGCCCATGTCTTTCGCCACGATGGTAGAGATATGCTCAAGAGTTGATTCTGGATCTTCGAGGACCTGGACTAACTCGGTATAGAGTGAGGGTAAGGTTGGAATACTGATCATTTGAGATGCCAGTTGTTTCAACGTCGGAGCTTCAAGTAGGGCACTCAAGGCGCAGGTACGCGAGATCGTCGTTTTGAGCACTTCAGCATCGCATGGTTTGGAAAGAAACTGGTGGGCGGGGCCGACCGCCTTCAGTATGGTTTCCTCTTCTGCTTGTCCGGTCAACAGGAGGCGCGTGATGTGTGGATATTGGGTTCGAACTTCTGTGAGAAGTTGCACGCCATCCATGCCCGGCATTTTCACATCTGAGATGATGACATCGTACGGTTCTTGAGCAAGACGTTCGAGTGCATCTTGACCATTATTGGCAAAGTCTATATTCCATTCTTCTCGCATCGATCGGAGCATGCGTCGAAGACCTTGCAAGATATTGGAGTCGTCATCTACGAATAATATTCGTCGTTTCATCGTTCTGAATTTTTAGATTTGCGCAAGAGAATTGTCTGACGTTTCTAAGCTCGTCGGGGCGATTGGGAGACGAATAATAAAGGTGGTGCCTTTGCCCTGTACTGATTCCACTGTGAGCGTACCCTGATGTTTGTTGACCACTACGTCGTGGGCAATGGCTAAACCCTGGCCTGTGCCCTTGCCAACGTCTTTTGTTGTGAAGAATGGGTCAAAGATTTTGTGTTGTACGGATTCAGGAATTCCAGGTCCGGTATCGGCAATGCGAATCTCCACGAATGTGTCGTCCTTCGTGGCGGAAATTCGAATCGTCCCTTTTTTGTTGTCTTTATTTTGCTTGCTGATATCGGTAATCGCATGAGTCGCATTGACGATAATATTCAAAAATACCTGATTCAGTTCGCCGGGAAGACAGGGTATCAACGGTAAGTCTTCTTCTAGGTGTTGGTCGATTTCGGCCACATATTTCCATTCGTTGCTCGCGACAGTAATGGTATTTTCTATGGCATGACGCAGGTCCGTCGGTTTCTTCTGCGTGTTTCCCGGATGGGAGAATTCTTTCATAGCTCGAACAATTTTTGCGACGCGATTGGTTCCATCGAGCGATTGTTGAATGGCTTTTGGCACTTCTTCTGTGAGGTATTCCAGGTCGGCTTCTTGGATCGTGGTGCGGAGAGTCGCCAACAGCTCAGGGTCCAAGGCTCCGGCTTCTAAGGCCTGACGTAAAGAACCGTAAGCGGTCAATACCCCGTCAATACTTGAGAAGCTGTCATCAAGAAACTGAAGATTGTCGCTGACAAATTGAATCGGTGTATTGATCTCATGGGCAATGCCTGAAGCCAGATGGCCTATGGATTCCATTTTTTGAACTAAGCTAAGCTGAGTTTGGAGTTGTTTCTTTTCTGTCAGGTCCGTTGCCAGAATCAGGTGACCCGATATTTGCAAGTCTTCTCCCATAATTGGAGTCACGAAGACTTCTAGTATCCCTTCCTGTCCATCTGGTTTGGTATAGGTCACTTCGTTTAGCCAAATTGTTTTTTCAACGGTCAGGCAGTTCAAAATGGCCAGGCAGATGGGTTGCATATCGATGGGAATGCCCGACTCCAAAAATGGTTTTCCTAAGACCTTTTCTGCAGGGAGAGCAAACGCGTTTTTCGCAGCCGTATTCCATTTCATGATACAGTCGTTTCGATCAATACCAATCAGAATGGAGGAAATAGACGAAAGCAGTTTCTCGGTGAATAAGGAAGAGTTTTTAAGGGCTTTTTCGCCATTGATACGTTCTGTAATATCCTTGAATGTGATAACGGCACCTGTGGCGGTATCATTTTCAAGTATCGGAGTGCATGTGTAAGATACTGGGAAGCTGGATCCATCCTTCCGCCACAAAACCTCATCTTCTACAAGTTGGAGTGTTCCCATTTTGAGAGCGGTATATATTCGACATTGTTCCAGAGAAACAGGTGTTCCGTCTGCATTTGAATGGTGAACGACTCCATGCATGGGCTGACCAATCAACTCGTCCGGTTGATAGCCCAACATTTTCCCCGCAGCTTGATTGATAAACGTGGTAGTGCCATTGGCATCCAATCCATAAATCCCTTCTCCAGCTGATTGGAGAATATTTTTGTGGTGTTGACTCAGACGTTCAAGTGCCTGTTCCGCTTGTTTTCGTTCCTCAACTTCTGACGCCAGGGATGTATTCGCATCCGTCAATTCAGCTGTTCGTATTTTGACCTGTTCTTCTAATAGTCTGGAACCACGACGAAGTCGTATAATGACGAAGAGAACTCCTCCAATGCCTAATGCAATGATACTGAGAAAAATCAGGAAGGTTTCTTGAAGATTTTGTTTCGACTGTAGTACCGCATTTTCAAGAGGGTGGATGACTTCTAATACCCCTCGCACATCTCCAACCTTCCAATCCGTTTTAGGGCTTTGGGGGTGTGCATTGTGACAGGCGATGCATGTGTCACGCATGAGATCGGCAGTGGCATATCGCAAAACGCGTTGGCCGTTCATGGAGGAAAATTGAAAAAATGGCTCTTCAGGGTTCAGTCGGAGTTGACGAAGTGCTTCTCGCTCAAAGTTATCCGTCGGTCCTCCGTCAGTTCGTGATGGGAATGGATACTCGCTATACAGTCGAACCCCTCCCCCACCTTTCGATTCGGCAAGGCGTTTGCCTATTAAAATACTGAGTGTGGCTGGAAGCGGAATGGCTCCTTCATGCTTGGTGTAATCATGAAGGATTTCGACACCAACATGAGAAGCACGCGCGACCACTTCTGATGAATACAATGTACGAAATTGAGTCAGAGCTTCGGTATATCGTCTCGTTTCCTCCAAGGCCATGGATTCAACTAAGTTCTTTGATACCGTATTAAATTGATAGAGAATGCCTGTTATGCCTAACAGTAAAAAAAATATTAAGGTAAGGACTGTGCGATCTTTGAAAAAGTCTGACCTATTCGAGTGACTCGTGTTTGATAAACGCTTAGCTCCCATAAATTAACTAGCTATTCAGGAAGGGGCATACGTGTGTTGTATTGAAAGGCCATGATAGGATCCTAGTGTCTTTTCGGTTCAGAAAGGTCATAAATAAAGAGTCATGTTGGAAGAAGGAAGGGCCTGAAATGCCATCGTGACAAAGCATTGGAGTTGCCCGATAGGCCCATGGTAACTAAGGTCAGACGATAAGGTTATGATTATATGGAAAATCTATGCATCATCGTTTTTTTGTGAGAGTTGCCCTATTGGGCAGTCCTTTTTTGATCTTGAAGAGAAATTATTAAAACCCAAAAAGACCTTGTCTATATTCTTCTTACAGGAGGCACGATGGCTATGCTCATGCGGTTAGTATTCTTTGTATGTTTCGTCATGTGGGTTGGTACGGCTCACGTTCAAGCAAAAATCCAAGAGCAGACGATTCCTTACACACACGGCGAGACACAACTTCAAGGGTATTTAGTTTGGGATGATTCGGTGAAGGGCAAACGGCCAGGCATTCTCGTTGTGCATGAATGGTGGGGGCTGAATGCCTATGCGAAAGCGCGAGCGAAGCAGTTGGCCGAAATGGGGTATGTCGCGTTTGCCGCGGACATGTATGGAAAAGGTAAAGTCACTGACCATCCGAAACAGGCCGGAGAGTGGATGAAGGAAACGACGGCGAATGTACAGCGTTGGCAGGCTCGCGCTGTTGAGGGTCTCAAAGTTCTTCAAAAGCAAGAGATGGTGGATGTCGAAAATATTGCCGCTATCGGATATTGTTTCGGTGGTGCCACCGTGACGCAGTTAGCTTATGCTGGTGCCCCAGTTAAAGGTGTGGTCAGTTTTCATGGAGCGTTGCCATTACCAAGTGAAGGTCAAACAATCACCGCAAATGCCAAAGTTCTTATTGCTCATGGAAACGAAGATCCGTTTCTCAAGGAAGACCACATTCAAAAGTTTCGTACTGCGTTAGAAAAAGCTGGTGTGGATTGGCAGATGGTGATCTATGCTGGAGCTCGGCATAGTTTTACCAATCCCGATGCTGACAAGGTTGGAATGGATGCTCTCAAATACAACAAAAAAGCAGATGAGCGTTCCTGGAAACACATGCAACTCTTTTTTGATGAGTTGTTTAAGAATGAGTAAGAATGCAGAGAAAACCCGGAGCCGCATCATGCGGCTCCGAGTGTCGTGAGTGTTATCGGACAGCAATTTGGCGGGGTTTTGCATCTTCCCGCTTGGGGAACTTCACGGTTAAAATCCCATCCGTAAAGGCAGCATCGGCCTTGTCCCATTGTAGGTTCGTCGGCAACCGAAACGATCGTTTAAACGAAGCCGTGTTGACTTCCCGCACGTGATACCTTCGACTGGATTTCTCATCCTTATCATCGCTTTTGGTTTCTTCACGTTTGCCTTCGACCGTCAGGACACCTTTGTCAACTTGAACATTCACGTCTTCGGACTTCCATCCCGGTAAGGCTAAGTCGATTCCAAAGGTATCGGTATCTTCCCAGGCGTTACCGGCTGGAGCCCAACTGGCAACGTCTTGATCAAAAGCCCGGACGGCGTCGTTTAGTAATCGGTCAATCTGCATATCGAATGGAGCATATCGTGTGAGTGTCATGGCACCCTCCTTTTTTGTGTATTGTTGTGAACGGTCTTTTCTGTTTTTCTCTTGCCGGCTTGCCTCTTAGATAAGTCGGGATTGAAAAAAGTCAAGTGTTGAAGGATCGAAAGAATTCATGTGAAAAATAACTTTTCCCATTTCTTGCTAGCAGAACAAACTATTTTTAACCGGTAGCAATCAAGAGATCAGAAGTGCACCATTGGTAGATCTGCCCGAGTATGGCTCATGAGAGTAAACGGAAATGAGGAGAGAAAAGGGAAGGCAAAGAACGAAGTTGAGCTGTATCGGAAATGTGTTTCGTATTGATGAAATTGCTGCCCCCTATGGGGGCCAGAAAGCTGAAGCTAGCTTGCGGGCGTCGGAGCGCTTGAGTTCTTCACCGATGAATTCAGATTGGGGTCTGTCGGAGGTTCATGTGCGTGCTCAGGTGCGCGGGGCTTCTGAACTTTGGAAACATTCGGCTTTGTGTGCGGTTCGGAAATGAGTGCGGGGTAGCCTGTATCCATGTGATGAGACCTCCTGTTGGACCAATAGTGGCCATTTATTTATATCATTAATTAATATTGTCTGCTGTGTTGAGTCTTATGTAAAAGAAAATCATTACCAAAAAGTTGGTATATATTAGGCATGGAAATTTTGACAATTTTATAGCCTCTTGACTCCTCCTCTAGTAGAATTATCTGGTATACTAGGGAATTAATTACGTTGTAGACTGCTTGATGGTCCTCGAACTGTCGAGGATGTCTCGGGCTTATACTCCATTTTGACACAACGCCATCACGTTGAGGTTCACGTCAAGACCGATGTCGAGATTTGAACACGAACAAATTCACCAGCTTCAGGCATACCTGAATCAGCAAATCATCGGGCAAGAAGGGCTTATCCTTCGCTTGCTGATTGCCTTGTTGGCGGACGGGCACCTTCTTGTCGAAGGCGCTCCCGGTCTTGCTAAGACAACGGCAATCAAAACCTTGGCTTCAGGTCTTGAAGCTGATTTTCATCGCGTTCAATTCACACCTGATCTCTTACCTGCAGACATTACGGGTACGGATATTTACCGTCCTCAGGATGGCTCGTTCATATTCCAGCAGGGGCCAGTTTTTCATAACTTGTTATTGGCCGATGAAATTAACCGAGCGCCAGCTAAAGTTCAGGCGGCATTACTGGAAGCGATGGCCGAGCGTCAGGTGACAATCGGACACAAGAGTT
Source organism: Candidatus Nitrospira salsa (assembly GCF_965152625.1). Taxonomy (NCBI): domain Bacteria; kingdom Pseudomonadati; phylum Nitrospirota; class Nitrospiria; order Nitrospirales; family Nitrospiraceae; genus Nitrospira; species Candidatus Nitrospira salsa. Next base: position 347,072 of record NZ_CBCUCO010000004.1, read on the forward strand.
ATCCCCTCCCCGAACTCTTCTTAGTCATGGCGACTCAGAATCCAATTGAGCAGGAAGGGACCTATCCACTCCCAGAGGCCCAGCTTGATAGATTCCTCATGTATGTGAAGGTGGGATATCCGGATGTAGAAGCCGAGAGAAAAATTGCCAAACTTGTACGTCATCAGGCTCAGGCGTTGTTGACCGATGGCCAGGGAAATCATCCGCCAATTCCGCAGAAAATCATCTTGTCCGCTCGTCAGGATTTATTCACACTTTATTTAGCCGAAAGCCTGGAAGAATATATCGTACAGTTGGTGGTGGCGACTCGTAACCCCACGCCATATAGCGACGAACTTGGGAGATACGTGCGATATGGCGCAAGTCCTCGGGCGACGATCGGTATTGAGCGTTGCGCCAGGGCCCATGCATGGCTGGCTGGGCGTGATTATGTTTCGCCAGAGGATATCCAGGCCATTGCGCCAGATGTGCTGCGTCATCGTATTTTATTGTCGTTTGAAGCCGAAGCAGAAAATATTAGTACTGATCGTGTGATTGCGGAGATTCTCTCTCGTGTGGCCGTTCCCTGACCGAACGATTTCTAAACCGGAACCTGCCTCGAAGACGGATGTCGATTCCGGGACAACCGTTCGTTTGAATGAATTGATTCATGCGCGTCATGCGATTACCGCGTTAGGCATGGGCGCAAAAAAAGGGGTCCATTCACTGTTAGCCGGGGGTGAACGGTCACCGTTCAAGGGGAGAGGCGTCGACTTTGATGAAGTTCGCCGTTATCAATCTGGCGATGATGTACGGTATATGGATTGGCGTGTTACGGCACGTTCAGGCGAACCTCATCTCAAAATATTTCGAGAAGAGCGCGAGCGCCCCGTCTTTGTTGTCGTCGACTATTCCCACTCTATGCTGTTCGGGACAAAAGTCGCCTTTAAGTCTGTTGTCGCAGCGAAAGCTGCCAGTCTTTTGTGCTGGGCATCTCTTCACCGAGGCGACCGCATTGGCACGGTGGTTTTTTCGAATCATGGTCACGAAGAGCGACGTCCGCGTGGTGGAAAATCCGGAGTTCTTCGAGTTCTTGATGTCTTAGCCCGACACCACCAACAGGCCCGACAATCCCAATTTTTCATAGAAGAGCACAGCCGTGCATCCTTTGTGTCGGCCTTGGCACGAGTGACCCGTACGGCACGTCCCGGAAGTCTGATTTTTCTGCTGAGTGATTTTCGAAACATGGGTCCGCAAGTTCTTCCCTATCTGACTCAACTGAGTATCCATCATGATGTCGTGAATGTCTTGATCTTCGATCAGCTAGAACGAGAACTACCTGTTGCAGGAGTTTATCGTGTGACCAATGGATCTGACTTTGGAGTATTCGATTCTCGATCATTGCCGCTAGTTCAAGAGTATCGTCGTCAATTCTCTGAGCGAAGACAGTTTGTAGAACATTTGTGTCGACAGCACGGCATGGGTTTCTTTTCAATTGGAACTCACGAACCCATTGCTGAAACCGTTCTGCAAGGCCTGCGCATAATCGGTGCCCGTCGAAAGCATGTTCCAGTAGGAAATGCACATTGAAAAATGAAAAGTTCAACAATGAGACCGTTCAACATCTAAACAAATATTTTTCAATTTTCATGTTGCATGGCTAACGAGTTTGTCGTATGGACCCTCTTGAACAATTACGTGATCTGCATATTCCTGACCCCGTTTCATTCTGGCCACCGGCTCTCGGATGGTGGGTTGTTCTGCTTCTCGTACTGATTTGTGTTGCGTTAGGGGTGTGGGTCAAGCGGTATCGACAGTCGACGGCTCCTCGTCGAACTGCCTTAGCAGAATTGACTGACTTACAAGTTCAATTTCATGAAACGCAAGATACTGTCAAACTAATGGCAGGTCTCTCGGAATTGCTTCGGCGATATGCGTTGGTCTGTTTCAGTCGTCAGAACGTGGCAGGACTTACTGGAGCAGCCTGGCTCAAGTTTTTAAATGAACACGCCAAGACACCACTATTTGCATCCAAGCAAGCTCAGCTAGCTTTGACGCTTGTTCCTTATGGTGCTCAAGAATCAGTAGAGACTGAAGAAATGATCAATCTTGTTAAACAGTGGGTAAAGCAAACACCAGTGCCTTCTAGGAAAACGTTCGCATGATCTCGCTCGCTTGGCCATGGGTGTTGCTGTTATTCCCGCTTCCCTGGTTCGTTCGACGTTTTACGAAGCCTGTTGAGCAGCTCGCAGATCATTCATTGCGCGTGCCGTTTTTTCAAGAGCTCATGAGCCTGAAAACTGGCGGGCAAGCCCGAAAGCCGGAATCGACTTCTTCAAGACGTTTTTGGATGGGAGTGGTTATATGGACAGTTCTACTTCTTGCGGCTGCTCGTCCGCAATGGATTGGCGACCCGGTCGCTTTACCCGTGAGCGGTCGCGATTTAATGATGGCCGTGGATATATCTGGAAGTATGGAAATTCCGGACTTTTCCTTAGAAGGAGAACAGGTCAATCGATTAATGGTCGTCAAGAAAGTCGCTGGTGAATTTATCCAACGGCGACGTGGAGACCGTTTAGGGTTGGTGTTGTTTGGGGCTCAAGCCTACGTGCAAACACCTCTGACCTTTGATCGTGATACTGTCCAAGCCATGCTGCTGGAATCAGCCATTGGTCTTGCGGGAAAAGAAACAGCCATTGGCGATGCCATTGGATTGGTCATCAAGAGACTCAAAGGCCAATCGCATGAAAACCGTGTTCTGATATTACTGACAGATGGGGCAAATACGGCAGGTGATATTAGCCCCATTCAGGCTGCAAAGTTAGCCGCAGAACAAGGTGTTCGTATTTACACCATTGGCGTGGGGGCCGATCAAATGGAAGTGTCTTCATTTTTCGGCAATCGAATGGTGAACCCTTCGAAGGATTTGGATGAAGACACATTAAAGGAAATTGCCGAATTAACCGGGGGCGTCTATTTACGGGCGAAAGATTCAGTTCAACTTGATGATGTCTATCGGGAATTGGATCGTTTGGAACCGGCAGCCCAAGAGGCTGAACTTTTTAGGCCAACCGATGAGCTATTTCCTTGGCCGCTGGGTCTCGGGCTTTTGCTTTCTAGCTTCATAGCGCTGAATTTTATTCGGATGCCTGTGTTTAGGAGATCGGGTGTCAGGACTGCTTCAACTGCTCATTTGTCTGAATCTCCAGTGAATAGTTCTTAGTTTGGTTAACTCTGAGACCACATCGTATTCCTTGTGAGACGTGAACCATAAAACGAGATCAACGTCACAATGCAGACTCGAAAGCCAATCCCTAATTTTTCGAATAACATTAAACATTTTCTCTGAGAAATGATGCAGGTTATTGAACAGTTTCACTTCCTACGGCCGTGGTGGTTTCTGGGATTTCTACCGTTAGGAGTGCTCATATTTCTGCTCGTTCGACAGCGTGTAGGGGCACAAGGCTGGGAAGCTGTGTGTGATGCACATTTACTCCCGCATCTTTTGGTCGGAAGCAATCGGGTGCAGTCTCGTGGCCCATATATTCTTCTGGCAATGGTGTGGTCGTTGTGTTTATTGGCCCTCGCGGGTCCTGTGTGGTCGAAATTGCCTCAGCCCGTGTTTCGTGCGCAATCCGCACTCGTCTTGGTGATGGACCTTTCCCGTTCGATGGACGCGGAGGACATTCAGCCTTCACGGCTGACGCGTGCGAAACATAAGGTGCTGGATATTTTGAAACGTCGACAAGAAGGGCAAACGGCCTTGGTGGTTTTTTCTGGAGAACCCTATGTGGTCTCTCCACTAACGGAAGATGCCAATACGATTGCCGCCATGGTCTCTTCGCTCGAAACGAGTTTGATGCCGGCAGTAGGCAGTCGACCGGATCTTGCCTTACTCCAAGCCTATGATTTGTTGGAAAACAGTGGGATATCGAATGGCGATATTTTGCTCATGACCGATGGGGTTGAGGTGAGTGACGTTCAAGCGGTGATAAAAAAAATACAAAGCCAACAGCATCGAATTTCTGTGTTAGGCGTCGGTACGTCTGAAGGTGCTCCTATTCCGCAGAGCGACGGGTTTTTGAAAGATGAGACGGGGGCTATTGTCATACCAAAAATGAACACCCAAGAACTGATGGAAGTCGCCAAGATGGGACAGGGACGGTATGCCACCTTACGCATTGATGACCAGGACCTTGAAACCGTTCTCCCATCAGATTGGACGATCGATGATCAACAACCCGATCACACAGCATCACGAACGACCGAATTATGGCGTGAGGAAGGTCCATGGCTTGTTTTAGGAATTATGGCGCTCACGATCCCTGCGTTTCGATCAGGATGGTTAGGCATCGTGTTGGCTATGCTTCTTTTGACGCCGTCTCCAGGTCAGGCGTTCTTTGGAGAAGATTGGTGGTCTCGACCCGATCAACAAGCGGCTCGGGCACTGAAACAGGATGATCCTCAAAAAGCTGCAACATTATTTGAAGATCCGTCATGGAAGGGTGTAGCAAATTACCGGGCGGGAAATTTTCAAGAGGCCGTAGAAAGTTTCAGTCAGGACGATTCGCCTGATGGACATTTTAACCGTGGCAATGCTTTAGCCAGAACAGGAAAACTCCAAGAAGCTTTGCAAGCTTATCAAACTGCGTTGCAAAAAGCCCCGACTCATGAAGATGCTCAACATAACTATGAATTGATTGAGAAATTATTAAAGCAACAAGAGAGCCAACAAGAGTCTAATTCGCAGGAAGACTCTTCTCAAGATCAACAGTCATCGAAGTCTGAACAATCAAAAGAAGACCAGTCTCAAGAGAGTGAAGGCCAACAAAATGGGGAGTCGTCGTCAGAAGAGACACATGCCAAAAATCAATCGAATTCATCGTCACAAGAGGATGAAGAGAAGTCTTCTCAGGATGGAGAACAGCAAGAATCCCAACCCTCATCTGATTCTTCGAAAGAACATCAAGACTCAGGCTCTGATCGCGCTCAACAAGGAAATTTGGAGAATAAAACGGGTGAAGATGCTGAACAGGCTCAACGCGCCGGAAATTTTGCAGATGAGCCTGCAAAAGATCTGAGCGATGACAAGGCAGAGCCGAAGTCTCTGACGACAGCTGGACTCTCTCGAGAGGAGAAAACGGAATTGGAATCCCAGCAAGCGATGGAACAGTGGCTACGTCGTATTCCTGATGATCCGGGTGGCCTGTTACGTCGTAAGTTTCTTCTCGAACATCGCCGTCGTCAGGAAGCTGGACAAAACCATGTCTCAGGTGGGAAAACATGGTGACGCTTCGTACAGGTTTCTTGATGGTTTTTCTTGTGATCATGTTCGGCCATGTGCCCAGTATTTGGGGGCAGACGGTTCGAGCTTATGTTGACCGAAACCCTATTTCCGTTGATGAAACCGTGCGGCTTATTGTCGAGCAGCAAGGGTCGTCGTCAGGTGATGATCCAGATCACTCTCTGTTGAAAAAAGATTTTGATATCTTGGGAACGTCGCAAAGCAGTCAAACCAGTATTATCAACGGGCAAACTTCAGAATTAAGACAGTGGGTGACGACGTTAGCGCCAAAACGTGACGGACGTATCACCATCCCACCGATTACTGTGGGCAATCAGCAGAGCGAGGCTCTTGTTTTGATGGTTCAGCAGCCATCTCAAGGAACATCCGGCGCGGCGGAAAAAGATATTTTTCTAGAAGCCACGGTCGAGCCTCAAGAACCTTATGTGCAAAGTCAGATTGTCTATACCTTACGTTTGTACCATGCGGTTTCGATTCTCGAGGGGAAGATTGAAGATCCTCAAATTAGCCAAGCGGTTGTCGAACGGGTTGGTGAGGATCGTTCTTTTGATACGGTTCGAAATGGTCGTCGCTATCAGGTTGTCGAGCGCCGTTATCTTGTGGTTCCGCAAGCCAGCGGCTCATTGAAGATTCCGTCTGTATTGTTCTCAGGAAAGATCCCTGATGGTCGGAGGTCCCAGTCGATGTTCGACGATATGTTTGGAAATGGTCTTGGTTCGTTAGGAAGAAGATTCCAATCCGCCAAACTTGTTCGAGCTCGGAGCCAGGAGATGACGCTTAAGATTCAAGAGATTCCTTCTGGCATGAACAGTGACACGTGGTTACCGGCTCGAGAATTTACGTTAACGGAAACATGGTCCATTGATCCTTTGGAGGTTCAGGTAGGAGAGCCGGTAACAAGAACAGTGACGATGCATGCCAAAGGACTCACGGGAGAGCAATTACCAGAGTTGCCCCTTTCAGGCAATGATCATGTTAAAGTTTATCCTGATCAGCCTACGATTACCACAGAGTTTGATGGCTCGTGGGCAGTCGGACGTCGAGAGCAAAAGTTGGCGTTGGTCCCGACCAATCCTGGGCACTTGACCATTCCGGAAATTCGCATTCAATGGTGGAATCTCGAAGAGAACAGGACCGAAGAAGCGGTACTGTCTGCACGCGATGTCATGGTTCAAGGTACATCCTCCTTTCCCAATAAACCTGCGGCGATCGATCACAACGTCAACAGTGGATTGAGTCAGGCGGTATCACCTTCTCTTTCAACAGGGTCCAATTCCTCCTTGCAGAAAGAACCCGAGAACTCATTCTCTTCTCCCATGATAGGCCAATGGCCAGCGATGACAAGTTTTATGTTTGCGCTGTGGCTTCTCACTGTTGTTGGTTGGTGGTATGACAGAAGAAAGTCTCGCGCCAATTGGAAGACGTCAACCCCCCGTGTTGGTGAACAAGAGCATAGATCTCTTCGTGAAGCGAGGGAAGCTGTGAAGAAAGCCTGTTTGGAAAACTCTCCTGATCGCACTCGAGAGGCATTGCTCAAGTGGGCTTCAGTGAAGTGGGAGAACCAGGGTCAACACAATCTTGGAAGCATTGCTCGGAAGCTGTCAACACAACAACAGAATCCTCGTGATGCACAACAAGCCATTTGGGATTTGGATCGGAATCTGTATGCAGCTCAACGCGAAGAGTGGGATGGGAAAAAGTTTTGGAACACGATCGCACCGGCAATACAATCTCTAGAAAAAAAGAATGGCACGGGCGCTTCTCAGCGAACACAAGACTTAGCCCCGCTCTATTTGCATTCTTCGACATGAAGTTTCGCATGACAGTATCAGTAAGCAACGGTATAAGAAGACGAGATGTGACTGTCGTGAAGGATGTCGGCAAAATAACGCTATAGCCTAGCCAAGAGGGTTATCTATTATGGGGACGATGGTTGATATTACGGGTTTGCGTAAAGAGTTTGGAGCAATAGTGGCCGTTGATGGCGTGTCATTTACCGTAGGACAAGGTGAAGTGTTGGGATTTCTGGGTCCGAATGGGGCAGGCAAATCGACGACCATGAAAATGATTACGGGGTTTCTAACGCCGACAGGTGGGACGGCCAAGATCTGTGGGTATGATATTTTAGAACAGCCGTTAGAAGCCAAGAAGCGAATTGGCTATTTGCCGGAAGGCGCGCCGGCATATCAGGATATGACTCCAGCGGCTTTTCTAGCCTTTATCGGAGAAATGAGGGGATTTGGAGGCGAGGACCTCCGTCATCGGATATCTGACACGGTTGAAAAGGTTAATCTTCAAAGTGTGCTTGAACAACCCATCGAAACATTATCAAAGGGATTTAAACGTCGGCTCGGATTAGCGCAAGCTATTCTTCATGATCCTGAGGTCTTGATTCTGGATGAGCCGACTGATGGGTTAGACCCCAATCAAAAACACGAAGTGCGCACATTGATACGAGCCATGGCTCCGGAAAAAGCTATTATTCTCTCCACACATATTCTTGAGGAAGTTCAAGCGGTCTGCACTCGTGCCATGATTATCGCGAAGGGAAAGGTGGTCACCGATGGGACGCCAGCCGATTTGGAAGGTCAATCTCCAACGCATAATACCATTGTGCTCACGGTTCGCAGTGGGGACGTCTATGCCATGCAAGCAGAACTTGCGAAAATTGCTGGAGTAAACAAAGTAGAGGAAATAGGGCAAGACGGTGGATTTTCGCAATTTCGCATTTTCCCCGAACGAGGTCGATGGATTATTGCCGAAGTCGGACAATGCGCGCGTGAACAACAATGGGAAGTGGCGGAGCTGCATGTTGAGCGTGGGCAATTGGATGAAGTGTTTCGATCTTTGACCGCTCCCAAGCAGGCACTTACATAGAAATCGTTACTTGTCGCTCGTGAATCGTATCTCGTAAAAATTGGAAAGGGCAATATTGTGGGAAGAATACAGGTGATCCTCAAACGAGAGTTAGCCGGATATTTTGCAACACCGATTGCCGCGGTGTTCATTGTGATTTTTCTTCTGTTGAGTGGAGCATTTACGTTTTATTTAGGAAACTTTTTCGTTCGTGGACAAGCGGACTTGATTCCCTTCTTTGACTTTCACCCCTGGTTATATTTGGTGTTGATTCCTGCCCTGGCCATGCGGCTTTGGGCAGAGGAACGCAAAGAAGGCACTATTGAAATGTTGCTCACTCTGCCAGTAACCATGTGGGAAGTGGTGATGGGGAAATTTCTCGCGGCTTGGGTCTTTACCGGTATTGCTCTAGCCCTCACGTTTCCCATGTGGATTACCGTGAACATGTTGGGCAATCCGGACAATGGCGTAATTGCCGCCAGCTATTTAGGGAGTCTTCTCATGGCTGGAGGATTTTTAGCGATTGGATCGTGCATGTCTGCATTAACGAAGAATCAAGTGATCGCGTTTATCCTCAGCGTAGTCGTGGGATTAGCGTTTGTACTCAGCGGATTCCCGATGATTCTGAATCTGTTTAGCGGATGGACGCCGCATTTCGTATTGAACACCGTCAGCTCATTTAGTTTTTTGACACATTTTCATTCAATCAGTAAAGGCGTCCTCGATTTCCGAGACATTTTCTTTTTTATCTCGTTAATTGCGTTTTGGCTGTTTGCGACTGCGACGATTATCGATATGAAAAAAGCTGAATGAGGGAATTGTGAAGCGTCCTTCGTGAAGCGTGAAACGTCCAAAGAAGATGTAATGACTCTTGACGTGTTCAAAAGCCCTAATAACAAAAAACAAAGGTAGAACCATATGAATAAAACACTGCTGACCGGGACGGGCCTAGTGATTGCGGCGGTATTGTTTGGCGCGGCCAATATGATGAGTAATGCGGCGTTAAGTTCAGCACGGTTTGATCTGACCGAACATCAGCTCTATACCCTTTCTGAAGGGACCAAGAACATCATGCGGGGGTTAGATGAGCCCATTACGCTACGTTTATATCTGTCAAAGAAACTGGCCACGGGACTTCCTGGTATAAAAAGCTATGCCAATCGAGTTGAGGAAATGCTCGAAGAGTTTGAGCAAGTTGCAGACGGGGGCATTCACTTACAGGTGATTGACCCTGAACCATTTTCGGAAGAAGAAGATCGTGCGGTGGCCGAAGGACTTCAAGGCATTCCATTGGAAGGCGGGACGAAACAGTTTTACTTTGGAATGGTCGGAAGCAGTTCGACGGATGTGCAAGAAGTCATTCCGTTTTTTCAACCGGAGCGTGAAGAGTTTTTGGAGTACGACCTCGCCAAATTGGTGTATACGTTAGACAATCCCAAGAAACAAGTTGTCGGTCTGATGAGTGGCCTTCCGATGGAGGGGGCACCTCCGAATCCCATGATGCCGCAGCAAGGAGGAGGAGATCCGTGGTTGGTCTTAGATCACATTCGGCAGCTTGTTGAAGTGAAAACTATTGAAAATAATGCCGTGGACATTCCGGAGGATGTGAGTGTGCTGATGATAGTTCATCCTAAGAATTTGCGTGATGACACGCTCTATGCGATTGATCAATATGTCTTGAATGGCGGCCGCGCCTTAGTATTTGTGGATCCGCATTCTGAAGCGGATCGAGGTGTTGCGACTCCCAACAATCCTTTTGGAGGCACGGGACCAAAGAACTCAGACTTAGACAAGCTATTCGAGGCCTGGGGTGTAGAACTCGTGAAGGGTAAGGTTGTTGGTGATCTTCCTTTGGCAAAGAAAGTGCAAATCCAGCAGCAGTCACGGATGCAGGTGGTCGATTATCCCGTATGGATTGGCTTAGAGCAAAGACATATGAGCACCGATGATATTGTGACCGCGCAAATACCGAATCTCAACCTGGCCTCAGCCGGGATTCTGAAAAAGAAAGAGGGACGTGAAACGGAGTTGATCCCGCTCATGCAATCTGATGAGGCGGCCATGCAAATTGAGGCTTCACGACTGGCGATGATGCCCGATGTTGCTGGTCTCTTAAACAGCTATACACCTGGCGGAGAGAAATTGATAATTGGAGCACGTCTGCGAGGGAATGTGAAAACCGCATTCCCTGATGGGAAGCCGAAGTCTCAAAAGGAGGATTCCGAGTCAGAGAAGGACGGGGTTCAATCTGAATCGACCACCTCAAAAGAACATGTCGCAGAATCCAAAGAACCCATCAACGTGATTGTCATTGCCGACACGGATCTCCTTCAGGATCGGTTTTGGGTGCAAGTCCAAAACTTTTTTGGACAACGGATTGGGATTCCGAACGCGGGCAATGGCAGTTTTGTGACCAATGCTATCGATAATCTGAGTGGAAGCAATGATTTGATTAGCGTCAGAAGCCGCTCGGGGTTCTCTCGACCGTTTACGCTGGTGAAAGCGATTCAACAGGAAGCTGAACAAAAGTTTCGACAAAAAGAGCAAGCCCTTCAAAATCGAATGAAGACCACGGAACAGAAAATTCAGGACATGCAAAGTCAGAAACAAGAAGGTAATGCCTTAATCCTCAGTCCTGAACAACAGGAGGAAATTGCCAAATTTCGTCAGGAATTGGTGCAAGTGCGAAAAGAGCTTCGCGGTGTGCAGCATGAATTGGTGAAAAATATTGATGGATTAGAAGGGTGGGTAAAGTTTCTCAATATTGGGTTTGTCCCACTGCTTATTGGTATCGCAGGTGTGTGGATCAGTGGCAATCGAATGCGTCGGCGAAAATCTGGAAAATGAATGAACGAAGCCGACCAAGAAACATCTGATTTGATGAAGGGTGTCGTATGAAACCGAAAACGTTGTTGATGCTGGCAGGCATCACCCTTGTGGTCATTATTGGAGCCGTGTTCTTTGGTCAGGAACGGCAAGATCAGCCTGAGCAAAGCGGCGAATTGTTTTATCCTGATTTAATGAACCGCATTAATGATATTCATGAAATGACCATCGAAACGAACAATGAAACAGTGACACTTGTCCGGGAAACCGACACCTGGAGCGTGAAGGAAAGCGGAGGATATACCGCGTCCTTTGAGAAGATCAAACCCGTCCTAATCGGAATGGCCGAACTCCGTGTCCGTGAACCTAAAACCAAGAATCCTGATCTCTATGAAAAACTCGGGCTCCAGGATAAAGGTGCTGAAGGATCTTCCTCTGCCTTGATCACTCTAAAGACCAAAGATGCCACTGCGGTAGCCACGTTGCTTTTGGGAGATCAACGTCCAGCTAAAGGGGCTCCAAGTTTGACGGAAATGTATGTACGAAAGCCGGAAGATCCGCAAACGTGGCTGGTTGTTGGAAATCTTCCTATCGAAAGAGTCCCGGGACAGTGGCTGGACAAAGAGCTGTTGAAGATTGCCACTAAACGCGTTCAGCGAGTGCGTGTAACGCATGCAGATGGAGAGATGCTCACGGTCTATAAAGATACACCTGATGCGCTTGATTTTAAGATACAAGATCTCCCCAAGGGAGCGAAGGTCAGTTCGCAATTTAATGTGAATAATGTTGTGACATCATTGGCGCAATTGCAGATGGATGATGTGAAACAAGCAGACGAAGTTTCGGTTGAGACACAGCCTGGCGTCAAGGCCGTTCTTGAGACGTTTGATGGGCTGCGATTAACGATTGAGACAATGAAAAAGGATGAAGCCAGCTACGGCAAGATTGTTGCGGCCTTTGATTCAGCCCTTATCTATAAAGAGCCGGTAACGGAATCATCTGAGGGCAAGGACGCTGGGAAAGAAAGTTCCGGCAGTGAAGACGCGACCGAATTAAAAAAAGATGCCAAAAGTGACTCGAACGCTGATGGGGAGAAAGAGCAAAAACCATCAAAAGCCAAAGAATCGGTCCTGAAATCCGAAGAGGCTGTTCAAAAAGAAGTGGCGGCTCTTAACGGTAAGTTGAACGAGTGGGTCTTTGAGATGCCAAAATTTCGCGTCGATAACTTTTCCAAGAAGAAGCAAGACTTGATTGCGAAGGAGTAAGGACAATAAAAAACAGCAACCGTCTCACTTAGTGAGACGGTTGTTTCGATTGTCCCAACGTTTCCTGCAATTCTTGATAGACTTGCATGAGCCGTTGATCCTCAAGTCGGTAGGCTAATGACAAGAGGATGAGCCCAAAGAGCAACACCAAGATTCCCAACGCCACGATCCCGAGTCCCAACATCAACCCACTCCCCGTCCCGAACCCGCCATCGATGGCAAACATCGCGACAAAGGTTATGGTGCCAATCACGACGATCGCCATCCACAGCGTGGTGATCACGGCTGAGGACCAGGGCGTACGTTTGACCAGTTCAAGGAGAAGGTCTTTCCCATCTGCTTGAACTTCAATGGTACCTTTCAAAGGCCAGGCGGTCCGGAATCTCATGGAAAACAGGTGGTAGTAGGGTCGAATAATGATGAGATTCTGGTCCCGCAAATATCGAGCGAGTCCATGAGGCAGTTCAAGAAGGCCCTGCTTCGTGAAATGTTTGTGGAGGGTGGTGGACCCTGACAGTGTGAGAAGATCTCGTCGTCGTGCGAGGCGGCACCCGTAGCGACTTGCGGAATCCCGAAGACTGGTAAATTGATACCAATCGCCAGAAATAATGGCGATGCACAGAATCGTGCCGAAGACACCTGCTAAAACCATAGTCACTGAACATAACACAGACTCAGGAAATGCCTAAAGCAGAGAATCCAGAGCAGCACATTGACTTGTAACAGGAGGCTCGTCTACTATCACTCCGCGGGGTGGAGCAGTCTGGTAGCTCGTTGGGCTCATAACCCAAAGGTCGAGGGTTCAAATCCCTCCCCCGCAACCAATGCGAGCATGAATATATGGCTCTTTTCTTTTAATTAAGGAAAGAGTCTTTTTTTTTGATTACTGGTTTAGGAAACTGCGTTTTCCTTTCTTAAGTTAAAACCAACTCTAAGTCTCTAAAACAGTAGAAGTCATTTTTTCTTGTAATATTAATGACTTGCGTTGATGATCTCCTTAAGCGGTCTGCCGGGTGATGATGCTAAACAGTATCAAGAGCTGGCCGTCAGTGAAGCTCTTCGTGAGGTAAAAAGTGAAACTAAGTGATCGCTATCTCAAGCTGGTCGAATGGTCTGAAGAAGACCAGTGCTATATTGGAACCTGTCCTGGGTTGATGCTTGGCGGCGTCCATGGATCAAACGAGCGTCAGGTGTATAAAGCGCTGTGTGAAGCAGTTGAGGATTAGATTCAAATCCACGAGGATGATGACGTTTCGTTGCCTGAGTCAACTGCAGGGAAAGTCTATTCTGGAAAGTTTGTGGTGCGTGTGGGAAAAGAACTCCACAAAGCCTTGACGATCGAAGCCATGAAGGAAGGAGAAAGTCTGAACACCTATTGTGTTCGAAGGTTGAAACAGGAACCACGACGGACATTGGTAAAGAAAAATAGACAAAAATCAACCAAAATTCATACAAGGTCAAAGTAACAGAGAGCACAAATGTTTTTGTTTTATCTGCCATCAAGTTAGTGACAAGGCAAACTGGAAATATTTAATGGCCGAAGATTCAAATTCTATTCTCGTATCCAACCCCATTTTACTTTTCCGTCAGCTAGTTTTAGAAATTCCGTATTCTCACCAAAAAGTTCCGCTTCAAAATGCCATTATTCAGTCGAATGTAGGATAGTTTTTGCCTGCCAAATTTTATAGTTGATTGCGAATGGGGGTAAGCAGGTGACATCGAATTGTCTTAGTTCTAATAAGCTCGTGAAAGTTTGGAAAATCCTGCTATCCGACCAAGACCATGCTTCATAATCCTTTTCTGTGAGCTTCTCTAAGAGCTGAAATTGACAGCATGCTTAGAGCATGCCATAATTAATCATGGCAAATCTTCAGGTCAAAAACATCCCTGAATCGCTTCATCAGCAATTGCGACGTTGTGCAAAACGACGCAAGTCTACACTCAGCGAAGTGGTGCTTGAAGCGGTCAAGCGAGAAGTCGCCCGCAGCACCTTTCAGGATCAACTCAACAAACGTTCGCCTGTTGTCTTGGATGTACCAGCAGCCTCTCTCCTTGAAGAAGAAAGACTGCAACGCAACCAAGAGATAAAATGACGACTTATGTGGTCGATGCTTCGGTTGCCGCAGAATATCTTCTACGGACGGACTTGGGGTTAACGATTGCAGGTACTTTTGAAGGTGCCGAGTTAACGGCTCCTGAGTTGCTGGATGTCGAGGTGCTTTCCGTTCTACGTCGATCCGTCCTCACAAAAAGAATCAAGGAAGATCGAGCCCAGGCTGCGTTGGAAGATCTGCTTGCCTGGCCAATCCAACGCGTCTCGCACATTTCCCTTCTACCCCTAGCTTGGCGATTCAGACATCAAATCAGTGCGTATGATGCGATGTATGTCGCGATTGCCCATATTCATGAAATTCCTCTACTCACTGCCGATGGGCCGCTCTCAAGAGCCCCAGGACTTGGCGTCAATATTCACAACATCCGCCTTTCATAAGTATTCCAAAACATTCTGGGCAAGCTTTTTCTCCCACAAATTTTAGGAAAATGCTCGAGCCTCTCGTTTGCCTAGTAGTGAGGCTTTTATCGAACATTTTTAAAATTTCCATGAAATAGGTCTGTATATTTAGGGGGAACGTAGCTATCAGAATGCTCTTCTTTTCGCCTGTCCCCTTGTTGAGGAGGCTTACAATCTGGCCTCTTCGAGTTGTAGTAATTGCTGCTTCCGTTCCCTGCCCCAACGATAGCCAGAAAGTTTTCCATTCTTTTTGACAATTCGGTGGCAAGGAATAATCACAGCTAGTTCATTCGCGGCGCAAGCTCTAGCCACAGCCCGAACGGCGTTTGGTTGATTCAATCTGTTCGCGAGGTCTGTATAGCTGACGGTTTTTCCCGATGAAATGGTATGCAACGCATTCCAAACTTTTTTCTGGAAGTCAGTTCCCCGTATATCGAGAGGGACATCTAGATCCGCTTTTGACCTATCAATATATTTGACAATTTTGTCAGCCCTCTTGTTGAGCATCTTATCTGAATCATTGTGGCAAGATTCAGGAAAACGCTCGTGAAAATTTTTCAGCAACGATGAAGGACGATCATCCATATGAACAGCGCAAATTCCTTTTTTGCTTTGAGCAATCAGGATAGATCCCAACATTGAATGTTTGATTGTATACGTGATTAATTCTTGCATGGTGAACTGTCCTTTTTCTTGTTTTCGTTGCCGATAAGTTTACTATCAGCATGATCTCCACTCCGCTTCTTTGCGGCAGCATCCAGTCTACATGACGTAGTGACACATATACTCGCCATTTTCGGACAGATAACGATATAAATTCCCATGTCCGGCGCTGTTGAATATTTCGCTCCAATAGTCCCCATTTCTTCGTATTGAGACTAGCATCCTGAACAGGAGGGAATGGTCAAAAAAGTCTTGGATCATCTTTTGCCCATTGTGCTCCCACAAACACTTCAATCTGCGAAGGACAGGGCCATATAAGGCCACGACAGGAAATGCGAGCCAAGCCAGCATGGCCGCAGCCCTCGGCACGATTATCTTTGGGGGTAGTACCACATGGCACTCATTTTTTGTTGCAGAGGTACTCCTTCCTGCAATAACGAAAGTGACGCGCGGAGCCTACTCTCGCAGCCTCCACAGACATATTTCATCCTGATACAGTGGAAGCAAGCATTCAAATGACTTAACTTCTTTCATCAAAAGAGAAAGATCAAAATGGCTAATGATGAGCAAAAGGCAAGAGGTACGTGAGCGCGGCACTCTCGTACAGTCTCTTCAAACGTTGCCGAATCACCTCACTGACAGAACGCAGGCTCCTTCACAGAGAACCACGTGGCGTTCAGACGGCGAGAGGGAGAGAACGCCGCTGGCAGCTTTTTTCAACAGTACCATGTCCGAATATGGCGATACGTGGAATAGTACTGGCGATATAATCAAATCATGAGAGAAGATCATTCAACGTATTACACGGCCTACACGGCACGTGATTCACGCTTTGACGGCTTGTTTTTTGTGGGAGTCACATCCACCGGCATCTATTGTCGTCCAATTTGTCCAGCGAAAACGCCTAAGGCCTCGAATTGTCGTTTTTTTGATAGTGCAGAAGCTGCCGAGAAAGAATCGTTTCGTCCCTGTTTACGCTGCCGACCTGAACTTGCCCCAGGCAGTGCTCCAATAGATGATGCTTGTCGAATCGCACATTTGGTGGTTCGTCGTATTGAAGAAAGTTTGGCCGATGAACACCTAAATGTGGAAGCGATTGCCAAACAATTTGATCTCAGTTCCCGTCAAATTCGTCGCATAGTTCAAAGGGAGTTCGGTGTCTCGCCTATTGAACTTGTCCAAACCCGACGCCTGCTCTTAGCCAAACAATTGCTCACAGAAACAACCATGCCGGTGACGAATATTGCTTTTGCTAGTGGATTCTCCAGTCTTCGGCGTTTTAATCATGCTTTCAGGTCCCGCTATGGAATGCCGCCCACGCAACTGCGGAATAAACCCGTGACGGATCGTCATGAGCTGGTAGCGTTAGAAACCTCGAGACTCCAACTTTCCTACCGCCCGCCTTTCGATTGGCATGGAATATTAATGTTTCTGAGTATGCGCGCACTCAGGAACGTGGAGTGGGTATCTAAGGATTGTTATGCACGGACTATTCAGTTAAGAGGGCATCGCGGTTGGGTGAAGGTGGGTCATGCGTCTCAGAAACATACATTGCTGTTAGAGTTTACCCATAGCTTAACTCCCGTACTTCCGGCACTTCTTGGTCGCATACGTCACATCTTTGATCTTAATGCCCGTCCCGATGTTATTAACACCCAGTTGATGCAGGACGTGTTATTGGAGAACCTTGTGGCCGGCAATCCCGGCTTGCGTGTGCCCGGTGCTTTTGATGGGTTTGAGTTGGCCGTGCGTGCCATTTTAGGACAGCAAGTGACGGTAAAAGCTGCAACAACTTTAGCGTGTCGTTTTGTCGATGCCTTTGGTCAGCCGGTGCTCACCCCCTTTGATGCCTTGAACCGCCTGACGCCTGACCCGAAATGTATTGCTGATGTCAGCGTAGGCGAGATTGCCAAGCTGGGAATCATCAGTGTCCGTGCCAAGAGTATTATTGCCCTTGCACGGGCGTATGTGGAGGGAGGGGTACAACTAGATGTTGGAGTTCATCCGCAGATTGTGATGAAACAGCTTGTCGCGCTGCCTGGCATCGGTCCGTGGACCGCACAGTATATCGTCATGCGAGCCATGCGTTGGCCCGATGCCTTTCCAAAGGAAGATGTCGCGATCCGGAATAGTCTTGGTGGTGTCACTCCCAAGCAGGCAGAAGAAATTTCCCAGGCATGGCGGCCTTGGCGCAGTTACGCCGTGCTTCACCTTTGGAATCATCCGCGCTTGAATATGGTACATAGGTAGTAAAAACATGGGGCCGATTTAAAAAAATGCTCTTCGTTGTTTGACAAAGTTACGGTTGAATTATTAGTCTGAACATTCCCTTCCCTACTCATTATTCCATTGAAATATGTGCCATTTCAAAAAATGGCTTTCCTTAATACGAGCGTTCCTTCATATTATGGATGAGTCAAGATAGATAGATTTCGTATTGAGAACATAAGGATATAGCCTCAGTTGCTAAAATCCATACTCAGGAACGAAGGAGTCAATAACCGATGTGCGGCATTCTCGGGCAAATAAATTTTTCCGATAATCCTGTCGATCCCGATTCGTTGAAGGCCATGAGTGCCACGATGATCGATCGTGGACCTGACGGAGCCGGAATCTATACTCAAGGGCGATTAGGGTTTGGACATCGACGTCTGAAGGTTATTGATCTCACTCAGTCGTCACAGCAGCCTATGATTGATTCTCAGTTGGGCCTTGGCATTGTGTTTAATGGGGCGATTTACAACTATAAGGAATTGAGAAAAGAGTTAGAGCAAAAGGGCTATAGGTTTTTTTCTCACGGTGATACCGAAACGATTCTCAAGGCTTATCATGCGTGGGGTGAAGACTTTATTCATCGGTTAAACGGCATGTTCGCGTTTGCCATGTGGGAGAGGGATTCAGAACGAGTGCTTGTGGCGAGAGATCGTCTCGGAATTAAACCCCTCTACTACACCGAATCGTCGACGCAGTTTCGCTTCGCGTCCACCCTGCCCGCTCTCTTAGCCGGCGGCGGCGTCTCCACAGAGATTGATCCTGTTGCCCTCCATCATTATTTAATGTTTCATGCGGTCGTGCCCGCTCCCTATACGTTACTCAAAGGCGTCAGGAAATTAGAGCCTGGCACCATGATGATGATTGAGCCAACGGGAGAGCGGCGACATCAGCGCTATTGGCAACTCTCGTTCGATCCTCGAGCAGATGAAAAAACCCTGAACGAAAAAGACTGGGAAGATCGTTTATACGATGGTCTGCAAGCGGCGGTCCGCCGCCGGCTTGTTGCTGATGTCTCTGTTGGAGTTCTGTTATCGGGAGGATTAGATTCAAGCCTCATTGTAGGGCTTTTGGCTGCTGAAGGTGCGACGGGGTTAAATACGTTTTCTATTGGATTTGAAACTGTCGCAGAAGAAAAGGGCGATGAGTTTTTCTATTCTGATATTATTGCGAAAGAATTTTCAACTCATCATCACAAGCTTCCTGTTGATTCATGCGAAGTCTTACCTAACCTTTTGAATTGCATCCATGCCATGTCCGAACCCATGGTGAGTCATGACGCCATCGGGTTTTATTTACTTTCCAAGGAAGTGTCGAAACATGTGACGGTGGTCCAAAGCGGTCAGGGCGCCGACGAAATTTTTGGTGGCTATCACTGGTATCCGCCAATGTTGAAGAGTCAAAACCCAGTCGCGGACTATCGGAAAGGCTTTTTTGACCGTGAACACGAGGAATTCTGTCGAGTGGTGCATACACGATTCCATCAAGAGGATCATAGTCAGCGGTTTGTGGAACAACATTTTTCACAACCAGGGGCTCAGAGAGCCATTGATCAAGCGTTACGGCTTGATACCACGATAATGTTGGTGGATGATCCAGTCAAACGTGTGGACAATATGACGATGGCGTGGAGCTTGGAAGCGCGAGTCCCCTTTTTAGATCATGAAGTTGTAGAATTGGCCGCGAGGATCCCAGGAGAAATGAAGATCGCGCAAGGGGGAAAGGGTGTTCTCAAGGAGGTTGCTCGTCGGGTCGTTCCGTCTGAGGTCATTGATCGTCCGAAAGGGTATTTCCCGGTTCCTGCTTTAAAGTACTTACGAGGACCGTATTTAGAGATGGTGCAAGACGCACTCTCGTCGAACGTGAGTCAACAACGTGGATTATTCCAGCAAGCCTATGTTGATGAGTTATTCCAACAACCTGATGATCATATCACGCCATTACGTGGGTCAAAACTTTGGCAGCTCGGGTTATTAGAATTGTGGTTGCAGACTCATCAGATCTAAATGCGTCAATATTCTTAAAGAGTTGTTATGCCTCGTCCTCGTCAACGACCAATTGGGCCGACTGTTAAAAGCTGGGAAGTCGGTCCGGCGACCTATCAAGGCCGTCGAGTTAAGCCGAAAGTCGTCTTGGACTGCGGCTGGGGTCGGTTGATTTTTGCCCATACCTTTGTCGAGCCTGAAGAGGTCGCGGCCACGCTCTTAAAAGAGCGTGCTGGACGGCGAGACATTGCCTTTTATTTACGAGACCCGCATGTGGTCTTAGCCCTTCGTCCCCACAAACTGTTCCTCGATCCTTCCCATACGTTTCGTCTCTGGTTAGCCGACTATCAATCCCTTTCAAATCAGAAGCAAGGATTCGTCATCAACCCGGTCCGCTCTCAAGCAGATGTTGATTCGCTAAATAGAATCTATGCGGCACGAAACATGGTTGGTGTCGAGTACGACTTTCTCATGAAACATCGTCGCTCTCGAAAGATCTGGTATCTCGTTGCCAAAGACCAGAAAACGAATGAAGTCATCGGCGTGATTATGGGCGTCAATCATTGTGCAATTTTTGATGATCCGGAAAAAGGCAGTAGTACGTGGGCTCTGGCAGTTGATCCGCAAACGCATCATCCAGGAGTGGGAGAGGCGTTGATTCGGCAGGTGGCTGAACGGATGAAAGCTCGTGGCTGTCAGTATCTGGATCTCTCAGTCATGCATGATAATCATGAAGCCATTGCCCTGTATCGGAAACTTGGATTTCATCGAATTCCTGCTTTTGCCGTCAAAACACGAAATCGAATTAATGAAAAGTTGTTTTCTGGGCCTTCCCCTGATCGACGACTGAATCCCTATGCTGTGATAATTGTCAATGAGGCAAGACGCCGAGGTATTGATGTGGCGGTGCTTGATGTCGAGGCCGGGTATTTTAAATTGACATTTGGCGGTCGCTCTGTCACCTGTCGGGAGTCGCTATCCGAATTAACCTCAGCGATTGCCATGAGCCGGTGTGCGGACAAGACCCTCACGTTGCGATTATTAAAAGACGCCGGGTTATCCGTTCCTGCACAAATGATGGCTGATGGACGAAAAAAAAATCATGAGTTTCTTCGACAGTACCAATCCATTGTGGTGAAACCGCTGATGGGCGAACAAGGGAACGGTGTGAGTGTCGATGTGAGTAAGAAAAAGGAAATGGACACAGCCATCTCCCATGCTGGAACGTTTGGCGATGACGTGATCTTAGAGCAATATGTGAAAGGCGAGGACTTGCGTATTGTGTTAATTAACTATCAGGTCGTGGCTGCAGCAATTCGACGTCCGCCAAGAATTACCGGAACGGGAAAGCATACGGTTGCACAGTTGATTGAGCGACAAAGTCAGCGACGGGAACGATTGACGGGTGGAGAAAGTCGAATTCCTCTGGACCGCGAAACCAAACGCTGTGTGAAGGAAAGCGGCTATCGGCTCGCTGACGTCTTGCCCAAAGGCAAGGCCATGGCTGTGAGAAAAACAGCAAACCTTCACACCGGGGGGACGATTCATGATGTGACGGAAAAAATTCATCCTGATTTAGCTGCGGCCGCCGTCATTGGCGCCAAAGCTCTCTCTATTCCTGTTGTTGGATTTGATTTTATTGTTCCCAATATTTCCAAACCCGATTATGTCATCATCGAAGCCAACGAGCGGCCCGGACTGGCTAATCATGAACCACAACCGACGGCTCAACGATTTATCGACTTGTTGTTCCCCCAAACGAAACATCGATAAACGTCACACAGCCATCAGTGATCACAAGGGATGCTATGAGCGAACTCAAGATTGATACGAACTATCTCACGCATATGCTTCAAAGTTTGTTAGCCACTCCGAGTCCGACAGGGTATACCGATCAAATTGTTCACACGGTATCGGATGAACTCAAACAATTAGGGATTCCCTTTGAGCTTACACGGCGCGGAGCCATTCGTGCGACGATGGAGGGAAAGGTTCGTACGCCAGATCGAGCGATCGTGGCGCATTTGGATACATTAGGCGCCATGGTCAAATGGCTGAAGAGTAACGGTCGGTTAGCGATTGTGCCGATTGGAAGCTGGTCCAGCCGATTTGCTGAAGGGTGTCGTGTGACGCTTTTTACTGAAACCGGTATGTATCGCGGGACAATTTTGCCGTTGAAGGCGTCGGGACATACGTATGGTGATGAAATCGATACGCAGCCTGTGTCGTGGAAAAATGTCGAAGTTCGCCTCGATGAAGCGGTTTCGAATGGCAATGAGTTTGTTGAGCCGCTCTCAACCGAACATGATCTCAAGAAACTCGGGATCAATATTGGAGATTTTATTGCGATTGATCCGTCAACGGAAATGGGCCCCAATGGGTTTATTAACTCGCGACATTTGGATGATAAAGCGGGAGTCGCGACAATCCTGGCTGCAGCCAAAGCCATGGTTGATGCGGGGGTGGCACCGCCTGTGGATTGTCATTTGCTGTTTACGATTTCCGAAGAAGTGGGATCAGGGGCATCGGCCGTCCTGCATGGCGATGTCGCAGAAATGGTGACGATTGATAACGGGACGCCTGCCCCGTTTCAAGCGTCAAGCGAATTTGGGGTGACTATTGCCATGGCCGATTCAGCCGGGCCTTTTGATTATCATTTGGTTCGTCGTCTGATCGCGCTTTGTACGGATTATGCTATTCCCTTCCAACGAGATATTTTTTGCGATTACCGAAGTGACAGCGCTTCCGCAGTAGAAGCGGGGAACGATATTCGAACGGCACTGATCACGTTCGGGGTGGATTCTTCCCATGGATATGAACGGACACATCTGAGTTCTCTGAATGCCATTGCCAAATTACTCGCTATCTATATGCGGAGTGAACCGGTATTTTGGAGAGATCGCGACACGTTAGGGACAGCCAGTGATTTCCCCAAACAGCTACCGATCGAAGACTCTTCTTTTTCCATTCCTGAAAAAGATGCAGCCTCAAGGCGCTCATGATCCTGTGTGTAGTGCAGTATAGGAAAGGAGAACCTTCGCTGGATCATCGAGATCTCCTGTTCACAGTTTGAAAATACGAAGTTCCGATGTCCATGCACTATAAATAAGGTCACGACGAACTCTCCCCTTCTTTCTTTAGTATGGCTTGATGCCCTCTTCTTCACCCATTCCGGTTTTTCCCATTCCTGATACCACCAATCCACAGTTGACGCTTCGTGCTATTGCGACGGGAGTACTGTTAGGAGCACTTCTGACTCCGTGTAATATTTATAGCGGGTTGAAAATCGGCTGGACGTTTAATATGTCCATTACCGCAGCTCTCCTGAGTTTCGCTTTTTGGAAAACATTCGAAACGACCACGGGGACCAAACCTTGGGGGCTTCTCGAAAATAATATCAATCAAACAACAGCATCTTCAGCCGCTTCTATTATTTCGTCAGGATTGGTCGCACCCATTCCCGCCTTAGCCATATTGACTGGAGAGCAGTTGCCCTGGTCCATTTTGAGTGTGTGGGTATTTTCCGTCAGTCTTATCGGCATCGTGGTTGCGGTTGGGTTCAGGCAGCAAATGTTGCTTCGTGATCGATTACCCTTTCCTGCGGGAATCGCGACAGCGGAAACCGTCAAAGAAATTTATGGAAAAGGCGGTGAAGCGTTAGCTCGCGTCAAGGTCCTTCTGACGGCTGCGGGGATCGCCGGGCTGTTGAAATTCATCAACGAAGTAATTGTGACCATTCCCAAGTCGACCCTTGGATTGACCATACCACTCAAGGGAATGCTCAAAAATGCAGGGTTCCCCACGGTGTCGCTTTCCAATCTTGGCTTTGTGCTTGATCCCTCATTGTTGATGATTGGCTTTGGGGCCATCATCGGTATCCGCGCCGGTACCTCTTTACTGATTGGTGCTATTCTCGCATGGGGAATTATTGGACCATGGGTATTGATCCAAGGCTGGATACCAACGGAACACCTTAACTCAGCAGATCATTGGTTCGGTCCGATGGTCGAGTGGTTGCTCTGGCCGGGGGTGACCATGATGGTCACAGCATCGCTGACCTCGTTTATCTGTTCTTGGCGAGCGATTAGGAGCAGGGCCATAGGTTCTGAAACCACGACGACAAGTTTTGAAATATCAAGAGATTCGCAAGATATTCCACGTCGATGGTTTACAATCGGTCTTAGTGTCTCATTGATGTTTGCCGTTTTGACTCAGGTGTCGTTTTTTCATATTCCCTGGTTTGTCGCAGTTCTGGCTGTCCTACTTACCTTTGTGTTGGCCATTGTCGCAGGACGAGTCTCAGGAGAAACCGGAATTACGCCAATCGGAGCCATGGGAAAAGTCACACAACTCACATTTGGGCTACTCAATCCTGGAAACGTCACAAGCAATTTGATGGCGGCAAATGTGACAGGAGGGGCCGCTGGACAATGTGCAGATTTACTTCATGATCTCAAAACAGGATTACTGATTGGAGCCTCTCCCCGTTTTCAAGCTTTTGCGCAAATCTTCGGTGTGCTAACTGGGTCGTTAGTCGGGAGCGCAGTCTATCTGATATTAATTCCTGATCCTCAAACCATGCTGTTAACGAGTGAATGGCCAGCCCCAGCTGTGGCAACCTGGAAAGCTGTAGCAGAAGTGTTTCAAGACGGACTTGACGCGATTCCACCGGGAAGTGTTGCGGCGATGACGATTGCCGGGTTTGTGGGGATCGGGATGGTACTTCTCGCTCAAGGCGTCTCCTCACGCGTGAGCCGATGGATTCCGAGTGCTTCAACCATGGGCTTGGCGTTTGTGATTCCTGCCTGGAATTCGCTGTCACTGTTTCTGGGAGCATTGCTTGGCGTATTGCTCATGAAATTTGCCAAAACCTGGACAGAACGATTTCTCATGGCATTGGCTGCAGGGCTTGTTGCAGGTGAAAGTCTGGCAGGTGTGACAAGTATACTTCTGACAATACTATTTTAATGCTGAAGTTCGCCGAGATTGATTACGAAGTATTTATGTCATTTGTCGTCACCAGCGCGACGAACATGATCGCTGCGTGGATTGGATAACCCGCCAAGCAGCGTCCATTTGCTCCTCAATAACCAATTGACCGTCCATCACCTGAACGCCAGCACGGAACGGCGCGCGTTTTCACGAGCGTTGCCCAAGTGCAGGAAACGCTCGAAAACGCGTTTCGTGTCATTTTGCCAGACACACGAGAGCTCGACACGATCCTAAAGCGATTGACAGTGCAAGCGGGGTGACGTCAAAATTCTGTTGAAAATGAGATGCTGAAATGGAAGTATTCACGAATTGGTATCTGAATGCGTTCTCGATTCCTCTGTACACAAGTCAGTTCATTTCCTTGAGTAATTTGTAACTTTCTCGAAAGGGTTAACCCATGTCTGATCATACGATCACGCTAGAGTGGAAGAGAGAATCAGAAAACTTTTCGTACGAGTCTTATAATCGCGATCATGTGTTGGTATTCGAAGGTGGTGTTCAAGTTCATGCCTCAGCGGCTCCTGCCTATCATGGAAATCCCGCGCTCGTGAATCCTGAGGAAGCTTTTGTCGCAGCCTTGTCGAGTTGTCAGATGCTGACGTTTTTGGCATTTGCCGCCAAGAAACGATTCGTCGTGGATCGTTACAGTGATCATGCCGTTGGATTTTTGGAAAAGAACCAAAACAAAAAGCTCGCCATCACACGTGTCACCTTACGTCCTCGGGTCAAGTTCGGTGGGCCCAACCTTCCAACTCCGGAGCAAATTGCTGCACTGCATGAAGGAGCACATCGCGAATGTTTTATTGCCAATTCGGTGACGACAGAGGTTACGGTTGAAGCAGAGTAATGGATCTGGTTCCTCTTTTAGTCCCTAGCAGAGACGATATTCGTTGTCGATCCACGGTCGTGGTCATCGTGAAGTCTCCAGACCTCTCAATGTGAGGCTCTTTCGAGAATGGGCGAGGGCGCAAGCAAACAGGTAAGCGACGCGGTGGAAACGATCTACCGCTCCGACTCGCGCCAGGTGCTTGCGACATTGATCCGCCTACTTGGAGATTTTGACACTGCCGAAGAAGCCCTTCACGAAGCCTTTGCCGTGGCTGTCAATCAATGGGCTCGCGACGGTGTGCCGGCCAATCCGAGAGCATGGCTCGTATCGACAGGCCGTTTTAAGGCCATTGATGCCATGCGACGGCGTGCTCGGTTCGATGCCTCGCTGACTGAACTTACCAGGCAATTGGAAGATAACGCGAGTAATGTCGAAGTGTGTGAAGATGAGAGTGTGGAGGACGATAGGTTACGATTGGTCTTCACCTGCTGTCACCCTGCCCTATCGCCAGACGCACAAATAGCGATGACGCTACGCGAAGTTTGCGGCCTCACGACTGAAGAAATCGCGTCCGCGTTCCTCACAAAACCCTCCACTGTCGCCCAGCGAATCGTTCGTGCCAAGGCGAAGATTCGCAATGCGCGCATTCCCTATGAAGTTCCATCAGCGAAAGAGCTGCCCGACCGACTTGATGCGGTGCTTCGAGTCATCTATTTGGTGTTCAATGAAGGGTATTCTGCATCATCGGGTGAATCGCTCACGCGGCATGATTGTTCAAGTGAAGCGATCCGCTTGGGACGGTTGTTGATTGAATTGCTCCCTGAACCTGAAGCGATGGGGCTGTTAGCGCTGATGCTCTTACACGATTCCCGGCGCAGGGCGCGGACCTCACCAACAGGCGAACTTGTTCTACTGGAACAGCAGGATCGTTCATTGTGGGATCGTGAACAAATCACAGAAGGACTCTCTTTAGTGCAGCGAGCGATGTCAAAGGGATTGGTCGGTTCGTATACTCTCCAAGCAGCTATTGCGGCCGTGCATGCTCAAGCGATCACCTCTGTTGAGACGGATTGGACGCAAATCATCAAACTCTACGACCTGCTGTTTCAGGCCGAACAGTCGCCCGTGATCGAACTGAACCGCGCTGTTGCAGTGGCCATGCGGGACGGTTATTCAGCAGGACTGACCCTTATTGATGCCATACTTGCCCGGGGTGATCTACTGAATTATTACCTGGCACATGCGGCTCGAGCGGATCTCTGCCGGCGACTGGGTCAAACTGCGGAGGCCCGTACTTCCTATGAACGAGCGCTTATCTTGACCCACCAGGAGCCGGAGCAACGGTTTCTCCAGCAACGATTGGCCGAGTTGAGCTGATAGGGTATTTCGTATGTAAGCCGTTGAATTAATAAATAAAAAATTCGTTTTACTTGGCCAAACTGTACAAAGTAACGGTTGGCGGTGACACACCACAGTTTCTGACCCATAAGCCTGGTGATCTGATGTCGAATTTATCTTTCCCCAACGACTATCTGATAAATAATAATTTCCTAACCACATTAGGAGGTTCCGAACTATGAAATACATGTTGCTGATTTATGGAGACGAGCAATCCTTGAATGAGACTGAACGGCAAGACTGTTATGTCGAATCCACTCAACTCGCACATCAACTTAAATCTGCCGGACAGTATTTAGCTGCTAATCCGTTACATCCCACCACTATGGCCACCAGCATACAGGTTCGCAACGGCAAACGGTTGGTGACGGATGGCCCGTTTGCGGAGACGCGTGAACAGTTGGGTGGCTACTTTCTCGTTGAAGTTGGGAATCTTGATGAAGCGATGGCTATTGCTGAAAAAATTCCCATGGCCCGTAAAGGGACGGTAGAAGTTCGACCAGTTATCGAGATTCCAGGTCTTCCAACAGAGTAGCACTGGTCGAATCGTCAAAGTCGGTTTGCACCAGGAACTTTGTCGTTGAGAACATTGGTGTCGATTTCATGGACCTCGACTCGTTAAGAGAATACAGTTGAAACGACTTGAACCCATGGCGCAAACCGTTAATCGAAAAAGGAGAGAAGGCGATGCGATTCATGATTATAGTTAAGGCTACCAAGGATTCGGAGGCCGGCGTGATGCCAAGTAAGCAGCTACTCACTGAAATGGGCACGTTCAACGAAGAGCTGGTGAAGGCTGGTGTGATGTTGGCGGGAGAAGGGCTCCAGTCGAGTGCGACAGGCGCGCGGGTGAAGTTCTCAGGTGACAAGCGTATGGTTATCGACGGCCCCTTTGCTGAAACGAAGGAGTTGATTGCCGGATTCTGGATTTGGCAGGTGAAATCAAAGGTAGAGGCAATTGATTGGGTCAAACGGTGTCCCAATCCTCATGCCGGTGAGTCCGAAATCGAAATCCGTCAGATCTTCGAAGCCGATGATTTCGGTGCCGAATTCACACCAGAGCTCAGGGAGCAAGAAGAACGCGTGCGTGCTCAATCCGAACAGCTCTTGAAGCAGGCGAAGACATAATTGCGGCGTGACCTCAGTGGTTATCGCAATTTTTGGAAACAGTAATTGAGTTTGATGATTGGGGCAATCGCGTTCATTCCAAAATTGATAGTATTTCGAAGTGAGACTCTCAACCTCTAACCAAAAAGGAGACATGACGATGACACACGCCAAGCCTATTCCAGATGGGATGCATAGCCTAACTCCACACTTAATTTGCGCCGGCGCCGCAGAGGTCGCAAATTTATTCTGACATCATCATTCTTTTATAAAGACCGGAAGAGCAATTCAATGAATTTATCCCCTAATTATAAGGAGGCCGAAATGCGTTACACACTCATGACATGTATTTGTTTTTTCTTCATTACGTCTACCTCATTCGTGATAGCAAAAGATATGAATCAAGAACAACAGATGGACCCGAAGGCTATGATGGAAATGTACAAGAAATTGGCCGAGCCGGGTGAGCCACACAAATTGTTTGCCAGCTTAGAGGGAAGTTGGACGACCAAAACCAAGTCATGGATGGAACCCGGTAAACCTCCGATGGAATCCAAGGGTACCGCGGAAATGAAAATGTTGTTGGACGGACGTTTTCTCCAGCAGGAATTCACCGGCGAGATGATGGGGCAACCCTACTCTGGGATTGGCATTAATGCCTATGACAATATTCAAAAAAAATACGTCACAGTATGGCTTGATACCATGGGCACGGGTATTTTCATGATGGAAGGCACGGCAAGCGACGATGGTAAGACCATTATGCTGAAAGGGCAGCACCCCGAACCAGGTGGAGGACAGATGTCACATCGTGCGATTTGGACAATTGTCGACGACAACACTCAGACGTTTGATATGTATGGAACTCACCACGGGGGCGAGGAAATGAAAGTGATGGAGATTACATATACCAGGAAGTAGTGCGAAACAGATTTTCACGGAAGTCATTACTGGAATTGGACGACCAGCATAGATGTGTAATGACTTCGAACAATTCAGCGTCGAGCCTAGTAGCATTTGGCCTGTCATACCACTCTGCTAAGAGGTTGAATAGTAAGGAAAACAATATGATCACGGTGATGGGAGCGACCGGGCACACGGGAAGGAAAATTACTGAAGCACTGCTCAAGACAGGCGAGAACGTTCTCGCTCTGGGCCGTTCGGAGAGTAAACTCGAAATAATAAAGAAATTGGGAGCCGACGTGCTCCTCGGTGATACGACCGACTCCAACATCCTAGCAAAGGCTTTTTGCGGTGCGGACGCCGTCTATACGCTACTTCCGACTGATCGGCGAGCGCCAGATTACCAGGCCAGGCAAAAGCAGGAGGGCGAAGCGATTGTGAAAGCTATTCACGAAAGCGGTGTCAAATACATTGTCTTTTTGAGCAGTCTTGGTGCCGATCTGAGCGAAGGGACAGGTCTGATTGAAGGTCTGTACGCACAGGAAGAACGCTTTAGGCGGCTTGCGAATAGACACGTGCTCCTTCTTCGACCAGCGTCCTTCTTTGAAAATTTCTACGACACATTCGAGCTCATTAAACATCAAGGCATTATTGGAGATTCCATTGCCTCTGATCGAGCCATACCAATGATTGCAACTCAGGATATTGCCAATGTTGCAATGGAGGCGCTCAAAAACCGCGACTGGAAGGGCGTTGTCGTGCGTGAGCTGCTGGGTCCGCGTGACCTGACGTATACAGAGGCCACTCGCATCCTCGGAAAACGCATCGGCAAGCCAAGCCTTACATACGTCCAGTTCTCCGATACTGATATGGCTCGTGCGATGATAGAGGCAGGTTTTTCTGAGAGTTTTGCTCATCTCTATGTTGAAATGACTCGTAGCTTCAATAACGGAAATATTAAATCAAGCGAAGGCCGAAATTCTGAAAACACCACCTTTACGGAGTTCGAGGACTTTGTAGATGAACTCGCTAACGCTTTCCAGCTAAGCAACCACTGAAGTACCTCCGAGCCGACTCATTCGACAAGGAGGTGAAGCAATGATATTGCCTTTTGCCACGAATTTCAGAAAGGAGCAGTAAGCCATGAGTCGTGTACGAGTACTGGTAGGAACACGCAAAGGTGGGTTTATCTTGACATCGGATGGTAAGCGTCAAGAGTGGAATGTTTATGGTCCCCATTTTGGTGGATGGGAGCTGTACCATATTAAAGGGTCGCCGGCCGATCCGAATCGACTGTATGCCTCACAATCCAGTAGCTGGTTCGGGCAAATCATTCAACGTTCCGATGATGGGGGTATAACGTGGGACACGCCTGGCGGCGAGAAGATGCCCGATTCCTATGAACCGCCTTCCGGTATGAGTAATAAGTTTGTGTACGACAGCTCTTCCGAAACCGGAGCCCCTCTCACCACACATCAGTGGTATGACGGTACGCAGCACCCCTGGGAATTCCAACGAGTATGGCACCTCGAACCGTCATTGACCGATCCGGACACGGTCTATGCCGGGGTGGAGGATGCCGCGTTGTTCCGATCAAACAACGGCGGGCAGTCCTGGGAAGAGCTTCCCGCGTTGCGGAGTGCGAAAGGTCATCTTTGGCAGCCGGGTGCCGGCGGGATGTGCCTCCACACGATCCTTTTAGATTCAACGAATCCTGAGCGGATGTTCATTGCCATTTCAGCAGCCGGTGCATTTCGAACCGAAGACGGTGGCAAGACGTGGCGACCGATAAATCAAGGACTGAAATCACAGATGGAACTTCCTGACCCCAATGCAGAGGTCGGCCACTGCGTGCACTGCATCGCTTTTCATCCGTCACGTCCGAACGTGCTCTTTATGCAAAAGCATTGGGACGTCATGCGCAGCGACGATGCGGGCGAATCGTGGCATGAAATCAGCGGAGACTTGCCATCTGACTTTGGATTTCCCATCGCGGTGCATGCACATGAGCCAGAGACCATCTATGTGGTGCCGATCAAGAGCGACTCTGAACACTACCCCCCCGACGGGAAACTGCGCGTCTATCGCAGTCGAACAGGGGGGAATGAGTGGGAACCGTTAACGAAGGGATTGCCGCAACAGGATTGCTATGTGAATGTTTTACGCGACTCGATGGCTATTGATTCACTTGATCCGTGTGGTGTGTACTTCGGGACTACTGGTGGTCAGGTGTATGCATCGGCAGACGGAGGAGACAGTTGGATGTCAATCGTTCGTGACCTTCCGGCTGTTCTCTCGGTAGAGGTTCAGGTTTTGCCATGATTCGAGTGGTGTTGCCTGCCCATCTCCGGACCTTGGCGAGAATTGACGGCGAGGTAAAATTACAGATTCATGGTCCAGTTACACCGCGTTCAATCGTCGATGCACTTGAAGCGGGGTATCCGATGCTACGTGGAACCATTCGTGATCAAGTCACGCAGCAGCGTCGGCCGTTCGTGAGGTTCTTTGCCTGTGAGGAAGACTGGTCACATACATCGCCTGATATTCAACTGCCAGACGTGGTGGCCAGAGGTGAAGAACCATTCCTCATCGTCGGAGCCATGGCAGGAGGCTAAGAACGTCCGACGGCATAAGAGATCTGTCCAGCGAGGTCAAATCCGTTCGAGGATATAAAAACGCATCTCGCATCTCGTTGCTCGTGCCTGGGCACTGTAGCGCTTTCAGCTTTCGTAGCCACTTCGGCGAAGTAGGCCCGGCGCGCAAGCGTGAAGCGTATCTCGTATTTTATGTAAACAAGAGTCTTTCTGGTTTTTAGAGATACAATCTTATGGGAGTCCCTTACTCGACTGAGGCTTCTCACCAGCAATGACAGCGGATGGTCCGGTTGAGCGTGGGGTTAGGCTAATCGCAGTTGCGCCAAAGACGCGATCGCATTGCCTCCGCTTGTGTCGGGAGTGATGCACAGCTCGAGTATCGTGACACCCGGAAGCTCGACGTGATGGTCTTCCGTCTCGGAGTTTGCGCCTTGGGGACTGAAGTTCCATTGCTGCCGCACGATTTCCCGAAACGACTGTCCGCCATCTCCTGACCACCGCAAAACGTATTCTTGCATGCGTTCAGTATTGACTTCCACGAAGTGCAGCCAGATCCGACGGAGTGGTTGAGGTTGGGCGAAAAGCAGTCGGATCGTCTGCTTTCCGGACCTTGCCGCACGCCATCCCGAGTCGTGACCTGGTAGTAACGCAGACTCAATTGGATGAGCAGCGTCCTCCGAGGTGATTTCCACCTCTGCGAGTCCATCCACATTCAACCATTCCTGGTCAGTTGGAGCGATTTCTTGCTGAGCTGGATTGATGATTCGTTTGCGCATCGGAGTGTCTCCTTAATTTCAAAGTAGAGAATACCTATCAATTGCATCAGAGAGTCCTGGGCTAAGCATTAGATCAGAGGCTTCTCTGTTCAAGCTGCAAGTTCAGCTTTTGTCGGCGGTTGTACGATCGTATTATAGATGTGAACTTGTGAGGGTCCTAATTAAAACGTTTATTACGTTTGGACATCAATGATGTAAGCATGGGTTTGAGGCCATTGATCTAATTCCAGATACTTACAGACAACACAAAAATGTCCCCGTGAATCAGCCTTGAATTGCTTCAGCATGTAATTTCAGCTCTAGTGCTTCCATGACCTTGAGAATAGTATCGAAACTAGGGCTCCGCTCCCCGGAGAGTGCTTTGTACAGGCTTTCACGAGAAAGTCCTGTGTCACGTGCGACTTGGGTCATGCCTTTAGCGCGAGCAATATCGCCAAGTGCTTTGGCAATGAATGCCGCATCACCATTGGCCTCTTCAAAGAAAGCCTCTAAATACACAGCCATTTCTTCAGGGGTTCGAAGGTGTTCAGCCACATCGTAGCGAGTAGTCACCGTTTTCTTCATCATCGATTCCTACAGGTTTCGCGCTAGGCGTAAAGCCATCTTTATGTCGGTGGCCTGTGATTTCTTGTTGCCCCCCGCTAACAAAACGATTAATTTGTGCCCTCGTTTTGTAAAATATACCCGTCCAGTGCAGTCAAGCGTGGAGTATACACCGTGTATAAGAGTTTAGTCATAAAAACGGTCGGGAAGCTTTCTGATACAGATGTGGTGAGTCTTGACGCATTGTTGGGGAATTGGCTGGATCTTCACTGACTGGGGTAGCGAGAACTACAAAAATAAATCCGTCGCCATTTCCCTTTTTTAAAAGCGATAAAACTAGACTTGACCCTAATATTATGAAGTCTTTCGCGAAGCGCGTGGTGCACTTCAAGGTTGAATGTGGGACTTCATTTTAATGGGCGGTTGAATGTGGCTTATCAGATTGAAGTTATTTGTCCCTGATTTCAATAGGAGTTTTAACATTTTTAAATTTTGTCCCTTCCATCTCGACTTTTTGTCCCTTTCCGATGCTAACACCTCCTGAACAATTTTCAAAACTACAATCTTTTAATATTGTTGTGTTCTTGCTTCCTGAGAAGCTTTCCTGAGTTGCCGGCGAAGGTGCTGAATTAATTGAGTAAGCTTTCACGTGGGTGCTAAAGCCACTAAAAATACGCCGCGCTTCCGATCCGCATGTTTCACATACGAAGGAATCATCACGGTGTGCAATGGCTCTTAAATCCGTTTTTAACCTACCACATCTCATGCATCTATATTCATACAATGGCATATAAAAATTCCAGAAAAATTTAGGGCAACCTAAATATGGCATCTGCATTAATTACTTGGGTGCTACTCATTTTGAGCTCGCTTCTATTTACAAATATTCGTGTGCTCCCATCATTTTCGACCACAATGCCAGTTCCTTGAAGAGTCATATTCAAATATTGAATTTTTAAGCCATGTGGGGGCTTGGCTTCTAGTTTAAGGGTGGTTTGCTTAGGTTTGCAGTATACCTCAATACTACTTCCTTGTATTTTTATATCCCAAATGTTTGTTGAGCATCTCCATTCGTTTCGTATAATCTCAAGATCGAGGTTTCCACTAAGGCCATAAAATTTGGCGCTTATACGCGGAGGAGCCTCCGATGCTTCTGGCGGTTCAATGGTAAACCATTCTTCCCCACTACTGTTACGAACAATACAACGAACATCTTGAAAATGACTGTTCCCAACGAACAACTCGAAGGGATCACAAAAATCAAATGCATCTCTGGCAAAACCATTTTTAAATGTTATGGGAGACTTTCGACTTTGTAGTACTCTTTTCTTCGACCACATACCTCTTGTTACACGATCGTGGCAAGTCCCACACAATAATGTGATATTTCTTGGATCATGGATTTTAGCTTCGGAAAAGGGAGGGTCAATGTGTTCATACTGTACGAATGCTACACCGCAAATCACACACCCAAACCCGCAATCCTGGCGAACCTGTCGTTTGACTTCTTCCGGAATATATCGACTTAGCCCATATTTGTTAATAGTAATACAGCATACCTCTGGATCAGTTCCTTGAATTCAAGGAATAGCTGATTTGGTGGTTTTGAGGTCAAATCTAGTTTTATAACTTTCGTATCAAGAATTTGTGTAATTGACTTCCTCTCCTTGCTCTTCATCCTTTCAATTCACCTGCCCCTTCGTTTTATCAAGAATCTTCGCAAATTCGGATTAAATGTCAAGTCACACTACTTTTGACCGGTTGACGTTTTCACCGGATTGGAAATGACCAGGTGAATTGGTTGTCATAGGATAGAGAATCCGGGACATGATTCGTTCGCGAGGTCTTTTGTCCTTTTTGGTCTTGGCCAAACCGCCTTTTACATGCCTATTCAATTGACTGTAATTTTTTAACTTTTCATTAATCTCTAGCCGTGCCAATACACTTTTGTCTGTACGAAGTGTGTTCTTGTATTCTATAAGTGGTGGTGACTCGACTGGAACTTGTTTGGCTTCGCTATAATAGTTCCAGAGAAGCTTTTGCTCAAGAACATAGCTCATTCCCATTCCCTCATTCATCGTTTGCATTTCTTATCGTCCTAGTTTTTGCTCTCTGCCGGGATTCGTCCCGGCGGCCGAGCCCCTTTTGTTTCGGCAAAAGGACCCAAAACCATTGACGCCCAGGCCAGACTCATAGGATGAGCTGAACCCCGGTTGGTGGGCCGGGCTAACTCGCTACGCTCAAACAAGCCCGCCCAGTATGAGTGGCGTTCACTCAACGGACTGGCCTGCAGGCGTCAGATCATAGGTACTGAGAAAAAATTAAAAACTATAGATGGATCAAGTTCACCAGAAAAGAAACGACCAGCAATGAGTAGACGACAGATTAGAGATTCCGGATCACACGACAGGGATTGCCTGGGGCGACCACGCCAGCTGGCACATCGCGGGTGACCACGCTGCCGGCGCCAATAACTGTACCATCCCCAATGACGACCCCAGGGCAAATAATTTCCCCGCTCATCGTGTCCAGCGTAAGAATGAACCATCGACCATAAAAACGACGAAAATTCGGCTTTAGCTGCGGGTCCAAAAACAACAGTAAATTTGTCGGAGGGAAAAATTGCTCAAGAGAGTACATCGAAGACATGTGTCTTGCCCGTTATGGTGCGAAAAAGCTGGATCCAAAAGGCTGGGAGTACGAGCTGACTTTTCACTACCAGTATGATGATGACCTGAATCACAGGTATATGATTACGCCAATGAAATGGAAGGGATCGCTGGTCTCGGAAATGGGTTCACGGAATCGGACTTTTTAGAGGTTGATACGGAGAGAAGCTGCTGACTTTGAAAGGTTCAAACGTGGACCATAGTGCTGGTCCTTACCGTACGGTATTCTCCGTCCTATGGCCTAGTGATGCAAAGGCACGATGCTGACAGGATAGGATCTCATAAATCTTAACATCAGGGGAAGGGGCTAATTTCAAGGGGGTACGAGGCATCATAGAACGTTTATAATCGGCCTAGAAAACGAAACCTCGGACAAAAATGAAGCAAGTCGTGCTCTTTTTCAAAAAATGAGGAAACCCCGTGCAGTTTCTAGGGGTATCTGGTATCCTGAACCTATGAGTAATACGATAGAGACAGTGCGCGATTTACGATTTGTCGCTCCGGAGGATATGACGCCCCTTGAAAAAGCCAAGTGGGAAAAGTCCCTGAAAGCCGCACTGGAAAACGGGACGGAGGAGGCCGAACGATTTTTTGCAAAGCGCAAGGACCACAAGCAGGGAGTGGGATTGAACGCCGCTGGAGAAATCGTGTGCGAAGATAATCAGCCATAAACTCATGTCCCGACCGATACTGTTTGTGATCGCAGGGCCGAATGGAGCAGGAAAGACCACCTTCTACAAAACCCATCTTGCCCCTCTGACTGCAGCCCCGTTTATAAACGCCGATGATATTCAGCGCAACGAATTGACAGGCCAGAGCGTTGAAGCCGCCTACCAAGCTGCTGCGATTGCAGAATACCGACGGGATCAACATTTAGCTGCACGACAGAGTTTCATCACGGAAACTGTGTTTTCCCATTCATCCAAGCTCGATTTGATCAGGCACGCCAAACAGCAAGGCTTTGAAACCCGCGTGTTTCATGTGGGGATTGAAACTGCCGATTTATCCGTTGCGCGAGTAGCCGAACGGGTGAAATAGGGGGGGACATCCCGTACCAGAAGAAAAAATCAGAGCACGTTTTGATCGGAACGAACCGCTGATTCATGAAGCAGTGCGTATGGCAGATAGGGGCTATGTCTATGATAATTCAGCGCTGAATGTCCCACATCAGCATCTGATGACCATTGAACAAGGTCAGATCGTCAAACTGAGTCGTCACCAGCCGTCTTGGGCTCAGAGAATGTATACGGAAGACATCGAACGCTTTCAAGCCAATAAACTCAGGCGAAAACGGCGTAGATTTTGATTTTGTGATCAAGTCACGCGATTTTTGGCCGGCCTCAATTTTCCTGCCTGATTGGAAAAGATCTGGTGAATTGGTTGTCATCGGACAGAGAAATCGGAAATTGGTTCGTTCGCGAGGTCATTTGTCCTTTCTGGTCTCGGCCAAACCGCCGTTTACATACCTATTCAATTGACTATTCCTCAAATTCACTTGAGATGAATCGACCAGCAATGAGCAGGCGACAAATTAGAGTTGCCGAATCAGGCGACAGGGATTACCCGCTGCCACAACACCAGCTTGCACATCGCGGGTGACCACGCTGCCGGCGCCAATAACCGTACCATCCCCAATGACGACCCCAGGACAAATTATCGCTCCGCCCCCTACCCACACATCATTGCCGATGGTCACAGGCTTAGCGAATTCCAGATTAGAACGCCTTTCGTGAGCGCTCATAGGATGTACGGCGGTGTAGATGTGAACTCCAGGGCCAAACAATACATGGTTTCCGATCGCGATCGGCATGACATCCAGGAGAACGCAGTTAAAATTGAAGTAGGCATGTGTCCCGAGGCGAATGTTGTACCCGTAGTCACAAAAGAATGGAGGAGTAACGATCGCGTCCGTATCATTGTGAAAAAGAGCCGTAAGCAACACTTGGCGATCCGCTTCCGGTGCGGTTGCCGACAGAGCGTTCAGCTGTTGGCAGAGTAGTCGTGCCCGTTGACGATCTCCAACGAGTTCCAGATCAGTACCGTTATATAACTCTCCTTTGAGCATTTTCTGCTTTTCAGTAGACATCGAATAGCCCGACCTTCCCTCAATGAAATACCTTAAATAACGTATTGTTTAATTAACGAATTATATCAACCTGTGTGACTTGAGATTGGAACGGAGATTTTGAGAATTTCCCCCCCGCCTCGGTGATGACCCCCAACTCCCGCCTGTCGGATATCAAAGTCCGGAAAGTGATCCGTTCACGAGATCTTGCGTAGTTTGTGGTCCAGGCCAAAAGGCCTTTTGTCATCCCTATTCCATCCTGAGTGAGTCGGTTGGTATGATATTGAATGATGAAGAACAATGAGACTCAGAAGCCCATCGCCTCTATATTGAAATGGTTTGTCGGTATCAATTTTTTGATCGTTTTGGTGCTATTTCCTAATGTGGGCTTTTCAGAAAGTTATGTCGCTGGTCACATTGGAGTAAATTTTGCCGATCGTCTAGATGATGTTAAGGGAACAGGCAACTTGTTTGGACTGCAGGCTCAGGACTTTGATTTGAAAAATTCCCTCACCTATGGGGCCAAGGTAGGGCATTACTTCAATAATAGCTACTTTGGATTGGAAGGAGAGGTCTTCCATACCAGTCCCCATATCAAAAATCTCGGCAATATACCCGGTATCCATTTTCGAGCGACCTCAGCCATGGTCAATACGATCTTGCGGTACCCTGGCCTCACCTTCCAACCGTACATTGGATTTGGTGGGGGATTAGTCTTTGCCCACATTGATGATTCGGCAACCACGCAAAGCGAATCGGACGTGGCAGGGGGGTGGAATGCGCTCGCTGGGTTACGCGTATTTTTGACCCCTACCGTTGCCCTGTTCACAGAATATAAGTATACCGCAGCGACTGTGCGATTCGAGGATACCTTTGCCGCCAATCAGGGATTTGAGGCCGATTATCGAGCCCAGCATGTTCTCATGGGATTATCCTATCATTTTTAAGGGAGGGTAACATGAGAGGTTCGTGTTTGTGGTGCACGATTCTATTGACAGTTCTGATAGGGTATTCAGGCTGTGCAGAGTCAGTACATCAAATTCAGCGCGATCCGATCCGGGCAGGAGTTCCCTCTCAGTTGGAAGAGGAAATTGATCAATCTCTAACATTTGGAGAGTTAAAAGCTGCGCCCACGAGTTTCAAAGGCAAGGTTATGCGAATTGGCGGAATTGTTCTCCGTGCTAAGCGAACAAAAAATGGAACAGAAATCGAGGTATTACAGCTTCCCTTCGCTGCCCTTTCTGCGTATGAGGAAGATCGCACAAACTCTGAGGGGCGATTTCTGGCCGTACAGAAATCCTTTCTTGATCCGGCAACGGTTGAGCGGGGTTCACGGATCCTTGTGATCGGAGAAGTGATGGGGGACGTCACCAAACCGCTTGACGAAATTGACTATACCTATCCTCTCCTCGAAATTAAACATCTTGTCCTGTTGGATGATAGCGTGGCTTCCAATTTTCAGTATGGATCTTACTACGGTCCGGGTTTTTATTATGCCCCATATTGGGGGGGACCGTATTATTGGGGATCACCCTATGGGTACGGTGGCTATTATTCCTATTACCCGCGTGGAGGTTTTTACCGAAGAGTTCCCCGTCGGTCTCCTGCACCATCTCAGCCTGCTCCTCAAAACATCCCTCCGCAATTTAAAAAAAATAAGTGAAGCATCGGCTATTGGTTCCATGCAGGTGTCGATCCCAGGGGTCTCTCTGTTTTGCGATTGACCTGCGTTTTGGATGTAAGACTAAAGTAACCAATTGCCATAGTTATGGTGATCAATCACTGGGGGTACAAACGGCACAGCTGCACCAGGATCGGTGAGGTCGTGCGTACTTTCTGGTAAAATAAAGCATTAATTCCTGTTCCCGAAATAAGAATATCCCAAAATGGTTTCTGGCAGAATGGTGTTCAGCCCTGCAATAAAATTTTTGTGGTTTTCAGTTTGAGATAGTGACTCGGATTTGGTTTCTATAAAGGGTCGCGTCCCTTTTTAAACGTTTTAGCTAAGGCCTCAAGACCTACGATATGTTAGGACAATTGATTTCCCTTAAGTGCAAGTTGTTCCGGCACGAGTGCCGAAACAGAAGGACCTCGCTTGCCGGGACGAACCCCGGCAGCACCGAGTGATCCTGTAAGCAAGCCATATTTTAGATCACTGGTGCTAACCCCACCACAATCTGACGTTCCCGGGGGCCGTCTAGTTCTACTAACAAGACGGACTGCCAGGTCCCTAAACGCAATTCACCGTTCATCACTGGCAAGGTCAAAGATGCGCCGACCAACGAGCCTGCCATATGAGACCATGCATGTGAAGGATCATGAGCATGACGAAATTGGATCTGAGGAATAATTTTTTCTGCCACTTCGAGTAAATCTTCTTCCGTGCCTTCTCCTATTTCTCCGGTCGTGAGAGCAGCTGTGGTATGAGTCAAAAAGACGTGGCACAAACCATTCTGAAAATCCTTCTCTTCAATCATGTTATTCAGTTTGGGAGTGAGATCCACAATATCTTTGAGTTTTTTTGTTTTCACTTGAAATGTTTCCATGATTCCTTCTTTGGTTATAATCTCCCTTAAACAATTCGATAACTCTCAGCTCAACGAGTAGACATCCGTCGAAGGATTAAATTTGCTTTCTTTTCCACATACGACGTAGCCTCAGTTGGTTGATGTCGAAGCGGGCTTGGGATCACCGCGGCTAAGCGGGCGCCTTCCTCTCTTGAGAGACGGGACGCGGGTTTATAAAAATAGCGTTGGGCCGCGGTTTCGATGCCGAATATACCGGGTCCCCATTCAATAATATTGAGGTAGAGCTCAAAAATACGTTTTTTGCTGAGGATAGATTCCAGCATCCAGGTGATGAGGAGTTCTTTGCCTTTGCGAATTGGGTCCCGAGAAGTCGAGAGATATAAATTCTTAGCCAATTGCTGGGTAATCGTCGATCCACCACGAACAATTCGTCCTTGTTCCCAATTGGTTTCAATGGATGCCTGGACCTCATGCCAATCAACACCGGCATGAGAATAAAAGGTTCCATCCTCGGATACTAGTATGGCCATGCGGACATGGCGCGGGATGCTTGAGAGCGCCGTCCATCGGTGATCGATGTTTAGTGTGGTGCCTTTATCCCGAGCTTCATCGATCCGCTGTCGCATAAGAGCAGTTTCAGTCGGGTTCTCTGTGGGTAATTGGACGATCGAGAGAAAAGGAATGGTCAGTATCTCAAATATGAGATACAGTCCAAGGATACACAATGCCACTTTGAATGGGAAGCGACGAATCCAGCGGAACCGATGAGCACGTGACTTACGTCGCGAACCGGTATTCCAAAGCGATTTATTCGCACGGATTTTTGTGTTTCTCCGATTTGATCGCTTCATCTTAATGATTTTGACTGGCCCTCATCTCTCCCGACGGATGGGCTATGATGATGCCCTGACAGATCAACGAACACAAGAGGTACGCAGGTGCCGTATGATCGGAGGTTGAGTATAACTTGCTTACTGAGAAAGGCCGTGTCACGCATGACTTACCGAATCTCTTCACGTGCAGTGAATGATTACGTCATCCCATTGTTGGTGAAAGTTAGAATAGTCTTGTGATTGAAAACCATTTAACTGGGGCATTAGCGAGTGGAATGGTACAGTCGATATGAAGGAGGACTTTTTCCATGAGACGTTCCGCCGAACGTCTTGGTGTTGGGCATACCAAGGGTGTGCGGCGATGGGTGTATCGGTCTGATAAGACGCGTCAGATTTGGGTCAAAAAGCCTAAACTGCAGAGTCTAGAATAACGTAGTTCCGTTCATTGGTCATTTTATAACTCGTCCACATTGTCCATTGCTGCAGAACGCGGTGAATCCCGAATGACAGGTCATACATGTCTTGGTTGCGAGTGGGCCTGATGCTGCGGTGATATCTTGGCCATCTTCGGTGTAAGCTCCGTAGATCGGCGTTCCGCCCTTGTGTCCGGTCACAAAAATGACTTTTAAATCCTTAAGATGGAGGATGAAGTTCTCGCCATTCGCATATTTGCCTTTTCGTGCCGTATAGGCATCCACGCTGGCAGGCTTGACCAACACTTGAGCTTTTCCCGGCCCTTCTGGTCTCAATGCACAATACGTCGCAACGGTTTCTTGATAAATCGCAGGAAGAGAGCTGACATCAGCATCACATCCTGGCAACCCACCGACTTGACTCATGACGGTGTTTAAAGGTTTCCATTTCTTCCAATCTGCCGGAAAGTGAGTGTCCGCTCCAGCAAAAACGAGTTGTGGGACTAGTGACATTCCCATTACGACGAACATTGCAATGATTCTCTGTGTTAATCGCATAACTCCTCCTCTTATGGCTCTGTTTATGTCCATTTCATGATGTCTATTCTGTATACATCTTGTGGCATGGGTATCGTCTGACCCACATTGAGTCCGTTGGCTTTTGATCTTCGGGTTCTTGATATTGATGGTGGTAATCATTTCTTCAGATTCACGTGAAGAACGGACTACACCTTGAATTGTTGCAGCCCGTCTTTGAGTTGATCGGCTTGTTCATTGAGCTGCTCGGAAGAGCTCGAAATGATTTTCATGCCCTGATTCACCTCTGTCGTTGACTCTACAACGCTGTGGGCATGCTTGCGAATTCGTTCGATCATGTCCGATTGTTGCTTCGTGGCATCGGCAATTTGCGTGGTCATATCGACAATAGAACAGGTCAGTTTGTTAATCTCTTCCAGCGCATCGCCTGCACGCTCGGCTCTGGCCGCATTGTTATCTACACTCTTCTTGGTGTTTCGAATTAACGCAATGGATTGTGCAATATCTGATTGAATCGTCGAGATCACTCTCGACACCTCTCGAGTCGATGAACTGGTTTTCTCTGAGAGTTTTCTGACCTCTTCTGCCACGACTGCGAACCCTCGTCCAGCATCTCCTGCACGCGCCGCTTCGATCGATGCATTGAGTGCCAAAAGATTTGTTTGCTCCGCAATGTCTTCAATGACCGTGTTCACATCTCCGATTTGGTGGGAGCTTTCCCCAAGCCGATCCATTGACTGGCTGATTTTGCTTACTTCATCAGTAATAAGGTTAATTTCGGAAACGGTTTCGCTCACCACGACATGCCCGTCTTGTACTTTCTGTAAGACATACTGGGCATGGGTCGCAGCCCCTTCACTGTGCGTGACAATGTTTTGAACTGCCAAGGCATTCGCTTCCACCGATTGAGCTGCTTCTTTCATGTTGGCATGCTGTGCTTGTACTAATGTCAGCAGTTCAGCAGCCTTAGTGTCCATGATGTGTGCCGAGTTGCTCGAAAGTTCAGCGTGTTGACGAGCGGCTCCGATCGTTTGCTGAAGTTTTGCCACAAAGCCGTTAAATTGTTGCGCCAAATCTCCGATCTCATTGCGGGTCTCGCAGGCAATGACTGTCTGTAGGTTAAGGCTTTTGGCTACGCCAATCATTCCATTCGAAACTTGAAGTAGCGTCTTGGTGATTTTTTTACTGACGAAAAAGGCAATAATTCCCGCACTGAAAAGTACGGCTAATGAAACCGGCAAGGTCTCTCCAAATACCCGCCATCCCAGTCCTTTAAGGGATCGTGCAGAAAAACAGGCGATTACCATGCCTCCATTTTTGATGGGCAAGGTCTGCCGAATAAAGAGAAAAGACAGTTCCTCGTTAAGAAACGTATCGTTTTCCCACAGATCGGGTGTTATCGCCGCCAATGTTGCCGTGATTAATTCCGTCGAAACCCCTTTATACGCATAGCGATGTGAGATTGGCTTTGGAGGAATAGCTTCGGCAAACAAGGATTTCTCTGATCCTGCGCTGACGCCGGAAATATCTAGGAAGAGAAGGTCATCATAGACGGTATAAAGATCCTGAGCCGCCTGATTGCGCAAGGTCATCATGTTTCCGCCGTCAATACTTTTTTGCGCGAGTGTGAGAATCGGCTGGAGTGAGACGATGGCTTTTTCCGTTAAATGGCGTTTTTCTGACGCTACGTCGCTGGAATATTGCGCCACTCCCATGCACATGATTGGGAATACGGCGCATCCGATGGTCAGTAACCCAATATCAAACTTAATACTGCGCACAGTGATGCCTGTCCTTGGCTTTGACTAGAGATAATTTATGGAGTAACCCTCAGGCCATTGTTCTTATCGCGGTCTGTGGTTGAGAGGGGGGGGCTCAAGCACGTTTTTGGCCGCAAACGAGCCTATAATGTTGAAACAGTTTCAAAACATCATTTGCCCTTTCGGTACTGAAATGAGGAAACTTGAGCTTTTTAAAGGTTTTATCAACCAGAACATGGGTAGGATGCGCGGGCTCTCGTTTAGTCAGAGAATCGTGTTTGTGACCGGCAGATGGGAGGAAATCTTTCTGTTTCAGAGGAACGAGAAGTTGGCGGTGTCAACAAATCGTCGATGCAGGTAAGAAAGCGTATGGATGTGTGGAAATTGATCGTTTAGATTGATGATTGGTTCAGAGGACAAGAATAGAATGAAGACAAATGAGAGGTCATATCCATATTAGGTTTCTTTGTTACGTTTCACCGTGCCTGTCACTCATAACGATTTTTGTCGCAAGAGTTTGCCATTTATATGTCATGAATGTGAGCCTTCCTATTATTCGTCGCGCAACATGTGAATAAACAGCCCATCACGAAGTTTTGGCTCAAACCAGGTGCTTTTGGGAGGCATTACCCGATTGGCATCGGATACCGCCATCAGTTCAGCCACGGTGGTGGGGTATAACCAAAAAGCGACCGCCCAATTTCCACTATCAACTTTTGCCACGAGTTCTTGAT
Source organism: Candidatus Nitrospira salsa (assembly GCF_965152625.1). NCBI lineage: Bacteria > Pseudomonadati > Nitrospirota > Nitrospiria > Nitrospirales > Nitrospiraceae > Nitrospira > Candidatus Nitrospira salsa. The sequence continues at coordinate 391,415 of NZ_CBCUCO010000004.1, forward strand.
GACCGCGAACTCCCCCGACAAAATCAATACGAGGATCAGAGCGTTGATCTTTAATTCCCAAAAGCGGGTCTAACACTCGCTCGGTTAACTCGGAAACGGCTAAGGCTCGAACGGGATCTTGTTGGCTGTTACTTGTCGGATCTTGCCTGGGTTTGGCTCGAAGCCATTGTTTCTCCAGGTACAGGTCGAATCCCGCTGGTGGGGGATTTCCGGGTTCGGGAATGGCAGTCAACTCAAAGTTGGACGCAAGAGCTTCCCGTAACTGTTTCGGAGTCAGGCCGTTCAGGTCGCGAACGACACGGTTATACGGAAGAATTTGAAGTTGATCGTGTGGGAAGATGACTGACAAAAATCCTTGTTCGTGGGTACTGGTTCTTGCAGAACCGTTGGCGTCGCGATCGGCTCGTACTCGGCTGGCAGCAGCCGATCGATGATGTCCATCGGCAATATACAATGCGTTAATTTTTCGAAAGTCATCGATGATTTGTTGAATGGCAGATTCATCATGCACGCTCCACACCGTGTGCTCAACCTTGTCGTCGGCTACGAAGTGGACGTCTGGTTTGGCGTTTGTCATGTTGTTGAGCCAACGTGTGATATTTTCAGTATTTTGGAAAAACAGTAACACTGGGCCGGATTGGGATTCATGCGTCGTAATAAGTTGAACCCGGTCATGTTCTTTGACTGGACGTGTGTGCTCATGCTTTTTTATGATTCCGCGGTCGTACTCGTCGACTGACGCGAGCGCGACGAGACCAGTTTGTTTATGTGAACCCCATTTCTGCCGGTAGACCCCTAGCAACGGCTTTGATTCTTGTACAAGAAATCCTTTTTTTAAAAGATTTTGTAGATTCTCGGCTCCTCTTTGATAGACCACTGGAGAGTAGGGATCGACTTCATCGGCCAGTTCAAGCTCAGCCCGGCTCACCCGCAGAAAACTTTGTGGGTTTCCATCAGCAAGAGCACGCGCCTCTTGTAAGGACATCACATCGTAGGGGGGAGCGGAAACCTGGGCAGCGAATTCGGGCTTCGGTCTCACGGCACGAAATGGAGTAATCGTGGCCATAGTCGTATTCTCCTTTTGAAAACATGCCCATCGAGTGAGGGACTCAACTTATGTTTTCAGAGGGTTCGAGGAAATAGTGTTTTTTGTGTGTATGAACGACAATTTTTGAAATATAGCTGAGGTGGTTCTGTAATAACCAAGGATTGAGATCCGTTTTTTCTAATCAAGGAAATTCAATGACGAGGTTATGTAGGACTCTCATTCAGCAGCTCGGCTTCACATGTCCACCCGTCTCCAGAAAGACCATCAACGGCCTCAACAATCTGGCTGGTCTTTACCGTTCCATCGGTTTTGATGATGGCTTGTCCTGCCTGAGACGTGAGATCCATTTCCTGAACGCCTTGCAGGGTTTCGAGTGCTGTTCCAACGGCGCCAAGGTACAGTTCACAATTGTTCCCACTGAGTTTCAAGGTCACGTTGGTGGGGTGACGTATTGATTCTGAGTTTTCATTACTGCATCCGAATGTTTCCACCATGAAAAATCCTATGATAAGAACTATTGTGAGCCAGCGAAAAAGCCCGTATGTCTTATAGAATAGGATTTTTCTCCTCACGTCTTGTGAGGCCATGTCTTTCGTTCCTCTCTTGTTCATAGCCTTATCATACCTTATAGCTTGAGTAGAGTGAAATTGTGAAAAATCTCACTCGTAGACTGACAAGGCAGCATGATGTTCATTGAATGATGCTTCGCAAATTCCCCTCAATCTTTTGCCAATGCCGGCGCATTAATCTCATAAATTTTTACCCATGTTGAATTGCTTGTATTTTGTAGTGTAGAAGGAGCATAGATCGTCCGACTTTGGTACGTTGCTGAGTAACGTGACAAGTCATGAATCCGGACTTATGTGTTAGAGAGAAAGGGTAAGAGCGATGATGTTCCACATCCGAATGTTATGGGTAATGATGATTGGGAGCAGTCTCTTGCTCGCTATTCCAGGGAATACCACAATTGCAAGGGTGTTGGGTCACGCGGTAGGGCACTTATTTTCAGCGTTATTGTTGGCTTCAGTTCCGATCGTGGGCTATTACCTTTTATACAAAGAAATTGGGGAGAAGGAAGTGACCTTGATTATTCTGGCTGCATGGTTCTATTTAGTGATATCACAAGCCTTGGGTTTTTAAATGCTCAGAGATGAGATTCCCACATTTCCAGGAAAATACGGACATGTTCTCAAGAGTGATGTAAATTGTCTGTCGAACGTGAGAATATTGATTCACATTTGAAAGAGCTGACTAAATGTGGTACCTTTGCACTATATATAACTACTAGTGGTAGTATGAGATAGAAAATCCTCATTTGGCATCATTATTGAGTCTATTCATCACCATCTGCAGACTTCCCTTCCTTCAATCAACAAGTGAGGCAACCAATGAGTTTCTGTAGAGTTCTCCATCTAAGACCCTTCCTTGTGCTTCTCATGCTGATGTGGATGGTCGGCTGTTCCGGCAGTCTTGATTTTGTGGACTTAGATCCTCAAACGGTTGGGTACCAAGCGCCGGTTCCGAAGGCCGGTACGCGCGTTGTGGTGTGGGGAAATCATTCCTTGGCCGTCGATAATGCTTCGATGTGGCTTCATCAACGCGGACTTATCGTGTTAGATCGCACCAAGTTGCAGCAAGGACTCAATAACAAAGGAGGCAGACTAACGGGGAGTTCAAAAGATTGGGCGAATATCCTTGAGGCCGGAAAGAATATCGGGGCGGATCTTGTGGCATTTGTAGAAGTGTCGAATGTAAAAGAGGGACAGAAATTTACGTTGTCTCAGATCCGGTCTGCGCCGACGTTTTCACTGACGGTAGAAATACGAGGGGTGAATCCCGAAACCGGCGATATTGTCACGAAATCGAAAGCGTGGCAAACCGGCCCATCACAGAATTCAGATTTTGTCATTGAAGACTTGACGGCTCGTGCTCTTGTCGGAGCCTGGAAGTCTGGTCCATCCGAATACAAAGTTTTAGCCTTTGATGGAGAAAAGACTCAAGAAGAAGCTGGCAAGAGTCAGGACCTCCTGCCTCTGATGAATTCTCAGGATTTACCCCATCAAAACGACGTGAACGTCATTAACGAAAAAGACCCTGTCGCGTTACTCGATCATAATGAGGTGAATCCTACTGCTGTGAACCAAGACCCATCACAGGGTCAGCGTCCCGGGTCGACCATCCGAACGGAAAATGCAAGCAATCATCAAGCATTGGTGAGTATGGAGGCAGAAAAGCCTATCGCACCCTCTCGTCAAAATGCCGTGGTTGACCTTCCGAACAATCGTCAAAATCACAATTCTGAAAAGGTTCGGACGGTTCTGAAGACTTCTTCCGACCGTTCAGATCTCCATCATGAAGTCGACTCGACTTACTTGAATGAAATGGAGCCAGCTTCTTCCTCTCTAGAAAAAAGCTCTCATTCCGGATCGGATAGTGTGGGTTCACAATTAGCGAGCGGAGCGTTGTCAATTCTGTATACTCCAGTCAAATTGGTCTACGCAGGACTTGGAGGAATTTTCGGTGGCTTGGCATATGTGCTCACTGGCGGGGATGAAGAAACGGCTCATACGATCTGGACCGCGAGTGTCGATGGAGATTATTATCTCACACCCTCACATTTGAGAGGGGACTCCTCTGTTGAATTTATGGGTGCTTCACAACAAAAACCCGTGGTGAATGTTCCAGAGTCTGAAAACCCTTATGTAGCGCATTCCTCAGACTTTAAGAAATGAGCGACGACGTTTTGCGAGTATTTTCTTGCGATGACATGATAATGGTGTGATGTAAGGCGTCGCGTAGGTCTGAGCGGAGGTTTCTCTCATTTCAACGTGGTTCTTCTTGCAAAGAATGACTGATACGGTTTGGTCCCAGCCCCTTCGGAATCCATGAGGATTCCCATCCATCGTGTCGTTTCACTTCCTTCCAACGCAATTTTCACAATCATCGTCATAGGGACGGAAAGCAGCATCCCAACAGGCCCCCAGACCCAGCCCCAAAACACCAAGGAGAGAAAAACGACTAATGTCGATAACCCTAACTTTCTTCCCATGAGTTTTGGTTCGATGATATTGCCAAAAATGATATTAATGACGACATAGCCGAACGCGACGAATAGAGCTCGTCCAATGCCATACTGAATATATCCTAACAGGATAGCAGGAACAGCTGAAATAATTGAACCGAGGTTTGGAATGTAATTGAAGAGGAATGCTAATAGTCCCCAGACCAAAGGAAAATCAATTCCTAAGATGGCAACCCAGATTGTCACCGTGACCCCGGTGCCGAAACTCAGGATTGTTTTCATGCCCAAATAACTATTAATCGCGGTTGTTAATTTGCTGAATTGGAGAAACGCGCCTGTAGGGTCACCAAACGCCGCCTGAACTTTATACCGAAAACTCGAAGCTTCGAGTAAAATAAAAACCACGGTTAATAATATGAGAAACGTATTTGTCAGAATGGTCCCGAGTCCGGAAAGCATTTTGGCGACTAATCGCATTGAGGCTCCAGGATCAATATACCGAAGGATCGTTTCTTCAGATAATTGAACACCCATTGATTGCAGCCATTGGATCAAGGGTGCGATTTCCTGCATGAGACGGGTTTGATACCGAGGTAAGGCTTTGGAAAAATCCTGAAGCGAGGTCCCAATAAGGGCGCCGAATGCTAGTCCTAACCCGAGAGCTGCTAGGACAACTAAAAAGACGGCGATAGGGCCGGGAACACGTTTGCGTTGTAACCAAAACACCGGCGACGCGCTAATAATGGCAAGAAGTGCGGAGACGAGCAGTGGGACTAAGATCGACTCAGCGGCCCGCATGCCGGCGACGACAATCACAAATCCTGCAGCTGTCAGTAAAAAGTGCCAGGCTTGCGGTTGAGTCGACTGATCATTCATGTTTGTGTATTCCAGATTGTTCTTTCATACAAGGATAGTGCAAACTCTTTATGTTGCTCACGTTTCTTATAGCCGATTTAATTAACTTCCAATGTTTGATGTGGGTCATGACGCTTAGTTACTTGGATACCTGTAATGCTGGCACCAAAAGGATCACGAAGTTGCCATTGTTAATTGTCCATCAGTAACGCTTGGTCTTGGGAACGACCGTATCCACTGAGGCCATCTATGATCATAATATTGAATGACCGTAGGAATTCTCAGTGAGGATTGAACAGATAAGACGAGTGGTGCGTTGAACGTTCATGGCCTCAGCACAACACTATAACGTATTCGGATTCGCTATAATCTTTCAACGATTCAACGGCAAGGTCAAGACATGACTGAGAGCATACGAGCAAGAGCTTCATGTGGCCAGGCCGTGGTGATCCACTTCCTGTGTGTCTCAAGTATGCTCTTCGTCGGATGCAGCTCGGATGTTCCTCCAATGCCGTTGTCTCACGGATCACCCCAAATCCCATCGTTGTCTCCGGAGAGGTCTTGGATTGTTGCGCCACCGCTCAAAGGTGAGGAGTATGGAGACTGGTATTTTCTTCGAGCACGCGTTTCCTCCCATACTATCCTCTTTTACCAGCTATGTCTTCGTGACAGAAGGTCTGGAGATGATGGTTGGGCGTTTTACGAGAAAACCTTTGACGAGAATCATCGTGAATATCCTACCGTCGTGCTCAATCGGAAAGTTGATCAAAAGGCGGTGATGAAAGAACTAATTGGAATAATGCTGACGAGAGAAGATCTTGAAAAGGCAGAGCGAGAAGAGCTTATTCTTCATGTGAAAGGAGAGTTTGATACGATGAGAGTACGAATCCAAGCGCCCTATGCCAGAGGATTTTTATCGTTGGTTGATGAATACGTTGATGAGCCTTCTTAATCGATCAATGTACCATTATTCTCTCGTTATCGTCTTATATCCCTTGCCCGTTGTTGTAGATATCCATTCCTGACTGCCCCATACAGATCAAGTGTTCCTTCCTCAACCCCCTGGAATTTTTCTAAATTGAGGGAGCGAAAATTGACCGTTTCTTCTACTTTCATGCCAAATTGGGCAAGAGAAATGGTGGTATCATGTTGGACGACTCGTGGTGCATCGGCTACCTCAATAATAGGGAGGACCAACCAGTTGAAGGGATCAAGGAAAATATCTCCTGCATAGCCGAAGAAATCTCTCGTTGTAAACGAGCCAAGAAAGGGAACGACAAGATAGGGGCCAGGCGGTGTGCCATAGGTTCCTAATGTTTGTCCCATGTCTTCTAGAGGAGTTTTCATATCAAACATAATTCCCGCTGGGTCGAACAGTCCCCCGACTCCTAACGTCGAATTCACCAAAAACCTTCCTAACTCTATTCCGGCTCCTTGGAATTTGCCCTGAAAGATATTATTAAAAACCCGGGGTGCAGACCGGAGATTTTGAAACACATTGAAAATGCTTCGTTGAACCTCCTTGGGCATGATGAAGTTATACCCCTTGGCCACAGGCTTTAAGATGTATTTATCGAATCGATAATTAAATTCAAATGCCAAGACATTATAGGATTCCCACGGATCGTACTCCTCAATCTTTTCGGAGTCCGGTTCTTCGAATGGGTCGTATCCGAACTCTTCAAACACTTCCTCTGTATCGGATGTGAGCGGTTCAACAGTCGAAGCCAGTTCATTGGTTGAAATGGTCGTCAGGGTGTCGGGATTGGAGGCCATTCGTTGTTTCGTGTCTCCCGCACATCCACTGGTCCACGTCACAATGCCAATCAATAAGACGAAACTCATTCTATTGACTGTTCGTGCGCGCAAACGTTCCAAGAGGTGTACCTTCATGAGAGTGCTGGCTTTCTTCATGATGAATAATGGGGGTTCAACATCTGAAGTCTTCTTATCGGCCAAAGTATTACAGAACCGAAGGGGACTCTATCAAAAAATCCTTATGAATCCAATCATTTCCAGCCATACTTTCCAATATATTCACGGAATCAATGCGCATGTTGCTGTTCGCTCTTTGTCTGCCGTCTTTTGAATAGGGCATCTGAAGGGTTTTTTTGGTCTATAGCGAATCCCAATACGTTTCGGTTTATGAGCAAAGGAAGCCCAGGCGACGGTTGTTGCGTATCTCTGGGTGAGTTTAATAGGTCACTGACGATGACATGTGGTTATCTCCCTGAATTAATGATTACGGGTCGCCTAGCAACGTGATTACCCACAGCAAACATTGGAAGGTTATACCCACTTGGATGTACTCGCAATGATTGACGTTTTATCTCGCGTATTGGGTATCAACATTGTACAAGGTGGCGCTTTATCGTTTCGGTATAACTGAATCGGCTATAGAGCGAATCCACTTACGTTCTTAATTGTGGGCTTAGGTTCCGGTGATTCAACTGACATATTGGAGGATAGCGTTGCGATAGATTTTGTCAGAAAAATTTCCTTCTGATAAAGGGAGCCAGTGCGTTGTTACGATTCATTGTGTTGAATTGTGTTGACCTAGAGCAGACTTCTGCCAAATAAAGGAACTGCCGTTAATTTCTCTGACAGACGACCGGAAGGAGATATCAATCAACAGCGTCTAGCAGACAAAGATGTGACAGAAACTAGTAGAAAAAGTATTAAACACAGAATGGCACTACGTTTGCTGATCTTTGCTGTGTCACTCAAAGCGAGGTCAGAGAAGTGAATATTACTCCCTGATTGTCTCCACATGTGGGAGAAAGGACGTGAGCCATGGCAAGAGATCCAAAGTTACAGCAGTATTCTGAAGCTGAAGAACAAGGTCGCGCCCGACCCGACCTGACTCCCGGAGCGTCAAGTCATTGGGATGGTCATATTCCATTATATTTAAAAGAAATTGGGAAAGTTGCCTTACTCTCGCGGGATGAAGAAGTCCTGCTTGGTCAAAAAATTAAAGAACGTCGACGCGCCGTCTCGATAAGCATATTTTCGCTTCCATTGGCCATGGCCTATTTTCAGGTTCTTCTTGAACAATTACGAGAGGAAGAGCGGACACTCGGAGATATTGTCCAGCTTCCTGAATCACAGGTGGGGGAGAATGAGGAAGACGAAGTTTTCTCACAGCAAGAGCGTACAAAATTTTCTACTGAAGTTGTTCAATGTCTGGAAGATATTGTTCGTCTCACGCAATCGTTCTTTGCATGTCATACAACGATGAGAAACAAAGGATCTCTTGAACAGAATGAAGTCTCGAAAGCAGAAAAGTCGCAACTCAAAGATCTTGAAGAACAGATTGTTCACAAAGTTCTGTCGATAAACTGGGCCCCTGCCATTCAAAAGCATATTGAAGATCGTGTGAGAGCCGTTGCAAACGAACTGAGAGCAGTTTCAACTATACATCTGCCTCGTTCCACCACACAGTATATCTCTACTCATGGTAACCGTCCTCGTCTGGCCGGTGGGATAAATAAGAAAGCCATGACGGAGAACGAGTTGTTACGAATTCAATATCTCGAAGATGAAGTGTTGTACATGTCGAGTGTTGATTTCTTGAAAGCAGTTCAAACGCTCGATAAGAGAAAAGTTCAATTAGAACATGCAAAGACAGCCTTATATGAAGCCAATCTTCGTTTGGTTGTGAGTGTTGCAAAGCGCTATGTGAATCGAGGGCTTGATTTATTAGATCTTATTCAAGAAGGCAATATTGGACTTATGAGAGGTGTGGAACGCTTTGATCACGAGCGAGGCTATAAATTTAGCACCTATGCAACTTGGTGGATACGTCAAGCCATTACGCGAGCCTTAGCTGATCAGTCTCGAACCGTTCGGATTCCTGTGCATGTCTGTGATGCGCTCAATAAAGTGAGGCGTATTAGTGAAAATCTAACAGGTCAGTTAGGCCGGCAGCCCACAATGGATGAAATTGGTGCCTATGTTGAACTTTCCTCCGACAAAGTCTCCGCTCTGCTAGAAGCTGGGAAAGGGACATTTTCGCTAGAAACCCCGGTTGGAGAAGATGAAGGCGGTCAGCTTGATGATATCCTTGAAGATGTCGGTGCTGTGTCACCATTATCCTCAGCCGAACGATGCGACCTCCAACGGCAGGTCTCAACCGTGCTGGAAACATTAACACCACGAGAAGCCTATATTATTCGAAAACGCTTTGGTATTGGTGAGCAAGATGAATCAACATTAGAAGAAATTGGACAAACTTTTTCGGTTACCCGGGAGCGGATTCGTCAAATCGAAGAACGAGCACTTAATAAGTTACGGGATCCAGTTCGGAACAATCTTCTCCGAAATTTCATGGAAGGGGCCCTATCGTGATATTCACCACAGTCCCTCAATCGTTCACGTGTCGTGTGGAATTCAAAATACGAAGAACGTGACGTGGTCGTACGATGACTTGGATGGATCACACCGAATCAATGTGAAGTTGATAATCGTCCTCGTCCTTGGGAGACGGTAGCGATTGTGCTTCAGGAAGTCCTTGTACGGAATCGATATTGGCTGTCTCAAGGTCAGTCGTTTGTACTGTTGTTCCGCGAAGATTGGCTCGAGTCAAATTGGCGTTGCCGAAGTCAGTCTTGTTTAATTCCGTCCAAGAAAGATCTGCACTTGTGAGATCGGCTCCATAAAGGTAGGCGTGGCTTAAATTCGCTCCGCGAAGATTGGCATATTGAAGATTACTTCCGCGAAGGTCAGTATCTTGAAGGTCTGCCCAGATCAAATCAGCTTGTTGAAGGTCCGCCCAACCTAATAATGCGCGACGGAAATGGGCCCCTCGTAAGTTGGCGTTCTTGAAATTGGCTCCCCGTAAATTCGCGCCCTCAAAATTGGCTCCCCGTAAATCTGCCCCCTGAAAATTTTCCTCTTGCAAGTCCGCATGATTAAAGTCTGCCCCGGCTAAACTGGCGCGCGCGAACGTTGTCTGTCGAGACGGAGACTTTTGAGCATTGTTTGAGGCTTCAGATATTAGTTCATGCTTCAAGTTGTGAGGGAGAGGATTTGAAGAGGGCTGCACGTCTTTCCACTGATCGTGGACCTGGAGTAGTTGCTGGCGTTCGTGACGGTAATGGGTCCGGATTGGAGTTGGGCGAGATCGTGGGGCGTCATTCATGTCATGGCTAGAACGTCTACTCATATTACAAATGGGAGGAACGGTTTTATTAGTGATATCAGGATAAAAACCTGTGGTATCAAGAATTGATCCTTGGAAGTTGGTCTGACAGGTAGGATTCTTCTCTTGGTATACCAAGTATTGCTCCTTAGGTCTAGTCTAAATTTTATGCGATGAGTTCGGTGAAGAGAACAATGACATTTTCCTTTCTGCATAGAGAAAGGAATATAGAAAGTTTCGTGACCATGATTGCTTACGCCACCTTAGTCTCGGACGTAGAAGAAACAGGGTTTTCTAGACTTTGGATTTAAGGTGGACTTGGACAAGCTCAGACTTTTTCTTGGCATGGACAAAGATGGCCATTCGTCGTGGGCTGAGGTGTTCCAAGACTTTGGGGGGAAGATCCTTGGGTCGGATGGTTTTGGTGATAAACAGTGTCGGTTCGTCGGCAAGATCGACCAGCACGGCTTCATGCTTTGATGAATCTGCAACATAGAGTAATAGTAACGGTTTGGTTGGTGCCTTCATATTGATGCTGGTGACAATGCCATAGGATCCGTCATTCAGTTCCACAATGGTTCCAGGAGGGAAGAGGCTAATGCTTTGAATCATCGCAAGAATAATTTCGATTGAAAATTTACGGGTGCTTGAATCTTGGTTGGTTTTAAATAATCGCGAAAGAGCTTCGTGAGGCGTCATGCTCAAAAGAGGGTTTGAGGCATTGCACAGGTCATCGAATTCATCGATGACCATAATGATTTTCGCGAGAAATGAAATGTCGTCATCTTTCAGCCCTAACGGATAGCCAGATCCATCTAATCGCTCATGATGCTGAAATACGGCTTCGATACTTTCTTTAGGAAATTCAGGGAATGTTTGAAGCAGCTCTCCGCCTTGTGCCGGATGCAACGGCAGAGTTTGTGGGTCGACTTGTGTCATAATACCCGAACCTTCAAATTTCACTTTGACAGGAAGGAATCGTTGCCCAATGTCATGAAAGAGAGCCGCCAGCGCCAATGCATTTAGTTGGTCTTTGGACAGTCCCAAGGTTCGGCCGGTGATCATCGACAATATACACACATTCAGTGCGTGATAAGAAATACCTTTTGACATCCCGTGGGAACTGACCACATCCATTAAAGTCATCGATGAGTTAAGGTCTTCTAAGACGGCTCCGAGATTCGAAACCATGACCCCGGCTTGTTTGACTCCTTTGGCTTTTCCTTCACTCACGCCTTTGAAGATATCTTTACTTTCTCCCAGGATTCGCCAATAGGCATTTTCTACTTTTTTAAATTGTTGGCGGTGTTCATGAAATTTTCGCCGACGTTCTTCTTTTTCTTTGGTGATGGCCTTTTCGTCTTCTGGTGTTTCGATTTCGACGTCCTCAAGAAATTCATCGATTTCGTCCTGATTGGTATCTGTTGGGAGAGAGAGGTCATCCTCTAGGGTATCATCAATGAGAGGATCGGATAGGTCGGGATCATAATAGGCCTTGAGGTTTTTAATTCCTCGAATCGTGACAAGTTCTTTGCGGGAATGAATCTTAAACGTGCTTTTTGTGAAAGGATGTCGCCACCACGAGCACTCCAATTTGACATACAAGCCAATACGAAGGTCATCAAAATTGGTTAATGGAATAAAGGCCATACTGGGTAATGTGACAGGCGAATAAAAGCTCGTTTATAGGAGGGTTTCTATTTATCTTTCTGTATCGGAGGCAGGAGAAGAATCTATAGCCACCAGGGGGCAATGTGATGAATAATGCTAGTAACATGCGAGAACGAGCATAAGTGGGCAGTGTGTGTTCTCTTTAGGTATAGTTTGGAACTCTGGTGAGATGGGCTCTGTTGAGACATGAAAAACTACAAGAGATTGATAAAGAAGAATGCGATGGTGAGAGATCTTACTTCTTTCGTGTAAGATCTTTCTTGGCGATACACGCACGATCAGACATAATGACCTGAGAAAGTTTGGTGCCCTGAAATGGACAACGGATCTTTATGGTTATGGATCATACTCGTGGTAGGTCTTGTGATGTTCTTCATGTGGGTGAGCCCATTACTGAAAAACTCTGAGACTGAAGGGAAGGGGTGGTCGACGCTTAAAAAACGAATTCTCGGATGGTTTCAAGCCGTTGATCAAGAAGAGGTCTTGCAGCTGCGTCAGCAATTTGAGATTCAACGTGCTGAGCTGTCAGATCGTTTAGACCGGCTGGAATTGACCTTGACACAGCAAGGTCGGCTTGAAAGTTGGGCAACAGAAGTAAATGGTCGGCTCTGTCAACTAGAGTTGTCGAAAGAGTCTCATCGGAAGGAGGAGGCTCCTCAGCTGACAAACTCGAAATCCATTCTTTGTCTTGGCGTCAGAGTGACCTTGACAGACCAAATATGGCATGGACTGGGGAAGGTCAATCCACAAGACCTTTCCGATTTGCAAATTCGTCAGTACATCCAAGGGCCGTTTTGTCGAAATTGTCTGCGTTCGTTAGTTGTTGATGGCGTTGAAGATGATGAAAAGTCTGTTCGTGCTCAATGCCGGTATTGCTCTCTTGTTTGGCGAAAAGATTCCAATTCTCCCCTACTTCTTGGCCAGGTCAAACGAGAAATCTATGACTATCTCGATGCCGCGTATCGAAATCGAGAAAATGTTTGAACGTTCATCGTTCATTCCTAAGCCATAACATAGATGGTTGTGTTTGATCGTTGTTTCCCCTTCCGTCTGAAGATATTTCCCCTTATTGCTGAGTTTCAGAGTTATTCATCTTGCGCAACACCTAAGCGGAAGACGAGAAGCTTGTGTGTCCACAGGTGGGATGGTATAAACTCATGAAGATGCGTGCCTGTCAAACCTGTGAACAGCAAAATCCAGACGAAGCAAATTATTGCTCACGGTGCGGATCAGCATTTGCTGAACCTCCGCCCGAAGCTGATCCCAGCTTTGAGACTCGGGATGAGCCTGAAGCTGAAAGCCAAGACGAAGCCCCCCCTCCCTCTGGTGTGAGCGAAGCCGATTTGTGGCAATCGGCCATTGGCATAAGTAAATCCATTCAATTTAATGTGAAAGAGGGCTGGTCCTGGCGGCCGGCTTACCGCTATTACCAAGAGAAGTTTCGACTGTTCCAAACACCAGAAGGCCCACGCTTTTCATTGAGTTGGCACTGGCCGGCGGCTCTCTTGGACTCATTCTTGTGGTTTCTCTACCGCAAAATGTATATGTTTGCGTTTCTCTATGCGGTGGGTCCCGTTTTATCAGCCCTGGCATTTGGCGACTGGTCGGTGGGAATCGTTTGGCAGATTGGTGCAGGAGTGAGTGCCAATTATTTATATTATTGGCACATCAAGGACAACATTGAGCGAGTACGAAAATCTCCTGAGCTTGATTCTGCAAAGCAGATCCAAGTCTTAAAAGAAGAGGGGGGGATACAACCCTATGTCCTTTGGTTAGGAGTGGCGTTGCATTTATTTAAATTCGGACTGATTCTTGCCTTGATGAATCAAGACCTACCTATCGATGAGCAACCGATGCCAACAGAACGACCGGCAGACACGAAGTTTTTTTAATCGCGTCTAATCTGTGAGATGAGGATGCTTAGGTTGTTGGAAGATGGTCTGACCGTTCGGTTTGCCAAGCAAACCAAGCTTTGAACCAGTGATAATCACTTTGATAGGCCGTATGTGTGGCTTCGAGCCGGTTCTCTTTTTCTTTGAGCATGGTATAGGTGCGAGGCCAGTTTTTTGTCCACCAAGACTTGAGTTCTCCCGGTGGATAGGGTTGTCCGCTTCCTTGAACAATCTCAGCGGCAGCCACCACATCGGCAATGAGCCGCCAGCAACGATCCTTTCCTAACCCAACTGTACGAAAGTGTTCTCGAAGGAGAAAGACAACCCATAGTTCAGCGCTATGCCGTTTGTTATGTTTAAAGGGCTGGGTTTGTCGAAGAGGAATGGGGTCAAAGTATTTGACAATGGAGGTGTAGTCAGGTCCTCCGTAACTTCCTGTGATTTCAGCAATACCTTCGAGCATTCGTGCGAGCTCCACTTCAACGATCGGAGGAGAAGGTGTGGTTTCTTGTGCCAATGGATTTGGCGTCGTCAGCAGATCAATGACGGGTTTGAGTTCACGGAGGCGGTCCACGGCGGCCTTAAGAATCTGCTCCGACTCTATCCAATAATCCGGGTCGCTTTTTGACGTGCGTTCCCGGCCAGGCGGAGGGAGAACCGGTGGAATCCAATGACGAAGGAGAACAAATAGGACGTAATCAGGATCGCCACCTTCTTGGTCTACTCGTTCCAGGACTCGATCTGATCCTAAGGCGTTTGCAAAAAATAATTGGGCTTTTTCCTCAACTTCGTGTCGTTGAGCTAAGGTTGCCCACCAGGCTGCTAACTCTTGCCAAGAAACCTGAGTATTCATAAGATACACCAATAAAAAATGGTAAAGAGCTTGTTCCCATCGTACGTATTGGGTATAAGCAATGCAAGTAGTCTCGTATCTCGTATATGGAAGAACGTTGCTCGTTGTTCGTACCTGGTAGGAAAAGTCTCTTAGTATCTTAACGAGATACAATTTACGCTTGCGCGCCGAAGCGCTCCCGGCCGTCGTAGCCACGAGACTACTATGGCGGAGTCGGCACAGCGCGCAGACACGAGCGACGGTATGCGGATGCCAGGGCAAAGCATCAACAGCTTGAGGACTTTTCAATATTCTCTATTGTAGTAGGAGGCACTATCTATGGCCCAGCTGATATTGATACGACATGGAGAATCGCAGTGGAATTTAGAAAATAAGTTTACGGGTTGGGTCGACGTTGAATTGACTCCCAAAGGTATACAGGAGGCGAAAGATGCGGGAGAAAAGCTGCGTCCTTATTGTTTTGATCAAGCGTTCACTTCTGGGTTAAAACGCGCTCAAGAAACTTTGCGGCTCATTCTTGAAGTGACGGGACAGACAGATCTTGCGATAGAACGAGATCCCGCGTTGAATGAGCGTATGTATGGCGATCTTCAGGGATTAAATAAAGCAGAAACCGTGGAGAAATTTGGTGAAGCACAAGTTAAGATATGGCGACGGAGTTATGATATTCCCCCGCCAGGTGGAGAAAGTCTCAAAGATACCGCCGAACGAGTGTTGCCCTATTACGATCGCCGTATCCACCCTGAGGTGATGGCAGGGAAAACGATTCTTGTCGCTGCCCATGGGAATAGTTTGCGGGCTCTCGTCATGCATCTTGAGCAATTATCAAAAGAAGAAATACTTGAAGTGAATATTCCAACCGGTGCCCCGCTGCTCTATGATATTGATGAAAATGGAAAAGTTACGGCCCATCGATATCTCTAAACATCGAAAAAACGTTGATCGACAAATTTCGTAGAATTCCTCTGTGTGCTTCCCTTTCTCTTGTTCTTGTTCCTCACCAGATTGTATTTTGAGTGTATTCCAACCTGTTTAGATGATTCCAAGTGAACCGATTTTGCTGTATCTGTTTGTGATGCATCGATATCTTTTTGGATACTCACCGCTCAAGTCAATCCCCCGTTTCGTTCTCCTCTCATGTTCATCTGGTTTTTGAGCAATACGCAGTTTCTCCACAAAATCATACGAGTAGACATGCGATAGGGCTTTTCCCCAGGTTGTGAGACATGTCAGGCCTCCTGGCATTTCAATTGCCTTTCTTACCTCACATAAACTGAGAATATTTCTCCTTGTGTTGACTGAGGCGTGTCTCGTGACAGGCTGTGGATGTGTGATTCCATCGTCATGCCTTAACTGAGGTGATGTGAAACACACTCGTTTTTCTTGGAATGTCGGTCTGGAGACTCTTCAGAAATCGAGGTCAGATAATCTTGTTCGAAGAGTCTTCTTAAAAATGTTTTCAGAATTAATATTTGGAATAAATGTGATGATGGCTTGTTAGGGAACGGACCGTGTTCTCCTGTATTGGCAGTTCGATCATATTGGCTTTGTCTTTTCATGTTGGAACTAGGTTGCGTTCGATCGAACACACGAACTGATCTCTGGTTGATTAGCAGATTAGTATTTATTGAATAATTTTCATTCATGAGACTTTTTGCAAGGAGAAAAATATGAAACAGAAGCTCCTCCTGACAGCAAGGCGTATGGTGGTGCTGATTGTTCTCGCACTCGTTAATGTGTTCTCACCGCTTTACGCTCAGAATTCTGAGAGCACACCACGGTTTGTGCCTGGTGAAGTGATTGTCAAAATGAAGCCGTCCGGCGATGCGGAAGCGATGACTCGTTCGATTTTTGGAGTGGAAAGGAGTAGGAAGACGACATCCGGAGGGGAGATCATTATTAAAGTCAATCCGACAATGAGACAACAGTTTTCAGCGGCCCAGATGATTGATGAAACGCTGGCATTAGTTGAAGAGCTGAATCAGCGTCCCGATGTTGAATATGCTCAACCAAACTATATTCTCGAACGACAAATCATCCCAAATGATTCTCGATACGGTGAACAATGGCATTATTTCATGAATGGGTCAAAAGATGACGAATCGCCCGGTGGTATAGGACTTCCAGAAGCTTGGGACGTGACGAAGGGAAGTCCGGATATCGTCATCACGGTGATTGATACGGGGATACTTCCGGAGCATCCAGATATCGCGGGTTCGCCAAATCTCATTCCAGGGTATGACATGATTAGCGATCCGTTCATGGCGAATGATGAGGATGGCCGTGATGCGGACCCGACTGATGCAGGAGATGCGATTCAGGCGTTCGAATGTGGAAATGGTCCTCCGCAAGATCGTGGTAATAGTTGGCATGGGACACATGTAGCGGGAACTGTCGGGGTGGGCATAACGGACAACAGTCTTGGTATTGCTGGGGTCAACTGGAACACCAAAGTTCAAGCTGTTCGTGTTCTCGGAAAATGCGGTGGGACGACAGCCGATATTATCGATGCGATCCGGTGGGCAGCAGGATTGAATGTCCCCGATGCGCCCCAAAACGACACACCAGCCAAAGTCATCAACATGAGCTTAGGCGCAGCGGGTGTAAATTGTCCTACACAAGACCAAGCGACCCAATCAGCGATTCGAGATGCGGTTCTTGCAGGTACCACGGTTGTGGTGGCCGCTGGAAACGATGCCATCGATGCCTCACAAGCGACACCAGCCAGTTGTCATGATGTAATTACTGTGGCGGCCAGTGATCCTCGAGGTCATTTGGTTTCACGGTATTCTAACTTCGGGCAGACCGTTGACATTTTGGCCCCAGGCGGCGATCGTGCGGGAGGAGATGCAGACGCGGTGTTGAGTACCGTAGAAGGTGGCTACGCATTCTACAACGGGACCTCGATGGCAGCTCCTCATGTTGCTGGTGTGGCTGCACTCATTTTATCTGAGAATCCAGATATGCTTCCAGGGCAAGTCGAAGCCAGGTTGAAACATGATGCGCTACCACGGAATGACATTCAATGCCCGAAGGCGTGCGGTGCAGGATTACTGCAGGCAAAATTCCATTTATCGTCTGAAAAGGCCGATCTTGGCGTGCAAGTCGTCGTCTCTCCAGAAATGGTAAAAGTTGATGATACATTGACCTATTCGGTTACGATCACCAATCATGGACCGGGTGAAGCGACAGGAGTCATGTTGATGAACACGTTACCGCAAGAAGTCGAATTAATTTCAAAAGAATTCAATCATGGAACTTGCACTGAAGATTCAGTCGTGACGTGTGACGTGAGCCCTCTACCCAATGGGTTTCATGCTCGATTAACGATGGTAGTCAAAACCGATATGGCAGGCTCCATCACGAATCATACCGAAGTGAAGGGCGATCTCCCGGACGAAAATATGAGTAATAATATCGCGTCCGCCATTACCATCGTTGACGATAATGGCGTGCCTCCTCCCACAGAAATTCCAATAGCTCCGCCGTCAACCAAAGGAGAGCTGACAGAGTTCCGGCAGATGGACATATATCAGATGAAGGTCGAGACTCAAGGCGAATATAAGTTAGAAACAGCAGGCGACACGGATGTCATGATGACGCTCTATGGACCGAACAATAAGCATGTTCGTGTCGCTCAAGATTTGGATGGGGGCGATGGATCCAATGCAAAAATCGTTCAGTCATTAGAAGAAGGAATGTACTTTATGGAGGTGAGGCATCAGTCGATTTTTGGGATGGGAAAATATGAAATTTCTGTTCAGCAATTGAACTAATACAAGAACGGTCACTTCAGTTTGTCTATCGATAAACGTCACTCGCCCTTCCTATGGAAACATAAGAAGGGCGAGTTGTTTTGAGGAACAGTCATACTGAACAGGAATAACCCTTTTTATGGCGGTCCTTGAACCCGATATGGAGCTATGGCCGTCATGCCTGTAATGGCAGGAGTCACTGAATCCGCTCTTCAATCAAAACCGTCACCGAAGTCCTGTTGAATTCGAAAGGCTTTTTATTGAGTGTTCTTTGAAGAAGACACTGATCTGTCCCTAGTAGAGAGCTTGCATTAGGCGCTGTTCACTTGGGATGGGGCTTTCGACAACGCGTGTCGTGCTCCCCATTTTTCCAGCGCTAATAAGATTGGGCGAAGAGATTTCCCTTTCGCTGTTAGGCAGTATTCGACTTTCGGAGGCACTTCGGCATAGACGTGTCTGGAAATCAGTCCATCGCGTTCTAGTTCTCTGAGTTGCTTGGTGAGCATTCTTTGAGTGACGCCTCCTACGTTGCGTTTCAACTCATTGAACCGCTTTTTGCCTCCCAGCAAATGGTAGAGCGACATCCCTTTCCATTTTCCGCCAATCAACTCTAACGAGGCTGCAACGGGACAGGCGTTCGAACAATCATAGCGTTCAAATTTCATCGTTCGTCCTTTTGGTATACTTTATGTGTCTATACAACAAGAATGTGACTACTTGTTAAGTTGATCAGTATACTCTATGTTTTCTATGCCAGAAAGCAAGGTGCTGTGAAACGAGGACGGCGAAACGAACATTATGTAATACGAATAAAGAGCCGCAGAATGAACGCGGCACTCACCTTTGCGCTTCATCATGTCAATGCGCAGAGTCCGGGGCTGACAGACGCCGATCTTTGTCTTCATTCGAACCACCTCACTCTTGAGATGCTGAGCAATTGACTCAATCAAAGGAATAATGACGATGCATAAAATAACAAGAAGACAGTTCCTTGTTACTGCCGCTGCTGGAACAGCCTCTCTTTCATTGTTTGGCATCGCGCCGGCGTGGGCGACGACTGACACCCTGCCTCTGGTCCAGCACGCGATCCCGCGCACGGGTGAAAAATTACCGGTGATTGGTCTCGGTACGGCAGGCAATCTTGATGGGATACGTGATCCAGCGACGAAAAAACGACTGATCGCGGTGTTGCAAGTCTTCTTCGATCATGGAGGGCGGTTGATCGATTCATCGCCGATGTATGGTGATGCGGAAAGTGCGATTGGTGAATTATTGAAGGATGTGAAGAACAAGGATTCTCTATTTGCGGCAACCAAAGTCTGGACCTATGGGCGCGAAGCCGGCATCAAACAGATGTATCAGTCTTTCAAGCGGATGGGCGTAGAGAAGATGGACCTCATGCAAATCCATAATTTACGCGACTGGCAGACGCACATTGCCACGCTGCGCGAGTGGAAAGAGCAGGGTAAAATAGGGTTTCTCGGCATCACAACATCACATGGGCGGGATCATGCTGAGCTCGAACGCATTATGGAAGCCGAAGAGCTTGATTTTGTTCAATTCAGCTACAGCATGGGCGAACGTGCCGCCGAACAGCGCTTGTTACCTCTTGCCGCAGAGAAAGGCATTGCGACCCTCATTAATCGTCCGTTCCAGCGTGGTGAGCTGTTCACGAACGTAAAGGGTCAACCACTCCCAAAATGGGCGACAGAGTTCGATTGCCACAGTTGGGGGCAGTTTTTTCTGAAGTTTGTCGTGAGCCATCCAGCGGTGACCTGTGTAATTCCACGGACGTCCAAATTGGAACATATGGTAGATAATATGGAGGCTGGCCGTGGCCGTTTACCCGACGAAGCGACGCGTGTGAAGATGCTCAGTCTGCTCAACTCGATATAGATTTTCTTGCATTATACTCATCTCCAGTCGGGAGCCGTATTCCTATCCCGCTCATATTTTAGCTGCTTGTTCTACGACATTCATCTCTAGCCATGCTCATGTGTGGCTGCTCAGAATAGTAAAAACATGGCAAATATTAACAATCAGTCGGAGGCGAAATTCCTGGACTGGCAACGCTGGATCAATGTCAAACCCGGTGAGCTGCCGGCCTTGCTCTGGTCATTCGCCTATTTCTTTTCTCTCCTGTGCAGCTACTACATCATTCGCCCCATTCGCGACGAAATGGGTGTGAGCGGTGGCGTGGAAAACCTGCAATGGTTATTTCTCGGCACATTTCTGGCCATGCTCGCCATTGTTCCGGTGTTCGGTTGGTTAACGTCACACTATCCACGCCGAAAATTTTTGCCATTTGCGTACCTGTTCTTTATTTTCAATCTGCTGGTGTTTTATGCGCTGTTTCAGTCGAGCATGGAACACCAATATATCGCCCGTGCCTTTTTCATCTGGGTCAGTGTGTTTAATTTATTCGTGGTGTCGGTGTTCTGGAGTTTCATGACCGACTTGTATAGCAGCGAACAATCGAAGCGATTGTTTGGATTTATTGCTGCGGGGGGATCGATGGGTGCGCTAATAGGACCACTGCTGACCATTAGTCTGGTCGATCATGTTGGTGTCACTCATCTGCTACTGCTTGCGGTCTTGCTGCTCGGGTGCGCCATTTACTGCATTAGGCGCTTAGATCTCTGGAGTCATGACATGAATTCCGTCAGCGTGCCGTTTTCAGCAGCCAACACCACGACGCTGCAACATGAAAAAAATTCCGGCGGAGTGTGGGCCGGAGTGAAACTGGTCGCGAAGTCTCGTTATCTACTGGGTATCTGTCTGTTGATTTTGCTGTATACGACACTGTCGACCTTTTTGTATTTTCAGCAGGCACAAATTATTCGCGATACTGTTATCCATTCAGCTGCGCGTACTGCGGTGTTTGCGAATATGGATTTTGCCACCAATGCCTTAACGTTGATGTTGCAAATGTTTCTGACCGGGCGCATTGTGAAAACCATTGGTATCGCATGGACGCTTTCGCTGGTGCCGCTGCTACTGGCTGCAGGGTTTCTTATGCTGAGCTTCGCGCCAGTGCTGTGGGTCATCGTGGTGCTACAAGTGGTGCGGCGTGCAGGCAATTACGCCATTATGCGGCCTGCGCGCGAAATGCTCTACGTTGTGCTGAGCCGTGAACAAAAGTACAAGGCAAAAAATTTTATCGACACGACGGTGTACCGTAGTGGCGATGCATTGAGTGCCTGGGTCTATGCGGGTTTTAAAGCGGCAGGTTTGCCGCTTGCCCATATCGCACTCTTGGCGGTGCCGCTGACGCTCGTGTGGGCAGCGGTGGCATTTTTACTTGGGAAAAAACATGAACAACTCGTGATACAGCAGTCTGAAGAATTGAATGTCGAATTGTTGAAAGAATAGACGAGACGTGTGACTTGTTAACGATACAACACTGTGGACTTTGAAAATTGTCGGACGTATGACGGATGTCAGTGTACCGCGCCCTAGATTCCCGACCGACACCTTAACCGTCTGTGGATGGCCTATGAGCATAAAGAAGAAGAGTCTTATCGATTTCACGTAGAATGTTTGTCGTGTTTAACCATGAGGAGTGTCATCCATGCCGAAAATCACTCAACTGCTAAGCGTGTCATTGATTGCGCTGTGCTTAGCCGCACCGCTGCAAGCCGAGATCAATCCCGACGAAGAAGTTCAGGTGTTAATCGAGGAGCTGGGTTTGCGTGAAAGTAAGCAAGCGATCAGGCAGTCGTCGAACTGGAAAACCCCGGAGCGGATTGTGGTGGTGCTGCCAGCCGATCAACGAGCAACAGCACTGCAGATGCTGGAGCAATTACAGGCCGTCAGTCATGGTACGCAGCTTGTTCCGGTCGAATCGTTTGACGCACTGCCGGAAGTATTGCATGGTGCCGATGCGCTACTTGGTATATGCACCCCAGAGGTGTTGCAGGCAGGGACACAACTTCGGTGGATTCAAACGTATAGCGCGGGGGTAGACCGTTGTGTCGGTGTTCCTGAGCTGCAAGAAAAAGACTTGTTACTCACCAATATGCAGCGCGTACATGGGCCGGCCATTGCCGAACATGTCCTGGCCACATTGCTGTCGCTGGCCCGCGGTTTGCCGGAATACCAGCAATTACAGAGTCAGGGTATTTGGGGGAAGGGGCGACAGAGTAGCCACAACGTCATCGAAATCAAGGGTAAGACGATATTGATCGCCGGTTTGGGGGGGATTGGGACCGAAATCGCCAAGCGTGTCCATGCGCTCGGGATGCATGTGATTGCCACACGCAATTCACGCCGTGAGGGCCCTGCGTATGTCGACTACGTTGGTCTAGCCGATGAACTGTTAGAACTAAGCAAGCAAGCCGACGTGGTGGTCAATGCCACACCGTTGACGCCGACTACGAAGGGATTGTTTAATGCCGCGATATTTAACGCAATGCGTCCGACGGCGTACTTTATTAATATCGGCCGCGGTAAAAGCGTGGTGACTGATGACTTGATTCATGCATTGAAAAATGGCGATATCGCTGCCGCGGGACTGGATGTAACTGATCCGGAGCCATTACCAAAAGACAGTGAATTATGGCGGTTACCGAACGTGGTGATTACGCCGCATATCAGTGCCCGCAGCGATCAGCGAAGGCATCGCGTTTGGCTGCTCGTGAGGGAGAATTTACGCCGGTATGTCCGTGGTGAGCGCATGTTGAATGTGGTGGATATCAAACGTGGCTATTAAAAATTCTACAGCTTCCTGACCTGCTAGTAGATGAGAGCAGATTCGACCGACAGTCAGGTGCTTATTACAAAGCAAAATTGCTGAGGGCGTGTGCTATTGGAGAGAGCTTATCACTGGCGTTATGCCTATATTCCGCAAAACGAACCCACAGAGTGAATTTCAGTTCGAACAATCCCTCATCTGTTGATCGCATGGTTGATCTGTCCGTATCCAATATCAGTTCCTGTCATTCAATGCCTACGCACCTTCCATCGGGCAAGCGTTTGCCCAATCGTGGTGTTCGTATCTCATCCCCTCATCTGATTGGTATACTTTCTGTGACTATACAACAGTATTGTGCGTACTTGTTAAGTTCGAAAGTATATCTTATCTTCCGCATAGCCTAAAACATAGAGACCCGAAAGGGTAATCGCTAGATCATCCATCATACGCAATAGTAAGGAGACATACGATGAAAGCTGTCGGCCTATATCAATATCTACCGATTGAAAACGAGAAGTCATTGGTTGATGTTCAGATTGATCGACCCAAACCGACGGGGAAAGATTTGCTCGTCAATGTCCGTGCGATTTCCGTCAACCCAGTCGATACGAAAGTTCGGGCGCCTAAAAACGAAACCGAGACGACACCGCGCATCTTGGGTTGGGATGCGGCTGGTGAAGTCATTGCTGTCGGATCGGAGGTTGAGAGCTTTGCCGTGGGCGACCAGGTGTTTTACGCCGGCGATATTACCCGGCCAGGCAGCAACAGTGAATATCAGTTGGTCGATGAGCGCATTGTTGGCAAGAAGCCCACGTCCCTCACGTTCGATAAAGCGGCTGCGCTCCCGTTAACGGGCATCACGGCTTGGGAAGGCTTGTTCGAGCGGCTCGGTATCTCTCCAAGCGGTGAGGATGCGGGTAAATCCATTCTGATCATTGGTGGTGCAGGAGGTGTCGGTTCGATTGCGATTCAACTCGCGAAGCAACTTGCCAAGCTTCACGTGGTTGCCACGGCTTCACGCCCCGAGTCCATGGCTTGGATCAAACAGCTTGGTGCCGATCAGGCGGTGAATCATCGCAACGCACTTGATAAGGAAATGAGTGCCATCGCACTGCCACAAGTCGACTATATCTTTTGCTTGAACAATACCGCCCAGCATTGGGCGTCGATGGCCAACGCGATCGCCCCGCAAGGACGCATCTGCTCGATCGTCGAGACCCCTGATCCTGTGGATCTTGATTTGCTCAAGAGTAAAAGCGCGACTTTTGTGTGGGAGTTTATGTTTACCCGCTCTATGTTCCAAACCGCCGACATGATTGAACAACAACACCTGTTAAACGCGATTGCAGACCTCATCGACAAAGGTGAGCTCGTGACCACAGTCAATAATGTTATCCGTCCGATCTCGGCGGAAAACTTACGCAAGGCGCACGCGGCCGTCGAGCAAGGGAGTTCAATTGGCAAAGTCGTACTCGCCGATTGGGAATAACCTCATGAGTTCCAAATAGGTAACAACAACCCATCATCGTTTAGGAGCAACACAATGACTATTCAACATCGAAGAGGAGAAATAGACTTAGTCGTGACCGATCTTTCTTTTCACCGAGCGACCGGAGCTGTCGTTGAATGTCAAAATGAGTTTACGTCATGAGTATGAGAACGTTTCCATCATTCGCACTTGTACTCTTTATAACCGCCTGGAGTAGCTCGCAGGTCGCATCCCAAAGCATCATTCAGGAACCAACAGCCGAGCCAGCCGGGCCAATCTCCGAGGTGGTTGCGACGTCCGACGTCAAGTGGGGGCCGCTCAACCCCGCCCGCGGCGACAAGGGCCCAAAGGCCGGTACTCTTTGGGGCGATCGAACCGGTTCCGGGCCATCAGGCTTTCTCGTGAAGTTTGTGGACCGCTTCTCGTCGCCACCGCATATTCATAATATCACCTACCGTGCAGTAGTCATTAGTGGCCTCATATACAACGGTGATCCTAATGCCGTAGAGATGTGGATGCCGACGGGTTCTGTCTGGACTCAGCCAGCTGGAGAAGTGCACATTACCGCTGCCGAGGGTCATAACAACCTGGTCTATGTGGAGATTGAGGAAGGACCATATCTCGTCCGTCCTACAGAAGAAGCGTTTGATAATGGAGAAAGGCCAGTTAACGTGGAGGTATCGAACATTGTTTGGCTGGACGCATCGGACATCACCTGGATCGACCAGACCACAAAGCCAGCCTTTACCCATGGACCAAAGTTAGTTTTTCTTTGGGGAATGCCGCAGGACAATCAGTTGAGTGGGAGCCTCGTCAAGCTACCGGTTGGATTTAGTGGGAAAATACGTAGCCGCGGGTCAACCTTCCGCGCTGTCGTGATCCAAGGTCGACCACAGTATCGGATGTCGGGGGAGACCGACGTCAAGACATTGGCGCCGGGTAGTTATTTCGGCTCGACGGGAAAGTCGGTGCATCAGGTTTCGTGTGAAGCGGGAGAGGAGTGTATCGTCTACGTACGCATGAAAGGCAAGTTCGATGTCATCCAGGAGCCGCCCAAGAAGTAGCCATGCCCGATTCGCGTGATCACAACGACCGCACCAGACATTGGCCGCCTGAGTCCAGTAATGCCCGTAAACAGGCTGCCTATGCCTCGGTCGAAAAGCCGATCGAAGCAGCCTATTGGCTCTATCAGGCGATGAGTAAGACCTTAGCCATCAAGTGTTTCGCCACGGCACAT
This sequence comes from Candidatus Nitrospira salsa, assembly GCF_965152625.1. Taxonomy (NCBI): domain Bacteria; kingdom Pseudomonadati; phylum Nitrospirota; class Nitrospiria; order Nitrospirales; family Nitrospiraceae; genus Nitrospira; species Candidatus Nitrospira salsa. The sequence goes on from NZ_CBCUCO010000004.1 coordinate 417,070, forward strand.
GGAGGTGGTTTTCAGAATGACATGGAAAACCAACGCAACTGGAACGATGTCGTAATCCGAGTTCAGGAAATCAAGTAAAGGGCACCAAACAGAATGAAATTAACAACTCAGTTACGAGCGGAAGGACAAACACGATGAAAGCCATGCTGATTAATGCCTATGGCGAAGACGCCGTATTTGAAGCAGCGGAAGTAGAAAAACCTGAAGTCAAAGCCGGTCATGTTCTCGTAAAAATCGCGGCATCAAGTGTCAACACGGTTGATACCATGATTCGTAAAATGGGTAAGGAATTACCATTATCACCCGATACGCCAGCCATTTTAGGAATGGACTTTGCCGGCACGATTGAGGCAGTCGGCCAGGGGGTTCAAGATTATTCAATAGGCGATGAGGTCTATGGTTGTGCAGGTGGGTTGGCCGATTTACCCGGTACATTGGCTGAATACATGGTGGCGGACAGCAACTTGATTGCCCATAAGCCAAAGAATTTGTCGATGCGAGAAACCGCTGCATTGCCAATGGTTGCCATCACGGCCTACGAAGGGTTGACTCGCGCGGGTATCAAGCAAGGCCAAAAAGTTCTGGTGCATGGTGGATCTGGTGGCGTTGGTCATGTTGCGTTGCAGCTGGCAAAACATTTTGATGCCGAAGTGTATTCTACGGGTGGCGGTGAAACGCAATTGGCGTTAATCGAACAATTGGGGGCCACTGCCATCAACTATAAAACTGAAACGATTGAGCAGTACGTGGCCAAACATACTGGTGGGGCAGGGTTTGATGTGGTGTTCGATTCTGTAGGCGGTGCAAACATGGCTAACTCATTTGAGGCGGCTGCACTGAATGGTCAAATTGCCTCGACAGTGGCGTTGTGTGAGATGGATTTAACGGTTGCTCATTTTAAGGGTTTGTCGTTGCACGTCGTGTTCATGCTGATTCCGATGCTGCATAACGTGAAGCGCGAAGAACATGCAGGGATTTTGAGCAGCGTGACTCAGATTGTAGAGTCTGGCGGACTAAAACCTGTGCTTGATGAAAAGCGTTATTCACTTGAAGAAGTCGGACAAGCGCACGCTCGCTTAGAGAGTGGCCAAGCTCTGGGCAAAGTGGTTGTAGAAAATGACGACCTGTCGTAAAGAGGTCAAGGTAAGAGAGACGATACGTGCAATCGGCCATCCTACGTTTTGTCAATTGCGTGCATTGGCTCGCGCCGGTCTCGGACGAGTGCTGGAAAATATTCTCAGTGCTCGTACCTTCGACGGCGACGAAACCCAAAGCGTACGGTACACTCAACAACGGCTAAAACGATTCGGAGGCTTTGCGAGATGACACTGGCGGCGACGTTCGAAACAACCGAGTTCCAACCCATCAATCGGGGATACAACAGTGTGTTCCGCGCGAACCGGCTGAGCCTTGGATTGGTGGTGCCCCTGGAGAACTACTCAACTGGCTCGGTGCCGGCGATGACCCGTCACATGGAACGTATTCAACTGGCTGAAGAGCTGGGATTTTCCGCAATCTGGTTGCGGGATGTGCCGTTCAATGTGCCGTCATTCGGGGATGCGGGTCAGATGTACGACCCATTCGTCTATCTGGGCCTGTTGGCTGGTCAGACAGAGCGGATTGCACTAGGCGTGGCTAGCATCGTTCTGCCGCTGCGACATCCGGCTCATGTTGCCAAGGCCGCAGCTAGTGCCGATGCACTGTCGGGAGGGCGGCTCATTCTTGGTGTCGCTTCGGGTGACCGACCAGAGGAGTATCCGGCGCTCAATCTGCCCTTTGCCGAGCGCGGCGCACGATTTCGTGAGAGCTTTGACTATATCAGGCATATGGGCGAGGACGCACCGGCCTTTAAAAACACGTATGGCTCCCCAGGTGGCGGAATGGATATGCTGCCCAAACCGGCATCCGGAAAACTGCCGCTGCTGATTACGGGAGGCAGTCAACAAGATTCCGCATGGATTGCCAAAAATGGAGATGGCTGGATGCTGTATCCACGTCATACCATGGTGCAAGCACAGATCATTCGCGACTGGCGGGTGTGGGTTGAGGCGTCAGGAAGACCTGTCCAACCTGTCATGGAACCATTTTATGTTGACTTGGCCGAAGATCCTGATACGCCTCCCCAACCGATTCATCTGGGATTGCGGCTAGGGTCCCACCACCTTCGAGCTTATCTGAAATCGCGGGAAGAAATCGGCGTCAATCATGTGGCGCTCAACCTACGCTTTAATCAGGCGGATATCGAGACCACGTTGAAACGTCTGGCCGATGACCTCCTGCCAGACTTCTCACAGTGAAGGAGATAACATCATGCAAAAAATCATTCTTGTGACCGGTTCGACCGACGGCATCGGGTTAGCAACGGCCAAAATGCTGATCTCGTTGGGCCACCACGTTTTGTTACACGGGCGCAGTCATGCAAGACTGGAGAAAGTAGAAAAAGCGCTTTCTGCGCTGCCGGGAGGCGGACGCGTTGAAAGCCACGTGGCTGATCTGTCACGCATGGCCGAGGTCGAGGCATTTGCGAAGACTGTCGCGGAAAAGCACGCGAAACTTGATGTGCTCATCAATAATGCAGGCGTCTATAACACGTCCGATCCTGTCACGCCGGACGGGCTTGATGTGCGGTTTGCGGTCAATACGATCGCTCCCTATCTGCTGACGCAGGAACTTTTGCCGTTGCTCGGTACATCTGGGCGGGTTATCAATGTTTCCTCCGCCGCTCAGTCTCCGGTTGATCCGAAAGCGCTGGTAGGACAAGGCCACTTATCCGACGGCGCGGCGTATGCGCAAAGCAAACTCGCACTTACAATGTGGTCTCACAGTATGGCGCTTTCGCTTAAGGATCATGGTCCGGCGATCATCGCGTTGAATCCCGGGTCGATGCTTGGGAGTAAAATGGTAAAAGAGGCCTTCGGTGTGGACGGCGGTGATATCCGTATAGGTGCGGAAATCTTAAGTCGTGCGGCTCTGGCAGATGAATTTGAGACAGCCTCCGGCCAGTATTTCGACAACGATTCCGGTCAGTTTGCCTCGCCCCATCCCGATGCACTCAATCTGCAAAAGTGCGAAGAGATTGTGCGCGGTATCGAGGCGGTTTTGACTCAAAGAATACCATCGTAACATAAGGAATCAGCCATGATTTTAGTCACAGGCGCGAATGGGCGGCTTGGAAAAAAGATTGTTCAGGAATTAGAAGCAATCAGGACCCCACTTCGTTTGATGGTTCGAAATAAACAGGCAGTCACTGAGAGAGAAAACGTGGAAGTGGTAGAAGGGGATTATCGTCATCCGGACTCTCTCAACGCGGCTTTTACAGGAATAGATCGAGCCTTTCTTGTTTCTCTTCACGAGAAACCTCTGGAAAGAGCCAAACTGCATCGAAATGCTTTTGTGGCTGCAGCGAAAGCAGGCGTGAATTATGTAGTGTATTCTTCTTTTCAGGGGGCTGCGGCAGATGCCACATTTAGTATGGCCAAGGATCACCATCAATCCGAACAATATTTAAAGGAGTCCGGTGTGACCTATACGGCTTTGCGAAACAACTTTTACATGGAAGCGGCTCATGAGGACGTGAATGCCAAGGCGATGATGCTCAATCCCTCAGGAGACGGTCGAGTCGCTTGGGTGTGTCGGAATGATATTGCCCAAGTTGCCGCTCATTTCCTTGTAAATCCGATGTCGGAATCGACAACATTCGACGTGACTGGCCCAGAGGCTCCAAAATTGAGTGAACTGACCCACCTGCTGAGTGACTTGAGCGGGATGCAGATTGCGTTTCAAGAGGAGAGTTATGAGGATGGTCTCGCATGGCGTAAAGAATATGGCTTGAGTGAATGGAATTTAGAAGCTTGGATAACGGCGGATATGGCCAAAGGTAAGGGGGAAGTTTCCGAAGTGAGCGATACGGTTGAACGACTACTGGGAAGAAAGGCTTGCTCATTACGAGAGTTCTATACGCAAAACCCTTCCTATATCACAATGCTGAAAGAAAAACTGAGTTAGTGTGATATACGGATGACTAAAAGCATTCACATACATTTAGCTGACATATTTGACATGTGTAAGAAGGCGCTATATCAGATGCTCGACCGCTCCGATGAGTTTTTGCGGTTAGAGTAGAAATGTAATCGAATACGGCATTTTCTTAGATCGACTACTCCAATTACGATATTTGGGTGGCCTGTTTCTATTAAACAATTCATTAAGAGCAACATCCAGAACGAAAACTGAAGGAGAAACTATGGACTTGCAGTTACACAATAAATTATGTCTCGTGACCGGCAGCACCGCCGGTATTGGATATGCGATTGCTGCGACTCTCGTTTCCGAAGGGGCGCGAGTCATTGTCAATGGTCGTTCGCAGAAGTCTGTTGATGAAGCGATTGAGAAACTGACTCCCGGTGCGTCAGGCGAACTCATCGGGTTTGCCGGCGATCTTTCGACAGAAGCCGCAGCAGAACAATTAGGGCAACAGCATCCCGGTGTCGAGATTTTGGTGAATAATCTTGGGATTTTTGAACCTGTCTCGTTTGAAGATATTCCGGATGATGACTGGCGACGATTTTTTGATGTGAATGTCTTGAGTGGCGTGCGTTTGTGTCGCCTCTATCTACCGACGATGAGACGGCGCAACTGGGGTCGCATTGTCTTTATCTCAAGTGAAAGTGGAGTTCAAATTCCGGCTGAAATGATCCATTACGGCATGACTAAGACCGCGCAGTTGGCTATTTCGCGTGGGCTTGCGGAAGCGGTCGCTGGAACAGGTATCACGGTCAATAGTGTGCTGCCCGGACCGACCAAGTCACGAGGCGTCAGTGACTTCGTTGAAGATCTCGCCAAACAAGAAGGGAAGACGTTCAAGGAATTCGAAGAAGAATTCTTTCAGCGCGTACGCCCGACCTCACTGATCAAACGTTTTGCAACACCAGAAGAAGTGGCGTCGTTGGTGGCCTATGTGGTGAGTCCGCTCGCATCAGCGACAACGGGCGCGGCGCTGAGAGTCGATGGCGGGGTGGTCAAAAGTGCGTTTTGAGAAAATGTACGGCGCCGGGGAGTGATGAAAAAACTATCAGATGAACAGATTGTCAATTCCTGGAAAAAGAATGTTCAGCCTTGGATCTCGGCAATTTGTGAAAATGAAATAGCCAGTCGTGTCCTGGTGACCAATGCAGCTATTGTTGAAGCGGTGGTCACGCAAGCCCCCCACTCTGTTCTTGATGTCGGATGTGGTGAAGGATGGTTGACGAGAAAACTGGAATCCTCAGGGATTCGAACATTAGGCATTGATAGCGTACCGGAGTTCATTGGGTATGCTTCCCAGGAAGGTGGAGGAAGATTTAGAACGTTACCTTATGAGGAATTGTCGTACGAGGTTCTCAAACAGAAATTCGATGTGATGGTCTGTAATTTTTCTTTGCTAGGCTATGAGTCGGTTCATCACATCTTTCAGCAGGCACGATTTTTACTGCAAGCAAATGGTTCACCGATTGTTCAAACCCTTCATCCTATTGCTGGATGTGGAAAAGAAACGTATGAAGATGGATGGAGAGAAGGATCATGGGCTGGGTTCAGTAGAGAATTTTGTGACCCTGCACCCTGGTATTTCAGAACGCTCGAAACATGGAAGGCCTTGTTTGCGAAAAATCATCTTGCACTCAGTGAACCATTGGAACCCTTAGACCCCACAACACAACTCCCCGCCTCAATCATTTTTATTGGAACCGTAACTAAGTGAGTGAGTAAGGAGGGGGAATGAAAGCGGTGAGTCAGTATATCCTGTTGCGTGCCAAAGATGACGAAAAGGTAAAAAATGGCTGTAGAAATGCTTGTTGGCCTGAATGTCATAGACGACCAAGTCTATCAATTATATCGAGACGAGATGATGCCGATTCTGAAACATCATAGCGGCGGATTTGGTTACGATTTTAAAGTATCTGAAGTTCTGAGGTCTGAGACACAAGCTCCCATAAATAGAGTGTTTACGATTTACTTTTCAAATGAAGATGCGAAGAAGGCATTCTTTTCCAATGAAGAATATCTTCGGGTCAGGCAACGCCATTTTGAGGGTTCTGTTACCGATACCACGATTATCGCGACCTATCAGCGCTCGTAATCCCTCTTCCATTGTCATCGAGCGTCGATACCGTTGAGCCGAGGTTATTGTTGAGTTCCTCATGCCGCCGTTTCGGTTTGAGGATGCCATGACAGAACATGTTTGATTGGGAAAGAAACTCCTACAGTATGAAATTTACGACATGAAAAAACGAGGGGATGGTGTCTTAAAATTCGAAGGGTTTTCATCATCAGCATTCGTTGGATGTCCATATCGAAGCCTGATGCGTTCTTTTCGGTGGTGGGCATCCAGATCTCGCAGTTCTTCTTCCAATATCTGCCGTTTTCGTTGATACTTCCTTGTACAGATCCCCGTCGCGCATTTGCGCCAGGTGTACAAATGAATATCCTCCACGATGTTATTCAGGTATTCCCAAATGTCTTTATCTTGAGGGTAGCGGTCCTCACGAGAAATTTCCTGGATGAACTTCTTTTCTCGCACGCGTCGACGAATGTCTTCGAAGTCTTTTGAATAGTCCGCGTTGAGCTGATCGAGTTCGGCAAGTCGCTTGGCGCGCTCATCGTGTTGTTCTGAAAGGAGTTGCCGTTTGTTGCCAGCCAGTTCCACACAACACCAATTTGGTAGGAAAGCCATAGAGTGTAGCAAAACTGCAGAATGATTCCAGGTACAGGATAAGGTGGGACTTAATAGATGGGTCCACTAGATATAGATGTCTGAGAACTTCGAGAACATGAATTTACCCACGTTGCCTCACACGGTAGAAAGGTCATGAATAGGAAGATCAGGTGGAGGAAAAGGGACCCGCGTTAGGCGGTGATTTAGCCGGGGTATGAAGGCAAGGACGCATCTGTTTTGGTCGAAAAAAGAGCCGTGTCCAAGAATACTTCCGATTCATGCGCTTGGTAAGAATTTTATTACATCGAGCCTAAGGCTCATTAAGGGAAATGACAATTGGCATTACCTTTGTCAGAAGGTGTTGTTCCGGCCTGAAGCGGGTGCTCAAGCCCCTAAATCTTGCCCTATCATTATTCGATGACCATCGTTTGTTCGCAAACCAAATTCTCGCATTCCCCATGGTTTGCTTCTCAGTTCCTTTATCAGTTCTGCACCGTTTGCCACAACCTCAGCGTAATACTCATCTGCATTGTCGACAAGAAAGTAAGCAAAATACGAATGATCTCCAAGGTCACGAGCTGGCGTTGAGCCAGGACAATGACCAGCCATTATTTGACATCCGTCACGCTCGAATAAGCGCCAACCTTCGTCTCCAATCTCTCTAATTGCGAATCCGAGAACATCGCGATAGAACTTCAGAGACGCTTGTAGGTCTTGTACTGCCAGAACATACATGGTGCGTTGAATCATTTTTATCACCTAAACGGTATTTATTTTTTCGATCTATCTAATGATGCATAACACATCGACAATGATCAATTTGCATCCAACTGCGAATATCCGCTTTGGGTCGAACTCGAGAATTTGCCGTCTGGTGATAAACTCTTTGGCAATCGTTTAAGCAGTTCGGCAGAGTTCGGCCAAAAGCAGCCACTTCCTTCGACCCAATCCGAGGACTTACCTGTCTTCTTGCTAATCAGTCGGCTGGTTAGGTCGCCAATATGTTGCATATAGATGGTCATTGGAATGATCTACAGTTATCCCCAATTTCACCGGATGTACCCCGAACTCGTCGAGGACGCGGATCAGAAGACTTAAAGGAGTTGCATACTTCGCTACTACCTTTCCGGTTTTCGATGTAGATATAGCGTCCGGCCTCCAAACCTGCCGTCGAGTCTTTGAAGAGTCGCGCCATTTCTCTTTATTAAAAAGCACATCCAAACACGCTTGCTGCATCCGAAGAGCAATCTGACGAACATTAGCACTGATTGCTATCCAATCCATCTTTGCATAGTCACCATGCATTGCTGGATGCCGGAGGTTCACCCATTCGTCTATTTCGTCACGATTATAGCCACCCGGTCCCGAACTAAGGAACTGCGTGAGCTTTTTGGCGAGGCGCCTCTCGTAAAATGAAATACCAAACGCGAGCTCCAGAAACCTAACGAACTCTCGATATCGGTGTCCCTCAACATCCGAGCTAAGCGCCTCTGATAGTAGAGCGACGCCATCGAAACGATCCGCTATGGCTGTTGCGATCTCGGATGTAAACTCAATTGTCCAACCCACAGCGGAATCAGATTTGCTCTCGTTGGCAAATATGCCGTGGCTGTTTTCCAAAAACTCGCGTTCGCGGGGTTCATCAGACCCAAAGGCAACACACGAAACTGGAGAGAAAATTTGCTTGGAACACGACTCAAGAACCGAAATTAGGTTGATTGCGTGCAAAGCTGAGTCTTCGCATTTCTCACGATCTTCTTTGGGCACCAGAATCCGGCTCGCGTCATCAACGCAAGGGAGAGTTGCCAGATCCACACTCGCAGTTACTAGTCTACGTTCAGGACAGTTACCTTCCACTTCCGGTTTCCCAATGGAGACAATTACGTCACCTACGTTCGCTGTCTTGGTCCAAGGCTGCTTAAGTTTCCGACCGAAATAGGCAAGGACGTAGCGATAGAGTTTCATCGAAGAAAACTATTTTTTCGTGGAGATGTCATAATCTCGGCCATTCTAACTCCATGAATTCGCATCATATCGTCAGGATTAGCGCTATAGACGACCATGCAACAAGTAGCAGAGTCGCAACGGTGTCAGACTTGCTACCTCCGCTTGGGGTCGAGAGCCGTCGTGGTGATTTAGAAAATAACAAATTGTATCAAAAAGGATTAGCAGGACGAAAAATATCTGAACACCTTATTTAATTACATGGAATTTCCCATAATTAAATTCCAACTACATCATTCTCGGATCCCTCAAAAAGTTGCCGAACAATTAATCTCAGATTCAAATGCAACGCTTTTCAAAAAGCCTAAAAAAGAGTCGCGCACCCTTTTAAATCAGTTTTAATGCCTAAAGAAATATCTTTTGTCATACGATATTATATGATAAAATCATATGATAAAGGAGTATGAACCATGACTCATCGAGCCACCTTTACTTTAGAAGATGAGGCTTTGTCCTATTTAAAGCAAGCTGGGGGCGACAATAAGAGTGCCTATGTGAATCACCTGTTATTGCAGGAAAAGAAGCGTTCACTCAAGAAAGCAATCTTGCAAGCCAATCAGGAAGAAGCCGAAGATACCGTTTATCAGAAAGAACTCTCTGAATGGGATGAGACGCTTGCTGACGGGCTGGAACCGTGAGCGGGTCGGCCTACCGGCAATTTGAAATTCGGTGGGTTGATCTCGATCCCACGCGCGGAGCTGAAACCAAGAAAAAACGGCCCTGCTTAATTCTGCAAGATGATGTCGTGAATCAAGGCTCCCGCACAATAATTGTTGCGCCCATCCTGCCGGGGCATAAGGACTGGCCATTTGTCGTCAATCTGAAAGCCACCAAAAGCAACGGGCTGGATAAAGAGCGTCATGTCAATGTAAAACAACTTCGGGTCGTCGATGTCACGCGGATCACGAACAAACAAGGCGCATTGGAAAAACGCTATTGGGAATCAATAAAAGCCGCACTGGGGATTGTGTTTGACCTCAAACTTGATTAGAGAAGTTGTATTGTCATTCAATATTAAAATGGTGTTTTAGTTAAAAGTGCTGTTATTTTACTACCTTCGATACGGGGAAGCTTACACTAATGCCTAAAAACCCCGAGCAGCGGAATTGCCATCTATCTTTGTTTGCTCAGTTTGACACCGAAAAACCTCTTTGATACGCTCGGTGTCTGCTTGACGCCTCCCGAAATCCATTAATTATTCGTGTTTTCTCTTTAATAAGACGTCTGGATGTCCGTCGTCCAAGTAATGACTGTGGAAGAGAGCGGAGTCTGTCGAGTTGAGCCGTTAAGGAATATTTAGAAGTCAGGATAGGGACGGCGATCTGTTAGGATGACTTCTTTAAGTATCATTAAGGACCGTATATCCTCCGTGATAAATGGTTAAGATACAACACACCCGAAATTTATATTAGGATTTCTGTGGATATTCAAGATTATCTCAAGCAGCAACAAGAAAAGATTGATACATTTTTAACTCAGGTTGTCCCTCCCGGAAATCCTCTGGCGAAAACGCTCTATGAGTCTATGCAATACAGTCTCCTGGGTGGAGGGAAGCGTATCCGGCCCATCCTCACACTTGCCGCCGCAGAAGCTGTTGGGTGTCAGGGCCAGCTCATTATGCCCTATGCAGCGGCACTTGAACTTATTCATACCTATTCGCTTGTGCACGATGATCTTCCGGCCATGGACAATGATGATTATCGGAGAGGGCGTCCGACCAATCACAAAGTCTACGGAGATGGTCTGGCCATTTTGGCAGGCGATGCGTTACTGACCATGGCCTTTGAATTGTGCAGCCAGCCTTCATTGAATTCTGGGATTTCGCCAGATAGACAGGTCAAAGTGATGTATGAACTTGCTGTTGGAGCCGGTCACGATGGCATGGTGGGTGGGCAGGTTATGGATATTCAGGCAGAAAATCAGGATATCGACCTGATCACTTTGCAAACGATACATAATTACAAAACCGGGAAGCTCATTCGGGCCGCGGTTCGAATTGGCAGTCTGTTGGGTGGGGCGACACAGGTTCAGTTAGAGAATTTGACGGGGTATGCCGAAGATATTGGTCTGGCCTTTCAAATTGCGGACGATGTGTTAAACATGACTGGAACACGGGAGGAGCTTGGGAAGGATGCAGGGACTGATGCCAAGCGCGGGAAAAAAACCTACCCCTCGTTTTATGGAATCGATGGGGCACGGGACCTTGCTGAGGACTGTATCAGTCGTGCGTTACGACGATTGGATGATTTTGATGATCGAGCCGATCCTCTTCGATCGTTGGCGAACTATGTGGTTCATCGACGAAATTAGAAAAACCGCGTATCTCGTTGCACGTCTATCGTATCTCGAATAAAAACAATATCCAGGAGTCATCCCAACAAAGATACTTGTTAGTTTCGTGTTGGTACACGGCCATGGCCTATCGATCGAGATTTACCGCTTCGGCATTCTGATCCATTCGACATGACGCTTCGTAACGATCCTGCCACCCCCGACTCTTATGAAAGAAACGCGACTGTTGATGCATGATCCTTTTATCCAAAGGATGTCTTTGTGAAAGCCCTCGTGACCGGAGCAACGGGATTTATTGGTGCAGCTGTGGCTCGTGCGCTTCTGGCAGCTGGGACGGACGTTCGGGTTTTGGTCCGTCATGAGAGCAATCTTAAAAACTTGGAAGGCCTGAAGGTTGAGTCTGTTGTCGGGGATTTGCAAGATGTCTCATCGCTTCGTCGGGCACTCGATGGTTGTCAGCATCTGTACCATGTCGCAGCTCATTATGCGCTATGGGCAAAGAATCCCGAGATCTTTTATCGTGTGAATGTTGATGGGACGAAGCATTTGCTACAAGCCGCAGGGGATGTGGGTGTCGAGCGAATTGTTTATACCAGTACGATTGGGGCGATTGGTCTTCCTCATGGAGGCGGGATGGGAACGGAGGATACCCCGGTTGCGCTCTCGCAAATGGCTGGAGATTACAAGCGTTCGAAGTATTTAGCTGAGCAAGAAGTGTTGAAATTAGCAAAAGCCGGACTTCCCGTTGTGATTGTGAATCCCTCCGCTCCTGTCGGAGAACGAGACGTGAAGCCGACTCCTACCGGTCAGATCATTGTGGATTTTATGCTTGGTCGCATGTTGGCGTACATCGAAACTGGAATGAACCTTATTGATGTGAATGATGTGGCTATTGGACATATTCGAGCCATGGAACGTGGTCGCGTGGGTGAACGTTATATCCTTGGGCACCGTAATCTCACGCTTCGAGAAATTTGTGACATATTGAGTCAGCTAACTGGTGTCAAAGCGCCACGCATCAAACTTCCTTGGCGTGCGGTGCTGCCTTTGGCACATATGAATAAGTGGCTGGCTGATTATGTGACACATCAAACACCACGAATTCCGTTAGAAGGCGTGCGTATGGCGAAGTATCATATGCATTACGACTGTTCGAAGGCCCTTCGTGAACTTGATATTCCGCAAACGCCGATTGAACGCTCGTTGGAACATGCCGTGCAATGGTTTCGAACGAATGGCTATGCCTAGATACCGTGTTCTTTCCAATCCCTCATCCTGTTTGCCGGTTGTGCTATGGAATTTTTCTCACTACTGATACAGACCGTGCTCCTTCGTCCGTACGTCTTTCTGTTTCTGGGCATGTCGTTGTTTTCCGCGATTCGACTCTTAGGCTGGAGGCGAACGTCGTGGATGTTTGGTCTCACATGGGTGATTGCCTTTCTATGTGAGTTTTCTTCCACCCGCAACGGATTCCCCTTTGGGGACTACTATTACACGGGATCGACGATTGGACAGGAATTGTACCTCTCGAATATCCCATTTATGGATTCCCTCTCTTTCACCTTCCTCCTGTATGCAAGTTACTGTTTGGCCCTGACGTTTGTGTTATCTGTACGTCATGCGGGTGTGGTGTCCGAGTGGGATTTCAATGTGCAGGATCGAACATCCTGGCCGGTGGTCATGTTGACCACGCTCTTTATGATGTTTATTGATATTGTGATTGATCCCGTTGCTCTTCGCGGGGACCGTTGGTTCTTGGGGCTTATTTATGGTTACACACATCCCGGCGTGTACTTTGGGGTTCCACTTGAGAATTTCTTGGGGTGGGCGACGGTCGGATTCTTATCTATTGGACTGTATTGTGTGGCAGACCGCCATCATTGGTTCGATATTTCGCTTCCGCAACAACAGGTGGGAGGAAATCTCCTTTTAGGAGTCGGACTCTACTATTTGGTGTTATTGTTTAACCTACTCGTCACTTTTTTGATAGGCGAGACCTTGATCGGGTTAGTTGGCTGTTTGATCTATCTGCCGATTTCATTGCTGATCACATTTAGAATCTTTGGTCAGGCCCCAATGCCTATTGCAACAGATCGCTAAAGGTTCATACTGCAACCCCCTTCCATGTAACACCAAAATTCGCTGTGACCAGGGCCTTTGAGATAGGAAATAGCTTGAGCCTGTGCGGAAGCCCCGTTATGATGAACATTCTTTAAGTTGTGTGCCCGGACTGGGCAGACAGAATATTTTTACTCACTAGAGGATTCAATTGAACAAACGATGCGTGGGTTTTTGATTCGGTGCGGGATCACCGCCGTAGCTGTTCTTCTTGCCAGTTATATTATTCCAGGGATAGAAATGCGTAGTCTGTTGGCCGGCATTGTCGCCGCAGTCGTTCTGTCATTTTTGAATGCATTAGTCAGACCATTACTGTATATCCTCACGGCCCCGATTATCTTGCTGAGTTTGGGGCTCTTTATGGTGATGATTAACGCCTTCCTGTTGCATGTTGTCTCGTTTTTTGTCAAAGGGTTTTCGGTTGACGGGTTTTGGCCAGCTATTGGGGGAGCCATTTTGATCAGCCTTGTGAGTGCCATATTAAATATCTGGATTTCAGAGCGTGGTCATGTTGAAGTCGCGATGACAAGTCCAAGGCGAAAAATACGCCATATTAATTAGCGCCTGATCATGACGTTTTACGATTTCACTCACAGAGGCGTCAGTGATAGGTTCTACAATCTGTTTGACAATTGACGGCCATCGTTAAAAAGTTACAAAGAGCACGTACGCCGATAAAGGAGAGAGATTCTATGCCCAGTTCCGTTGAAACATCATTGCCTACCAAGCAAAGTACGTTGCAGAAAATTCTCACGTCGGCGGTCAATGAACTTGGAATGGAAGCCGTGCTGGTCGCGATTATCGAAAACGAGGGAGGCCCATTTCTTCCTCAAGTCTCACGCGGGTTCACCTCGCGCGAGATTCGTGCAATCCTCAGGACGCTGTCTCCTGGCGAATGGGGAAAAGTGGGATCAAAAGGACAACTCTCAGAGGCAGACCTCAATAAGGCGCTTCGACTTCGAATGATCACTCCAGGGAGTAAAGTCTTATTAGGTGTGCCGTTAAAGCATGGAGGGCGTATTTACGGGACGATTGTGTTAGGTCGAAAAGAAAGCACGACGCTTTTAAAGCGCGACAAGTCAGCAGTGGAACGTGCGAGAGCCTATATGACAGAGGAGCTGGTCAAGGCTGGACTCTTTAGTACTTCATTGATTCTCGGACGTCCATTGGTTGCCCAGGAACCCATGGCCACTGATGGAGACGGTACTCAGGCTCACCAGCCTCGGTCGTACTCAAACTCCACTATTCAAGAACGAGTGACGACGCTACTCAGTGAGATAGGCGACTCCCCTCCGTTCGAGCGAGCCTGGGTGACCATTTATGATCCGATTGCCGCAACATTAGAGGTGCTGGGCGGTGTCGGAAATGTGAAGCGGGACCTTGCTCCAGGGCAGCGATTGCTCTTGGATGAGTCGGCCTCAGGATGGACCGTCCGACATCGAAAGCCTCGCTGTGATCACAATTTAGCTTCGACGCAAGGCCGTTTCCAGGATTACAAACAATTGTACAAGGATCGATTTGCTTCGACGGTCGTTGTTCCGTTCTTCGTGAGAGGACGAGTGGCGGGAACGGTGACGTTGGCTTCAAAATCTCCCTCGCAGTATGAACCGGATGAGTTTCAACTGGGACAAATGGAGCCCCTTACGACAAAGTTGGTGGAATTATTTGAAGATCCTTCAGCACAACTGGGGATTCTTTCAGAGCAAAAATCTGCAAGTGGAAAACCGGTTGACCAACATCGATCGGAAATATCAGAGCCGGCAATACGTCGTGAGGAACGGCGAGTCGCGCTCGATGAAGTCAGTTCGTTTCTCGCGACGGAAATTCGAGAACCTATGGGATTTATTCGTGCGCAACTCGAGGAGATTACCGTCGAAGCCACGTTGGATTTTGACTCGCAGACTCGAATCGAAACGGCCATGCGGGATTTAATTCGTATCGAATCCATTCTCCATGAAATTTTGGATTTTGCTAAACCTCTCCAACTTGATCGGCGGCTGTGTCGGGTTCCCGACCTCTTGGACCATGCGTTTTCATTGATTTCTACCGATCTTCGCATCAATCGTATTGAAGTTAGTAAAGAGTACCCTTCACGGCTAGCTCAAGTGCGATGGGATGAGGCCAAAATGCGGCATGCATTTCTCAGCATTTTCAAGAATTCTCTAGAAGCCATGTCACCCGGTGGTCATTTGCGTGTATCAGTCGCCTCACTGAAAGAACCACGAAATCATATTGGCATTACGATTGAAAACGATGGTATTCCTATCCCACCTGAACATGCCGATAAAGTATTTGAACCGTATTTTACGACAAAACGGTCTGGAACCGGATTGGGATTAGCCATGGTCAAAAAAATTGTTGAGGAACATCAAGGACAAATTCACATTACAAGTGGACCGGATCAGGGAACGACGGTGACTCTGCAAATGCCCGCTTTACGTCCGCGAGTTCCTTACAATCGAGGGAGAAGAAGGGGGCCGAGACGAGTGCCAAGCGGGCGGACAGCCTAATGGTTGTTTCTTGCCTTGACAGCGCCGTTGAATTAGGAATATGATAGCCTTCCTTATAACGTAGATGAAGGTACTCTCTATAAAGTTTTTTCCGTTGTTAACCTGTTGTCCATAACAAAGGAGCGGACTTATGAAAGCGATTGGAATTGTATTTGGCACAATGGGTGCCACCCTACTTGCAGTTTCTCTAGCATGTGCCAACCCAGCTTTGCTTCCTAAGCATCCCGGCTATCCTGCAAAAGGCAAATCGCCAGCGACGGGGCAAGCGACAGCTAACGATCAAGGTCAAGGAAATGTGACGAACATTGGCGGTTCGAGCATGCCAGGTGAGCTCGCAGCGATGAATGATGTTTCCGACCCAAATAGAAAGCGTGTGAAGAAGTCAATGGGTGCCGGGCGATTGCCGGAAGTTGAAGGGCCTCTCAACAAGGTCAACATCAATCCTGGTGGTGCAAAGTCTACGGTAATTAAGTAACGTCGACCGTCTTTTTTTCGTTATAGTGTGCTGATAAAAAGGAAGAGCTCCTATGTGGGGTTCTTCCTTTTTTTTTGATGAATCTTGATTGCCCTTAAAGCTTCAGCGTAGATATGAATCTTTTTTTGGCCCTGAAAGTCGTTGATTTAACGAACAAACCTTTAAGAACATAGGGGGAAGAACCCGTCAAATCCTTTCGCGATCAAACCGTATTGAGCGATCAATTAAAGGTTCGAATTGATGAGAACGGACCTCTCACATTTCATGAATTTATGACCGCTGCCTTGTATGATCCTGAATATGGGTTTTATACAAGAGGTCCTTTAATTGGTCGTCCAGAAGGAGAGTTTAATACAAATGCGATGTTTCCAGCCTTTGGCTTTGCCCTGACGCAGGCGATTCAGAAAGCAGAGGCACTCATCGGTGAACCTCTGAGAGTATTAGAGTTTGGAGGGGGGACGGGTGAGCTTGCTTCAAATGTTCTCTCGTTTCTGTCATCTCCAGTCAATAACTACATTATTATCGAAACAAGTCCTTCGCTGAGGGAACAGCAGAAACAGAGAGGAATTACCACTTTTAACAGTCTGGAGACTCTTTCGCCGGCTCCAACATTTGTTTTTGGAAATGAAGTGTTAGATGCGCTGCCGGTTCATCGAGTCATGCGTGATGGGTCGGGGGAGCTCCTGGAACTGTATGTTGGGCTTGATGATGACAGAGAATTGATGGAACTTCCTCGCCAGCCTTCTACGCCTCTATTAGCTAAACGTCTTCAAGATGAACATATCAATCTTGGCCGTGGGCAAGTTGCAGAAATCTGTCTAGATCTTGATGATTTTCTCTGCGCAATACAACGTGTAGTGTCAAAAGGGTATGTCGTGTTTATTGATTATGGTGATGAAGCAGCGGACCTCTATTCTTATAAGAAGCTCAATGGGACTCTGAGGTCGTTTCGCTCCCAAAAACCAACGTTTGACCCGTTCGACGCTGTTGGAGAACAAGATCTTACAGCAGACGTGGATTTTACGGCTCTCAAACAGGCTGCAGTTAATGCAGGGTTTAGCTATGTGGGAAGCAGCCGGCAAGGGACATGGTTAAAAAGCATTGGTATTGACCAGTATGAATCCAGGACTCAGAAGAAATATCATGCGCATATGGAGATTGAACAATTAACCAGTATGGCTTACTTAGGGAGTTGTTTCGATGTTCAAATATTTAAAACTGTTGGAGTACCTGATGGCCTGACCCTACACCTTTGATGTGAGCCTATAGCCGTTTCAGTTCTACCGAAACGATAAAGCGCCAACTCGTACAATGTTGATATCTAATACGTGATAGAAAACGTCAATCATTGGCAGTATATCCAAGCGGGTATAACCTTCCGATGTTGGCAGTGAATAATTGCGCGGGGTTCGTTCGCCCTCAGTTGGAACTTATTTGGATTCGCTATAGTGTCAATTATTCCAACAGACTGCCAAAAAAAACCACACGAAGCCTTGTTTTTATTGCCAATTTGTTTTATCCTCTTGTTACTATTGTGTGTCATAATACGAAACACTAATTTTTTTGACACAGTTTATAACGATTCCTTTATATTTTATTCCGCTAGATGTGGCAACAGTGTCACAACATGTTCATAACTACAGTTTATCTTTCATTCGGACTCTCCCGCATTTTTTCTCAATTTATCCCGCCTTTATTATCGCGTTCCGTTTTCTAAGCTGACAATTTGGTAGTTCAACGGACGTTTCGACAAAAAAAGCGCTTTATGTCTTCCCCTCTTGGCATGAGTGATGCATAAGCTATGATTGTCGTAATCAATGGCTAGAGCGAAATCCAATGACTTCTCGTTAACTTATGCATGATGCAATAAGTCGGAAGTGATGGAAGAACGACAAGAAGGCAGGAGGCTTTCAAACAGAAGGAGGTCAACATGAACTGTACCCGTTGTAGTGGACTCATGGTTGTGGATAATTGTTTAGACATTAAAGGTGGCCCCGGTGAATTGTGGATAAAGGCGCTCAGGTGTGTGATGTGCGGAAACCTTGTTGATCCAACAATTAACCGTCACCGTTCTGGTTTTAAGGCAGAGGTCCTCCCGTTTCGCAAACGACTCCGCAGGGCACCCAGGACTCCTGTGGCTCGCCTGTCAGCCTGACGACAGGTGTAGAATATCGTTTTCTTGAAAAAGCTGGTGGCGTACAAACGTTGCGGCGCGTCTTTCCTTTCTTCCTCTCTTGGCTTGCGGTCTATTGCTCAGCATTCAATCTGACTCGGATGTTTGCTGCAGAAGCCTCTCCTTGTTTTCCTTGTACGCCTTCTGGCCATTCCAATAGAACATTGCTACGTGCAACCCAAACTGTCTTGGGCCTAAGGAGCAATCGTCGCCTGGGCTAACTTTCATCCTAAGCTGAAAATTAATTGGATTCGCTATAGCATGTAGAATAATGAGTTTATGAGCCTCAGTCATCGTGGACTAACTAGTTTATTAGGAGGTTGCTTGAATTGAACAGAACGTAGATTTTCGATTTTTTTTCTTTAGATAGTTGCTGTCACGTCTCA
The DNA here is from genome assembly GCF_965152625.1 of Candidatus Nitrospira salsa. Classification (NCBI taxonomy): domain Bacteria; kingdom Pseudomonadati; phylum Nitrospirota; class Nitrospiria; order Nitrospirales; family Nitrospiraceae; genus Nitrospira; species Candidatus Nitrospira salsa. The sequence goes on from NZ_CBCUCO010000004.1 coordinate 435,719, forward strand.
GACATCATAAACTCCCCACGAGAGAGAAATTCCTATCGTCCCGCCCCTCAGACAACTAGAGACTTCTTGGTGCGTGCACAAGCACACATTCAGTTAATTACGATCATAAGCCATCGAAGAAGGATGAGACTATGACATCTGACCAGATAATATTGTTAAGTCTCTTAGGAGGAGTGTTTGTCCTCTTTATCTGGGAACGATGGCGGTATGATGTCGTCGCCGTTGGAATTCTCATGATTGCTGTTACTGTCGGTGTGGTCTCATCGAGTGACGCCTTCCTCGGGTTCGGGCATCCAGCCACTATTACGGTTGCGGCAGTACTAATTATCAGTCGAGGACTCAGCAATACTGGTGCGGTGGATTTCGTCACCAGTTATGTCAAACTTGCTCTCCACTCTCCTTCCCTTCACATAGCTGCCTTAGCAGGACTAGGTGCCATTCTCTCTACGATAATGAATAATGTTGGCGCCCTTGCTCTCCTCCTGCCGGTAGCGATTCAAACGTCGATAGAGGCCAAACGTTCACCCGCCGTTGTCTTGATGCCTTTGGCGTTTGGTACGATTTTGGGGGGGATGGTGACATTGATCGGCACACCACCAAATATCATTGTGGCATCCTATCGCCAAAATGTGGGCGGATCTGCATTTACGATGTTTGACTTCTCTCCCGTCGGAGCTATTGTGGCTTTTCTTGGGCTACTCTTCGTTACCTTGATTGGCTGGCACCTTATTCCAGCAGCTCGACGTAACCAAAGTGCCCCACAAGAGTTATTTAAAATAGAAGACTACATTACTGAAGTTCTGGTCACGGCAGAGTCAAAAGCGATTGGGAAATCGCTGACGGAAATAGAAAAAATCACCGAAGATTCTGAAGCACTCATCGTGGGTTTAGTGCGTGAAGACCAATCGATCAGAGGTGCTGTTTGGCGAGAAGGCCTTCAAGAAGGTGATATTCTGGTCATTGAAGCTGGCCCACAAGGCATAAAGAAATTTGTGGAAACAATGAAGCTTGAATTAGCTGGAGCCCAAACACATGAAGACGAATCTGCAAACGTCGATACCAAACGAATCATCCCCAAAGATCAGGTGATGATGGAGGCTGTGATCCCTCCTAATCGCTCATGGTTAGTCGGGCGATTGGCGGAAACACTGCAACTTCGTTCACGTTTTGGCATTATGCTCTTGGCCGTCTCGCGTCAAGGCAAACCCTATAGAGGAAGACTAAAATCATTTCGGTTTCGTGCCGGAGATGTGTTGTTACTGCAGGGAGAAAAAGAGCAGGTGATTGAAGTGATTTCGGCGCTCGGCTGTCTTCCTCTGGCTGAACGAGGGTTGAAAATTGGAGGGAAGTCGCAAGCATGGCTTGCCGCGGGAATCTTTGGTCTCGCCATCGTGAGTGCGACGTTCGGGTTGTTAGCCTTACCAATCGCATTATTGCTTGTCGCGGTGATCATGGTGATGATGAATATGGTGCCACCACGAGATATTTATGAATCAGTCGATTGGCCGGTGATCGTGTTAATCGGGGCGATGATTCCCATTGGGAATGCGTTAGAAAGCAGTGGAGCCACCTCGGTCATTGCTGAATCATTAGTCAGTATTACTGCTGGGTTTCCGCCAGTGGCGATCCTTGCGCTGATCATGATTCTGACTATGACCCTATCGGACATTATGAACAATGCCGCAACCGCCGTCGTCATGGCCCCACTCGCATGGGCGCTCGCTCAAGAGCTTGGTGTGAATCCAGACCCGTTTTTGATGGCTGTCGCCATTGGGGCATCATGTGCGTTTCTGACGCCCATTGGGCATCAAAATAATTTGCTCGTCATGGGGCCTGGAGGCTATCGATTTGGAGACTATTGGCGAATGGGCTTACCCTTAGAAATTCTCATTGTCGTCGTGTCGATTCCTACGCTCATGTGGGCCTGGCCGCTGTAACTATCGTAAGGGAAAAATGGAGAGAAGAAGGCGCTCGTGACATAGACTTACTTTGGAGGAGTCTTATACTTTTCGCTTACATGTTATAGCGAATCCAAATACGTTTCAGGGAGCCTAGGCCCCGAACATTCAACGCACCACTGGCCTTGTCGGTTCAATTTGTACTGAGAATCGGTAGGGTTACTGAATATGGTGATCATAGGTGGCCTAGAGGCCACGAACGCGTAATACGATAATGCTCTTTGTCAGTCCAACTCTTACTGAGACGCACTCGGCAAACGAATCATGGGGGTTGCAGGTGTCTTGGTAGCGACGATTGTGGTGTGATCCCGCGTAACCTTAATAGGTAACTGAGGTACAACGTGGTTCCGCTCCTGAGGTGTCGACTTGAGGTCGCCTTGGCGACGATCATTGTCTACTGACGGAGATCCGAATCGGCATGCAAGGTTGAACCGAGTCTTCCCTCTGAGGTGTCAATGACAGGTCGCCTTGGCGACGATCATTGTCTACTTGACGGAGATCCGAATCGGCATGCAAGGTTGAACCGAGTCTTCCCTCTGAGGTGTCAATGACAGGTCGCCAAGCTCGCGCGATTACTCACTTCAAATATGCAGAAGTTATTTGAATCGGCTATAACCTTTCTACCACTTCTTCTCTTTTCATGAAATCTTATTGGTAATGGCACAAGAACATCTTCCATCACAACAACCTGAACCCTTGAGCACGTCCTGGCGACGCGTCGTCTTTATGCCAGAAGATTTGAATCCTCGACGGACCTTGATGATTCGAATGCTGCTTGTGGCCCTTCTACTATTGGCGTTACTTGGCATTTTGTGGTTAGATCGGGATGGACTCAATGATCAAGTCGACGGCGAGGTATCCCTTGTCGATATTGTCTATTTTTCCATGGTGACGATTACGACCGTGGGATACGGTGATATCGTTCCTGTCACGCCTCGCGCACGCCTCATTGACGCACTCGTCATCACCCCGGTTCGCATCTTTATCTGGATTCTGTTTCTCGGAACGGCTTATCAACTTGCACTTCGACAATTTTCAGAGGGATTTCGTATGGCAAAACTTCACGCAAATCTGGACCAACACATTATTGTCTGTGGGTACGGACATACAGGGAATGCTGCCGTCAAAGAGCTGTTAGCCAAAGGGACACCAAAAGATCAGATCCTGGTAATCGATCCTCAAGATGACCGGGTTCGTGCAGCTATGGAACTCGGCGTCGCAGCTCTTCGAGGCGACGCCACACGGGAAGGTTTGTTGAAAGACACGGCGCTCGTCCGTAAGGCACAGGCAGTCATTATTTCAGCAGGACGCGATGATGCGAATGCGCTCATTCTCCTGACCGTTCGTCATTTGACTCCGACCTGTCGCGTGATTATGAGTGCGAAAGAGCAGGAAAACGTTAAACTATTCAGGCAAGGCGGGGCTCAACGTATTATTTCTCCTGCGACATATGGGGGGTACTTACTCGCGGCGGCGGTCAATCAGCGACATATGGCTCAGTATATGGAGGATCTCTTAACGGCAGGCGGGCAAGTGAACCTTGTCGAAGAGGCCATACGAGACGAAGATGTTGGAAAGACACCAGCCGATCTCAAGCCCGATGTTCTGTTATGTGTGTTTCGTCAAGGGAGTTCTTTTTCGCCCTGGGAATTTAAGGAAAATGAGTATCTCGAAAAAGGGGATGTTTTACTCTTGCTGAAGCAAGCACCTATTGATTGAGTTTCGGTTCACAGTGGATATGGCATACGCTATGCAAAAAGACGAATACTATTATCAATGATGATAAACAGCCCTATCAGCCCTACCAGGATAGCAAAGGCTCGCCGAAGCGTTCGTTCTTTCATTTTTTTGGACACATGAGTTCCAAGCATCATCCCCAATATACTGCCGAGAATGACCAATCCTGTTAATTCAATTTTGATGTGATTGACATCAAGGTGTCCAATAATCCCACCGATTGATGTCAACGCAATAATAAAGAATGATGTTCCGACAGCAGTCCATATCGGAAATCCTAAGACGAACATCAGAGCGGGAACAATGACAAATCCTCCTCCGATACCAAAGAACCCCGTTAGTAATCCAATGCCGAACCCAATGGCAATAGCTTTGATTGCGCAATTCCATGAAAAGTGTTGTGCGCAATCCATGTCGACATGCTGATCAGTTTTGAGAATGCGTGCCTGCAACGTCCATATGCTGATGATGAGCAAGAGAACTCCAAACATCATCAGGATGACATCGGCTGGGACGAGTTTATGACCTTGTGCCCCTAACCATGCCCCTACCATCCCTGTACTGCTAAAGACCACAGCCGCACGCCCTTTCACTTTTCCGTGACGACTTTGCTGCCAGGCTCCAAAGGCCGCAGAGTAGCCGACCACTACGAGTGACATGGCGGTGGCATGTTGAACAGGAATCCCAACGACATACACTAACAGTGGAATCGCAATGAGTGATCCTCCCCCGCCAGTGGCTCCCATGAGTAGACCAATGATGCCTCCTGAAAAAACAGCCAGGATTGTTTGGGAGATCATAAAATGCACACTCTAAACTGTTCAGATAAATGAAAAAACCAAGGAGGGAGAACAACAGAATCGTCTATGTTGCGAATACCGTCATTCAAGCGATTAACTCGTTTTGTGATTAATGGAATGACAGAAAAATCTATAGCAGTATTTCATCGTATACTCAAATGTTTTCGCGTCTTAATGTTGAAGGGTCGGTAGCGAAAGTCTTGAATCCTGTTGCTTCATGCTATACTCAATCTGCTCTTACATACATGATGGCCCGTGCAGGCCATCAACATGGACTTCGTGAGTAACCCACGCCTTCTTTCAAATCTATGACAAGCTCATCCCTAACACAAGAGACGCCTATCAAGAAAAAGCAGCGGATTTCTAAGATTATACAAACGCTGAATCAAACCTATCCTGATACGACACTCGCGTTGAATTTCAGGAATCCGCTTGAACTGTTGATTGCGCTCATCCTAGCCGCGCAATGCACGGATATCTTAGTCAATCAGGTCACCGCTCCATTGTTTGAAAAGTATCGAACGGCTCAAGACTGGGCAGAGGTGAATCCCTCCACACTTGAAGAAGAAATTCGAAAAGTGACGTTTTACCGAAACAAAACCAAAGCCATACAAAAGTGTTGCCGTGAGCTTGTCTCTCGCTTTGAAGGAACGGTGCCTGAGACATTGGAGGAATTGCTCTCATTACCGGGAGTCGGGCGAAAGACGGCTAATGTGCTTCGGGGAAATGCGATGGGGCAACCAGCTATTGGTGTCGATCGACATGTCGGCCGCATTACACAGTTGTTGGGATTGACTGCCGAAAAAGACCCGGACAAGATCGAAGTTGATCTCAATCCGATCGTCGCGGACAAGCAGAAAGTTCGTTTCTGCCATCTGCTTCAAACCCATGGACGAACAATATGCCTTGCGAGAAAGCCAAAGTGCGATGAGTGCCCAATAAATCAGTATTGTCCGTATCCTACTCAGGAAGTCCCTGCACCAAAACGAACAACACGAACTCGTATGAAAAGGTAAAACTCGAGACTAATCATTTCCCTATATCTTTCAATGAGTCACAAGGTAGAATATCCTTCATCATGAATGCGTTTTCCGCTATGAACCAACAAATCAACGAGTCTTCCGTCGCCAGTCAATCTGAAAGACTCTCTGGCGAAGTTGAAAAACTCCAAACTCGTCTGTGTCGTCGAGTGGGTCAAGCGATCACGGATTACAGCATGATCGATGAAGGCGATAAGGTGATGGTCTGCCTTTCAGGCGGAAAAGACAGTTATGGGTTACTTGATGTTTTGCTGACCATCCGTCCGCGAGCTCCGATTCAATTCGATCTTGTGGCTGTCAATCTCGATCAAAAACAGCCGGGGTTTCCCGCTCACGTGTTGCCCGATTACCTCAAAACATGCGGTGTCCCCTTTCATATCGAAGAACGCGATACCTACTCAGTGGTGAAGGAGCTCATTCCGGAAGGCAAAACAACATGTTCCCTCTGTTCAAGGCTTCGACGCGGTCACCTGTATCGGGTTGCCTCTGAGTTGGGTGCAACGAAAATTGCCTTAGGCCATCATCGAGATGATTTGATCGAAACACTGATGTTAAACATGTTGTTCGGAGGAAAACTGAGAACGATGCCGCCCAAATTAGTCTCAGACGATGGCCAACATGTCGTTATCCGACCGCTTGCGAATGTGGAAGAACGCGACTTAGCACGGTATGCTGAACTGCGGAAATTTCCACTCATTCCTTGTGATTTATGTGGTTCTCAAGAAAACTTGAAACGGAAAGAAGTCAAAACCTTACTCAGTGAATGGGAAGAACGATTTCCCGGATGCAAAGATACGATCTTTGCATCGCTTTCGAATGTCCTGCCGGAACATCTTCTTGATCACAAATTGTTCGACTTTTCGACCTTAAGAAAGCAGGAAGAGCCAGATGATATAGGCGCAGGAACTCCACACTTGCTCGACCCTCCTAACCTTCTACGTCCCTCAACTTCTCGATGAATCTGCCAACGTTTCAGTTGGTTCGAAAGGACACGTCTTGTCAAGAATGTAGTAGACCGGACAGAACCCCGTGAATCCACTTTGAAGAAGCGTGACCCCTAAAACCCCAGGTACCAACAACCAATGCGGATCAACAGCGTACCCAAGCCATGTACCAAGAGTGAGTATCGCTCCAGCAACCCCATCATGAATGCGGCGTTTTTTGTTCGTCATAGTGACCTCCTTCTCTTGAGGATTTTTTCGTTCATCTTCTATTTATTCTTCTTCCAATCAAACATTTCTAGGATTCTTTGTCACATGGCATGAGACAACTAGGTCTCTATACTTGAAAATGGCTGCCCTTCAGCGTGTGGCACGCATTCCTATCTGGAGAGCTACAGGGTAATTTTGAGTTGAGCAAGCTTTCGATGAAATCCTTCCTCGGTATTCAGTGTGTGTATAAGGTTTCCATCCAAGCGGGAATACGTAATCAGTCCTCCGTCCTTCAGCTTCACAACAAGTACTTCATCTTTTGCTTGTGGGCTACAAAATTTTTGTATCTGTTGCTCAGACCCTAAAAGGTCCGTAAAAGACAAGACCGAGACCGTCCTGCATAACGTAAACCGTCCAGGACAATTTTTAATGGGTTTCCAATCCCATGCATCTAACAACTTCTTAACCGTTACTTGCATGCAGGCTATTTCCGATAAGAATGAAACGATGGCACATAACCTTTATTGAGTAAGAAACTCAACGCTCTCCTTTACGCCTTGCTCAATTAGAGTCTTGCTCAACATCTGTTGTGGCTCAACATTCTTTTTTGAAACAAGGTCACCAGATCGAAGGATTATGGCTGTAAAACCCTCAAGATGCCAAAAGGCTGGTGCGATCACAGGCGGAAGACTCTCTTGGGGTGGATACGGCCAGAGGGAAACATAAAAATACGGTTCAGAATAAGTGGCATCACCTGGTGAACAGCCTACACCAATCGTTGCCTTGTCAGAAGTGCTTTTTTGCTCGAATGTTAAGATTGTTGCGATATCGAAGAAGTGCGGCCAGCACCGAACCGGAGATGCCTCAGGATAACTTGCATGAATGGTATCCAAGAGAAGAGCGGCGTTGTGGTAATACTTAGCTAACTCTTCTACCCCACTTTTCTCTGCAGTGCCATACACCCCACCTGAATCAAGGCGATGGCTTGATAACGTATAGGGGCCAGGTTCTTTCAGCTTTAAAGGGTCAAGATTGTTGCGGCTGACTAAGTCGGCTACCCACTCACCTACTGCCCCCTCAGTTTTGCCAATGAGACTATACGATTCATTGCCACGATCTGATTGGACTAAGAGCGTGAGATCAGCAAGGCGCAGACCTAATGTGAGATCAGTTGTCAGGGCTTGGCCCATTAACGCTTGCACACTAGAATCCCAAGACAAACTGGTATGGCTGTCGTCAGATTCTGGTTGGCAATAGGCCCGTGTGGCTCGCGCAACCCATTGAACCGCATGGTGGGCTTCAAGACGAGGCTCCATAAGTTCAGAAGGAGGGACTGTTCCCAATGTATTCCACATATTACTCATACGTCCTCCGAATAGATGACTGCTCGTTTGCTATGCGAACTTGTTAAGAAAGTTCTGAGATTTTGTATCATTGATTACATCAATTGCCAGCCAACATATCAAGGAGTCCGAACTTGCGTGCCGAGCCTTCTTTGCCGAAGTGGCTACGAAGGTTGAAAGCGCTAAAGCGCAAGCACGATCAACATTATTACTGCCAGTTCATGAACAGAGATGTTCTTATTGCTCAATCGTATTATCGTTTTGTCATAATACTGCTTGGGTACACGATCATCAATCTTAAGCGAGAATAGCAACAAACCGAGTGACTCAATCATCCGAATAGGACAGTATTTGTGACAAAAATCAGGTCTTTTGCTGCAGTATCATTCCATGTCAAAATAAGCCGGCAAAATCAAAATTGAGAATTTCAAAGAGGGGAAGAACCGATGACTAAAGTGTCAATTGCGCAATGGGCCAACCTGAAGGATCGTGAGCCAGCTTATGCGCTCGTCGCCAATGTTGATCTCGTTATCATTCGTTTCGATCAGGATGTATCGGTGCTGTATGGCCGCTGTTTGCATCGTGGCGCCCTCTTAGCTGATGGACGTATTGAAGGGAAGGATCTCATTTGTGGACTGCATGGGTGGGACTTTCAATACGAAACAGGCATTAGTGCCTATAGCAATGAAGAACGTCTGCACAAATTCAATGCGTGGATTGAACAGGAGCAAGTCTGGGTTGATGAAGAGGAGATCAGTACTTGGGAACGTCGCAACCCGCAACCATTTCATCGAACTGATTATCTCGGAACCTATGCCGATACCCATCCGGCCGAGGAAGAACCTCATGTAGGGTTAATTCAAGGTTATGCAGCTCATGGTTTGGAAAAGACTGGTCATCATGGTCTGGTTGCCGCCATGGGAGTCTCTCGTACGGAACTTCCTTCGTGGGATGATATTCAGTTTATCACCGCACAACTGGCGACACCGCCTCAACTTGATGATGTCCCCGTTTCGACGGAAGTTGTAATCGGTCCTAATGCCAAGAAACCCTTGCGGATCAACATTCCCCTCTTTGTGTCAGACATGAGTTTTGGCGCATTATCTGAAGAAGCCAAAACGGCTTTGTCGCGCGGAGCCGAAATGGCTGGCACAGGAATCTGCTCCGGAGAAGGTGGCATGCTCTCGGAAGAACAAGCCGAAAATTCACGCTATTTTTACGAATTGGCGTCAGGACGATTTGGCTATGCTATCGAGAAAGTGAAAAAATGTCAGGCCTTTCACTTCAAAGGCGGGCAGGGAGCCAAGACGGGAACGGGTGGTCATCTGCCAGGGCCGAAGGTCAAAGGGAAAATTGCGATTGTGCGTGGTTTGAAAGAAGGAGAGCCGGCCGTCTCACCGCCACGGTTCCCTGATTGGACCGACATTTCGCAAATTCGAGATTTTGCTGATGAGGTTCGTGATGAAACCGGCGGCATTCCGATTGGTTATAAGTTATCGGCTCAACACATTGAGAAAGATATTGATGCGGCTTTGGAGGTGGGAGTCGACTACATCATTCTCGACGGCCGAGGAGGAGGGACTGGGGCTGCGCCCGTCATTTTCCGTGATAACATTTCTGTTCCCACGATTCCTGCACTGGCTCGCGCACGTCGTCACTTAGATCGGCTCGGACGTCAGGACGTGACCTTGGTCATTACCGGTGGTCTGCGAAAACCGGCGGACTTTGCCAAAGCCTTGGCGTTGGGTGCTGATGCCATTGCTATCGCCAACTCGGCCATGCAAGCAATTGGGTGTCTCGGTATGAGAGCCTGCCACACGAACAATTGTCCCGTCGGGATCGCGACCCAAAAAGATCACTTGCGTGCACGTCTGATAGTTGAAGAATCGGCAACACGGTTAGCCCGTTTTTTTGAAACGTCCACCGAACTGATGAGCCTGCTTGCACGAGCCTGCGGTCACACGCATCTCAATCAGTTCTGTGTCGATGACCTGACCACGTTTAAAAAGCCAATAGCTGAACTGGCAGGGGTGCCGTATGGCGGTGTGAATTGATCAGATTGAAATGGGCGAGGACTCTGAAAATGATGAAGGTCAGGCAGTCCGAAGCCCACTTGTGCCGATTGGGCTGACAGTCCTCGGAATTCTCATCCTCCCTATGTTCCTCTATTCCACTGGCCCCGAAGGACCAATCAAGGAAGGCGATGTGGTCTTTTCCACTGGACGCTATCGTGTAAACTTTGTCGAACCCACGAAGTATAATGCACTGGGTTATCAGTCTTTTTGTGTGCTTGAACCACGCGATCAATTACTTATCACAGCGCGACTCGCCTCACGGACTGATGGAAGTCTCATCGCTCGACCTCTTGGGCTTACCGATAAGAAATTTCCCTTTTGTCCTCCAAAAGCTGAACTGGTTGTCCATTCACATCAAGCTACCCTTCAAGCCGATACATGGGGAAGTCTTAAAGAGACTTTAGCGAACATATTTTCAAATCGTTGACTATGGGATACTTCCCCTATACAAAAATATAGATCAAGGGTATGGGTTGCATACTCAAGATCGTAATGATTAAAGGTCATAATTGTGCTTCTTTGACCACCTACGAGAAGGTTGTTATGATAAACTTACAATCCTTTACAGAAAAATCGAAAAAGCTATGTATCAAGATCGAATAACAGTTGACCCTAAGGTTTGTAGCGGCAAACCATGTATTCGTGGGACACGCATCATGGTAAAGAACATTCTCGGTATGATGGCTGGAGGGTATACGATCGAAATGGTGGCAGAATCATACCCTGAACTTACGCTTGAAGATGTGACCGCCGCTCTCGATTACGCTCAGCAGGTTATTGACGAGGAAAAAGTTATCCCGCGTGCCTGACTCACTCGCCGTTCTACTTGATCAGAATATCCCCCGTTCTATAAAAATTTGGTTAGAGAGCATACGACCTGCGTGGAACATTACGCACACATCTGACATAGGACTTTCAGGTAAAAGTGATGAAGAAATTTTTCGTTGGGCTCAAAGTCAAGGATGTATTATTGTCACTTTTGACGAAGACTTTGCTGACCAGCGGTCTTTTCCTGTCGGAACGCATCCTGGAATCATCCGGCTTCGAATATGGCCTACCACTGCCGAAGAAACACAAAAGGCCTTAAAACGCCTCCTCACAAAAGTCCCAGATAGTGAACTTCGTGAAAGCTTAGTCATTATAGATCGAGTAAATATTCGAATGAGGTCTCGAACTGAACGGAACGACTAACTCGTCTTCAGTTTTTCAGCAAATTGCTGGCGAAACTTAGCAACCTTTGGATTAATCAGGTACGCACAGTATGGTTGAGAAGGATTTCGAACAAAGTATTCTTGATGATACTCTTCGGCGATATAAAATGTTACGGCGGGTACAACTTCTGTCACAATCGGTTGATCGAAAATCTCTTCTTTCGTAAAACGTGCGATCACTTCTTCAGCCATGTCTTTCTGTTCTGGAGAGTGATAAAAAATCGCTGAGCGGTATTGTGTGCCCGAATCGTTGCCCTGACGGTTGAGCGTCGTTGGATCATGAATCGCAAAGAAAATTTCAAGGATTTCGCGATAGGAGATGATAGAAGGATCGAACGTCACCTGTACCACTTCTACATGGCCCGTGTTTCCCATGCACACGGCGTCATACGTAGGGTTTTGAACCTGCCCGCCCATATATCCTGACTCAACCGATTCGACTCCCTTGAGTTGGTCATAGGCGGCTTCCAAGCACCAAAAGCAGCCACCTCCTAAGGTCGTGATTTCTTTTTTCGAAGACATGTTGGCGTTCTTCTCATTCATATGTTTCCCCTTTCCTTGTATGCGATTACTTTCCTCAGTATATAACACTGACGTCTGTCCTCTCGCTACTCACGTAAAAACTCAATCTCATATTTTGAATTGCCTGAATAGCAGGGAATCCTAAAGTCCTCTTTTGTCAAAACAGCAAGCCCCCTTTACAATTTTCCTGGCACCGTTCACTTCTAATTAATTCGATGTGCTGTATCTGATCGTACAGAACTGAATTTTCCAGAGTCTCCTCGAGTATGTTTATCGACTATGTTGTGGTATCAATCTATAATTGAACAAATCTTTAGCCTCAAGGAGACTGACATGCACACCACTAAATTCACCATGATGGTCGTGGTTACTGGAATGGCTCTCTGCTTGGGAATGAGTACGAACCAGATACATGCCGAAATGTATATTGGCGGACAGGCTGGTGCCAGTTTTCCAAAAGATTTGTCGGATGTGAGAGGGACAAACAATTTTTCCGGAACTAGGTTAAGTGATTTAAACCTGAAGGATTCGCTTGCTGCAGGTCTGAAGGTCGGAGGATATTTTCCTGAATCCCTAAACTGGCTAGGCTTGGAGGGCGAAGCGTATTACACGAATCCAGAGATCAAGAAACAGGCAGTGACGGGAAACGTTTCCATCCTTGGAAATTCTGGTGGTCAATTCATCATACCCAAGACTGACTTACATATTATCACCTTCGCTTTTAATGCTCTGGTTCGTTATCCCGGAGAAATTCTTCAGCCATATGGTGGCGTAGGAATTGGGTTAAATGTGGCCTACCTCAGGAGTGGAAACGTAGAAAGCGATGCAGGGTTTGCCCCGACACTCAATCTTATGGGTGGAATGCGCGCTTTTGTGAACGAGCAGATTGCCTTGTTTGCTGAGTATAAGTACAACCGGGGGACTTTTGAATTTTATGCCAATAATTTTAAGGCTGATTATCGGACCCATCTTGTCGTGGGTGGGCTGACCTATCACTTTAAATAACCATTCATCATTTTTAGTATAAATTTATTTGTATGCGTATTGCTTGGGCGACCGATATCCATCTGAATTTTCTTCAGCAGAAAAAGCGAGAAGCGTTTTTTGATTCGATCTCGGCATGTAATGCCGATGCCGTATTTATCACGGGGGATATTGCAGAGGCTCCCATCTTAAAAATTCACTTAGAAGAAATGGTGTCGTCTGTTCAGAAGCCAATTTACTTTGTCCTCGGTAATCATGATTATTATTATGGCTCGATTTCGTCAGTTCGAAGTGAAACACTAGATTACTGCGAGCCTCACAATAATCTTAATTATCTTCGCGGCAACAAGATTATTGGACTGACAAAGAACACGGCGTTAGTCGGTCATGATGGCTGGGGTGATGGCCGTCTTGGAAATTGGGAACAGACGCCAGTGCGACTCAACGACTTTAGATTGATTGACGAACTTAAAGACTTAGAATACCGACAACTCATAGACAAGCTCAGAGAATTGGGAGACGAAGCTGCTGTCTCGATTCACGGGATCCTCGCTCAAGCACTCGACGCGTACGAACACGTCATCTTCCTCACGCACGTTCCTCCGTTCAAAGAGTCTTGCTGGTATGAAGGCAAGGTTGGGAATGACGATTGGCTCCCGTTTTTTACCTGCAAAGCCGTCGGGGATACTTTGTATCAATTAATGCAGAACCGGCCAGGCAGCAAACTCACAGTCTTCTGCGGACATACTCACCACGAAGGTATTGCGAAAATCCTACCCAATCTTCGTGTTTTTACCGGTTCGGCCGACTATGGGGCCCCGCATGTGCAAGATGTCCTAGAAGTCGACTAGTCTCTAATCCTTAGCATCTCCGAAATCATATGAAATTTTTGGAATTCGACTTGAAAAACGGGATTGACCAATCCCTAAAAGTCCTAAACAAGGAGTATGCAAAGCTAAAGCTTGAATTTATAATTTATAAAGTTTATATTTACATATACTTAAAATCTTGTGATCAAATGGCTGTGATGATCAGGCGACAATTACGTCAATCCGTTCTTGAGGCCCTGCAAGGCTTTCCTGTGGTCTTCGTGAACGGACCAAGGCAGGCTGGAAAGAGTACGCTTGTCCAGAGTCTGGCCACTAAACAATGGCCAGCCGAATACGTCACGTTTGATGAGGCCACCATGCTCGGAGCAGCCGAAGCGAACCCTGAGAGTTTCTTACGTGCCTATGAAGGGCACCTGATCCTTGATGAAGTGCAGATGGTTCCTAGCCTGTTTCGCGTTCTCAAAAGGCTAGCCGATGAGGCCAGATTCACCGACAAGGGCCGTGCAAATGGTCGTTATCTTCTGACTGGGTCAGCCAATGTTCTGGCGCTGCCTACGTTGTCAGATGCTCTCGTTGGCCGTGTGAGCGTGCTGACGCTTTATCCATTATCGGCATTGGAGATCAGTGGCGGAAACGGTGGCTTCTTGTCTCGCCTTAGCCTTAATGGCTTTCGATCTGGCACGATAAAAAGAAAGATTCCACTCGTAGATATTGTGAAACAGGCAACGTTTCCAGAAATCACAAACCAAAAAGATGCCCGTCGCAGACAATGGTTTGAAAGTTATATCACGACCATCTTACAACGCGACGTCCGCCAAATTTCTGACATTGCGAAGCTAGGGGTACTCCCGAATCTGTTACGGATACTGGCTAGTCGCGCTGGAGGATTAGTGAATGAAGCGGACATCGCTCGCTCTATCGGTCAAAATGCGGTCACAGCGAAGAGTTATCGAGTGCTCTTACAAATGATGTTTCTGGCATTTGATGTCAAACCCTGGTCCCGAAACATCGGCAAACGGCTCGTGAAGTCTGGGAAAGGTTACATTATCGATACGTCCCTGCTCTGCCATCTTCAACAGATCAACCTGGACAAAGTTGCCACGCACGACCCGCATGTTTTTGGACACGTCTTAGAAAACTTCGTCGCCACGGAATTGCTCAAACAATTGTCGTCGTCAGAGGAACGGGCTGACTTGTATCACTTCCGAACAAGCGACGGAAAAGAAGTGGATTTTGTTTTGGAGTATCCCAATGGAGCACTGGCAGGGATCGAGGTTAAAGCCAGAGACGCTGTATCTGAGACTGACTTTCACGGTCTAAACGAGTTACTCCGACACTCCGGACATGATTTTACTTGCGGTGTGGTGTTGTACAGAGGCCAGAAAACGGTCTCGTTTGGTGATCGGTTATGGGCCGTTCCGGTTGATGCGATGTGGATGTAACTTCATGATTGAGGTTTGATGCGCGGTTGACACGAGTCTGAATCAAAAGCAGACTTGAATTTGTTGTCTCTTCCTCACCAATCTCACGTCATTTAAAGAATCCTGCTGCTAGGAAGGCCAGGTCGGAAATGATGACTGACTTCCGTTTTTTACATGCAAAGCGGTTGGGGATGTTTTGTATCAGCTAACGCAGGGTTGGCCTGACAGCAAACTCACGGTCTTCTGCGGGCATACTCACCACGAGGGCGTTGCGCAAATCCTATCCAATCTCCGAGTGCTCACAGGTTCAGCAGACTATGGAGCGCCACATGTGAAAGAGATGTTGGAGATCGTCTAGTTTTTTAGTACATGTTATGTCCATAATCGTCCTCTTCATTTCAAAACGGGTAAAATTATGAAGTTACTCATCTTCACTCAGATTCGTTGATCCTTGTTCTTGATGTTGCTTGCTACCACTGCTTATGTTTTCCAGCACTTTATTTAGATTGATCCCCACTCCCATTATGTTTGGTTGTAAAATCACATATTGGTTTACTGACCTAAAAAGTCCCGCAAGAATTTCTTTACTTTTCTTCAGTATTTTACCGGTTTCACTGCTATTTTTTGCGGCATCCAGAGAAAGTAGAAGCTTGTATCGATAATCACGAAAATACGGTGCCTCTAGTTTAATATTTATTAGGAGGTTTTCACTTCTTTCTATGTTTTCCTTGTTATTTTCCCCAATCGACAACAATGCATCAACAAAAGCATAGTCTGCAAGTTCTGCGGCCATTAGATCTTCTACAGAAACCGAATCTAGATATTCTCGTGCCTTACCTATGTTGTCCAATTCTAAATGACATCTTGATATAAAAATTCGCAAAATTCCATTATCAGAAAATTTTATCCCGTGCAAATAACTTTCTAATGCTTCTTCCCATTTTTTTTGATATTCAAAGGCACCGCCAATCCAACGATAAATATCCGCTTTCCCAGCGCTAGGTAACTCGATGTAAACTTCAAGTATTGACTCCCACAGGCTTCGTGCTTCTTTATACAGAGCTTCGTCACTTTTAAGTAAAGCAAGTAAAGCTGAACTCATTGCTAAACAATGCTTTTCGTAAATCTCTAATGATTCTTTTCGTTCTTTTCGAAAATCATCTATCGCCTCTTCAATTTCTTTTTCTGCTCCTTCGTGATCATTGATTAGAAGATACTGAACTCCACGTAAGAATCTATAGTACAGTGTATCTATCGATTTTTCTGAATGATCAAGCACACGACTAATAACTTTTTGTTTCACCGAAAAGGAAAGCTCCTCTCCGAATAGATCAAGGAAAAGCTTAAGAATTTCAAGATCATTTATATTTTCAATCCGACCAATCTTTTTTAATTCTCGTCGCCCTGATTCTCTATTCCAATTTCTTCCGAGGGCAGAAAGGGCACGGAAGTAAACAATTTTTGCATGCCATCTGGAATCCTTAATGTTTCCATAAAGTCTGTTCAAAACGCCTGGAAATTCAGAGGCACGACCTGTGTTTTGATAACACAAGAAAAGGAGGCCCACTAATTCTGAAAGAGCTTTAACGTCAACTTCCCAAAAGAATGGGCCGGGTTCTTTCCCTGTCTTTGCTAAAGGTTCTGTATGCCTTTTATGCCAAATTGTGTACTGAGTTATATCAGCCCGACAAATTTGCAATGCCTCCTCATATCGTTCTGAATTAAATTCAGAAAAAGCTTTCTGAGTAGTACGCGACTTAGCGTAATGGTCGAG
Source organism: Candidatus Nitrospira salsa (assembly GCF_965152625.1). Lineage (NCBI taxonomy): Bacteria > Pseudomonadati > Nitrospirota > Nitrospiria > Nitrospirales > Nitrospiraceae > Nitrospira > Candidatus Nitrospira salsa. The sequence goes on from NZ_CBCUCO010000004.1 coordinate 452,565, forward strand.
ACAGCACCTTTTAAATTTTTTACCTGAACCGCACAAACATTCAGAGTTAAGAGAAGGTTTATAAGTTAAACTCAATGGATGGCTCTCAAGATTAGATTTCTAAACACGATGGATACACCGTTTCTTTTGTTCTGGTTTTCTAGCACTACTCATATCAGTTTTGCCTCATATAATGGAGCGGATGATACTTACAACCCATAGAACCTCAAGCCTATATTAACCCTGATATCCTCAGGCCATGATAGTTGTGAGCCTAGGAAATTTTCTTTTACACTTTATCTTTCGTGCAATGGGAGAGAGAAAGACTTTCATGCGTTGTGTGTATGATGAATTTTGAAATGGGTAGACAGTATTTTCCTATAACGCTAATACGCTAAAGTTGCAAGTTGAAAATACCTGTCGTCGAAAGTTTAGACTTTTTGAAAGGACTCAATATGCAAGGAACTATTTGTGTAGAGGAGAAAGGGTGAGACAGTTGCGTTTAAAAAAAACGGCCACCCATTTGGGTAGCCGTTTTACATTTCATGAAATTTTTTATCTATTAAATCTAGAACGCATATCTCAGTGATGCTGTTCTTCATGCGTCACTTGGATGTCGACGGTGTTTCCTTCTTTTTCCAGAACCGCGGTGCCGAATCGATAATTCGGTTTCATGGTACTGTGGGCCATGCGTCGATCTTTTGGGTTTGTAAAGACCATTTTTGTCTTGAGTGTATCCCCTTCAAGCACAACCACCTTCATCTCCAGAAAACCGCCCATGCCTGGATGCCAGGCAATGAGTTTGTACACGCCTTCTGGAACGTCTGGTAACGTAAAGTTTCCGTGTTCGTCCGTAATCGCATAGTACGGATTGTCTATGGCCATTCCCCACGACTGCATATAGGGGTGAAACCCACATTCTAAATAGAAAATTCGACGACCTTGTGAGAATTTCACGTTATCGATCATGGCTTCGCCAGGGTTGTGTTGATGGTCCTTCAGTAAATCCTTGGGATGGTGCGGGTTGAGCCTCAGCGGCCGGTGGAGCATGACTTTGTTGCCGAATGGCGCTGTTTCATACGCCACCACATCATGGATGATCGGGTCCATGTTGACAATATGAAGAGGCTGTTGATCGCGCACGGCCATCACCCAAGGTTGAAATACGCAGTCTTCCACCGTCACTTTCGAAGGTTTATTAGCTTTTTCAGGAAACGGTTTGCCTTTCGTGATTCCCTCAAGAAAAACAATGGTGTTTTTCAGGCCGCCCTCGGGTGAAAGTTGAAATTCATCCACGACCCGCCAACCTGTTCCGGTGGAGATTCGCCCGCAGAAGGCTGTATCTGGATTGGCGATAATACTAAAAGCTAAGGCCGGTGGTTTTTTCCCATCAAGGATGACGGTCCCAGCGATGGCCCCGCCATTTGTCACGGGTTCTTCTGTGTAGGACCAAGCTGAGAATGGAGAGCTGAAGATGAACAAAAAAGTGAAAAGTCCAGCGAGGCGTTTCATGATGATGTCCTTTTAAATAGAGGAAGCAATGTTTTTGAATGAACTTACGAATACCCCACTCAATTACATAACATTCAGTACGAGTGTTGGTCCAATCACTAGCACTAATTTAGCCGCTCGTTACATTTGGCTACTTTGACGCGTTAGCCGATGAACGATGTCGCGAATGCCGCCACATGCTCGTATTTGGTTCAGAGTCTCACAAGAAAATGATCAGCCATATAAATAGTTGGCGTATTCGTAATCCTACGAAATATCGTCCATGTTTTGCTAGTCCGACCTACATGAGCTCAACCGGTCACAGCGTGAGAGTTGTCCAAGATTTTGGACAGTGCACGATGGTTTCTTTTTAGGAGTATCGGGTACAGTAAGGACCATGTCTGCATCTCCCTTATATGATGTGATCATCGTCGGCATGGGGCCAGCCGGAGCTTCGGCAGCCTACGAATTAAGCCTGGCCGGTCTCTCCGTCTTGGGTTTGGAAAAACAGACTCATCCTCGTTATAAAGTGTGCGGCGGCGGACTTTCCGCTCGAATTGAGACGATTTTGCCGTCAGACTTTAAGGATGTCATCGAGGATACTGTCTACCGTATGATTTTCTCGTATGGTCCAGAAGAGTCGTATTGTGTTGAATCACCAAAGCCGATGGCCTATATGGTGATGCGTTCTCGCTTTGATCAATGGCTTGTCGAAAAGGCACAACAAGCTGGGACTGATGTCCATGAGGATGAACCTGCGAGGACGTTCACGAAGCTCCCTGATGGAATCGAAGTCAGGACCGCTCGAAGTCGATATCATGGCCGAGTCGTTATCGGGGCTGACGGCGCATTGAGTACTGTTGCTCAGCAACTCTTTTCTGAGCGGCGCTTACAAAAAATTCCAGCACTCGAAAGCGAAGTGTTTTCAGACTCATCCCGTCACCATGGGTATGCCAACACGGCATTGATTAGCCTGAATGCCGCGAAGAAAGGGTATGGCTGGATTTTCCCCAAACAGCAGGGCCTTTCAATTGGTGTTGGGGAGTTTGTGCGAGGAATGAATCGACCGAAGCGAAGCTTTCAGCAGTTTTCTCGTGAAGAACCGACGTTGGCCGGCCTTCAGATTCCATTGCCCCTCGGACACCCTATTCCCGTGTTTAATCGATCACCCGGTGTCACGAACGAACGGTGGAACAACGGGCTAGTCCACGGTCGAGCACTGTTGGTTGGCGATGCCGGACATCTCGTTGACCCGCTTTTGGGCGAAGGGATCTACTATGCTGTACGCTCTGGGCAATTAGCCGGGGCCAGCATCGTTCATGCCTTAAAGAATTCGTCACCAGACTTTGATGAATATGAACGTGCCGTCATCAATGAATTTGGCAGAGAATTTCAAATTGCCTCGAGATTGGGTCGTCTGGTGTATGGCGTGCCACGTTCGTGGCATCGTTGGGTTGGGAAAACGTTTCCCGGTCCCTACCAAGGAGTGTTGCAACGGTATTGCGCCATGCTTCAAGGACAAGAAACCTACCAAACACTTTGGGCTCGAATCATGAGTGGCCTACGTCGACCCTTTGTCCGTCGTTCGTGATTCGTATCTCTTAGAGAAAAAACGTATCTCGTGAACCGTCGTTCGTCGCTCGTAAAAAACCGAAGAACTCATCCTGCGAGATACGAGCCACGCTTGTCTATTTGCCTTCCCCTAGGCAGTATGCTACCGTGATTTTACCGTAGCGTTGAGGGCCTGCGTTACCGTGTTTAACAAGAGTTGAGGTCCAAGTTTTCTAGTTGTTTTTCCGGGAGTCTACTCGAAAGTCTGAGCTAAGTCGCTGGAGTGGTTTCGCGTCTTTGCCTCGTCCTTTCCTACTTCTCGTATCCAACACCACAATACGTTTTTTAAAAGGAGATGCTCTATGAGTTTGAAGATTTACGTGGGTGGTTTACCGTATGCCACGACTGATGCCGAGTTGAATGATCTCTTTGCTGCCCATGGGACTGTGGAGTCGGTGAAGATTATTACCGATAAATTTACAGGCCAATCCCGAGGATTTGGCTTCGTGGAAATGGCGGGAAGCGAAGAAGGCAATGCAGCGATTGCTGCTTTGAATGGAACACAGTTAGATGGTCGAACATTGACAGTGAACGAAGCGCGGCCACAAGAGCCTCGATCTCCAGGAGGCCGTGGCGGGGGATTTGGCGGCGGCAATAAAGGGGGACGCTGGTAAGTCGAACCGCCTGTTCGCTTAGCTGTGCATAACAGGGCAAGCTGAAAAATCTGAGGGGTCTGTGTGAGTGTTCACGCAGGCCCCTTTATACGTTGTGGCTCTAGCCAGCAGGCGTTAGGTCCTATGTACTGAGGAAAAGTTAAAACACTACAATACAATGTACAACAACGTTTTGGCTTTATCCCTTTTTTGAGGCATTCCGTGCCGAGCGACGCTCGTTATCGGTCAGGTATCGTTTTCTGAGACGGATATTTTTCGGGGTCACTTCAACCAGTTCATCCTCTTCAATAAATTCCAGCGCATACTCTAAGGTTAACTCACGCGGGGGAATGAGATTGATGGCGTCATCAGACCCTGCCGCTCTGATGTTGGTCAATTTTTTCTCTCGTATTCCATTCACGACCAAATCTTGTCCCTTGTTGTTGACCCCGAGAATCATGCCTTCGTAGAGCGCATCGCCGGGACGCATGAAAATTTCCCCTCGATCCTGCAATCCCCACAGCGCATAGGCCACGGCCTTACCAGGACCATGCGAAATTTGGACACCAGCAGAACGACGTGGGACTTCGCCTTTAAAGGGTTGATACTCATGAAATATTTGGGACATAACCCCAGTCCCTCTCGTCATCATCAGGAGTTCACTGCGGAAGCCCATCAACGCGCGAGAGGCAATGTGAAATACCATACGAATGGTGCCAACGGAACTTTGCTGCATGTCTTTGAGATCAGCGCGTCGATTTCCCAAGGCTTCAATGACACTGCCCTGATATCCCGGGTCGACTTCGATGACCACTTCTTCAACGGGTTCCAGACGATCGCCATCGACATCCTTGAAAATGACTTTTGGAGGAGAAACTTCTAACTCATAACCCTCTCTGCGCATCGTTTCGATTAAAATTGATAAGTGCAATTCTCCTCGACCGGATACCGTAAACCGTTCTCCGCCATCAGCTTCTTCGACTTTAATCCCGACATTCATCATGGCTTCATGAGCTAACCGCTCTCGAATATGCCGGGAGGTTAAAAATCGTCCACCGTCTTTTCCTGAAAGCGGAGACGTATTGTGGGAGAAGTTCATCGATATGGTTGGTTCATCGACATTAACGGTCGGTAAGGCGACAGGATGTTCGGGCGAAGCCAGTGTTTCGCCAACACGAACATCTTCAATGCCTGCAAGAGAGACAATATCGCCTGCCTGTGCTTGCTCACGTTCGACACGCACGAGTCCTTGATACGCGAGAATTTTGGTCACTTTACTTTTGACAATTTTCCCATCGCGCTTGACGAGGGCGACTTGCGCACCGACTCGGATTGCCCCATGCACGATGCGTCCTACAGCAATACGTCCGATATAGGTGTCGTAGTCTAGAATCGTAACCAACATTTGGAAGGGCAGATCAGCATCGGCCACTGGTGGCAACACTCGATGAATGATGGTGTCCAGTAGCGGTTTCATATCTGTCGGTTTCTCATCGAGTTCGAGCGTCGCGAGTCCATCTTTGCCGGAAGCATACACGATGGGAAAGTCTAGTTGTTCGTCTGTGGCATTGAGTTCGCAGAACAGATCAAAGGTTTGATTGACGACTTCCGTAGGACGAGCGTTGGGACGGTCAATTTTATTGATGACCACGATGGGTTTCAGGTGAAGTTCCAGCGACTTCTTCAAGACAAATTTTGTTTGAGGCATGGGCCCTTCAAAGGCATCAACTAACAGTAACACCCCATCTACCATACGAAGAATCCGCTCAACTTCACTGCCAAAGTCCGCATGCCCGGGAGTATCTACCAGATTGATGAGATGATCTTTATATCGAAGCGAAGCATTTTTTGAAAAAATGGTAATGCCCCGTTCTTTTTCTAAGGGATTCGAGTCCATGATGACCGCCTCACCCTCTTTGAAGACGTAGGCTCCGGTTTGCTGAAGTAGCGCATCCACGAGAGTGGTCTTGCCATGATCAACATGCGCGATAATGGCTACATTGCGCATGTCCTTCCGTCGTTTTTGTTGAGGCATGGTCATCATCTCCACCCACCCTCACTTTCGAGGGGCGGGTTCTAGCGAAACAATAAATTATGTAAATGGAATTCTTCAGCTACGCTGTTAAAGTCCCGAGAATCTAACCGCAGCTCTGAATATAGACAATTCTCATTCCTGACACTGTCTTCGTTACAGCTGCCCAAGCTTAGCGCATATCGCGCCGTATTCAAGGTCAGCTTGCATGAGTGGACACAAATATACGGCAGAGCCAAGACAGCCACTGCCATTATGGATTACGAAAACATGATCAAAGTCTGTTAAGGATGTTTCGTCACGCAACCGACGGGACACGCCGGAGGAGGGTTTGTTCCGCACAGGACAATGAAGGCTTCTCTACACTAGGCTACCCCATAGTAGGATCCAATGCAACATAGTGTCGCTTATATTAGTGCTATGTGTCCACTGGCAAGTTGGTTGAAAAGACCGCTGTGGTCACTCATCTTAGAGAGTCAAGAGTGTACGAGCTGACTTTTCCCGCTTATTTCTTTGCCGAGGCATTGGCCTTGTAGGCTTTGTCTTGATTCTCCCAGTCAAGCCGGAGACGTTCTGACATAATCTTTGTCTTATCCATGCGTTCAGGTATTAGCTCAAGCGTTCGGTCATGTGCGACAGCCGCGTCCGTCAAGGTTTTTGATTGATACTGGTCACACAAGACGCGGAGAACTTCAGCGTTGGGAGAGGCAATCCCCCTTGCCTTACAAAATCCAATTCCGGATTCGGTCATCGTTGTGCCATCGGCTTCAACCAGCGGCTTGGTTCCGGACGGGGCATCATTGCCGGTAAATTTGTGAATAGTCCCGAAATCCCCAATTGCGTATCGAGGTGTCTCACTGCTCATCGTGGTTGCTCCTTCTTCGTTGTTATGATGAACTTCCTGATCACAGAACCCATAGACCGTTCATGCGTGTATGTTGAAGATGATGGACTTAGGTCGATCTCTCATCAATTGAGAGATGTGTAGTGTACTCGTTTTTCGTTCAATGTCACAATCCTTCGGAACTTTTATTCATCGACGCGTGATGCTCATGTCATTTTGCACATGGCGGAACTCTCTTTGAGGCTCTAGGCCCCATTTGGTGACTACCAATTTGACATTACGGGAAATCTCGAGTAATCTCTGATTAGTCACTGTTGAATCGGTCCGGCGACGCTGACGCTAGTAATACTCCGGGCCCCGCGATCGTATCGCGACCAGATCCTGCTCGGAGCGGACTTCCTCCCAATTCTGCCTCCCTCGGTTTTCTGACTACGTGTAAATACGATCCCCTTTTCTAAAAGCGAGGAATACCTCTATGTCTAGTTCTGACTCCACGTCTGAGACGTTATCGTTTAGCGCGCTTGGACTCTCTGACTTTCTCTTACAAGACTTGGCAAAAGCCGGATTTCAAGAACCGACTCCTATTCAAGCCAAAGCCATACCTCCTGCCCTTGAAGGTCGGGATGTTTTGGGTTGCGCCCAGACAGGCACGGGAAAAACGGCTGCCTTTATTATTCCGATGATCGAGCGGCTTGCCCAAGGTGCCAAAGGCGATCCCCGTGGGCTCGTCTTAGCCCCTACGCGAGAATTAGCCATTCAAATTCAACAAACGGTCGATCGTCTGGGGCGATCACGTCGAATTTTTGCGACCACCGTCGTGGGCGGAGCCGATATGAATGCGCAGATACGAGGACTGCGGCAACGCCCTGATATTATCGTTGCGACCCCAGGCCGTTTGCTGGATCATATGTGGCAAGGCACCATTCGTTTTACTAAACTGCAGATTGTAGTGTTAGACGAAGCGGATCGTATGCTTGATATGGGATTTGCTCCACAGCTCAATCAGATTATGGAAGCGGTGCCAGACGAACGGCAGACCCTCCTTTTTTCAGCAACCATGCCCACAAATCTTGGAGATCTTGCCCGCATGTCCCTTAAGGATCCTGTCCGTGCCATGGTGTCGAAGTCGGCGACCTTGGCCACCGGAGTCACGCAGACCCTTCACCATACCACGTCATCCGACAAAACCCCTCTCCTTCTTTCGCTGTTGAAAGGAAACGGAAAGTCGGTTTTGGTCTTCACGCGAACCAAGCATCGCGCTGATCGTTTAGGAGAAACGCTTGAACGTGGCGGACATCGAGTCGCCGTGCTTCATGGAGGACGGCGTCTCGCTCAGCGTCGTACGGCGCTAGAAGGTTTTCGTCGTGGTCGCTTTCAGATTTTGGTCGCGACTGATATTGCCGCGCGCGGTCTCGACGTGGCGAACATCGGACATGTGATTAATTATGATCTTCCCAATGTCCCTGAAGATTATGTGCATCGCCTTGGTCGTACCGCACGGATGAAAGCGGAGGGCTGTGCCACAAGTTTTGTGACGGTTGAAGATTCTCGGCATATGCGAGAGATCGAAAAACTCTTGGGTCAGCCAGTTCCATCGGCACCAGGGAGTCGACCACGGTTTCAACCTGTTTCTCAAAACACTGGTCAGCGCCAACGCCCAGGTTTCAACCGTAGTGGACCTCCCCGACAAGGGCAGGACCAACCTCGACGGTTTGGCTCAAATCGACGGAGTGGCGGACCTCGGCCTGCTGCTGCTGCTTCTTCTCGATGATTCCTAGGACTAAGAATCAGTCCTTGTTCAATACTCTGCTTCTTCTGAAATTCAGAAGAAGTAGAGACTGAACGAATATCCTCGACCCACCGGTCTTCATTTTTTCCTCCCACTTTTTTGTTTCGCAGGCAGTGACCCCTTTCCTCTACTGCGCTATAGTTGCACGCGCAATGCTTTTCTATGCCTAGCTCAACTACCACCTATCTTCATCGAATGCTCCGATGGGTTGTTTCTGTTCAACCCAATGAGGTCCCAGCACTACTCTGGTCTTTTGCCTATTTTTTCTGTGTGCTGGCGGCTTACTACATTCTCCGGCCAATCCGTGATGAAATGGGTGTCCTTGCGGGTGTTCATGCATTACCCTGGTTCTTCCTCACTGTCTTTCTCACGATGCTTGCGGTCGTCCCCTTGTTTGGGTTGGCGGCCAGCCGTTTGACCATTCGTCGTTTACTTCCAACCGTGTATCTGTTTTTCATCTTCAATCTGGTCGGGTTTTACATTGCCCTCAAAACCGGGCTCACGATGACCACATTAGCCCCGGTTTTTTTTGTGTGGGTGAGTGTTTTTAATTTATTTATTGTATCAATTTTTTGGAGTTTTATGGCTGATGTGTTTTCAACTGAAGGGGCTCGACGGCTCTTTGGCTTCATTTCCGCTGGCGGGAGCGTTGGAGCGATTAGTGGTCCGTTGTTTACAGCCATAGCCGTTAAGGGAGTTGGCGTTGCCAGTTTGTTACTGGTCTCTGCGACATTATTACTTATGGCGGTTGGATGCATCATGGCATTACTTGCCTGGTTTCACGAGCAGTATGGAGAGGACCTAGGAGGCAAGCACCTGGCTGCTTCGACAACGAACTCTGATTCACCTCCGAGTCTATGGATTGGCATCGTGCAAATCACTCGATCGTCTTATCTCCAAGCCATCAGCCTCTATTTAGTGTGTTATTCCATTCTCTCAACGTTTCTCTACTCACAGCAAACGATACTCGTTCCGCAGGTTGTTCCGAATTCAAGTAATCGACTCCAACTGTTTGCATCGGTTGATCTTGCCGTCAATGCACTCACGGTCTGTCTCCAAATCTTTGCAACCGGCCGGTTACTGCCATTCCTTGGAGTAACGGCCATGCTCATGGCTATGCCATTGGTGAATCTGCTTGGGTTTGGAATGTTCGGAATGGCGACCATACTGCCGGTGCTGATTGGTTTTGGTGTGGTACGAAGGGCGGGAGAGTTTTCAATCACCAAACCCACACGTGAAACGCTTTTTACTGTTGTACCTCGGATAGAAAAGTATCAAGCGAAAAATGTCATTGATACCGTGGTGCATCGCGCGGGCGATATGACGGGCACCTGGGTTGGATCTGCCTTACATGCGTTCGGTCTGTCTATTTCGCAAATGTCGTTTGCGGCTTTTCCAATTGCCTTGATATGGCTGTTCACCGGAAGATTTTTAGGCGGACGGCATGAAATGATTCGGGAAAGACACACGGCCGAACGAGATTTGTAATTAACTTTGAAAGGACTAAAGTCTCGTCAAACGAACTTTTAAGATTGGTTCACCAGAGTGGAGAGCCTGTATTCATCACGAAAAATGGTGAGGGTGATATGGTGCTGATGTCGCTTTCTCAGTACGGTGAACTTCAAAAGCGATTAGATCTCTACGCCAAACTCGCAATGGCAGAAGAAAAGCGAGCTGCTGGCGATCAAGGGCGACCGCAGTCATGAAGGATATTAGAAAACAGATACGTGAGCACGTATAAATATCCCGTACGGCTTCTTTCAACGGTCGAGCAGGATTTACAAAGTCTTCTCTCCTACGTCGCAGCAGACAATGTAACTGCAGCATTATCGCTGACAGATCGAATTGAAAGAAAGTTAACTGCACTGGGTACCCACCCGCGGCTAGGCAGAATTCCCAACGATGAACAGTTGGCTAAACTAGATTACCGAGTTGTCGTCGTCGATAATTATTCAATTTTTTATAAAATTCTTGATAAATCGGTACTTGTCTATCGGATGATTCATGGCGCTCGTGATGTTCCAGGATTGTTAATGGATCTAGGACAAAACTGAACAACCCTCCGTAAGAATCCTTGCCCGCGCTTCACTCCTTAGGTTCAATCCATACTTACGCCAAACAAGGTTTCCACAAATGTTCTTCTATTAAAGCTAGCGCGGAGGACCACGGGTGTGAACCCGTGGGTGAAAGCGCTCCCCGCCACATGAGGGGGTTTTTGATGACACTACGGCATGGAAGTTCGCCTCAGTGCTCATGGAGTTATCAGAATCACTAGCATGTGGTGTGGAACCCCAAATATCGGCGACGGATTTTACGAGGGGCGATCAAGCTCTTTGTGCAGGAGCGTATAACTCAGATTCAACATTATCATCCCGATGTCGATGTCCAGCATTGGAGTGTGCAGGTTGATCACATTCATGTGGTGCTGGTGATTCCTCCGCACATCCAGCTCAAATTTGAATTTTAAGTGCCACGGGTGTGAGCCCGTGGGTATCTACTGCGAAAAGAACAATTTTTATGGGGAGCCGTCAGAGAAGTTCCCTTTTTCGTTGAGTCACCCCTTATTACATTAGTTTGGAATCTTAAACTCAAGTTGTAGAATAGAAAACCCTAGAGTAGGTCGGTTGAGGATAAGACTGCTGAGGAAGGTCGTCAGCTCGAAGGATCTATGATTTTTAAGGAGGACATTCCTGTTCGGTAAAACCCTCGGTCTCGCGTTAATAGCGCATCAGCTTGGTGGAAAGCATGCGCACCAATAAGAAAATCGGCAACCATGCGAGTTCGTTTGCCACCTTTGGCTCTGTAAGCTTTCCAAAGGCGTCCGGCTTGTAAGGCAGCATCGATCTTTAAAAGTGAATAGCCTACACCTAAATACGTGAGAGCTTTTTTTGCAATCGTCACTGTTGGAAATAGCGCGATTACTTCTGCCAGCACGACCTCGCAAGCAATTAATGCCCCCCGCTGGACACGTGAGCGGAACGTTTCTTTTGATCGTATACCATAGATAGGATCTGCTCCAAAAGTATTGATCAGAATATTTGTATCAATGGCTGTAATTACCGTGGGTCTGCCTTGCCACGAAGGTCTTTTATGATCTGATCAGTCTTTTGTTTACGTTTGAGAATACCGAAAATCGTGTCGACGGTATCAGACGTTGGCAACTTAGTGGCAACAAATTTTCTTTCTTTTTCTTGAACATCTAGGATTTGACCAGTATGTAGTCCGAGACGTTCGCGTAGTCGCCTAGGAATGATCACTTGTCCTTTTTCCGATACAATCACTCTCATACGTTCATTGTGTGAATTCATACCTAATCTGTCAAATAATGCCAAAATCCAAACAAAAAAGGTCAGTCTTTCAATCGTCATTCTGTTGATATTTCTACTTCACATCAACTGACATGATCACGAATTCTTTATTCAATTGCCCGCCCTGATGTGGTTCTACATAGGTGCCGTCATAGTAGTACCATTGCAGGGGTTTCATTTGGCCTAATTCTTTGGGGTGGCGAGGGAGTTTCGTGACATCCAATCCATTAGCAATAAACGTGGCAGGGTTAATGAAGTAGACGACATCTTCATGTGTCTTCTCAGGTGTCTCGGAAAAATGAATCATATTATGCTTGGAGACGGTTTCTAACATACACATCTCCCCACTTGCATCGGTCGCATCAATAGATTTCATCTTTGAATCAGGACCAAGAATATTCGCAATCGCATTAATTTCTTTCCGTGCCTTTCCCTCCAATTTCAACACAGGTCCAAACTGTTCTTTAATGGTTTCTGATGAATCGTCCGCAAGCGCGACAGCAGATACTCCCAAGCAGAATGCTGAACTCACCACAAGCCCAGTCATCCACACTGATAATTCCCAGTTTATCTTCATGCCCGTCTCCTTATGAATTGCTGAATTGGCTTTAAAAACACTCCAAGTGCTTTATTCTCTCGATATTAAGATTGAGGTTTCTGAGTTAGTGGAAGGGTAATATAAAAAGTAGTTCCTTTCCCTTCTTCACTTTCTACTTTGATCTGGCCATGATGGACATCGATCGCGTCTTTGACAATTTTTGTTCCAAGTCCGGTTCCTCCGATTTTGGTGCTAATGGCATTCTGGGTAAATAACCGATCTCGAATGTCTGAGGGCATGCCCTTCCCGGTGTCCGCGACAACTAATTCAAGTAGGCCGGTTTCCAGGTGAGCTTGCCCAATTATCGTCACCGAACCCCCTGACGGAACTTCCGGGATCGCATTACCCGTCAAGTTATAAAGTGCCGCAAAGAGTCGACGCTCATCAGCTTGAATGATCGGGAGTGTGTCCAACCCTTTCGCATACAAAGTCACCCCCTTTTCTTTGGCAGAGATCTGGAGTGATTTGAATACCCCTTTGACGAGGTCATGCAATGTACACAGGGTAAAGTTTGATTCGCTCGTGACGCCCTTGACTGCATCAGCAATCTCGCGTACCCGGTCTTGAATGCGACGAGCGTTATTCGTGATCATTTCCGTCAATTCAGTGCACGTCGCCTTACTATGTGTCCAGGCCTTGGCATCATCCTTCATCACGGCAGCAAACACGTCCTTGAGTTCATCCTCGAGGAGACTTGTACCTGTGAGTACGGGCATGAGCATGTTTTTAATGTCATGTCCAATATTGCCTAAGACTCGAGAGACTTCAGCTAATTTGACTGCTTCGAGGAGTTGAGCCGCGATGCGCTTCTGTTCCGTCATGTCCTGGAAGGTCACCACCGCTCCCTTTAACTTTCCCAGTTCATCCCGCAATGGCGTGCTGCAATATTGAGCTGAGAAGTGACTCCCATCTTTTCGCCAAAAGATTTCGTCTGCGCCCATATGCACCAATCCGTCTTTATAGGCTCCATATATCGGACATTGTTCATCAGGGTATCGACTCCCATCTTCTTTCGTATGATGCCATAACGAATGACTTGGTCGTCCGAGCAATTCATCAACCTCATATCCCAGCATCGATGTTGCCGCAGGATTCACAAACGTATGCCGTCCCTCCAAATCTAAGCCCAATATTCCTTCACCTGCAGAATTCAAAATGTACTCATTTTGTCGACGGAGTTCCTTGATCGTGTGCGCAGCCTCTCGACGCTCAGAAATATCACGAAACGTCACAACGGCCCCCGCAAGATTTCCTAATTCATCTTTGATGGGAGTACTTGTATATTCTGCTGGGAATGATGTCCCATTTTTTCTCCAGAATATCTCAGTATCACCGTGGTGAATACGTCCGTCTTTGTAAGCACCATAGATAGGACAGCTCGTGGCTGGATAGGGTGACCCATCGGCATGAGTATGATGCCATAGCGTATGACTGGGCTGACCTAAGAGTTCATTGTCCGTAAATCCCAACATCTTTGTGGCAGCTGGATTGACAAAGGTATGCTTCCCCTCCAGATCAAGTCCTAAAATGCCTTCTCCCGCTGCATTCAATATCAGAGTGTTAAGAGTTTGTTCCGTGATCAATGTAATACTCCTGTATCGAAAAATACCATCTTTTGATCAAATGTCATAAATGTTCGAAATCATTATGTGAGTCCTTCGATGAAGCAGTCTTGATTCACCAAAGGACTCATAGCTCACTGCTTAAGAGAGGATCATGTTTCGTTGTTCCATGCCTTTTTCGACAGATGCTAAGAGTTTCTCTTTATCCACTGGCTTGACTAGGTAGTCGACAAGTCCTTGTTTCATGAGTTCAGTTGCCGACTGTAAATTTGGATAACCGGTCATCACGATCAACGAGACACTCGGAAATTCTTTTTGGAAAAACTGAATGGCCTCAAGTCCGTTAACTTTAGGCATATTGATATCGGTGATAATGACACTGAGAAGTAATGGATTCTCTCCACTTCTAATTCTCTCTATGGCTTGCTCTCCATCTTCCGCTTCAACAACAGTGTAACCTGCTTTTTCCAACGTGAGCCGTGCTATCTTCCGAACGTCGGCTTCATCATCAACAACTAAGACTAATCCCTCTGTGTTATTCCCTCCAAACATTCCCGCAGTTATTGAATGTCCCTGCTCTGTCGACATCGTCTACCTCCATCATGAACGTTAGGTGTAAAAAGTGAACAGACTATGCAATGGAGTAAAGCAAAGAGAATGCCGAATGAGCAAAGCAAATACTTGATAAAATAACTTATTATTTTCAAAGGGTTAAATCGTGGGTATCTTTTCATTTGATATGGCATTCTACATGTTCGTTAAGAGAAAATGTTCATCGTTAACTTAACGTATTAACATGCAAAGATCTGATTCGTCGTAAAATGATTCCGCTATGGTCGTCTGTTCCATCGGTTCTTGATCTTTTTGTGTACATGAGGGAAGCTCTGCATTGACTTGTTCACACGAAAAGAAAATTCTATAATTTCTGGAAATTTTCCCTCGCCATACGGCGCAGGATATTCATATTTACATGTTCCGTCTTTCAGGAGGCTCTGCTATGGACCTCGCACCTGAAGACTTTCCCTCAGAAGCACGAGACAAAACACTCACGGATACTCCTCACAACCACTCCCTGAGTCGTCGTGCCTTATTAGGTCAAGCGATGACTGTCGTCGGACTGACAGCAGCTCAAGCCATCTTGAACCCGTTACGAGCAGAAATACCATCGGAGGCAACCGATCCGACCACCGTACCCGGCACCCCACCTACGGAGTATGGCCAGCGTTAGGGGCTTGAGACGAGCAAGCGTGTGGGAAGATCCTGGTGGGCATCCCTGACTCCACTACAAGCTCTCGATGGTGTCGTCACTCCCGCGTCTTTGCATTTCGAGCGTCACCACAATGGTGTTCCGGCTATTGATCCATCGAACCATGCCCTCCTTGTTCGCGGCCTGGTTGATCGACCATTGCTCTTATCTATGGAGGAACTGAAACGATTCCCCTCCGTCTCGCGACTGGCCTTTATCGAATGTTCGGGAAATTCTGCACCTGAATGGAAGGCTCCAACTGGACAGACTGTCCAACAGACCCACGGACTCACGAGCACAAGCGAATGGACCGGCGTACGGCTGGCGACGGTCCTAAAGGAAGTCGGCTTGAAACCAGAGGCGACCTGGATGCTGGCGGAAGGCAGTGATGCGGCGGCCATGACGCGCAGCTTGCCGTTGGCCGACATCATGGAGGATGCGCTTCTCTGTTATGCCCAAAATGGTGAAGCGCTCAGGCCGGAGCAGGGCTATCCGCTGCGGTTGCTCATTCCTGGATGGGAAGGGAACACCTGCATTAAGTGGCTGCGTCGACTGAAACTGGGAACCGCGCCGTTCATGACGAGGGAAGAGACATCCCAGTATACCGATTTGATGCCTGATGGGAAGGCACGACAATTCACGATGGTGATGGAGGCCAAATCCGTCATCACCACACCTTCAGACGGCCAGAAAGTTCAACCCGGTTTTATTGAAGTACGAGGTCTTGCTTGGAGCGGTCGCGGGTCGGTGACAAAGGTGGAAGTCAGTACAGATGGTGGTCATTCCTGGGAACAGGCGCAGTTACAAGAACCGGTTCTCCCTAAATGTCACACCAGATTTTGATACTCATGGAACTGAGATGGAAAAGATGAGATCCTCCAGAGCCGATGCATCGATGACACTGGCAACATACAACCCGCTCGGCCAGAGTTGACTGCCGTTCGAGGCACGAATTCTACCTATCATTATAAATAACGCGATTCAGAGCTGGGAGATCTCGCGAGAGGGGGAGGTCACCAATGTTTAGGTTTAACAGGCTGGTTACCGTTCTCGTAATCACGTTTGCATTAGGATGGCCAACCAGTAAGACCTTGGTTGCTGCCACACATTCGACGACTGGTTATGGACTCGGCCATGCGCCGACCGATCAGGAAGTGCAACATTGGGATATTGATGTCAGCCCGACCGGAGATAGCCTGCCAAGTGGTCAAGGAACAGTGAACCAAGGAGCTGCCGTATTTGCCGAGAAATGCGCATCTTGCCACGGAGCGTCTGGCCAGGAAGGACCAATGGATCGTCTTGTCGGTGGAGAGGGCACGTTGGACACTCAACAACCGAGTAAGACGATCGGGAGTTATTGGCCCTATGCGACCACGCTCTATGACTACATTCACCGCGCGATGCCGTTCAACGCCCCGCAATCCCTCACCAATGACGAAGTTTATGCTGTCGTGGCTTGGCTGCTGAATCAAAACGGCATCATTCCCACCGATATGGTGCTTGATGCCAAGACATTGCCCACCGTTGACATGCCGAACCGCAACGGTTTCGTGCCAGACCCCAGACCGGATGTGTCTCAGTAATGGTTGTTTGTGCTATCCGACCAGAGACGTGCCTCGCGCAACTCTTTGCCCTCAACGACTTCTTCGTAAGAACGTCGCAAGGCAGCTACAGGAACCTGTCCAGTATCTTGGAGCTGAATCAGCCGGGAATTGAAGGCAGGAGGGGATCGACAAGGTTGCAGAAAACATGCGTTAAGGGTAAAAAGTTGAACCACGATTCAGAAACGCGTGGTGGCAAGAATTGAGTCTGGTAGATAGAAAAGACCATTCACTCTTGATGGACTTTTCTGCATGAGAATCACTTCACAAAAACAATTTCCTAATTGCTCCCTCCTCATCAACTCATTATCTTCAAATTACTCACTCAGGGATCGAATATAGGCTAAGACATCAAGAATGTCTTTTGAGGTAAGATCGTTTTTCCATGAGGGCATCGCTGTCCCGGGGCTTCCATTTTTAATAGTTTTAAGGAGCATGTTATCAGTTTTTTATCCGTAGCAGTCAGGTCTGCAGCAGGTGGAACTAATGTTCGATTGGTCGATCTTATGCTGAACGTTAACTTAATCTGTTAATGCGTTAACTAACTTGGGCCGAGCGGATGTGTTAGGGTGATTGACTGACTGGCTGTCCGGTTGCCGGACGCCGGACGCCAAAACGGGCGTTCGCTAGCGTGCGCTCACAAAATTGTCGACGTGATAATGGCATCCCAATCTTACCTGTTTAAGCTGTTAATATTTCAACGCGCTCTGATCAGGATAATGTCCTTCCTCGCAGGCGCGGTCACCTTGCCGCGGCGTTGCAAGTGCGCTTCGACAATGTCGGTGATGAGACGATCGCTACGCCGGATGGCGTGCCCTTTGGCAAACGTCGCGTAGCGGTGGATGCCAGCCATCATGCCGCTGTGTGTCGCCGCCCGATACAAAACTTCGTCATCGAGGGGTATGCCGTTGACGGTAACCGCGTCAATTCGGTTACCTGGCGGACGCCGGTAATCCACCGTCCATCCTATCCCTGAGGTCTGAATCAAGCCGCCAACAATGCGTAGCGGAACAGTGGGTTTTTGGTTGGTCGCGCTTTGCTCAAGAATCTGTAAAATCTGCGCACCGCTCAACTCCAAGGTAACCAGTTTGGAAGGGTGTGGTAGCAGTGTGTACAGCGCCTCACGGGTAATCGGTCCTGTGGGCAGGGTGACGCCGTAACCGACACCGGGTAGAAACGCTACATCGGTACCAGTCTCCTGGCGCAAAATCTCGCCGACCAATCGGTCGAATGGACTGGCGGACTGGTACTGCCGGCCGATGGGTTCCACAGCCGTGGCCAACACCGCTTCGAGACGCTGGCGGTGCGGTTTGCGGAGGGAGTCGATCATGGTGACCACTTCTGGATCGGGTTGGCATTGGTCTTCCCACAGTGTGTGCATCGTTTGATCGACGCGAGAAATCCGGCCGTCGGTCACATGGACCCGCAGTTCATCGACCAGCAAGCCGTTAGAGAGTGCCTCCACTAGCCAGGTGTGGCCGACTTTTTCCGGTGGTGTGATCCAATTATGTGAATGGCCGCCCAAGATGATGTCGACACCGTCGACCTCGCGGGCGAGTTTTCTGTCGACGGTGGTCCCCTGGTGCGAAACGACCACCACCACGTCGGCTTGTTCATGCAGGTCTGACAGATAACGGCGCGCGGCATCGATGCCGCTGGTAAATGCGAGCGACTGCACATTGTCCGGGCTGGTGGTCATGTGGGTATTGTGGTACCCGAGCGCGAGAAATCCAACCTTGACACCACCTAGGGTGATCACGCG
Organism: Candidatus Nitrospira salsa; assembly: GCF_965152625.1. Lineage (NCBI taxonomy): Bacteria > Pseudomonadati > Nitrospirota > Nitrospiria > Nitrospirales > Nitrospiraceae > Nitrospira > Candidatus Nitrospira salsa. Next base: position 470,981 of record NZ_CBCUCO010000004.1, read on the forward strand.
GGTGGGGTCCCCGAATACCGGTTCGCCACTCTCGCGCAGCGTGACGTTGGCGGCCAGCATGGGAAAATCAGCCAGGGCGGCGAGTGCCAATGTGCGGTCCAGGCCGTAGTCGAAATCGTGGTTACCGAGGGCGAGGAAATCGTAACTCAGGGCGTTCATGAGTCGGATCACCGCCCCGCCTTTGGTCAGGTTACCGAGTAGATCGTCGGAAAAGGTATCGCCTGCATGGACCACAAACACGTTATCGTCACCGCGAGCGTTGCGGATTTGCTTGAGCAACGTGGCCTGACAGGCAAATCCGCCCACCCGTCCGGCCCGTTCGAAACCTTGCATGCGACCGCCTGGATCGCCGGTCTGCACCATCGCGTTGCCGGGCACTACTTCGATGGGATAATAGCGACCGTGAAAATCGTTCGTGTGAACCAGCGTGAATTCTTCCGAGGTGGCCCCGCTATGACTCACCCCTAGCACTAACGACGCTGTCAATAATGAAAGAGCCAGCCGGTTCAGACAGGTGAGCATTCGTGCCTTCCTTGCCATCGTTGTCTTCCGGTTACGTCGCGTAAGGTTATGGATTGAACTGCTAGTTAAACGGAATGTATGCGTAGCCGTCCATTTGCAGATTAATATTCGCCGTTGCAGCGGACACCGCAACTTTCACGTCCGGGGCGATTTCGGTTGTGGCAAAACCATGATGCGCCGCAGCTTGTCCGCAGACGTAGATGTCAACGCCTGTTTTTTTCAACTCACGAATGAGTTCCAGATTCGGATTCTTCGTCTTTCCCAAGTCCTTCATGTAGGAACTGGCATGCTTGGCGTACGCTTCATGCGACAGCGCCGCTTTCGTTGCTGCGCCATGCAGGATGACGGCCATCTTAAAGCCGTGATCGATCCCTGCACCCGCCTGAGTGTATTGATTGAGAATTAACGCCGCCCGGTCGAATCCCTTGATGACACTGCCTGATTGAGCGTCGGATGTAATGTCGATAATCACTTTCGAAGTCTTTTTGGGAGGAAGAGCGGCATCGGACAAAACGACAATTCCGCCATGGCTCTTGATGATAGGATGTGTGTATTCCGGAGCACCGGTCGGATTAGCGGAAACGGCGGTAGCAAGCAAAACTGTGAATGTAAGGGTGAGGGCGTATTTCATGGAGTGACTCCTTCGTGTAGCTAGTTGCTGATACAGGTGATAATGTCTTGATCTATTCAGAAAAGACACATCTTGACGATGCGATCGGCTTTGTCTCTTGGAGTGATCGTGCTCTGTTCAGTACTTGCTCGCGTACCCGCTTGCGAAGAGTTGGACAAATGACACGTCATCCACTGCGTAGATTAGCATCCTTCCTTCGGTTCGACTCCTTTTAACGACTCGGTTGGTCCTTTGAAGTGATCCGCTATGGCGTTCACTCCGCATTGGGGTTTGGTCTGCAAAATTAAATCTTTCCCCGCTTTTTGTTTTTGCTCGACAGAAATTCCCATGCCGTGATAGACACTTTCGATTAATCCGTCTTTTGTCTCATCCAGATGATTAAACGACCACGCCAGACGGGGTTCACCTACCGGAAATTTCTCATCCTCCTTCTCATACACCCCGGCTTTCCACAGATGGAAGGTTTTTCCATAACTATTAAGTTTGTTTTCCATGATTTTCAATTCGTTTTTAGCAGCAGGCAAGGTCAATTGTCCGGAAAGAATCTCAAAATTATGAGGATGCCAATATTGCTGTTCTTCATCCGGAAGCTGCTCGAACGCTTCCATGGGGATGATATATTCTATCCCCGTCATTTTCGCGTCCGGCGCGTTATCGTCATAGAGGATGCATTGCATAAGATCCGGACGAAGTTGGTGACAAAAATGATGAGCGACCCATTGTCTGGAAGGACTTTTCTTATCGGCGTGGAATCCGATTAACCAAGCACCGATTTGTTCGACAGGTTTGATCGTTGTTTGATCGGCGGCATTTGCCCATCAAGAGTAGCCCATGAGAATGACACTCACTAAGAAAAATTTTCTGAACCAATACCTATTCATAATGTCCTCCTCTTTCATTTGTGCTAATGAAGAATTTTGATGTGAGATGAATCAGGGGCGGCTTCACACTCTTTCATTTTTTTACGCTCATGTCGCTGTCGAACCAAGGCAAGGCTGATAAGGAGGATGAAGATCCCGACGATCCATATCCACGGTGAAGTGGATGTCGCCTGAGGAAGCGTAATTTTTCCCCAATCCCCAAGATCTTGGATGATGGGCACAAGCAAGGGGTACACTGCCACGTAGAGGGCGACGCCAAACAACATGCCCCCTACGCCGATCATGGCATCCCGACGGCCTTCTCCACAGGCCGCCACGCTGGTCCCCGGGCAATAGCCAAAGACCGCAAGACCGATCCCGAACAAGAGCCCCCCAAAGACAACACCGCCGAGCAACAGGGGTTTAACATGAAGGTCTGCCAGATTCATGGCTACTAGAGCGTACACTCCAATGGCTCCCACTAGGATGGCTGTCAACATAATCTTAAAGACGGTCCAATCCTTCAATAAGAGCTGACCGAGAATGACCTGAAATTTGGCAACTCGCCCTTTCTGCAGAAGAAAGCCGAATACGATGCCTGTGATCAATCCGAGTGCCAACTTTTCCGGCGTCTCAAACATGATCGCTTCCCTTCCTTCCATACAAAGCAAAGGCCGTGGCGACCGCGACCGCAAAAATGACGGCGGCAAAGATCCAACTGGATACGGCAAGCTGCAGCGTGCCGCTAATGGCATGACCACTGGTACAACCCTTCGCCACTCGCGCTCCAAACATCATGAGTGCAGCGCCTAAGAAGGCCCACATGAAGCGCGTCCTCCGGCTGCCTCCGAATCGCCATTCCCAGAGCGGCGGAACCCTTTCGTCCGTCCGATCTCCGGACAATCTTGAACTCAGATATGAGCCGACAAATACACCGAGCACCAGCATCCATTCCCAGTCAATTTTGGGAGACTGTTCAGCTTCCTGAAAATATTGATGGTCCGTCACGGCAGGGAGGGCAGCTTTTCCCAGAAGGGCTGCAGTATTTTCGAACGCCGTCGTAATGCCAATAGGGTGATCGGCACTAGCAAAGGCAATCCAACTTAATACCCCGATTCCCGCCCCCACCACGTATGGAGACCACGATGTTCGGGCAAGGAAATTCATCGCGCATTATTCCTTTCGCCTATTCTTGAAATCCACCGTTGGAGGAGCCTTCGTTTTTGCTGGCGGCTTGCCATGCGGCAGACGCTTCTGCATGGTGATCATTGTGTTCCGCTATCTCAGCAATCTGACGATAATCTCCGCGCAAGGCTTTCAACGCATGACGCGCGCACTCAATTTCTTGACTGGTTCGGATACTCAAGCGGCGAAAAACCGGTACCGGTGGGCACCAGCCCTGAAGTGCATGCTGGAGAAGAAATCCTGCCACCCCAGCACTTAACCAATACCATCGTCGATTGACCGTCATGCCAAGGAACAGACCAAGTAGCGAGAACGATGCCGCATTGGCTTCTAATGTCCGCTCTATATCCCACTCATACTCCAACTCTGCCAACCGTCGATTGATCGCCGCCAGGCCTCCTGCCGAATAGAGGGCAACGTTATTTTCCGTCTGACGACGCATGGCTTCATTTATTTGCTCATCGGTATGCTGCGCGATCCGAGTTGTTGTTGCCGGCAATGTATTCATCGTATGCTCTTTTTAATGTCCATCTTGTTCCGTCATTTACTGGAGAGGAAATTCCGCTTGTTTCCATGCAGCCATTCCACCCAGTACATTGATCACATTCTTGTACCCATGATGCTGTAGCAAACTTGCTGAAACAGAGGACCGATAGCCGCTTCCGCAAATGACGGCCACTGCCTTTTTCGGGTCGACTTCTTCTATACGGTGGGGCAGCTCGCTACCGGAAATATATTGGGCGCGAGGGATATGTCCAGCAGACCATTCCGCCGGTTGCCGGACATCCAGTACTTGAAGCTCTGAATTCTTCTGAAGTTGCTCAGAAAGATTTTGCACCGACCATTGCGGCAACATCTGGAGAGGTCTTGACGCCGTCCGCCAGGCAAACATGCCGCCAGCCAACCACCCGGCCGGCGGTGGGTATCCAATACGAAGGAGATGCCATATCACCTCTTTCAGATCATCAGGACCATCCAGTACCAGATAAACTGTTGCCTCGGCCGGCAAAACGGTGCCTGCCCATGTTGGAAAAGAAGACCCCAACCCCACGTTCAACGCTCCAGGAATATGAGAACTAAAGGCTTCAGCTTGGCGGCAATCTAGCACAATGCCCCCCTCTTGCTGTTTTCGTTCGAATTGCTGAGGCGACAAAGCCGGCGGCTCAGGCAATATTCCGAGAAGCGGGGGGCCTTCAGCGTTCATTTTCCGCATCCGTGGCCAATACGGCGGCACTGATGGAAGATGTTTGAGGTCTAGACAATTTCCGACGAATTCCTCTTTTTTATCAAGGTTCGTTAATAAATGATTCATCCGACGTTCATAGCCGATCGTCGTTGAGAGTCGGCTGCCGATATGGCCTCCGCATAACGAACCAGCTACATGCGTAGGATACACTTCCACGTGATCCGGCAAAGAGAGGATTTTTTCTTGAAGCATCTGACACATGGTTTTAGCATGTTGCTCGACCTCTTCGGGATTACCTAAGAGATCTGGCCTAGCCACATCTCCGACTAATAACGCTCCGCCCGATAATAGTAAAACCGGCTCTTTCCCGCGCGATCGATCTGTCACGAGCACACTGATATGTTCAGGCGTGTGGCCAGGGGTGTGAAGAATCTGGAAAGTAATCTCTCCCATCGTTAGGCTTTCGCCGTCCGATACCGGACGCGCCTCATATCCGACATTCGCCTCCTTCCCGGCCAGGCGCTGAACGGGAACGCGCTCCGCTAGTTCGCAAATACCTGTAACGTAATCGTTATGTTGATGCGTTTCGATTGCATAGGCGATGCTCATCCCGCGCGTTCGAACTTCGTCTAAATATGGCTGAACATCGCGGCGAATATCGAGAACCAATGCTTCGCCCGTTTCCTCCGATCCGATCAGATAGGAGGCATGCCCCAAACTTTCCAAATGAAATTGTTTAAGAATCATTGCGAGTTTCTCCGCTTTTAAAACGGTTGTTATTCTTATAGAACATCAGACTTTAACGGAATGAATAAAGATTTCTCATTCACCTTTTTTCTAGGATAAGTGTGACGTATGTCTAACTCATGTCCTACTGGAAAAACCCTGGCTTCGGCAGCTCATCTCAGGCCTTCTTTAAGGGGTACGCCATCAAATTGGTTCAATTGAGGTGTTAGCAATTACTGAATCCAATTGAGTCGGTGCACCTTATGCCATCTGCTCTCGCGCACTTGGAAGAGTCTAGATATTTAGAGATGGACTTTCAGAGATTTTTCTTCTCTTTCACAAATTCCGGTTAGATCATTTTTCCAGCTCCGTTATTCTCTCCTTCATCAGGGGAAAAAACACATGGAGCGGCAGGGATTTATTTGCACAGTGAATGACGCATGGCTCATAACAATGACTCCGAGGTGAGTTTCTCACTGTCACGTTTCATGTTTCACTACAACGTGGGCATGAATGCCACCAACGCTTTTTTCTCTTGCGATGACAGCTTCAAGCCCTGGATCAGGTTAAAAAACTCGACGGTGTCTTCAAGCGTGAGGAGTCGCCCATCGTGCAGATACGGCGGGGAGTCCTTAATGCCACGAAGAGTAAAGGTTTTAATCGGTCCTTCCGCGTGAATCCATTGGCCATTCACCATCTGTGGTTTGTAGAACCGCTCGACTTGCAAATCGTGCATTTTATCATCCAAATAGAACGGTGCTGTATGGCAGACTCCACATTGGGCTTTGCCGAAGAAAAGCTCTTGCCCCCCTCAGCTCCTCCTCGGAGGCTTTCGTCGGATCAAGTTTGCCGTACAGATTCAATTTCGGCGCAGGTGGAAAATCGGGCATATTTTGCATTTGGGCCATTAGCGCGACTTGACTCGAGCGGTCAGGGAGATTGGCGCCTTTCTTGGCGGCAATCACGTGGTCACCATCGAAATAGGCCGTCCGCTGCTCAAACTCGGTGAAATCTTCGACTGATCGCAGAGAGCGTTTGGAGCCATGGATTTGTTGATTGAACATACCGCGCAGGCTCACCGTATCGATCCGGAAGCGGGTGGCTTGCGGACGCGTGTCAGGATTGAGATGAAAGGCGCCGTTTGTATGGCCATTGGTATGGCAATCCAAACACGACACTCCCAGACTTGGCTCTTTCACTTTGCGATCTTCGGTCTGATTAAACTGCTGCTGCGGAAATGGAGTCAGCAAGAGCCGCAGTCCTTCCATCTGAACCGGCGTCAAAATCCCGTGCATGATATCGTAATAGTTCTTAATCTGGTCGCGAGCTAAGATAAATGGGAGGCGGAAACGTCGGTAAGAACTGCTCGGGTAGGTCGAACGCGATGTCGAATCGTTCCAAAGAACGTCCTTCATGTTCTTGTATCGCTTCAATTTGTGCTGAAGGGAAAACCTGTCCACCCGTTTCGTGTTTGGCCTGCGGGAGCGGCAAGAAACCTTTCGGAAAGAGGCCTTGTTCGCGGATATCCTCGGGGTTCATTTCAGCAAGTTTTTCCCACATTATACCCTCCGACAGTTTGACTCGTACGCCTTCCTGCACGGACTTGCCTCCTGACATGGTCACGCCATTGACCGGTCGGTTGCTTAAGTCATAGCGTTTTTCAAGCAGTGTATTCTGGCGTTTCATCACCTCTGGTTTTTTTGATGCGTCTTCTTTCATAATCGTCGAGAAGCTTTTGTCGACGACCACTGGCATAAAGGTGTTCTTCTCGAAATCCTGGGTATGCCAAAGCCATCCCCATCATCCCCAAGAGCGACGGCGAATCTCACCAGCCCCTTTCCGTACTTTTGAGATATGCGTTGTCTCCTCATGATAACCCTCCGTGCTATCTGGTTGGCGCTTTTCTTTTCCTACCTCCGAGGAGACGTGCTTCGATACTCTGCTACCTTAGAGCATCTCCCCCCCCCCGGAGAACTAGAAAGAACCCTTGCAATGCCCTTGGAGATCGAAGAAAATCTCACCGTGAATTAACGACACAAATTGCAGAACGGGAAACTAGATGTCATCATCATTGCATGGCCTTTCGAAGAGCCAGGTATTAGGACACAGGGTTTCTACACGGAACCTTTATTGGTCACCAACTCTCACCCATGGGCAAAGAGAAGACGTGTCCCAGCAGACCTACTGGCATCTGAGACTGTATTGCTTCCCCATGCCGGACACTGTCTTCGCAGACATGTGTTAGAACAATGTCCTGAAATCAGCCAATCGGATACTGGAGAAATCCAAGGGAATTCTCTTGAAACCATCCGTCAAATGGTACATTCTGGATTAGGCATTGCGAGCTTTCCCTGCAGCGCAGTGACGAAAAAATTCCAGGGGAAATTCCTCAAGGCAATCTATTCACCGACCCTATACCAGAACGACATGTTGGACTTGCATGGCGTAAAGGGTTTACTTGCCCAAAAGCCGTCCAAGCCATTTGCAAAGCTGTCAAATCTCTTAAGATTCCCGAATTGGAACCAATAAATTCGTAACACTATCAAACGAAGATCCGTTGAAACCTGCTAAAGTAGTTGTCTTTCTCAGCCCGATGTCTCTTTTTGCGTTCAGGCTAGCATTTCTCCCATCATGACATGGACTTATGGGAAGCCAGCCTGCATGAGAATCTGGGCAGCCGTGTGAGCGTGCCCACCGCTCTTTCAAACAGTCACGATATCGTTTTCTTTCTTCCCTTCTATTTCTTCTAATTTTTGTGAAAGGACGCTGACCGGATATTGATTGCATCAGGAATGTGTCCGAGTTCCCCAGTCAATTCTTCTGAATTTCGCACATCCAGGATAACGGGTGGTTCCGAACTCACAAGTTTTTGCCGAACCCCATCGACCGGAATCGCGGCAACTTGTTGATCATTGGCTCCTTGAGCTAATGTTCCCTTCACTTCACATGCTGGAACATCCACGGTAATCCAAGCAGCCTTGGGATCGCGTGCGCAGGCATAGTTCGCTTTAAGGACATCTTTTTTCATCCAATCAGCTGGGCCGAGTTGAAGTCCATTCAAATAATCCACATAGGCCTTTTTCGACCGTGGTTGCAGCACGGGATTGCTGGCTTTTTGTTGTTTAAGGGTTGATGGTTGGCGGTTACGGTATTTATGAGCAGGGTATACTATGAGATGATCGGGTAAGCTGAAGACTGTCCCAATGTTGCCCTGCGTCCCCGCCAGGAAGATCATCTCGCCCAGCTCCGGCATCGTCTAAAAACAGCACATCTCCCGTCAGAATTCGGTCTGGGAAAATCAACGTAATACTGTCCTGAGTGTGACCTGGCGTTGTTAAGATCTTGACGCGATGGTTCCCAAGATGACACTCGAAACCGTCCGTAAGGTGAAAAGTGACGCACCTGGCCGGTGCGTTGGCATACTTCACATACTCACACCCTAATTGATCTTTCAGTGATGCTGCACCAGAGATGTGATCTGCGTGAGTATGCATGTCAATAGCATGGGTCAGTTTAAGCTTCATTTTCTCCAAATTTTTATATACTCCTGAACATGTTCCAGCACGGGATCGACTAAGATGGCTTGTTCGCTGGCCTGATCTCCAATTAAATAGTTCCGACAAGCTCCAGAATTTAGTTCTTCGAAAATCATAGGAGTCCTCCTTACATTACCAAAATCCGATAGTTAGAATTGATACGTTCCACCTATCCATACATTGCTGTCAATAATTGTACGTGGCTCAAAACTCGCCTTGCGCTGTGACCGTTGGAAGCCCACATTATTCTGAACTGCGTTCGACAACTGGTGTTTGATCTCAATATCCCCTTGCCAGACATCCTCCGTGGCTCCCTTCCGTTCATCGCCAGTGAGGTCACTCGTAAAATTATTCCGCTCGTAATGCAAGGCCAACTCCAGAGTGGTGTGCTTATACACCTCCACTTCTAATTCTGTGGAGGCATAATGATTTATGTAGGAAATATCATCGCGAAATTGAGGCTGGTTTCGTCCATCCGCCAGTCCCCGTTCAAAATGATAGCCGACGGTTAACGCAATCCCTGGTCGTAGTTCCCAATCCACGTGAGGCCCGATTGTCCAAAAGTGGGTATCTCGATGTGCAAAGTTCTCATTGTACAGACGGACTCCATAGCGTCCCAATACACGAAGTGTGAGGTCGTCCAACATTTCTTGTTCGATGGTCCCTGCTAAGAAATGCGTCGTGACTCGTTCTTCGGTCGGACTCTCATTCTCCGATCGACGATCCACATTGTCTCCCAAGAATAAATTTGGACCGTAGTGATACCTCAAACTCAGCGTCGTCTCAGACGGTAACGTCTGTTCAAGACTGATCCCATATGTTCCATGTGTGAAACGCGATTGCTCAGCAAAAATAAAGCCTTGACTGCGAATAGAGAGAGACGTGGTTCCCACTCGGTTGTTCCAGGTGTTCCCAATGGTCAGCTCAGGTTCGAAGACCACATCGGACCCCTGGCCTGTGACATCAATGACGGGCTGCGTCGGGTCCTCTCGTAAGGCCAGTCGGCGAGATGAAGAAAAGAGGCTCACGTCGTCCGTGTAATAGACCGCGCCTTCAATCTCGGTCGACCAGTGTGCCCAACATTGCTGCTCCTCCAGTCCTAACCACATCAGTCCGACAAACACCAAGACTGTACCAGTCGACAGGTTCCTCTTCATGACGTGTTGTCTAAGAGAAGATGTGGACCTTGTTAGCAAGGCTGTCCATTAAACACGCAGGGCTTATACCGGGTGATATCAAATTCCGTGTTTTCTTGATAGATCAATTCATTGTCGTTGACGCCATCAAGCCGCGGATCATTCCACATCTTGTGGTTCCACCAATAGAACAATGGATGTTCCAGGAAATAGTAGACCGGATTGCCGTAGGTGCTTCTCATATGTTTTTGGAACGTTCGCCCGCTCACGTAATCAATTTTTCCATTTCCCTTGAGAATAAAGTGAGAGAAACAAGCGAGACTCTTGATCATAAATTTCGTCCACACGTAACTCTTCATCAGGTTCTGGTGGCAACGTCTTTGCGGCTAACCCTGACGCAGGGTCATAGGAGCTGACGAGTAGCCAGGTTGAAAGGAAGAGCACGGTGATCATATTCATGACTAACCCCCGCTAACGACATTATTGTTTGCCAAATGATCGCACATATAATAAAACATGCCAGGCTTCGTTCTCTGTGAGTACCAACGGGATAAACGGAGCCATGTCTGTTCCTGGACTTCCATTTTTTAAAATCCAAAATAGTTCACCGTCTGTGCGAGCGGCTTGCCAGGCGGTATCGGTGAAGTTTCGTGGCAGTTTTCCGACGAGCCCCGGTATCTTGCCTAAGCCTTTTCCGTCACGGCCATGACAGGTCACGCAGAAGGCTTTTCCCTCAAAAATCTTTTTCCCTTGTGCAATCGTTTCTGGCGATGATGAAAAGGGGTTCTGCCAGGATCGAGCTTCGACTATTTGATCCTGCGGCACTCTGGGTTTCAACACGTCTGGATTGGCGGCTTCGCTGCTGATTGGCCAAAGACTTTTAGCCAAAAGAGCACACACCCATAGCGTTCCTATTGTCCAAGGCATCACGAGTACTCCTGACTAATTACTGTGTTTGAGAGCACACAGGGAGAGAGCGTTCTGCTGCTCTCCCTGTGTCGTGCCGTTATTCTGTACGAAAAACGTGACCAAGCGAGGTGGGAATCGAGACGGTTCCATCTGGGACCACTTGGTCTTTGTCCCAGAGGTGGATGATCACGCCATCAGTTTTGCCGGCAGCTTCTGCCAGGGCCTTGACTTTGGCGGGATCGTCAACGTCGAGGATTTGAACGCGACCGGTGTCGATTTCAACTTGGTGGTCATGGAAGGCTCGGTTCCATTGAACTAACGGGACATTTTTTCTCGCAAGCTCTTTTGAGATGAAATACTCAATAGCCACAAGTTTTGCGTTGGCATCGGTGGATTCATACAGCTGACATTGCAGCAACTCATCTGAAATACCTTTGCAATAATGATGGTACGGTCCACCGACGGTACCATCCGCCATCATATGCGGAGCCTGGATATGAATATCATATCCATCGGTTGGCCCACCTTCCCCACTCATGGCAGGTGTCGTCATACAGCCCATGGCCAAAAAACTTAGAGCACAGAGATACATGACTGAACGAATTGATCGACGCATCGCAACCTCCTTTAATTGATAAATGAAACCTATCCGGCCCTCGGTTACATTGGAAAGAGTATAATTGTTTCCATCAATGTTCCCAAATCACGATGACGCCACATTTTCCTCGACTGATTTGAGTTGCTTGGCTTCAGCTAGTCTTTTTTGTAAAACCAATGGATCAACGGACGATCCACAGTTCAGGCAACGCCATATTGGCAAGTCAAAGATAGCCTCGTCCGGCCCATATAATCGGTCAAACACCATTAAGCCTTCGCATCGTGTGCATTTCATGATCTATCCTCCTTATCCCTTCATTTTCCGACTTTTTAATATTTGTTTCTGAGAACAGGCTGCTCTTTTGTTGGCATTTTTTTGCGATTGAATGGCAATACAGTCAACAGCATTCCCATCAAGCAGGAGTCTGTCCAGCCAGCATGAATGAGTCCAATGCCAGCCGCCGCAGGTAAGAGTAAGAACCATGAACTCACAAACACACTCAAGACGACTCCACAAACAATCATCATTCCCGCAATGAGACGAACTTGCTGTTCAAGTGAAAACCCTCGTTTCCCACGGACGACTGGCTTTCCGTCTGCAATCCATTGGGTCACGCCGCCTTCTAAAATGCTGCAATGACTGATCCCATGGGTCACTAATTGGTCATAGGCGAGCTTGACGCGATTCTGAGTCCGGCAGACTATTATGAGTTCGTGGTTCTTGGCTATCTCTACTAATTCAGGTAAGGCTGATTTTAGGTCAGTCAAGGGAATATTCATTGACCCAGGAATATGCACCTCTTCAAACTCACCAGGAGTTCGGACATCCACGATAATCTGATTCGTGTGAGTTGTGGGTTTATAGTTCAAAAGATGATCATTGATCACCTCTGGAAAGGAGAGGTCTTGTTGTTTTGATAGGGTTTCCATGTTCTATTCCTTTTATTGCATTCAATGTCGATAGTATGTTGAAAGTACGTTTACGGTCTTTCTCGTGTCTTCTCCCAGGCTTTCACTCTCCACGGCTACGGTCATCTTCAATATCTTTGTTCCTTTTGTGTATATGCGAGTTCCATCCTAAAAAGAGAGCAATGTGTATGCCAAATTTTCATTCAGATTATTTTTGTTATATATTATTAAAATCAATATCTTATGAAATATATTTTTATAACGATAATAATGACGTTAACATCATTATGTTAATGCGTTAACTTAACGCGTTACTGTTATGGAAACTAAGTGAAAAGATGGAGATAGGTGTTTTAACCTAGGTTTACAGATTGGCCATACCGCCATTTACCTGTTGAATTACTGGTGTATAGGCACACCTTTTTACATTTTTGGTTCGTAATGAATGCCGAATTTTTGAAGTTTTTTCCAGAGAGTGACGCGACTGATTCCTAATAACTTCGAGGCTTCGAGCTTTCGTCCATTGGTTTCGCGGAGTGCTGAAAGAATTCGATTTCGTTCTTGCTCAAGTTCCGATGAGACTGGAGACGTCGCTGTTTTATGGGAAGTGGAGGTTTGGTAGGCAGGGAGTCGAATTTCAGATGGGAGATCAAGAAGGGTCAAGTAATCCCCTTCGACGGTGACAAAGGCATGTTCAATGGCATTGCGTAATTCCCGAACGTTTCCGGGCCAGGAATATTTGACGAGGTGTTGCATGGCATCCTGAGCCATGCCGGTGACGGAATGTGAGTAAATCTTGGAATACACATCGATGAAGTGGTTTGTCAGTAAAGGAATATCCTCTCTCCGTTCCCGGAGAAGAGGCATCGTGATCTCAAAGACGCGAATGCGGTAGTAGAAGTCTTCTCGCATGTCGCCGCATGCGAGTGCTTGCTTCAACTCTTTGTTGGTTGCGGTGATGAGTCGTACGTTAATTTTGATGGCACGCTCATCTCCTACTCGACGGATTTCCCCTTCTTGCAAAACACGCAGGAGTTTGAGTTGTAGTAGTGGGCTCGTGTCGCCGATTTCATCTAAAAATAATGTTCCCCCGTCCGCGGCTTGGAACACTCCAGCTTTGTCCCGAATGGCACCCGTGAAAGCCCCTTTGACATGGCCGAATAGCTCGCTTTCCAACAAAGTTTCAGGGATGGCTGAACAATTAATGGCAAAAAACGGCTGATCTTTTCGACTGCTGAGCGCATGAATCGCTCGAGCTGCCAGTTCCTTTCCTGTTCCCGACTCGCCAGTGACTAATACGGAGACATCGCTTTGCGCGGCGAGACGGAGTCGACGAAAGACCTCCTGCATGACTTGGCTTTTTCCGACAAGTTGTTGAAAGGCATCTCGAGACCTTGTCTGCTCCTCCAACACCGCAATCTTTTCATTGCTCAAGATGAACGAGGTTAAGTCGGTAAACGTGCCCACAGCTCCCATCACGTTGCCTTGTTCATTCCGAAGGACGGAGACATTGCCGTAGAGATACAGCTCGCGGCCGTCCTTTCCTAGCACCTTACATTCTTGATTGCAGATGCCCCATGGATAGGGAGTCGGATTTTCCAAAAACTCTGTGAGCTTACTAAAGCCTTTACAGGTCTGTCCTTCAAGAACATGACAGGATTGTCCTACAACGTCTTGGCTGGAATACCCCGTAATCCGCGCAGCTCCGGCACTCCAGGCGACAATATGACCTTGGGCGTCTACCGTAAACACACCATCGGCCATCACGTCTACCATGTTGCTCAAGATGCCGGGATTTTTTCTAAAGTCCAGTTCCACCACTATGACTCCAGTTATAGCCGATTCAATTACCTTCCAACGTTTGAAGTGTTTGATGACGCGATGATCGTCTCGTATGAGTCACCTGGTAGTTATTTTGATTCGCTCTAATCACTATCTCAGGAGAGACTCTACCCTATACAAGACCATCCATACAAAAAAACGGCCCACCTACTATTAGGAGTGGGCCGTTTTTCGACAGTATCTGTTTTCAAGATCCGATGAATCGGGAAATTTATTTTGCGGCGACTAGTGATTGAAAATTAGGGTCTGTCGCAACAAATCCTTTGAGCGTATCATTTTGAAGCATATAGACCCAGGCTTCAGGTGTGGCCCCGGGTATTTGATCGAACCACTTACGGGCCTTGGTTAAGAGGTCGACCATGGACTTTTTATCGAGTGGGACGCGAAACGCCAGGCTGTAAGCCATGGCATAGGCTGCAGTAAATTTATCTAACGGGTCTTCTGTCAGTTCAAGCGCTGTGCTGGCTTCTTCATAGCCTTTGGTTAAATCAGGATCATCAAAATGACGATTCCAGGCAACTTTTCCTATCCGTGACCATGCTAATTCCAAAAGTAACTTCGCCCGCAGTTCCTTATCATCTTCAGGAATCTCGGAAAGCAATTCTTGTGGAGAAGAAATTGAGGCCCGTTGATCGTTTGTCCATTGATAGGCAATGCCTAAACGGCGACGGTTTTCAAAATCACCAGGCTGAAGGGAGGACAAGACTTCCATGACCGGGATCATACGATACAAATAATCGGCGGCCTGAGGTTCAGTTTTTCCGCCCATTCCCATGTCAAGGGATAAGTCCATTCGATCAGTTTGTGATTGCACCGTCCAGTACAGTTCATTAAACCGCTGAGCTAACAACTCCTTCTCAATGTGTACCCCGTGATTTCGTTCACCATAATTCAGTAATCCGTTGTATAAACGGTCTGCAAATACCTGAAGGGCTTCTTCATATCGTGGGTTGACCAACAAAATCCGATTCAGCAACATCAAGGACTCTTTTGGATCAGAAGTGGTTTTCGCTTGTTCAAGTCCGGCCTGGAGCGCCTCGGGTGCGTCGCCAGGTCCCCACCATTCTGTCGAGTGAGGTGCATACCCCCCCGCTTCGATCACAAAGGGAATCGTGGTGCCATGTGGTCCCTCCAATGGGATATCCAATACCGCTTCATCTACAGGGAATCCCAATTGTTTGAGGTTCGACAGCACGACCCATTTCACCTTCACCGCTCTCACAATACCTTGTGGTTTTTTATAGGGAACCGCCCAATCTTTCGACCCTGAGGCATTAGAAACTGGAGACGTCATGGGATTGGGATAGCTGATGCGAACGGTCACTAAACTTGTTGGGGTGGCCAGCACAGGGTCATTGTCTTGAAGCTTAAAGGATGCATGAGGAATTGGGCCTGTACTCAATTTTTCCATTGAAAATGGGGCGTCAGGCTGAAGCTCCGATATTTGATGCATGACAAAAAATGACGGGGGCAACTGTCGGCTTCCTGTTTCGGCAATGAAAAATCGCTGAAAATCTTCGAAGTCGACCACACGTCCTTTCCCTGGCCACACGGCATCGAGTGCACGATCTTCATGTTGAATGGCACGGCTGTGGGCGTCCGCCCGTCGTTGGGTGCACCAGTCATAGACTGGATCGGAGTCAGCAGGAAAGTTGCCGTCAGTCAGCTTTTCTTCTTGCTTCATTTTGTAGAGGCACACAAAGTCAAGCTGTCCTGCCTCTAGGCCGTTGCCTTGGGATACCGCCTCGGCGTACTGTTTGACCGTGGCAAACAGGTTGGAATCATCTGTCGCTGAGCTGTTAGAAGCCCAGGCTAGACTTCCGACACCCACAAGACTGACCGCTAGCATGTATGCGACAAATAGGAAACATTGATTGCCCAGCCGTAACATAGGTGTATGACGTCTCCACGTTGTATCTTGGCGTAAAGTCTCTTTCATCGACCGCTACTCCTTCCAGCATCTCGTTTTCACTGTGTTCGTAAAAGCCCTCTTTATGACACTGCAAACCCTGAACTCTACCACACCTTTTCTTACTCCTGCACTACTATGGTGCCCTGCATAACATGCCCTGGGAGATCACAGAGAAACGGGAAAGTCCCAGCGTTTTCAGGCGTAAACGAGATTTCCGTTTGTCCGATTGGAGGAAGCAAGACACGGAGGAGCCCCTCATTGCCGAATTGAGGGGCTCCATTCCCACTCACCTGATGTGTGGTTTCGAGGAACAGCCCTACGGGCACAAATGCATGGAGTTCAGCATCTTTGTTCCTCAATATTAATCGTATTTTCTTCCCGCGCTGCAGTGAAATCATCTCAGGCTCAAACTTTCGAGTTTTCACATCAATGATGACATCGGTCGTTGATTGAGCAGTAGTGGGCAAATTTGATGCAGAGGAAGTCGATTCCCACGTCGCAGATATCGTTAGGGCCAATACAGATATGATCATGATTGTTCGTATGAGACCTGTATCTGTGACACAACTATACATAACGGTTCTGTTTCCTTGGGCAATCGAATTGCTGTTTGACGTTCTTGCATGCCCACTTCCTCATTTCGCTCGCTTCTTTATTGGTCATTGCGATGTATTCCCGGTGTTTTTATTTGCGTTCTCTTCATTATATCCGGCGAGATTCGAAATACGGAAGCACCCTTCTTCATCTCAAAGGCAGAGTGTTCAACACACAGTCTGGTCAAGCTTAAAAGGTGATTATCGAGAATTCGAAAGAAACAAGTAGCAACGGGGCGATTCGTGATGAAGGCTTTGGTGAAGACCGTCTAATCTTGAAAAATACGAATGAGGAGCAGTCAGTATGCGAGGTCGACCAAAAATCTCAAGAATCCTCTAGTGACACCGATAATCCATGGTAGGAAGAACAGCCAGAGGTTGTCATCATTCACATATCATAAAAGAGTAGGCATATGTTTGGAAATTCAGTGGAATTATACATTGTCGGCTTCATCTTAGTCATGGGTATTTTTCTCTATGGTTGGATTGACTATCGTCGTACGATCCGCGTTGGAAACTTCGGGTTGGCTATGGTCAAAAGTCGTCTTAACGATGCCCGACAAGCTCCTCGCAGGCGTTCCCGAGAATCCTGATTGTTAGTGAGCAGGAGTGGCAGGCACTCCAAAAGTGATTGAGGGCTGAGGCTGACGTGTATGAATTTCTTGAGAAGAAGGTTGTCTCATTCTTTCCGCAGTGAACTCTGCCGTTCGTAACAGTCCTGCATGTCTCTGGCAAATTCCGTGGCTGATGCGAGAGTCTGCTCTTGACGCTTTCAAGCCTAGAAAAGTCTTTCGACCTTCACTCTGACACCACGAACAGACCACTTTCATCAGAATACCCCCTGTTTCATTCATCGTCACGTTACGAGTAAGCAAGAATAAGCAAGAAAAGTTCCATGACATGAATTATGGAAAACCCTTTACATTTTATAGGGTTATTCATTTATTCCAACATCCATAGAAGTCATCACTCCTTAGATTCATTGCACAAAGTCATACAGGGTGAATCGTTTTAGATACGGGAGTGAGTGAGAGTTTTTGTTGAAAGATTGACACGTCTACTCTCAGTTTTTCTTGTCAACAACTTTGCCAGAGAAAGCGTTGTGGTGACGGCAGAAATAACGAACCGACGTCTCTCTTCTTTTCTCATTTATTGACAGGTTGATTGTATTCGAAGCAAGAGCTCAGTATACTTACAAGGTTATGAGCATACGAAATCGAGCAGGCACTTGGCAGCCTATGACGCTTGCGATCATTCCCGAATTATGTGGGGTGTGCGGTGAAGGGTTGTCGAGGAATTTTACCTTGTTACGTGGTGGATGGGAGCGCTGTACGCTTTGTGAGCGATTTGTTCACCATAGTTGTTTAGTCAGCGGAAAAGTTTCTTTTTTAAAGAAACGACCTCGGGTATGTCAGTCATGTCAATCAACTTCGACTGGGTCGGCATCCGTTGCGCCTCTTGATCCTCACGCCACCGTTCTCAAATCATGAAGACAGATGCTAGAGTTTCTTCCATGATGGCCCCACGCCAGGGCTATGGCGCGCTGTTCATTCGGTTCATCGTCGCTCCCTTACTGGGTCTATTCAGTGGGTTTCATACGATGGACTTTATTATGGGGGGCATCTACACATGGCCACAAATGAGCCGAGTGTTTGCACTGACTTTAGCGATTGTTATTCTCTCCTATGAGTTTGTGTATAAAGAAAATAGAGGAGAGTCGGGTAATCGCCAAGATGGGTTAAGCCCTCAAGGCCTGAAGGCTACTCTGTACTCCTGTTTACTCCCGTACATGATAGGCGTACTAGTCCTACTGTCACTTGCCATCTTGTCGCAAAGACACGTGTCGTGATCGATAAAACCTCAATGTGCCTGGCATGGCTTGTGTGGATGTTTCGAAATAGGTATTTGCCTGGAGACTTCGTGTTTGCATGAAACACTATAGCCGTTTGAATAACTTTTAATGTTTGATGTGGGTAATTACGCTTGGTTAGTCATGCTGGCTCGACCGAAACTTCTTTAAATTCGCTATAGTTTTGGAAATTTTCTCTTGCTTGAATGAGGAGTGCGATATGAAAAATGTTGATATGAAAGTAGAAGGAAATATGCTGACGATTACCGTCGATCTTTCAAAAGATTTTGGCCCGTCTTCGTCTGGGAAAACGACGATTATTGCCACGACTGAAGGCAATGTCACGATTCCGGGCCGAGAAGAGGAAAAGATCGGTTTGAATATTTATACGAAGAAGTCTTCTTAACGATCCAACGTTCGCGATTATTGAAAGTCCTCTCGTAACGCGCGTCCCGTCCACGACTTCGTCACGCTCATAATGTGCGAGGGAGGTCCTTCGGCCACGATGGTGCCTCCACGGATACCGCCTTCCGGCCCCAAATCAATGATCCAATCCGCATTGCGAATGACATCGAGATTATGTTCAATGATTAATACCGTGTTGCCCGATTCGACCAAGCGGTTGAGCACTTCGAGCAATCGTTGGATATCGGCAAAATGCAGCCCGGTTGTGGGTTCGTCAAGAATATACAGGGTTCTTCCGGTTGCGCGTTTTGAAAGCTCTTTTGAGAGTTTGACTCGTTGGGCTTCACCGCCGGAAAGTGTTGTGGCTGATTGACCGAGCTTGATGTATTGTAATCCGACATCAGCTAACGTTTGTAACTTCGTTCGAATAGATGGGAATGGAGCAAAGAACTCCAGAGCCTCTGCCACAGTCATATCCAGAATATCCGCGATGGTTTTCCCTCTGTACAAAACATTCAGTGTTTCTCGATTGTATCGTTTGCCTTTGCAGGCCTCACATGTCACATAGACGTCCGGCAAAAAATGCATTTCGATCTTAATTAATCCGTCGCCTTGACATGTCTCGCATCGTCCGCCTTTAACGTTAAAGCTGTATCGTCCGGGTTTATACCCGCGAATCCTCGATTCGGGTAAATTGGCAAACAGGTCACGAATGAAACTAAAGAGTCCGGTATACGTTGCTGGATTGGATCGTGGTGTTCTTCCGATCGGGGATTGATCGATATCGATGACCTTGTCCAAGGCTTGGACACCTTTCAGGCTCTTGCAACCGTCAATCTTTGGTTTTTTCTGATAGAGTATTTGTGAAAGAGAATGAAACAACACTTCGATGATCAGGGTACTTTTTCCTGATCCTGACACCCCGGTCACACAGGTCAAGAGTCCGAGCGGGATATTGGCTGTGATCGATTGAAGATTAAATTTATTCGCCCCGACAATACTTATTATTCCCTTCGCGGAACGTTGACGAGTTGGCAGGGATACCTGAAGCGTCTTTTGAAGGTATTTCCCGGTCAGCGATTCGGGGTTTTTCATAATGGCCTTGGGCGATCCTTGCGCGATCAGGTACCCTCCCTCAACTCCAGCTCCTGGTCCTAAGTCTAGCAAATGATCGGCTTCCAACATCGTTTCTGAATCATGTTCGACTACGACGACGGTATTGCCCATATCTCGAAGCCGAAGCAAGGTTTGGAGCAATCGTTGATTGTCGCGTTGATGTAGACCAATGCTCGGTTCGTCGAGAATATAGAGGACCCCAACGAGTCCGGACCCAATTTGTGTGGCCAGTCGAATTCGTTGACCTTCCCCCCCCGAGAGTGATCCAGCTGGTCGATCAAGGGTGAGATATTCCAAGCCTACATTGATAAGAAAGTCTAATCGTTCTCGTATTTCTTTAAGAATCCGTTGTCCAATTAATCGTTCGCGGTCACTTAACGGAAGGATATCGACAAAGTCAGCTGTATCCTGAACAGAGAGTTTGGTCACGTCGGCAATGGACTGGTTGGCAATTTTGATGGCTAAACTTTCCGGTTTGAGTCGAGTTCCTCCGCACGTGAAGCAAGGGTCTCGATGTGAATAATCCTCGTGTTCATGGCACGTTGCAGTCATCGTCACACCAATGCCATCGCAAGCCGGACAGGCCCCGTGTGGGCTGTTAAATGAAAAGATTCGTGGTGTGATCTCTGGGTAGCTGACTCCGCATCGAATGCAGGCTGAATGTTCGCTGTAGAGTGACACTTGGTCGTTGTCGGTGAGGATCCCAACCAGCCCTTCGGCAAGCTTCAGTGCGGATTCGATCGAATCAGCCAGTCGTCGTGAGAATGCGTCATCGGTTTTCATGACTAAGCGATCGACAACAATTTCGATGGTGTGCTTATGTTGCTTTTTTAACTTGATCTCTGTTGAGAGTTCTGTCATCTGCCCGTCAATGCGTGCTCGTATATAGCCGGCTCGTCGGGCGTTAAGCAGTTCTTTGCGGTATTCCCCTTTTCGTCCTCTCACAATCGGGGCGAGGATTTGAAATTTTGTCCCGACAGGAAGAAGTTGAATCGTTTCAACCATTTGTTGTGCGGATTGCGCGGTGATGGGGTCCCCGCATTGATAACAAAATGGCCGACCAATGCGTGCATAGAGAAGTCGAAAGTAATCATAAATTTCCGTCACCGTTCCGACTGTGGAACGGGGGTTACGACTCGTATTTTTCTGTTCAATGGAAATAGCGGGAGAGAGTCCCTCAATGGAATCCACATCGGGCTTTCCCATTTGTTCGAGAAACTGACGGGCATACGCGGAAAGCGATTCGACATAACGACGCTGGCCTTCAGCGTAAATCGTGTCAAAGGCCAGCGATGATTTTCCGGATCCGCTCAGGCCAGTAATGACAACAAATTGATCACGTGGGATTTCGAGGTCAAGATTTTTGAGATTATGCTCGCGAGCACCTTTAATCGTGATGTGTCCACTCATACGTATTCCGGAGTATACCATACGGCCACGAGCACGTTTTGTCAGGCCGTGAGGGCCAGATATGACCCATTATTGACCGGACCTGGAGCGTTAGATACAATCGTTTTTGGAGTGTCTCCCAACGGCAGGGGACCGCTCGTGATCATTCATGCCATGTTTCCTCAACTATTTTCCCGAAATTTAATTTACTATTCTGGGGGCTACTCATGAATCATGGAACTTTCAAGTTTTTTGTTAATGTGCTGATAACCGGTCTCATTCTTCAGGCCTCTTTCGCCTTTGGGGCTCGTTATGAGCTCACCCGTAATAGTGTGCAAGATCCTGAAAGTATCGATGCAGTCGAAGTTTCATTGTACCAAGTGAAATTAGGCGATCCCGAAGCCACAGCTGTTGAACTGTTACTCGAAGAGAAAATTGCCGGGATTCGTGCCGAACAAGAAGGCACGTTCATCTTGCTCTGGGATAAGAGCAAGCCGACCGGAGCCATGGCTGGTGTGCGTATCGTTGACGGGAAAGTCGATTTAATTTTCATGAATGATCGGTTTAGCCATAAAGTTCGAGGAATTTTTCGAACGGTGTTGACGTCGAAAACCGCCCAAGAAATCCGCGAATTGCTGGGAAATGAAGATTTTAAAAACGAGACGTTGATGGGAGCTAAACTGCTCTATGAAGAAAAAGGCTTTCTCGTAAATTTTCTTGATAGTAGCGTCAATGTCGAATTTTGTTTAGGGTGTTCTGATTTGTATAACTCGTTTTAAGGACAGATATTCGTGGTGTCGGCAATAGGGTTTTCTCCCATTCAGGACTTCAAGGTTCCTTCCTAACAGAGGAGTCATTCTTCAGCATTGAACCCCCTCGTGTTTCAGACGGCTAGTGAATTGTGATAGCTACCTCCAATTGGATGACCCTTCCATGAGTGAACGTCTTCTTTCCACTCAGGCTCTCGAAGATGATCAGAGTCTTGAAGGCACGCTACGTCCTCAGCGTTTACGTGATTATATTGGCCAGCCACGTATGAAGGAATCGCTCCGCGTCTGTATCGAAGCCGCCTCTCGACGGGGAGAAGCCCTTGATCATGCGATTTTTTATGGACCGCCAGGACTTGGGAAAACGACAATTTCTCATGTGATTGCCAATGAAATGGGAGGCACCATCCGTTCGACCTCCGGCTTAGTTCTGACACATGCGGGCGATCTTGCAGCCATTTTAGCCAATCTCCAACCGCGAGATGTGCTGTTTATTGATGAAATTCACCGATTGCCTCCTGCTGTCGAAGAGGCACTGTACCCCGCCATGGAAGACTTTCAAATTGATCTGGTCATTGGGCAGGGGCCATCGATGAGGACGATGAAACTCGACCTTCCTCCCTTTACGCTCATTGGCGCGACGACGAGGGCCGGTTCGCTGACTTCTCCGCTTCGTGAACGGTTTGGGTTGGTCTATCGACTCGACTTCTATTCTCCAGAGGAATTGCAATTGATCGTCATACGAACGGCAGGACTTCTTGGTGTAGAGATTAAGCCTGAGGCGGCAGCAGAAATTGCTGGCCGGTCACGGGGTACTCCTCGAATCGCCAATCGGTTGATTAGGCGTGCACGCGACTTTGCTCAAGTGGAGGCTGAAGGGATTCTGACTCAAGAGGTGGCCCGTGACGCCTTGACCTGGTTGGGCATTGATGAAGCGGGTTTCGACGAAATGGATCGAAAAATCCTCTTAACGATTATCAAAAAGTTTAAGGGGGGGCCGGTTGGAGTCGAAGCCATTGCCGCAGCAGTTCAGGAAGAAAAAGTAACCATTGAGGATGTCTATGAACCGTATCTTATTCAATCCGGATACCTTGATCGTACAGCTCGTGGTCGCCAGGTGACGGATCTGACACGCAAGCATTTTGGGGAATCTTCTCCCTTCTTTTTAGATCCCAACTAAAGAGTATTCCAGCCTTCAATCGCCTCATTCATTCTGAATGACGACCCTTCGCATAAGCCAGCTGTTGCTGTTCATCTTTCGGAATATTGAAAGGATTATAGCGAGTCCAATTAATTTCCAATTGAGCAATTTAGGCAGGCAGAGCGAAATTATACATTCCAAGCTTTGGAAGTTATTCAAAACGGCTATAAACTCTCACGCTGGCAATATTGCTTGTATGTCAGAAACAAGCGCAATGGCTTTATGGATCTGTTCACGAGAGCCAAGGAGTACGAGGATATCTCCGGCTTCAAGAACGGTCTCGTTTGAGGGTTTGGACTGGGTGATTCCGTTTCGTGTGAGGGCCACGACGACCGTTCCTGTTTTTCGCTGTATAGCAACTTGTAAGAGTGTATGGCCTAACGCCGGTGAATCTTCCTCGATTCTCCAGGTTTCCACCTCTACATCGGCAAAACCGCCCTTTCGAAAACGATGAGCAAGAGCTGGGAGTTCTGCTCTCCGTAATAGCGCATATCCTTCACGACGAATTTCTTCCGCCTTTTCAAAAATGACAGGCTTAGGAACTTTGTAGCACTGAAGGACCAGTGTGAAGATTTCAATGGATGTTTCAAACTCTTCAGGTATGACTTCATTGGCCCCTAAGTCATGGAGTTCCTCTAATTCTTTCAGGTATCGAGTTCGGACGACAATGTGAATGTGAGTATTCAGTTCACGCGCCAGTTGGACCGTTCGCCGGACACCAAATGGGTCTGAGGTGGCAATCACAATCGCGCGTGCTTGTTCAATTTGAACCTGTTTCAATACGGTTGGATTCGTGGCATCACCATATTGAATGTGAACCCCATGGCTTTTGGCCGCATGAACTAAATCTGCTCCGATGTCGAGGACGAGATACGGAATTTCCATGTCTTGAAGGACGCGCGCCAAATTTCGTCCGTTCAATCCATATCCCGCAATGATGACATGGTCTTTGATTTTTAAGGGGGCTGAAGCCAGAACGCCTGACTCCTTGTGTCCGAACCAATGATGGACTCGTTGAAGGGCTTCCGCACGTCTTGCAAGTTTTGGTGCCCATTGAATGAGAAATGGCGTGATGATCATCGAGAGGACACAGACTGAGAGAAAAATGTTATAGGTTTGTGCCTCAAGGAGATGAGCTTTTCTCCCCTCTTGTGCCAGAATAAATGCAAACTCTCCAACTTGCGCTAGTGCCACGCCGGTCAGAATCCCTGATCGTACTGGAGCCCCTGCGGCGAGAGCCGCACCGGCAGCCGTCAGAAATTTCCCAAGCAGGACGGCAACAACTAACCCCAGAATCAAGGCTGGATGCGAGGCAATGACACGCAGGTCAATCAGCATGCCGATCGAGACAAAAAACAAGCTATTAAAGCTATCTCGAAACGGAAGAACTTCTGCGAGTGCCTGGTGGCTGTATTGAGACTCTGAAATCAATAGTCCGGCTAAAAAGGCTCCTAAGGCGAGTGAGAGACCAGTCAGGGAGGTAAGCCAGGCTGTCCCCAATCCTAAGACGATAATGGTGAGCAGAAACAGTTCTCGGCTTCTGGTCCGTACAATATGCTCTAATAATTTTGGGGTGATGACTCGAGCCGCGACGACGATTAGCGTGACGACCAAAGCAGATTTTATCAAGATAAAAACGATGTCACTCATATTGCCGGCCTGTTCGTCTCCCAGCAGTGGTGTAATCAAAATCATGGGGACCACCGCCAAGTCTTGAAAGAGTAGAATGCCGATCGTTGAACGGCCATGATGGGTATCCATTTCCCCCCGTTCCCCCAATGCTTTAAGAACAATGGCCGTGCTGCTCAATGACAGGAGACCTCCCCAAAAAATTGTTTCTTGCACAGAAAGTCCAATGGCGACTCCTCCAATGGTGACGCACAGTATGACCCCAAATATTTGAACTGGGCCACTGATGAGCAGCACTCGTCGCGAGGCCTTGAGCTGAGCCAATGAGAATTCAATACCAATGGTAAAGAGAAGAAGAATAACTCCAATTTCTGCGAGAACTTTAATCTGCTCACGATCTGATATTAAATTGAGGCCATACGGTCCAACCAAGGTTCCGGCGACCAGGAAGCCTGCAATAGAAGGTAGCCTGAGTTTCTGAAATAAAAATACGACACCGATGGATACGGAGAAAATCGTGAGTACGTCTTGTAGGATGGAATGTTCAGGCATTGATTATTCGCTAATTGACACGCAGCAAAGGAAGATTCAAGCAATCGCTCTACTCATGCGTTTGTCAATTCAATCCATGATGAATGCATGAGCCCACCTCGCATGACCTTCTGAATCATGCGGACGTGAGCTTCGGGAGAAGTTTCTCCTGTGACAACCGTATCGTATTCAGTTGCTAAAGGAAAGGACGGGACGAATGCCTGATTCAAGTCAAAAGCAAAAAGAGTCTGAGGCGCGCTGCAAATGGCGAGTGGATTTCGTGTTATGCCATATCTTGAAATAACCAAGGGGATTCTTTCAGCCGACGGACTTCATATGCGTCGATCGCCTCTTGGCTTTGCAAGGTTAAACCAATAGCATCAAGACCTTTGAGTAGGGAGTCTTTTCGAAATGGGTCAATGGTGAAGGAGTAGCGATCACCATCAGGCAGAATCACCTGCTGTTCAGGGAGGTCCACGGTCACGGAGTATGGCTTATGCATGACTTCTCGATCAAATAGGGATTGGACTTCATGTGCGTTCAGCGTTACAGGTAGGATTCCATTTTGAAAACAGTTGTTGTAGAAAATATCGGCAAAGCTTGGAGCAATGATGCAACGAAAGCCGTAATCCAACAACGCCCAAGGCGCATGTTCTCTGGAAGAACCACAACCAAAGTTTTCACCGGTTAAGAGAATCGTCGCTTTCTGATATCGAGGCTGATTGCTGAAGAACTCAGGGTCGGGAGTCCCGTCTGAAGTTTGTCGCCAATCGGCAAAGAGTCCTTCTTTCAATCCTGTGCGGTGAATCGTTTTGAGATATTGTTTGGGAATGATTTGGTCCGTGTCGACATTTAGTCGATTCAGTGGAGCCAGCAAGCCGGTATGAGTGGTAAAAGGTTCCATATGTGAAACACCCGTCAGGAAAGAAAAAATTTTTGAAAATTGAGCCTCAGATTATGCCCAGTGGCGGATATCCGCAAAGTGCCCTTCAATGGCGGCGACAGCAGCCATGGCTGGAGAGACAAGGTGTGTCCGTGATCCTTTTCCTTGACGGCCTTCAAAGTTTCGATTGCTCGTTGAAGCACAACGTTCGCCGGGTTTCAGCACATCAGCATTCATGGCCAGGCACATACTACAGCCGGCTTCTCGCCATTCAACGCCAGCCTCGAGAAAAATTTTATCGAGCCCTTCAGTTTCAGCTTGTTTTTTGATCAGTCCTGACCCTGGTACGACCATGGCATGAACGCCGGAAGCGACTCGCTTACCGGAAAAATATTTGGCCGCGATCCGGAGATCTTCAATTCTGGAGTTGGTGCATGAACCGATGAACACCCGATCAATTTTAATGTCCTGAATTAGCGTTCCAGGCTTTAAGTCCATGTATGTGAGCGCCTGTTCAGTTGCGTGACGTGTCTTTTCGTCAGGCAAATTTTTGGGGTCTGGAATTTTGCCATCAACACCCGTCACCATCCCTGGATTGGTGCCCCAAGTGACTTGTGGCGCAATATCTTCTCCACGTATTTCAATGACATGATCATACTGCGCATCTGAGTCGGTCGTTAAGCTTTGCCAGTGTTGTTTGGCTTGTTCAAAGAGCGGACCGTAGGGTGACAGGGGTCGGCCTTGAACATAAGAGATCGTGGTCTCATCGGGAGCAACTAGTCCTGCACGTGCTCCACCTTCAATGGACATATTGCAAAGTGTCATTCGACCTTCCATAGAAAATGATCGAATGACAGACCCCGTATACTCAATGACATGGCCTGTGCCGCCTCCAATTCCAATCTTGCCAATAATGGCTAAGATGACATCCTTGGGAGAGCAGAATTTAGAGAGTGATCCTTCTACGCGCACTTCCATGGTCTTAGGCTTTTTTTGCACGAGACATTGAGTGGCTAAGACATGTTCAACTTCAGAGGTGCCGATACCAAAAGCCAAGGCCCCAAATGCGCCATGCGTAGATGTATGGGAATCGCCACAGACAATGGTCATCCCAGGCAGCGTCAATCCTTGTTCAGGTCCGATGACATGTACAATGCCTTGGCGAACATCATTCATGCCGAACAAGGTAATCCCGAATTCTTGGCAATTGTCGGACAACGTTTCAACTTGCTTTGCGCTCATAGGATCGACAATACCGAGGCGACGATCGGTTGTCGGAATATTATGGTCGGGGACGGCTAACGCCGCTGCCGGACGTCGAGGTCGCCGACCGGACATCCTGAGTCCCTCAAAGGCTTGCGGTGATGTCACTTCATGGACGAGATGACGATCAATATACAGCAGGGTTGTTCCATCAGAATCTTCTTGAACAACATGTTGATCCCAAATTTTCTGAAAGAGAGTCTTGGCTGACATGAGCGATCCTAACGCTTAGTTGATTTTGATCTGATTCTAATAACCCAATTTCCATATCTCTGGCAAGTCTATGTACATCGTTCACTCACGATTTTTAGACGTCCGTGGCACTTGAGTCTCTGTTCATACGAGTGTTCAAGGAAAATTTCTATCTTTGTCATAACTTATGAGATTTGCTATATTAGCAGGGACGTCCGAGCTCAGGCGGAATTTCTAGAGTTCTGACAGGGCCTCTTGTTGTGTTCAGAAGCCAAACCCGTTCACCAGTCTAATCCATCCTGGTAACTTGTCCACAGCTCCACACTTCTATTAAAGGGTTGATATTTCGTCAATCGTGATTCTTGCGACTGAAACGTTAATCTTGTTGATTGAGTTGGAGGTCGTGTGTGGAGATGTGAAGAAATAGTGATTTTCTGTTCTATAATGTCCTGATACCAAGCTGGCTAATGCATGGGATCAAAAAGATCGAGCTACTCATCAACATGCAGGGATAGTGTTCATGGCTCAATATACGGCTGAGCGAGTGTGATAAGGAACGTAGTACATGGGATTCATCAGTAATTTTCTCAGTTTATTGTCGAGTGATATGGCGATTGATCTTGGTACGGCCTCAACGCTGATCTACATGAAGAATAAAGGTATCGTGTTGAATGAGCCCTCTGTCGTCACAATTGAAAGCTCCAGTAATAAAATTCTGGCTGTCGGAGAAGAGGCCAAAAAAATGATTGGCCGAACGCCAGGGAATATCGTGGCCATTCGACCAATGAGAGAAGGGGTAATTGCGGATTTTGATATGACTGAGCGCATGCTTCGTTATTTTATTCATAAAGTTCATAAGCGGCATACGCTCGTTCGTCCTCGAATTGTGATTGGCGTCCCTTCGCGTATTACGCAGGTTGAGCAGCGAGCGGTCAAGGAGTCAGCTGAACTGGCAGGAGCACGAGAAGTCTATCTTATTGAGGAACCTGTTGCGGCGGCGATTGGAGCAGGGCTTCCCATTACGGAGCCTTCGGGGAATATGGTGGTGGATATTGGGGGGGGCACGACGGATATTGCAGTGATTTCTTTAGGAGGCATCGTGTACAGCGAATCGGTTCGAGTTGCTGGTGATCAAATCGACGCGGCCATTATCAGTTATTTGAAAAAAGAATATAGCCTCTTGATTGGAGAGCATATGGCAGAACGTATAAAAATGGAAGTGGGTTCTGCTCATCCGTTTCCTGAAAAAAAGCAAATGGCCGTGAAAGGTCGAGACCTGATTTCAGGGATCCCGCGAACCATATTAATTCATGATACTGAGGTACGAGACGCCTTGCAGGATTCGATTGCCACGATCGTTGGTGCCATTCGTCTGGCGCTTGAAAATACGCCACCCGAACTTGCCGGAGATATCATTGATCGCGGGATTGTTTTAACTGGGGGAGGGTCTCTCTTGCAAGGTCTTGATGCTCGGCTTCGTGAAGAAACCGCACTGCCCATTGTCACCGTTGATGATCCGCTCACGTCGGTAGTGTTTGGTGTGGGGAAGATTCTTGATGAACTGGCTCTCCTACGGAGCGTGTCGACCATGTCCTCTGTCCAGCGTTGATGATAGAGAAATGCCATGAGTAAGTCAGGTCTCACGGGCATCGTAAGCTCTGGAGTGCGGCGAGTTTTTTTGGTCATTCTTACCGCTGCGGTCATCCTGATTCTGTTATTGCCTCGGCAAACTCAAGGGATCCTCGATGGCATTAGACATCCTGTTGCGCAATTCCTTGCTGTCCCCATTCAAGGCTTATCCTCATTAGATTTCAGCATTCGAGACGTCTGGAATCGTTACCTCGCCTTACAGGGTGTCTATGAACAAAATCTTCAACTTCAGCAAGAGGTCGATCAATTAAATGCGAAGATCAGTCAACTACGCGAGCAAATGATTGTTTCCGAACAATTGTCAGTCATGTTGGATTTTCAAGAACAGGCGTCAATGGGTACGGTGGCGGCACGCGTGATTGGACGCAATGCCACTAATTGGTACCGCGCCATTATTATTGACAAAGGAAGCGAACATGGGATTTCAAAAGAAATGGGCGTGGTTGCTGCCACCGGAGTCGTCGGGCGGGTGGTAAACGTGAATCCTTCGACGGCCATTGTGCTTCTGTTAACAGATCCCAATATTGCCATCGCGGGAATGATACAGCGCAGTCGTGATGAGGGAATTGTGCAAGGAACGGCGCAAGGATTTGTGCGGATGAAATATTTGCCGCCTCTTTCAACAATTGAAATTGGTGATATGGTGGTCACATCAGGGTTGACGGGAGATTATCCAAGAGGTCTTCCGATTGGTCATGTTCGTCAATTGGAAACGGGTGATGCGGAGTTGTTTCAATCAGCAGAAATCCATCCGATGGTGGATTTCTCCAAACTCGAAGGGGTTCTCGTGGTCACGGCATCGGGCCAATTGACAGATTCGGAACTTCTCCCGATGATTGCGCCCGTACGATAATGTGAGCCTATGTATAGTGTATTCTATTTGACTCTTCTCTTTTTGTTGGTGCCGATTCAAGTCACGGTATTGGGTCGGATCAGTCCATGGGGGGTGGAACCTGATTTGTGTTTAGTCGCCACCTGTCTCGTGGGGTTTCTCTTTGGAAAACGGCGAGGTCTTGGATTAGGTGTGGGGTTAGGGTTTATCCAGGATTTATTTTCAGGCGGCGCGGGAATCGTCAATCTCATTACCAAAGGGCTCGCGGGCTTTCTTTCTGGGATGGTCGCGAAGACTCTTTCTAACACCACAGCGCAAGCCATCTTTCTCCCCACGTTTCTCTTATCGTGTGCAAGCGGGGTCATTTCACTCATATCCGCAAGACCGCATACCGATTGGTTGTTGCTGATCGAGGAGCTTCGAACAATTCTTCTGCCCCAGGGGCTGCTTGATGCGTTACTAGCTTTTGGCGTGTACTGGATGCTGAGTAAGTTGAACTTTGTTGATTCTGGAGTGGAATTCTCCAGTTTTCGATAACAATGGCTCATGGCAGAGTGAGTTCATCACCTTCGAGGGACAAGACCAAGGATTATGCTAGAAAGCGATCAGCAAGCGAGCGAATTAGTTGATATTCAGGGCCGATTGATTCTGATCAAGATCGGGCTACTGTTGCTGATTGCCTTGCTCGGGCTTCGCCTGTGGCAATTGCAAGTTCGTGATGGGCATGAGTATCAGGAAATGGCTAAAGATAATCGGACTCGGTCTATCATGCTAGAGCCGGCTCGAGGACTCTTGTATGATCGTCATGGTCAACTTCTCGCAAATAACGTCCCGAGCTTTAACCTCTACGTCTCTCTTGAAGATGTTAATGATCGAGACGCGCTTGTTGACGAACTCATTGCGCGTTTACATTTCACAGAGAAAGATTTAGTGGACAAGCTCTCTGCGCAAAGGCGAAGTGCGACGGTCAAAATTAAAGGCGGCTTATCACTCAAAGAGGCGGCCATCGTCGAATCGCATCGCCTAACACTTCCCGGAACATTTATTCAACCTGAGTACCTGCGAAAATATCCCATCGGTGGGTATGCTTCGCATGTTATTGGATATGTCGGAGAGATCTCCGAAGCGAAACTGAAGGAGGAGGAATATCAGGGACTTCATCAAGGGAGTATGGTCGGACAATACGGCGTTGAACGGACATATGACCGGGCGCTGAGAGGTGTGTCAGGCCGTGAACTTCTAGAGGTTGATGCGCTTGGCCATAAAAAACAGTCGATTTCTGTCCGTAAACCCAGTGCCGGCGATGATTTTTATCTGACGCTCGATATTCGTCTTCAACGTTTGGCTGAAGATTTATTGGAAGATGAAGCTGGTGCCGTTGTCGCACTTGATCCCCGTACAGGAGGTGTCTTGGTTCTGGCAAGCCGGCCGAGTTTTGACCCGACGGCGTTATCTGGCGGATTACCCTTTGCCGAGTGGAAGTCGCTTCTCAATGATGCGAGACATCCGTTAACGAATCGCGCGATTCAAGGGCAGTATCCTCCTGGGTCAACTTTCAAAATTGTGATGGCCGCGGCAGTGTTAGGGTCGCAAACGGCCCAAGGAACCGATGAGGTTTTTTGTCAGGGCGGTTTTAGGTTTGGTCGACGGACCTATCGAGATTGGAAGCGTGGAGGCCATGGGTCGGTCGAATTGATTGATGCATTAGCCCAATCGTGTGATGTGTATTTTTATAAGTTAGGGAATCGAATGGGTATTGAGACCATTGCCTCATATTCTAAGCAGTTTGGTCTCGGGCAGAAAACAGGAATTGATCTCCCTTCTGAACGCTCAGGACTCGTTCCGACAGGGGAGTGGAAACGAAGAGTGAAAAACGAACCGTGGTATCCTGGTGAAACCATTTCTGTCTCGATTGGACAAGGGTTCATGACTGCCACGCCCTTGCAAATGGCTCAGGTAGTTGCCGCCACCGCCATGAACGGCCGTGTGGTCACCCCTCGGCTCGTTCATGCGATTCGAAAGCGTGGAACCGGGATGATGGAAGAAGTGGTTCTATCGTCAAGCAGGCAATTACCGATACCACCGGCCGTCTTTCAGCAAATTCGTCAGGGATTGGAAGCGGTGGTCACAAAAGGCACGGCCAAACGCTCCCAGTCTTCTTTGGTCTCCATCGCGGGTAAGACTGGGACAGCCCAGGTTGTCGCGTTGCGATCAGGCCCAGAAAAAGATATTCCGAAAGAGTTTCGTGATCATGCATGGTTTGTGGCGTATGCACCGGTGGATGAGCCGACCATTGTGGTGGTGGTCTTAGCCGAGCATATGGGCCATGGTGGTTCCGCGGCAGCCCCTATCGCCAAAGAGTTGATTGAGGCTCATGTGAAATTTACCTCAGGTGGGGAAATGGCATCAGAGGAGCAAATTGAATCTGTAGGACACGAAGACGGGGTAGAGTCGTCTCCTAAACCACTAGAGGAGCGGCCGAGCTTATGATTGATCGTTATAGGCTACGTCGTGGGTTTGATGGATTCGATTGGTGTTTTTTGGGAATTATTCTTGGGATTGTGGCCATAGGAATATTGTCTATTTATAGTGTGACACCGGCCAATCCCTCATCCGGCATTCCCATTTATTTGAAGCAAAGTATGTGGGTGGTGATTGGTTCGTTAGTCTTTGTGGCGACGGCAGGGATTGATTACCATAAGCTTTCTCGGTTTTCCTATATTTTCTATGGGATAGGGTTGATCCTTTTGCTTATCGTTCTGTTTGCCGGGAAAAGTAGCCGCGGGTCGCAGCGTTGGATTCCACTAGGTCCACTTGCTGTTCAACCGTCTGAGTTGGTGAAAATTCCCCTAATCATGGCGTTGGCGACGTATTATGGGGTTAAACACCGAGTCGGGTGGCTTCAGCGTCTAGTCTTTCCCGGCCTAATTGTGTTGCCAGGCTTTCTTTTAATCCTGAAGCAGCCGGATCTCGGAAGTAGTTTGAGTTTTTTGTCGATCTATATTGTCCTGGTCTTAGCTGTTGGGGTGAGGTCGCGAGCCTTTGGTCTGGTCGTTCTGACGGCCTTACTGCTCTTTCCATTTGCTTGGGGAGGTGTATGGGGGTCATTACATGGGTATCAACAGGAACGAATACTGAGTTTTGTCGATCCGAACTATGACCCTGGCGGAAAAGGGTATCATGGGTTACAGTCCAGGATTGCGATTGGTTCTGGCGAGTTACTAGGAAAGGGGCTTTACGGGGGAACCCAGACTCAGTTTAAATTTCTTCCGGAAGGGCATACGGACTTTGTGTTTGCTGTGTTTGCGGAAGAATGGGGTTTCCTAGGGGTGCTGCTCTTATTGACGATGTATGCCGGATTATTTTTGATGGGGTTAGAGATTGCCTCCAAGGCCAGGGATACGCTTGGGGCACTCCTCGCGGTGGGAGTCGTGTGTGTAATTGCCTTTGGATTCCTCGTCAATCTGGCCATGACGGTCGGATTAGCCCCGATTGTCGGTATTCCATTACCCTTGATGAGTTACGGGGGAAGTGCGACGATTATGACTTTGGCCGCGCTTGGACTGCTCTTAAATGTGAAACGTCACCGGTTAACACTGACCTAAGTTGGCAAGACGTGTGAAAACAAGTATGGTGAAAGGGAGGTTGGTGTGAAGGTTCGATGTGATATCTCCCCCGACGATGAGGGGAGAGGAGGTGCTGATGGGTGTTGAGATTGCCATCAATGTGACTCGAGAAGAAACACGAGTGGCCGTGTTGGACAACAAAGTTGTGACTGAGTTGTACGTGGATCGGGCCAAAAAGAAGGACTTTGTGGGGGATATTTATACCGGCAAAGTGGTGAAGGTGCTTCCAGGCATGCAAGCGGCCTTTGTCGATATTGGATTAGATCGTGCCGCGTTTATGCATGTGTCTGATTTGTCAGTCGGCACGGAGCCCGGGGACACGCTGATCGATAGTGAGGAAGATGAAAAAGGGCCTGATATGCCCAGGCCGCGTCGTCAGACGGCTCGTCCGATAGAGCAATTGTTAGAAGAAGGGCAAGAGTTGTTAGTGCAGATTTCTAAAGGCCCCATTGGAACCAAAGGTCCCAGGGTGACGACCTATGTGTCGTTGCCTGGTCGGTTTTTAGTCTTCATGCCAAATGTGGATCACATTGGTGTCTCTCGCCGGATTGCCGATGACGAAGAACGCTCCCGGCTCAAGGAAATCATGAAACGAATCCGAACTCCGGGATTTGGCTATATTGTTCGGACGGTGTGTGAGGGTGTGGCTGAAGAGGATCTTTCGTCAGATGTGAAGTTTTTAAGTGCGCTCTGGGAAGATGTCATCAAAAAGTATGATCGAGAGCCAGCTCCAGCTCTTTTGCATACAGATCTCAGCTTGACGCTTCGAGTGGTTCGCGATCTCTTTACCAAAAAAGTAGATCGCTTACTTATTGATTCAAAGCCAGACTTTGATGAGGTCAAAGACTTTGTGCGGCGGTATCTTCCAGAACAGGCCTCTCGAGTGCACCATTATGATAAAAAAGATGAAGGCCTATTCGATTATCTTGGCATTGAATTGGAAATTGCCCGTGGGTTGAGCCGAAAGGTTTGGCTGAAAT
The DNA here is from genome assembly GCF_965152625.1 of Candidatus Nitrospira salsa. Taxonomy (NCBI): domain Bacteria; kingdom Pseudomonadati; phylum Nitrospirota; class Nitrospiria; order Nitrospirales; family Nitrospiraceae; genus Nitrospira; species Candidatus Nitrospira salsa. The sequence goes on from NZ_CBCUCO010000004.1 coordinate 505,838, forward strand.
CCGGTGGTCATATCGTGATCGACCATACTGAGGCGATGACGGTGGTTGATGTCAATACAGGACGGTTTGTGGGTAAACGAGATCAAGAAGAAACGATTCTCAAAAATAATCTCGAGGCGGCAGGAGAAATTGCTTATCAAATTCGGTTACGGGGAATCGGTGGACTGATCATCATTGATTTTATCGATATGGAGCGAGAGCGAAACCGTGACAAGGTGTATCGGGCGTTTGTGGAAGCCATGGCTTCTGATAAGGCTCAAACACGAATTTCACGTATTTCGGATCTTGGCCTCATTGAGATTTCGCGCGAGAGAGTTCGAGAAGACTTACTTCGCACGCTCTCTGATGTGTGTAATGATTGTGAAGGACGCGGGTACACGAAGTCGGCCATGACGGTTATTTACGACATTTTTCGAGAAATCCGAAGGGTGGGTAGTGCACGAGGTCAGCAACGCCTTGTCATCGGAGCCAATCCACGCGTCGTGGAACTCCTGTTTGATGCTGAGCATGTCGGAATTGAGCAATTAGAACAACAATACCATTGCCAAATTGACATTAAGGCAGATCCACTTCTCAACCTTGAACAATATGACATCATGGTTGTCGGAGGAAGTCTCGACCGTGCAGAGGCGCGAGCGGCCAGTCGATCTGCGTGATGATGGATGAGGGAGGATTTTGCAGCATGGCTTGCGTTAAAAGCGACCAAAGGCGTTGGGCCAGGAGCGGTCTCTCGGCTTATCTTGAGATTTGGTTCACCGCAAGCTGTTCAGGCGGCGTCCGTTGGAGACCTCATGGCTCACGAAGGACTCAGTTTACCTGCTGCTCAGCGAATGACACAGCGTCCGGATGATCAAACGCTCTTGGCGATCGAACGGGAAGTCAAGGCCATTGAACAAGGAGCCTTCTCAGTTATCACGATTCTCGATGCTGAGTACCCGTTACGCTTAAAGACTATTTCCGATCCTCCGCCGTTTCTGTATTTGACAGGGCAGCTTGATGAAGTGGATCATCAGGCAATTGCGGTTGTGGGTTCACGGAAAGCGACTCCTGCTGGGTTGGCTTTCACTCGTATGTTGAGCCAGGAGCTGGCGTCAGTCGGGTTCACAATTGTGAGTGGGTTAGCGAGAGGGGTTGATCAAGCGGCTCATCAAGGAGCATTAACCTGTTCGACGGGACGTACGGTAGCCGTCTTAGGTTGTGGTATTGATCGAACATACCCACCAGAGCACAAGTCGTTACGCGAGTGCATCGAACAGCATGGAGCCGTCTTATCAGAGTTTTCACCTGGGGCCGTTCCGCATGGCTATCATTTTCCGCAACGAAATCGAGTGATTAGTGGCATGAGCGTTGGAGTGGTGGTGACGGAAGCAACAGAAAAAAGCGGATCATTGATTACGGCCCGCTTGGCGCTTGAACAGAATCGTGAGGTATTTGCTGTGCCAGGGACTGTGTCGAATGAAACGAGTCGTGGCCCTCATCATCTCATCAAGCAAGGGGCTAAGTTAGTAGAAGGTCTCGAAGATATTCTGGAAGAATTGCTTCCACAGCTTGAAGGTTCGTTTCGGGAACGCTTGAATGCAAGAGAAGATAGGTCCTGTGAACCAATGCCTTTTCTTGATAAGCAAGAAGAAGCACTGTACAACCGTATTTCCTTTGAGCCAATTTCTCTCGAGGAATTACTTTCTCAAGCAGGGTGTTCCCCTTCTGACGTTATGAGTGTTCTGCTGTCATTGGAGATGAAAGGGGTCATTCGTCAGTTAGCTGGCTCCCAGTACATTCGAACGTCTATTCGATAATCGATTATGAAGTCACTTGAAGAGGAGAAGGTGTCAGTGGTGAAATCAGGTGCAAAAAAGACGTCAACGACTAAAAAGTCGCCTACTGCGAAAAAAACGTCCGCAGCAAAAAAATCGTCAACTGTGAAAAAAACGTCAATAGCCAAAAAGTCGCCACCGAGCAAAAAACCGGCGGCGAAACCGTCTGCAGGAAAATCCCTGGTGATCGTCGAATCTCCAACAAAAGCCAGAACGCTTTCGAAATACCTTGGCAGAGGATATCAAGTGATTGCGTCAGTTGGACATATTAAGGATCTTCCAAAAAGTAAACTGGGGATTGACCTCGAGCATGATTTTGAACCGCAGTACGTCGTCATTCGAGGAAAGACTAAAGTCCTGACCGACATTAAAACTCATGCGAAAAATGCCAAAAATATTTATCTGGCCCCGGACCCTGACCGTGAAGGAGAGGCCATTGCTTGGCATATTGCGGAAGAACTGAATGCCAAAGGTCATCAAGTGTACCGTGTGCTGTTTAATGAGATCACGGAATCAGCCGTGAAGCGCGCGCTGGAATCTCCTGGTGTGATTGATATGAAGAAGGTGAATGCCCAGCAGGCCCGGCGAGTGCTTGACCGGATTGTGGGCTATATGTTGAGTCCGCTGCTATGGAAAAAAATTCGTCGTGGATTGAGTGCGGGACGGGTTCAATCGGTGGCGGTTCGTGTGATCTGTGAGCGGGAAGCGGAACGAGAAGTTTTTGAACCGGAAGAGTATTGGACGCTGACTGCGGCATTACAAGGGCAGAACCCTCCCCCATTTCAGGCCAGACTGCAAGAGTTTCGTGGAGAGCGAATTGAAGTTCGGACGACAGAGGAGGCCAATAACATTACACAAGCATTAGAAGCTGCAACCTTTACCGTATCAAATATTGAGCAAAAAGATCGTCGTCGTAATCCGTCAGCTCCCTTTATCACCAGTCGACTCCAGCAAGAAGCGGCGCGAAAGCTTAGATTTTCGGCGAAGAAGACCATGATGTTAGCCCAGCGTCTCTATGAAGGCATTGCGGTCGGTCAAGAAGGGCAGGTCGGGTTGATTACCTACATGCGTACGGATTCCACGAGAATTGCACCGGAAGCGCAGGAAGAATTACGAAACTATATTCAGGGAACCTACGGCGATCAGTATCTACCGGCGAAACCCAATGTCTATAAAACGCAAAAAGCGGCACAGGAAGCTCATGAAGCCATCCGGCCAACAGCTGTTCAACGTGACCCTGAAAGTATTCGTTCCTATTTAGAGCCAGATCTCTTTAAACTGTATAAACTCATTTGGAATCGATTTGTCGCTGCTCAAATGGCTCAGGGCCTTGATGTCGTGACAAAAGTTGACATCCTGGCTAATGAGTATGGATTTCGTGCGACAGGAACTGTAGAGAAATTTGATGGGTTTCGTCGTGTGTATGTTGAAGGTGTCGATCAAGTCACATCTCCGACAATTAGTGAGGCTGAGAGTGTGAGTGACGAGGACATTCGATTGCCTGAACTTTCAGTAGGTGAACATCTGACGCTCGTGCAAAGCGAAGAGCCGGGTTTGCTCTCTAAACAACATTTTACGCAGCCGGCACCACGCTACAATGAAGCTTTATTAATTAGAGAACTTGAGGAAAAGGGCATTGGAAGGCCCTCGACCTATGCCACGATTATTTCGACGATTCAAGATCGACAATATGTCGAAAAAGAAGAGGCGCGTTTTAAACCTACTGAGCTTGGGCGAATGGTGAATGATCGATTGGTGAGCCACTTTCCCGATGTGTTCGATGTGAAGTTTACTGCAAAGATGGAAAGTGAACTTGATGAAATTGAAGAAGGTGAAAAAGATTGGATCTCGACGGTGAAAGAGTTCTACTCGCCATTCGCGAAAGAATTAGGTGTGGCAGAAGAAAAGATGGAAGGGGTCAAAGGCAAGGAAGAGCCAACAGAAATTATTTGTGAAAAATGCGGAAAGAACATGGTCATTAAGTGGGGACGACGTGGATACTTTCTTGCCTGCCCAGGATATCCCGAATGTAAGACAACCAAGCAATTTACAAAGGACGAAAGCGGAGTCATTCAGATTGTTGAAGAAGTTGCTGAAGTGACCGACGAAGTCTGTGATAAATGTCAAAACCCGATGGTCGTCAAACGTGGTCGTTTCGGAAGTTTCTTGGCATGCTCGCAATATCCAGAATGTAAAAGTACAAAGCCGATCAAACTTGGCGTGAAGTGCCCGGTTGACGATTGTAATGGGGATCTTGTTCAGAAACGAACCAAAAAGGGACGGACGTTTTTTTCCTGCAGCCGGTACCCCAACTGTAATTACGCGTTGTGGGATAAACCGGTGAAGCGAGCATGTCCGAATTGTCAGGCGCCATTTTTGGTCGAAAAAATTAGCAAACAAGCCGGAAGTCGTATCTATTGCCAAAAAGAAGGCTGCGGTTATGAAGAGACGGGGTAGTCTAAGTGAATGGTTTATCCACTTCTTGTTTATGAGAGTTTATTATTTGACGTTGTTCACGAACCGTGATGTACCAATTACATCTAAGCCTCCTTTCTCCCTTTCCCAGACACAATCTATCTTTCTCGCGTATTTCCGTCAGTATTTACGTATAAGTCTAGTTCTCAAGCATCCATCAACAGACTGCTCAAGCGTTCTCTAATCGATTGAAAGCTACAGAAACGACAACGATCGTGATTTCAATATTCTGATTCCCTTGATTTTCCCTGTCAGAAAACCTTTCTGTTTATCCTCTAGTAAAAAAAATACAAAAACCGTATCAATAGATGAATAGAATACATCCACCGTTGAGATGTCATTCAACGATCATGTGAAGCCTCTCATCACTCACCCGAAAAGTAAAAAGTTTCTTTACAAGTCATTTCAAGATTCGAGCCTTTCCCTTTATTCGTTAGGTTATTAGTCTGGATATTCAGTTCGTCCGATCAAATTTCATTGTTATCTCAATACATTGAATGCAATGGGTCGTCTTGGCATTGGGCTTGCTCAATTAAGGCTATCAAGGCGTTTACTAATTTTATAACATTTATTTTTCTCGCGTTCTTTATGAGAAGGTACTTATGAGTATCTCTAGGCGTTCACGCAACCTGACAAAAGGTTTGACCACGGGTATTGCCGCTCTGGTAATCATGTGTGGTATGGCATCGACCGCGTCTGCCGGTACTCTCATTTTTCAAGGTAACTTCAATCGGAGCTATTATGGCCACAGTTCGACTGTCGGTAATGGATGGTATGAAACTGAAAAAAGCTATAACGATGTTGCTATTAGTTACAACCACCTCCAGCTTCGAGATTCGCTCTCAGGACTTCCTGATGCGGCGGCCACTCGTTGGATTAATACAAGTGGTTATCAGAACATATCTTTGATGTATGACTTTACGCCTCTTTCTGCCTCTGATTATTCTGACATGCTGTACGTGGACTTTCGAACGTTAGGGAGTAACACCTGGACAAAACTTGCGAGTCATTCTTTGTGAGGATGTGGATGGTCATGGAATACGAAATATCTAGGTTCTTCTGCCACCGACACCAAGCTTCAGTTGCGGTTTTGGACTGATGTCTCGGACTCCTACTCTGGAAACTATGAAGACGCCTACATTGACAATGTTAAACTCTGGGGTGATCCGGTTCCCGTAACCGCTACTCCTGAACCTAGCACCATGGCTTTATTTGCAACCGGTATGGTTGGGATGGGGTTGTGGCGTGCCTGTCGAAACAAGAAGGAGCAAGCCGCCAGTATTGTTTCTGTCTGTCTTAGAAGGTAAGACTCAAATGCCGGGAGAACACAAGTTCTTCCGGCATTTGTTTGTTTAGTCTCAGAGTCAAAGGACAATACTTATGAGAGTTTTTTCACGAACGAATTAGGAAGAAACGACTTTTGGGTTACGATCCAACGGCAGGCTTGACGCCTTTGGTTTGTTGTAGGACTTTCATCGGTTCGCCGGTCCCCCGGATCACGTCCTCCGTGATCAGCACTTCTTCAATTTCCGGGTGAGAGGGAATATCATACATCACTTCCAGCATTTTTGATTCAAGAATGGCTCGCAGTCCCCGAGCCCCGGTTTTTTGCTTATGAGCCTTTCGTGCGATAACGGTTAATGCCCCATCCGTAAATTTTAATTTCACCTTATCGAACATCATAAGTTTTTGATATTGTTTAATGAGCGCATTTTTGGGCTTGGTCAGTATTTGAATTAGGGCTTGTTCATCCAGTTCGTCCAGGGTGGAGATGACGGGAAGGCGGCCGATAAATTCTGGGATGAGTCCGTATTGAAGCAAATCTTCCGGTTGGACAAATTGTAAGAGCGAGGTTGAAGCTTTAACGCGTTTTCCTTTGGTTTCAGATCTAAATCCCATCCGTTTTTGGTTCAGACGTTGTTCTATAATGCTCTCCAGGCCGACAAAGGCTCCGCCGCAGATGAACAGAATGTTATTAGTGTTGACCTGGATAAACTCTTGATGCGGGTGTTTGCGACCTCCTTGCGGAGGAACATTGGCGACGGTACCTTCAATAAGTTTTAGGAGCGCTTGCTGCACGCCTTCTCCAGATACATCACGGGTAATCGAAGGACTGTCAGACTTACGGGTAATCTTATCGATTTCGTCGATGTAGACAATGCCATGTTCGGCTCGTTCGACTTCGTAGTCTGCGGCCTGAAGGAGTTTGAGGATGATATTTTCAACATCCTCACCGACATACCCGGCTTCTGTGAGTGTGGTGGCATCGGCAATGGTAAAGGGAACATCAAGATATTGGGCAAGTGTTTGCGCAAACAGGGTCTTCCCAGTTCCAGTCGGGCCAACAAGAAGAATGTTGCCTTTTTGCAGTTCGATATCATCTAATTCATTTGCGGCAATCCGTTTGTAATGGTTATACACGGCGACGGAGAGAATTTTTTTTGCGCGTTCCTGACCGATTAGATATTGTCCAAGGTACTCATTAATCTCAGCAGGCTTGCGAAGTTTTGATGAAATTTCTTCTTTAGCCTCTTGCCAGTCCTCTGAGATAATGTCATTACACAGTCCGACGCACTCATCGCAAATGTAGACGGTTGGCCCTGCAATGAGTTTCCGAACTTGATCGCGGCTCTTCCCGCAAAAGGAGCATCGGAGGTTCGCGTCGGATTTTGCTTGTTTGGCCATAGTCGCTTCTATAAATGGTATTGAGGTTTACGAAGATTTTCCATTTGTCGCGTCACTATCCGTCTTGCCCTGTTCTGGACTCCGGGAAATCACTTCGTCAATAAGCCCGTACTCCTTGGTTTCCTCTGCTGACATGAAATAGTCCCGTTCCGTATCGCGGGCAATTTTTTCCAAAGGTTGCCCTGAATGTTTGACCATGATCTCATTCAAGCGTTCTCGAATTTTTAAAATTTCTCGTGCTTGAATATCAATTTCAGTTGCTTGCCCCTGAAACCCTCCCATGGGCTGGTGAATCATCACTCTGGCATTGGGGAGAGCAAATCGTTTGCCCTTAGTTCCCGCGCAGAGGAGAAGAGCTCCCATGCTGGCGGCTTGTCCCAAGCAGATGGTAGTAATGGGAGACCTCACATATTGCATGGTGTCATAAATCCCAAGCCCAGCGGTGACGCTTCCTCCCGGGGAATTTATATAGACATTGATATCTTTTTCCGGATCTTCCGCTTCTAAGAATAACAGTTGAGCAATGATGACGTTTGAAAACACATCGTCGATAGGCGCACCCAAAAAAATGATTCGGTCTTTGAGTAGACGTGAATAGATATCGTAGGAGCGTTCTCCACGCGTGGTTTGTTCAATAACCATTGGAATGAGCATACGGTCGGTTCCTCCTCAGGGGCTTTATCGGTTTGCGTATCTGGGTTTCTTAACGGTTTCGGTCCGATGGATTCAATGTATTCTCTTCGAGGTTTCGTCTATAACTTACCCCTGAATCACAGAAAATTGGTATACTAATTGGAGCGCTTTCTCTGCCAGAAGACGTTCACGAAACTCCTCTCGCGATTGCTGGCCCCCGGCTTCAACCATTTTTCGTACTTCTTCCACAGGCAGTTTCACCTGTTGGGCGAGTTTCGTCATTTCTGCTTCAATGTCATCATCTTCGACCGTCAGCCCCTCTTTCTCGGTAATACTTTCAAGGATTAATCCCAGTTTGACCCGTTTCTTGGCTTCAGGCTGGAGCTCTTGTTGAAGACGTTTGGCTTCTTCTTGAAGTTTAAGCGGATCATCGATGCCGCCCTGACCCTTTTGATGTTCGCGTAGCAACTTTTGACGTATCATGGTCTGGAGCTCACGTTCAATGAGAGGCTCTGGAATATCAAAGTGGTGCATGGTCACGAGCCGATCAATGACTTGTTCTTTATAGCCATCTTCGATATCTCGTTTGAGCAACGTATCAAACTGCTCACGAATGGTTGTCCGGAGGTGCTCCAGATTTTCATAGTCTCCGCAATCTTTTGCAAATTCATCATCCAATTCAGGGAGTGTTTGTTGTTTGATCGCGTCGATGGTGAAGCTGAATGTGACGGTTTTTCCGGCCAGTCGTTCATCTGGATGGTTGGCTGGGTATTCTTGTTTGATGTCCACTCTTGACCCGGCGGTTTGCCCGATCAGGTGTTCTTCAGCTTCCACTCCGAGAATCGGTGTTTTTGAGCCAATTTTGTGCAAGTGGCCGGTTTTTTTCGTTCCTTCAACGGGTTGACCATCAAGCAATCCTTCCAAGGTCAAGACGGCATGCATGCCGTCAGCAAGCACGGCATCATCGGGGGCGGCATCAATTTGCGCATGTTGCTCCTGGAGATTTGCCAATGCCTGATCGACCTGTTCTTCAGTGACTGTCCGAGCGTCGGGTTTCAGAGATATCGGGTTGGGGGGTCGATAATCGCCCAGTTTAATTGTTGGTTTGATCTCGACGGTCGCGGTAAAGGTAAATGAAGAGTTGCGCTGTATTTTTAACCGTTCAAATGGCGGGATATCGACAACCACTGGAACGACTCCTGCTTCTTTGACCGCTTGTTGATAAAAACTGGGCACAATCCGTTGGACAACATCTTGTTCCACCATCTTGGCATACCGTTTTTCCAACACGGCAATCGGAGCTTTGCCTTGACGAAATCCTGGGACACGGACTTGACGCTTGAGTTCCCCGTAGACCTTTTGAAATTCATCATTGACGGCATCTTCCGGGACTTCAATTTTCAAGGCCCGTTTGACTGGTCCTAATTCTGTCATTTCCAATTTCATGGAGCAGTAACTCCTCTGCAGTTAGCACGCACGCGATAGGGTTAAATAATGAGTGTATATGAAAAAATAGCTTAAGGCTAAGCCTATGAATACACTATTGAATGCTATGAAAGTCTATTCGTGTGTTGGGCTGGCTTTCCTCGTCTTACATTCAAGCCATTGAGACCTTGTTCCCAAGACAAAGTATAATACCAGCTAATCATCTTACACTAGCCCTATGTGTAAAAACTCATGAGGGCATTGCTTCTTGGAAATTCATTCTCCTCAAATATATCGAAAGGCATATCTAGATGTTAGACGATTGGTTCATGTGGATAGAGTTGTTTTAGGTAAAAACACTCATTTATACCATGGACGACGTTGTATTAGTAATGGTGCGAGAGGGGGGACTTGAACCCCCACGGTTACCCACAAGATCCTAAGTCTTGCGCGTCTGCCAGTTCCGCCACTCTCGCATATTCATTAACATAGTCAATGACTATGTCAGGCTCGAAGGTTGATTCTAATGGAAAATAAGGGACTTAGGAAAGTAGGAACTTTTTGGACTTTCTCTTGAAGCTTTAAGTCAACAGATCTGATTAGATGTTTATGAGCTAGCTGGGACTTCTTGCGAGAATTTCCTGAGTAGAGTATGGTAACACTATTATGGCACTGGAAAACCTTTATCAGGATATCTATCGTACGTTTATGGAAAGCCGGGACGAACACAAGGGCTATGACTTTCAAGATTCATCAGCCGAAAGTGTCCCGCCACGGCAGGTTACATTCAAGGAAAAGCTCAAATGGTGGACGTTTAACCGCCCGAGTCGACTCAAGAAAATTTCCCAAGAGCGAGACCAGATGCAACAAGAAATCTTAGCCTTGAAACACCCACCTCAATCATCTCGTTAGGAATCAGTTTCCTTAAGAGTTCGTGTAGAAATACCTTCACATGTTTGAACGTCGATCCATCCCATCCTGCCGCGTTACTTGTCTCTCACATACCGAAAAGTATGCACAGTGCTTGCGCTTTGCCTTGCATGCGTCTCAGCACCAACACGTGCAAAGGGGTTTTTGCGCGAATCCTTAGGATCTCTTTCGTGTCAGAGTTTATTCAGGCTACCACTCAACTCTATAAGCAGGCCCTGCAGGCTACCATTCGCTCGTTTCTGCGGGGGTGGGTGATGACGCTGGTTGTTGTGGGTTTTGCCATGCTGATGATGGTAGTGACCTTACTGGCTTCGTCGTTAGGCATGCTTGGTGGCTTGATTGCCGGTGCCGCTAATGCATTTGTCATTGGTGCAACGTTATATCTCGTTGAACAGGTTGTCCTGGGGGCGAGGAAGATACAGTGGGAGGATATACCGCAAAGTGCAGGTCAATATTTTTGGGATGTGATTTCCGTTGGATTTCTTGTGTGGTTTCCTCTCATGATGTTGGAAATGGCCTTGCAGGCAAATCCCTATCGTCCCGTCCTGACTACCGCGGTGTTCTTTCTTGTCTTCGTGTTGTTAAATCCCGTGCCGGAAGTCATCTATCAACGTCGGCAAGGTTCAGCTATGGAAGTGGTTCGGGAAAGCTATGAATTCGTTCTTGAGAACTGGATCGAGTGGTTTTTACCTATTGCCATTCTGTTGGCTCCCTTTGGCTTGTCCTTCTTTTTTGAATTTTCCAGCCAAGCCGGAATGAGGGGAGGTCTCGATTTCTTTCAAATTTTCACCGTACCATTTCGATTGTTGACAAGTTGGCTCGAGTACTTTGGGATTTCCAACGCCGGAAGTTCATTCTTGATTATTCTTAGCACGCCGATCCTCGGCGTGCTCATGTTGATTTTTCGAGGGCATCTGTTTTCAGCACTCCATGGGTCGACAAGGCGACAGCGGCAGTTTCAGGCCCGTTCGCGCCCTCAATAGTCTGAGGAGGGTAAAACATGTCGTTGAGGACAGAAGATGAATAGATTCGGGTAATTTAGTTGCTTGTCGCACTGTAGGCCTCGTGGTAAGATCGCTTTTCTTTAGAGGCGTTGGATTGACCACTTCCTTGCTGTCTCATTTCCACGATTATGAGGAAGAGCTGAGTTGTGAAAGACGGTCTTGGCATGATACCAAACTAGAGAATTCTTTGTGCATTGTGGAGAGGTGCGAGAGTGGCCGATTCGGCGTGATTGGAAATCACGTGTGCCGGCAACGGTACCGAGGGTTCGAATCCCTCCCTCTCCGCCATAGTGAAATAATGAAAATAAAAATCGAAAAAATATCAGTAATTTGATTTTGTGTTTTACACTTTACCTTTTTATTTAAGGATTTCCGTGAGAAAGGGGCTGGGCCCTGTGCAACAGAATCCTGTGAACTCCGCCAGGTCCGGAAGGAAGCAACGGTAAGCAGGCTAGTCTGGGTGCCGCAGGATCACCTGGCCCCGATTTTCAAGTCAAATAACCAGAAAAATCAAAACATACGTACCAAAATGGTTCTGAGTCGAGTTCCACTTTTCATTTTCCACGTTTCACATTAGTAGAAGTTTATGGAATATCAGGTTTCCGCCAGAAAATATCGGCCAGGTAGTTTTCATGAAGTTATTGGACAACCTCACGTCGTCCAGACCATTCAAAATGCTATTGGTCGAGAACGAGTGGCTCATGCCTATGTCTTTTCCGGCATGCGGGGGGTGGGGAAAACAACTGTAGCGAGAATTGTGGCTAAAGCACTGAATTGTGAAAAGGGGCCTACCGGCGAACCCTGTGAGGTCTGTGCGAGTTGCGATGAAATTACTCGAGGGCAGTCAGTTGATGTTATTGAAATCGATGGAGCATCCAATACTGGAGTGGATGATGTTCGAGAATTGCGCGAAAACGTGAAGTTTGCTCCATTTCGTGGGAAGTATCGTGTCTACATTATTGACGAAGTTCATATGCTCTCCAATTCGGCATTCAACGCCTTATTGAAGACACTTGAAGAGCCACCGAGTCATGCCGTGTTTATCTTTGCGACAACCGAAGTCCATAAGATTCCGGCCACGATTTTATCGCGTTGCCAGCATTTCACGTTTCGGCGAATTTCGCGATTGGAGATTATTCGCCAATTGCAGCACGTCGTTAACGAAACAGGAACGTCTATTGAAGAACGCAGCTTGGCGTCGATTGCGAGGGCCAGTGATGGCAGTATGCGTGATGCCTTGAGCTTACTGGATCAAGCAGTGGCATTCGGGGGAGAAGCTGTGCGACATGAAGATCTTGAAGCTTTATTGGGCTCTGTCCCGGATGAATTGGTACGAAATCTGGTAGACGCACTGATTCAGCAAGATGCGGCGGCTGGAGTGACCTGTGTGGCACAGGCATTTGATCAAGGCTATGAACTCCGAATCTATTGCCGAGAGGTTGTCGAACGTCTTCGAAATGTTCTTGTCGCAGCCGTGGTGTCCTCTCGTGAACAGGTCCAATCCTTAATTGAACTGCCAAGCGAAGAAGTCGAAGTCACCATGAGTCAAGCACAACAAGTGAGCGAAGCTTTTTTGCAGGAGGTCTTTCAGATTTTTTCGAAAACTGAAGATAGTCTGCGGATGAGTGCGCACCCGCGATTTTTATTAGAAGCTGCAGTCGTTCGAGCCACTCAATTAGGAAAGGCTTCCCCTCAAGAATCTAAGCTGGAAATTTCTCCTGCATCTGCGCCTTTGCCGCGTCAGCCAATCTCGAACGTTGCAAATCGTTCTGCCCTTGACACCTCTTCTGTGCATACTCGAATACCGCAGCCTGCCAAGCAGGCTTCTCATCGTCCGGAACCGTCGCCTCAGTCAAATAGTCGTGACCGTTCTCAGATGGAACGCAAGGTGACCACAAGGCCAGAACCAACGAGCAAGCCGATACCAGCGAAACCATCAATGGGAGTCGGTGATGCGCAAACGCCTCAAAGATTTGAGGCAGAGCCGGTTACAGCGAAGTCGCCAGTGGACTGGGAAAGTGTGATGGATCGGTTGATGAAGGACCATCCAAACATCGGGACATTTGTCGAGATGGGAACGTTGGTGCAAGTCGATCCTGAGCAGGTCGTTATCGGGTATCCCAAGAATGCTTCCGTTGCCAGATGGCGAACCGATAAACCTGAAAATCGAGCATTAGTGGCGAAGGTGTGTCAGCAGGTATCAGGGCATACCATCAATGTCCGTGTGGTCGAACTCGATGGCACGAAGCCGGCGGCTCCGACGATCGGACAGAAACGATCGCAACATCAAGATCAGGAAGATCAAAACCTCATAGACGAAGTGCGTGCGAATCCGATCGTAAAACAAACCCTTGAGATGTTTGGTGGCGAAGTGGTCTCGGCCCACCGTGTTTCCCCAAAAGAGGAGAAAGCTTAATGTCAAAAAATCCATTTGGTAATATGAGTAATATGTTGAAGCAAGCCCAAGCCATGCAGGAGCAAATGGGGAAAATTCAGGCAGAAGCTGCGACCAAGGAAGTTGAAGCCTCCGCAGGTGGAGGCATGGTGACGGTGAGAGTCACTGGCGCGATGCAGATTGCAAACGTGACCATTGACCCTGAGGTGATGAAGTCCGAAGATCGCGACATGCTCCAAGATTTGTTAGTGGCGGCGACGAATGAGGCGTTACGAAAAGCCAAAGAAATGATGGCTGAAGAGATGAAGTCGTTGACCGGTGGTCTGGGCATACCTGGTATGTTTTAGTCTCAACAGGAGGAATACGTGTCAGGTATTATTGCCGAAAAAGGTTCAGGAACTGGCCGTCAACAAGGTGGATTTTTAGCGCGTCTCGCAAAAGAGTTTGTGCGGCTTCCCGGCATTGGGCAAAAAACCGCGCAACGGCTAGCGTTCCACATCATGAAAGCGGAAAAAGAAGAAGCCTTGCGTTTAGCTGATGCGATTCGGGATGTCAAAGAACGCGTGGCCTTTTGTACGCAATGTCGAAACATCGCAGAAGAGTCGTTGTGTGATATTTGCCTGAACCCGAAGCGTGATCGAACAAAAATTCTTGTCGTCGAAGAGCCCAGCACCCTCCAAGCCATTGAGCAAAGTAAAGCTTTCCATGGGTTGTATCATGTCTTATTTGGGGCGTTGTCTCCCTTAGATGGAGTCGGGCCAGCCGACATTCGAGCGCATGAACTTGAAGAGCGAGTGAAGGCTGGAGAAGTGCAGGAAGTCGTCATTGCCACTAATCCCACCATCGAAGGCGAAGCCACGGCTATTTATCTCACCAAAATCCTCAAGCCACATGGCGTACGTGTTTCACGGATCGCATATGGTATCCCCGTCGGTATGGACATTGAGTACGCCGATGAAGTTACGCTGTTGAAGTCGATTGAAGGTCGTCGTGAACTCACTTAGTTCGTATCTCGTCGTTCGTGCCTGCGCGCTGTAGCGCTTGCAACCTTCGTAGCCACTTCGGCGAAGTAGACACGGCGCGCAAGCGTGAATCGTATCTCGTATTTAGTTAAATAAACTTGGAGAAGTACTCTTGCGAGATACGAGCGACTATAGCGAAACCCCATAGATTGGAAGTTAGTGTGCTTGGACACGATACATGCAAACCCTCGCGTTTCTCACATACATTCGACATCGTCACTCAATAATCCTACTGATTTCCGGATGGCAGGTGTCCAAATCCAGCCGATTCAAATAAAACAACTCATCGCGAAACACCGCTTCACACGTACGGAAACTAATTGGAACGGCTATAGGACGATTCACGTTTTTATGTCATTGGAACTCCCAGCCAAATCGAAAACTGTTCTAGATCGGCTTGCCACTCTCGTTCGTAATGACTTTCAGTTTTCGCAAAGCCTACCAATTCTTTGACTGCCAGGTTACGAGTTGCTTCATCCTGAATCTCATCTGCAAATAACTTGGGTATCATAAACCCCTGCGTCAGCCGTACGAGATTTTCTTGCTCTTGAGTCGTGAGGGCAAGATGCTTCAGCGCTTTTTTCAATTTCCGTAATCCCGGATCTCTGGCCTGATCAATGGCACAGGCGAATAGTCCTCCGATGTTGTAGCGCTCACTGGCGGAGAGTCCGTCTTTTTTCGCGGCCTGGGGTATGGACGATCGAGATGCTGTTGCGGCTTGTGTGCTGAGGGGTGTTGTGTGAGTTTTCGCGGAGGATCTTTTGGGGGTTTTTCTCGTTCGTTTGGTGGACGGTTTTGCTTGGGGTTTGGACCTGACTTTCTTGAGTCTGGCTACTTTCGTACTTTGGGTCGTGGGTGTTTTCTTTGTCGACGAAGGACTGGACTTTTTTTGAGTCTTTTTGGTCGAAGCAGGCTTTTTGGTGGCTTGTGCCGTCTTGGGTTTTGTCTTTGCAGCAGATTTCGGTGTTACCTTGGAGGTCGTTATTTTTTTAACACTCTTTGTTTTTGGCTTAGTTTTACTTTTGGCTAAAGATGTTTTTTTCGTTGCCGCAGTGGCTTTTGGCTTAGCCTTTTGACCCTTTGAGGAGGTGGTAGAGGGTGAACTCTTCTTGTTCGACGAACGGGAAGTCTTCTTCTTCGCCATGAATACTCCTTTCCCTGGAGGCAGTGGTATGAGGGATTGTACGAATGATGTGGTTGTTTATTTTACCGTCGACTGGGTGACACTATAACGAGCCATGACTTGATCGAGCAAGAAGTTCTCAGCATTTTAGAAGGCACAAGGCATAAAAAATGTTTGACCGCATGACACAAGCAAGTGAACGTATATGAAGGATATATACAGACTTGCCAAATTTAGTAAAAATTGAGAGGGTAGAGTTGAAATCCGACGTCGACAGGAAGGTAACCCAAGGAATACAAAAAATGTCGCTCGAATATACCCGACTTCCTGTTTTTATTTCATACGCTCACAAAGACAATCAGGGTTCTGATCCAAGTAAGTGTTGGTTGGATCGTCTTCTTGAGCAGTTGAAGCCTCTAGCGTTGCAGGATCAAGTATGTACTTGATGGCGATTTGGGAGGAGGCCTTGGGGCCGAACCACCCGAATGTGGCCACGAGCCTGAACAGTCTGGGGGGACTTTATCGTGCCCAGGGCAAGTATGCGGAGGCGGAGCCACGCTATCAGCGAGCGCTAGCGATTTTACACCGTACGTTGGGGCCCGATCACCCGAATACCATTCTAGGAAAAAAAACTATCGGGCTTTATTGAAGAAAATAAACGAGAGAAAATAAAGTACAACCATTGAATGCCTTAGTTTATTGATTCATAGAGGGCTTGGGATCAGTCCTTCGACTCTTCGACCAGTACACTGTGAGTCAGCCGAACAACTCAGAGCTCAGAATGATTTTTCTTATCATTCATGGTGAGCCTGTCGAACCATGTCTCTAGCTCTTGATTGTTCCGACCCTTCGACAGGGTTATTATGTGCAAGTCGAACAGCTCAGGGTGAACATGAAAAGTTAAAGATTTTTTTGGTTTTCTTCAATATCCCCTTGCTATCAAGGCGACACGCCGCTGTTCAAGACAATTTCACAAATGTGGTCTAATCGTTCAATATGTTCATAGGCTGACCAGGGATCCGAGGCCATCGAACAGACGCCATGATTGGCTTGGCCCACAATATCGAAGTTGCCAAGGGGATTTGTGTCGGTGACGCCTAATGCATGTGCAGTGGCATCGCCCAGTTCTGTGCTGATAGCTGGCAGCATGGGAACGCTAGGTCCTATGCGGGTGTATCGATAGATTTCAGGAAAGTCTTTGCAGATTTTCTGTAAATCAAAGCCTCGATACATTGCTGCGACGACATGTGTGGGATGTACATGCACAACCGCCCGTGTTTTGTTCATCCCCTTGAGTAACAGATAATGCATATGGAGCTCACCCGATGGATTCGTATCTTTCGGGATCTGCATGGATCCATTGGCTAATTTGATTTTAACCATGTGTTCTGGGTGAACAATCGTTTTGCGCCATCCCGATGGCGTGATATAGATATAGACACTTCTGGCGCGTCGCAAGCTGCAATTCCCATCTCGTGATGTAATCCATCCTCGTTCATAACATCGTCGTAAAACATCGCCAATTGCTGTAATCATGGGTGTTGAACTCCTTTTCGTCCGTATTTCGTTGCGCGTGCCTGCGCGCTGTAGCGCTTCGGTGCGCAAGCGTGAATCGTATCTCGTAAAAAAGACTAAAGACTCTTGAGTCGGCTAGAGGTTCGTGATGGAGATACGTGCAGTTCACTGTTTCCGTTTGATATTCCACTATTGCTGACTTGAAGTCTATAGGGAACATGATTAGGCAAGAAGTATAGAGGAGAGGTAAAACGTCTGGCTAGGAGAAGACGAATAGATTCACTTTCTTCAAGGAAGTCATCACAGTTGCTTAATGACGTATCCTTTTTCTTGTAGCATGGCGAGCAAGCCTTGTTTGCCAAGTAGGTGGAGGGTGCCGACCACAATCATAGCGGTTTCATGTTTCTGCAGGTATGACTCGAAATGCGGAAGCCAATTGTTGTTTCGCTGGGTAATCAGTGCTTCGTAGACTTCCGGGAATTTCTTCATATTCTCTAACATCACTTCTAAGCCTTCAATCTGCCCATGTGTCCAGGAATTGACCAATTGGTGTGTTTGTTGTTCAAGAATGTCAATTTCGTCAAGGGTTTGAAGCAGAAACTGTTCTTGAGTCTTAGCCGACAAACTATCAAAAAGATTCAGTTGATACTCAACCGTCTCAAGGCCTTCGACAGTTTTCCCCTGGGCTTTCGCCCTCTGAAAAAAATGCTGATCGACTCCATGATCTGTTCCAAACCCCAGTTTCTGTAGCTCCAATATGGTGATCGTTGTGGCCAGCATCCAGGGTTTCATGCGGTTAAACATTTCAATGCTATACCCACGATTTTTGAGTTTTGATTTGGTAAAAGCAAAATTTCCTGGCGAAAGTGCATCTCTCAATGTCCGGCCGTCTGTATATAGGCCTTTGGTTAAGGAACGTTTCTGTGTAAGAGGGGAAGATATTTCATCAAGGTTTACCTCGAAGACAAGGTGCGAGGCCGACTCAAACGCCTGATTAATTGTATCGTGTAATGGATAATTCTCTTGTTTGAGAACGTGGATAGAACCTAAGAGATAGATCGTATTGGGACCTGAAGTCACGCTCCATAAGCAACTTGTTGCGTGAGTCTGTCCAACGTCATTAGCCTGTAGCGAGTGTGGCAAAAGGAGTTGAAGCGTGAGTGCAATTAGGATCAATCGAAAGAGACTTCCCGGTTGTTGTTGGAATCGCATAGGTGAAATCCTTTTCAAGTCATCGAGCGAATGATTTTTTATTGACGGAACAGAGGCCTGAGTCTCAATTGTCAATATGGATGGTGCTATGTGATGTTGTCATGAAAATCGGTTGAAATGCTCTGGATCTTGCTGAGAAAGGACTGGAGAACAAGCAGAAGGATTGTTGTCATAGTGGATGATTCTGTCGATGCACAGATGACAGGCACGTCGTCGTGTAAAGGCGAATGCGCGGGAGAACTTTTTCATAAGAAAATGATTATGGTGACAATTATGTTGTGAGCGGAGCAGACTGTCCCCATTGTTCAGTAAATACGAAGTGCGATAAGGGATGCCGTGTGCGTTGAGCTGACTCTCGTTCTCGCAGCTCGTCTGATAAGCTCTGAGGGTCCCCCATATAGCCAATTGCCAACCCCGTTACCGCTTCATGGTTTTCGGGAATGTTGTAGAGTGACTTCGCAACGTCGGGAAAAATTCCAGCCATTTGATGGACTCCTAGTCCTAGATCTGTCGCCTGTAAGACCAGATTTCCTACGGACAGCCCAATGTCATGGAAGGCATGGCGATTGGGTTTTCCATTGTGTGCAAATGTCAGTTTGGCCACAGTAATCATTAGGACAGGGGCATGCTTCGCCCAATGTTGATTCGCTTCAGCTAAACAGGTGAGCATTTTTGTGTGCTCGCCCTCTTGTTGTTTGGTCGCCACGAGAAACCCCCACGGCTGTTCATTAAAACATGAGGCTGCCCATCGCGCAGCTTCCAGAAGGCTTTGGAGTGTTTCTTTCTTCACCACGTCGTTTGCGAACGCTCTGGGGCTCCATCGTTCCTGCATAAGAGTATGAATAGGAAATTGGGTTTGTGCAGACTTTTGCATATGATAATCCTCTACGTGATAAATATTAACTGAAATCTGGATAATGACGAGAATGTTGATGGAAGAACTCGTCTTGTTGAGCAATTCTCCACATTGGATCCGTCACGAGGGTGAGTTGGAGGTATCGAGGATGTGGTTGAAGGTCCTTTGTCAAAATGGTCGATTCGAGCGTATCTAAGCAAGTGGAATCATCGTCGAGGTTCTGTAAGCGACCGGTATCAGAGAGAAATAAAAAGTCGGTGTCCCAAAAATAGAGATCAACCATTTCTTGAAAGTCAATATTTTGAAGTCGATACGCTGAAATGGTCAGACTCTGGTCCTCTTCTTGTGCAGCCAGGTCATGATGCACCGCACAATAATTTTTGAGACATTCATAGATCAAGAGACAATGATAATCGTTCAGCCGGTACACCGTGTCTGTTTGGCTAGCGATACATAATTGTTCGATGGTGACAAGTGCACTATAGGGTGTGAAGATTTCTGACATCCGACCATAGCCTGCTTCCCAGGTATCGATATCATTTTCCATGGAAATACGTGAAATTTCCAGACGTTCCGATTCAAGTGCGTCATGAAGGATTGCTTGAAAGACGGAGTCAGGTTTTATTTGAAAGTACAGCATCGTACGTCTCAATGATGAGCTATGGGAGGTTTGCCCTGAGACACGTCCCTATTCGAAGCAGTCAGCCAATCGTGAATCATGCGGAAGAGTCTGTCAACATTGAAGCGGTGAGTTCGAGTAACTCTTGCATTTTAAAGGGCTTTTTAAGGGTGTGATTTGCCCCTACCTGTTTTGCAAGATCAAGGAGATTGACGTGGATATGTTCGCCTCCTCCTGATATCGCGATGATTTTAATGGCTGGAAAGTCACGACGCAGTTCGCGGATGGTTTCAAACCCTTCTTTCCCTGGCATGAGCATATCCAAGATGACTAGGTCTGAGGGGGCCGCTCGGTACTGTGCGGTGCCTTCATGTCCATCCCGGGCAATATGGACTTGGTACCCGGCCACTTCAAAGGCTTCACGAAGCACTCCACACACTTGTTGGTCATCGTCAATAACTAAGATTGATGGCATGAGTGTTAAGTTTGTCTTTTTGTCATATTCTTGCGTTGAAGTTCGTTCGTGGATTGTAGCGCGTTAGCCATAAAATAGAAACTTAACGTGTTATTAAAAGGAACATAAAGAATCGAAACGGGAGGAGCGTGTGGCCGCACATGCCCAGGATATGAGGTACGTACCGCTGCGTGAGCCTATGGCTTGAGACTGCGATGATAAAGGGGCGAGTTTCTCTGAAATGACGGAATGGTGGCTATACGGAAAACGGTATAATGCTTGTCTTCATCAGGCCGAAGGGGCTTTTTCTTTATGTTGTGAGTAATAGGGTTGTTCGTCAAGAACATGTCGAACGATAGGGGCTAAGTCTCGAATGGCCAAGGGTTTCATTAAGTAGCCACGAATGCCCATAGACTTAGCTTTTTCAGCCGAAACAACATGGCTGAATCCTGTACAAAGGATAATCGGGAGTTCAGGTCTGATACGGAGGAGCTCACGAGCCAAGGCATCTCCGGGCATGGTAGGCATGGTCTGGTCTGTAATCACTAAGTCGAAGCGATGTGGGTCGCTGCGAAACAAATCTAAGGCCTCGACGCTGCTCGTCCGAATGGTCACGGTGTAACCTAGGTGAGTCAAGAGTTCTTGGCCAAGCCGTACGATAGTTTCTTCATCATCGACAAAGAGAATACTTTCTTTCCCATTTGGGATAGAGGCTTTGGTAGAAAAGACGTCCCAGATCGCCGTCTGGATGGTCGGAATATACACTTCGATTTTCGTGCCGATTCCTGGTGCGCTTTCGACTAAAATACTTCCGCCATGTGTCGTGATGATACCGTGCACAACCGCCAAGCCCATTCCTGACCCTTCCCCTGTCGGCTTGGTCGTGAAAAACGGATCGAACATTCTTTCCACCACTTCTGCCGTCATGCCTGGTCCACTATCCTTCACGGTTAGTCGCACATATGGTCCAGGTTTCAGGTCTAAATGGTCGGTTGATATCGTATTTTTTATTTCCACATCCTCCAACGTCAGGTCCAGGAGTCCACCACTTTCTCGCATGGCATATTCGGCATTGGTACACAGGTTGACGATGACCTGATGGACTTGTGTGGCATCGGCCAAAACTGTGGATTGCGAGTAGATATTTTGTCGAATTTCAACGGTGGAAGGTATGGTCGCTCGAAGAAGCTTGAGAGCTTCTTGAACAACTTGGTGAATGTCGATGGATTTCCGCTCTTGCCCGCTTTGCCGGCTAAACGTGAGAATCTGTTGAACGAGATGTTTTGCCCGGTGGCCTGCGGTCAAAACCTCTTGAAGATTTCGATTCGTTCGACTTTCTTTTGGGACGGTCGCAATGGCTAATTCTGTATATCCGAGGATTGCCGTCAGGATATTATTGAAATCGTGCGCAATGCCTCCGGCGAGAGTCCCAATGGCTTCCATTTTACTCGACTGACGGTATGTTCGCTCAGTCTTTTGAAGCGCCTCTTCAACCCGCTTTCGGTCTGTAATGTCTTCTTCTATGCCAGCGATTCGATAGATGTCGCCTTCCTCATTTTTAATAGGAAAGGCCCGAGATTCGATCCATCGAATCGACCCATCAGGTCGAATGACACGGTAGGACTCATGGTACGTCCCTTGAATTTGCTTTGGAATGGCCAGCTGAATCCGTTCACGATCATCCGGATGAACGGCTTCAAGGAAGCTGGACGGATTCTCGCATAAGCTGGCACACGTCCTCCCCCAAATTGCCTCGTAGGCTGGGCTGACATAAAACATTTGAGTTTTGTCGGCGGACGACAACCAAAACACTTCATGGATGTGTTCGGCCAGCTGCCGAAAACGCTCTTCGCGTTCTTGAAGCGTGGCCGTTCGTTCGGCGACCGATTCTTCCAATTCTCTTGCATACTGGTCAAGTTGACTGCGCATGGCTCGTTCGACTTGACGGAGGAGCTCGCCGGGGCGTTGTCCCTTCTCAATATAGGCGAAGGCTCCCAAGTTGACGGCATCCTTTGCAGAGTCCAATGAACTGTGCTCGGTATAAATAATTACACGTATACCTATGGTCGCAGCCCGTAGTTCTTCTAGGAGCTGAATGCCGTTGTGGTCGGGCAGGCGTAACTCAATGATGGCCAACCCAAAGTTATCTTGTTTAGCTTGTTCGACTGCCTCTCGAGCGGTCCCTACTCCGATGACGTCATACCCTTCATCCTTTAACTGGTCCATGAGGGTTGCTCGTTGGACCGGTTCTTGTTCAACAATGAGGATGCGGGATAGGTGAATACGCTTTGTCATGGAATAGTCCCTTCCATTTATCTCAAGCCGTGACCAGTGTCGTACCTGTTTCCACTCGTGACAATCTTAGAATCATACCAGCCTTAAGATGATGAGTCACTCTTTTTTCTCTTTTAACGCGATTTGGGAAAATTGGATAACCAGTCCATGAGAAAACGAATCTCAAGTCGGAGAGAGGTTCATAGGGAACGATTAGGGTGTATGAAGAGCAATAACTGGATCAATTGATGCGGCATGTCGCGCTGGAATGACTCCGGAACAGATGCCGGCCATGGTGCTGACGAACAGTGCGGCAAGGACGTAAAGAAGGTGGGGATGAACAGGAATTCCTGGAATGAAAGTGGGGAGGATTTGAACACAACTCAAACCGAGTGCTAACCCTACGGTGCCTCCGATGGTGGAAAGGGCTATCGATTCACAGAGAAACAACTGATAGATTTGTCCTGATGTAGCTCCGGTGGCCTTCAAGAGTCCGATTTCTGCCGTCCGCTCACGCACGACCATCCACATAACCGTCATGATGCCAATAGCGCCGACAATCATTGAAATACCGGCAATGACGGCGACTGCGACGGTAATGACATTCATGATGTTATCCATCGTCTCAAGCATGGCCGCTTGAGTCACGATCGTGAAATCTTCTTCGCCCCGATGTCGATCCATCAGCCGATCTCGAATCTGTTGCGTGATGGTCTCCAATTGGCGACCGAATCCAAAGGCCACTTGTATTTCCATCAGTTCGTCCATATTGAACATCGTCATCGCCGAAGCGACAGGCACATAGACCGCATCATCAATGTCGAATCCCAAGAGATTACCTTTAGGAGTCATAACGCCGATGACTCGAAAACGATATCCCGCAATGCGAACGAAACTACCTAAGGGCGAGGCGTCACCAAACAGTTCGGTTTTCAGCTTTGGTCCAAGGACTGCGACAGATTGTCGGCGAAATGGATCTCCCTGTGGAAGAAAGCGGCCAGATCGCACAGAGAATTTCCAATGTTCCGGCATCTCCGCGGTTACTCCAAAAACAGATACGCTCCGTCCCCGACCTTCAGTCTCAACTCTGGCATTGCCCACCGACAATGGAACCACTCGAATAATTCCATCAAGCTGTCGAAGGGCTTGGGCGTCTTGGATCGTCAATTTATGCGTTGTGCCACCGAGAACGCCTGGGATGCCAACGGTTTGAGTTTTCCCTCGTGTAATGGTCAGGAGGTTGGTGCCAAATTGGGTAAATTCAGAAAGTACATAGCGGCGAGTGCCTTCACCAATCGATGTGAGTAAAATAACCGTCATGACGCCGATCGCAATGCCAAGCAAGGAGAGGCCTGTACGGGTTGGTCGGGCCGTAATCGCGCCAAACGAAAGGAGCAAGAGGTCTTTCAGTCTCATGATGTGTGCTGCTCCAGTGCGTGGATGGGGTCAAGCCGTCCCGCACGACGTGCGGGAATCAATCCGAACACGACACCGACGACGATTGAGACCAGCACTGCGGAAATTGAAGCCCAAAGGGGAGTAGAAGCTGGAATGGCCGGATAGAGTGAGATCAGGCCTTGTACGATCACCCATCCGAGAGCAAGCCCGATCATGCCTCCAGCTAAAGAAAGGATGATGGCTTCGATCAAAAATATCAGTAAAATTTGACTGCTTCTCGCCCCCAATGCTTTCAAGAGCCCAATTTCTTCCGTACGATCCGACACGGCGACGAGCATGACATTCATGACTCCAATTCCGGCGACGGTCAGCGAAATCAATCCAATGGCTGCTAAGCTGAGTGTCAAGGCATTGAGGATGGATGAGAAGGTGCTGACGACCGCCCCTTGCGTGATGCACGTACTGTCATCTTCTCCATGACGTTGAGCCAGTACTGAGACAATGTGGTTACAGGTCGTCTCCAATTCAGACACGTTTCGGACTCGAAGAAGGATACGATACAAAGAATGACGGTTCAGGAGCTGCATACCTGTCGCCACTGGGACAATCACTAAATCATCCATATCCATACTTAATTGTGTACCGCGGGGTGCAAGGGTGCCAATCACTCGCATTCGCCAGTCTCCGACACGAATCAATTGTCCCAATGGCGAAGTGTCAGGGAAAAGTTCCTGTGCGACGCGGTGTCCTAGGACGACAAGAGGGGCGCCTCGTTGTGGATCTCCTGTTGGCAGAAATTGTCCCCGTGCCATGCGAAGATGTCGTGCCTCTAGAAAGTCAGTTGTGGTGCCGACAATCGGAACCTGCCGTCGTCGTTCGCCATAGTGAACCGTTTCCGTGCCCATTGAGATCGGGGCGAGTAATTGAATCGAGCGAATGCTTCGACGGATGACCTGGCTGTCCATGATGGTCAAGTCATGCGGGGCTCCTGCGAAACCGGGAAAGGCCCCGGTGGTCTCGGTTTTTCCCGGTATGACAATCAGTAAATTGCTTCCGATCGACATGAACTGGTTGACCACATAGCGTCGTGCACCTTCTCCTAATGCCGTCAGGACGACGATGGCCATGATGCCAATCGCAATACCGGTCAAACACAAACCGATACGGATAGGATGACCTTTGAGTGCGGCCCATGCGAAACCTACGAGATCTCTAGCGGCCATGGTTAATCCGGGTTACGATGAAGACGGAGCCGTCACTGAAGTTCTGTTCTTGATGTTGTTTGAACTGGTTCGTTGTACGATGTGCCCATCACTGATCACCAGAACACGTTCCGCACGATTGGCGACATCGATGTCGTGTGTGACCACAATGAGCGTATGTCCCAGAGAATAGAGTCGATCAAGAAGTCCGAGTATTTGTTTCCCTGACTCACGATCTAAATTCCCTGTCGGTTCATCGGCTAAAACAAGCTGGGGGTTCATCACGGTGGCCCGTGCAATCACGACTCGTTGGCGTTGACCGACAGACAATTGATCAGGGCGATGGTGTGACCGTGGTGTCAGTCCGACCGCCTCCAGAGCAGTGGCGACTCGTTGCTGACGTTCCTGAGGCGCGATACCGGCAAAGATCATTGGGAGTTCAACATTGCCAGCCGCGGTGAGCCGTGGAATGAGATGAAATGATTGAAAAATAAATCCGATTAATGATTGGCGCAACTTTGATAATTCGGCGTCGCTCAGCGTGTTGATATCTTCTCCGTTCAGTTGATACGATCCTTCCGTTGGACGGAGCAGACAGCCCAATAAATTGAGTAAGGTCGATTTTCCTGAACCGGAAGGCCCCATAATGGCCACGTATTCTCCCGTCTTAATGTGTTCAGTGATATCGGCCAGGGCATAGACCGGTTGATCCCCGACTTGGTAAATCTTCGAAACTTGATGGAGATTAATCACTCGGATACCTGTAATCTAAATATTGGATGTATTATTACCCTTCATGCCCAGTGAAGCTCTCTATTCGAGTCAGGTCCTCGACAATCGTATCCGAGGATACCTGTAATCTAAATATTGGATGCATTATTACCCCTCATGCCCAGTGAGGCTCTCTATTCGAGTCAGGTCCTCGACAATCGTATCCGAGCGCATCCGTAATCGATGCTGTGAAATGGCATATGTCTCATGCATCGTAGGGGGTACGTCAATCGGAGACAGGAGATTCAGAGCTATCGTGACTTCACTCGTTTGTCATTTGAACAAGATCCCCAACTTGAAGATCGGATTGATCTAACGACGTGACCACCGTTTCTCCTTCCGAAAGTCCTTCCTGGATTTCTACATAGTCCCAATTCTTCAGCCCCATCTGGATAACCCGTTCCGTGATGTGGTCTTGTTCCACTATCCAAACCTTGTCCCCTTCGAGCACGGCGCTTCTTGGAATTCTGAGAGCTCGTTCTTTTTGAGAAAGAATAATCTCGACATCTGCCGAGGTGCCGGGGAGCAATGTTGTGGCAAAATCGCGGTCATCGAGCTCCACATCAATCTCAACCGTGCGGTTTTGTTCTTCAATGTTATCGACATAGGGGGAGACTCTTACGACTCGACCCATAAAAGAATGCTTGGGATAGGGATCCAGGGTGACCCGTGCCAACTGGTCTGGGTGAATTTTTGATGAATCCACTTCATCCATGGGGGCACTAATAAAAATAGAGGTTGGATCGATGAGATCAAGTACCGCGGGAATCGGCACCCCAGGAGGGGCAGGGGTGGTCCATTCTCCAACTTCGACTTTCACGTCAGCAAGAATTCCGGAAAATGGAGCATAGAGAACCATTTTCTGTAACTGGGCTTGCGCTTCTTTAATACGCGTCCGTGCTCGCTCAACGCTGGCATCCGCGGCTTGACAGGCTGCGGCACTGGTTTGGGCTGTGCTATGGACTTTGTCGAGTTCATCCGTCGAAACTAATTCTTTTCGAGAGAGGTCTTGAAACCGTGCATGCTCGCGCTTCGCTCGACTCGCTTCTAGGCATGAGCGTGTCCGATTGGCCTTGCTCACGACCAGTTCACGTTGTGCCATTTCAAGGTTTGACGCCTCAGCGGCATTATTGAGTTGAAGTAAAATATCGCCTTTTTGTACGCGATCGCCTTTATCATGTGGAACGGAGACCACGCGTCCGCCAATTTCCGAGGAAAGGTGTGCGCGCCGCCGGGCTTTGACCGTACCTGCGCGTGAGTTGGTGATGGTTTCCTCGACGAGTCCCGTTTTAACTCGTACGATGTTTACGAGAACAGGGTCAGGGGTAAACAGCCAAGCATTGAGGACCAAGGCAACTATAGCCAGGCCAATTAAGACCAGAAATCCGGAAGCCCATCGTTTCATAATCAGGAGTGTATCATATCATTCTGAGGCTCGTGTTTCGGGTCGTATCAAGAGGAGAAGCAGGGACGAATGTTACGGATTGGAGGTCTTGATAGGAAGCTTTCTAATCCCATCAAGGAGGACTCTCGTGGCAATGCAATCATCTTCGTTGTAGTCGAGAATTCGTTGTCGGATAATCTGATCGCCACTTTCAACCCATCGATGAAACCACTCAATAGAAGCCGCTCCTGAGGGATGAGTATCCCGCCAAAGAAACCCTAAATATTTCGCCAGGGTTTTAATCGAGTAATCTCTGGTTGGCCATTCGGTGGTTTTGAGGACGACATCAAAGTAGAGGTCGATGGCCCGTTCCCTTGAAAAAAGGGTTTCAATGTCGTCGGCTGAACAGACGTCAGGATATTTTGTTTGAAGCTTTCGGTACATCGTCCGTTCATATTTGGAGTAGTAGTACACCATGGAGTGAGCATGTTGCTGCAGATATTCAATGGCTTGGGCAAACGCGGTTTGTTCAGCGTCCGGTGTGGGATTCTCTGCAAAGAAGGCGACGTATTGCTCGTTGGAGTGATCTTGATGGTGACGTTCAATAAAGCCATGTAGATAGGTGTGGTCGCGAAGAGGATCGACTTCAATATCAAAGAATACTTCCGAGTCATGAGCGGGCAAATCAATGGCTTCTCGAAGATAGGGACGAGCTTGTGCCCCGGCAGACACTAGTTGTGCGCGGGCGTGAAGCTTCTGAATCGTCCCAAGACCGATGCCTGAAATAATTGTTTTTTTGCCATTGATCAGACTCTTGAGGTCAGATGCCGCAAAGTTTTGAATCGTTGAAAAGTGCGTGCGTAGCGCGTCACGTTTTGATCGTCCTAGTTCAGGTAAGAGAGTGAGGTCATGCTGTTTTTGAAGATTCAGTAAGCAGGGTCTGTACCAGTGGCAGAGCTTACAGATTCCACTGCTATAGGCTGCTTGCGTCTCGTGACGTTGTTCAAGGATGTCTTGGGCACGTTGACGAAACGTGTTGTAGAGCTCCCACCAGGTTTCGGGAGTTCGACGGCCCTGGGGCTGCGAAAATTCATAGCGGATTTCTTTTCCATGAATATCCCAAATAAACGCCCAGCGGCCGGCAGAACAGTTTAAACGTTCGAGAATGTCCGTATACAACCCCAATTGGACGGCATAGGTTTTCTTGGGCTTGCCTTGATCCTCGTCACCCTCTTCTCCCGACCCGGACTTGATATCGCCAGCCACATAACCTTCTCCGTCGTTTCGTAAGAGGTCAGGTTCACCTAAGAGATCATTGACGGATAATCGGCCGCTATAAATAAGTGAGACACGTTGTTCTATTGCCTCTCGAGTGCGCCGTTCTTTCTCATCTCCTCGATAACGCGAAAGATCAAGGAACGGAGTTTCGAGTTTCTGGATGACTTCTTGTTCAAACAGCGTCCCTTTTTCCCATAAAAGCTGGATGAACGCGTTCGGTTCATCGCGCTGGGATGCATCGCCAAATGTATCGAGATAGAGGCGATGCTCACAGCTGACAAGGTTGTAGAGCATTGAGGCCGTGATAGAGTATGGCTGCATAGCGAGGTCCTGAGAGCCAGTGTAGCAAAGTTGCTGGGTGTAGAAAGAGTGGAAATAGTTGTTTGGGCTTGGCCGTAAGGATTGGAGAACGAAAACAAGGAAATCAACATAATAGATTCCTTCATCTACAAGTACTCATTTCTTGAAAGCGCAAAGCTAATAAAATTGCATAACACGACGAAGCAGTGGACATCTTTATGAGCTGATACGCCTTTTTGTCTATTTGGAGCCTCTTTTGTATCTTGTATAATTAATCTTCTGTCACCTTGTGAATGAACATGTAAAGTCGTGCATCACTATGGTGAAAGAAAATCTAAAATTTTCGGCGAGAAGAAAATATTTGGTCGAGTCGTCAGTAACGGCTGTGCTCGTAGGCATGTATTATCATTTATCCACAAAACCCAAGCACTGCAAAGGTAAAACTCAACCTATCCCTGTTGGCCCATTTGTGGTATAAATTGTAGCTCTTGCCTTTCATAACCCCCTCTTTATCACCTCGAGGCTCTCACACATTTTTCTTCGCATTTCCCCATATTTTTGGAGGATTTCATGATAAAACCGCCTCATGTATCCGAAGGGGGGCAGAACGATATCGTTGTACCTCTCATTCTGGAACGTCGTCGGTCTCAATTTCGGCAGACGACCCCCACATCCGATCTGAGAAAAACCGGAAGTCATCCTGATCATTGGTATCCGCTTGCACGTGCAAATGATGTCAAGAAGGGCAAGACGCTTGGCGTATCGTTTGCTGGCGATCCCATTGTTTTGGTTCGGACCGAAAGCGGTCAGTTATATGCTCTCGAAGATCGATGTGCCCATCGACAGGTTCCACTCCATTGCGGAGTCGTGCACGGAGAGCATCTTCAGTGTGGCTACCATTGTTGGACCTATGATCAAAATGGCATCTGTATTGGGGTTCCATACTTAAAATCTGATCAGCCGCGACCTAAAGGTGTCAGAAGTTATCCTTGCCGAGAGGCCTATGGTCTTGTGTTTGTTTTTCCTGGAGCTTTGGAGAAACTTTCAGAGGTTGACTTTCCAGAAGTGTCCTTCAAAGATGACCCCCATTACAAGACCCGATATCTTGATCGAATCGTGAATTGTCATTACTCGTTTATGCATGAGAACCTGATGGATATGAATCATCAATTTTTGCATCGCCGACTGATGGGTGGAATCCGAACGGTGTTTTTGGAGCTTCGGGAACGGGCACATGCCGTAGAAGTTGACTATACGTTTTCACGAGTTAAAGGTACGCAACCGCTTGGAGAGAAACTCATTCTCGGGAGTTCAACCCCATCGGCTGGTGGTTCGAAGCAGGATCTCATGACTATTTGCACGGAGTATCCCTATCAAACTCTCAAGTTTTGGACAGCAGGAAGTACTGAGCCTGCTTTAAATTTGTGGAATGTGTATGTGCCAGTTGATTGTGAGCAACGCGTGAATCATACGTTTGGGTTGATGATGATTCGAAAGCCTTCGATCCCAGGACTAATAAATCTTTTGTGGCCGTTTATCGTGTGGTTCACAGATGGGATCTTTGCTCAAGACCGATGGATTGTTGAGGAGGAACAGAAAGCGTTTGATCGGCAAGGTGCCGACTGGAATCAAGAGGTGTTTCCGGTTATTCAATGTTTGCAATCTTTACTGCGTCGAGAGGGTCTCGCTCGCACATAATGGCTAATTCTATTAATGCAAGAATTTGCGCATGTTTGGGGTGCGATCATTTTTTGAAGTGGCGCTGGATTTGCTCGAAAAAAAACCATTGTCGTCCATTAAGTACGGGTCTCAACGCGTCTGCATCTTTCGATGATGGCTGAGTCAGTTTTTCTCTTGCTCCATTTCCATTGTTAAATTATGGGACGATGTTGAGATGTCACTCAAGGGAGACTCAACTGATTTTCAAGAAGTTATGTATTATCAAGGGGAAACTTGGCTTGCCCATGACGTAATGGTCTGTGCCGAGTACCCTCGAACATTGCACTTCCACTAAGATTTACCCTATAACGATTGCAACGAGTTCATTATCACGTCACCTTTTTAACGTATAGGCGTATTTATATTTTTTCTTAAGACGATTCATATGTAGAGATGGAGGAGTCACGTATGAAACAACTCTTTATGGTATGGGGATGTGTGATCGCTCTAATATTCAGTGTTGGGTCAATCGGGTATTCACAGGCCGCTCCTGACACACTTGAAAAGGAAGTTATTGCGGCTGAGCGCGTTGCAGAATTTATTCACTCGGTTCTTGAGGCAGATCGCACCATATACACGACTCATGTTGTCCAGCGTATGAAGGAACATGATGTGGTTGTCGCTGAAGAAGCATGGGAAAAAAAGACGGCTCTTCCGTTACCGGCACAAATGCTGACGCTTTCTGGCATTCGAGTAAAAAGTAAGGGGACGGGTCTTGAGTATCGTTTGATCAGTTTATGGCCAATCTACGAAAAGAATCGATCGACGACATGGTTTGAACGAACAGGATTAGAGGCTGTTGAGGGAGACCCGAGCAAGCCGTTTACGGGTGTCATTAAGAAGGATGGTCGTCGGTATTTTACGGCTATCTATGCTGATACCGCTGTGTCGTCTTCCTGCGTAAACTGTCATAATGCTCATCCTCTCAGTCCCAAGAAGAATTATAAACTTCATGATGTGATGGGTGGTCTCGCTATTTCGTTTCCTTTATCAGAATAGAACAAAAAAACTTTCATTGGAAAATCTATGAGATAATTGGATATATCCAGCTTTGAGTAATATGGGCTGGACTTCGAGGAGAAATTATTATCTGTTCCACTTGGTAGATTAATGATAGGTCTGCCGAATTTTCTTTTTCAGGACTATTGCTGTTTCAATGAACTTCCAACATTTGAAGTCGGTCATGGCGCTGGGTGAGCTTGGGCATCTATCATTGACAGATCAATAGGCCTTCACGATCTTCTTCACATGAAGGAGCTCTTTCATCTCTCTCCGTTCCGAAAACTATCGTTCCCAAGGCTACTAGCTCGCCTTGAACGTAGTTGGGCTCGCTATAGCCTTTTTGCTGTTCTGGCTATTCCAATTTCGTGCCAGTTCTTGTGCCTGCGCAATTTGTTCAAACGTCATATCAGATGCGAGTCTGGATAAGCGGGCTTTCGCTTCTTCGTGACCTTGCGCGGCGCAAAGGTTCAGCCACATATGTGCGTGGATAAAATCTTCTCGTATGGCATAGAGGTTTCCAAGTTTGAACTGTGCTTCTGAGTGTCCGTGGTTTGCTGAATGTGTGTACCATTCCATGGCTTGTCTATAATCCTGCGGAACCCCTTTCCCTACCTCATGCATGACACCCAAGTGGAATTGTGCGAGAGGGTTTTCCTGTGTGGCAGCCAGGGTATACCAACGGCTGGCTTCGGTAAAATCTTGTGGCACACCAATTCCATTTTCATACATTCTCCCGAGATGGAATTGCGCAAGGGAATCTTCTTGGTCCGCGGCTAAGCGGTACCAACGGACACCTTCCGCATGATTCTCTGGCATTCCTTGGCCTTGCATACACATTTTCGCCATTCTGATTTGAGCGGACGGATTTCCCTGTTCGGCCGCCATGCGATACCACAGGCTGGCTTCTTGATAATCTTGAGGTACGCCATGGCCTCGTTCAAACATTTCGCCCAAACGGAGTTGCGCTTGAGTACTCCGACGGCCAGCCGCTATGCGATACCAGCGGATGGCTTCGGAGTAATCCTGTGGTATTCCTCGTCCCCGGTCAAACATTTCGCCTAAACGGAGTTGCGCTTGAGCATCGCCTTGGTTGCCCGCCATGCGGTACCACAGGCTGGCTTCTTGATAATCTTGAGGTACGCCATGGCCTTGTTCGAACATTTCCCCCAAACGGAGTTGAGCCTGAGCATCGCCTTGGTTGGCAGCCATGTGGTACCAGTGGCTGGCTTCTTGATAATTCGGTGGGACGCCATTGCTCTGATCATATAATCGGCCAAGCCGTAATTGAGCTAAGGCATCTCCTTGGCTGGCGGCGAGGCGATACCAGCGGCTGGCCTCGTCATGATCTTGAGACACCCCATGGCCCATCATGTACATTTCACCTAAGCGTAGTTGGGCGGTGATATTTCCCTGATCTGCAGCTTGCTGATACCAATAGCTGGCTTTTTCAAGGTCTTGAGGAGCATCGTGACCGATGACATATAACTCTCCTAACTGCACTTGGGCCTCGACATCTCCCTTGTCAGTCGCCAGGTTATGGAGGCGTTGTTCTTGTATCGATGTGAATTGTGTTTTGTCCGCATCACCATCGACTACATCTAAATAGGCGCACCCCTGGAGCATAAGCATGACGCCCGCGCTGATCCATACTCTGTTCATGGAAGCATATCGTGTTAACAACCGACTGCTTACGAGGTTAAATGAATCAAACATGTGAATACTCCTTATAAAATAAGGCCTTGATAATCTCATGAGAAAGAGCGATGTCGGTGAATGGCGTATCACGCAGACTATCTCGACCCAATAGATATTGTATGAAAAGAGTAGTTTTGGAATAGGCTAATAATATGGAATCGACCATGGCATGTGTTGCTCTGTCTCGATGTCAATGGTAGATGGTCATTGGAAATGATCTGTCGAGGGACGCTCGTTCATTCCTTCAGGCATTTTACACGTAAGTTGCTGACAAACGGACAGAAAATGGGCTTAACGCTAGTATACTCTGACGATAAAGTCAATTTACGTGCCATCGTAAAATGCGAACACATCTGATTTATATTTATAAATAAGAACGCAGAATTCGCTTTAAGACGCCAGGGATTGTCTCGGCTCTTAAGACGATAAAATGCCGTGTGTATTTCTACAAATTGAAAAAATCGAATTGAGGTAGAGAAGTGAGAAGTTACCGTGTGGCAAAAGTGTTGAAGTTATGAGTCTGACAAGCGCTGCAAAGTTGGTTATTGATTTACTTGCAAACCTCTACGGCATTCCTGTTTCGTCGATTTCTGGCTCTGATTCAATAATGGTTTGAAGATGCAGGTAATTTCTCTCATCAGTTCTTCATCGTCGTAAGGTTTTGCCAGAATAGCACTTGCTCCCACTCTTAGGGCAGCATTACGCAAATCATCTGAAAGATGGCCGGAGACAAAAATAACTGGAGGTCGTTGAGTTTCTGATCTCTCAGCTAAACATTGGAGTAATTCCAAGCCTGTCATGACGGGCATGTTATGGTCAGTAATTACTAGATCGAAGTGTTCGCTCTGGATAGCATTCAGGGCTTCTGCCCCATTTCCAGCTTCATGACATTGATATCCCAGCATCTCGAGTCTCGCCCGGAGTACGAGCCGTCCGCTTTCATAATCATCCACTATCAGAATTTGTTGCCTATGACCACGTTTTATCTCCTCAAATGACTCTAGGCATTCAAACATGTTCACAATCATTCACCGTATCCTTTCTCGGTATAAAAACCGTCGAACATTTCTTCATAAGACGTTCAGGGTCGATTGGCTTCAGCAGATAGTCCCGAGCGCCTCGTTCCAGAGATTGAATCAGGCTATCCTTGTTGAGCTCAGCCGTCATCATGATGACAGGGACTTGTGGATGTTGATCCTGTATATGTTTCAGCATTGTCAATCCATCCATAACCGGCATTTGGACATCGAGTAAGATTCCGTCTATGGTCAAGGTTTCAAGCATTGCCAGACCTTCAGCGCCGTTGTTGGCTGTCGTTGCGTGATATCCCAGAAAGTTCAGGCGGTCTTTCAACATCAATGCAATATCCTGGTCGTCGTCGAGAACTAAAATATGTGCTGGCATGTCGCAGCCTATAAATGAATGAGAGTCTTCATCACATTTCTTGATTATCTAAATAGTCTACTGGGCAAGGACGTAAGGGTACTATTCGTAACAGGATTGTATTTCATAAAGATTATATAAAGATTTCACGAGGTAGCCTTCGCTCATTCTGAGGAAAGGCGTAAATGTGTCCATCGAATGAGTTGTGTTCTGCTTCGTCATCTCTTTTTGAAAGGGACTGGTTTAAAGACGCCGGGGGGGTGTTAGTGGACGGTGAGAGAAGGGATTAAGAAGTGTTGGATACGAAAGAATGAAACGCATTTTCCATTTGCAACAAAGGAACTTATGGTTGATGTTCTTGTGTATCGTGAGTGAAACGATAGCCCACACCGGGATCTGTCAAAATGTACTGGGGTCGTGATGTATTGCGTTCAATTTTTTTTCTGAGCTGTCCAATAAACACTCGAAGATATTGGGCTTGGTCCGCATACGCTTCTCCCCAAATAGCGGTGAGGAGCGTTCGGTGTGTCAGAACTTTACCTGTGAATTGAATCATATATTTCAGTAGATCATACTCTGTCGGAGTGAGTTTGATTGGTTCGTCATCCAACCGCACTTCACGTCGCTCAAAGTTGATCGTGAGTGATCCACTTTTGAATATTGGTTCAGTACCAGGGACCATGACCGTTCGACGAAGGGCCGATCTGACCCTTGCGGTTAATTCTTCCATGCCAAAAGGTTTGGTGACATAATCATCAGCTCCAGTCTCAAGCGCTTCAACCTTTTTTTGTTCATTGCCAATGGCTGAGAGAACAATGATAGGGACCGGAGATTGCTTCCGTATCCGGCGGGTGAGTTCAATCCCGTTAATCGTTGGCAGGATGAGGTCGATAATGACGACATCAGGCTGTCGTTGGGCGATAGCATCTAATGCTTCTTCTCCAGACGCAGCCGTGATGACGACGTAGCCCTTATTTTCCAAATTGACTTGCAACGAACGACGAATTTGTGGCTCATCATCCACCACAAGGATTCGTGCACCTTGACTCATAATTCACCTTGCACTTTGTGCCGTCCTTCAAGGGTAAAGCTGACCATGGCTTCAGTTAAGGGGATCGTAAAAGTCATCGTGACTTCTGTTCCCGTTGACGTAGCCCAAATCCGCCCGCCGTGGGCCTCAATGATCCCTTTGCAAATGGCTAAGCCCAGCCCGGTGCCTCTGATGGGTTGTGTGTACGATGTTTGCCGACGATAAAAACGTTCGAAGATACGCTCGACATCTTGAGGGAGAAGAGGTTCTCCTGTGTTGGAGACTTTGACTTCAATATGTTGTTCCTCAGTGCAGACATCAATTTGAATCGACGAGTTTGGCATTGAATATTTGATGGCATTGTCGAGTAAATTGATGAGGACCTGTTGTATTTCCACTGCGTCGACAAAGAGCGGAGGGAGATTGTCAGGAATGGAGACTTCGATGTTCCGGACTTCTAATGTTAATTCTGTGCGACGGATCGCGCCTTCGATTAGATCTTCTAGAAGATGCCATTCCTGATGCGGGATGAGCGTGCCAGCTTCAATCTGTGACATATCTAACAAGTTATCAACCAAACGACTCATATAATTGATTTCTTTGTCGACTCCTTCAAGAAACTCTTGCTGGAGTTCGGTCATCCTGCTTGGTGCATTCCCTAAAATCGTGGAGACTGACGTTTTCATGGCGGTGAGAGGCGTTCGCAATTCATGAGAGACCGATGAGAGCAAGGCTGACTTGAGCGCATCACTTTGTTTCAAAGCTTCGATCCGTTTAGCCTCGCTTTCTCGCAAGCGTTCTTCGGCAAACGTTCGTTCCGTGATATCATCTGAAATTCCGATAATCTTCAAGATGTTTCCGTTGCTGTCGCGAAGCGGGATAAAATTTTTGGAAAAAACCTTGTCGTTGCCATGAGTGGTCACCTTGTACTCAAAGCTGACGGGCTCGCCTTGCACCGCTTTTGTAAAGTACTCTTTTATGACTTCATGTTCGCTCTCGTCTGCTGAAAAGAGATATGAACAATCAATGACTTGGTCCTCGGTCTCGACTTCCAACATTCTCTGCCCTGCTTGATTCATTGAGCTAATCTTCCCATTGATCTCGACCTCCTGGATACAAAACGGAACGTGTTCAACGAGAGATCGAAACCGTGCCTCACTGGCCCGTAGTTCATTCTCGATCCGTTTGTATTCAGTGATGTCGACATTTAATCCATCGAGGTAGAGGAGTTGTCCGATCTCATCAAAAATAAAATGGCCGCGGGCCAGTATCCATTTCCTTGTTCCATCTTTGGTGATGATTTGATGCTCATTTTCATATGGAATGTGTTGAGCCAGAGCATCTTGGATCATAGGCCAGACTCGCTCGTTTTCCCCCGGTGCCATGAGCGTATCGTATGTGACCTCGCCACTCAGAAAGGCTGAAGTCGAGTGTCCTGTCACTTCTTTAATGCCATCGCTTGCATATATAATGGACCATGACTTGTTATTGAGGCAACGATATGCAAATCCTTTGGGTAGCTGACCTAGGATGCTTTCGGTCAAAGCTTTCCATTCTTGCAAAGAGTTTTCTGACTCTACGCGATCCGAAACATCTTCACAAACAATCAGGACAACAATCTCTCCTCCTTTGCTATATACCGCTCGTGCGACTTCTTTCACCCACAGAATACTCCCATCCTTCCGTACTTTACGAAACTCCCAAGAAAAAAGAGACAAAGGATTTTGCAAGCAGAACTCAAAGCGTTGCTGAACCGGAAGCCTATCATCTTGCAAGAATAGATCTATAACAGGCCATCCAATTAACTCCTCAGCTGAATATCCAAGTTGTTGAGCACCAAATTGGTTAACGGAGAGGATTCTTCCATCTTGAGAGACGGTAAAATACATAGACGGATTATCCTCATATAGTGCTCGGTAGCGTTCTTCGCTTTGCCGTAAGGCATTTTCAGAAAGCAACCGTTCCGTAATGTCTTCCGAGATTCCTAGCAGATATTCAGTGAAACCTTGTTGGTTGAGGATCGGAATCTTTTTCGTATGTAAGTGCCTCAAACCATTAAATTTTGTTTGGATGGTTTCATCTGGAATGTCGAGCATTTCTTTTGATGATATGACTTCTTGGTCTTTCATTGAGAAGAATTCTGCTTGCTCTTTTGAGAAAATGTCAAAATCATTTTTTCCTATGATCGTATTTTTGGTATACCCCGTGAGGGTTTCACCGGATTTGTTGAAATGAACAAAACGAAGATCTTCTACATCTTTGACAAATACCATGTCAGGAATATTTTCAATGATCGAGTGTAGGAACATTTCACTCTTCCGCAATGCGGTTTCTACACGTTTCCGTTCTACCACTTCATTTTCTAATTTTTGGCCGGCTCGTATGCCTTGTGCGGTAACAAATATCCCTAGCAATGCGACTAACACCGCAATGCTAGATTCCCATAGCACCATCGTTGAAAAATTCGACTCAGCATGAACATTCAAGAGTTTGACGGCGTCGTCGGCTATACTGATTGCTGCTGAATTTTGGGTGCGAAGGGTTTGAAGTTGTCGTCGAAAATCCCCATGATCCGCGACTAACGAAAGTAAATGGTCAGCGGAATCGATGATGGTGTCGAAGTGATTACGTTGCTCTAGGAGTTTGCGCCTGATTTCTTGAGTTGGTATGGCTGGTACTTGTTGTTGATTCGTTGTAGGATTATGAGCAACGGCCTGCCCTTCAATAAGGGCATCGAGGGTAGAATGAATCAAGGACCTGGTCGATTGATAGTCAGCGGAGACCAGCTGGGAAGCCAGAAACACTTCATTCATGTGCTTCTGAAGCAGCATGCGTTGGCGACCTACGATGTCAATAAGTCGAGCATTTGACTGCTCCTGGTGGATCGTCGTGATGGTGTAGGCCAACAGCCCAAGGAGCACACTGAGAAACATGACCGTAATGATCGTAAAGCGGCTTCCTAACTTTGATTTTGGTTCAACATCGGTAGCAGCAAATGAGTTCATGCTGGAATCCTTCTTTGGCGAATAGGATGACAGGACCGTTTATTGAACATTCAATCTTCAATAACAGTGTCGTGCAAAGCCTTTTCATATCATCTGCTGTGCACTTGCATGCAATCAATGTCTCGATCTCCTGATGTGATTGCTGGGCATGATGCTGTTACTTGATTCTTCTCATCTTAAACCTTCGAAGAGGGTATTTCGCAACTTTGTCAACGGTAATGTGTTTTGTGAATCACGTTAATTATAAGAACAATCTGCCTGATTTCACTGACTCCTGAAACGCATTATTCGGCGTGGTAGGGATGTGAGTCCAATTAGCAACAGACGCTGGAAGGCTTCCTGTTTTTGATACAGGGAAAAAATCAAGTAAGAGGTCTGAAGTGATTCAGTTGATTCAAAAGAAAAGAAGTGGCTGGGGGACCAGGAATCGAACCTGGGTTCTTAGAACCAAAATCTAATGTCTTGCCCCTAGACGATCCCCCAACCAAGACCTCTACATTAAGGCCTGAACCAGTCCGAGTCAAGATCTTGACCTTGGGGTGGGGCCATTTCAATAAAATTCTGATGTTCGTTCTGTAGAATCTCCTGGTGTCATTTGGACGATTTGTAGTAGATTCTTCAGTTGGATTGAGACTCTAAAATAGTTTGAACAGGAATTGCTATTCAGTTGTACAACTATCGTGTCAAAGGTCACCAACTGCCGTGCCAAAGAAGATCAAATGGCAGCCCTTCGGTTCGAGATTCTTAGAACACTCGACCTTCAACAATCCAATGTCGGTCATCGGGCACGTCAAGCAGTAACCGACTCAGGTTGAGTTCCGCAAGATGAGCGGCGACATCGTCTTCGGTAAAAGCCGCAAGGAGCGAATTATAGAAGTCTTGCCGTAATTTTTCTGGTTCCTCTGCCGCATATTGTTCAACCAGGGTGTGGGCTTCCTCGGTGGATTCCGGGCGAATCAAATCCATGACCAAAACAGGAGCTCCCGGTTTCGCCGTCGTTTTAATGAAGTACCAAAATTGAAGTGGATTTGGTACATGGTGCGCGAGGCTATTGGAAATGATTGCGTCGACTGGGCTTGAGAATGTCGCATCTTGAAAACGTTGGCAGCGGAGTTCGATCCGTTCACTTAACTTTGCGTCAGCAACCATGCGCTTGGCAATGTCAATCATCGGTTGGGATGCGTCAATTGCTGTGATTCGTAAAGTCGGATGAGCCTGAGCCAGACGAATGGGAATGTCGCCCGGGCCGCACCCCAGATCAACGACATGGGCGTTCTCTAACTCGTGGCCATGGGATTGCAGAAAACGATCGACAAAATCTTGATTTTCCTTTGAAAAGTTTGCGGAGGCATAAATTTGTGCTTGTTCTGGGTCATCCATCAACTCAGGCTCGAGTAAGCGATTCATATATCTGTCTCCATCAGGGCATTGTCTTCATTGAACATGAGGACTCGGTCTATGCTGGACATTCTGCATCTAGAAGGCTTGTTCTACAAGGTGAGATGGTAGCGAGTCTTCTTAAAACGCGTCAAGCAGCTCACGCTGGGTTGTCATGAAACGATGTTCTGAATGAAGATCTTCAGTTGGTGAAAGTACGCTCGTCCGCCGACAACAGGGACGTCGTTGTGACTGGCTCCTCGAACGGGATACCAATGTTTGGGTGGTTTTGCCGCTTTGTAGACTTGTTTCCCGAACTTAATTGGAACAATGGTGTCATTTTCTCCATGTATCACGAGGAGTGGCCGTGAAATGTCAGGAAGTTTTTCGTTTAGATTAAATTGTGAATTCAGAAACCAGTGGGCCGGTACCCCGAAATAGTGATGATCAGCCATCGATTGAAGAGAGGGAAAGGCCCCTTCCAAAATCAGTCCGGCAGCGGAACGTTGACGGAGGACTTCGCCAGCAACAGATGTTCCTAATGAACGTCCAAAGATCACGAGGCGTTTAGGATTGACTTTCTTGTGTGTGCGTAGGAAGTCATAAGCGGTCAGGGCATCTTGATAGAATCCCGCTTCTGATGGAACTCCCGTGCTTTTTCCATATCCTCGATAATCAAAAATCATGACAGAAATGCCACGTCGATGGAGTTCGGAAATGTTTGAGAGGCGGTGGCTGATGTTTCCAGCATTGCCATGGCACCACAAGAGCACTGGCTGCTTAGGTCCTGCATCAACATACCAACTATACAGATGTATATCTGAATCAACGGTCAGCCACACCTCTTCGAGTGGAAGGCCGCTGATGTGTCTCCATTGCTGTTCGTTCCAGGGAGATGGTTGAAAGACAAAGATGTTGTCAAACATCAAGGATTTCTCACTCCTCATTTCTTCTCAGGGGCTTGTTTCCTCGCTCGTATCACGCTACGTTGTTATCATCATTATTGCAAATATTAATTGAATGAGATGCTATGGCCACGTACGTGATAGGCGATATTCAAGGATGCTTTAAAGCCTTACGCAAGCTGATGAAGCGAATCAAATTTGATGCCACAGGCGATCGACTGTGGTTGGTTGGAGATTTGGTTAATCGTGGCCCGGACTCGCTCGCTGTGCTTCGTTATATTAAAGAACTTGGGCCGGCAGCGGTCACGGTGCTGGGCAATCATGATTTGCATTTACTTTCGGTATGGGCTGGTGTCGCCAAGTTACATCATAAGGATACCTTGGCAGAGGTTTTGTCTGCACCGGATTGTGATGAGTTGCTCACTTGGTTGCGCTTTCGTCCGATGATACATTTGGAAAACGGGTATTTGATGATGCATGCCGGACTCTTGCCTCAATGGACTGCAACGCAGGCTGTGACATTGGCACGTGAGGTGGAAGCTGCATTGCGAAGTAAGAATTTTGTTGAGTTGCTGCCTTTCCTCTATTTTCGCCAGGCTGACCTTGTCTGGTCTAAAAAGCTGTCGTATCATAATCGGTTGAGTTTCTCAACGAATGTGTTAACGCGGTTACGGATGTGCTCAGCCGATGGTGTGCCAGACTTTTCCTTCAAAGGCTCGCCTGATCAAGCTGAGAAGGGCTTGGTTCCCTGGTTTCAAGCCCCTGGGCGATCGATTAGTGATGAAGTCGTCATTTTTGGTCATTGGTCAGCGTTGGGACTGTTTATTCATGACAAGCTCCTTGGCCTTGATAGTGGATGTGTCTGGGGACAGGCTCTGACCGCACTTCGGCTTGAAGATCGAAAGCTTTTCCAAACCTCCTGTTCAAATTAATATGTTCGTTTCGAGCTGATCTCTCTGCTCTCCTTCTGTTCCTCAGATTGCCATCTTCTCTTATCTTTCGATTGACCTCATGACATTGAAATAGTGATTCCTCCCTGCTCATGGCGAGAACTTTGCTGTGTATCTGTTTAGATAACAAGTGTATCTAAACAGATTCGTTGAGATCAAAGAGTTCGAGATGCGTTGTTCTGGAATTTTGAAAACCCTTTAAGAACCGTTCTCTTTCAGCTGTTTTCTTGGGAAAAACCGCTTCGGCATCAGCCTTGCTTTTTCTTCCTATCGGGGCACAGCTCCTCATTGGTTTATGAAAGCTTGAGTGTCGGGATCCCTCAATAGTCTTGAAAGAAGGAGAACATTTGATGAAAAAAAAGTCTTTATCTAAACCATCTTTACCCCGAAAACGTCGAACTCGGTCAATCCCTGGTGTACTTCCCGTAACCG
The DNA here is from genome assembly GCF_965152625.1 of Candidatus Nitrospira salsa. Classification (NCBI taxonomy): domain Bacteria; kingdom Pseudomonadati; phylum Nitrospirota; class Nitrospiria; order Nitrospirales; family Nitrospiraceae; genus Nitrospira; species Candidatus Nitrospira salsa. The sequence goes on from NZ_CBCUCO010000004.1 coordinate 548,105, forward strand.
AGGCACAAACGACATGGACTGCTAATGTAAAGTTGCATGGTCTTCACTCCCCCGCTGCGAGACGGTGCCCGAAATGTCGAGGATTGCTGACGGCTCAAGTTGTTGATCTCACAACGAAAAACGACATCCGATGTATTAATTGCGGATGGCAACCACAGTGGGGAACGCGAGTGATAACTGAGAGCGACGAAGTGAGATCAATTCGTCGTCTGACAGCGCAATTTTGCACGACTGACTTGGTCTCATAATTCTTTCTTCGGTAGGTCTTGAGTGAGGTGAGAGATGGGATAGGACAATGAGAGAATCTATAAAAACTGAATGGTCAGACATAGCACATTACAGTCATCGACGTTTGTCCAGATTTTTTTAGTGATATTGATGACGAAGCGTTCGGATGAGATTATGGCTCAGGACTTGTTCCGGTAGCAGGATGGTATGTACAAGTATGCGGGACCATGTAGAATGGTCAGAGTAACAATCCGATTCACGGAACCGTCATGGAGTAAAGACATTGGATTCCCCGCTTCAAGAGAGTCGAAAGAATGTACCTAGAAGCCCTCATCAGGACTGGATTTTTTCATTTCTTGCTCCTAGATCACGTATTCATGACCTGTTGAATATCGGTCATTGGTTTTTTCGGAAAGGGAGTCCTTCCCTCCTGGTTGTGATTCTAGTTTTTCTTGGATGTCACTGGAACGTCATCACACCTTCAGCGTTTGCCAAAACAGTTGTCATAGTCCAGTCCTCAGATATTAAGTCCTATGATCAAACTGTCAAAGCCTTCCTGAAAAATATCTCGCCGACGGTGCGACATGTCGAACGGCTTTCGCTCCATGGAGATTTAACTCATGGAGAGCCCATAGTTAAAAAGGTTCGATCGTTACAGGCAGACATTATCGTCGCCGTGGGCTTAAAAGCGGCACTTGTTGTTCGGCAGGGCCTGCCATCCATTCCTAGCATTTTTTGCATGGTGTTAGACCCTGTGAAGTACAACCTCACGAAATCGCATATGGCTGGAATTGCCTTAGAGATCCCCTTCGAAGACCAAATTCAATCCCTGCAGGATGTGGTGCCAACGGTCAAGCGTGTGGGAGTTATTTACAATTCCCAGAAAACCGGGAGGATTGTACAGAAAGCGACGTCCCAAGCGAACGCTCTAGGGATGGAATTGGTGTCAAGGATGGTTTCGTCTGAAAAAGACGTGCCTGCCTCTCTTCGTGCCATTGTTCATAACATTGATGCGTTATGGTTACTTCCGGATAGTACGGTCGTGACTCCAGAGTCTTTTGACTTTCTCTTGCGGACCACTCTCGAGGCGAATATTCCTGTCATTGGATTTTCTTCTGATCTTGTTCGTAAGGGAGCGTTGCTCAGTGTGCATTTCAATTATGAAGATGTTGGAAAACAAGCTTCACGTTTAGCCGAAAAATTTCTCACTGGACAAAAATTTACGCCGGGGGTTGTCCTGTCTCCTGAACCTTTGCGATTGGCCATTAACTTGAAAACGGCAAACTTTTTAGGCATCACGGTTGCACCCAATATTTTGACCAGGTTTCATAAAATGTATTGATTCTATGAAACGAGCGCGAATGGAATTATGGGTACTCCTCCTTCCTCAGGAATATTCTTCAGTAGTCTTCGAACCAAACTCGTCCTGTTTATTAGTTTAATTATCATTGGGGTCTGTTCAGGCTTAAGCTGGTATTTCGTCAACCAACAGGCCTCATCAATGGAGAAGGCGTTACGGAAAACCGGAGCAATCCTGATCAAAAACCTTGTTCATAACGGTCGCTATGGTCTCATCACGCAAGATACGGTTTCTCTCGAGCAGGTTGTTGAAGGTGCCCTCTCGGTCGATGAAGTCGTGTATGTTGTTGTAACAGGGCCAACAGGGGAGCGATTAGTCGAACAGTCCAAAGGAGGCTTGAATGTGGCGCACCCTGAGAAACGAGCTCTGGACCGACCGTTGCTTCCAAGCCCGTCTTTGACAACCGCGGCTCTTTCGGCACCTGGCGATCAACCGATTGTCACGGTATTCACCGTGTCCAATAAAAAACAAGTAGGCGGTTTAAGCAGTCCTGTGAATGCGGGATCAAGGCTGACCAAATCGGGAAGAACGAGGGAAACGCTGTATGATTTTGCGCTTTCTGTCAGGCGACAAACAAGTCCTGAAGCACAATTTGGCCCCTTGTCATTAGAAGGCCAAGAGTCGTCTTTTTCAATGCCTGAGCCCAGGCAACAATCTGAGGTGTATGGGGTTATCCATGTGGGCTTGACGCAATCGTTGATGATGAAAACCGTTGATACGATGATCTGGAATGTTATGGTCATGGCGGTCTTTATCATGATCGTCGGCATTGTCTTGACAGTCATGCTGGCTAACCAAATCATTCGACCATTGCGTAAATTAGCAGGGGTGGCGAAGCACATTGCCGCTGGAGATTTGTCGCACTCAGTCAGAGCTCGTACTCGAGACGAAGTTGGGCAACTGACGACGAGCATCAATCAGATGACCGTCTCCTTAAGGCAGCGTGAAGAGGCAATTTCGACATATGTCGAGACGATAACAAAGCAGGTCTCACAACTTTCAACTCTGAATCAGACGGGGGCTGCGATCGCGTCAACCTTGGATGTCGACCGATTGTTGGCAACGGTCCTCAAGCTCTTGGTCGAGAACTTGGGGTTTGTAAGAATGGCCTTGGTCTTCTATGACTCGGAGCGTCGTATTGGCCTCGTGTCTCAGGTCACGGGAGTTTCAGAGGAACTTGAGGACCTTGTGAAAGAATTTGAAATCCCTATAGACGGAAATGATGGAATTAGTGCGGATCTCTTAATTCGTGGAAAACCTGTCCTTGTCAAGGATATCGAGACCGTAACTAATCGAATGTATCTTCCTGCCTTACGAGCCTGCCGAGAAGTTGGTGTTACTTCCTTTATCGTTGCACCACTGAAAAGTCAGGATCGTATCCTTGGATATCTGGGAGCTGACAGGGGTATTATCCCCTGTACTCAGGAAGACTTAGATGTCCTCATGACCATTGCGAATCATGTATCAGTAGCTATTGATAATGCTCGCGCCTATCAAGCGCTTGGGCAATTCAACCAAACGCTTGAAGACCGAGTTCAGGAACGGACCGAGGCCTTGCAGCAAGCCAATGAACGTCTTCGTGAACATGATCGTCTCAAGTCCATGTTTGTCTCGATTGCCTCCCATGAACTTCGCACACCTATGACATCCATGAAGGGGTTAGTCGACAATATGCTCGATGGTCTCACCGGTACCCTCAATGAACGTCAATCCTTCTATTTATCGCGTGTGAAGCGGAATCTTGAACGGCTGACACGAATGAGTAATGACCTGCTTGATCTCTCAAAAATTGATGCTGGAGTCATGCAACTCAGTTGTGCTCCCCTATCTGTGGAAGAACTCGCCCATGAAGTTGTTGAAGTTATGCAACCGGTCGCAAGGCAAATATCTCTGAATCTGGTCTTCGATGTGAATGCGCCTCTCCCAACTATCCTGGGAGATCGAGATAAGCTCGATCAAGTGCTCACAAATTTGATCAACAACGCGATGAAGTTTTCAAGGCCGGGAACGGATGTCCAAGTCGGAGGACGTATACGAGATGATCACATGGTTGAGGTGTGTGTGAGGGATTCTGGTTGTGGGATTCCGGTCAATGAAATTCCTCATATTTTTGAACGGTTTTATCGTGGCGAGTCAGTGGTAGTGGAAGCTAGAGGATCGGGATTAGGACTGGCCATTTCCAAAAGCCTTGTGGAGCTCCACGGGGGAAAGATCTGGGTGCAGAGTGAGGTTGGAGAAGGCAGTCAGTTTTTCTTTACAGTGCCGGTTGCCACGGTCGCGACGGTATGAGAATGAGGATATAGTTGTTAGTGGTACGGTGTTGACCTGCATCTGCGACAGTAACCCTACGAAAGAACTCCTCTGTTATGAATTTGTGGTAGGTTCGAGTTGAATATCCTTTTGTTTGAGTAGACGGGAAAGGTAGGTTCGTTGGAGTTGTAAGAGATCCGCGGCTTTTGTTTGACTCCAATTGCTTCGCCGAAGTGCTTGTTCAAGAATGTGCCGGCTATATTGTTCGATAGCCTCATGGTAGGGCAGGTTTTCGCCACCTTGGAATGGATCGACTCCCCACGGACCTAACCCTAATTGTTCAGGAACGATTTCTTCATCGACGCCGAGAACGACGGCACGAGCAATGGCATTGCTGAGTTCTCGAATATTTCCTGGCCAACTGTAACTTCGCATGGCCTTGATGGTCTCTTTCGTGAACACTCGAGGTGGTCGTTTCATCTCTCGAAGATGAAAATCTAAGAAAAACTCAGCCAATGGGTTGATGTCATCAGGCCTTTCCCGTAGTGGAGGCAATGAGAGACTTACGACATTCAAACGAAAGTACAGGTCTTCACGAAAGCGTCCTTCTTTGACTGCCTGTTTGAGGTCTTTGTTGGTCGCGGCCAGCACTCGGATGTTCACTTTGACGAGGCGGCTTCCACCCACTCGGTGAAATTCGTGATCTTGAAGGAGCCGGAGGAGTTTCGCTTGTAGCGTCAATGGCATATCACCGATTTCATCAAGAAAGAGTGTACCTCCATCTGCTTCTTCGAGCCGACCTTTTTGTCGAGAGTCGGCCCCGGTAAAGGCTCCTTTTTCGTGTCCGAAAAGTTCATTTTCGAGGAGTGTCTCGTTTAACGCCACACAATTGATAATGCTGAATGGCATAGCATGACGAGGACTCCATTTGTGAATGGATCGAGAAAACAATTCTTTCCCAGTCCCACTCTCTCCTAAAAGTAAGACCGTTGCGTCGCAAGATGCGGCACGTTGGGCAAGTTCAATGATGGACTGGATGCTTGGACTGTCGCCAACAATGGTGTTATATCGGCTTTCCACTTCTGTCCGAAGTGATGTGACTTGCTGCTTGAGGACTTCCCGTTCCATAGCTTTTTTGACCACGATTTCCAGATGGTCAAAATCAATTGGTTTCGTGAGGAAATCGTAAGCTCCAGTCTTCATGGCCTCTACGGCATTTTCAATGGTGGCATTGGCTGTCATCACGATAATTGGAAGGTCTAAGGGTTGTGTCACCGTCTCCGATGCCACCTGGTCTTTAGATTGGTGTGGCTGATCACCGTGGGGGAACAGATGATGAAGGACTTCGAGCCCGGACATACGGGGGAGAGTCAGATCGAGAAGAACGAGGTGGGGGGTTTCAAGTTCAATGGCGTCAATGGCCTGTTTCCCATCTGCCGCCGGCACGGTGGTATATCCTTGTCCCTCCAAACGGTCCGTCAGCATGAGAACAATATCTGGGTCATCATCAACGATAAGAATTTTCTTTTTCATGGCATATCCCTCTTAAGCAGTCATGAAGAGAAACCGTGAAGAGCTATAAAAATGAAATAGATGCAATAAATACGCCGTATAATTTTTCTATAGCCGATTCAATTAACTTCTATATTGTCTGAAGGAGGTCATGACGCTGGGTTACATGGATACCTGTAATGGTGGCACCAAAAGGATTATAGCGAATCCGATTAATATTCCAGTGGTGACTTTGGCGACGATTGTTGTATACCTCTCGCAGCATAAAAGATGCTTACCAATTGTGAGACCTGTTTGCCTCTGGAGTGTTAATTAGAGTTGCCTAGACAACGTAATATTACGCCTCAAACATCGGAAATTATTTGAAATGGCTATAAGTCGCCACTTATGACTGACCATCAGTTACGCTTGGTCTTGTGAATGATCGTATCTACTGAGGCCATCTATGATCACAATATTGAGTGGCCATACGAATTCTCAGTGAAGGTTGACCAGATATGACGAGTGGTGCATTGAACGTTCATGGCCTCAGCGCACCACTGGAACTTATTTGAATTCGCTATAGTCTGTCGCAAACGGAACAATCTTGCAAGTCTTTTTTTAAAGATCGATGATGCAAAGGGGGTATGGAGAAAGGTGGTGCTCTAGGGTTTAGATCACTAGGAGGTGATCTGTTCAATAATGGCTGCGGCTAACAATGGAACCATAATCTCATGATGACCAACGAGTGAGTACCCCTGTCCGCCTTTTTGAGTCGGACGACGCACCACATTGGTCATGGGACGATAGTGAGGAAGAAAATCCATATTCACCGTTGTAATATTCTTTAATGAACGTCCGAGATTTCGGCTCAAGGTTACGGTCTTGAGAAACACTTCAGGAAGCATCACCGCCGACCCGAGATTGATATAGACCCCTCCTTCCATGTCAGACACGAGAGAGACCAGTGTCCGAAAATCAACGAGCGATCCTCCTCCAATGGCCGCACCATCGGCTGATGGATGCATGTGGATGATGTCAGTTCCCATGGCGACATGTACCGTAATCGGAATCCCTAATCTATGGCCTGTTACCAATAGACTTCTTTGACGATGTGGGAATTGTCTTGGGTGTGTGGTCATATAGCGACCAACGGCCTCTCCGATTCCGAGCCCAGTCTTCCACCCCTCAAGAATGGCAGAATTTAAGATATGTCCTGTATCTTCGGCCATACCGAATCGGCCAGAGTCGATTTCTGCATCGACTTCCTCTGAGGTGTGTCCAAGGTAGGCGAGTTCAAAGTCGTGGATAATGACGGCTCCATTCACGGCGACGGCTGTGATGATGTTCCGCTTCATGAGATCAATCAGAATGGGATTGAGTCCGACTTTTGTCGGGTGGGCTCCCATGCCGAGGATGACAGGTTTTCCTCGTCCCCGTGCGCGGACGATAGCACGAACGACAGCACGAAGTGATTTCACAGCAAGAAAGTCTGGAAGGGTATCGAGAAAACTTCGAAAGCTTTTGCCCCGGCGCCAAGATACCGCGAAGTCGGCAATATTGACCTTGCTGTGACGCGAGGAAAGCGGATACGTCTGAATCCTGGACAGGTTCAGCGGTTTAACGGACGTTGTGGGCGAATTACGTCGTTTGGGCAAACAGTCGCTCTTCTATGATTTCACATAATACATGGCCAAGAGTGATATGGCATTCCTGTATTCGAGCCGTCACCGTTGAGGGAACCTGAAAGCTGTAGTCCACCAGGTCCATTAATTGTCCTCCCGTTTGGCCTGTCCAGCCAATTGTGACAAGACCTCGTTCATGAGCGACTTGAATACCCCTCAGCACATTTGGTGAATTTCCGCTTGTGCTAATGGCAATCGCGACATCGCCTTTATTCCCGTGGGCCTCAATCTGTCTGGAAAAAATATCGGTATATTCGTAGTCATTAGCAATACAGGTGAGCGCTGCCATATCAGTGGCTAAGGCCAAGGCAGGAAGAGCTGCACGATCGCGCTTGTACCGTCCAACGAACTCGGCTGCGATATGAGACGCATCCGTTGCACTGCCCCCATTCCCAAAAAGCAAGACTTTCCGGTTGTCATGGAATGCCCGAATGATAATCTGGGCGATGTCGATGATTTGTTGAGCATAGGTTTGCACGAACCGACATTTAATATCGGCACTTGACTCAAAGGCCTCGACCACTAACTGTTTATCCATGATCAGTAGATTCTAGCAGGGTATTCGATAAAATTCACATCTTTCTTACTGAAATCATCGAACTTCCTCTCCCTTATCTAAGTGTAATTCGTGAGGAGAGAAGGAGTGATCTTATCATGCGCACCGCACATTGTCGTGATACTGAAAGCCAAATACCTCTGTATAATTCTTGCTGCCTGGTACGTAGAATGCTATAGTTGGTGCATTGTGAGTGCTGACGGGCCAGTCAAAGCCCTCCTTATCGCCATGGCGCAGGATCCTGCGCCAGCTGTGTGCTCTCTTCAACGCTTAATCCCAGAGCGATTGTGTTTCTTTCTTCCAGAATCGAGTAAGAAGTTGGTGGAGTCTGATGTCCACCCTCAACTTTCAACCATGCCACAGAAGTGGGATTGGATACTCACGCCCGATCCTGAAAATTTTGCGCAGTCTCACAAAACGCTAGCCGAATTGTTACCCAAACTCTTGAAATCCTGGGACGTAAATCCTGGCGAACTTGTCATTGATATCACGATGGCAACCTCGCCAATGGCTGCGGCCATGGTGTTGGTCGGATTTCCCTATACGGCCAAAGTCGTAACATTGAGTATAGCGAGTGCCGAAAGACAATCGGATTCAAAAGTGATGATGGCAGGAGAAACGGCAAGAACCTGGATTCAGAGTAATCCATGGGATGAAGAGGCTTTCTCTATTCGACAGGAAGCTTCAGGCTATTTCAATCAAGGGTCATATGTCGCTGCCGCGAAAGTGTTTCGTCGCATCGAAGCTCGAGTGAGCGGAGGACTGAAGCCTTTGTATCGAGCCCTGTCGGACATTTCAGAGGGCTATCGGCAATGGGAACAATTTCATTATCGCCAGGCTTGGGAAAAATTAAAAAGTGCGAGTAAGGCTCTTGATTTGGCTTCTGCCTGGGGTGGCCCTCCAGGGATTTCGTCTTTTTTAAGAGGCGTGAAAGAGAATGTTCGATTTCTTGAAAACATTGTTTTGGATCCAGCCGAAGTGAAAAGCAAGCTTGCACAAGATTTATTGGCCCATGCGAAGCGTCAGATCGAACAACAACATGATGCCGAAATTGCCATACGCGTATTGCTCAGAGGCCTGACCGCATCAGCGCAGGCTCGTCTGTTTCATACCTATCAGATAAAAAGTTGGGATGTGAAACTTGAACAACTCCCGAAATCCCTGCAAGAGATTTGTCGAAATTGTTATTTGAATGATGTGGATGGCAAACATCGACTCCCATTCCCTGCTCAGTTTCATGTGTTGGCCGAGCACCACGATATCATGGGAAAGACGTTTCTCTCAGAATGGCCAAAAATGAAAACGCTTATTGATGCCGCTGATCATGCGGTCTTGGGGCAAGGGTTTGAACCCGTCAAGGCCGAGCGTTTTCACCAACTCTATGACTTGGTGCTGAAAATATCTGCTATTCATGAACGAGATCTTCCGCAGTTCCCTCCCATGGCGTTGTAACGCGAGTTTTCTTGTTATGAACATCAGGATTTATTATGAAGATACGGACTGTGGTGGGGTGGTGTACTATGCGAATTATTTAAAGTACTTTGAACGCGCTCGAACGCATTATTTAGAAGAACGCGGTTTTTCAGTTGCCGAACTCATTGGGCAAGACACGGAGTTTAGGGTGACGCATGCTGAGGTCATCTATAAGTCGGCCGCCAAGTACGGAGACGATCTACAGGTTGAAACCACACTTTCAGCTAATCGTCGCATATCTTTGACCTTTTCTCATATCATTCGCGAATGTCATTCGCGTCGTGTCGTCGTCGAAGGTTCGGCGACATTGGTAGCCGTGAACGGCGCAGGAAAGGTGAAGCGTCTGAATCCCATCTTTCTCAATGGTCTTGGTTTCCAGGAGTCATCTCCTGGCTCCTAAAGTTTTTTAAAGGCCTGATTCTTCACTGGCCAGTGTGAGCACTGTTCGTTCTATCAAAAATGACAAGTCGCAGAAGGCAATTTGATGGTATGCTGGTCTTTGGACGAGATGCTGTGTATTTTTATCAAATTGTATTCACGGATCGTAGGTGCAATATCAATCAGAAAGATTGCGACTAACATTTCCCTGAATAGTTGATGGATACGGTGAATGGTCTTGACATGAATTATATTTAGATTTATTCGAAGCATAGATTAATTATAATTAAGGTGTTTCGATGCGAGATTCAAAGCTTATTGCAGCAAAACTTGAAGAAGCCAGTGTTCAGGCAACGGCACACCCAATCGCCATTTATTAATATATGGTGTGTGAGGCTGGTCATCCGACAGAAGAAGAGATCAAAGACTGGGCTGACCACAATTTTCCGAAAATAAGTAACAACTGTCTATAACACGTTAAACACATTTGTGGCTGCGGGGCTCTTAAAAGAATATCGCTTCCCGAATACGTCGAAAGTGATTTATGACTCGAATGTTGAGTATCACCATCACTTTTTTGATGACGAGATCGGCCAACTCATTGATATTGAGCCAGAAATTGTTGAAGTAAAGGCCAAGTTGAAAAAAGAATTTCGAATCTCTCAAGTGCAAATACTGCTTCGAGGAACACGTCAAACAGTTCGAACGTGAAATGTCGTTATATAGGTACTGATGATATGTCTCAGAAAGGAGATTGCGATGAGACCGATGAATGAAGTGCGGACTAACTTGATGGGGGTGCTATTTTTGGCAAAAGGTGGCTTGTATACGGTCTTTATCGTGAGTTTATTTTTAAGTTTTGCGGCTCAACTTCACGCTGAAGAGCCTTACGAACTGAAATTTCCGTTAGGATTGAAAAAAGAGTTAGCGGTGATTCCAGACGATAATCCGATGACAAAAGAAAAAGTCGAATTGGGTAAACTACTGTTCTTTGATAGACGTCTATCCATGAATGACATTATTGCCTGTGCGAGCTGCCATATCCCGAGTTTGGCGTTTACGGATGGCCAACCTGTCTCAACAGGGATCAATAGTCAACAGGGTGGGCGTAGTGCTCCCACAGCCATTAATCGTGTCTTCAGTTCAGCACAGTTTTGGGATGGACGAGCTGCGACGCTTGAAGAGCAGTCAATCGGACCGTTAATCAATCCTGTCGAACATGGATTTGTCAATCATGACGAACTCGTGGTGAAACTGAATGACATCGAAGGGTACAAGAAACTGTTTCAGAATGCGTTTAGTTCCGGCATTTCAGCGAAGACTATAGGACAGGCGATGGCCAGTTTTCAGCGCACAATTCTCTCAGGCAATAGTCCTTTTGATCAGTATAATTCAGGTGAAGACCCAGAAGCACTTTCAAGCAGTGCTAAAAATGGATTAGAACTTTTTCGTGGGAAAGCGCTCTGTTTTACCTGTCATTCTGGTGCGAACTTTTCTGATGAAAAATTTCATAATCTTGGTGTGGACTGGGATACGGATCACGTGGATCTGGGGCGTTATGTGGTGACGAAAGATGCCAAAGATATGGGAGCATTTAAGACGCCTACGTTGCGAGAAATTACAAGAACCGCACCGTACATGCATGATGGTCGTTTTGCGACTTTGAGACAGGTCGTGGATTTTTACGATCAAGGTGGGATTGCGAATCCTCATAGGGATCCACTTGTGCAACCATTAAAATTAACGGAAACTGAAAAGAACGATCTTGTGACCTTCTTAGAGTCTCTCAATGGGGAAGGCTGGCAGATGATTCCCCCAATTGAATTTCCCCGGTAATGCTTCGTGTTCATTGTGGTCAGGAATTAATTCTGAACGAACCAAAGTGTTGTGAGAGTCAATATTGCCAAATACTGAAACACCTGAAAAGGGGAGACGTTCTGGCAGCTTGTTGAATCTCTCTCATCTTCCGTATCAAGAAGCCTGGGACTATCAGCGGAGGAGACTTCAGGAGAGAGCCGTAGATCGTTGTATTGATACATTTCTGCTCGTAGAACATGAGCCCGTGTTTACATTAGGTCGAACGACTCAGGAGGAACATTGGAACGGAAAGGTTCGGTCTTTAACCGATCAAGGGTTTGCGCTCTATACCATTGAACGAGGCGGGTCCGTGACGTATCACGGACCCGGGCAGGTCGTGGGGTATCCGATTGTCCGATTGCGAAATTTCTGTCAGGGACCAAAGGTCTATGTTGGCATGTTGCAAGAGGTAATTATTCGTGTCTTAGCCGAATGGAACATTCAAGGCAAGCTGAAGGATAAATTTCCTGGAGTGTGGGTGGGGGAGGATAGCCCTGTTCTTGAAAAAATCGCCGCCATTGGCGTCCGTATCACGAAGGGTGTGACGATGCATGGGTTCGCATTAAATGTAAATGTCGATCTGAAACCTTTTGATTTCATTATTCCTTGCGGGATTGATGGCTGCCACGTGACTTCAATGCAACAATATCTTGGGAAACAGGTCAGTATGGTAAAAATCAGAGAGCAGCTTGCCTATCATTTCGCTGAAGTCTTTGGGCTCGAATGGAAAGAAACGTCTAGCCGTCTTCCAACTTAATTGGTCCACCCATCATCGGCTACATGCTCCTCTGTCTCGTCCTGAGCAGGTTGGAGTCGGGCTATATTCCCCATCCTCCGCTAATCTGAAGATTCGCCCCTGTGACATATCGCGCTTCATCAGAAAGTAAATACTGAACGGCTGAAACCGTATCTGATATCTCACCGATGTATCCGGCTGGAATGTTCTTCTCTATACCATCGAGTTCTCCTGGTGGAGCGCTGCCTGAATCAATGTACCCTGGCGAAATGGCGTTGACGGTAATGCCGTCTGGCGCCAACATTTTGGCTAAGGTTCTGGTCAAAATCACGACTCCAGCTTTGGCAATATAATGGGCTGTTACGTGGGGTTGAGCTTCCATTTTGTCAACATTAGCCATTCCAAAAGAAATAATGCGTCCATATTTTCGAGTGCGCATGCCAGGTGCAACTGCTTGTGCAAGGTAAAACACTGGATCTAAGTTGTTCTGCATCATCTCAGTCCAACCTGTTGGGGTTTCTTTAAATAAGTTTACGCGGTGATATGGCCCAGCACCGTTAATCAAGGCATCGATCTGTCCCCAGGTGGACTCCACCTGCCGGACGAGATTTTTTACGGCATTTGGGTCAGAGACATCACACCGAATTGCCAGGGCACGACCGCCGGACTCTTCGATCGTGTGTGTGGTTTGTTGAGCATCTTGTTCACTTGTCCGATAGCAAATGGCAACCGACCATTGCTTCGCTCCCAGTTCCAAGGCAATGCCCCTGGCAATTCCTCTAGCTCCGCCGGTAATTAACGCGACACGATTAGTCATACCTTCGCTCCCTTATGGTCTCAAGATATTTGTCAGGAAATGGTGAAGACGACCGCCAGTGGTATTCTTGGATCAGTATAGGAGTTTAAAGTTAAAGGTTCAAAAATTCTGAGACTTTAAACTCGTAATTGTCTTGCAAATGTAGAATGGAAACTTATTCCCGGTTGACTAAACGGGTCGCAAGAGTTTTGAAGACGTGGTTTGTTCGTGAAGACACCGTTTTCTTCAATGAATGCGGAGACTCCTTGATATAAAACTGTAAATCATCAATCGTATCCAGGTCTTGTTGTTGAGATAAGAGGGTGAGAGAAAGTCCTAGTTCGTTGGCTTTTTCTCTAGTGCGGTTGGTGACCTGATGGGTTGACCAGGGAATATTTGTAAATAACTCAGGCGCCGGTTTTTTCAGGCCAATCAAATAATATCCACCGTCTTTCGATGGACCAATTACGACATCATGTTCTCGGAGTCCATGCCGTGCAGATTGGATCATATCGCTGGAAATAGTGGGAAGATCACTTCCAATCATCATCACGTACGCATAATTCCGTGTAAAGGCCTCGCGAAACGCGTGCTCCATACGTTTTCCCAGATCGTCATCTGGAATTTGTTCCCACAGTTCTATGTGCTGTCTTGCCGAGACGGCCTGAAAAAACGGATGTTGTTTCGAAGGGGCACAGGCAAGAACACGATCGAATTCAACGAGATTCTTGGTTTGTTCTAGGGTGTCCATGACCAGGCTTCCGTGTAACGTCGCGGCTTCGTCTGGTGTCAGCGGCGGACTCAACCGAGTTTTGACTGATCCCGGAATTGGTGATTTGGCGAAAACTATCAGAGCCGACTGTGGAGGAGGTGATCCTCGACCACGAGTCTTATTGGGGAACTTTTTGTTTCGAGGCTTAGCGGATTGTGCCATAGAATTGTTGCAAGGTGTGTGGGCTGATTCCCAGCCAATACAAGAATCTCAACGTCCACATATGAAGGATGGTTCGAAGTGGGCCATTGTGCTCCCACCGACGAAAGGAGGTTGTGACTTTCGAGTGAAGCGGAATAACCGATCCTGATTGTTTCAAACGGGAACTGAATTCAATATCTTCCATGAGGGGAATGTTTGAAAATCCCTTTAACTGTTGGAACGTGGTTCGTCGAACAAAAATGGCTTGATCGCCAGTGAAAATTCGACTCCAACGTGAGCGCCAATTCATCATTCGACTAATCACCCAGGCATATCCGCGGTCGATTTCGAATTGGACATCAAATCGCCCTCCGACATGGGTCTCTCCGTCCATGACTTCTGTGATGATACGACGAGCCTCCGGAGGGAGATGCGTATCAGCATGTAAGAAAATTAAAATATCAGATTGTGCAAACCATCCTCCTGTATTCATTTGGCATGCGCGGCCTTTCGCGGAGGTGAGCAGATGACCAGTTTGGGCATAGTGCGAATCAATGTAGGCTTGCGCAATTTCTCGGGTGCGATCCTGACTCCCTCCATCCACAATGATGACTTCATCCATCTGTGGTTGGGGAAGCATGGATAAGGTGTTCAAGATGATCGTTTCTTCATTGAACGTGGGAATGATAACTCCAATCGTCATCGTCGTAGCGCGAAAAGTGAAGATACGTAATTGAGAGGAATCTGTTCGGAATTCCTGAGTACGACTATTGTCCGGACGTTGGATTCTTTTGCGTTTTAAACATGAAGTACACGACCATCAGCACCGTGCCCCAATAAATGACATAGATATGCCAAAAGAGAACTTCACCAAAGTGAAAAAATGCCAATCCGCACAGCAGTGAAAAGGCGATAACGAGATAGCGAGTCGTCGAGTTTTCGATCGAAGAGTGAGCCCAAAGCGCCATGCCGCCAAAGTAGATGAACATCGGAAATACCGTAATTTCGGCACCTGTTTGTGCGGCCAGAAAGACTTGAAGAAATCCAATAAACACCATCGCCGATCCAATCATTTTCATGGCGACACGCATTTGGAGATTTTCTTTGTCATCATCCTCTTCGCTTGGAGGTCGTGGTTGCCGCATGGGCGGTGATGGGGGAGTTGATGACGGTGTGGATTCTTGAGGATCTAATTCAGATGTCATGGTTACCATTTAAAGTGCTTGCTTAAGGTTAATCCCTGTTGGTGATACGACGACCCCAAGGTCGATCCGTATAACTTCGTGGGTAGGTTCAGTAGTTTTTCATAGATGACTTTAAAAAATGTTTGACCGTCATAAATCAGAAATGGGACATCGTGCGGGCGGACTTCCAACACCACTTGGGTCCCTTTTCGTTTGGCCGTGACCATGCCAAATCCAGGATCAAAAAATCCCGCATAATGGGTGCGGAGTTCCCCGCAAGCCGCTTCATATGCCACCATTTCTGAGGCATAGCCCGCTGGGACCTGGATTCGTTCTTTGGAGGCGAGAATATAAAAATCTTCGGGTTCTAGGAGAAGGGTATTTTTGGCATGGCGCGAAATCGGTTCCCAAAAGTCGAAGGCCGAATAATAGCCAATTTTTTGTAAATCGATCACATGGCTATTTTTTTTGGCCCGATAGCCAATGATGGTGTCGCCTGTATCAGGAGACCCTTGAAGATCAACACTTAGAAACAGCCCATGGTTGAGGTGGATATTTTTAGTCGGTAACGGCTTATTGGGACGGCTGGCTTCTCCATTTTGATAGAGTAGCGGAGTCTTTCGATGCACAGCTCGCAAGTCGGAATCAGAGACGGTCGGCCGTCCTATGCTGAGGCGCAGTTGGTTCAGGGATAATCCGGTTTGCACGCGGATGGTAAAAGAACGCGGAACGATCTCAAGATACAGCGGTCCTTCATACCCAGGGCGAATTTCATCGAATCCCACATTCCGATTGGTAATGACACGGGTAAAGATGTCGAGTCTTCCCGTCGAACTTTTAGGATTCGTTCTCCCACGTATAGTTTTAGGCAGTCGAAGATGTTCGAGCAGGGGAATCAGGTAGACATGACCCTTTTCGAGAATCGCTCCATTGGTAATGTCCATGTCATACATCACCAAATCCGACTGAAAGGCCTCTTCCCAATGTGAGTGAGATCCAAAGGTGTCAGGGTGTTCTGGAAGAAAACTGCTGATTAATCGATAGGCTTTTCGACCGAGCCGTAAATCAAGACTGGCTGGTTGAAACTGTCCCTCGGTAATGGGAGGGGTAGAAGTAATGACACCCTCGGCTGCCAATTCCTTGAGTCGCTGGTACGGAAGAATCCCTTGTTTTCGTGGGCCCGGCATTACAGATCGTCCATTGCTCCTGCGCTACAGGAGCCATTTGAAGTATGTGCGCCAACCATTGGAAGTTCTCGCTTCGTGTCTGGGCCGGGCTGAGGGTAATGATAGGTCTTGTTTTCGTAATTTTTAAGTACCGCGCCGTTTTCATCCAGGTGTAAGAGGTAATCGCTTGGAAGAATTGGGATTTTTCCACCTCCACCCGGGGCATCAATAACGAAATGAGGGACGGCCATCCCGCTTGTATGGCCTTGGAGCGCTTGAATAATCTTGAGTCCAGTTTCAACCGTCGTACGGAAATGATTGGTGCCTTTGGTCAGGTCAGCTTGGTAGAGATAATACGGTTTAACGCGTGCGAGCAGAAGCTGATGCATCAACTGTTTCATCACCTCTGGATCGTCATTGACGCCTTTAAGTAAGACAGTTTGAGCACCCAATGGCACTCCGGCATCTGCCAAGCGTCCGCAAGCCTCTTTAACCTCAGGCGTCAGTTCATCCGGGTGATTAAAATGTAAATTCATGTAAATAGGATGATATTTTTTCACAATTTCACAGAGTTCCGGCGTGATGCGTTCTGGAAGCGTCCCTGGAACACGCGAGCCAAACCGTATGATTTCCAAATGGGGAATGGACCGCAGGGCTTTTAACACACGTTCGATCATGGGATCTGTCAAAAGCAATGGATCGCCCCCAGACAAAATCACATCTCGGACTTCGGTGTGTTCGCGGAGATATGCTATGGCTCGATCCAGCTCACCTTTTTTCAAAAACCCTGGCTTTCCGACCAAGCGTTTTCTGGTACAGAATCGACAATAGATAGGGCATTGGTTCGTCACCATGAGGAGGACTCGATCGGGATACCGATGAACTAAATGGGGAACAGGACTGTCGGTATCCTCTTCCAATGGATCATCAGGCGCATCAATATCATCGAGTTCGATGGCTTCAGGAACCACTTGCTTCCAAATCGCATCGCCCTTTTCCTTAATCGTCGCTAGCACCGTGGGGGTAATTCGCATGCGGTAGGGACCCACCACATCTTCGATTTCTTTGGGGTCCACGCCTAGCTGCTTGGCTAAGTCTTCGGGTTTCGTGATGCTCTCGGCAAGAACACGTTTCCAATCATCCATATTGAGTTCCTCACTCTATCATGGTTTGCAGACTCTTCGACGACGTTGTTCTAATTCCCTTCAGAGGGCTGCTCAGATGAATAGTCATCAAGATACGATAAGATCTCATGGGTTTCAGTTAAGACCTTCTCGTTATCGACCAACACGGGAACATAATACTGTCCCGACACATCATGAACTTGCGTTCGAGAAAGCTGAAAGTCTGGAACAACCACACTTTCATAGGGGATGGCGAGATCCTCCAGCTTTTTCGTGACTTCAATACATTCGGGGCACCATCCGACGTGGTACAGCGTCATATTATATCCATAGTGAAAAATGTAAATTTAGAAATGGCATATGATTGTTGACCGGACAATTTGTCATCTTTCGTTTTGCACGTTACGATTTTTATTTAGTCCTGTTCCGCACGGCACCATGACGGCATCACGCATGCCATGGATAATTTTTTTATCTTTTGGGCAGACGGTTGCCAGTATCCCTGAGAGTTTGGCTTCATCGCCAATGACACAATAGTATGGAGAAAGGCGAGCCCGTCCATCCATTGCAGTCCAATCTTGTGTTTGCTCGTCATAGTACTCAACGGAATAGAGTTGGCCTTTATAAAATTCCTGAAGAATATACGGTGTTGTCGAAAATGAATCCAACCCATGTTCAATCGTCTGTGTCCACTCAGTTTGCGAACGATCATGACCAATGGAGACGCCACGACTTCCCCACGCCAGTTCGGAAAATCCTGAGGGTTTTATGACATATTGGCGTTCTTTTTGACTTGCTGTTCCTAGTGCGCGCCAATCGGAAATCGGTTGGTCCCCCAGGGTTAAGCCTGGAATGACCCCCATGGGCGGGATCGGCTGAGGATCAAGCACCCATGTGTGTGGCATAAGTCTTTTCAACGTCTGAAACGTTTCACCAGACAAGTGTGCCTTCCAATACTGTTCTAACATTGGGTGGTGAATCATGGCAAAAGCCAATTTTTCCTCAAGCCACGGTTTGTAGGGTGGTGTCACCGTTGTCAGCCCTTTTTTGGCAGCATACATCAATAATTCAAACTTCGGAATATTGGGTAAGTCAAAAAGTTCAAAAAATCGGTAGACAAGAGAAACCGGGCGTTCTCCGAATTGAGCAGGGAGGTAGAGCCCGTCGTCGTTAAAGCGCAGATCTTGCGGAGGCACGCAGGCAACGGCTAATCCTTGGTTCTTTAGCTGAAGTGTGAGCCACTGCATTTCCGCACGGTACGACTCAGATTCATCCGATACCACGATGGCGATTGTGGGCTGAGTGTCTTTTGTACGAGACAGGAGCATGGCGGCGAATCCTTGAGGTAGCCCATCGGCTTCCCCAACGACGTGTTCTCCCAATTCGCCATATGTGCGCGCCAAACTTCCCGTGAGACCCATGCCGCCTGGAACGGAATCAAGCTCCGTCATGATCATTCCATCGTCAGTGGGGATAATGTCTGGACGGATGACATGAGGAACGACATTTTTAAAGCGGTTCATCCTGGCATATGCAAGGAGGGACTCAGGCTTGCCTTGATCAAAATATTGATGGATCCAAGCCGGTTGCTGACCCTTGACGCTCTCTAGATAGAGTCGATTCAGTGTTCGATAAAATGCGAGTAAGTGGTGGCCGAGTTGTTCAAAAAATGTGATTTCGGCTGAGGTGATTTGAAAGGGATGTCGGGCAATTCTCCAGACATCGGCCTCGCCTTCTTGAAGGAGTCCATCATTGACCAGGGCATGACGAATGACTGTATGTCGAGTAGACCCCTGGGATGAGGATTCTCGAGTGATAGTTGGACTTGGGGAAATTGTTCCCGTTGGTAACATAGGGTTATGCTTTTCTAAAAGAATGAGTGGATTTCAAACGATGGAACCCCTCAACGTATGGAGTCGAGATGTGAGGGGCTGAGTCCCAATGTGCACGTATCGAGCATTTTGGGTCAAGTCAGAGGGAATCCGTCTCTATAACCATGATAGGCTAATAGACTGATCGTACCATGTGACTTCTAAATCAGACAAGGTAATGGGTGGGAGGAAGATTGATTGTTGCTCAAGAGGCGCCTCGGCGATTAGGATAACTTCATCATAGAAAACCCACGATTTCATGACATGAGTGCGGTTATGCCAGCATCCTCAATCCCACAGATCGTTCCATCGAAGATTTGCTTGAACTGTGATGTGTGTTGTCGATTCCCCGAACGAGAGAGTTTCCTTCGCCCGTTTTTCATGAAACTTGAAATACGGCAGGCCATAGAATATGGAGTAGATTCAAGGTTTTTCTCAAATCTAGGGGGATGCCAAGTGGATGTGGTACCGCATCCGTCAGGCGAAGGCTACCTCTGTCCCGCGTTTGACCCTGAGACATCTGAGTGCCGTATTTATAAAGTCCGGCCCTTAGACTGTCAAATTTATCCATTTGTCTTAATGTGGGATCAAGAGCATCAGTCCGTCCTCTTGGGCTGGGATACCAAGTGTCCGTTTTTATTGCCAGTGGATGATGGGTTTGAACCCCTCCAAGATGTGTCGAGTCTCCCCGTTGTCCCAACATTACCAGCTGAAATGATGGATGCCGCACAAGAGATATTTGCACAATTGGAGGATGGTGATTTGTCGTCTCGTATTGTCGCTCATCCACATCTTGTGACACCGTTTCAGGTAGATGTAGTGGTGCTCCACCCATTACCACATCTCACGCAGGCTCTTGGTTTTGTGGATCATTAAATGAGTGCCATGACGTTAATATGGATTGTCACTCATTGAAAGCCTACAGCACGTGTCACGCTGCTTGACCCCGCTCACCGTACATGACCGTGTAAGACTCGACCAGGCATTGCTGCATACTTGCGAGGGAGGGGCCACTTCACTGGCTACCTGGGCTTTTGCTCCGCACATCATTTGGCAGGAACTGTTTTCCTATACCTGGGCTGAAATTGATGGATGGTGGTGCCTTTTTGCTGAATATGGTGATGGAGTCTTTATGCCGCTACCGCCTCTGGGTCCGATTCCAAATGGTAAGCATCAGGCCTCCCATCCATTCAAGGATGTGGTGAAGCATGTGGTTGAATACATGAGGGTAAAAAACCAAGGTACGGCTGTGACACGAATTGAAAATGTGCCGGAGGAGCTTAAGCAGGGCTTTCAGGAGTTGGGTTTTACCGTCGCGGAAAAGGATTCGGACTATCTCTATCGTCGACAAGACCTCGTGGATCTGAAGGGGGATCAATATAAAGTCCCCCGGGCATCCTTTAACCGGTTTTGTCGTTCGCATCAAGCCCAGTATCGGTCGTACGAGGTGACCGATCAAGACGAATGCCTCGCACTCTTTCATCGGTGGGCTCTACAGAAGAAGGCACAATACTCCGAGGCTGAAACGTCCTCAAACTCCATTGCGCGATACATGTTGCAAGATGCGGAGTCGGCGCATCAAGTCATCTTGAAGTCGTCGAATCTCCTGGGGTTAGTCGGACGAGTTGTGTGTATTGATGGTACGATTCGAGGATACACGTTTGGATATGAGCGGTCCTCAGACGTATTCTGTATATTGGTCGAGGTCGTGGACCGGACGGTCTATGGTGCCGCGCAGTTTTTGTTTCGAGAGTTTTGTCGGGAAATGGAACCATATGCATTTATCAATACGATGGATGATTCCGGTCTCCCGAGTCTCGCTTGTTCCAAGCGGGCCTATCGTCCGGTTCAGATGGTCCCCAATTATTTCGTAACTCCGTAATTGGGTCCTTGTTCTGGTTCTAAGGGCCTCAGTATAATCGATGTGGATTCTGACGAAAGGGAAGTTTGACATGATGGGAATACAGGTATGAAGGGTCAAGAATTAGATATTGAACAGTATCGTGTAACGGAGAAGCCGTTTTATGAAGAGGTTAGCGGAGAGAAAGCTCTCTTGCAGATCGCCGCCGATAGTAAAATGCCTGTTATGTTGAAAGGTCCGACCGGATGCGGGAAAACCCGGTTTGTTCAGCATATGGCTCATGAACTGGGTCGACCGTTGATTACGGTTGCCTGCCACGAAGATTTGACGGCTTCGGACCTTGTTGGTCGCTATTTACTCAAGGGAGAGGAGACCGTGTGGGTTGACGGTCCGTTGACCTTAGGGGTCAAGCATGGGGCGATTGTGTATTTAGATGAAATCGTTGAGGCTCGAAAAGATACGACGGTGATTATTCATCCGTTAAGTGATGATCGTCGGTTTCTTCCGCTTGAAAAGAAAGGTCAAGTCCTTGAAGCGGTTGATGACTTCATGTTGGTGATTTCTTACAACCCGGGCTACCAAAGTGTCCTCAAGGAGCTCAAACAAAGCACGAAACAGCGTTTCGTCGCGATTGAATTCTCTCATCCACCCAAAGAGATTGAAGTCCGAATTGTTGAGCATGAGGCGAAGGTCAGCAATGATGTGGCGAGGCGTCTTGTGAAGCTTGGTGAGAAGGTTCGAAATTTGCGGAGCCATGGATTAGAGGAAGGTGTGAGTACGAGGCTGCTCATTTATGCCGGCACGTTAATTCGCCAAGGCCTGGCTCCAGATCGAGCCTGTGAGGCGGCGGTTACGCGACCGATTACCGATGATCAAGACATGCAACGAAGCATTCAGGAACTCGTCAAAGCCATTTTCTAATAACAGGATGATCCTCAATCCATGACGATCAAGAAAGAGATAAAGATGATTGCCCATCGTCTGTGTCATAAGAGAGACGACAGGACTCGTCTCTCTTTATCATCTTGACCTGATTGGAGATTGCCTTACAGGCAGTGTTATGCTCAGCACCCTCTTGAGATTTTGTTGAACAGTCCTATTCTTGTTGATCCTTTTCATACTTGTGTTTATGGAGTGGCTTCAAGTGCTGTTCGATTTCGCCGTTCCACCAACATCTTCCCAGTCTCCCCTTCTCTTTCTTTTCCTAGAGTCTTCCACTATTCATCAACAAGACGTGTTTGGTGGTGGTCCTAACGAGTGTCATCGAGCAGACCCTTTCTATGCTCAATTTGAGGCATGGTCAAAATCTTGATACAGTCCTCCTCCCTCTAAACATGTGTATGTATTAGGCAAGACTATGGGGTGGGCACAATGCAGACGATGGCTATCTCCCGAACGCCGTTTACACAAGAATTCCTGATTGGATTATCTGTGGTGTTGACGGCTGTATTTTTTTTGATGGACGTGATGTTTCCGCTCGGTGTCGCTGGAGGGGTTCTCTACGTGACCGTCGTATTAGTGACCCTCTGGCTTCAGGGTTCATGCACGACTCTTGGCGCGGCCATGTTTTGCACGTGCCTGACAATCCTTGGCTATTTATTGTCGCCAGATGGCGGAGAACATTGGGTCGTGATTGTGAATCGAAGTTTTGCGGTCTATGCCATTTGGGTGACCGCTATCTTGACGATCCAATATAAGAACAGCATGACTCACCTTATTGAAGAACGGTCTTTACTGAGGCAGGTCGTCGATATGATTCCGCAGTGTGTGTTTCTTCAGTCGGCGAATGGACAGATCTTATTTGCCAATCAAGCGATGGCAGAGGTTTGCCGGACTACCGTTGAAAAAATGGTAATGAAGGATCCTCAAGCTGCGTGGACAAGTCCAGTTATCGGGATAACCCACGAGAAGATGGACGAAGAAGTACTCAGAACATTCCAACGTCAATACATTCAGCATGAGTACGTATCGACCGTTGACCGGGGAATTCGTATCGTGGACTTCGTCAGGCAGCCTTGTCATGTTTCACAGGAACTCTGCGTGCTGACCGTTGGAATTGATCAGACTGATCAACAGGACATGAACGAGGATTTTCTGTTGACTCAACAGGTCTTTGAGAGTTTTCCTGGCCAAATTGCATTGGTTGATACGCAGTACCGTTACCGACGAGTCAATCCTGCCTATGAACGAATGCATGGGGTCCCTCGCGAAGAAATCGAAGGTACAATGGTTCGAGACATGCTTGGTGAGGAGACCTTTCTCACCCTTGTGAAACCAAGATTTGATGAAGCACTGTCGGGGGAGGAAGTGTCCTACGAATCATGGTTTACCTTTTCACGAGCCGGTAAGCGATATATGTCGGTGACGTATTCCCCTCTCTATTCCGAAGCGGGTGAGGTTCATGAAGTGCTTGTCCACTTGCGTGATATGACGGAGAAAAAGTATGCCGAACAGGAACTCCACAATGTGGAAAACCGATTCCAAAAATACTTTGAGTCTGGATTAGTCGGTATGGCCATCTCATCATTGGGAAATGACTGGGTGGAGGTCAATGATCGCTTATGCGACATGCTTGGGTTTACTCGTCAAGAATTAGAAGATAGAGACTGGAAGGAGTTTACACATCCTGAGGACCTGGATCTTGACCAAAAAATGTTTGCGCAAATTTTGTCAGGAAGTATTGAATCTTATTCTTTTGAGAAACGGTTTATTCACAAGCGTGGCCATATTGTTCATACCAATCTCTATGTCAATAGTGTGTATAGTTCCGCAGGAACGGTCGAGTACATCATGTCGATGCTTGAAGATATCACCAAGCGGAAGGAAGCTGAGAACGCACTTAGAGCTAGTGAAATGACGCTCAAAAGTTTCTTCGAAAGTTCTCCTGTCATGATGGGGATTGTGGAGCTGATCGGTGACGATATTCTTCACATCTCCGATAGCGCAGCCACCGGAGAGTTTTTTGGTGTTGACCATAAAACGATGAAGGATCGTTTTGGGAGTGAGTTAGGGGTTTCAGCTGAGCATTTAAAGATGTGGGTGAACCGGTATCGTGAGTGTATGTGGTCTGGAGAGCCGGTTTCCTTCGAGTATTGGCATGGTCTTCCTGAGCGCAAGCATTGGTTATCCGTAAATGTGACGCAGATTGATTGGGGCGAGACTCTCTGCCCTCGGTTTGCCTATGTGATCCAAGACATGACGGATCGCAAACAAGCCGAGCAGTCTCTTCAGCAGAAGGCGCTGGTGTTTGACACGATATCCGATGGGGTCATACTGACAGGTTTAGATGGTCGGATTCTTGATTGGAACCAGGGGGCCACGGAGGTATTTGGCTATGATAAAGAGGAAATGCTCGGCCAGACTCCAGCCATGCTACATCATCCAGACGTTGCCGCTGCTTTGACGAATCAGATTATTGAGTCGGTCAAGCAAGAAAAGCTTTGGCGCGGAGAAATAAAGTTTATTAAAAAAGATGGGGCGCATGGTATTGCAGAAACCGTGGTCGTGCCGTTGTATGGGACCGATGGGGCAATGATTGCGACGGTGGGTGCGAATCGAGACGTGACGGTTCGGAAACAGGCTGAACGCGAGTTAGAAGAGGCTCATAGTGTGTTGAGCAGACAGAATACTCTGCTTCAACAAGAAGTTGAAGAAAGAAAAAAGCTACAAGACGAACTTCGCCGATATACGGCTGGCCTTGAAGCGGAAGTCACTCAACGCAGTGAACGTATTCAAGAGCTTGAACAACGGCGCATGCAGGTTGAAAAACTGGCATCACTTGCTCAGATTGCGGCAGGTGTGGCGCATGAGATCAATAATCCTCTCGCATCTATCGGGCAAGCGATGCTCTTGGTGAGGCAGGCAGTCGACCCGGCGCATCCGCATTTTGAGTATATCGGACGAATTGATGAATGTGTGCGCCGTATGGCGAGTATCGTTCGACATATGTATGATTTATACCGTCCCCAACAGTCGGAGTTGGTCGCACAGGATATCGTGCCTATTGTGATTACGGCTATCGATATTATGCTACCAGCTGGAGAGAAGTGTCATGTGTATCTGAGATCTCAGCTTCCACGTCACATGATTTCGGTTGCATGCGTCTCGACAGAGCTTGTACAAGTACTCTGTAATTTGATCCAAAATGCCTTGGATGCCTCAGCGCCTGAGCAAGTGGTGACGGTGAACATTGCAATGTGCGAAAAGTCGCTTGCCCTGTCCGTCTCTGACCAGGGATGCGGCATTCATCCTGACGTCGTGTCTCATATCTTTGATCCGTTTTTTACGACGAAGGGTAGCCAGGAAGGGCAAAGTCTGGGCTTTGGATTAGGGTTGTCGGTTTCTCGGAGTTTGATTGAGTCGATGGGGGGAACATTAGATTGTACATCAAATGGAAAACAGGGAAGCATATTTACGGTGATGTTGCCGCTACAGTAAGAAGGGCTAAGGAGGATTCTTGATGAAATCGGAAGGGACGATCCTATTGGCAGATGATGAAGAGACGTTTGCGAAGGCGACGCAGACGCTTCTCCTGGATGAAGGATTTTTATGCCATACCGTAGGAGATGTTCGAGAGCTCTCGTCGGCTTTAGAGAACAAGAGTTATGACCTTCTGATCACAGATCTGAAGATGCCTGGAAATCACGTGATGGAGATGGTAGATGAAATTCAGACTCGCTCAAAGATTCTACCCGTGATAGTGGTGACAGGCTATCCCTCTCTTGCTTCAGCCGTTGACTCCGTTCGGTTAAACGTTCTTGAATATATCGTGAAGCCGGTGGACTATCCGCACCTACTCCAATCTGTTCGAAAAGGTGTTCAGTTCAAACGTCAATTACAAACAGTTCATTCTGTGCGTACCTTGGCTCGGGAACGATTGGATCAATTGGAAGATATTGAGACCGCGCTTCTGACATTTGGGAATATTGGCGAAGAACAATCAACAACAGGTACCGTTTCTAAACGGCCCTCCCTCCCGAGCCTGCAAGATCAGCTTCAAGAGCTTGTAGAACATTTAAGATCTCAATCTTTGCCAGGGCAGGATTCTCAAGCCAAAGCTTCTCAAGCGACAATCACTTCAGACTATTTTCAACTACGCGAAGGTATCTACGAAACGATCCAAGTGTTGCAATTGACCAAAGGGAGTTTTCGATCCAAAGAACTTGCGAATCTTCGTCTTAAACTACAGGATCTCCTGAAGACGACAGACCCGAATCCGTAAAAGAATTGAAATTTGTTCCTGCCAAACAACTCATACCTTTTGGGTGTGTTTTGTACCTGGTCTTGTTTTGTGACGTTGACGCAACCTATCCAAATATCAAAATTAGAGTTCATTTTTTAGCCTGGATTACTTTGATTGTGACAGTAACGGTAGGAAGAGCATTGATCAGACCAAGCGCTATTGTGGTGTGATGCCTGGAATAATGTCCGTGATTTTCAGGAAGTCTAATGTTTGTTTCACCGACCCTTCGATCACACAGAGCCGTAAGTCTTTTGGAGGGTGCTGGCACTTTTGGTGAGCGACGATCAGGAGTCCAACAGCTGTGCTATCGATAAAAGAGACTTTCTGTAAGTCGATCACAATTTCTTCTGTGTTCGCTTCTTGAGCCAGCTGGAACGCCGTTAAAAACTCTTCTCGCCTTCGCGAGTCAAGTCGGCCCCAAAGAGTGATGATCGTACGTTTATTTTCGGTAGTGAGGGTATATTCCACGCAGCATCACCAGTGAACACTCGGTGGGGCAGGTCTCTTGTACTTCCGTCCACCAGTGATGAGTCGATTCGTCTCTCAAGTACTTTTCGGTTGCATGTGTTGCTTCCTGAAGAACCTAGAGATCATCCCCTGTATAAAAACCTTTTTTCAGCCATCTTGTCAAGGGGTTCGAGTACGCTCAACTCTTTTGGTCCGGGGTTGTCTCGTCGTTGGCGTTGTGCCGCCTTCGCGCTGTTCGTGTGATTTAGTCCATCTTTCCTGTTATAGCCGTTTCAGTTATACCGAAACGATAACGCGCCAACTTGTATAATTTTGATATCCAATACGTGATATCAAACGTCAATTATTGTCAGTACATTTAAGTGGGTATACCCTTTCGATGTTTGATGTGGGTCATGACGCTGTCTTGGCGACCTCAAGTCGACACCTCAGGGGTAGAACCGGGTTGAACGTCGGCTGCCTATTAGGGTTGCGCAGAGTTACGCAACAATCGTCGACAAGGCGACTTCGATCGACACTTCAAAGGGAGAAAAGAGTTCAACGTAGACTGCCTTTCAGCGATACCCGGGACATGCAACGATCGTAGCCTAGGTCTCTAACTGGAGGTTAATTGGATTTGCTATAAATATTTTTAATTTTCTTCTCAATTTTCCGACAAGAAAGAGTGGGATTGTTTTGAGTCACATGATTCAAAGGAGCGAATCTATGATTCCGAAAATATTGAATGATCCGATGTATCAATTGCTTCGTGAAGGTAAGGTGAAAGACTTTAATGATCGGAGGGCGCTCGGAGAAAACGTGGATTTGACAAACTGCGACTTTCGAAACGTTGATCTGCGTGGATTGGATGCCAAGGGACTCAATTTATGCGGTTCCTATTTTCGACAGGCAGACCTTCGCGGCATCGATTTTTCTCAATCGCAGTTGGAGGGTGCCAGCATTAACGGTGCGCATATTTCTGGAGTATATTTTCCCAAAGAAATTAGTCCGGACGAGCTTCTTCTCTCCTTTCAACACGGGACTAGGATGCGGTACTTGTAGGCGCAACCCGTCGGTATTGTTGACCATGCCTTTATCGTTGAGTCTGGTCTGAAGTGTCATGTGTGAAACGTGAATGCTCCTGACTAATTCCTCACGCCTTCTCGATTGACACGATTTACTTCTCAACTTACACTCCATTTCCAGCACAAAGCTCCAAGGATCGTATGCCTCGTTTTTTTGAGTCTGACGTAATATGGTATTTTTCCTAGAGGCGACAGACAATATCATTTTTCCGGAAAGGCGTCGGTTACGTGATCATGACTCATCCACACAACATTATTGCGATTGTTTACGATTTTGACCACACGCTGAGCCCACACTATATGCAGGATCACACTATTCTGCGACATGCCGGGATTGATCCAAAGGAGTTCTGGCCGAGTTGCACAACGTTGATTCATGAAAAGGGCTATGATCAAGAGTTGGCGTATATGAAGCGATTGCTTGAGCATAAAGCCATTCGTGCACTGTCGAACCAGGACTTGAAGAGCATGGGAGCCGATCTCACCTTTTTCCCAGGGGTGCCGGACTGCTTTGAAGAACTGAATGCCCTGTTTACTCCACAAGAATATGAGGAACTTGGGATTCGATTAGAGCACTATGTGGTGAGTTCAGGGCTCAAGGCCATTCTTGATGGGAGTCACATCGCGCAATATGTGAAGGCAATTTTCGGTTGTGAGTTTGATGAAGATGATGGACATATCAGTTTTCCAAAGCGGACGATTAGCCATACACAGAAGACACAATTTCTGTTTCGTGTGAATAAGGGTCTATTAGATTTGGATCAAGACGTGAACGATCATATGCCTGAAGAGATGCGGCGTGTGCCGTTTCGTCATATGATTTACGTCGGGGATGGGCCAACGGATGTTCCCTGTTTTACACTCATGAAGAAAAACGGGGGTTTTGCGGTGGCCGTCTATAATGCGGAAGATGATTCTCGACGTTCATTTGAAAAATGTTATCAATTGGCGCATCATGCTGAGCGCGTGCATTTTATGGCTCCGGCGGATTATCGGGCAGGGAGTCATTTGCGGTTGATTTTAGAACAGCATGTCAAAGAAATAGCGAACGGGGTAATAGAAGAACGGAGGCAAGGCGTAGAAAAAGCCCGTGTTGCTGCACCAACACCGTAATGACATACCCTCGTTCTCGCGATAAATCCGTAAAATTTTCGTGAGAAATCTGTAAGGCGAGTGCTGTCCTCGTATTACAGAAGATTTTTGATGTAATATATGAATAGCAAGAAGTCATATTTCAGACCTTCTCTTCCACAGATGAAGGTCGGGAGGTGCCTATGAAGTTATCGTACACTAATCACATATATCACAAACGTCAGCATGGACTTTTGATAGCAGGAGCCATGCTATGTGCTGTAGTTCTTGTCCTGATGGTAAGCAAGAGTGCGTTAGCCGAAGATCCGTTCGGGCCAGCAACCCCGCCTCCTCAAGACTTCACGCAAAATTCTTACGACATGGCATTTGATCAAAAGAATTGGAAGCGGCCACAAGGGGTGTTTTCCTGGATCGCTATGGCGCGTGGCTACCAAACTCCGTGGGATTCACACGGTCGGCCAGGCTGGCTGACCGATGATGCGTATGTCGAACCTGTTGATCCTGGGGTCTCAACGTTTACTCCGGACACCCAGGAAATTTTTATCGTATTCGAGGGGCAACCGCTTGATGCGCCTGGACAGTTTGCTGCCGCATGGCATCCAATTGTCGACGGGAAGCCTGTTGGCGAGGAACCGTTAGGCAAAGATGTCATTGAGTTAGAAATGAATCAACGGTATGGGTATTTCATCATTTCGCCCTCAGACGAGAGGTGGAAGCCGGGTCAATATCTCGTCACGATTTATTATGGAAGTCCTGGGCAAGCGTTGCATGCCACGAATATTATTGGGACGATGACGTTCACCATTAGCCTGTAGTGCGGTAAGAGTCTTTTGGACATGCATTCTGTGTTGGGCCTAGGTTCTGGGTCGTCCTTTTTTAAACCCATGTTCGACCCAACGCTCAAGGAGACGCAAGCGTTTCTTGAGTTGACTGACGGTGGCCTGATTAATCGCAGTCCCGGTTGCGTCTTTCAATGCCGCATTGACTTGCCAATGGTTAAGGCGATCTTGCCTGCTTAGCTGAGACACGAGTTGTTTGTGTTGGTCTCGAAGTTGGCTCTTTTGCTCGAAGAGGGACAGTTCAGGTTCTGGAGTTGCGAGCGTAGCCGGTTCTTCTGGAAGTATCTCAGTGGGAGGAGGCTGTGGCCGAAAGAAATTCTGCTGAGACTCAGGAACTTCAGGATGGGTGAGGAAAAAGCTCCCTCCAATCCACTCATCCGCGTGTGCGATTCCCCCTAAGGGGGCAAAATCATCTTCCTGCTTTACCTGTCGATCCGTAGGAGCGAGCGGCAGATCAAACAGTGACGATTGTTCTTTTAATGCATGGCTGCGTTCTTTGGTAATCTGTTTCGCATAGTGCACAATCGTCGGATCTTGTGAAATGTAGAGGTACGACTTCCCATCCCGCCCTCCGTCTTCGTTCACTCGGACAAATCGTCCAACAACCTGGCGAAAATACATTTCCGTCAAGACATTGGTCGCATAGACTCCAACCCGCAACCGAGGAATATCCACACCTTCACTGACCATATTGACGGCGACCAACCATCGTTGCCGACCTTGTGCAAATCGTTGGATCGTTCGATTCGCCGTCGGATCGTCCGAAACGGCGACCTGTGCTCGCTCTCCTGTTAAGCGTTGAACCAGGGAGGCGATATCACGGGCATGATTTTGAGTCATGGCCACAATGAGCCCTCCGGCATGGTCATGACCTGCTGTGCGGACGGAGGAGAGACGTTCGTTGGCATCCTGAATGACTTCTCCCAGCCAACTTTCCTGGAGTAATGCGGTTCGGAGCCGTTCTCGACGCCACGGTTTCTTGACGCCATCTCTGAACGTCGCATGTACCGTTTCGCCGCGGGAAGTCCAAGCCAGTTCTCCCTCATACGACGGGAAAATCACGGGCCGGCAGACACTATCCCGAAGGGCTTCAGGGTAGCCATATTGAAAGTCGGCGATACTGCGGCGTTCCTTGTCGTAACGGACGTACGGGATCGGGCTATCGTCAGTGCGGAATGGTGTGCCGGAGAGTAAGAGGCGTTGAACGGCCGAATCAAAGGCGACTTGGAGGGCATCCCCCCATTCTTTCCCTTCACCGGCATGGTGAATTTCATCAAAAATTACTATCGTTTTTGTTCGAAGGGATTGAGTGCGATAACGTTGAGGTTCGAGGCAGACCTGTTGATAGGTTGTGGCTAACCCATGAAAGTCAGTCGCTTCCCGTTCTTGTTGGTTGGACGACGTCGGGTCAAGGTGGAGACCTTCGAAGTGGGCAGCTTTGGCCCATTGTTCGCGTAAATGTGTCGTCGGACAGACGACCACCACTCGGTTCGCTCTTCCACTAGCGAGACCGTCATGCGCGACGCGTAAGGCTAATCGCGTTTTTCCTGCACCTGGGGTGGCGACGGCTAAAAAGTTCGCTGTGGGATGAGAGGAGATTAATTGAAAGGCCTCTTCCTGCCAGGGGCGCAACGGAGATATCCAAGGGCGTAAGGGTTTCGGCATTGAAAGCGTTAAGTTCCGAGTCTCTCAATTAGTGGTCAACAAAAAGGCGATACGATAAGGATTTTATGTTGTGAACGCAACCGGCGATGGTGTTTGAAATCAAGTATGAATGTTGGAGGCCTTCGTCGGCTGGGTTTATTCGTTCTTGGATGTCGTTGTATCGTCGTTCATATGTGTAATGAATGAGCAGTCTTGATTAATTTTGAAGCCAGCATAACAGGAGGATAGTTAAGTTAGTCTCTTGAGCAATTTCAATGTCGCATCTGCATCAGTTTTCGTCAACAATCTGATTGCTCATGCTGATCAGTAACTTTATGACGAATTTCTGTCTCGTCGAATGATCGAGACAGCTTCTCGTGGAGTCTTGAGCCCTAATTGCCGAACTTGCGACAATATTTGTGATGGTGTGAGTCGTGCAGGATCCTCTCCTTGCAGGGAACGGTGATGTTTCGCAGCTTGTTGACGAAGACGTAATATTAAGCGGTCAGGCACGTTTTTGAGAGATATGTTCGTCGACATGGATTGTTTCCCATATGGATCTATACTAGATCATATTGCCTGAGTTTTCCGCATGGAACAAGTGACGTAGTACAAAAAAATTATTCGCGTAATAGAGTTGAGCGTCGAAAGCTGAGCCGCAGTATCGTAAGACCCGCACCGGCAGAATATCCTCCAAACAGACGTAATGTATTATCGCTGCATCCGCTTGACTAATTAACCAAATCCGGTATTTTCATACTGGATATTGTTGACGTATGCATACAGTAATGTGTGGGGCTTACCGAACGCGTGCAAACACGACAAACGAATATGAATGTATTTCTAACCGTTATTGGTGGAAATGAACCATGAGTTCCCCCCCTCCCCATACACCGGTACGTGTGTTCATTTCCTATGCCTGGGAGGATGAGACCTATCGTGACTGGGTGGCTCAGTTGGCTGCACAATTGCGTGAGGATGGTGTTGACGCACGCCTTGACCGTTGGCATGTGCAAAAAGGGCAAACCATTCCTGAGTTCATGAACAGCGAGGTACGGCAGGCAGACAAGGTGCTTGTTCTATGTTCTCCGAAATACCAAGAAAAAGTGCATGCAATGGAGGATGGTGGGGGTTCAACCGGGTCGGGCTGGGAAAGCATGTTGCTAGGCAGCGCGATGTTCACACAAGATGCCCGTAACAAAGCAGTGACTGCACTTGCACGAGGTGAGTGGACGACTTCAGCGCCATCCTTCATGCAGGGCTTGCCGTACGAGGACCTGACGCGGTTGGACAACACCGATCTTCGCCAGGCCTATACGTTGTTGTTACGAAGATTGACCAACACAACCGAAGCTGCGCCGCCCATACGATCACGGGACATTCAAGCACCCGATTCAGTCGCACCACTGTTAGGTGGACAGAGTTCAGAGACTCTCGCCAAGGACAGAAGCAGACTCCCACCCATTGTCACTCTCCCGACGCGCCATCGGATGCCTTACCGTTCTCTGGGCAGTCGCTTTGCCGGTCGGATCGAACCGCTGTGGAATCTTCACGATATACTTCACCATGACAATACCGCCGTTGTCGAAGGTGTGGGAGTTGTGAGTGGGGCCGGGGGTTTAGGAAAGACCCAATTGGCAACTGAATATGTGCATCGGTTCGGTAACTATTATCCCGGTGGTGTGTTCTGGACCGACGCAGATCAAGGTTTAGCCACGGTCGTACAACAGATTGCCGACAGTGCGCGCATTGACATCAATGGTGCGTTACCACTTAAGCAACAATGCGTAGTACTCTGGCAGAGCTTGGGCCAAACGCATGCTTCCACTCTCATTGTGTTTGATAATTTTTCAGAAACGGAGCCGTTAGCGCCTTGGCTTCCTGTTGTCGTGAATCTGAAAGTTCTTGTGACAACGCGTCGCAGGGATCTAGCCCATAGCAAGGTCCCTCTCGCATTCTTAACACAAGAAGAAGGGCTCGAGCTGCTGAACAGCGGTGACCGTATGTTTGGCTCTGAGGCCATACCGCTGATTGAGTCACTGGGTGGCTTACCACTCGCACTTGAGCTTGCCTGTCACTTTCTCAATCGAAGGCCAGCACTAGAGGTCAAGGCCCTGTTAGAAGAAATGACCAAACTCGGGGAAATCGCTACTCTGAATGTGTTTACTGAATCTTATAAGGATGAACTCCCGACAGGGCATGAAAAAGCGATCGGGGCCACGTTTCAATTGAGTTGGAACTTGGTAGCAGAAGCCGAGCAGAAATTGCTGCGGCTGATGGCGTGGTGGGCGCCATCACCGACACCAAGACGGTTATTCAAGCGGGTCATGAGTGATACGTCGGATTCTGCGTTAACGAACCCTGTCGATGATGGCATTTCTGCGTTGGAACGAGTCTCGCTCGTGGAACTCGATGAAGACTATGATCCACAGATCCACCGGCTGGTGAGAGGGTTTGTTCGTGCGCAAACTTATGAAGACGATGAAGAAACGAAAACACAAGCTGTCCGGGCCGTGATGGCGGAACTTTTACGCGCTCAAGCTGAAACCGACATGGCCGCATTGACTGAACTTGAAAAGGTCTTACCCCATGGGCAAATCCTGTTAGATTCTGAGATTGCTGAGCCCGAACAGGCGATCGACATAGCGACCTCTATGAGTTGGCACGAACGAAAACGGGGTCGCTATCAGCTCGCCAAGGCGGTCGGGAAACGTGCCTTGGCGCTGGCCAGCCAGGCCTATGACCCCGGTCATCCCAGTATTGCGAGCAGCCAATCCAACCTGGCGGTGGTACTTCGAGACCTGGGCGAGTTAGAGGAGGCCAAGACGTTGCTTCGGGCTGCGTTGCAATCGGATGAGCACAGTTATGACCCCGGCCATCCCAGTATTGCGATCAGGCAATCCAACCTGGCGTTGGTGCTGAAAGACCTGGGCGAGTTAGAGGAGGCCAAGACGTTGCTTCAGGCTGCGTTGCAATCGCATGAGCACAGTTATGACCCCGGCCATCCCAGTATTGCGATCAGGCAATCCAAGCTGGCGTTGGTGCTGCAAGACCTGGGCGAGTTAGAGGAGGCCAAGACGTTGCTTCGGGCTGCGTTGCAATCGCATGAGCACAGTTATGACCCCGGCCATCCCAGTATTGCGATCAGCCAATCCAACCTGGCGTTGGTGCTGCAAGACCTGGGCGAGTTAGAGGAGGCCAAGACGTTGCTCATTCACTCGTATGAAGCCTTCAAGAATCTGCTGGGGAAAGGCCATCCAAAGACCTTGACGGTCAAGGGCAACCTAGAAGGGGTTGAGTTGGAGATACAAAACATGGGCTGACTGCAATAAGTCGAGTTTTTTCTTTCGAAATGATAGGGGCAGCTATCAACATGACCGGGCTGATCGCTGGTCATCGTGTGGCGCATATCATTAAAAATTTGGATCATCGACTATTGAGTGGGAAAGTTTTATTGAGGTCCAAATGCAACAGAAAGCCAAGAGATCAAGACATTTGCCCAAGAGATTCGGGTTATAGAAAATTAAAGCTCAGACGTATGCTGTCTCACCTTTGCTTCACCGATTTTCTCCAAAATGCCAAATGAACAATGTTCTGTTGAGCTATGCCTACCCTACAATATTTATATTGCAGGATATGAGGTATCAGGAAGAAGACGTTGGAGTCGTGGTTGAAGTGTTCTGATCTGAATCTGACTTTCGAGTCTGTATAATCTCTTCGAGTGTCAGTAACGCATTCCGGTCGGAGTTGGGTTAAAAGTCTTTGGGGAAACTGGATTGCGTAGGTGAGGCACTGCGCTTGTGTCCCAATTCGGCTGGGACTGTCAGCCTTTGCTCAGGAGGAGTACGAATTATGAATTTCCAATTCCATGCAGCGTTCTATTCAGACTTTCTCCGAAAATACAGTACCTCTATAATAAAAGTGTGACAAAGATGGCGATATTCAATAAACACAAAGGGTTTTGATTCGTGGCATGCTGCAAGCCTGAGTTTAGATTAGTCTCAAAATATGACGGAGTTTGATATATTGTGACACGACGATCATTCAAAACGGCGGATTGGTTGTGGTGGCGGTGGATATTGGCCAAGTTTTAAATGCCAATAGGCCCAGGAGCGGGGATCGAAAATCCCAGGTGGAGCCTTGGTAAGGACTTCGCGTAAGTCATCATCGGACAGATACTGTTTGATCACTTTCATATCCTCATGCGTTCCATATGTCATTGCATAGGTGACAAGCCGGATTGGATCAGTTAATGCTTCTTCCGGTTTCTCAAACCAGATGACTCGTTCTGCAACCTTTACTAATTCATCGGTCAGAGAAAGTGCTTTCATCGTTTGTGCCTCTGGTCTTGACTGCGGTCAAGCTCGGGCAACCGATCCAGATCAACTGTGCGCACCGCATGCAGTAACCGTTCTTTGTGGTGAATCGGAACAGTTTGCAAATTTCCATCTTCATAATAGGACAGGGCTTTTAATGTCAGTTGTGGGTTAAAGGACGGGCCGTATATCAACTTGGCGGCGGTCAGCGCTGTTGGCAAATCCGTCGCGTCCTTCTCAATCATTGTAGACAAATCAATATAATCTTTTGCTTCTGCCCGTTGCTGCACTACGGCTGCCTTCATTCCGGCCAAATCAAGTAAAGAGGCAATTTTCACTCCATTATCTTGAGCGATAAGAGGATCATTGATTGGTGAAAGGTTTGGGACGCCGAAAAACGAGAGCTGTACCAGACCACCACGCTCAACAAGACATGTGAGAGTATTTTGGGCTTGTCGTATAATTTCTGCGTCTTGTAAGAATGGTATGGTTGATGTGAGGTCTTGCGGTTGGACTTCTTGGAAGGCAAAGAAATCAAATATGGAAGGACGATGTCCGATTTGTAAGGCAATGGCGGTTCCACCATAGAGGGTAAATGAGCCTGGTAGATTAACCAGGTCATCCCACAACCGGCGTTGGGGGGATGGGAGAATGTCAAGGTACAGGCCGTGTGTTGCCATAGTTCTGAAGTCCTCTTGTATATGTCGTTTAAACCATATAACAAGGCTGACGTGAAGGCCAATTTTTATTATGCTCCATATTTTAACAAAAGATATCAGGTCATACCCTATTCCGTTACGCCGAATATTCACATAACTTCATACATCGATCTGCAGAATTTGGAGTAAGAAAACTGTCGTTGTATGAGATATTAGGAGGAAGGCGTCGGTGTTGGAGATGGCGTAGACTGTTTGGAGTCTTTCGGCTTCCGAGTCCGCAGAATTTCTTCGAGCGTCAGCAATGCGTCTCGGCCGGAATTGGTTTCCATGCCTTTGGAAAGACTGGAGTCGGCGTAGGTGTGGCCGTGCTGTTGGGTGGCGCTTTGTTGACTGAGGCTGCCGGACCATTCTCGCGGGTCGCGCGAGCCGTGTTTCCGGTTCCAGGCTGAGAGACAGGCTTTGGCGATGAGTTTATTGAGAGGGGCTGGATTGTAGAGAAGTTTTTTGATGTTCCACGGTGTGAGGCTGAGGGGATTATAGCCAGCAGAGAGATAGCCATCAGAGAGTAATCGTTCTTCCAAATCGGTGTTGGGTTGCACGCCTAAGAAAAACATAAGCGGAAAGACGCGGTCTTCTCCAAGTATCGAGGCGACGGTTTTATACGATTCAATGCTCTGCAGAAGTGTTTCTTCGGTTTCTTCTGGTGA
Organism: Candidatus Nitrospira salsa; assembly: GCF_965152625.1. NCBI lineage: Bacteria > Pseudomonadati > Nitrospirota > Nitrospiria > Nitrospirales > Nitrospiraceae > Nitrospira > Candidatus Nitrospira salsa. Next base: position 585,065 of record NZ_CBCUCO010000004.1, read on the forward strand.
ATTCAGTGAATAGTTTAAAATGACTCTTCCGTTAAACCCTGCCTCTTTAAGATATCGGCATCCGTCATAGAGATGTTCCAACTTGAAGCCCATGTGCAAGCTGTTCAGCACTTTTTGAGAGCCTGCCGTAATCGCGACTTCCAAGTCGCCAACGCCTGATTTCACCATGAGTTTTGCGAGATCGGCATTGATGAGAGACGTTCGGACATACCCGGACCATTCGATCTCTAATTTTTGATCAATAATTCGCTCCAGAATTTCCGTACACTGGGGATAGGCATCTTTTCCGGTGATGAATTGTGCGTCGGTGAACCAAAACCGACGGGCACCCCATTGGTGGTAGTACTGTGCAATATCCTTCACGACATTTTCTGCCGGCCGGTAACGCACACGTTTACCTTCGATGTAAGGGTAAAGGCAAAAGGCGCAATCGTAAGGACAACCCCGTTTACTCTGCACGCCAATCGATTCGCCAATGTATTCTTGATATTGCGGAAAGATCGTCGTGAGATACGGAATATCGACAGTCAGGGAATCGAGCAGCGCCGGCGTATTCTTTGTGCCTTTTGTCACTGTGCCGTTTTCTTTGACGATAAACCGTTCTTCGCTTAATGATTCCCCATTCAGCACCTTGAGGATGGCATCTTCTCCTTCGCCGAGTATGCCAATGATCCCTTCTGGTAGTTTTCCGATGAGCTGATCGGCAAACGCGGTAAACGCTCCGCCGCCAATCATCATTCGGAGTGAAGGAAATTTTTTGTGGATGAGCCACGGATAGGACAGGTTGCTCCGAATATCCATGTAATAGCGATAGAGGTTGTGCAGTCCTTGAAATGAGGCGAGGACTCGCTTGAAAGGATTACTGGAGTAGTAAAAGTTAAACGCATGTTCGAGTGAGGCGTCACCTTCATGTGGAGAAAAAATTTGAATATCGCGCCAGGAGAAGCAGACGAGTTCTGGTTGAAACGAGGTGGTGACATCCTGCAATGCTTGTTGTCGTTCATTCAAGGGATACAAAGACAAGTCAAGAATACGCTGCCGTACCTCGGGTCGTCGGCGGTGGATAAAGTCTGCAAGATAGGTAATCCCTGTTGGATAGACTTTTTTACAGGGGAGAAAAACGTAAAGAATTGAATTCATAAAAGGTTATTTGACCGCAATGTGAATGGCTACAATGCCGCCGCTGAGGTTTTTGTAGTCAACGCGTTGGAAACCGGCCTTCAGTAGCAGCTCACGGAGTCGTTCTTGGTCGGGAAATGTCCGAATTGAGGCCGGGAGATACTCATAGACCCCCGTCCCATCTCGAGCGACGACGGTTCCAACCCACGGCAGTAGTCGAAAGGAATACCAATCATACAGTTTGCGCAGGACCGAGGTGGTTGGCTGGGAAAATTCTAGGCACACAAATTGTCCGCCGGGCTTGAGGACTCGTCGAATTTCAGTAAACGCTTGTGAGCGATTTCCCACATTTCGAATGCAAAATCCTGCTGTGACGGTGTCGAAGCTTTTGTCCTGAAAGGTCAGGTGCTCCGCGTTCATTTGAAAACAGGAAATACGGTTGGATAATCCCTTGTTTTTGACCTTATCAAGGCCGACTCGAAGCATCGCTTCGTTGAGATCGGCGGCCACGACCTGTCCGGTCTGTCCAAGCTGCTGATCGAGAAGTATAGCTAAATCTCCCGTTCCGGCCCCGAGATCCAAGGCTCGACCACCACTGACCGCCGAAATGCACTGCATGGCTCGTTTTTTCCATTGATGATGTAGGCCAAAGCTCAGAAGCGAATTATTGAGATCATAAAAACCGGCAATAGCCGTAAACATGCGTTGAACGGCTTGCTCGCGGGCTTGTCCCGTCCAGGTCGAGACCGATTGTGCGGTATCTGGCTTAGGGGGTTGTTCGAGAGTCGGGACCATCTAGAGGAGGTAGCACCCGCTTTCGAGGTTTGTCAAGGCGGAATGGGTAAGACTGGAACGCGTCGCTTGTGCCTGTGCGCTGTAGCGCTTTCAGCCGTCGTAGCCACTTCGGCGAAGTAGGCCCGGCGCGCAAGCGGGAATCGTATCTCGAATTTCGTAAAAGCCTGATATGTCGGGCATTATTCGTTGAATATTTTGGTACGTGAAGTGCTTCTTACCATTGTAATTGGCAAATCAAGAAATAACCGAGCGTTATGACGTCAAGGTTTATGCCAGACGCTGACTATAGGCATCTCAGCCCGTGGGAATAGTGGTGGAATCGGTAGGGGGTGACTCTGTAATTGTAGGCCACTTCGTTGTGCAAAGTCGCAGGCCCACTTTGCCTCGTCTTCTCCATGGTTCATCATCAGAACAAACCCTTCCTTTCTGAGGCTTTGGGTCATCCGTTCAAACAAGCGTTCAGGTTGAAAGACTTTGAGTGGCAATCTCCAGGCGACCAATGGCTCAGGTATGACAAATGGATAAAAACAGGTAATCCCATCAGCTGAGCCTGTGTAGTCACAGAAGTCCATGACCGTATAGGAGGTATTGGTGAAGGGACGGATATAACATTGCGCATAGTCAAACCGACTATAGAAATTTGTATAGATCCGGTACCCCTCGAGTTCAATCCCCTGAAGTTGCCGGGGTTGAAAAAAGGCATGGAGGGCGGGGGCATAGTAAAAATTTAGTGACCCTACATCCACCATTTCTTTATGAAGGTCAGGATTCCAACAGAATTTCTCCTTGGTTTGATCGAGCAAGTCGAGATACTCATAATTTTCTAATGACGTCGAAATATGGAATTGGTTTTCGAATTGAATTCCGTATTTCATTTGAAGCGCCTCGATTCGACGTCGTTGCTGGGTTGTCAGTGATTTAGGCAGGGTACAGGCAGGCTGTTCGTGATAATGACGGCGAACCCACTTCAATCCTCGAGACACTTCATACCAACAACGGTAATAGGTTGAACGAAGACGCAAGAGTGGTGATATGTAGGGAGATGCTGTTGCAGGAGAGGGGGGCATCACGCCTATAGCCGTTTCTAATAACTTCCGATGTTTGAGGCTTGGCATTGCGCTGCGGCGTCTTAATAATTCAACTGGCCATTATCTGGATTCGCTATAGCTACTCACTTGTGTGGCCACAGAGTTTGGAAATTCAACGAATTTCTGAGAAGGTGGGTTTTGTTCATCTCTATAGAATATGTCGGTTAAAGAAAAAATTTCCTAAGCCGGACAATATTCAAGGAGGTTTGGGGAATGTAGAAGATCGTGCTGTCCTGGCAGGCCAATCAAATTACTTTTCGGATGAACTTTGGCGGTAATTTCGTCAGATATGAAGAATAGTGATTTTTCTGGTGTGCCAAATGATAGCGGCAACAGCTCCAGTGAGTGTAAGGAACGTCATGCTGAGCCACAATATCGAGCTCACGATGTTTGTTTCCTCTGTTTTGGCAACAGGCTCATCTTTCTCGTGGACCACTAAATGATTGTTATTCAAGAGCGCTGCCGACTGGGGCACTTCAGGGTGAGGGAGTAAACGAAATGAAAAGAGCGGATGATCTTGGGCGTTGAGTGCTTGCGGAATTGCTGTGTAGAGGCGGCCGAGCGCAGTAAATTTAATTTCATACGTTAATGAATACAAAAGTGTGCTGAAAAATTTTGAGGCTTCGTTGAGAGAGAATGGTTCGGGCTCAAACCTGTTTGAAGGCTCTAGAGGTAAGGATTCTGCGGAGAGGGTGATTACTGAAAGGTTCTGCTGAGCGGAAGAAGTTTCTTGAGAATTGTCCAGTTTAATATTTGCTGGTTCGGTTCGTATTGGTACAGCAGCAGCTGACACGACGTAGAGTAGAGTTGCTGCTACCGTGATGAAAAAGATTTTGTGGATACTCATCGAAACAGAAAAGCCTGGAGGGCTTTACATCAATCTATGGGTCATGCAGAAACCTTGGGGGGTGACTAGGATCGTTCCATATTCACGATGGAAAAATCAAGGGCTGGCACAGAAGCTTGAGATTTTCTATGCGGCAGAGTGTACAAAGAATATTGCAAACTCAGGCCTTCTCAGGTCAATCGACTGCTCGAACATTTCGTGGCAGGTACAACCGCTCGTATGGCCGCTGAGTTAGTGGGCATTCATCGCCATATCGCCCGTGTCTTCTATCAGCGCCTGCGGCAAATCTTCGAGTCGGAATGAGCCTTCCCACGTCTATGAGTGCAGCTATTTGGATGGTGTCGGACGATACCGAAAGGCCCACACAGCGATGTGTTCGTCAGTAATCGCGGGTTTTTCAAAATGCAGAAACACTTTCGCAACTGGGTCATATTGCGTGAGATAGTTCATGCCGAATAACGGCGGACTCTTCACGGGCAGTCTCTCCCATTGATGCCTTTGGCTTTTATAGAGAAACGTTGCACTTTTGCCTGATGAATTTTCGTATGGCGTAGGTCCGTCGTTCGCCAAATATAAAAGGACATGATGGTGGGTTCCGTATGCGACCGCGGCTCCATTGGCGGGTAAGGGTGGTTGGTTAACCTTGATACGTTCCCATTGGGTCGATTGTGATGAGTAACTCCACAGTTCCTGACCACTATAATTGTTCCCCAAAGACAACAAGGAGTTCGTAAACGTATCGTAGACCAGTCGAAGGTGATATCCAGGGATGGAGGGTGCCCGGTGTGTGTCCCATTTGTGAGACTGAGGGTCATAGTGATAAGTCCGTTGACCATCGTGACCAATAAAATGCTTTCCCGATGGGTCCCACGCGAATCCTCCGGCAAATAACTGGGGTGTTTGCGTTTGGATCAATTTCCAGGAACGTGTGTCAGGATTGTAGTGCCATGTGGAAGGTTTGAGGGATTGGTTCAGTTTTCCTCTATCTTTTAACTGTTGAATCGCTTGCGTGGCATGTTTGGGAAACCCGACAAGTACGAGAGTTTTTGTTGTTGGATCATAATCCCAGCCATCAAAAGCATGCATCGCCCATGGACGGTTGGTCGATGTTGCCGGATAGCCTTGAAGCGTGACGCGATACGTCTCTAGCGAGTCGGCTTCATAATCTTGACTCCAGCGGAGGTCCGTGAGGCTGAAGCGATAGACGCTGTTGTCGTAATCCTTGTCGTGAGTATCGGCTCCAAAGAAAAAGACCGTCCTTCTGTCTGCGGCAAGAGTCGAAGCCCCATGAAACACTTTTCTCGGTGAGTCACCACAGGTAGATACGTTGACCCATTCATTGGCTGGCATCATGTTCCAGTCAAACGGCGTACAGACTTGATGCGGCTCGACCTGCGCATAACTAGAGGGGACAGGGATGGTTAGACAGAGTGCGGTAACCATGGCAGCTATCGCGCATAACCTGTTGAGGGATAGTCGGGGGTGAGGGGAAAGAAAAAAATTGAACATCGGTCAAGGTGATGTGCTGAACATGTGCTTCTAATCGAGGATCAAAAACTGCAGCCCTTAGTGTCTGGCTCCTATAGGGCCGAACCAATACATTGTCAGCGTCACTCATGCTTCGTGTCCCTTCGTATGGTCAAAGACATGAATGGAAGTCTATTTGGTTATACTATAGTTTTGTTGAAAATCCCAATCCCTGATGTTGTGGTTTGAGGCAGGGCTCTTGTGTGCTTGGGGAGTTGCCTCTGGATAAGGAAAATAGTTCTTGAGTCTATTTATCGGCTTTTCGAGAACGTGCCAAGAGAGTGACGCGACAAGAATTGTGGAAATCATTAACATCACCATATTAACAAGAACGTGTTCGGTTTGAGTGATTCCCCAGACCTCATACAGTGCCCATGGTATGAAGAGGTGATAGAGATAGACGCCGTAACTGATTTTTCCGATATACAGGAGAGGTTTCCAATTCATGATGGTACCAACTGGTCCAGTGAAACCTTTGGCTGCTCCTGCGACTAACCAAAGAAAGGCGATAGAAAGTAATGTATTATCAAACACATAGAAATATGTTGTGTCCATCAAGAGGGGAGTCATCATCGGGAGAAAAAGGAAAAGTCCACGACCAGTACTTTTCAGTCCAGGAATGTCTTTCTTGTTGTGAATAAGCCAAGCCAAAAGGGCTCCCCACCCTAAACTGTCAATTGAAGACAAGGTGAATGTATAGAATTCAACGCCTTCATGAGATCCAAGGATTGCGATATATCGATAGAACGGTGCAGCCACAATTGTCAAAACAATGACCCAGTGAATTCGTTGTTTTGCCATACACAACATGACAAATGGCCAGATGAGATAAAATTGGGCCTCCACAGCCAATGACCAGAGATGTGCAGTCGTCGAGGGATAAAACCCAAGCTTGATAAAGAGCAGGTTTGACATATATGTCGCATACCACCATGCACCAGACAGTACGTCCGTATTTCCGGCAACCATCGCCAACAGCAGTGCAACATAATATACCGGTACAATCCTGAGTGTGCGTCGTGCGTAAAATTGACAACATGCAGAAATTTTCCCTTGTCCTAATTGTTCAGTGCGGTTTCGCGAATCAAGGAGAATGCCTGTGATTAAGAACCCACTCAAGACAAAGAATAGTCTGACTCCGTAATACCCCAGCCCCATGGACTCGCTTACCGGATAAAAATGGTGAATAAGCACGGCAAGGACCGCAAAGGCACGTAGCGAATCGAGCTGCAGCATGTACTGAGAATGAGGATGTCGTGTGGATGTTGGCATAGGGCCGTTTCAGATGACTTGAAGAATCCTCACATTCTGGCAAGATGTGGGCATCTTGAAAGACATGTCTGACGAGTTGTCGGCAAGGGGGCAAGTCAACTCATCGGGCACAAGCCTTCAGTCGAGCGATGCTCTCAAGGTTTCAGGTATCGTGTTATGTGTTTTTTTATACTCAGGGTTTCTGGAAGACCACATGTCCCCAAAGCCAATCGTCTTCCCAAACTTGCACGAAGCCGTGACGCTTCAAGCATTGAAACGTTGGTTTGAAATCCTGAACAATGTGTTGTGGACGGTCATCATCTATTTCAGAGGCTAGGCGGGCAAAAAAGAATCCTCCAGGCTTTAACGCATCAGAAATTCTCTCAATAGTTTCAACGGGGTCAACCAAATGTTCAAAGACATCCAGGGCTGTTATCATATCAAAGGCGTGGCTCGGCAGAGAGCTGATTTTGAGGTCGATGAATTTCGCGGACAGCTTTCGAGTTTCAAGGCGCCATTGACTAAATTGTTGTAGCGGAGAACTGATGTCTGCCAGTGAGACATCGCATCCATCACGAGCGAAAAGAATTCCGCCAGAACCCACTCCGGCGCCAAAGTCCAGATACTGCTGACAGCCATGGTTTCTGGCAAACTCCAAAGCGGTGACGTAGGCGAGTGGCGAGGAGTCTTCGGTTAAGGTATGCCACCACATTAATTCATAGATCGTCGTGTGGCTCTCGTCATAATATTGTTCGACAGATTTTCGATTACTCAATCCAACCTTGTTCTGCCATTCGGCTTTGAGGTTTGGAACCGCCAGTTGGCACCGGTTTCTAATTTCAACGGCGTCTTCGCACCCCATGTATTGTCCAAGTTCCCACAGAATGCTTTGTTGAAGATCCGGCTGATTCTCTAACCGTAGGGCGTTGTTCCATAGACTTCGATAGGTATCGAGCAGGCGTTCCTGTTCGATGTAGCAGTCTTGTGAGCTGAAGTTATCCTGGTCAACACGTTGCCATAATTCTTTGACTTGATCAGGCATCAGTTTGAGCATGGTGTTCCTCCGTCCTTACAATAGTGTTGTCATTTTATACATGCTGCACAAGAGGAAGAGCCGTCATGATCATGTGTCATGATCTGGAGACTCTGGATCATTGAGTGCTTGTTCGATCAGTTGGCTAAGTACGATGTCTGAATGAAAGTGTTCTTCTGCGATCATGCGTGCAGCTTTCGCATGTTGTGTATAATTTGCTTCAACGTCGCGCAGAGCTGTAACTGCTTCTTCGAGATTTGTGTAGGTCAAAAGCCCTTTCCCGACCGGAAGTTTTGAAGAGAATGCGGTATCTTGAGTGACAACAGGTTTGCCAGCTGCGAGATAACACGCACTTCGACTGCTAAACCAGCCGCTACGCATCGCCACGTAGACGTGTTTGGCTGGAGAAAACTCCCCAGATGATCCTGCGATGAAGTCTTGGTATTGGTTCGGCGTCACGCTCACCGTTTCTCCTTCTAACACATGCCATCCGTGACTGAGCAGTCGCTGTATTGGGGCCTTGTCGTCCCCCACAGCCACCGTGAACGGTAAGCCCGTTCGCTGAGGCAACTCAAACACCTTTTCGAATTCAGCCCCTTTACTCTTATATTCGATGCCCTTGTACATCAGCTTTCCCTTAAATGGATTCCATGTCATCACCGTCGTCCATGACGCCGACTCGGGAAGACGTTTCGCCAAGACGTGTTCCCATACATCTAAAACGATCGGCACGCGTGTGATATGCCAGGACAATCCCATCTTGGGAATACGGCAATCGTGAGAATGGATATTCTCGGCCAATGTAAAATACCTATCGTGGGCTGCCACCGTTTCGCACCACTGTTGGACATTTTGAGACCATGTTGGCCGTTCGCTCATGACAATTTGATTGTAGCCGGGATCGGTATCGAGAAAGGCTTTGAGGCACCGTGGGGAAAGGTTGTCGGGAATCGTACAGGCACCGCTGACGTTCAGGAAAAGATCAGCCGTTTTGGCGATGTCATTGAACGCGCCTTGATCCATGCCAAAGCGTTCTTCGTGCAAGTGGAAATACTGCCATCGCTCTTTAAGATCCGGGGCATAGCGCTGAAAAAAATTACTGATGAACTCTGCTGAATAGGTACCTTCCGGCACCGTTGTTTTTTTGAGAGGGTGATAGGGCCAGCACCATGAATCTTCGTAGTAACAAACGTCATGTCCCAATCGTGCGAGACCAATGACATATTGCAGGTAATCCCACGCGACCCCTCCAATCGGATAGAGACCAACCAGGCCAGTGACAATGATACGAAGTCGCTGCTTCATCGTGTTGATGGTCTTCTATCAATCATCATGGAGTTTCTGCACATCAAAGCTTTTAAATCGTCAAGCATCATGTTCTATTGTGAAAATTGGGTTAGATTGGGACTTCACGTGTGGCAGATGATTGGATGCCGACCTGTGTGCAATAGAGTCGTGCGTAATGTCCTTCTAGTTTCAACAAGTCTGTGTGGGTTCCACGTTCCGCAATCTTTCCGTCTTGAAGGACCACAATCTGATCGGCATCGCGCACGGTTGACAAGCGATGCGCAATGATCAGTGTTGTTCTGTCTTTCATGAGTCGTTGCAGTGCTTCCAGGACTTGTTGCTCGGTTGTTGAATCTAAGGCACTGGTTGGTTCATCCAGAATCAGGATTGGAGCATCTTTTAGAAATGCACGCGCTATCGAGAGACGTTGTCGTTGACCGCCAGAAAGTGTGACGCCACGCTCGCCAATTTGTGTTTCATAGCCATGTTCAAGAGACAGAATAAAGTCATGGGCTCCGGCAGCTCGCGCTGCTGCTTCGATTTCGTCATTCTTGGCTTGTGGGCGACCGTACGCAATGTTTTCGCGAATGGTTGAACAAAACAAGACGGGCTCTTGTAACACCAAGGCAATGTTTTGCCGTAAGGATTCTAACGTCACATGTTGTAAGCGAGTGCTGTTGAGTCGCAGATGCCCTTGTGTCGGATCGTAAAATCGAATCACGAGATTCACTAATGTAGTTTTTCCCGCGCCTGAATGGCCGACGAGCGCCATTGTCTGTCCTGCTGGAATCTCCAGGCAGATATCGTTCAACACGCGCTTTCCCGTGTTGTAGGAAAAGCTGACATGGTCGAATGTGATTGGGCCTGCCGTTTTTACCGGAAGAGGGGTTGCGCCGACTTGATCTCTGACTTCTGGGGTTTGATTCAGAATATTCAAGACCCGGCTTGCACCTGCCGCGGCGTTTTGCACAGTGGCTGCGGTATAGGCCAAGGTTTCGAGTGGCTTGTATAACATGGCCAGATAGGAGACGATCAGGACGATGTCTCCAACGGTAAGCACGTCTTGAAGAACCCGCCATGCCCCGATGCCGATGACGGCTGCTGTCCCGACAGCCAGTAATAGTCCAACGATGGCTTGCGAGCCGCTCTGCAATACCGTCAATCGTAATTTGGCACGAAGACTGGCGTCTGCGTCGTGACCGAAGCGTTGGCTCTCTGAGGCTTCTCGTCCGAAGGCTTGTACCGCACGGATGGATGATAAGGTTTCTTGGACTCGGGTACTGATGTCGCTGTCTCGTTGTGCCGCTCGTAATGATCGATCACGCATGGGACGATCCAATTGGCGAATCAGGATCAGGAGCGGTATCCCGATAGCTAAGGCTACCAGCGTCAGCAACCAATCAACATAGAGCATGATGCCGGTAATGCCGAGTAATGTGAATGAGGACAAGAGTGCCGGAATGAGGCCGGTGTTAAATAGGGCCTGAACGCAGTAGGTGTCCCATGTCACTCGATACAGGGAGTCCCCAACTGTTGTCGTATCATGGAAGGTGAGTGAGAGTCTCTGAAGGTGATCAAACAGACGACATCGCAATCGAAACACCATACGGAGGCCGATCGCCACGAGGATATAGGTGCTCAAGACCGTTAATCCGCCCATGAGGAGCTGAATGAGCAAAATTCCAGTGCAGAGAATAAGCAGAAGAGCCATTTCGTTGTTTGTCAATAGCCATGGCATCAAATGTGTGATCCAAGTGGTGACGTGGGTGACTGCCGCCGGGGCATCGTGATTTCCGAGCACTGAATCAACGACAAGCTTCAAGGGCCATGGTTGCAGGAGTGCAAACGCGGATCCGCCAAGCAGAAGCAGAACTCCCAGCACGATATTGACTTCTTCTCCACGACCACAGAGACGAAGGAGCCAGATGGAGAGTTTCCATGTGCTGGCGTGCTGGCGTGTGTGAGGGTGATCGTGTTGCGTCATCAGTGTATTTGTCAGATAGCCATGAGGTTGAACATATATTTTTTATCTATAGCGAATCCAATTAATTTTCAGCTGAATTATTAAGACTGCCACAGCGTAATACTACGCCTCAAGCATCGGAAGTTATTAGAAGCGGCTATAGGTTCATGTGCGGATAGGCAAACAATTGTGGGTTCTCAGGAAGCTCTCGGGCTATTTGACAAGTACGGCAGGCTCAGGAAATAACGAATCTTGATTGTCCACGTCCGATTCCGGACGCATATCACATTCGATGGTTGCCATCAAGCCTTCCTTGGTGGCAAGTGCCGCAGACGAGTATTCCTGTTGAGTTCTCAGCATGAGTAAAAGGAACGAGCTCATCAAGATAGTGCCAAATATCCATGCATGATCAATCAGCGCCCATGTTCCCAGCAGTCCTAATGCGGCAATACATGCGACGGAAATTTTTGAATAGATTGGCCAGGTTCGGCAATGAATCAGCTGTTTCCCCTTGCCATGTTCTTCAATCACCATTCGAACACGGCTTCCTCCGAGCACTCCAGGCTTGATATGTAAATCCCACCGATCAAAGTCGCCTCCCCGCTGTACCGCCATTCGTTTTTCCTGAATAATATTCTCTATTGTCTCCAATCGATCAGGGGGAGCCTGCCATTGTTCACTCCACGCGGTAAATCTATGAGCTGATGGTAGGAGCAATTTTTCTGTGAGATGTGTTCTCCAGGGAGTTAAGCCTGAAGACAGTCGTCCCGTTAAGCGTGCAATCGGTTGGAGCAGGTGCAGTCCTGCCGTCACGAATTTTGATCGAAGACGAAGAAACGGTGAGTGTGGGACTTCGAACGGACATTTGTGGGCTTGTCGAAAGGCCAGGAACGCTCCGGTGCCAAGCGCCCCGACGAGAAGAGGAATGGCAATGGAAAGTGGAGTCCATATCAAGCCAAATATTGAAAGGATGGCGAGTGCCGCGACGGCTAAATTCCACTCAGGCATTTGTACGAGGGAGAGGGTCGTTGACGGACTTCCCTGGTACAGCAGTTGAAATGGTGCACTTCCCCACACGCCATGGTATATGCGTGATGCCCTCCACGAACAGGCGTTTGCACTGCCCTTGCCATAGAGCCGACCCTTCCATGATAGATGTCCAGCGACATTGTATTTTTGGGGCCATTTTTTTTCTAACAACGCTTCGGCCCGACCGTATCCGCGTTGTTGTTTCCAATAGGTGCGAATGGAGTTTCGCCGATGATGCCAGACCTGGGCGGATGCATGAAACCCGATCGTCCATCCCTGTTCTTGTAAGCGCCAGCACATGTCAACGTCATCGCCCGCTGTTCGGTATTGTGGATCAAATCCGCCTATAGCTTGAAGGTGACATTTCCTGAAGGCCATATTACATCCTGGTATGTGTTCAGCAAGCTGGTCGTCGAGTAGAACATGAATGGGGCCACCAGGAGCGTGCGCCACACATTCTGCAATCCAGCCGTCGTCTTTTGGTGGAAGGTTAGGTCCACCGATGGCGGCATGTGACGTTGTGAGAAACATATGTGCGAGATAGGTCAGCCAATGAGGATCGGGGTAGGCATCGTCATCGGTGTAGGCGATAATCTCTCCCGAAGCGGCATACATTCCCGTGTTTCTGGCGTTGCTGAGTCCTTGGTTGGTCGTACTGATCACGCGGTAAGGGTATTCATTCGCGATATCTTCTGTATTGTCCGTTGACCCGTCGTTGACGACAATGACTTCATACTGCGGATAGTCCAGCCGCTGAAGGGCTTCGAGGCAATCACGTATCGTCCGCGATCCATTATAGCTACAGACGACGACAGAAATTTTTGGCCATTCCTGTTTGGGAAGAATCGGGAAAGCTTGAAACGCGGCTTCAACTGACGCAAGGGCTGGCTTAGGTTGTCTTAAGCGGTCGGTTAGCCCAAAGTCCCAATCTTCTATTTCTTGGCCTCCACAATACCATTCGTCTGTCCAAGCAAAGGCGAATGCTCCAGCACCTCCGGCAGCTCCAACCGTACGAATCTGCCAGTCCAGCACCTCGGCTTGCCTGTCTTGCCCGTTTCGTAGGCTGTCTAACCCGATTTCAGCGAGGACCAGAGGGCGATCGCCGGCAATGTTCTGCAGGCGTGCGAGGTAGGCAATGAGCGTGTCTTGTTGTTCGAGGTAGACATTAAAGCAGATAAAATCGAGGAAGGGCAGCTCTAAGTATTCAGTTGTGGGATAGTTGACATAGGTAACAAGCCCTTGTGGATCTTCAGATTTGACGATAGTGTAGAGCTGTTCCAGAAAGCGTTCTATTTTTTGTTGACCATACCAGCGAACGATCGGGCCAGGTATTTCGTTGGCTAATGAATAGGCCAGCACAGCAGGATGTCCAGCGCAACGTTGGATTGATTCTCGGACACGGTGTTTGATGGAATGGACAAGTTGTTTATCATCTAAGAAGGTGACGAACTGGTCCCACCACAGGCCAACGAGCACAAGCAATCCGTGGTGATACGCGAGATCCAGTAGCCACCGAGGGGGTAATGTATAGGTTCGGATGGCATTGAACCCGTGCGAAGCGATACGAATGAAGTCTTGTTCTACCGCGATGGGATTCGGAAATAAGTCCCCTTCCATATTGGGCCGAAACGTGCCGTAAGTAATCCCTCGAATCCATAACTTGGTATGGCCCCTGTATAAAAACTTCCCATGAATCCGTGGTCGTTCTACTTCTGCTGATGGAGGTAAAGGAACGTTATTTGGCTCTGAGCGAAATGATAAAATGGGATCATGAAAAAGCATGAAGACAACACCCCCTGAATGAAATGTAGTAATTGCGGAGGAGAAAAAGGGCCATCATTGAGTTGAGACGTGTGATTTGTGGTTATCATGTTTGAATGAAGGCTGAAGAAGTTATGTGAACGAGAACGCTGTTGCAATCCATTTCTGGGAATAAATTGGAGTATGCTGTCGATCTTCTAAAGAGGAGGGGCCCGCAAATTCGTATCAACGTATAATCAAAAGCAAGTTAAATACCACGGTCAGGAAAGTGAATATCCGGATGATATTGTTTGAAAATAGGCTAAAGCCTACGATATGTAGTGTATTGGTTGGTGCTTGTGGTGTGAGCGGTGTACGTGATCTCCCTTCATAAAAATCAAGTTTTGAATGGATTCACAGTCATTGGAATTACGTAGGTCTATTGTTTTTAGTGAGTTTATATACGTAGGTGTTAACGGTGAATCCTGTTGACTCACGAGTGGAAAGGACTGAACCGTAGGCGAAAAGCCTTATCGGAAAATCTTAAGACTCCGGCAGGTCTGTAATGGATTTTCCTTTTTCTTGACCATACTCAGAGAATGTGGTTCATAGGCGGTATTGAACATCTTGGACACGATCGGGTCAATTTCCCAGGTTGTCGAGGGAGCCTAAAAGATGATGAAAGGAACTGGCAATGCGATCTCAAGGGTTGACGTTGACAGGAATATTCTTAGCTAGTTGTGTTTGTGCCGTGATGGGGTTGACCAGTAGTCCGCAAGTCCATGCACGAGTTGGCACTCAAGCTCCTGAGATTACCAATGAAACGTGGTTAAACTCGGAGCCGCTTCGGCTGGCGGATCTTCGCGGAAAAGTGGTGATGGTCGAGTTCTGGACTTTTGGATGTTGGAATTGCCGTAATATTGAACCCTACGTCAAGGCCTGGCATAAAAAATATGCAGAGCAGGGGTTAGTGGTGATTGCCATCCACTCGCCAGAGTTTCAATATGAACATGATGTAAATCGAGTTGAGGAGTATATCAAGAAAAAACAACTATCCTATGCGGTACCGATTGATAATGATTTTGATACATGGCGTAAATTTCGAAATCGCTATTGGCCGACGCTCTATTTGGTTGATAAAAAAGGAGTCATCCAATACACGCGAATAGGTGAAGGAGAATATGAAACAACCGAGAGAGAAATCCAACGGCTATTGGCAGAGTCCAACTAACCTGTCCAGAGAAAAAATGTGGAGAAGCACGCAACCTCCGTGGCTAGATCGTTAGGAGTTCGGCAGCTTTCCTGAGGTGTTCCGGTATGAGTTCAGACAAAAGGGAGGGAAATTACTTTGTGCGTCTGGAAGAATTTCGTTTTTTCTTTGTCTTCGCTTGAATGGCAGCTTCATAAGAGCGCTTAGCCCATACGGCTGCTTCGTCTGGATCATCAAGCATTTCATCAGGAGCCAGGTAGTATGACATCTTGACCGCCTTGTTGCCTTTTTCATATTCAAACGGCCTCAGCCCTCTCGCCTCGAAATTTTTGATCAAGCCACCGTTGGCCTTGAGGTAGAGTGTCTCCTGGGCGACAAGTCCGAACATCGTTCCCTTGTGATAGATTCCGTATCCCCCGAACATCTTTCGCGCCTCAATTGCGCCAAAATGTACGAAGACTTCTTTGAGATATTCAACAAATTCATTCATGCTTCACATTGCAGGTATTGTGTCAATTTGCATTGAGGTCAGTAAAGGTGTTTTTCTCAGTGGGCTGTTCGGCAAATCCTCGTTCGGCTCGTGCGGTTGCGGTGACAGTACATGGGACTCTGACCATGTCTGACATCAATACGCGAATGCCTCACCTCTATCGTCATCTCAGAAGTTCCTTGATTTCCTAGCGTTGATGGGCATTCTTCTTTAGAGAGCTGCTTGCACTTACAGAAATATCCACGTTTGCCGTTGTGCATGGTCTTGTGATTTTACGTCAATTTCAGTAGGGAATATGTGTTTCGTGCAGAAAAAACTGATATGCCTGACTTTTAAAAAAGTTCTCGTAACCGAAAAGAATAAGGTAACTCAAAGGAATCTTTCGCCAGCAATGTTCTTGGAGACACTTCATGATCGCATGCATGGAATTGCTTGGGGATGTGTAATTGAATGGCTGATAGATTTAGAGGTTGTATCCACCAGTCGATATTTTCGAAAAGGAGAGAATCATTGAATATGCATCGGAAGTTTTTAAAGATGTTCTTTCGGTCTGTTGTGTTGGCATTTCTCGTATTTGGGAGTGTCGGTGGGGGAGTTTCACATGCAGAAACTGAGCATGACGGACAACTCTGGTTTCCTCTGTATAATCGATTTCACTTGCCAGGAAACTTCTTGGGGTGGGTTGAAGTGAATCCAAGATTTGGTGACAACGTGTCAGAAATTGATCAACTTCTTCTTCGCCCGGCGCTTGGTTATAAGCTTTCCGAGTCCTTTTCGATCTGGCAAGGGTATGCCTGGGTGACGAATTATGAACCGGGATTTCGTGATGAGCATCGTTTATATCAACAACTGAGCTATCGCCATGCCTTTACACATTTAAAGATATCTAGTCGTACACGTTTAGAGGAGCGATTCATCCGGAATGCGAGAGGTACGGCTCTTAGAGTTCGTGAAATGGTGCGTGGAGATTTTCCTATTGATTCGAACAAACAATGGGGAGTGGTGGTGTATGATGAAGTGTTTATTAATCTCAATACGCTCCTTGGTGGACCGGAGTCCGGGTTTGATCAAAATCGATTTTTTGTCGGCATGAATCACCGGTTCAATGATTCTCTCAGTGTGGATTTCGGATACCAGAATCAATCGATTAATCGAAGGCGAGGATCGGACGCCATGAATCATATAATCTTGATTCAATGGTTCATTGATTGGGGAAAGAGTTAGTAGATAGCTGCTTGAAGGGTCATCCTTTAGAATGAGAGCGTCATCCTACTTGACTCACGAAAGTTCTCGATTAGCGCCATTGCCAACTATCAGGGAGAAACGTGTATAGCTCGATCATTAAACGAGCTCCATATGTGGGGCCAAAGTCTTTTCTATTGAGCTGATCGTTCCAGGTTTCAAGAGTGAAGGGATGAGCACGAATGGCAAGTGTGTAAAAGCGTTCTTCTAGCGAATCGCCAAATACGTCTAAGAAGATGCCGGAGTCCAGTGTCACACCAACTTCAACCTCAAAAAGTGGAAAATGATCATCCCGCATCCACCCATAACTGACTGAGCCCTGTGCGATGTGTGTTTCTGGAGCTAAGGCACGAAACGCAGCCCCTTCCCATATCCGTGAGTAGCGATACATCCCTGAAAATCGCAACGGTCCAAAAACTGAAACCCACCAGGGTTTTTCTGAGCTTGATGATCCATGAAGCATTTCGATGGGTGACCATCGGCGAATACCAAGTCGTCCAAATACTTCATGATACAAACTGCCGGAGGACACTCCTAGGCCGGCAAACGCAATCCTGTCGAGCGAGCCAAGCGACATCCATTTATTCACTGACCCAGTAATCATGAAATCTGTTTGTCGTCGTTTTTCACCGACTGGGACTTTAGGAATCCTCTTCAGTCCTTCATGAACGATTTCGTTTTGGAGATATCGCGTGGGTTGATCTCGGGTTGGCCCTGCCCCAACCGTCAGGTTCGTGCTCCAACCGTTGAACTGTTCGAAATGTTCAGTCCAACTGAATGTGATTTGATTAAGGCCGATGGTTTCTCGAATGTCATTGAATCGCTCGCCTTCTCCATTAAATTCAGTAAATCGATTTAATGTGAGTCCCAATTGCAAGGTTGGGTGTTGGTCTGGATACGCGAGCCCGCCCCAATGAGCGTGCGGTGCAGGTGTTTCAGCGTAGACAATATTATAAGGCAGGAGAAAGACTATCAAGAGTGCCGATGTATATCCTATTTGACGAACATGGAGTAAAAATTTTCTCATGACGAGAGTTTGCCTATCGTGTAAAGCTCAAAAGGATCGTGTTGCGAGTGACCAGGCTCTGTTATCTCGTTGAAGGTTCTTGGTTGACGACAAACATGCATCATATACGGTATTCGGTGGTAAGAACTGTTTAATTGTGAGAAACGAGTGGGGAGGTAATGAATAGGTACAGACTTAACCCTAATTGCCTCTTATAATATTTTTATAGGGAATTGTCCAGTCATCATGTGGTTGGATACGTCAAATTAGCCCGCCCCGCTAGTGCCCTTGAAGGGCGTTGGGATCAACGGTGTTGAGAGGCCTCGAAAGGGTGGCGAGGATGCCATGCCTGCTGGAGGTTGGGAAGTGCTAGCTTTTTGCTGTGTCGAAGGTCTTTTTGTGAAGGTCAGGTTGATGAAGATTCAATGGCTTCATCCACAGTGAGAACCAGTTCTCGAAAATTACAAGGTTTATCGACAATCGCATAAGCCCCGAGTTCTAAAGCCTTCTGTTTATCTTTAGACTTCAGGACTCCACTGAGCATAATCACTGGTGGGGCCGTCCCATTTTGGTTTCCATGGAGTCGTTCGAGTAATCGTAATCCGCTGAGCACTGGCATGTGGTAGTCGGCGATAATGAGGTCCGCGTGATTTTCTTCTATCCAGGCTAATCCTGTGGCCCCATTCTCAGATTCCGCGCATTCATATCCAGCAGACTCGAGCGCTGCTCGAACAGTCCTTCGAACAGCAGGTTCATCGTCAACGATGAGGACTCGCTTTTTCCTATGTTCAGTATGACGGACCATCCTATGTGCTCGTCAAATCGTTGTGATAGGGACCATGAAGAATGCCTGCCACGTGTTTCGTTAAATATACTTTATTTTTCATGTGCTTGGCTATTCGAAACCGCATGTTCCTCTTGGTCACAAGAAGAGGGTCGATCATGTCTCGTAAATTTCGATTAGCAAACTGCCTAAGTTTTGAGCAAATGCGTGAAGAGAGTTCGCCCGTAGCGATGAAGAATTGTTACTCCTAAATTTCCAACAGGGTCATTGGTCGTGGGGGAAGTTTTTGAAACCTATTTATCCAAAAGCAGACAAATGTGTGCGAGACGACCAGCAATGTTTATCATGGTTGTTCAATTTGTGATTTCTTCATGGCAGGCATGGCTGTGATGAGGAATCATATTAAATATCGAGTCGAGCATCGAATCAAGATTTATCCGCAGTGGTTTTGGCCTCTTGTGGTGATGACGCTGCTGAACAGCAGTTGTGCCAGCGTTGATTTCGGATTGTACAAACCTGGAGGAACAGAGGAAGACTTTAGTCGCGATGAAACTGAATGCCGGAGAAGTCTGGGGTTGGGAGGAGAGAGTCGTATCGATCCTTCGCAGATCCTAGTCTTCTTTATCCCACGCTATAAAGATGAAGTGAGAGACTGTCTGCAAAAAAAAGGGTGGAGTTTACGTCCACAAGGGATGTAAGCCGTAGGGTACGCTTCAGGATAAACTGGTTTTGTTCAATCATTCCCAATCTCTTACATGACTCACATCTTGTTTATTGGTCCAGGCACCACCATCTACTCACATTGAGGTAGACGTGAGTGTGAAAGAGAATCTTAGAAGCCTGCTGACTGAGTGAGTTGGTTCTTTTCATAGATGTGATACGGCACAATATCACAGGGAGATCCATCACCTTGTTGATCAATCCACATATCAAATGCTCCGTCACGATCGCCATCTTCCCAATATAATAGAGGGTACTCTTTGGTTTCGACGACGGTATTCCAATATTCGTTGTATTCTGAAATCACAATCTGACGGGCGGTTTTGTAATCGATGGTTCCATTTTGCTGCAAAGAATACGATCTCGTATACAAGCCCGTGATGATATTGACATCTTCGTTGACTAGGAAATCTTCTTCTGGTTCTGGGTGTAAGGTCTTGCGAACGGACGTCCACGTCTGCGTGTCCGATGTATGGACCCAAGCACATTGATTGTGACGATCGTATGAATCATCCGGTCCGGCCCGTGCTGACTCCAGCCCTTGGACGGCGGTGACCAATATGACTCCAAAGAATATTCCGATGAAGGTGTCGAAATGTTTTTTATGATTTGACTGTCTCATGATGCTGTCCTTCCTTTAACGAATATGCAGATCTTGGTGTATGTCATCGTAGTCTGAAACTTGATGCGCGCTAATGTATGTACAGAGCAACCCATGTGCCAAGAAGTGTTGAGGCATTCTGTGTGTGGGAGGTAGGAGATACGTTCGGGTTGGTCAAGCAGGGACGATGGGCGCCGCGAATGCGAAGGTATGGTGAAAATTCTTACACGCTTGTGACCTAAATTTCCTTTCAACTCTCAGTGGTTTATGTAATGGATCGGTCAAGGAACGCTGCAGCTTTTATGATTGTTTTTCCCAGCAGAATAGATCCATATCTTTATGCTACAGAAGGAATTGCTCTCATTAGTTATGGGGGCAAGATGATTTATCTTCAGTGTTTGACTATTTGACTGATTCATTATTCATGTCACTGGAATATCTGTTGTCATACGAGAGTGTATCTGATTCGATACAACTGCTGTCCCAATGAGAGATGACAATCTCTACTTTGTAGACATTCAATATAGCGTATTTCGGCATAGCGGTATCGTGATGAAGAGAATTTCAGAATTTGTGGAAGTCGAGTGAGATCCGCTCAAGTGGTTCACTTTATGCACTTGTAAGGAAACACCTGTGACGAGGACGGTGGGGTTAACACAATATCTGCCCCTCTCGTTTCAAAATGCCATGCCGCATTGGTGAGTAATACAACATGAATTATCCACCTACTCTGTGAGGGACATCATGTTTTCCACACTTATACCCTGCTTATTTGCTGCCTATCTGTATGGTGGGACAACGATGACAGCATATGATTACAAGCCTGTTCACATTGCTCCGCAGGAATGTCAATTCAAGGCCTATATTTCGGATGACAAAAATTTGACACTGATCCTGCTCAAGCCGAGCCTGGCCGCAACGACGGAGGCTCAAATTCGTGTCGAAATCCCCATGCCGAAAAGTGATGGCTGGAAGCGATTTCAATACTGGTGGGGGTCTGACCGTGCCTATATTGAAGGCAAAGAAGTGTTCATTAAGCATGGACCCGTTAGTGTATATTAGGAGTGACTGGACAGTATCGGGTTCAGAAAATATTCTCATTTATTTGTGTCAAGATTCCCTGTTTTGAGCAATGTTCTGTTACAGTAAACTCTCCAGCATGTATGCTCTCTTAGCCGTTTCTGTTGTTCATCCGTCATTGAGGATGGCAAGGTGTGGGTAAAGAATGCAGTCTGCGTTCTCAAGTTTGAACTCTTAGGGTCGTGTGTGCTCCGCCTTTTTTCTCTTTAAAATTTCATTAACTCCAAGAAGAGGGCTTAGATTTTCGCTTCTATGATTTCTACGTTCGTGAGGTTCTACAAAAAGACTGTCATTGAAAAGCCGTGGTTCGCATTAACGGCGGTCTTTCTGCTTTTCTCTTTTTTCATCGTATACAGTACTGATCTTAAACTTGATGCTTCATCGGAATCGATCGTGTTGGAAAACGATCAAGACTTGAAATATTACCGTTCAACCCTCAACACCTATGGGTCAGATGACTTTCTCATCATTACCTACTCGCCTAAAGCGGACTTGTTTTCAGAAACGTCTCTTGCGCAACTCAAGGCACTGCGTGATGTATTGTCGAAACTCAAACGCGTAGAGTCCGTGGTGACCATCTTAGATGTGCCGTTACTCAATAGTCCGAAAGTCACGATTTCCGATCTGACAGATGGAGCGCCGATTCGAACGCTGGAAACGCCTGGAGTCGATATCGAGCTGGCTCGTCAGGAATTCTTGGAAAGCCCCATTTATCAAAACAATCTCGTCAGCCCTGATGGACGAACAACAGTGCTTCAGGTCAATTTTAAAACGAATGAACAGTACCAGAATCTGCTTAATGCGAGAAATCAGCTTCGAGAAAAGAACGTGGCCTCGGGGCTATCGGCTGAAGAGCAAAGCAAGCTCCAAGCCCTGTCTGTCGAATTTGCTGATGCCCACGCACAAATCGTCGATATGCAAAGTTCGAACGTTCGGCACATACGGGAAATTATGGAACCATTCCGTGATCAGGCTCAACTGTATCTCGGCGGAGTTCAGATGATCACGTCGGATATGATTAGCTTTATTGAACACGATATTGTCGTATTTGGATTTGGGGTGACTGGTCTCTTGATATGTGCGTTAGCGCTGTTTTTTCGAAAAATTAGGTGGGTGCTTATTCCGATGTCGTCATGTCTGATTTCTGTCTGTCTTATGGTGGGGTTACTTGGATTTTTTGACTGGCATGTGACGGTGATTTCGTCAAACTTTACCTCGCTGCTGCTCATTGTCACCATGTCGTTGAGCATTCATCTGATTGTGCGATATCGGATTTTCCGTGAACAGCAACCGGCAGAGAGTCAGAAAGCTATTGTCTTCGAGACGATGAACACGATGCTCATGCCGTCGTTCTTTACCGCGATGACCACGATTGTGGCCTTTTGTTCTCTCGTCGTCAGTAATATCAGGCCGGTCATTGATTTTGGTTGGATGATGACGATGGGCATTGCCGTGGCCTTTGTCCTCAATTTTATCTATTTCCCGTCCGTCTTATCCCTCCTTCAACCTGAGAAGATTGTTGCACGGCGGGACTTAACCAGAAGATTCACTGCTAGCATTGCGTCATGGACACTTGATCATGCGAAGTTGGTGATTGTTGGGTGTGCCGTTCTCGTTTTCCTTGGAATTATGGGTATTTTGAAATTAGAAGTGGAGAACCGATTTATTGACCACTTTAAAAGTTCGACCGAAATTTATCAGGGCATGGAATTGATCGACTCACAATTAGGCGGGACGATTCCTCTTGATATTATCATTGAAGCGGATGATGAATTTTATGCGTCACAAGGGAAAGGCCAGGAACAAGATGATCCGTTTGACGATCCCTTTGCCGAAGAAGGAAATACTGAAAAAATTACCTATTGGTTTAATGGTGATCGGTTAGCGGTGGTCGAAGAAATCCATGATTACTTAGAGCAGCTGCCTGAAGTTGGGAAAGTTCTCTCGATCGCCACCGGCATGAAAGTGTTTAAACAACTCAACGATCAGAAAATTCCAGAGGATTATGAATTAGCTGTTCTACGAAAATGGACCCCAGACGATGTGAAGGACGCATTAATGAATCCCTACCTCTCTCCCGATGGGAATGAGGTTCGAATTAGCATGCGTCTTATTGAATCGGCGCCTACGCTTAAACGAAAACAACTCATTGAACAGATTAAATCCTATCTTATTGATGAGATGGAATTCTCTGAAAAGAATGTACATCTGACGGGAATGGCCGTACTCTATAATAATTTACTTCAGAGTCTCTATACATCTCAGATTCTGACATTGGG
Source organism: Candidatus Nitrospira salsa (assembly GCF_965152625.1). Taxonomy (NCBI): domain Bacteria; kingdom Pseudomonadati; phylum Nitrospirota; class Nitrospiria; order Nitrospirales; family Nitrospiraceae; genus Nitrospira; species Candidatus Nitrospira salsa. The sequence continues at coordinate 608,156 of NZ_CBCUCO010000004.1, forward strand.
AGTGGTGTTTGTCAGTATTTTGGTGATGTTTATGATTGCCTTTCGTAATCTAGCTATTTCTCTCATTGCCATCGTTCCCAATATTCTAGCGGCGGGGGTCGTGTTGGGAGTCATGGGTTGGCTTGGTATTCCGCTGGATATGATGACCATTACCATTGCGGCCATTGCCATTGGTATCGGAGTGGACGACACCATTCATTATGTTCACCGGTTTCAAGTGGAGTATCCCACCTATCAGAATTATCGAGAAACAATCAAAGCCTGTCATAATAGTATCGGTATCGCGATGTACTATACGTCACTCATTATTACAGCGGGCTTTTCAATCTTGGCTTTTTCAAGTTTTATTCCAACGATTTATTTTGGTGTGTTGACAGGGGTGGCCATGCTCACGGCACTCATGAGCAATCTCACATTACTTGCGGCATTGCTTCTTGTGTGGAAACCGCTAGGGCCAGAGGCCGGTTAAAGTCTAATGCAGGATATTGTGCGTTGACGGGTTTTAACTAGGAAATCAGGTGCTATGGCGATTGCTCGTGAGTACAAGGTTGAAGTGATTACGGAAGGCGTTCTGGGCAGCTTACTGTTCGGGGCCAGTAAATTACCGATCGAAAGAATGGAAGAACGCATGAATGAACTCGGTCGGCAGGGTTGGGAAGTGACATTTATGGTGATCGAAAAGAAACGACTTCTGTTATTCTGGGAACGTGAGGCGGCCGTTATTACGTTCTCACGTGCACGCTCATGAGAGGCTTCGATCCCCTTTCTTCCAATAGTGAAAAGGGATGGGCACATGCGGATGATTCTCAATAGGTGCTATAGCCGTTTCAGTTATACCGAAACGAGCAAGCGCTAACTTGTACAATTTTGATATCCAATACGTGAGAGAAACCGTCAATCATTGTCAGTTATAGCCGATTCAATGATTTTTCGTACTCTTGAAACATTGGATATCGCGTTGAAAGTCCTCATGGTTGAGCTGGAGCGTATTTGTATTCGCTATAATCCAAGCTGGTATAACCTTCCAATGTTTGAAGTGAGTCATCACGCGGGCTTGGCGGCCTCAAGTCTATACCTCAAAGGCAAGACCGCGTTGGACGTCGGCTCCCTATTGAGGTTACGTAGGATCACACAACAATCGTCGCTACTAGGACACCTGTAACCCTCATGGTTCGTCTGCCGAGTGCGTCTCAGTAAGAGTTGGACTGACAAAGAGCACTGGTGTGATACGCGTTCGTGTCCTAGGCCATCTATGAGCACAATAGTGAGTGACCCTAACGATTCTCAGTAAAAATTGAACATACAAGGCCCGTAGTCCATTGGGCGTTCGTGGTCTAGGGCCACTATGACCACTATAGTGAGTGACTCTAGCGATTCTCAGTAAAGATTGAAACGTCAAGGTCAATAGTGTGTTGAGCGTTCGTGTCCTAGGCACCACTAGAACTTATTTGGATTCGCTATAGTCAAGCCAATTCAATCACGGCGGCAGGTGCAGCCGTCATCACGGCCTGAATACTCTTCTTCATTGAGGGTTTCGAGGCATACATTTCGCTCTTACCGATCGGCTGCATGTTCTTGGCAATCAAGACAAAGTAGTGTTTCCCGTTCTTTGCAACCTTCTCTTCGTATTGCTTGGACAGCTTCGCGTTGGTTTTGACTGACGTGATGGCCCGACGAGCACCCGATGGTGAATGATAGCCTTGGCTCGCGAGAATAATTTCTCCACTCCGAGCCTTTAAGCGAAAATACGCTTTCCCATTCTTTCCCTTAAACACTTCAAACTTCGGGTGCTTCATAGCCATAGGAATTCTCCTTTGATTGAACAGGTGAGATAATGGACCGTACCTAAGCAAGCGTTGAAATCTATTGTGCCATGATCATGCGTAATTTCAAAGCCCTGATGTACGGAGCGCACGCTTCTTTCACTTGACCTCGACTCCGGCGAAATCAGATACTTGTGTTCGATGATGAATGAAACTTTTATCGATGCGTGAGGGTTTTGTCGTCCAAGACATGTCGAACGTCATCTGATCAAGTTAACACGAATGGAGGACTCATGAGTGTATGTACAGCCTATAATGATGTCACGGTTCCGTCGTTCATGTATGGAACCGCGTGGAAAAAAGATGCCACGGCTCAACTTGTGCAGTTAGCTGTGACATCAGGTTTTAAGGCGATTGATACAGCCAATCAGATTATTCATTATCAGGAAGCCTTAGTGGGTGAGGCCTTATTGGCGTTGGCCGAGCAAGGAGTCCAACGGGAGACGCTCTTCTTGCAAACTAAATTTACGCCTGTCGGCGGACAAGATCATCGGACACCCTATGATGTTTCTACCGACATCACCACACAGGTCACACAATCCTTTCAGAGTTCGTTAGAGCATCTGCATACGGAGTACGTCGATTCGTATGTCTTGCATGGACCCTATTCCCGCGGAGGGTTAGGTGCAGAAGATTGGGAAGTCTGGGCGGCTCTCCAGAACATCTACCAATCAGGAAAAGCCAGGATCATTGGTGTGAGTAATGTGAATGCCGGACAGCTTCGTCTGCTCTGCGAGAAAGCGGAAAACAAACCCATGATCGTGCAGAATCGATGCTACGCCGTATTGGGTTGGGATAAAGAAGTCAGAGAAATCTGTGAAGCTCACAAGATCATCTACCAAGGGTTTTCGTTGTTGACGGCCAATCAGGATATTTGGGCCGATCCTCAGCTTAGAACCATCGCTGAGCGGTTAGGAACTGGCCCCGCACAAGTGATTTTTCGATTTGCGCAGCAAATTGGCATGCTTCCGTTAACCGGTACGACGAATCAGCAACATATGAAAGAGGATCTCGATATCGAGCGGTTTGAACTCTCCACGGAGGAAGTCCAGAGTATCGAAATGATTGCTGTTTGATTTACCCAGTCGTCTCTCAATGTATGATACCTCTTGCACGATGTCATCGTCCGCTAGCGAATGTCTTGTTAGCGTTAGCGGTACTCTTCGTTGGTGTTCTGTTTTGGTCAGTCGCTGAGGCCATAGATAAGCCGTCGGTGATGTTGGCTGAAGTGTATCAGCAAGGGGTTGATGTCAGTCAGTATTGGGTGAGTGAAAAACTTGATGGGGTGCGAGTTCGCTGGGATGGAAATCATCTCATTTCACGAGGCGGACATGCATTTGCGGCTCCCGCCTGGTTTATCGCCGACCTTCCGAATATCTCGTTGGATGGCGAGCTCTGGATAGCACGAGGACGATATGAAGAGACCTCTTCGATTGTGAGAAAACACATGCCTCATGAAGGGTGGCGAGATATTCGTTTGATGATGTTTGATCTGCCTGAGCATGGTGGCACCTTTGATCAGCGAGTGAGTGCGATGAAGCGTCTGGTAGAGCCCACGCATTCCCCGTTTCTCGTCATGATTGAGCAGCAAACGATAAAGAATGAAGAAGAATTACAACAGCGGCTAACAGAAGTTCTTGACCAAGGCGGAGAAGGCTTGATGCTTCATCGAAAGACGGCTCGGTATGCGAGTGGTCGAACGCACGATGTGCTGAAGCTGAAGCCGTTTATGGATGCCGAAGCGACGGTGATTGGATATCGGCCAGGCAAAGGTCAGTTTGCTGGACAAGTGGGGTCACTCAAAGTCCGTACCGATGAAGGCGTAGATTTGTATGTCGGGAGTGGACTCACGAATGAACAACGAAGCCATCCGCCGCCCTTGCAAAGCCGAATCACGTTTCGCTATCAAGGGTTGACAAAAAATGGTGTTCCCCGCTTTCCGGTATTTTTGCGAATTCGAAATGAACAACCCGAGTAATGCCGAGTCAGTTTCCCGGTTTTGCGAAGCTAATAGCCTTCCCGCTTTATATGTCGATTGGTGAGAGTCACGTTGTCCCGTCCGCATGTCCTTGTGAGCAAGCGATGATGGGAGACCGAATCGGTTGCTGCATCTAGACTCATTTGCTGACAGAGCTGTATCGTGTAAATCAGTGAGACTGCAGTTTTGATTAAGGCAAATCCGTAATCATAGTGATCGGCTTCTTCTTGAGACAGACGTTTTCCGCTCAAGACTTTGATCGCTTCAACGCTAAATGGCGTAGACTCCCATTCTGTCCGTTGTAGCTTCAAGAGGCTGGTGGGATCTGCGGGTTTGGTACTGTTGCCTTGACGGTCTTGGGCAAATGTCACGAGCCCTCGCTGAAATTGCTGGTTACCCGTTAACGCTTCATGAAAAGACGATCGCCACAGTTGATCAGCTAAATCTCGGTCGACGGCTTCGACAACGTCCAGACTCATAGTTCCACTCACTGAATGTCCCTGAACAATTCGGCCGGCGTTCAGCAGTTCCGGATAGTCATCGCCCATTCGGTCAGGGAACGCGAGCGTCCCCATCATCGGTGACAACTGCAAGGCCATATAATCTCGGAAATGGATGTGCTGGTACTCTGTTAACAGCTGACGCAGGGTGCGTTCATGGCAGAGATGGAAAGGGTAGAAGAGAACGTTCAAGATACAGGTGACGCACGGCTGATCAACGTTGAAGATTGCTCGTGTATAAGGCGGGCTCCTTGACGGCAATCCTGAATATACTGAGTTTCTGACCGGGCACAGGCTTGAGTCCGCTGCTGGGGTTCTGCATAGAGGACGAGCAGTTCCTCTCCTATGGCGTTGTGACAATCTTGCTTATGTTGTTCGGGAGCTTGTCGACAAAATTCAAAGGCGTTGTCCGAGGCTCGACCAGAAACGTTCAGGAAATTCTTAACGACACCTATGAAACAACGATTTTGGTTTGTGGCCGCTCCCAACTGACAGAGACGAATCGACTCGTCAATATTTCGCAGCGTGTGACCGGATATGTCTCGTCCCATACTTTGGTAGCAGGTTGGCTTCATGCCTTCCGGCGCGGTATCGCATACACCAAACCCTTTAGCAAAATCGTACTGCGTAAGGTGTAAAATAATAGAGGTTTGCATCATGTAGCATTCTCGCAAATACTTCTCATCGAGTTCAGAACATGGATACAAAGGGTTCTTCGGGTCGACGAGTTTAGTTTTGTGGTGCTGGGCCTCCTTTCCATGATGTCCGCTATGTTGTTGCGAACCATTAATGCCCGTGACCACGCCTTCCATGAAGACTCCGCCGTAACAGGATTGTTGATCCCAAGCCGTGTTTAACGTGTCGCACAGGGCTAACGCCTGTTTAATGTCATGATTGAGATGCATCGTCAGGCCATGCCCTAAGCCATGAAAGCAATTGAAGTACGCGAACCGACCCTTTTCTTTCTCAAGATTGGGGCTGCAAATGGCGACGACATCGTCTGATTGAATACGCGGCTTACTGGTGAGATAGGCTTCCAGTGCACCATGATAACAGCCTGATTGGTGAGCGGGCGTGCATTGGGTCATCACTGTCGTGACGTCTTTGAGGTGGTGATAAGACATTCGTCCAACATAATGGGTGAGATTATGGGCTTCACGTAAGGCCACGAGGTCCTTCCCGACGATTTCCTCGATCAGATGAAGTGCCTGTTCGGTCCCCTGTGTTGTTAATACGGTTTCTAATTTATTTTTGTAGCAGGGAATATTACCCTGACAGGTTTCGGGGTGAGGTGTGCGTGAATCTGCTGGCTGTTGTGGTTGAGGTGTGATATGAAGGTGTTTCGGCTGCGTTGAGGAATCAGCTTGTTCTTTGATGTCTGTTGCGTGACTTGTTTCTATGTGAGGTAGCATGCCTCCTATGGACAAGAGAACTCCGAGGCACCACGCCAGTCGTCGAGGCCAAATATTGGTCGATCGATGGCTTCTGCTTCTTTTGGAGTTCATGTGTGTTCTATCGAATTAGAAATTTGTCCTGCTGCATGACTGAGGCCAATAAGAATCTCAAATTTGACATGGGAAGTGTTGGGAGTCAAGTGCTTGTGAAGATGAAGCCGTATTCACATGGTTCATTTACTAAATTACTTAGTCATATAGTGTAGAAGGATTTTAAAATTGGACTTTCTTCAGTCCCGTTTCTCAATTAAGCTAGGAAGCACTCCAGCGATATGTAGGAAGGGATGTCGGGGACAACATCAGGTGAACGGCCAAGTCGGAATGATGAAATGATTTTATATTTTGGAGGTTCTGCATCATGCTGAAACGACAATTGACACAAATGTTTGTCATCTTGAGTGCATCGATGTTTCTAAGTGGGTGTCTATACACCGATATTCAGGTGCCGAGAGCGTATCGTTCGGCAAGTCCGATCGATGTAAAAGCCAAAGCCACAGATAACGTGGTGATTGGGGAAAGTTGTAATCGAGCCGTGTTATTTTTAGTGGCCTGGGGTAATGGCGGATATGTGGGAGCTATCAAGAATGCCTTGGCGAACGAACCCACTGGTTCCATTCTTTATGATGTGCATGTCGATGTCAAAGCCACGGCGTATGTCTTTGGCTTGTATACGCAGACATGTACTGTCGTGACGGGAAAAGTGGGCTCCGTATGAAAGTCGTTCTCATGCTGATGGGGCTGTGTGTGCTTGCCTCTGGATGTTCCCCGTTGCAACGATCGGCCTACGAAGCTCGTTCTGGCCTGATTTTTGTTGGAGGATTCGTGTTGTATTATGACTCTGAGGCACCGCTATCCTATCAAACCCTAACGCACAATGAGAGGCCTGACGATGTGGTTTCAGTAGGAGAAGTCATGGGCGATAGTTGTCAGCATGGGCTCTCCATTCCCATTATCTTTTCCGCGACAGACCGTCTGAGTGTTTCAGGGGCTAAGGGGGACGGAAGTTACAAGAAAGCACTGCTCCATATCAAAGAGCAGCATCCAGATCTAATAGGATTATATGATGTCAAGGTGGATGTGCATAAATGGTCCATTTTGACGTACAGCCGGGAATGTACGGTTGTGGTGGCTCAAGGGTTTACACGCTCATCCGCCGATGAGTCACTTCGGATATCTTTCAAGTGAAAGAAAAGGCGTATTTCGTAAGAAGAATCTTTTGTCTTTTCTTCACGAGATACGCTTCACGAGCAACGAGCGACAATTCAGGAACGACATACCTGCACCGTCGCTGGAGGCCTTTTTCAACATTCTCTAGATTTCCTATTTAGTCATTGGAGAGGCACAGGCCAAATGCGTATTGAGAAACGACAGGACTCGGGCTTCGTAGTCTGCCGGTGCAAACTGGTATATGTCTTGATGGTGGGCTCCTTTTACGAGCCAGAGTTCTTTCGGAGAATTGGCCGCCGTAAAGAGGGCTTTTGTTTCTGACGGGAGTGTATGTTGATCGCGTGTGCCTCCTATCACAAAGACAGGGACTTCTAGAGAACGAATGGAATCGATAGGACGAAGTTCTTCTAGGTCTAGACCATATTGCAGCTGCAGCTGAAAGAGCAGGGGATAGGCTAGGAATGGCGCAAATGTGCCAACGCGCTGACGAATGCGGTTCATGACAGCGTTTTCGAGTCTTGAATTTACCGCCTCGAGAATCAGAACATCTACGTTGAGGGTGGGGCCATTTAAGACTGCTGAGACACCTCCCAATGAAAACCCAATGAGACCGACCGGATTCGATGAGTTTTGTTGTAAGGCAAATTGCACTGCGGCTTTGACATCGTCTTGCTCCAGATATCCAAACGTGATGGTTTGCCCTTCGCTTTCCCCGTGAGCTTGAAAATCGAATAACAATTGCGAGTACCCGGTTTTGTGTAAGAATGGCGTTCTGCCCGCCATGCTCGCACGGTTGCTACGAATTGCATGCGTCAGGATCACGGTGCCACAATCGGAACGTCCTGGTATGTACCAGCCAGCCAGACGCTTTCCTCTGGAATTAGAAAAATGTACGGATTGAGCCGGTAACAAAGTCGAGGGCGTAACGACCGTGGCTGGGGCAGGAGCAGTGAGCCAGGCTCCAGTCCAATACGTCCCTGCGATGAGGACGATAAAACACAGCAGTGAGCCCAAAACAATAAATCTAAGGTATTTTGTCATGGCAGTGGGGAATAGGAGATTCTCAAACATTTTGATTCCGAGACTCTCTTCATTCTACACGATAGACATAACGTGAGTTTCATCTCCGCCCTGCCTTGCCAAGCATGTTAGATAGCCATTACCGTAGAGAATCTCAGCAGCTCATATCTGTACGTCTATTGAAGGAGTCACGACTATGGCCGAATTTCACTATCAAGAAATCTTTGAGCACACAGTTGATAAAACTAAATATCGTAAACTCACGTCTGACTATGTTTCCACCACGACTTTTGAAGATAAAGAAATCTTGAAAGTAGATACGGTCGCATTGACCCTCTTGGCGCGCGAAGCCATGGATGACATCTCGCATTTACTTCGAGCAAGTCATCTTCAGCAGTTGGCCAAAATTTTAGATGATCCTGAAGCTTCGGACAATGATCGGTTTGTCGCGCTTGAGTTACTGAAAAATGCCAACATTGCAGCCAGCCGCGTGTTGCCCGGGTGTCAGGACACCGGGACGGCGATTGCGCTTGGCTATAAGGGGCAACAGGTTTTTACGACTGGTGAAGATGCGGAAGCGCTCTCTCGTGGAATTTATGAGGCGTACGATCAGCGGAATTTGCGCTATTCGCAGATGGCTCCGATTGACATGTACACCGAGAAAAATACTGGCAATAACTTACCGGCGCAGATTGATCTCTATGCCGAGTCGGGTTCGCAGTACCGGTTTCTGTTTATCGCCAAGGGTGGAGGCTCGGCGAATAAAACATTTTTGTATCAAGAAACCAAAGCTCTGCTGAATCCGAAATCTTTGATGAAATTTGTCGCCGAAAAAATCCGTACGATCGGGACCTCGGCATGTCCGCCCTATCATTTGGCGTTGGTGATTGGAGGCATGTCCGCAGAATTCACACTCAAGACGGTGAAGCTGGCCAGCTGTCATTATCTGGACGATCTTCCAACATCTGGAAACGACTTGGGTCGCGCATTTCGTGATCTCGAATTGGAGCAGGAAATTTTACAACTCTGCACAGAGACGGGCATCGGTGCACAATTCGGAGGAAAATACTTTGCCCACGATGTTCGTGTTATTCGACTTCCACGTCACGGGGCGTCCTGTCCTGTAGGGTTGGGCGTGTCATGTTCAGCCGATCGTCAGATCCTTGGAAAAATTTGTAAAGATGGTGTGTTTCTCGAGCAGCTTGAGACCAATCCTGCACAATATCTTCCGGAAGTGATGGAAAAAGATCTCGAAGGAGAAGTCGTCAAGATTAATTTAAAGCAACCCATGCCAAAAATTCTTGCAGAACTTCGCAAATATCCGGTTGCGACAAGACTGTCGCTCACGGGACCTCTAGTCGTTGCACGAGATATTGCCCATGCCAAACTCAAAGAGCGACTGGATTCGGGTGAAGGTCTTCCGCAATACATGAAAGATCACGCGGTCTATTATGCTGGTCCAGCCAAAAAGCCCGAAGGTCATGCCTCAGGTTCTTTCGGACCCACCACGGCCGGTCGCATGGATTCGTACGTCGATCAGTTTCAGTCTGAAGGCGGCAGCATGATCATGTTGGCCAAAGGCAACCGCTCCAAACAGGTGCGGGATGCTTGCGGGAAATATGGCGGATTTTATCTAGGTTCCATTGGCGGTCCCGCTGCACGCCTAGCTGAACACAGCATCAAAAAAGTCGAAGTCCTCGAATATGAAGACCTAGGCATGGAAGCCATATGGAAAATCGAAGTCGAAGACTTCCCCGCCTTCATCGTTGTCAATCATGAAGGCAAAGATTTTTATGCGGACCTTGCAGCCCAACGTCCTCCAGCGTTGGTGCAGGTTGGAGAGCTGGAGAAGAAGTAGGTCAAACATGAGAAGCAAATGCTTTCCAATGTGGCCAATAGGTAGAAAATAGTGGATTATCAATTGACCGAACATGCGCAAGCAAGTTTGAGAAAACGATCACCAATTCGTATAGATGGATGGAACAAGTAATCACAAACCTCAAAAAGTGGAACCTGACCGCATTGATCCTGAACTGGAGCACCGTCTTGGCCGTATTCAAGCCTATGAAAATCAGGTACTGCGAGTGGTGGTCAAAAAAGACTCCAACCCGCTACGGATCATTACCTTGTATTTCGATCGTAAGATGAGGAATCAATTATGAGATTGAAAATTGACGAAGATGCCGATGCGTTGCATTTGCAACTGGTAGATGTTCCGGTAGAGGAGTCAGAGGAAGTTGCTCCTGGTGTGATCGTCGACTATGATGATTCCAATCACGTCGTGGGTGTTGAGTTGCTATATTTGTCAAAACGTCCGAACGCAATAAACCTTTCAGACTTTCAATTCGATACCAAGCCAAAGAAGATATCTACCACCTCTTGAGAAAATTGCCTTCTCTTTGTTGAATAACCAAGTCTCAGCTATCAGCCCCAACAAAGCAATTAGCCTCTGAAGGGCCAAGTGATTTCGCGGCCCGCTTGGCCGAACACCGCATCAAAAAAGTCGAAGTCCTGGAATACGAAGAACTAGGCATGGAAGCCGTGTGGAAAATTGAAGTCGAAGACTTTTCCCCACTTCATCGTCATCAATCACGAGGGCAAGGATTTTTATGCCGACCTGGCTGCACAGTGACCTGCCAGCCTCATTTAGGTTGCGGACTCAAAAAAAGAAAAGATACCGAGTCAATAAATTGGGATGAAGTTGTAAAAATCCAATATTTCCAATGATTACTTGCTCAAAAGTAAATTCTCAATTTACTGTTTTATGAATGTCTTCTTGGCCTGGAAACATACAAGCCATACGTTTACTTTACCTTATTCTGACAATTTTGAAGTTTCTTAAAAAAGCCTACAGTCACTGATCCTACGCTTGCTCGGGAAGCCTACATAAAGGCTAAAGAGTCGATATCAGAAAATAGGGCATCAAAGTAGTATTCACCAACCCCCCTCCCCTTACTTATTCGTAAAACTGTCGTTTTGAGTGCAAGTCTTCTACTAGGGCAGAGGATAGGGATCTTGATTTTCATTCAAATTGCTTTCGGAGTTCTTGCTTAGCCTCTTTCCAATCAAGTACCTGATCACTTCCAGATTGAACTCTTTGTTCCGTTTCTTGAAGAACGGATTCATGCCATGCCGGGGGTAAATCTATTGGTTTTCACTGGAAAGGCCTTCCCAATTGCTTTCATGCCTCGAAGTTTGTCTTCATGAGATGACGGCTTATTATTATTTGCGAATGTCTTCACTTTCCTTTAAGCATCAGCTACGTTCCATTTCTCACCGTTATTGTCATTGAAAAAAGTTCGAGGATCTAGGATTCTCTCATTTGTAGCTACGTGATTTCTCCGTCGACGAATCGTGACTTATTGACCCATTTCGCTTTCTACTCTCAGGAACCAGGCTGGGAAAATTAGTGAGCTGATGGTTGCGGAACAGGATGCATTATAGTGAAAATGGCAACAGGGCATCGACAAGCTATTGGTGTTATATGGGCGAGGCTTCTTCTTTTCGGGTAAGCCGACGAACTGTAGGTTAAAAGGTGCGTATGGCGAAATTTGGTCGTAATGATGCCTGCCCTTGCGGCAGCGGGAAAAAATACAAAAAATGTTGCCTTACCAAGGAGAGTGCGCCAATTGCCAGTTTAGCCTGGTTGAAAATGCGCAGGACGGAAGGGGAGCTTATCCCGATTCTGCTGAAGCATGCCGACAAATACTATGGCCCAGAAGCTCTTGTGGAGGCATGGGATGAGTTTTCCCTGTGGGACGACGTACCATTGGACCCGAGTTCTCAGCCTGAACTAGACACGGCGTTTCTTCCTTGGTTCGTGTTCAACTGGATACCTGACAATGCGGAGATAGAGGAGACAGAACATATTCCTGAAATGCCGGTGGCTCAGCATTATCTCGAGGCAAAGGGCTCACGACTGGATGAATTTCAACAGTGTTTTATCAAGGAAATCTGTTCACAGGCCTACAGTTTCTTTATGGTCACGGATGTTGAACCAGGCGAGTCTCTTACGCTACGCGATCTGATTCTTGGTCGGGAGGTGACGGTTCACGAGCGTCAAGCTTCATCTACATTGCCCAAAGCCTCGATTATTTTCACACGAATCATCACCATGGATGATGCCTCCATCATGGTGGGCTGTGCGCCCACGGTGATTCCGCCTATCTACCATAGCGATTTCATTGACGTTCGGGAAAACCTGGCAGAAAAATTTCCTAATGATGATCAAAGTTTCCTCTTTGAGTATGACATAGAGCTGCGCACCATGTATTACGACATTCGGGAGGAACTCTCTCACCCTTCCTTACCTCAACTACACAATACCGATGGTGACTACTTGCAGTTGACCAAGCTTTCCTACACTCTGACATGCACACCGCGTCAGGCTTTAGATGCCCTTATCACCCTATCAATGATAGAGGACGCTGATGAGTTGGCCCAAGACGGGAACCAGGATGAGCGTGGAGAACTGGTTTCCATTGAGTTTCCTTGGCTGAAGAAAGGGGGCCAGCAACATGCGAGCTGGGACAACACTGTTTTGGGCCACATTGTCATTAACCACGACCAGCTCACCATTGAGGTCAATTCGCAGGAACGGGCCGATATGATCAAGCAAGAGCTTGAATTCCTCCTAGGCAATCAGGCGATCTTCCGCAACGCGGTGATAGAGTCATCGGAAAAGATGCTTGAGGAAATCGCTAACCATTCGCCGGATACGAGTTTGAGTGATGAGTCAGATAAGGAATTACAGGAAACGCCGGAAGTTCAGGCGCAGTTACAAGAGATGTCAGAACATCATTGGCAGACATGGTTGGATACACCACTGCCCGCCCTAAAATCTCAAACTCCACGAGAGGCAGCAAAGACCGAAACCGGCAAGGAACGACTTCAAGCGTTGTTTTGGCAATTCGAGGCACATAATACATCACTGCAGTCGTTTACCCCTGATGTGGACACATTACGGCAGGCCTTAGGAATGAAGTAATTCGAGATGAATTTAATTTTGGGGTCAGACTCGATTAAATTATCTGCATCAGCAAATAGCTACAGTTCTTGCTGAGTGTTGCTAGGCAGATAATTATTGGTAGGTCAAGTCGCTAACTCGATACGATCCGTTTGGGGCTGAACTCAATACGGAAATATTCCGTGAAAAGATACGGGTTGTATATGGTTTATTGCTATATAGATTGTTGGTGATTCCCCAAAGAAGGAATGGGTATGGTTGCAAAATCAAAAAAATCACGCTCCAAGTTCCGAACGACCTCCTCGCCTGTGTAATTCGAGCCACTGGGAAGGGGATTACCCAGACAATTTGTCAAGGATAGGAACTTGCGTTCTCTAATAGGTAAAGTCAATCTCGAATTGGATTTAAAAAATCCCGGTTGGATTAATGATTGATTTTGATCCAAGTTCAATGATTGCCTTCCTCTTTAGAGCTGTGTCATTCCCCCATCGACGGTCAAGTCAATTCCCATGATGTAGGAAGAATCATCTGAGGCCAAAAACAAGGCAGCTTTGGCGATCTCTTCGGAGGTACCCATGCGTTTCATAGGATTCTCCTTGGCAAATCCACCTTTCACATCTCCAACGGCTTCTTGAGGAATTCCGACTTTTTCAAAAATCGGAGTATCGATCGGACCCGGAGCGAGGGCATTAACTCGGATTTTGCTTTCATAGAGTTCGCCGGACAAGGTTCTGGCGAGACTGCGCACGGCGGCTTTGGTGGCAGCGTAGACATTGGTCGAGGGAAATCCTTTTTGATCGGCAATGGACGTATTGAAAATGACCGATGCACCTTCGTTCAGAAGTGGCAAGGCTTTTTGTACATTAAAGAACAGGCCTTTGAAATTCACGTTGACCATGTGATCGAATGTGGCTTCATCCATTGATGTGAAGGGCCCAAAGGTGGCCACTCCAGCATTGAGGAAAAGCACATCGATCTTCCCAACGTCCTTCTGTATGTAGGCATAGAGTGCTTGAATATCATTCATATTGCCGGCATCCGAGACAATCCCAGCACTCGTTCCCCCGATCTTTTTGACGGCGTTATCAACGGCTTCTTGCCGGCGGCCCGTGATCACCACGGTCGCTCCTTCAGTTTGAAAGAGCTTGGCGGTTGCTAACCCTATGCCACTGTTTCCTCCCGTGATGACTGCGACTTTTCCGTCAAGTTTGTTTCCCATCGATTCTCTCCTTTTCTAGGATAGAGGTGTTAATTCTAAAATGTCAGGATCGCAGGTCGCTGTCAACTTTGCTGTGAGGCGCCTAGTTGCTCCTGCTTCCGTTGCCGAAGATTTGTTTAAGAAGAACCAACTATCTTTAATAATAGGTCATAATGAAGTGGTCGGGCTTGGTTTGATGGTTTTGATGTCTTAGTTTCACATGAGAATCGCAGTCGACCCTTGAAGTAAGATGCGCACTCATTCGCATTTGCCCATCAGGTCCAAAGTTTATTTTTTAGGATGAGTTTGATCCTCCCCGGACGCATCCCATAGTCTTTTCCAGACCCAGCGTAGTACCTGTTCCCAATTGGTGGTCGAGACTCGTCTTTCGCTGGTGATGGGCAAAATTTGTGCTTCACGATTTTCTCCGATATTAAAGCTAAACGCATAATTTGGCTCCATTCCCATACGTAGATCGGAGATGACAATTAGATTATCTTGCAGCCTGATCCCCCAGAACCCTTGTGTAAACCAATGAAGACCTTTGACTGGTTCATGGTCGGTGAGTGTGTCTAAGAAATGTCTGTCACTCAGATAATGTGTGAGTTGCAGATCTGTGGGTCGATTGAGAATCGAGTAAAATCCTTCTGCGTAGCCATCTTCTTCCATAATCAATACTCTCCAGAGAAGCGAATTGATTGGAGTTGGTTGGACGAGTATCTGTGTATAGGGTATTTGTTGCGCGGCTAAACGTTCTTGGACGAAGTGCTCCACATGCCACTTAGCGACGATAGTCCATGATAAATAGAGCGTACTGAGTATGAGGCCGAGTGTGTTAGCTGTATGTCCCAGTCCTTTCTCTCGACTCAACACGAGTGCGCCGATGACTCCAAGGAGCAAGGGTGTTGTATACAAAGGATCAATGATGAAAATTGTGGACCACATGATTGGATGATTGGACAGAGGCCAAAATAGTTGTGTGCCATACGCCGTAAAACTATCCAGCAGAACATGTGTCGCAAAGGCGAGATACACCAAGACCATCCAGGCTCGTATGTGTGCAGCACATTGTGGATGAAGTCGACGAATCATCCACGCCACACATGGAGTGAGGAGCCCCAGAATGACCAAAGAGTGAGAAAACGATCGGTGGGAAATAAAAGATGTAACGGGATCATTAAATGGAATGAAGACGTCGAGGTCGGGAATGGTGCCGCAGATTCCTCCCCACCAAATCGCCTTGTTGCCAACTTTTCTCCCCAGGGTCGCTTCTCCGACTGCAGCCCCGAGTGCCAGTTGGGTAACCGAATCCATATAAATCCCTTTGTCCTATCAAGAATCCCCTATATCCATCTTGAGGGGAATACTGTCACTTGTTCACCATCTTATCAGAGGTTCATTTTCTGTGTGACGTATTCCTATCCAACAGGAAAATAAGGGAAATTGCCGATGCGGTTAGCCTGCGTTCGTGCCAATTTGGATTGACTTGTAGACCTGACTGACCTCATTTGCCTACATAGCTATACCCGAAATTATCTGATAAATTGGTGTATCTAATCGTACCTAGTCTGGATCCGTTCGCCTTCCCCACTCCCAATCCGCGATCCTTTCCAGTCTACGCGACATTCACACCTTAATACGGAGGACTCATATCATGTCACTGCATTCATTGGCCATTCGAGTAGCCTGTTGTTCCATTTTCATAGCCGGAACATTAGCGACATCAGTGCAGGCCGAAACAGCAGAAGACGGTTCAGCGATGACGGTTTCTGACGGAAAAACGGTTTCGATGGAATATACGTTAACGTTGGAAAATAAAGATGTTGTCGATACAAATGTCGGGAGAGAGCCCTTGAAGTTTACTCAAGGCTCCCACCAAATTATTCCCGGATTGGAAACGGCTCTTGAAGGCATGAAAAAAGGTGATAGTAAGCAAGTGACGATTGAGCCAAAAGATGCCTATGGAGATCCACAACCGGAAGCGATCCAAGAGGTGCCAATCGACAAAATTCCACCTGAGGCGAGAAAAGTTGGTGCCACGCTCCAGGGAAAAGATGCACAGGGTGGCGTCGTTCATCCTCGTGTGACGGAGGTGAAAGACCAAGTGGTGGTCTTAGACTTCAATCATCCATTGGCTGGTAAAACCCTCAATTTTGATGTGAAAATCTTGGATGTCGAACACGAAAGTGCTCCGTAGTTTACTCTCATCGTAGTAGGTGAGTCTCGCTTTGAACAGCGAGGCTCGCTTTACAATTCTCACCCCTCCAATAGAACAACATAAGTAACACTGTGATGGGTATTCCCTAGCTGTTGTCGTTCCTGAATTGTTGCTCGTAGCTGTGTGAAGTAGCGCTACGGAGCACAGGCGCGACGCATATAGCTGTTTCAATAAAATTTCGAACGTCTGTCTGGGATTATTGCGCTAACTTTGACTCTCATCATTCCAACGGTCATGCTGTCGATTGTTTCAATCAGAGAATTGGAGTTCATGAGCCATTGGACTGTTGAGCTACTGTCAATTTGGTTTCACGATATCTCGTAACATACAGACAAAAAACTTTTTACACGAGATACGAAATACGAGCGACGAAAAACGGCCCTACGGTTCGACGGAAATATCGACAAAGGCTGGAAAACTATCGGCGCCCTGAATGTCTGTAACTCGAAGTTTGAACCGGAATGTTTTGGTATCTTCGACGTACGGTGCAAGAAAGCTGGCTTTCGCTGAATATGGATCAAGAAGAGCGACATTACTCCCACCAATTTGCGACCAATAGTACTGAAGCGATCCGCCTTCTGGGTCATAACTGCTCAGGGCATTGAGTTGGACTCGCGAACCTGATGGCACTGATCGATTCTTTCCCGGGTTCGCTTCTGGAGATTCATTGGGGTCATCTTGTATTTCAACGATGACGGCGAGTGTCGCTTCTTTTCCTCGGTTCTTTACTGTAATCGTTGTGGTTCCATTACCAACCAATTGCATGAGGCCGTCTGAGTTGATCAACACGACCTTCTCGTTGGACGAATGATAGGTGGTTCCGGAGGACTGAAAGCGGAGAGGTCGTGTAATGCCGTCAGCAAAAATGCCGATGACTGGAAGCTCGGCGATGGTTCCGAGGAAGTCGACTTTGTCATAAACAGTCGCGGCAGCGGCCCGACCGAAGGCAAGGGGTTTATTGGTTTCAAAATCTATTTCAACTAACTCGGCTTCCGGCTTGATTGTCAAAAAGACTTCATCAAAAATTGCCCATTTTTCTTCGTGAAACTGCCCGCCTTTCCTTTCGCCAACGGCGAGTAGACGCAGTTTCCCGACAGCGGTCTCTGGAATTTTGATCGTGCCTCCAAAAGGCGGATCGTCTTTTTGCGTGGATGTTCGCGCAAGATTTTCATCGACTGATTCCAGAAGCATGTCTTCATGTTCCCGATACCAATAGAATTTTGACTGGATGAGGTTGCTGAGATCGTTCGGGTCCAGTCGAACGGTAATGTCTTGCCCTGACTTGAATGTGCTGGAATCTGTGGGCTCCAGAATCGTAAAGGCTAAGCCGCTCTCTCCAAGAAGCAGGATCATACCGAGGGGAAGGAAAAGAAATTTTAAAACCCAAGGTGATGGATGGTTGTATGGGGTTAACATAGGTCATTCTCCGAAAGCTTCATGAATGGAACGGGGGAACGCGGCATCCATTATCCACTTGAAGCTTTTCTCCATATTTTAAATGTTGTGAGTGGGGTTCATTTTGTAGCCATTTTATATAGTATTTTCAAGCACTCACACCTCTATTATCAGGGATTGGGTTATGGCTCGTCCAGACTCGGTTTTAAAAGAATCGGTCCATAGACGATGGCAAACACCACATACGCTCCACTCCAGCATGCTGCCGCGACATTGAGCAAAAAGGGCTCCGGTAGATGGAGGCTTGGTCCGAATACCCGTAGAATTGCTCCGATGTTGATCAGAAGGTAGATCAGGACGGTTACGGCATTTGCCTGTTTGGGCCGACCGGTATGACCGAGGCTGGCCCTGGTCATGACTGCTAAGGTCATGACCCCGATTGCTCCGGTCGTGAGCGCGTGCAGGGCATCTTCGATCAACAGCCCAATGCCAAGAGTTGAAATTCCCAAGATGAACAGTGAGATCGCGAGCCATGCATATCCAATATGAAGAATGCACACAAGTGGTTCAGGCCATGTGACCCATCCTTGCCAGCGCATCAGGCGAACGCTATTGATCAATCCTGCTAATACCAATGCAGTGCCAGTCACCAGTGATTCTGGAGAGATAACCCATGCCAATGCGGCGATCCCAACGAGCGCAATCGAGATGCTGTCAATATAAGAAAAAGGTGCTGGTCGATTTGATAAGCCATGTTGATCAAAGAAGTCTTCGGTAAAGCTGGGAGTGATACGTCCACCAATCAGCGTAAGGAGCATCATCATGAGCGCGAGTGCGATTCTTGCGGCCAGGTCAGTGTTGGTTTGGCTAAGAGCTAATACATGAAAGAGGATATTGGCACTTGCATACAGACTGATGATGACCCCTATCGGCAACCGATTCCAGGCTTTCGCTGTCACGATTTCATACCACACAACTCCGGCCACCATAGTCAGAAAGGCGGCATCCGTGATGGCGACAAAAAGAGGATAAAGCCAGTGTGTGGCGATGGCCGCACGACCCAGCAGCCATGCAATCACAAGCAGCATTAATGGGAGCCCGCTTATTGGAGGGCGGTCGGTCCAGTTGGGAATGGCTGTGAGAAGAAATCCTGTGATCACGCAAGGCAGAAACCCAAAGACCATTTCATGTACGTGCCAATCACGGGATGGATAAAGAAATTCAATATCAGTTGCACCGGAAAGGATGAGTGCCCAGGCAGGAATGGCGAGGCCGGCAAACAAAGCGGTCAATAAAAAGAACGGTCGAAACCCGTATGACAAAAGTGCTGTGCCATGGTATGTGGTCGTGTCATTCATGGTGTTTGATTTATTGTGTTGTTGAGTATGATTCTTTCGCCAAACGTCTGCCTGCAAGTAATTTGGCTGTATAACATGAATATTGGTCGACTATAGCTGGCTATATCCGTCACATTGGTAACGCACAGAGAAGACTCCCTCTTGAGCAATTGTCATCGCATATTGGGCATATTGGAAAGATATATAGTTCGGCCGGTCATTAACTTGGTTTCGCTATACTCTAGTGATTGGGGAGTGAGTCGTCTAGAGTATAGGTTTCGTTAAGATGAGTCGACCATTTGTTAATTTCATACTCATCGATACTTTCGCAATTTTTGAAATTCTACCTGAAAGATATGCGAAATGATTCATTGAATTCTCAAGTGACAAGAAGACAATCTTAAGCAATCATTGGACCACTTCCTGACGCCGAAAGGTGCGATACGTATGAATACGTCTATCCAAGCTGTCTCATTTTCGGGGTTACTGTGGGCATTCGTGCCAGCGATAATCGTGATTGTCATTTTGTATCGATGGACCATGGATGGACAAACGGCGGTGTATGCGGTGGCACGAATGCTCGTTCAATTGCTGCTTATTGGATATGTACTGACGTATATTTTCGAGGCAGAGCAGTCAGGTGTCATCGTGTTTGTATTGATGGTGATGCTGGGTGCGGCCAGTTGGATTGCCTTGCGTCCTCTCAAGAACAAGCAACCCTACTTGTATCGAAATGCTTTAGGTGCCATTGTGATCGGTGGAGTTTCGACGCTCGTCCTAGTGAGTCAGTTGGTGTTGGAGGTGCAACCGTGGTTTTTCCCTCGTTATGTCGTGCCGCTTGCAGGAATGATCTTTGCCAGTTGTATGAATACCGTGAGCCTGGCCGCTGAACGGTTTGAGGCTGAATATGAAAAGGCCTGTTCGTATGTCAAGGCGAGAAATGCGGCCTTGCACTCCTCGCTGATTCCTGTCATCAATTCGTTATTTGCCGTTGGTTTGGTGTCGTTGCCAGGGATGATGACCGGGCAAATTCTCTCGGGTGTTTCCCCACTTGTGGCGACGAAATATCAGATCATGGTCATGTGTATGATTTTCGGATCATCCGGGATATCCGCGTCGCTCTATCTCACGTTCGCAAAGGCTCGAACGTCATAGTTTGGGTGGGGGATCACGCATCCGAACGGTCGCCTTGGTTTTAAAGAGAGCCCCACGGATAACCGTCAGAGGTTCGGTGAGGTCAGTCGAGGATTGGGAAAGTACGAGGATTTGTATGGTACGATGAAGGTATAGAGGTTTACCACATGTGTTGTGGTCTCTTATTGGACAAAATCCAACAGTTTACAGGGAGACATGATGTATTTCCCCTGAGTCATGATATATCCATGAGCAACCTATTTTTTCATCTAAGGAGAATGTTTATGACTGACAGTTTTCTGCGCCGTTATCGAATCATTGTGTGTTTGAGTGCAGTTTGTCTAATTGGAGGGGCGTTTCAGTCCGTGAGTTTTGCTGATCAAGAAAAATCACTTTATGATCGTCTTGGCGGTTACGACGCGATTTCAGCTGTCGTTGACGAGTTTCTTGAAAGAATATGGGATGATCCGGTCGTTGGACGGTATTTTATTGGTATGGGAACCGATACCAGAAATCAATTACGACAAAAGAACAAGAACTTACTCTGTTTCAATACCGGTGGGCCTTGTAAGAAAATCAATCGTCCGTTGGAACTGACACATGAAGGTCTTGGGATCACGGACAAAGAATTTGATATTGTGGCCAAACATATCGCCAATACCCTCAAGGAATTTAAGGTCCCTCAGAAAGAGTTTGATGAGGTCATGAAAAAAGTTGGCGGTCTTCGACCATATGTCGTGGATAAGAGAATTGACGGACCTAGCAGTAAGTCCTAATACTTGCGTGTTGTTTTTTAGAATGCCTCTGGCTTGAGCTATAGCCGACTCAATAATTTCCGTACCCTTGACGGGTTAGATACCGCGTTGAAAATCCCATGGCTCAATTGGAACTTATTTGGATTCGCTATAGTCATCCTTCCAGGTAAAGCCGGAGGCGGAGGCGAGTGAGCGAGGGGTCTGTAGGCCCGTGTAGCGTTGGTCGCCGATAATCCATGTGGGATAGCTTCGAATTTTCTCTTTGGCACAAGGTGGGGTCAGAGCGCTTCCGCGTCCGCCAGAGCTGCACTCGACGTAAGGAAGCCGCCTTGCCGAGGCTTCAAACACTTCTTTCTGTTCCTGACAACGAGGGCACCAGTACGCACCATAAAATTTGGCCCCTGTTTTGTCGAGGTGAACCGCCAGGGCTTGCAGTTGTGGATCTTCTGGCCCTGCTGCCGCACTAAAAAGACCGCTATAGTGCAAGTGCAGAACTCCAACAATGAGTAGAGCCACCACAGAAGCCTCTTTGACGGAATTCACCCAGTTGGTCGATCGCTGAGCAATTGCCAGAACCATCATGGTCGTAATGATGGCAAACGAGGCGAGACAGTAAGGGCAGGTGGCCTCAATCTCTACCACTGACACGATCGTCAGATAGGCGCTAATGGCAAACCCGCAGATTGTGACAAACACCAATGGCCGCCCGTGTTTGGACTTAGTTCGATTGTTCCAGATGATGTTAGCCAGCAAGATATAGGTGAGCAGGCCATAGAAGGCCATGGGAATGCCGAGTAGTGTCGACCAGCGACTGGCCTGGACTAAATCGCAGCCAGATCCCTCACTACAAAAGGCCGGATGGTCTTCGAACCATGCGACGTACGTAAGGTAAGAGGTCAAAAGAATGCCAGCGGTTACCAGCACAAGAAGGGCGATATTGAGTGGGGGAATCGATTTCGACTCAGCAGTTGAGGCATGGCTTGTCGCACGTCCTGAAGCGTCTGAGTGTTTCCGTTTACTTGCCTTAGCCATGGAGGTCAGGATCGGAAAGTGAGCAATAATCCAACTCTATTCTTATACCATGAGTCTGCGCACAATACAATATAAGTGGGGTCAGACTCGACTTGATTGATGCATTATGTTATATCTCCGTCTTGGCTTTAACCTAAGGGGGGATTTTATGGCGCGTTTGCCTCGATTTTTTGCTCCAGGCTATCCTCTTCACGTGATTCAGCGGGGGAACAATCGTGGAGCCCTGTTTTTCAAAAAATCTGACTATCCGCTCTACCTGGAGTTCCTAACAGAGGCGGCTACTCGATACGGGTGTGCCATTCATTCTTATGTGTTGATGACGAATCATGTGCATCTGCTCCTGACACCTGATCAGCCTGAAAGTTTGCCCAAGACGTTGCAATCGCTGGGAAGGCGGTATGTCCAGCATGTGAATGCCAGCCATCAGCGGACGGGTACATTATGGGAAGGTCGTTATCGAGCCACGTTGATCGATGGTGATTCGTATTTTCTCACCTGTTGTCGGTATATTGAGCTGAACCCCGTTCGAGCGGACATGGTCGTTCATCCGCGAGAATACCTGTGGTCGAGTTATCATGCTCATGCGAATGGCAAACGAGATCCGCTCTTGACGCCTCACGCGTTATATCGCGGGTTAGGACGAACAGCGGTGGAACGACAGAAAGCCTACCGTGCATTGTTTCGGCATCATCTGAGCGGGGAAACGTTAGAAGAAATCCGAGAGGCGACCAATAAAGCTTGGGTATTAGGCAGTGACCGTTTTAAAACCCGATTGGCTAAGAAAATGAATCGGCGCGTGTCTCCTCTCCCGCGAGGCAGACCGCGATTGGGATCGGAATAATTGGATGCCTATCTTTTTTTCATCTGAGTAGCAACTGTTCGAGGAAGGACTAGTCATATGGGTTTGTCCACTCACAAGGGTCGTCGGTCGAGTACGTCTGTCAAGGCATCTGATTTGTTTGTTCAATCACTGGAAGCGGAAGGTGTGGAATATATTTTCGCTCTTCCTGGTGAGGAAAACTTGGACCTTCTGGAATCATTGCGGTCATCGAGTATCAAGCTTGTGCTCACGCGTCATGAGCAGGGTGCGGCCTTTATGGCGGCAACCTACGGACGCCTCACCGGTAAGGCTGGTGTGTGCTTAGCGACCCTCGGGCCAGGCGCAACAAATTTAACGACACCAGCAGCTTTTGCACATCTTGGCGGGATGCCACTGATTATGATTACCGGCCAAAAGCCAATTAAGAAATCCAAACAAGGTCAATTTCAGATTATTGATATTGTGAGTTTGTTTGAGCCGATTTGCAAAATGTCAAAACAAATCGTCCATGGCAATACTATTCCTGCCATTGTCCGTGAAGCCTTTCGTTTAGCAGAAGAGGAGCGTCCTGGCACCGTGTTGCTCGAGTTGCCGGAAGATATTGCTGCGGAAGAGACCGACGAACAAGTCGTGAAACCCCATGAGCGTTATTATGCCGTCGCCGATGATGCGGTGCTGGATAAAGCCGTGGAGCTCATTCACGACGCTAAGATGCCGCTGATTCTGATCGGAGCTGGCGCCAACCGCCAACATGCGCGTCACGCACTCTGTGATTTTGTGCAATCAACGCGTCTGTTCTTCTTTAACACGCAAATGGGTAAAGGCGTGGTCGATGAACGTTCGAAGCTGTTCCTGGGCACAGCGGCGTTGTCTGATGGAGATTATCTGCATTGTGCCATTGAACGTGCCGATTTGATTATCAATGTTGGGCATGACGTCGTTGAAAAACCTCCATTCTTTATGAAGGTAGGTGGGAAGAACGTCATTCATGTGAATTATAAATCGGCGCGAGTCGATCAAGTGTATTTCCCGCAGGTCGAGGTGGTGGGCGATTTGGCTCGTTCCATTCAGCGCCTACAACACAAACTTGGCGGTGAAGTGCCATGCGAGACATCCTATTTCGAGAAAATCCGTGCTGAAATAGAATCGCATATAACCGAAGGCGCTCATGACCCGCGTTTCCCAATTATTCCACAGCGTATTGTCGCCGATACGAGAAAAGTCATGGGTGAACACGACATTATTGCCTTGGATAATGGGATGTATAAACTCTGGTATGCGCGAAACTATAAAGCCTATCAACCCAATACCGTGCTCTTGGATAATGCCTTGGCCACGATGGGCGCGGGATTATCGTCGGCGATGATGGCGGCCATGCTGTTCCCGGATCGTCGCGTCATGGCCATTTGTGGTGATGGCGGGTTCATGATGAATAGTCAAGAGTTGGAAACCGCCGTGCGGTTAAAGCTGAGTCTTGTGGTGGTCGTATTGAATGATAACGCCTATGGGATGATTCGCTGGAAGCAGACTGGGTCGGGATTTCAGGACTGGGGGCTGGATTTTGGTAATCCCGATTTTGTGAAATATGCAGAAAGTTTCGGAGCCGCTGGCCATCGTGTTGAGGCGGCAGATGCGTTGATTCCCATATTAGAAAAAGCGTTTGAGACGGGTGGGGTCCATTTGGTTGACGTACCGGTTGATTATTCTGAAAATCAAAAAGTCTTGATCGATGAATTAGCCGAAAAGGTCTGTTTACTATGAACAAAAATCAGAAAAAACAATTCGACATAAAACCCACTTGAAACTGTTGATCGCTATTATCGGTAAGTTCCGTGAAAAAGGTCTTGTTTGATCTTTCCCAATTTGCCAACATGAAGGTGCAGCGGATCGTCTCGTCAGGCTCAAATGCTTGTTGACCATGTGAAATCTGACGTACTGTCTCGGTGTTGAAGAGGGTTAGATAATAGAGGGTAAGGTTTTCTAGATCCTTAGTAGATCGTAAAAACTAGACGCGCATACACGAGAGAGGAGTCATGACTGGAAGAGTATCCATTGTGCTTCTGGTAATGTGCTTGGTTTTTCTGACGAGTATTGCAGTCATATCTTGGAAGGACTCAATTTCGGCAGAATACACTATCATGCCTCTTGGCGATTCTCTCACGAAAGGCTGTTGCCCCGTTCCTCCTCCCGCTTGTGACCTCGGATACAGGTATTCTCTTTATCGCAAACTGAGTCAGGCGAATCATGTGGTGAATTTTGTTGGAAGTCAGACGCATCCCCAAGACGATTGTGCCTCATCTGATATCCCATTTGATTTTGACCGGGAGCACGAAGGATATTATGACAAGACCGCTGACTGGGTTAGAGATAGAGTCAGGGTATTTCTTCAGGCGAATCCAGCTAAAATCGTACTTCTGCACATCGGGACGAATGATCTGAGGTCTGGCCAAGAACCAAGCGATATCGTTATGGAAGTGAGTCAGCTCCTCGATGAAATTGACCAGTACAGCTCAGACGTGACTGTGATCCTTGCTCTTATAATCAATAAGGTGCCTATAAGCTCGATCTACACACACTATAATACCCAGCTTACAGCGATGGCAGAAACTCGTATAGCAAATGGCGATAAACTCCTGGTTGTCGACATGGAGAATGGTGCAGACATTGATTACCATCTTCAAGATGCCGATGGAGATTTTGTCGATGCTTTCCACCCCAACGAAAGCGGTTACACCAAGATGGCGAATGTGTGGTATGACCGCCTCACCCAGTTGCTCGATTCCCCACTAGCACCAAACCAGCCGCCCTACAATTAGACTCCTCGTTTCTCACAGATGTTCGTTAGCCTATAGCCGGCTCAGTTATACCGAAACGATAAAGCGCCAACTTGTCTAATCTTGAGATCCAATAGGTGTGAGAAGACGTCGGTCATGGTCAGTTATCGCCGATTCCATGAACGTGGGGACCGCAGTGAAATTCCTCATAATTTCGCTGAACGTATGTGGATTCGCGATAATCCAAGCGTGTAGAACCTTCGGATGTTTGAGATGAAAACTTGCACTGCGTGAGGTGGCATGCCCAGCTGAAACTTATTTGGATTCGCTATAGTTAAAGAGGCTTGCTATTCGAAGTTTCGGACATCCAATACAATCTTTCCGATATTCCGATTGGCTTCCATATAACGATGCGCGTCGGATGCCTTGGATAGTGGAAAGACGGAATCGATCACGGGACGAATCGTGCCCTTGGCAAAATGCGCGAGCCACCGTTTCACAAAGCGTTGAGTCATAGCAATTTTTTCATCCACAGATCTCGTCCGTAACACTGTGCCCTTCACGGTCAGCCGCTTCGTTAGCAACGGTCTCAAGTCGGTTTCCTGTTTCTCTCCACTCAGCAGTCCAAAAATCACCAGTCGCCCCAGCGGTGTTAAACAGTGCAAATTTCTTTGCCAATTCACGGCACCGACGGGATCTACGACTAGATTGACGCCTTTCCCCTCGGTCTGCATTTGTACCCATTCGGCAAAGTCCTGCTCTTGGTAATTGCAGCCGGCGTCAGCGCCGAGCTGTGCGGCCATCTGTAATTTTTCTGTAGTCCCCGCTGTGACTAACACGTATGCGCCAATGGATTTTGCCATTTGTACCTGAGCGGTCCCCACGCCGCTGCCTGCGGCATGAATCAACACGGTTTCTCTGGATTGAAGCCCTCCAAGAGTCAATACCGTTTCCTGAGCCGTGAAAAAGGCTTCAGGGATGGCGGCGGCTTCGTTGAACGAGAGCCCTTCAGGAATTTTCATGGCGAGCCGGTAATCAACCACCGCGAGTTCCGCATACCCACCGCCTCCGACTAAGGCAACAATGTTCTCACCTGGAGCAAATCCCTCCACGGCTTTTCCACATGCCTCAATTTCTCCTGCCAGCTCAAGGCCTAAAATGTCAGATTCTCCTGGTGGCGGCGGATATTGGCCACGTCGCTGGAGGAGGTCGGCTCGATTCAGGGCCGTAGCGTGAACGCGCACGAGAAGTTGATGGGCCTTCGGTTGAGGGTCTGGCACGTCAGTCACTTGCAGCACCTCAGGGCCGCCGGGTTCTGTAAAGGTTATAGCTTTCATCGCGTGTCTCGAGAGGAAGAACGAGCCAAATCCCGTTTAATACGCCTCACATGCCGTTGTAACGATTGGGTTTCGGCCAACCGCGTCTCAAACTGACGAATGCTGCTGCTCGCACTGGCGTAATGTTTCAATCCAAATCGCTGGGCAATCTCTCCCAATCTCATGTCCGCCTCCCGTTGACACAGATACATCGCGAGTCCTCGGGCCGGGTTGTTTGACGTTCGCCCCCTTTTTAATGTCCTTATGCTCTTGGGATTGACATTCAGACGTTGACCGACGACTTCGATGATGCGTGTAACCGTTGGCTTGACCCGTGCCTCTCGCAAATCTGGCACATCAATAACCTTTTTATTCCGTAATTTAAGGGTCTGTTTAAACGCATCACTTCCCAGAACCGGCGGTTGTTTGCTCTTGGCATAAAACTCTAATATTTCGTCATCAATGCCTTCCGCGACAAAGGCTTTGTAGGCCTCAATCGGTCTCCTGGAGGACAGGGATTTTAGGATATAGGCGCAGGTAAGCCATGGCGGACGTGTGTGTGTGCCGATGTAGGCGAGATAACTGGACCATCGATACTGATCAAGCCGTTTCACTCGTCCGGCCTCCAATGGATTCCGGTGAATATAGCGGGATAATTGCGTCCAATACGCCTGGGCTTCGACCAAGATGGCCTTATACCGCCCTCGAAATAAGGGACCGTCTCGTCCTTCCGTTCGATTGTAGAACTGGGTATACAACCCATTCAGGTGCCGCATGATCCGTTGCAGATTGGCCTCTGGCGTGCGCACCAGCAAATGGTAATGATTGTCCATCAGGCAGTAGGCATGCCACTCTGCGTTGAAACGGTCAGAGGTTTCGGCCAATAAAGCCAAGAAGTACTCGCGCTGCTCGTTATTGGTAAAGACCGCCTTGCGCCCAGCCCCGCGATTCATCACGTGGTACCACGCCCCGTCAAATGTTATTCGTAACGGTCTAGCCATAATGCGTCAGTATACATTTTTCTATACGATAAAACTAGATTTGACCCCATTTAGATTTGACCCCATTTACATTTAAGCGATCCCAGCTGAAAGTGTTGCACTTAGAATTAGCGCCTAAGCCTTTAAAGGACTTGAATAATTAGTGCACATTTTTTCATCTTTCAAGTCCTAATCATTCCAGTCAAACCTTCCAATGAGTTCAATTTTATCGACTAATTGAACGAATAATTGTTTCCCATTAGAACCTAGCTTACGCAAGGTAGTATATACACCTTCCTGGTATCTTAACTGTAAGTTTTCTTGCAGTTTTTGGAGATAGTTTTCTTCTTTTTGTGTTTTCTCAAATCTTTGCAATTCCTCCCTAATTGCAGCTGGGGTGTATTTGGCTGATCTGAGGAAGGCGTCTAAGCTACTGCCCCATTGCAAGTTGAAACGCCAATCTTCCCTACCTGAAAGGGAATTTATTTTAAGCAGTATGTCATACGGAGAAGTAGTTCCCTTCACAATTTCTTGATAAAAATCTTCCTCTTTAACCCTTATGGCTATAAGTACCAATGCGAATGATGAGTGGTGAAAACTGTCGTCTTGGGTCATTCGCAAGAATAAATTGAACCGAGAACATAAGTGAACCTGTTCCCGACAAGATAATGATAAAAGCTGAGAAAGGTCTTTAAATTCATTCAAAAATTCGTTTTTGTGTTCATCAATTCTCAGCCTGCTCAATAGAGAATTAGTTCCCATCGTTTGAAAGAGATAATTGGAAAACTCAGGTCCAGATTGCTGTTTTAATTTGTAATCAATGTCTATAAACCGCCTAAGATATCCTGCGACATCCATTCCGCTGCCATAGACGACTTTCATAGATTCCCCAAGTTGCTTTCTGTCTATGGCCAGAACAAAGACCATTCCCTTAACATTAAAAAAGTGCTTTATTCTTTCTAAAAGCTGAATGGCAAAGGGCGGTCGGCATCTATCAAGCTCATCGACAAATACAATAAAAGGTTTTCCCTCGAATTTAGTTTCTCCAAGATAATTAATGAAATCCTCCAACTTTTCTTTAAAGGCGCTAATACTCTTTTTACTTTTTTCGTATTCTTTGAAAAAATCCTCAGCAAGTCCTTCGGTGAGGTTTGTCAATTGATCTAAAACTTTTCCATCTACTGATAAGATGCCTCCTGAGGCAACTCTCAGCATAAGTGGAAGGGCTCTTTTTAGAAATGTTCCACCTGCTTTTTTCGTTTCACCCAGTGCCCTCTTTAATTTTCTCTTTACTTTAGGATCGCTTATTTCAAATAGATCAAGTTCCTTTTCTAATTCTCCAATGAAAGAGACTAAGGGGTCTGCGGTAAAATCGTTTTCCCAAGCATTATAAATCAGGCAGGGAAATTCCTTTCTTATAGAAGCCTGCCACATACGAAGAAAGGTTGTTTTTCCTGTTCCCCAACTGGAATCAATGGCTAGGACAGAAGGTTGGTCAAGAGTAGAAATTATTTGGGTAAGCTGAGCTATCTCTCTATTACGACCTAGTTGATCATTTTTGAACGGTTTATCTTCTGGAATTTCAATATCTGCTAGTCTTAAGTCCATACTTTCCCTTTTCTTCTGATTCTTCAACAAAAGAGAATAAGCTTTTTCCTGGTTTTCCTCAGAGGCTCAGGAGTCAGTAGGTGACGGGAACTAAAGGAACAACTTTCTAATATGTTATAAGCACCAGTTCTTGAGAAAACCTGTTGTAGGATCTGTTTATGGATTTTGCTCTGATCCCACATTCAACCGTCAAGTGTACCACGGGCTTCGCGAAAGACTTCGTAGGGCGCCCGATACTGTAAGCACTTCGGCGGTCGGTTGATCAATAAATTTTCGATGCGATTGACTTGAATTCAAGAAAATTGGAAAAATTAGTTGGACAGACTCTCCGGTAACTTTTTCTTGATTATGTCTAATTTGTTGGAAATTGAACTGATCTTTGTGAGCAGTTTTGTGTACAGTCTTAGGGTCAGATCTAGTTTTATCGGTTTTAGAAGATTTTGCAATTCTAATCTTATGCTAAGCGAGCTCCAAGCTGACGAACGCTGGTTCCTGTGAAAGATTTTCGGTGCAGCTGGAAGTTGGATTTTGGTCATTTCTTTACTTTACGTCGAGCTGAAAAATGGCAATTACTCTGGTTCAAACAACTTGGATAACCCCAACTACAGTAGATATGGATAAGAATTTTTGCAGAATTATTTACGATGTCAAGTGAATCCATCAAGATTTATGAAATGTAAGGCCGCTGATATGGAATGAACCGTGTCAGAGTTAAATGAAGCGATTGTTCTTATCGTTAACGGAGTCTCGAATGGTCGGAAAAGGCCTGTTAAGGATGTGGGGAAACGTCAAACTCGATTTGATGTTGAGTCAACTCACTAAGCTGTTTTGCAGCGCAAGATCTAACCCAGATTCGCCCGCCTCAATAAAAATGGATTAGGTCAAACAGACATAAGCCATCGATAAAATTGGTGGGTCGTACAGAGGTCGAACCTGTGGCCCGCTGATTTAAGATTCGTATCTCGTTATTCGTCGCTCGTATCTCGCATAAAGAGCTTCTTTACTTCCCACGAAATACCATTTATGAATAATAAAGAGGAGGCATTGTTAAATTAAGATATCTTTCAGCTCACCGTTCCATTTTGCCATTACGAGGTGCACCGAATACCGCAACATCGTTTCGCTTTTGCTGTAACATTTGGTTTTCCGACGGAAGCGAGCCAGAAAATGTCGAAACAAACTATTGTAGCCCTCGACCGTGAAGGTTTCCGCTTTGGACTGCACATGCTTCGTCGGCGGGAGGAAGTGTTCATACGGTTCCCAATAGTCGGTCATCACTTGCGCAATCCGTGGGTGCTTGATGGTCTTCCATAAACGGGCTCCGGTCACGACGCCTCGCGTGCCAGTGACAGCAGCGAGGAAGCGTTTGCCAAGTCGATCAACAGCAAGCCAGACCCAACAGTAGTTTTTTTATGTCTCACATAGCTATGCAATTCATCGAGTTCGACAATCTGAGCGGCCGGTCGCTTGATCGACTCCACGGTTTCCCCAAACGCTTTCACCCACTGATAGACTGCGACATGGCTAAAGCCCACGATTCGCCCAATAGATCGAAACCCCAAGCCTTCCAAATACAGGGTCAATGCCAAACGGCGTTGGGCGGGAGTGGCCGTATCGGATTTCTGGGCAACGGTAAAAAAGAACGCACACGCTTTACACTTGTAGCGTTGCCGTCCGCTCTTGAAGCCACTTTTCACTTTGTCGGGACTCGTACACCGAGGGCAATTCAGCATAGTCGCCTCCATGATAAGGTGAGGGAGACGAGTTTATCGTATATACCTTAAATTAACAATGCCAAAGAGGACAAGGGGGACGTATTCATTTTTCAAATTCGCTGTTGGGAAGCTTTGCAAGATTGGGATCGATAAGTATGAGATTCGTGCCCGTTTTCACCCTGGAGTAATACTTTCCTCTGACAGCACCCTTCAATTGGGAAAAGTCATATTCGGCACGCATCTCATCTCCCGAGTGTTTCGCCATACTGTGTTCTCTCCCTTTTCGTTGCCTTACTCGTTTGGAGACGCCTTAAATGCAAAAAGTAATCTAGTTAACACACAATTACTTGCTAGGGTCGAACACTTTCAGGTAGACGCGACAAGATTTCATCAAATACCGACTGGGCGGTAGCAAGTGCATCTTTAGCTTCCCCCTCTGTTGGAATTTCGGTGTCTCCTGGATACCGGAATTCCCAAGCAAAAACTGTAAGGTCGCGAGCCGTTGTGAGTATGGATATTAAACTGGGATCAATATTTTCGCACTTTTGGCCCAGTTCATCAAGATCATGGGTTTTTCGAAAAACCTGCTCGTGGGCTGCAAGGAAGCCTTTCATAGATTTTTCTGCAGCCTGTTGGCAGTGGAAAAGTGCATCCTCGATAAGTGGTGGGTTGGCCGCTAGATCGATATCGGCCCCGCGAAGATCGTTGGCTGCTTTTTGAAACCACGCTTTCGCTTCGGCTGTAGTTTCAGGCTGCATAGAGAAGAATCCCTTCCCGCTCGACAGTGGCTGGGAGGGAAGAGGGCGCTTTTCGTTGACTCTCGAACTCTTTTTTCGTCAGAACAAGAATATCTTTAGATGCCCCTACTCCTGTAAGGACTCTGAATGCTTCTTGATCGCGCCGATACCGCGGCAGCGATGAATCCTTAAGCACCATAAGCAAGTCGTAGTCGCTGTGCGGTCCTGCTTCTCCGCGTGCAACAGAACCAAACAGGTAGATGCTTTCCGGGTGAAATGCATTTGTTAATCGTTGTATTATTTCAGTGAGGATAGAGTCGTGGAGGAGTTCTTCAGCGTGTTTCGATATGACAGCCATACCTTAAGTTATTATATGCTCAGGCAGTGTCTTGCGCTTACGTTGAAAAATTGGTGGGTCGTACAGGGATCGAACCTGTGGCCCGCTGATTAAGAGTCAGCTGCTCTACCAGCTGAGCTAACGACCCACCGAGAGGGATAAAAAAACGTATCTCGTTATTCGTGAAGCGTATTTCGTGAAAAGCAAAGAGAGTTTTTACGAGATACGAGCAACGTTTCACGCTTTTGTGGTGCGCCTGGCAGGATTTGAACCTGCGGCACCTGGCTCCGGAGGCCAGTGCTCTATCCACTGAGCTACAGGCGCAAAATTCCTTGACCAAGCCAAATTGAAGCTAGCATGGATTAAATATCGAAGTCTAGCTAGATGCGATTCCTAAAGCCGGACTAAATTTCTTCGAACTTTTGTTGTATGACCTGCGTTGTGTCGGACAGCATTGTTCGGATTGGTATTATTGGGTTTCGCTTTACTCACATGACGGTGGTGGTTCGCCTGCGGCTTGGGCCTGCTCCATGACGGCGGTTGAGGCTTGGACGATCTCTGGCGGCGATTTGAGAATATCCGTCAGGATTCGTTCGACGTCCTGGGTAGTCATACCGTTTGATGGGGCGATGAATCGTTTTCTGGCTACGCGACGCTCTTCAGGGTCGTCAGGTTCATAGTACCCGAGCAGTTCACCGCTTTGTGAGGCTTGTGTCAGTCGCTGGCTCCAGTTTCTTACTGCCTCAGGATTCCAGGTGGCGTTGGTCATATCGCCTTTGAAGATTTCCAATTTACTCCAGACAGCCCACCCGACAAAGACCGCCCATGTTTCGTTGAGCACTTCCCAGGCATCTTCTTTAGAGAGAAACCTTAGTTCAGTTGCCGCCTTTCGTTGGCGAATGGGGTTAATGCGGACAAAACGATAGTGACAGCGCAATTGATCGTTGGCTAAATTGAGAATTGCTTGACCTGTCGGGCTGAGCGCTTGGGGATCGGGCGCGGAAAAAAGAAAGTCCAGGTATGCATGAAATAATTCATGATACAGCAGGCCGAGGTCATGGTGAGTCATACGATTCAGTTCGGCTAAGACGCCGCCGGCTTTGTTAAACGAGAGCCGCATATTCAGGATCATCCGATGGTCTTCCGGGTGATATTCCGCGGCATAGGTTCGGAGGTCTTCAAAAACCACGGTGACAAATTTTGGGTCAATTTCTTTGAGGAATTCCGTTGGCAGACCATGGGCTTCGGCCTGTTCAACGAGTACGGGCCATGGGTGTTGGGCCTGAGTTCGAGCTGACGTCTGATCTTCTTCAGCCCATATGGACTGAGGGGCAATTGTCACGAGAATGCTTGTTGTTATTGCGAATAGAATGATTGCGGTTGTTTGTCGTCTCCACATCCTCTTCTTAGCTCCAATGATACGATTGATCTTCTTCGATGAGATTCCAGGTTTCCATAAACGATGACGGAATGTCATCAAGAAATCGTGAAGGTTTTGATAGCACCGATCCGGTCATTTTGTCGTACACATTAATGGGATAGGTGAGAAATAATTCTTGTTTGGCACGAGTGATCGCGACATACAAGAGCCGACGCTCCTCCTCGAGTTCATCGTCTTCAGCG
This sequence comes from Candidatus Nitrospira salsa, assembly GCF_965152625.1. NCBI lineage: Bacteria > Pseudomonadati > Nitrospirota > Nitrospiria > Nitrospirales > Nitrospiraceae > Nitrospira > Candidatus Nitrospira salsa. The sequence goes on from NZ_CBCUCO010000004.1 coordinate 642,043, forward strand.
AATGAATAGGCGGAAGGAAATCGTCCATCAACGAGCCAGATGACAAACACGCATCGCCATTCCAGGCCTTTGGCTGAATGGATGGTCGAGAGGACGAGGCGTTCGTTGTCACGATCCGGGGCTTCGATGTCGATGATACTTTCATTTGGCGGTTCGAGCGTGAGGTCTGCTAAAAAATCACTCAATTGGTGGTAGCGTTCAGCCATGACGCTCAGATGCTCTAAGTCTCGAATCCGTTTAGGATAGTCATCGTATTGATCTTTGAGCACCGGCAGATAGTATTCCATGGTTTCGCCAATGAGTTCGGCTGGGGTCAAGGTGTCGTGTTCAGCGACAGCTTCGAGCAGTGATGCCAGTTGCCGAAGGCCATGAGCTGATCGTCCTGTTCCGCCTTTTAGGACTTCGTAAGGCCGCGCGGTATTGAGGAGTGCGACGAGGACATCTTTGGCTTTTTTCGGGCCGACCCCTTCGATCAACAGGAGAATGCGATTCCAACTGACCGTATCAAGTGGGTTATGCATGACTCTGAGATGCGCCAAGAGGTCTTTGACATGGGCGGTCTCAATAAATTTGAAACCGCCTCGTTTCACAAATGGAAGATTGCAACGAGTGAGTTCTAACTCAAGATCGAAGGCATTAAAGCTGGATCTAAAGAGGACGGCGATCTCATCAAGCGCGATGCCTTCTTCTCTGAGTTCCAAAATCTTTTGCGCAATAAATCGTGATTGGGCATTTTCTCCAGTGGCTTGCACCAGAACAGGGAGCGGTCCTTCTAGTTTTTTCGTAAAGAGTTCTTTTGTATATTTTTCTGGAGCCTGTTCGATGAGGCGATTAGCGAGTTGTAACACGGGTTGAGTGCTACGGTAGTTTTCTTCGAGTTTGTAAATCGTGGTATCGGGAAATAATGTCGGGAATTCCATAATATTTCGGAATGTCGCTCCCCGAAAGGCATAGATCGATTGAGAGTCGTCGCCAACGACCATCACGTTGTCGTGAGTGGCTGCCAGTTTTCGAACCACATCGGCTTGTAGCCGATTCGTGTCTTGGTATTCATCAACTAAAATATACCGAAAAACTTGAGAAATATTGTGACGAGCGGTTTCGTCAGTGTGGAGAAGTTCACGAAGTTTGACGAGTAAATCATCATAATCTACTAATTGACGCTGACGCTTGGCTGTTTCATAAGCTTGCTGGAGTTTGGTGAGTTCTTCTAAAAATTCACCAAAGTGAGCATAGTCATTCAGTAGAATATCTTCCGCACTTTCAAGCGTATTCGCACTCTTACTGTAGATATCGGCGATCGTGCGTTTTCGGGGAAACCGTTTTCCGACATCATTTAAGCCCAGTTGTCCGCGAAGTAGGTTGATGAGATCTTCTGAGTCTCCACGGTCGAGAATGGTGAAGCCTGGCTCGAGTCCCACGGAGCGACCGTAACGCCGCAATAAAATATTGGCGACGGAATGGAAGGTGCCTCCAGCCACCTGTTCGCTTCTGCCTCCAATTAAATACCCCACTCGGTCGAGCATTTCTTGTGCCGACTTTCGTGTAAAGGTGAGTAAGAGAATTGAGGCGGGGGGGATGCCTAAATCAATGAGCCGAGCCACCCGATAGACAAGCGTCCGTGTTTTGCCGCTTCCGGCTCCAGCGATGACCAATGCCGGACCGTTAACGGCTTCGACGGCAGCTAATTGTTGAGGATTCAACTCCTCGGCGTAATTGAGAGATAGTGTTGGTGCTGGGGCATCCGCCGCCGGACGTTTCAATACATAAAGTTTTGAGCCCGGAGTTACTGAATCCATAAATACTCGTAAATGCTGAATTGAGTGAAGGGTGAGGCCTCGCGTGTCATGAAGACCCCAATATTTGAAATCGATGCTCGTCTCGACATGCGTTGTTCGTTGCCCATGAATCGTATCTCGTAAAGAAAAAATAGAAAAATCTTCTCACGAAATGCGAGATACGAACAACGAGATACATTTTTTTCTTCCACAAGCGACAAAATACGTTTTTTCCTTCTAGTGGCGTGTATAGCATACGAGTTCTGGGGTTGCAATGATTGGTCATTCTTGCCGCGAACCCTAAAAGTTTCAATGAGATACTAGCCATACTCTTTGAATAACCAGGCTTTTCTCGGGCATTTCATTTATGGCGAAGAATTCTTTCTCTGTCCAGTATCATCGACGATGCCTACCCATTTCCACGGGAAATCAGCGTGAGAGTCATAGAAGAAATACATAACTCTGCCTTCAATGCACGGATTCGTGATACCTTGGACAGGTCCAGAAAGTATGCGGTATACTTTTGCTTTACTATCTCTCATGTAAGGCGGCGCTATGAAATTAACTGAAACCTATGGACCTATCTTGAAGGACCTTGCCGATACCATGCTTGGTGTTGCTAGAGAGTCGGTTGCGTTGATGAAGCGAACCGACCAGAAGCATTCGTTGAAGCTTAATCGCACGCAAGAGTGGGAAGTCTATTTAGAGTTCCTCCGCGTGCAATTTAATCTTATTGATCGTTTGTCCGCGTTCCATATCCCTATTCAAGATCAACCGGAGTTTATGAATAGTCTGGAAGATTCTGTGAGCGCGCAGTTGCGCACGAATTTAGCACCGACCATGAGTGCCACTGAAATCGATGATATGGAGGTGACGTTAGCGATTGGCAAGACGGTGTCCGAAAGTCGGCAGATTTATGAGCGACATAAATTTGTGGTGACTGAAGAAAGTAAGGAGCGTGATGCCTTTTTTCAAGCCTTTGCCGTCCGAGTTACGGGCAAAATGGAAGCTTCAGGTAGTGAGGGGCTAACATCTGCCGCGTTGTTATGTGTCAGTTCCGTTGTTCCAGCATTGAGCAAACTATTTGAAGATGCGACAGCTTCATCGTCTCAGTCCAAGAGCACAGAGTCTGTAGAGACAGAAGTCAGTGAACCTTCAGATTCGTCTTCGACGATTCCCCAGGATGGGTCAGAGCGAACTCAGACCATTAAACTCGTTCGTGTGATGTCAAAAGTTTCAGGAGAAGAAATTGATTCGTGGTGGGGCATTCACCCTCAGTTTCAGCGTGATCTTCAGCCACAGGAAGCCAAAGAGTTGACTCAGCATATGAATCGTGTGACTCGCATTATTGGAGAACGTTTTGCTGTGGTCGCATCGCTAGCTCAATCAAGCGGGGATCAACCAGTTGGGCATGCTTAGCCCTCCTAAGAGATTTGTCGTTATCGCATTGTGCTTGGTCCTGCTCTCGAAGTGGATTCTTGATAGACGAATTAATACTGGTATACTTGAATTCACACATCTGTAACGAATCTAATTAATTTATAAGAGTCAGGAAGCTTGGCTACTTTACTCGGTAATCCTGTATGTACCGAAGAGAGAGCTAATGTTGAGGCCTCTGTCCCCATCTAACGAGCTAATCTAAAGTAGCCAAGACAGCGTAATTTCGCGCCTCAAATCTCTGAAGTTCATGGTGGCCATTCCCAAAACCATTCCTCTAAGATTTTCATGATAACGCTAAATAACGGCCCTTTATGGTGTATTATGATGTCACGTTTCTCTAATGTCCTGTAATGCGGGGGTGTCTTGTGAAGATGTTGCTCTTTTTGGTCGTATTGGCCGCGGTGTTTAGCCTTGGATACTACACAGGGCAACGTCCCGACGAGATTAAGCAGAAGATACGGGATTTATCAGGAGACGTGATTGAACAGACAATAGGATTAGACCAGAAACTTTCGTTGCGACGAGAGTTTCTTCAGGCAAAGGCACGGCTTATCGAAGGGAAATCTAAATTGTTGGACCATCAGTACAAGGATGCAGCTAAGGAATTGGGTCTAGCGTTTGAACATTTAGGTAATGCGAAAGCTGCTGAAGGCAATGGCCACGTAGGGAAACGAGTGGAAGAACTTATGTACGAAATACTTGAGGCGCAACAACGTCTAGTTCAAGGGGAGGGTGTTTCACGAGAAACGCTTGACCTGGTTCAGGCCAAGCTTGATGAATTACTCCCGTAGTTTCTCTTGAAGAAAAGGTGGACCTGTATCTATTTGACGTTCACCTTTGTTGAGTTTTCTTTTCCTGTCTTATGCATTCACTGGTTGTTTTTTCCAAGCACTCAGCATTCGCTCGATTCGCATTTGGACTACGACATCAGGATCTTTCAACAGTGGTTTGATCGCGTCGCGTCCCCGCGGGTCACCGATTTTTTCTAAGGCGGCCGCAGAGGTTAAGCGAATCCACCAATCATCATTTTTGAGGTTTTCGATGAGGGGATCGACTGCTGCTGGGTCTTTGATCTCTCCCAGTGCGAGAATCGACTGTTTTCGTACAAACTCATCTTTATCATTGAGTGCTTTAATGAGCTTTTCTACCGCTGGAAGTCCAAGTTCCGCAAGCGCATTGGTGGCGTCATCTTTAAATTCATCATTCTTCAGCATAGAAATAAGTGGGTCGAGAACACGTTCATCGTTAATTTTGCCAAGGGCTTTGATCGCATATTTCCGTGAGTCCCAATCCCGTAAATATCTCAGCAGTATGTCGACCGCGGGTGAACCGATCATGGCTACGGCTTCAACTGCGGCTTCTCTGACCTGCCAGTCGCCATCTCGCAAGCATCGGGCGAGTGGTTCGATGCATCGCTCATCACCCATTTCACCGAGGGTAATGACGGCTTCTTGGCGAACGACCCATTCGGGGTCTTGAAGTAAGTCGATCTGGATATCAATTTCATCTTTGACTTTTTCTTCTTCAAATTCCTCCTCGGCTTCTTCCTCAGATCCCTCTTCCGTCGCACTGGCTTCGGTGAGGGGCGTGTCGTCCTCAGCAGTGACAGCATCAGCGACTTCGTCAACAAACTCGTCACTCACATTGAGATCGGTAGGGTCTGCTTGAGCTTCTGTTATTTCTGGTTCATCTTGTGAATCTTTAATTTCGTCACTCATGTGAAATTCCTTCCTTCACCCTATCTGTTACCGCTAGTGATGGTCCTATGACCTTCTCTTTGAGATGAACTTTGATTGTTCTGATCCGTGATGCCGTTACACGCGCCTGTATTTATGATTCTGCGGCTGGCGCTTTCTTGGCAGCCGCTTTGGCTTCTCTCGCATTTGTGCTTCGAACTTTTCGTTGAATACGCTTGAGGCGTTTTCGAAGTGAGCGAACTGTCCGGTTTCCCTGTGTGTCTTGATTATTTGTTTTATGCTCTTGGATCTTCGTTTGCAACGTTTGCCTGTCTTCATCCAGTGAGCGTGTCTTGGATTTAGTCATACGAGTGTGGTACTCCCTTAGCTACATTGAATTGAGACGAATGAAAGCACTATTAGCAGTCTAATCAAGAAATTCAGGACCTGTCAATATCGGCAAGTAGGAGAGGACATTTTTTGAGTTACAGTCAATAAAAAAACCCTGCCCAGCTTCATTACTGGGCAGGGTTTTTTTTAACGTATTTCAACCGAGGGTATTGTCGTGATTTCAATTCTCGATTAAAGTATTCTTTTACTTTTTACAAAGACTTCGCTCGTAAGCAATGACTTTCCAGGTTTCGTCATCGTTGATGGCACTTGGATTCAAGGAGACCATCCCGGTTCCAGGGCTGCCATTCTTAATGACCCAGAACATTTCACCATCTTTCCGTTTCTTGTGGAATTTACAATTCGTGAAGTCACGAGGCCCTGGGGTTAACACGGCTCCTGCTGGTCCGTCTCCTTTTCCTGATTTACCATGACAGTTGACGCATGTGCCTTTTCCTTCAAAAATTTTCTTTCCTTCGGCGATAATCTCGTCGGATGCTTTGGCGGCTCTTTTGTACAAATCTGTTTTCATTTTTTTAGCCGCTCCGCGTTGGTCTGCTGGAACGCGGGGCTTAAGTGGATCCTTTTCAGGGCCGGCAATGGCCATACCTGCAGAGAGAAACAACACAGCAGTCAAGAACCCAGTCGCACGCAAAAAGAGCTTCATGAAGGCCTCCTTAACTTAACATTAAAAAATAGAAACAACGTTAGCAATAAAATCTTACTTCATCACAAAGTCTAGAGTCAGATGAGGACTTTGTAAGTCGTGAAAAACTCACAGGCTTTCCAATATATCAACCATATTTTCTTGCTGTCAAGGAAAGATCTAAAAGTGAGCTGCGATATTGAATTTAATATGCAACCAGTGGTGTTTTGCGTGCAAATGAGGGACTATTCATAAGTAATAATAACCAATTCTCAAAGGATTTTTGGCTATTTTGGACAAAAGGTTCGAATATACGGAATCACGCTCCAAGCCTCATCTTCGGTAATTGAAGGTACCATGGGAGGCATTGGCCAGCTTCCAAATTTGATGACATAGAATAATTCGCCATCGGTTCGCTTATGTTGAAAGAGGCAGTTGGTAAAGTCACGCGGGAGCACTGGGAGGAATCCTGCGGAAATCCCGTTGCCTTTGCCGTTTTTCCCATGACAGTTGACACAGACACGTTGGTAGATGTTTGAGCCGGCTTCAAGTATTTCGCTTGTGGCATCGTGTGAATCCTGATACATCGGGGCATGCAGGCTTCTGTAATAGGCACGGTGCTCGATTGGAACGCGAGGTTTGAGTGGTTTGTGTTCCGGTGGTAGGGCGAAGACCGTGGTGAAAGCGAATAGCGTGAAGCTCGTGAAAAGAATGCTAATACTGAGGGTCGTGGGCTGACTCGTCATTTAGGGTTTCAGGACAACTTCACGTACAACTTGACCTGGTTTGCCGAATGGTCCTCGAGGTTCTCCATTAAGCTTGACGACAGATCCGGCTGCATTGCCCAATGTAAGCGTGAATTGCTGTTGTGCTTCCCAAGTGGCCGTCTGCCCAGGTTGTAAGAGGGCTTCTTTTGGATCATCGTTATCAGACTTGACCACAACCCACGTAAGTTGAGTGGCCTGAATTTCAAGACGAATAGGATCAGTTGACGTCGAGATTGATTCTGCAGGGGCTGCAGAGGGTGTTGGCGTTTCTGGAATGGCAGGAGGTGGAGTCAGGGGACTCAGGTCGAGATCAGCTTGAGACTCTTGATCAGTGAGGGGGAACTTCTCTTCTTCCAGCGGTAAACTGTTGAGTTCCGTTTCCTCTGGCTGAATCTTGGGTTTCTCGACATTGGCTAGATCGGGAGAAGCCATTTCCGAATGTTCTTGATCTGGTGATGGGCTCGGTGGAAGGCTTTGTTGCTGGCTGGGTAACAAGAAGCCTAAAGCAACTAAAATAATGATAGAGATAATAATGACCAGATTTCGATTGAGCTTTCCTCGCTTTTCTTCTTGAATTTGGAGTTGAGCTTGATGCTGGGCCTTTTGCCCCTGTTGGTAATATTCACTGGAGCTTTCCGAGAATCGACGTAAAGTATCGTCTTCACTGATCCCAAGAGACCGCGCATACGTTCGAACAAATCCTCGCGTAAAGACTCGTTCCGGTAATAACTGGAACTCTTCGTCTTCTAAGGCTTGAAGAAATTTGGATTGAATTCTCGTGAGCGAGGCAACCTGATCAAGGCTCAGACCTTGGGTTTCGCGAATTTTTTTGAGATGGACCCCAATTGAGTCGGACGAGGTCATCGTAGGTTCATCTTGGAGATTGCTCATGCTAGGACTTTGCGGTGCTTAGGCCCGGTATACGTTGCCAATCTCTCGTCGATAAAGAGAAGGCAAGAAATACTCAAAAATTGCGACGGCGTCATGAAAGGTCGTCAAAATGGGTTAGCCGTTTAAATTCTCGAAACCGGTCGTCAATTTCTTTTCGGTCTAAATGACGAAGACGATCCAAGCTAAAAGCTTCGACATTAAAAGAGGCCATGACACTGCCATAAACGATGGCGCGTCGTAACCCTTCGTCCGTCAGATCTCCCGTTGAAGCCAGGTGTCCCATAAATCCGCCGGCAAATGTATCGCCCGCACCAGTTGGGTCTTTGACTTGTTCAAGTGGAAACGCCGGAGCGCCAAAAACTTGTTTGCCGGTAAACATCAACACTCCGTATTCACCTCGCTTGATGATCAGGTGTTTAGGCCCCTTCGAAAGAATCTGTTTGGCAACTTGAACGAGATTGGGATCTTCCCCAAGTGCGCGAGCCTCGCCGTCATTGATGATTAGAATATCAATCTTTTCGAGAACTTTCCAGAGTGCATCACGTTTCCCGTCAATCCAAAAATTCATCGTGTCACAGGCGACGATTGATGGCCGCGTGACCTTATTGAGCACATCCATTTGGAGATCGGGGTCAATGTTCCCAAGAAAAAGCATATTGGGGTTACAATAGGCTTCTGGAATTTTAGGGCGAAATGTTTCAAGGACATTGAGGTGAGTTTCGAGAGTCTGGGCCTCGTTCAGTTGGTAGGTGTATTCACCTTTCCAACGAAAGGTTTTCCCATCTCGTCTTTCTAAGCCAGCCAGATTAATGCCACGTTCTCGCAAGAACGTGAGGTGCTCTTCGGGAAAGTCTTCTCCCACAACGGCAATCAAATCTACGTCTGTAAAAAAGCTCGCGGACGTGGAAAAGTAGGTTGCGGACCCGCCTAAGACATCATTGGCCTCTCCGAAGGGTGTCCGTACCGTATCGAATGCCATTGAACCGACCACTAATAAATTTCCCATGATAACCTTATCCCTTCGTAGTCTGTGCTTTACTCCATTGTCGAGCAAAGAAAAGTTGGTATCGTTTTTTGACTGATGTGGTAATGGATTCTGGTGCTGTCACAAGTGCATGCTCTAATGCCGTTTGACATGAACATTGTGGCGTTTCAGGAGCTAATCTGATCGAAGCTTTTAACACTTGCTGGGCGACCTCGACGTTTTTGTGCATGATTTCAAGAATGGCGCCCACTGACACCGCTTCTTCTGTTTCGTGCCAGCAGTCATAGTCTGTCACCAACGCCAATGTGGCATAACACAACTCGGCTTCCCGTGCGAGTTTAGCCTCTGGAATATTGGTCATGCCAATGATATCAACACCCCATTGGCGATAGAGCTTTGATTCGGCTTTGGTCGAAAATTGTGGGCCTTCCATACACACATAGGTTCCTCCCCGGTGTACCGTGGACCCAACCTCCTGTGAGGCTTTACCTAGTGTGGATGAGAGCGTTGAGCAGATTGGCTCAGCGAACGAAACATGGGCGACGACCCCCTGCTCGAAGAAGGTACTCAAACGTTGCGTGGTTCGATCAATGAATTGGTCTGGTAAGACCAGGTCCCCAGGCTTAATCGTTTCTTTCATGCTTCCCACAGCACTAATGGAAAAAACTTGTGTGACTCCGAGCGACTTCAATGCATAGATATTCGCGCGATAATTGATGGCGGTTGGTGAAATTTTGTGGCCGCGACCGTGTCGGGCTAAGAATGCCACGCGTCGACCTTCAACGAAGCCAAGGACGATACGGTCGGAAGGTGAGCCAAACGGTGTTTTGACCCGGACTTCCCGAACTCGTTGAAGCCCTTTCATGTGGTAGAGTCCGCTTCCGCCAATGATCGCGATATCTGCTTGAGATTTTTTAGCCATAATGAGGAAGTGCCGAAAGATAGACGGCTAGGCGCTAGCGTGCTGACGAAGCCAAGTGCTGAGCCCCTTGGGTCTCTCTCTGATTGAGTGTGGATAAAAATGTTCGTATCTGTTCGAGGATACGGTCGGTCATGTGAGTTGTCGATTCCTGTTTCTGTCGGTGAACCCACGTGACGAAAGGTTCTTTTCGAAACCAGGTCATCTGACGTTTGGCAAAGTGCCGTGTGTCGCGTTTGAGCGTGAGAACGGCTTCATTGTAGTCACAGTTGCCGGTGATGAATTCTGCCATTTGTCGATAGCCTAAGCTCTTCATGGAACTTAGACCAGGATGAAACCCTTGATTCAGCAACTGTTCTGTTTCTTGAATGAGGCCTTTTTTAATTTCTAATTCTACACGTTCCTCAATGCGTTGATAGAGATGTTCGCGTTCCATGTTCAACCCGACAACGAGTGATTGGTAGGGCGTTTCTTGAAATCTATGACGTTGATGGGCTTCTGAAAGTGGGATTCCCAGAGCGTAATAGACTTCGATCCCTCGCTGCACTTTCACGTAATCATTAGGGTGCAGTTGTTTGGCTAAGACAGGATCAATCAGCGACAGTTGCTGATGGACGTACGCAACGCCTTTTTGTTGCGCCTGGGTATCGAGCTGTTTTCGTAAGTTCCAATTGGCGGCTGGTCCAGACCAGAGTCCGTGTAGTAATGCTCGAATATAAAGGCCTGTCCCTCCTGCAATCAAGGGAATTTTGCCTTGTTGGTGAAGTCGCTCAATTGACGATGCCGCCAGTCTTCGATAATCGCCAACATTAAAATGTTCATCAGGGTCGATCAAATCAATCAATTGATGAACCACGCCTTGGCGTTCTGCCATGGTCGGCTTATCCGTCCCAATATCCATCCCCCGATAGACTTGCCGGGAGTCTGCGGTCAGAATTTCCGTCCCAAGGGCCTTGGCGATTTCGATAGCGATTCGACTTTTGCCAATAGCCGTTGGCCCCAGAAGCACGATGACGGGCTTCGATGTGGGTGTAGATGAAACGGAGTACATTATCGTTTGTAACACATGTGAAGAGCAGTTCTCATGCACGACCGAAGATTTTATCAAGTTCGTGGGGAGAAAATCGCAAAGCAATTCGACGGCCATGTGGGCAGGTCATCGGATGTCCCTCTCTGGCCCAATCGATGACCAAGGCCTTTATTTCAGGTTCGCTCATTGGCCGGCCGGCTTGTACTGCGCTTTGGCAGGCCATTGAGGCCAGGACGGGTCGAACTTTGGCATCCATTGAGTCTTGCGATTTCCATTCTGCTAAATCTTCAAGCACATCTTGAATGAGTGTGTCGTAGGACATTGCACTGAATATGGCAGGTACGGCTCGAATGACAAACGAACGGCCTCCGAATTGTTCGATTTCTAACCCCAGTTTTGCCAATTCCGATAGGTATTCGGCTAAGAGATCACACTGATGTGGTGGAAGATCGATGGGTTCTGGAATCAACAAGGGTTGGGTCTCAATTCGGCGATGCTGCCATGCTTCCCATAGCCGTTCAAATAGGACGCGTTCATGTGCCGTGTGCTGGTCGATGATCTGAAGTTCCCCATTAACCTGTGCGATGAGAAATGTTTGATGAATTTGACCAAGCGACACGACCTGTAGCTCATCTGGATTCTGTGCATAGGATTGCTGAGACTCCTGGGATGTTATCTCTTGAAGCGTTTCTCCGCTTGTCGTCACGGTTTTGACCATCTCAGGCATGAACAAGGAAGCCGTTGCCTCAGTATTTATCGCGTGTTCAGGCTTTCGAGAAAAAACTGGTGTCGTGGTGTGTTGAATCGCAGATGTCGGGCCAGAAGGTGGCTCGGCAGGCTCAAGTCCGATATTGGCATTCGTCTGATTTTTTAATGGCTGTCGTATGGCCGATTTGATGACCGCATGGATCACATCGGCCTGAGAAAACCTGACTTCGCGTTTTGCGGGGTGAACATTGACATCGACCGCAGCATGAGAGATGTCAAGAAAGAGCACAAACGCTGGATGTCGGCCTTTCGGTAAAAATGAGCCATATGCTTCATACCCTGCATGGGTGATGGTGGTATTTTTAATCGCCCTTCGATTCACAAAAATTTCTTGGGGTGTTCGACTGGACCGGGTATGGTAGGGACTGACGGTCAATCCGGTCACTTGAATGCCGGCCTCTTCATATTGAATGGGCAGCATCCGGTCGATCAAACGGGTACCGTAAACTTGAACGAGCCGGTCAAGACGAGTAGGCGTTTCAGGATAGTCGAAGACGGTATGCGCATTATGTATCAAGCGAAAATGCACTGAATGATGGACCATGGCTGCCTGCTGAACGGCGAGGCAGATTCGGGAAAATTCTGTTCCGACAGATTTGAGAAACTTTAATCGTCCAGGTGTATTAAAGAACAGATCTTTGACTTCTATTTGTGTACCTTGGGGTGCCGGTTTTTCTTGGTTTGACCAGGCAACGGCCCCTTCCGATTGAATTTCCGTTCCTACGACGGCTTCCGAGGACTGCGTAAGAAGTCGGAACCTTGAAACGGAGGCAATGCTGGGGAGTGCTTCTCCGCGAAAGCCTAACGTCTGGATGTTTAGTAAATCAGATTCTTGGCGCAGCTTGCTTGTGGCAAATCTGTGACAGGCTAGTTGTGCATCGTTTGGGCTCATTCCGGAGCCATTATCCGTGACACGAATCAGTTGCCGTCCCCCTTGCTCGACCGTAATCGTGATTAAGCTACTGCCCGCATCTAGGCTGTTGTCAACAAGTTCTTTAACGACGGCAGACGGACGTTCGACGATTTCACCAGCGGCAATACGACTGGAAACGGTTTCAGGTAGAATCTGAATGTGACAAGAGGATGTCGTCTTCACAGTGTTCGATGTCGTAACGAAGGGTAGAGGTTAGATGAGGAATAGAGGTGTCTTTGGTCTGTGATTCACTGGATTTTCTCAATTTGCTCTTTGGCTAATGCGGCTTCCGACGAGTCTGGGTATTCACGAATGACGCGACTCCAAACCTCTTTAGCTTGCGATTTTTGGTCACTGTCCTTCATGACGAGACCTAACTTTAATAAAGCGATTGACACGTACTTGCTCTCTGGGTATTCCTTCAGTAAATGCTGAAGTGCTTGCGTGGCGGCATCATATTCTTTTCGAATGTAATGTGAATCGCCAAGGTAATAATACGCTTGTGGGGTTAAGACCGCTGTGGGGTATTGTTTTAAAAAACGACTGAACTCGACCGTCGCACGTTCATAGTGACCATTCAAATATACTTTGTATGCAGAGCGAAAAACCGACGCTTGACTGTTAGGCCCTTGCTTGGTTTTTTGCCCATTAACATGGTTGTTCGTTTGGTCGGTCTGCTGGTCGGAAGAATTTTTCTTTTTGTCAGACAGAACAACCGGTTTGGTCGCAACATTACGTTGTTGTTGAAGCATGTTGTCGATTCGGGATTCTAGGGCTTTGGCACGAATGGAAAGATCTTGATCTCGTCGTTGAGCCGAAGCGCGAGACTGCTCGATTTGTTCTCGGAGGCTTGAACTCGTCCGTTCAAGTTTATCGAGTAAATTCCGAGTGTCGACACTGGCCTCTTCTTCGGTCTTTATCAACTCTCCTACCAAGAAATCATGTTCATCGACTTGTGACTCAAGGGTCTCAATTCGATTGATGTATTGCTGCTCCCGTTTTTTGAAGTCCCCCTGTTGTGTCTCTAAAATTTCGACTTGTTTTTTGATATCAGAAAGATTGAGATCAGCCGCACACCCACTTAGCCCTACGAGTAAACAGAGTGCGCTGCTAAGTATGCTTAGGGATCGACCTATGCGTGTGTCTAGCTGACAGTTCATCTCTTCACCATCGTTTCATGAAAAAAGCGCTGGTCTTATGAAAAAAGCCCGTATATAAAGATTTTAGCAGGAGATATTAGAAAGAGAAAGGGCTCTCAATTGGATGGCGCAGATCATCCACCGTGCTTTGCTCAAGGATTGAGGCATTCATGCCAAAACACGACGGAAAATATAGAAACTTACTACTATTACTTCTTGCCCCGACTGCTAAGAAGATTGACGCGTTTTGCTAATTCGGACAATCGAGACTCATGTTGATCGACGCGTCCACCGAGCTTCGTTCCAATCGTCGTGACGACATCTCGAAGTTGATTGAGGCTTTTCGTGAGCTGGTTTAAATGCGCAATATTGGCTTGCGAGTCTTCCGATGAGCCCTGAGTACTCTGGAAGTCCGTCATGGCTTGGTTGAGTTTTTTGCTTTGTACATTGATTTTTGATCGGAGATTTTTATCAACTTGTTCTAAGGCAGACGCAACAGACTGAATACCGGCATTGACCTCGGAGAGATGGTTGTTCATGGCTTGCCCATCGGCATCAAGCTTGCCTACTAACCCTGATTGATGAACTTCAAGCTCTTGAAGGCGTGTATTCATCTTTTGTAACGCTTTTCGCATTTCGTTTGAGGATTGAGAAGTCATTTCCAGAGTAGAGAGATTGGCCTCAAGGTCGCCTTTGACTTTTTGAATCGAGTCAATGGTTTTGGAAAGATCCTGAATTTTCTGTTCCTGGCTTTCAAGTCGTGTATGCAATGAGGCATTGGTATTCTCCAGAGCTTGTGTGACGGAAGCGACGCTCGAGTTTACCTCGGAGAGGTGTTTTGACACGCTTTGCGTGTTGCTTTCAATTTTTTGCGTGAGGTCTGACTGATGTGATTCCATCAGATTAAGCCGTTCGTTTAACCGTCCGGACTCTTGCATAAATTTGTCACCTCGCTCACCTAAAAGCCCCCCGACAAATTCTTGCTTTTCTTTGAGTGAGCGAACTGACTGTGTTAACTCATCAACTTGTCCCGTATTACTTTGCGTCTGAGTTTCAATGTTTTCAACCTGACTTTGCAGCGTTTGATTCATAGAATTGATACTTGCCTTGACATCTTTCTCCAAATACCCCCGCAAGGCTTGGGTGTCGGCATTTAATTTTTCCGTGAGTGAGTTCACATGGGTTTCGAGTTGCTTGAGGTTCGTTTCCAGGGTCGTAACCTGTCCTCCCACAAGGGTCCCGGATTTCTCCAGTGCTCCACGGATTTGCCCGACAGACTCAGATACATCTTGAAGGTTGGTTTTATGAGTTTGCACCTCTGTCTCCAAAGAGGTGAACTTGTCATCCAAGCTGGTGAACTTGTTATCCAGACTGGTGATTGAGGTGTTGAGTTCATCGATTTTTTGATCTAGCTGATTGCGGAGCTCGGTGTTTGCTTGACTGGCTCGTTCCGTTTCCTGAACCAGTTGACTTCCAAGTCCTTCCATCGAATCCTTGAACGAAGAGAGAGACGTTTGAAAGTCAGAGAGCTGTTGGTTTCGAGTTTGACTATCTTCGTCAATCTGCTGGATCAAGGCGGTTAGCTGACCTTGGGTGGAGCCTGTTTTGGATTCAAGTGTCGTTTCGTGTTCACCAACCTGAGTTTCGAGTGTTTGAAATCGATCATTGGCTTGTGACGTTTGCGCATCGAAATCTTGCCTGACATTTTTGACTCGAAAGTTGAGTTCTTCAATGTCACCAGTCAATGTCGTGAGGTCGGCCTCTCGTAAGGCTTTGAGTTCTTGCCGTATTTCAGCGCGTGCACGAAATAAATCTTTCATGGCCGCACTTTGTTGCGTCTGTAATGATTCGGCTTCTTCCCGATTAGTGGAAATGATTTCCTCGAGTTCCTGCTTATCCTGATTTAACTGTTTGATCTGCTCTTCCAAGTCTTTCTGCACTCGTGCAAGGTCGGCTTTTTGAGCCACGCAGCCCGAAAACAGTAGAGCCCAAAAGATGACTGCAAATCCGACGAGGTAGGAATACGGTTTGGGACACAGTTGATAGGTTTGTGCAGGTATCAGTCTCGAGTTCATCATGAGTGCGTATTACTCCACATAGGCTCGAATTGTATTATGGGTTTTGAACAAGTAAATGGCCTCGACGATTCAGTTGGTAGCAGACTTCCGTAGAGTCTGAACAAAATGGCTTATCTTTTCCATACGAAATAATAGAAACTCGTTCCGGTGTTATGCCTAACTCGACGAGATAGTCACGAATGGCACCAGCTCGTTTTTTCCCTAACACAAGATTGTACGCTTGCGTGCCGCGGATATCCGAATGCCCTTCCACTAAAAGCTTGGCGGCATGAGTTTCTTCAAGCCACTCAGCTCCCTGTTCCAATGCGTGTCGTCCTTCTGAGGTCAGTGTCCAGCTATCAAACTCAAAAAAGATGTCTGTGAGACCAGCGGCCAGGGTTGCGGCTTCTTCAGCTTTAATTTTTTCAAATTGTTCACCAAAGGTATCAGACGGGTCTGCTTTTGCCACAGCGATATTTTCCGGCATTTTTTCGATCGGTAACGAGGATTCTTCATTTTGGTTGTCAAATGCTGAGGAGTTTGAGTCACTTGGTGTATCGAACTCGACGAGAGGTGGGAGGTCGTCAGAGTCAGAATCGCTTAGATTTGAACCGCCAAGTCCATCGTCGAATGAAGGAGATTGCGACTGAATCCCTTGTCCCGCGTCTTCGAATCCTTGTCCCGCGTCTTCGAATCCTTGTCCTGGGTCTTCGAATCCTTGTCCTTGATTGTCGTCAGGTAAAGTTGTCCCGTCATTAAGGCCTGCAAACAGGTCGTTCTCCGATTGAGAGTCTGACGGTTGCTCTAACGGCGCGACATCATGAGTGAAATCCAGGGGCTCAAGGTCGTCGGTTGGAGAGGCGGCCACATCGATCTCTTGATCTGAAGAGGCCGTATCGTCAACGTCTTGATTTCCCAACCCCGATTCATCGAGTCCTGAAGTTTCCATGCCACTCTGATCATTAGATGTATCCAGATCCATGGCCACTTCTTCTTCTCCGGGTGAACCGGACATCGTCGAGACGTGAAGGTGCTTTTTTCCGCAACCAGAACTGATGAGGAACAGTATGCCTAAAATAAGTATGATTGATGATGTTTGGTACGTTGGACGCATAATCTGTGCTCCTTTTGCTGAAGATCACTCCGATGGCTGAATAACGGTCACAATGGTGACCATGTTGGAGAACTATGATGAGTTCCACCTGATGTTATCTGTTCGACTCCTGTCCCGTCACTATTAATGAGGTAAATATGGCTTTTTCCTTTTCGTATTGAGCTAAATACCAAGTGCCGACCGTTGGGGGACCATGATGGAGAGTCGTCAATACTTTGTCCCGAGGTTATCTGAACGTACCGACTGCCATCTGGAGTCATGCGGCACAGCTTAAACCCTTCTCCTGAAATTCTACACACAAATGCAATCCAATCGCCACGGGGTGACCACGTTGGCGCGGCATTATAATCACCCTTAAACGTCAATCGCCGTACATTTGATCCATTGGCATCCATCACATAGATTTGTGGACGTCCCCCACGGTCCGATGTAAAGGCAATTTTTCGCCCGTCTGGCGACCAAGAGGGGGAGAGATCGGCACTTCGATGAGAGGTGATTTGTTGAATATCCGTGGTCTCGAGGTTCAGAATAAATATGTCTGAATTTCCTTCTTGAGCCGAAGCATAGCTGAGGTGTTTCCCATTTGGAGAAAACACCGGTGTAATATTTAAGCTGGCTGGCTCAACCAAGACCTTTTCCTTGCCTGAGGATAAGGTTCGCTGGAGGATTTGTTGTTTTCGTTCGCGGTAGGCCGTGTAGACTAAGGATTTTCGATCGGGAGCCCATGTGGGCATCAGGTTTAAAAAACCATCTGCTGTGACTTGCTGTGGACCATACCCATCGTAATCCATCACAAAAAGTTCTCGTCCATTTCCCTCTTCGGAGACGTAGGAAATTTTGGTTCTCGCGATCCCTGGCTCTCCAGTGTAACGATAGACCAGTTCATCAGCCCACCGATGAGCCATCAGACGGACGAGGGGATCCGTCACTTTGAGCGAAAAGTACCGTTTCCCAAGAAGAAACTCTTTTGTACCCGAATCATGAGCGCAGGCGTCAAACACCAGGCCCATTCCACCATTTTCGGTTCGACCAACTCCAACCCGTCCCCACGTCGAAACGGTCACTCCCTGCTTTGACGCTTCAGCGTGATTTTCTGGGCCAACACATTGACTTTCAGAAAATTTCCCAGGGGTGAGGGGAAGGTCTACAGGGGAAAATATCTGAGATCGTGTGAGGTCAGCTTTGAGTACCGGTACGACTTGCTGATGAATCTTGGGGGATGTTGCGCCATCTAAGTTGCCGCTCCCAAATTGCATGACCCAGATTGGAATACGTTGAAAGTCTGATCGTGAGGCTTCGAGGAGCGCATCTTGTGCAAGAGATGAAGGGATCATCCAGAACTTCCCAACGGTCAATACAGCAAGAAAGAGTATAAGACTGATGACAATTCGAGTCATGAGAGAGACTCTCCTATTCTAAATTTATAAAGAACGTCGAGATATGATGAATTCATATCTTTAGGGAAGGGAGGTAACGGACTTGCGGCTTTGACGGCTCGTTTGGCAGCCGCATCGTAATATCCGTTTCCCGACCCCTGTTTAATGCCAAGATTGATTACGTCGCCTGATGGCAGGACTCGAAACTTTAAGATGACTTGTGGATGATCTTCGTTAAGTGAGACGCGGGGCGCAACCCACTGCTGCTCTATCTTGGCTTCGATCAATGCCAGATACCGATTCTGGCCGGCGGAACTTTTGGGTGTGCCCGATCCGCTAGACGAAGAGTCCGCTTCTGGCGCAGCCTCGACCTGGACCTGCAATCGTTCTTTCAGTGATTCGATTGGTGCCACGTCCGGAATCATCAGCTTGGCAAGCTGCTGGTCGATCTCGGACTTTAATGATTGAGTCCGTGTGGGGTCGGGTTTGGGTTGCGGAGCTTGCGCTTTGGGTTCAATCGCACGTGCTTGTTTTGGCTCTTTAGTTGGGACTGGTCGCAGCTTTGGGATTTTCACTGTCCCAAGAACTTGCTTTAATGAATCGGCCAGACGCTCCTGTTTGATGGGAGGTTTTTGAACTTTTTTCTCGGTCGGATCAGCTTTTGTAAAAGGTGTGTGAGTTGGAGGCACGGCCAGCTTCAGTTCTTTGGGGGTTTTCTTTGTCACTGACCTTTTCCGGAGCTTCGGAACCTTGACCGATTGAAAGGTCTTTCGAAAAGAGTCGGAAAGTTTTTCAGTGTGTGGTTCTGGGCTCTCTTTTCGTTCCGCACGTTTGAACGGTAGTATCGGTTTCAGTGTTGGCGCCTCAGGCGGAGCCTTGAGGGATTGAAGTGTGTTTTTGGTTTCCTGCCGAGAAACTGGTGGTGGCTGTGTGTCCGGAGGAGGAGCCTCTTGACGTACAGAAGGTGAGGGTGGTTTTCGTGCAGGTTCAGGAATTGAGACGTAAGGTTGTGGTGTGAGACGTTGAGCGCGAGATAGTTTTGGGGCCGTGGTCGGGAGTTTAATATTTTCTAATGCGTTTGGCGTTTCAGGTTCGGATTCCGTGGGAGGCGGAGGTGGCGTTTTGGATGGGGTGGATCGTTCATTGGGAACGATCACGGACTTCACGGCTCCCGAGAATGAGTCTGAAAGTCGTTCCGTTGCTGCCTGTGTTGGAAGTGGAGTTAACGGCTCAACTTTAGGTTCAGGAGGACGTGCCTGTTGCTTAGGTGGTGGCGCAGGTGCTGCTTTTGGTTGCTTGGCTCTGGCTGTGGGCCTGGCTTTGGTTTTTGCTTTGGTCTTTGCCGGTGGGGCTTCAAGGTCAGATGGGTTGATGAGGGACACTTCATACGAATGGAGAGGCTGTTCAAATGTTGGTGCAAATCTCAAGGTGATCAAAAAAATGATGATCAGCGCATGAAGGGCGAGTGATCCAGCGAGCCACCATCGTATTGAAGAGTCTTCGCCTGAAATACTTGGCGATAACCCCAATGAAATGAGATTGGCTGGACCGTCATGTGTCATTGGTGAGAGGGCAATTAAGAGGCGTTCCTAACCGCTTGTCTATCAATCTGCTCTGTTTTTGGTCCTGTCACCATTCCAAGCCTCTCAATCTTTGCGCCCTTGATTTCATCCATGACTTGGACGACTGTTCCATAGGGAACCGTTTGATCAGCTCGAAGATACACCGATACCAGGGGATTCGCTGCTTTTGCTTCACGGAGTTTGGCTCCGAGTTCGATCGGACTGATGGTCTCATTGCCTAAGAAGAGCGTTTGGTCTGGTTTGATGGTCACCACTAACCGTTCTTGGGCTTTGATATTATTGGACGAGGATGTGGGAAGCGTAATGTCGAGCCCACGATGAAGCATGGGCGCAGTCACCATGAAGATCACGAGCAGGACGAGCACCACATCCACTAATGGAATGACGTTGATTTCTGATAGAAACCGTCGATTTCTTGATTCTGAAGTCATTGAACTATCTCGGCCGGTTCTTTGGTTTCCTGATTGAGTTCTTGGACAGAATTCAGAAACTCAATGCCAAATGCTTCGACACGAAAGACTGTCTTTCTAATTTTAGCAAGGAAATAGTTGTATGCAATGACGGCTGGAATGGCCGCAAATAGGCCGGCTGCCGTTGCAATTAAGGCTTCTGCGACACCAGGAGCAACCGAGGCGATGCTGGCGGATCCTTGTACGCCGATTTCACGAAAGGCACTAATAATCCCAAGAACCGTCCCCAACAGCCCGATAAAAGGTGTGAGGTTTCCAGTGGTGGCTAAAAAGGGGAGGTAGGCTTCTTGATGGCTAATTTGGTTTTGAATGATGTGTTGGGATACTTTTTCCAAATACTGTTGTTCTGGGAATCGATAGGGTTGAGACTGCTCAAGTTGATGGCTGGTATCTAACAGGTCAGAGGTTGAGGGAAGGCGATCAATAATGCCCAGGTAAACGGCTGCGCTAGGACTCGCCTCAAAATCTTGAGCCTGGATTCGAAGCTCACTCACTTCCTGTTGCCGTATCTCATAGGCTCGTAAAAATTGCGTATCCTCTTCTTCGATCGTTCTAAAGCGTTTCCATTTGTGCACAATAATGGCCCAGGATACGACCGAAAAGATCGCGAGAGTGAGCAGAATGACGATAGAAAGGGATCCGAGCGAGCTAAGCAATTCCATAGGATCTGCAAATAACATAATCGGTATCTCCGCCTCCTACTTACGATAGGTCGTTGATGAATCTAACCAGAAACTCTCTAGGTAAGGTAGTCTCAAATGTGGAATGGATGGCGGGGCCGACGGGATTTGAACCCGCGACTTCCAGATTGACAATCTGGCGTCCTAACCTGGCTGAACGACGGCCCCGTTTAATCCTTGGCAGGGCAACATGCCCCTTCATTAGCCACCGAGGAAGAATGGTTGATACGTAGTCTATTTGATTGTTGGGATCATCACGATGTTAGACTTGCAACATCTGAATACTTCAACAGTCATCGGCTGGTAGGCGGAACAGGGATCGAACCTGTGACCTCTGCCGTGTAAAGGCAGCGCTCTCCCAACTGAGCTATCCGCCTAATTTTCAATGAAAATACTGTTCGACTCCACAATTATATCAGTCACCAGGTCGTTGTCAACTAGAAGGAGAATCTGTAGAGAAACATTTGACATGTCCACTATGGGCTAAGTATAAGCACGACCAGTCTTGGACACCACAAGATGACACTCTGTCAAGTTTTTAAAACCCTTCTGAGCAGGATCTGAAATTATGACCTATAAGATAAAAACCGATACCCCCTCAGGCGGCATCATGGATGAAACAGAATTGTTGAGTCGAAAAGATCACTTTCTACTTTTTGTTGAACAAAATAGGAGAATTGTGTTGGGGGGTGTGTTTTTGATCGTTATGGCAGGTGCCATTGGCGGGGGAGTGATGTGGTACGAATATCGTCAGACCCAAGAGGCATGGGAGTTGGAAGGACAGGCCCAAGCACACTACCTGGATCGTTCTCTCGATGATGTAGAGCAATCTAAAGAAAGCGTGAGTAAGGCTGCAGACGTCTATCGACAGATTCTTCACGATTATCCAAGGACCGTTCCTGGGAGGAATGCGGTTTATCTCTTAGGGAACAGTCTGATGGAGCAAGGCGACTATGCTGGTGCGATCGAAGCCTATCAGCAATTTTTTGAGCAATATGGACGAAATGCGATGTTACAGGGGCTTGTCCGTCAGCGATTAGCGTATGCGTATTTACTCAGTGGTGACAGAGAAAAAGCCTCACAAGCGTTTACGGATATCTTGTCGGCTTCTGATGTGTTCAATAAAGACCAAGCGCTGTTTGAGCTCGCAAAACTCGAAGAGGCTGATGGTGCGATGGATGAGGCCTTGACTCGTTATCGAGACTTATTGGAAAAATATCCTGCTTCTCCCTATGCAAGTGAAGCTTCTCTTCGCGTTCAGGTCTTATCCCCAGAAGAGGAAAACGCTGAATCGACTGAGCCGGCCGAGACTCCAAAAAATGAATTCCCCAATGAAGAGAGCAGGAAGACGGAAGACGAATAAAGTCTGAGGTATTGTTGGGAAACGAAGGCAGGTTATTGGCTGACAAGCAGAAGCTTACCAGCCCTTATCACGCTTGTGGTCAGATTGTTCAAGACTTTTAAGTCTGTTACGCTTACCCGAAAACGTTGGGCAATTGTCCAAAGACTGTCCCCTCGACGAACGCGATACCATTTTGTTTCATTGCTGCGTGGGCTTGAAGACGGAGCTTTTCCCCTCACCTGTAATTTATCTCCGACATGAATGAGATGTCCGGATAGCTTATTTAGGTTTTTCAGCGAGCGAGTTGTGGTCCCAAATCGTTGGGCAATTTTTGATAAATTGTCCCCTCGTCTGACCGTATACCATCTGGCTTTAAGGTCTATCGGAGCATCATGGCCTCTAACCCTGAGGCGATCACCCACTCGAATAAGATTTCCAGAAAGTCTATTCAGATTTTTTAGGGCTCTCACTTTCATGCCGAATCGTTTTGCTACCACCGAGAGGCTGTCCCCATAGCGTACTCGATACCATGTTGTGGCCGGCGGTGGGGGTTGGGTCCATGGCTGAATGAGGTCATGCTGTTTTTTGACTAGCGAACCTGTGCCTGCTGGGACCTTGAGGGGGTAACCTTTTCGAAGAGCTGGTACGATACTTCGACGAAGTTCTGGGTTCAGTTCCCTGAGATTCTCAAACGAAATACCTGTTGTTTTGGCTACGGCCTTGAGATGGACCCGCTTATGAATCGACACTTCATCATACGCATAAGGTTCAGTCGGTTTGACGGAAAATCCATAGTCAGTAGGATGTGACGCAATTAATGTCGCGGCGACAAATCGAGGCACGTATTCTTTGGTTTCTCGCCTAATGTACCAAGTATTGCGAATTTTCCAGAAGTCACGACTTCCGGTTCTTCGAATGGCTCGACTGATCTTGCCTCCCCCCGCATTGTAGGCCCCGAGTGCCAGAGGCCAAGAGCCGAACCGGTCATAAAGGTCTCGCAAATGATGCGCGGCAGCAATCGTCGACTTGACGGGGTCTCGACGTTCATCCACGTACCAAGTCACATCAAGTCCGTACATTCGGCCTGTGGCCTTCATGAACTGCCAAGGCCCTGACGCGCGGGCACGTGAATACGCGCGAGGGTTAAAGCCGCTTTCAACAAGCGAAAGGTGTCCGAGTTCCGTTGGTAAGCCAAATTCTTTGAAAATTTGCTCGACGAGATCTTGGTATTTGGCGTATCGATCTAAATAACTTTGAAAACGTTCAGGGATCCCATTTTGAAAATAATTAAGATTGCGCTCTACATGCCTATTGAGCACAAGCGGGACGTTCCCATAAGGGTGAGTCAGTGCTGAAGGTGCATAAGGTCTGTCATGTTGAAATAATGGCTCATAGCGTTGTAAAGGATTAGCCAGGGTTTGTTCGGCGTTTTGCCCTGTTTCCAGATCAAGGCGAGTCCATGGCTGAGCAGACGAATTCACCAGGGTTGGAATGGTGAACTCAACATTATAGTCATAGTCCGAAACCACCTCGGAAGCGGACTCAGCTTGAGTTTCAGTTACCTCTTGAGTCGTTGATTCTTCATCAAGGTTGGACTGCAAGGGAGAGGCTATCTCGTTGCTAGATTGAACAGGGGCGGTCTTTGTCTGTTGAGTGAGATGATGAGAATCCATCGATTCAATAACAGCTTCTTTCGCCATTTGATAAGATGGCAGGTCCTGGAGCGTTTCATCATTTTTTGGTGAATGATTCCAACTAGGTTGAGTGGTCTCAGACTTGGCGGAAGAGACGCTGAGTTGGGAGATTCTGTCATAGGGAGGCTTGGTTGATTGTCCGAATGCAGGCACGGTGAAGCACAGCCCACAACAGGAAATAGCCATCAGGTAGTTTAAAGACAGTCCACGGCTCTTTCGAATTTTTTTTGCCAACTTGGTCATTCTTATAAGACTTTTCGGTTATTTCCTGTACAACTTTACAGCGTACTAATCAAAGGCAAAATTGTCAATCTAAAGGATGAATTAAAGTTGAATCGCCATCTCTCGCTCACATTAACGTGCCAGTAAGAATTGTTCTTTCTATCCAATATTCACGGTTATATGTGATTCGACTTCAGAGATTGTGAGGTGATCAAATGGCTAGTGTGTTGTGCTGATCTTTTCCAACTCGCATATGGAACTGTTTGTGAGTCAGAACCGTACCCCCGATTTTCCTTGCAGAGTGCCATGATGTTTTATAGAAGGTGAAAAACAAGAGAGAAACGGAGATGGGTAAGGTGACGCGTATGTTCTTTGTTCATTGCATGCTCAAATATATGTCAGTACAGGGTCGCATCAAAAAATATGTTTAAAGATTATGACGTCTTCAATATCTATTGACGGTTCATGCTCTGGAAATCCATCGTCAGCCATTGGACTCGAAGGCGCGATCGGCCTTGGCGGCCATAAAGAAATCGCTTTCCGTGAGCCCATTGATTTTGTGTGTCCAGATTTCAATTTTACATTTCCCCCATGCCAGATAAAGGTCGGGATGATGTCCTTCGGCTTCAGCCACTTCTCCGACACGATTCACAAATGCAAGCGCTTCGGCAAAATTTGGAAATGTGTAGAGGCGTTCAAGATGGTCATTAGAATTTAATTCCCACCCCTTTCCCAATTGCCCTAATAGTTCTTGAACCTCTGCTGGCTTTAATGCTGAGATTCCACCTTTGCAGGGTACGCAGTCGTTATCAGCAAGACTCATAAGAATAACAGCTCCTTTATCTTATGGAAAATTTAAAAACTGGAGCCAAATTATAATCGGGTCCGGACACTACACGCAATTCAATTTAACAGCAGATTTCGGGCGTTGATCCATGCCGAACATACCCCTACCCCCTCAAAAGGGGAATTGAGAATGAATGCACGAGTGAGTAAAGATTTAGAGTGGCACATGGTATGTCATTTTTTATTTGCATGGAGAGAATAAGGAGTCATTAGATAGATTGTAATAGTGGTGACTTATTGTATTCCTAATTAGTGTGAAATTTCTAATGTCAAAGGAAGCACTCATCGTATTTTATGGAATCTTTGCCCCATATCTATTCGCGGCAGTTACTATTGTCGGTTGTTATTTGCATCTTTGGATTAAGACGCATCAAGTCCGATCACACGCATAGAAGTCGGTTGAATCTGAAGCCGCATGAAGTGTCGAAAGAGGACTTTTCCCACCTGAAGCCTGAAGAAAAATCCTTGCAGTAGTAAGCCAGACAGACTTAATTCTTTCGTTTGGCTGAGCTTCAATCTTTCTTTGAACAATGTCTTTAGTTCTCCATTGAACTGCCTCTAATCAGAGGCAGACCTGAGAAGAGTCTTCTATGTATACTTTCGACTCATAAGTCATTCGTCCAGAGGTCTGCCTCATTAATTTTGATTCGTGAGTGAGTAGTTATTGACAAGTAGACTACCGGTTCCCAAAATTCCACTGAATTTCTTTATTTGAGCAAGTCGCTCGATTCAGTGAACAAATGTCTGTGGTGTCACTCTGCTTTCAGAGGAGTACTCATGAAAAAGCTACATCTTGCAATCGGTGTTTCTAATATCGAAGCATCAGTCGAAGAATATTCTCGTCGATTAGAGCAAACGGCTGATGTTGTCATTCCTGATCAGTATGCATTGTGGCGCACTCAGACGCTTAATGTGTCTATCCGCAAAGTTGGAAGTGCTGCTGTTGGACAGTTACGGCATCTGGGGTGGGAGAACTCTGAGGCCACAGCATTGACATCAGAAAATGGTGGAGATCATATTCTGTGGGAAGAATTTTCCGCGGAACAACAAGCTCAGGAAATTGAGAAAACCTGGCCTGGAACAGGCTATAATCCAAGGTCGTTATAAAAAAATATCCCCGAGGGGTGGGTCAGTGTTCCTTTTGCCTCACCAAATTTCTTGTGTTGTGAGGCCTGCGCGAAATACGATATCATCTTGGGTGGTAAAGCAAGAATGCGTGGGCTATGGATATGGTTGACATTCTGTTTTTATGACAGGTAGACATGTGATTCATCCTTTTTTTTACGATGTAGTCTTGTTTAGATAGAGTTTTGCTGGATGATGTGAGTCGGACACGAGCAGTTACTGTATTAAATCATCAATATTTTTTGACGTTGGGATGACGGTATGCCGGTAAATGTCTTGAAGAAAAAGGGGGCCAAAATGAGCCTCCGGGAAGCGCAGGATCGGATCGTAAAGCTCAAGAACCTCATGCAGAGCAATAATCCGCATGAAGCAGAGTTAGCGGCCTCACGTTTGAAAGCTTTTGATATCGAGATTGCCAGGTATCCCAAGCGAGAGCCTAGACTTTCCCAGGTCGGAAACAAGGGGGGGATGAAGTGGTCGACGGCTATCATTGAGGTGCTTGATGACTTGCCCGAGAGACCACATCATGACCTTGGTGTGGTTGAAGTCGAACAACCGCCAAAGCAGAAAAAAGTGGACTGGGAAGAGTTGCATGCAGAGCTCAGGGAACGAGCCAAACAAATTGGAGCTGACGTGCTCGTGAATATCCATTTGAAAGGAACGTTGCAGCAACGGATATTGTGTGCCACCGCACTTCGCTATCTTACTCCCGTAGAAATTGATGAAATTCAACAGCAAACAAAATATGAGGATGACGAGAAGGCGTACTGGGAAGAGCAGAAAGAACGTCGAGATGAATCGTTTGCTCCTGGGATCGACTAATTGCCGAGTATTGAGTTTTCTCGAAATGCTCATGAATTGAACATCAAGATTGGATAATAAATCCACTCAAGGTGTACATTTCGTTTTCCTCTTGTAAGTTTGTACCTCTCCTCATCTAGAATATTTCCAGTTTTTCGAGACTCGTAATAAAAGAATTTTTAACTATTCACTTCATAGCTACTGAGGCTGCAGTGGGTATACTCGGTTCAGTGCGACGAGCTGGTCACTGATGGGGTGAGCAAGAAAAAGGCTATTCTTTTGCACGACTTTGTGTGAAATGATTGCCATTTTCCTAGAATCCTTCACATGTTAGGGGGGGATATGTCGTCTTACACTGCAACTCAATCTTTTGGATTTTCTGCAGACGTGCGGCTCTTTCGGCAAGACTCTATTCATCGAAACCATTGCATTCCGTTCTACAATCGTCTTTATCTCGAAAAATATGTAGAATGGTATATATGCTTAAATGGAATCAGCCATACTCACCGATTTCACGCCTTCTCTCTCTTTATATTTTTTGCCTCATGGCGTAAAGGAGGATATCTCCGGACAGTTTCTCGTTTCTGATTGACAATTCTTTGAGGTATGTATTTCTGGACTTATGTAATTTTCTAAATAAATTTTCAAAGAATTGTTGTCCGATAAATCATAAACGGTCTCGTGATTTTCTCACGGAGGTGTCTGATGAAAAACATGTGCTGGGGGCTTATGCGGAGGTGGGTGGTCGTCTGCTGTGTGGTAAGTATTCCAGGGATAGCCTATGGCAACGCAGATCTCGTCGAGACAGGCCGATTGTTAGCCAAATTATTAGACGCTGGTCGAATAACTATTGGGCATAATCAGGTTGTGATCAATGACTCAAGTCTGGGAGACAAAGGATTTACTCCCGAGGTGTTCGAAGCGCAAGTCATGGCCTTTTTTCAAAAAGAAACAGGGGTTGACCTGAATCGCCTGCAGAGTGCCGACGTGCCAGACCCTGCGAAGCCACTTTTGGATAGACTGTTAAATGTTAGTAAAGAAACAGTCGCGAGTTATCAGACTGTGATCAATATTCCAGGAGTCAAATACAAGGGTTTAATTCCAGCTACCTTCGGAACTGAAACGGCAAAGCGATTCCGGAACTGGTCGAAGATCTATTTAAAACAAACAGCTCCTGATCATTTTCTCAGAAACCCTCAGAATAAGGCAGACGGGTATGAAGCAGAAGCCATGAAGGTCTTTGCGGCATCGCCACCTCGTGACCGGCAAGCCATTTATAGCAGGACGGTTGATGAGGAGAGCAGTGTTCGCGTGCTTATGCCGCTCTATTATGAAAAGTCCTGTCTCTCCTGTCACGGAGGACCAAAAGGAGAAAAAGACATCTCAGGGTATATGAAGGAAGGCGGTCATGAAGGAGAATTGGCCGGAGCGATTAGCGTGAAATTGCCTCTGCCCTAAGTAGAGTATTGTGATATCCAACTTTCCCACCTCTATTAGACAGTTCTTTCACGTGTGAGAGAACGGCTTATGTGTGTGTCCTGAAGAGATGCTTGGAAATATGTTCAGAAAGTTTTTTAAAAGAAACAGCCTCTGAGTAAAAAGCCACTCAGAGGCTTTACAGGTTATGGTGGAGGTGGCGGGAATCGAACCCGCGTCCGAAGACATTCAGCGCAACGGCCCTACGTGTGTAGCTGATGATTTAGTATTCGCATTCGCCCACGCCCATCAACTGGCTTAGAACGTTTGCTAGCCCAGAAAGTTCTCATCCGCCACCGCTGAGCACCGGTATTGGACCAGCCTGCAAAGTGACGCCTCTTCCCGACCCGCAGGCTAAATCGAGAGAGACGCCGCAGTCAATTAAGCTGCGAGAGCCAATGGTTCGTTGGCACTTAATGGTTTCCCGAAGGTTTAACGAGACTCCGAGAGCTCGACACGCTCCGTTGACCTCTTGATCCCCGTCGAAGCCAGTCACCCCCTTTGTGTCAGTTGGCAAAGTGGTCTTCCCCTATTACTATAGCTCACGATTTCTGCATTTACCAGGAAGGATTGGTATCGTATGTGCTTAATTGAAAGATAACCATTAAGGTGATTTAGTCAATATGGGGGAGTTGAAGTTATGGCATGGATGTTTTTGCTCATTGCGGGGTTTTTTGAAATTGTGTGGGCGATCAGTTTGAAGTATACAGACGGATTCACCCGTTTGTGGCCAAGTATCGCGACCGTTGTGGCGATGGGGATCAGTATGGTCTGCATTTCTTTTGCGCTTCGCTCGATACCGATGGGAACGGCGTATGCCATGTGGACGGGTATTGGAGCTGCCGGAACGGTGATTGTGGGGATGGTGTTGTTTAATGAGCCGCGAGACGCTGTGCGCTTATTGAGCATCGCTGCAATTCTTGCGGGGATTGTGGGGCTAAAGCTTTCCTCTCCTTCCTAGAAAATCTTATGCTGAGAACATATACCGTTCAAATTTCAAGGTTGAAGAAAATGTGGCTGAGCGCCCTAGAAGGAAAGACCTAAATCTTTCATACCTCTTTTGAAGGACAATTTTTTCGTCTTCATGCGCGTCTTTGATGTATCGAGTGAAGTTTCGAAAAGAAAAAATCTAGATAGAGAATTGGAACGCCGGTTGGGACCCCATGGCTTCTGCGATGATCCCTTTTTGTTTGAGCGTCTCAAGGATTTGTCGAGTTCGGGCGTCGAAGTCTTCTGGCCCCAAAAAGGTGAGTGTGGCGTCAGGGAGGAGGCTTTCACGTTCTTTCGACATGTAGATGGTGATGACTGATGTCGGATTGATGAGTGTTTGAATGGCCTGTGCAATCGTCCCACTTGGAAGGGAAAATGGATTGGTCGTCGAGAGCACGAGTAGGCCAGTATCGGTGAGGAGCTTCGCGACTTCTCCATAGCGACGCACGGCTTCGTTCGCGTTAGTTTCACCGATGTCGGCATCGAGGCCGCGGCGGAGGTTTTCGGCATCCAGGAGGTAGGCATGTCGACCTTCTGCGACTAATACCGATTCGAGTTTGCGAGCTAAAAAGGCTTTGGCTGTGGTATCGGGGCCGGTAAATAAAATCACAGCGGCTCGATGACCGAAGTGTTGCGCCCGCTCTTCTGGTCCAATTTCCCCCTTGACCCAGGCTGAATCACGTTCCCGTGCCTCTGTTCTCAGGCCTTCCTGTTCGTCTTGAATCATTTCGGTAATGATTCCACCACCTGACACATCATATTCATCGACCAGGACAAATCGCCCCGTGTCTTCGGAGGACGTATACGTGTCAAAGGCGAGAGGAGCTTTGGTGCGAAAAGTCAGATCTGCGACTTCATTGCGTTGAACGGATGTGGCAGTTTGTCGGTCATCTAAGTCGTTGGCATTGACAATGCGGTGAATGGTTGAGACT
The DNA here is from genome assembly GCF_965152625.1 of Candidatus Nitrospira salsa. Taxonomy (NCBI): domain Bacteria; kingdom Pseudomonadati; phylum Nitrospirota; class Nitrospiria; order Nitrospirales; family Nitrospiraceae; genus Nitrospira; species Candidatus Nitrospira salsa. The sequence continues at coordinate 672,093 of NZ_CBCUCO010000004.1, forward strand.
TCACACGGCACTTCTCGGGTGGCGAGCCGGAGAACATATGTGCGTTGTCGTTCTAACGGGCGTTGGCCAAGCCAAAACACATTGGCGCGAAAACTTGTTGAGACAAATGGTCCCTGATCTTCATGTGCGGCGATTTGCCCACGTTCGACGAAAATTTGTTCATCGAGCGTGATCCCGACCGAGTCCCCGGCTGAAGCCTGCATCGGAGCAGGATCGATATTGAAGGCCTCAATCGTTTGAATCATTGCCGACTTATTCGAAGGTGCAAAGACCAGACGGTCCCCAACTTTGAGGTGCCCGGCCGTGATCCGTCCGACAAGAATGCGGCGTGCATCAAATTTATAGACGTCTTGTATCGGAAAGCGAAGGGGTTGTTGAGCCTCTGCTGTGTCAATGGAGAAGTGCGATAAGGAATCTAACACCGTTGGTCCAGTGTACCATGGTGTGTCTTCTGCATTGGTGGTGATGTTGATGCCTTGTTTTGCACTCGCGGGAATGACGTATTGCGGGGTGACGTTCAACTGTGTAAGGAACTCACGATATTCTTTTTCGATGCCTCGAAACACATCTTCGCGATATCCCACCAAATCCATTTTGTTGACGATCACGGTGACTTGTTTCACGCCGAGCATGGAAAGTAAGAGACCATGACGTTTGGATTGATCTTTGACCCCTTCGAGTGCGTCAATGATGAGGAGTGCTGCCTCGGCTCTGGCCGCTCCGGACACCATATTTTTTAAAAATTCTTTATGGCCGGGCGCGTCAATAATGATGTACTGTCGACTCCCCCAGGAAAAAAAAGTTCGGGCGGTATCAATCGTGATGCCCTGTTGCTGTTCTTCTAAAAACGCATCAAACAGAAAGGCGTACTCAAATTCTTTGCCCTGTTGCTGGCAAATGGCCTGAATTTTCTCGATCTTCCCGACGGGCAGCGTTCCGGTATCGGCATACAGGCGTCCCAGCAATGTGGATTTGCCATGATCCACATGCCCCACAATCACAATATTCATGGTTTCTTTAATAAGATTATCGAGTTGTGTCTCTTGAGAAGCCGGTGTGGTGCCCGTCATGATTACATGTATCCTTCTTTTCGTAATTGTTCCATTCCACGACCTTCATCCTGGGCGCGGCCAGCGCGTTCGGCGACTTTGCTATTTTTCAATTCAATAATGACTTCATCCACATTTTTAGATGTCGATTTCATTGGAAATGTGCAAGGTTCGCATCCCAAACTCCGATAGCGTTCGCCTGTTCCTTGGTCCAAGTACAGGCTGTCTAAGAACGGAATATTTTCCAATTTGATGTATTCCCAAATATTGATTTCAGTCCAATCCAAGAGAGGATGAATGCGAATGTGCGTGCCGGGCGGAAAGGAAATCTTATATTGATCCCACAATTCAGGAGGTTGATCGCGGAAGTCCCACTCATTATTTTTGTCGCGAGGCGAAAAATACCGTTCTTTGGCGCGGGTGCTATCTTCGTCCGAGCGTACGCCTAAAATAACACCTGTATAGCCTTTTTCTTCAAGGAGTAGTCGCAAGCCTTCCGTTTTTAACGCCGTACAGCATTCCACTCGGCCTTTGGTATGATTCATTCCTGCTGCGAGGGCCTTTTTATTTTGTCCAACCACCAAATTGAGTCGCCATTCACGGGCGAGGCGGTCACGATATTCGATCATGGCTGGAATTTTGTAGCTGGTATCGACGTGGAGAAGAGGAAACGGAACATGCCCAAAAAACGCTTTGCGAGCAAGCCAGAGCAATACCGTTGAGTCTTTTCCCATCGACCAGAGCATGCCCAAGTTTTCAAAGTTTTTATAGGCTTCCCGAAGAATAAATATGCTCTGATTTTCAAGTTGGCGTAGATGATTCATGCGGGAACGGTCTCCGTCGGGAGGTCAAGGTTTTCAGTCGATATGGCTGGTGGTGCCGTCAATGCTTGCAGCTTTTTGAACGCCGCCCCTGAATGAAGTGTCTGTTCAGCGAGAGGAGTGGCTTGGATTAGTGACGAGGCTTTGCCTGCGGCATACAAGAGTAAGGCTGAATTGAGTATCACCCAGGCTCGATAGTCCCCTTGGATCTTGTTCTGGAGAAGTTGGAGGACGAGGTTTGCTTCTTGTTGAGGAATCGAAGCGTTGTGAATATTCGGCAATGTGGAGTGTCCCATGGCCTGGAATGATCCAAATGAAAACCCAACGTCCTGTGGGCGAATCATCAGTCGGGTAATATGATCGTTTCGAAGTTCTCGAACAGGCGTTGCGGTAGATATTGACAATTCCGGTACCCCTTCAACGCCCTGAAGAACCATGACTCGAGGTGTTCCGAGCATATGCAACGCTTCAATCATTTTGTCTAAATACGGTGGATGAGCGATCCCGATGACTTGAGACGAGGCTCTAGCGGGATTCAACATCCTGGCGACCTGATGAGCGAGATTTTGAACTCCAAATTCCTGACGCAGGTCAAGAAGTTTGGCTAGTGGCGGGTGATAGGTTTCGAGATCAAGATAGGCAAATTGAAATTGAGTCAATTGCTCGACCGGCTGTGTGATTGAAATTCCGAGATGTTGTAAAATGTCTGACACGTTTGAGGCGGCTGCCTCGTTATTCGTTCCATGTATCAATATTCGGGCCCCTGCGGCGGCGGCGATGAGAGACGAGGCGACGATGGCATGACAGGTGTCATGTTTTTCGCCATACATGGGCAAGTCGACGACTGTTGTTGGAGACGGAACCTTGAGTGGTGCAACATATTGTCTCGCTGCGGCCGTAAATGACGCGAGTTCTGAGATCGATTCCGTTTTAATCCGCATGGCCATCAAAAACGCGCCAATTTGGCCGGGAGTCGCTTGCGACTCAATGATCGTGCGCATGGACTCCTTGGCTTCGTCCCAAGTTAAATCCTTGGTCCGTTTATGACCTTTTCCAACTTTTGCGATGAATTGTTGCATATCCAAAATATTCGTATCTCGTATTTTGTTGCTCGTATCTCGTCTCCTGCATCAGTGAAATTTATTTCGTTTCACCTTTTTCCGTCTACCGTTTTCCGTTTGACGTCTTTGACGGATGGAGGCCACATTCGGTTTTGGCAAAGTTCTTCCAACGTCCAGATCGCGGGTCATCACCGGGCATCACTGGAGAGGTGCAATGCGTGCATCCGATACTGGGGTAATTTTGTTCATGCAGGACATTGTACGGAACGTCATTGGCATGGATATAGGTCCAGACTTGTTCCCACGTCCATGTGGCCAGTGGATTCATTTTTATTAGTTGAAAGGATTTGTCCCATTCCATAATGCCGGTATTGGCTCGAGTTGGTGATTGATCACGTCGAATGCCAGTAATCCAGGCTGTATAGTTTTTGAGGACTCGGTTGAGTGGTTCAATTTTACGAAGTTGGCAGCATTGATCCGGGTGTTTCGTCCATAGCGCTTCACCATATGTTGTGGCTTGCGCGTCAGGGGTGATGAGCGATTTCACCTGAATGACTTGGTCGGATTTCAGCTGATACTTTTGCACGATTCGATCACGGACCTGATGAGTTTCAGGGAACAAAAAGTCCGTATCCAAATAGAACAATGTGGCACCGGGGTAGCAGCGAAATATCATATCAGCGAGCACCACATCTTCGGCGCCAAAGCTGCACGCGAGGATGATATGAGGGGCATATTCTTCAAAGGCGTACGTGAGAATTTCTTGAGGAGGCTGCGTCTCAAGTTTCTGGTTGATCGTGTGAAGCTGTTCAGTATTGGGTTGAATGTCTATTGATTGTCGCATCATGAGTTAACTTAAAATTTATTGTTTGAGTAATTGAAGTTTTTATTCATTCAAACTTCAACGTGTAGCCTGAACCAAAGCCTATTCGTCCATTAGGCTTCAACTTTTTCAACTAAGATTTTGAAGTGTTGCTGGTCGCCGTCTAATGCTTCTTCCGTTAAGATCTTGTGTCCATCGTTACGGAGACTCATCGGGACATTTTTAATCGGGTCGCCGGCATCAAGCCAGACTTCGAGTTGCTCACCGTCATCCATCATTTCCATTTTCAATTTTGTTTTCACATAATTCATGGGGCAGGCGACACCCCGTAAGTCATAGACTGAAACTTCAGATGTTGTGGCTGGCATATCTTGGGCTTTGGCATCAGCTGGTTGTTTAGCTCCCATTTCAACAGGGGAGAGCTTCAAGTCTTGCCCAATTTCTTCCGTGGCGCTCCGGCACGCTTCGACGAAGCCACGGGCAAAATCAAGGTTACGCTGAAGAAGTTCAGTTGACGCATCCTTGGAGCCGAGATCATCCAAGTGGGTTGTGAGATTGCGATAGGTCGCCGGCATCAATCCTTTCGCCATGACGAGCCGGTCGTATTCAGCTAACGTATCAGCATCGGTATTGGGGTCGGTCCCTTCAGTCACTAAAATGGCTTTGGCTCCAGCAATCACTGCACGGTAAGCTTTATTGATCGCGATTCCATACTGATGTTTTTCTGCCAGAATCCGTGCATGATAGAGTTCCTGCTCAGCCTCTAGCATACGGTTGTCGATCATTTCTAGCGCGCCACCGGCACATTCTCCCGGTCCAAGGTCTTCGACTGAGAATTCCTCATCAGCTTCCCAATCAAAATAATACTCTGAGTTTTCCGCGTACGCCGGAAGAAACGTGTGCGGAATCAACTCTTGCTTGAGCTTGGCCTTGCCCATTCGTGCGATAAAGGCTTGTAGGCTTTCGCCCGCTTCGCGATCCTTCCGATAATAGTCCAGGAGATGTTGAATGGCGGCCGGGACATTTTTCGCGGGCACTTTCACAATGAGCTGTGCAATTTTGGCCGTGCCATTAACTTGTCCTCCGAGATGCACTTCGTACACAGGGGCGATGTGATCACCAATGCGTTTCCCGACACCGTGCAGTCCAATTGTGGCGATATGGTGTTGTGCGCAAGAGTTATGACATCCGCTGATTTTGATATCCACGCCCTTGAGATCGGGAGGAGTCTCCCCGGCAGGGAATAATTCCGACAGCGAGCGCGCGAGACCTTTGGAAGACGTAATGCCTAAACCGCAGGTATCCGTTCCTGGGCAGGAGACGATATCTTCGATTCCTTCGGCGCCAGGCGACCCAAGACCTTGCGAAACAAGATCCTGATAGAATTCGTAGATACGCGCTTCAGGAATCCACCGGATAATCATATTTTGACTAATCGTCGTCCGAATATTGCCGTTGGCATAGGTTTCAGCGAAATCAGCAAGGGCATAGGTCTGTTCAGTCGTCATGTCACCGGACGGGAGTTTGACGACAGCCGTCAGAAAGCCTGCTTGCCGTTGCGCAATGACATTGGTTTTTCGCCACACATCAAAATTTGACTGAGCTTCAGGTGACTCGTTGGAGCCATGGCCCGCTCCATTTCCATTCGTTCCATTTGAAGGCGTTCCATTTGAAGGCGTTCCATTGCCCATCTTGGTAGGCATGATCAATGGCGACTTATCGTGGTAGGGCAGAAGGGTTAAGCCGGACGTGGTGGCCCCTGTCTTGACCAACATGTCGTACGCTTCTTGCCATTGTCTCGTAAATTCTTCAAAGCCAAGTTTGTCAATGACAAATTTCATGCGAGCTTTACTGCGATTTTTTCGATTACCCAGGTTATCAAAGACTTTAATGCACGCTTCGATAGAGGGAAGCAACTCTTCCATTGGGACGAACTCTCGAAGCAGCTTTGCCACACGCGGTGTCGAGCCGAGCCCACCACCCACCACCATTCTAAACCCAATCGTCCCTTCGGCATTTCTGGTAGCCAAGAGTCCAACGTCATGAATTGGGGTTAATGCACAATCTGACTGACACCCGGAGAACGCAATTTTGAATTTCCGCGGAAGACTCTGCGTAAGCGGATTGCGTAACAGGTGGCGAGCGATGGTGTTGGCATAGGGTGTGACGTCAAAGACTTCTCCTGGGCAAATTCCGGCCAGCGCGCAGGCGGTGACATTGCGAACGGTGTTCGCACAGGCCTCGCGTGTGGTTAATCCTACTTCGGCCAGCATCCGCATGATTGTCCCGACTTGGGGTAATGGAACGAAGTGAAGTTGTATGTCTTGACGAGTTGTGACATGTGCTACGCCGGTGGCATAGGTGTCGGCGATTTCAGCAACTCGACGGAGTTGATTCGCGTTCAGGCCACCAAAGGGAATTTTAATCCGTACCATTTGCACATCTGGTTGGCGTTGCCCATAAATGCCGAATTGTAGTCGAAATGGTTTGAAAATATCGGCCGGAGTTTCCCCACTTTGGAGTCGCTGGACCTCGTCCTCAAACGTTTCAATTTCTTCTATAATTTCCTGAGGAATAGGGGTCGTCTTAATTTCTGGTCTGGTGGTTGGTAGCGCACTCATTGTGGACCTCCGGTGGCCATTCGTGTGTGTGAAAGAAGAGGCAAAACTGATGGGAGCAACAAGAAAGACGACAATAATGATGGTCTTGGCATAGTTCTATCCTGAAAACCGGTCAAATGTGATACATCAACACACGTTTATCTTCGAGTTCTTGATATCGATCCAGTAAGGTTTGTAACGAGATCGAATGAAGAATTGCAAGCTCGGCATCATGGAGTTGTTGCCAAATTCCTGAGAGTAACGCGTCCTGAGCGTTTGGTGTTTCTTGATGACCGTTCGTCGAGCCATTGAGTTGTAGCGTTGTCGATCCATCCATGGCTTGCACAATTTCAGCAAGAGAGGTCTCTGCTGGTTCCTTACTTAAGATATAGCCTCCTTGAGCGCCTCGATGACTTGTCACAAGACCAGCCTGCTTAAGGGCGCTGAGAATATGCTCAATAAATCGAGCCGGAATAGACTGATTGTGAGCAATCGCCTTGGCCTGAACCGGTGTTGCGCCATATCGGATTCCTAACTCCAGGGTGGCCATGATGGCATAAGTCACTTTTTGGGAAAATTTCTTCATCTTAATTCATACTATTCCTATCGGAATTAGGTATATTCTAAAATGACCTGAATGGGTCTGTCAAGAGCGGCCAATATTCACGAGAGGAGTGAGCTTAATAGTGATTAAAAGGTTGCCGATAACGCTATAAGGCGCTTGCGAGTCTTAGGAATCCAAATGGTTGGAAGCTGATAAGCTTGAACACGATGGCCTGAAAGGCCTTGTACCCTTCACAGACGTTCAACGTTAGTCATTCAATAAACCATTTGAGGTACGGTTTAGAGGTGTCCAACACCAGTACACAAACTGTCAAGAGTCAGTTAAATCGAGGAGACAAGTCGTATGGATGAAGAGAAAATCATTCAATTAACGGTTGAGGGGCAGGAAGTGATATTCAAGAAAAGTACCCAAGGGGTTTTTCACCGGCCTGCCAATGAATACGGAGAATGGAGAAACGGGGTTCCTGAGGGAGCCGTGTGGTCAGATGTGCAGGCCATGTTTGACGATTCTTCCTATTAGTAGAGCTGTAAAGAGGCCAAAGTGCTTGAGCGACGCTCCCTTCTCATAGACTGACTCCAAGTCACGACTCTTCCTTGTCTTGCTGCAGCCATCTATCTTGTTTGAACCGTTTTCATTTCCTCCATGCCCCTCGAGGCGTTCCCTTTTCTCTTGACTAAAAAGTGTGGTATCCCAAAACTTCAGATAAATGTTTGGTGTATTGTCATGCTGCGAAGAAGCGCGAGAAATGAGCGAAAGGGGCTCAGAATATGAATGATCACGAGAAACATCTTTTGGTGCTGGCCCATGCATTAGCTCACCAAGAAAACGAAATTCACTATCTCAAGGCCATGCTGTTAGAAAAAACGCAGATGCCGATTGAGGAGTACCAGCGTGAACAAGAGGAGTTTTGGGAAAAGTCCAAACATTACAGAATCTATGAAATGTTAAAAAGTCTTGAAGTCCTTCAAGCCGATATTGAGAAAGTTCCTGAAGATATGGATCTGAATAAGTACATGGACCATCTTCGTTGGCCCAGCGATCCTCCTAAAGACAAGACGTAGCTGGAAATGATGGAAGCGCTATCCGATGGAATTGACTGCTAAATAGTCACAGATAAATGCAAAGACCAGTTCATCGAGATGTTGAGAGATCGTCTCGAGTCCGCCGACGGTTAAGACGCCTTGCTCCCATGTAATTGCATGCCCACCTTGGGGGTCATGAATGATGGCCACATGCTGATGCACTTCCAGATCAATTCGACAGGCAAAACGCTTCCGTTCTAATGGGAGGGCTGCCAAATTCACATACAGATAGGGTTCTCCGGGAAGCTTGGCGGCTTCTTTTTCTTTGAAAATGCGTATGCCGGCTGTGCCGAGTTGGGCTTCGACTCGTGACCGGATATCTCGCCGGGTGACCGTCCCCTTGAGTTCGTTGCCTAAGTCTTCCACGACGACATAGATGCCTTCCATGCCTTTTAACGACTTTCTTTTCAACATATAGTGCCTGCTTTCCTCTTAGTTAAATAGAAGTGATGTCTTCGGTTTGTTTCAACGTGAGGCTATGACGGGTGATATTACCAAAGACTCGTTACTGAATACCTGGTTTCTTTTTCTCGCATGTTCACGTTTGAATTCCCCTTACTTGGCCATGCTGATTTTATTGAGTGCCCCAAACGTCATGAGCCAAACCTGTTGAGGGAAACTGTATATTTCCCCGTTATTGAATGATTCTAGAAAATCATTCAGCGCTGAATGGCCGTGCAGGTTGTCTAACGCCTTATTATCGAACACACATTGATTAATGTAATTTTCTAAGATGTGATGTTCCGAGCATGTGATGGTATGTGGAAAACGGAGTTCCGTGACTTCACATGGAATGTCCAGATTGTCAAAGGTCGTTGTGATGTCTTCTGCGGTGATATAGGGCACGCGGGTGTCTGGATAGAATGCTTGGTTATAGAGTGTATAGAGGCGATGATAAAACGCATCAGATGAGGCTAAATAAATAAGGGCCACGCCGTTCTGTGGATCGAGCAGTGTTTGTAACTTTTTCGCGATGTTCTGTAAGGCTTCTCGCTGAACGCAGTATAACGATTGGAGACACCAAATAATCTGATAGCCCTGTGATGGACAGTGTGAACGTTCGAGGGTTTCGAGAGTGGTCTTGAGTGCTGTCTGTGGCACGAAGGGAGGGGTGAGGCTTTTCTGTAATTCATCTAAGCTATGTTGAGAGGGATCGAGATAGTCATATTGTATGTGCAGGCGATCAGAGATATGTGGGCAGAGCATTGTTGGGAATTTTCCTGTTCCACATCCGACATCAAGGAGCGTGATGGGTGTGTCGAAAGACGAAAAGAATGTGTCGAAGTCGAACGCCTGAATGAGTTCGGTATAATCGCGTTCCGCGACCTGAAACCAAAGGTCCTTTTCGAGTGTTCCTTGTTGATAGTAGCGTGTCGATAACTCATGGTTGAGGTTGTCAGGCTTCGGGTCAGTCATGGACAAACCCTAATGCTGAGAGTTGTTCTCTGAGTGTTGACGCGGTTGCGGGAAGGTTCACCTTGGTTCTATGGAATTCCCGTCGGACGGGGTAATGTTTCCGGAGTCGGTCAAACAGTTTCGCTCTTTCCTCTCGTGGTTCATGCAGAAGTGCTTTCATGCGCGAATGGTCAGCCTCGAGGTCATAGATTTTGGTTGTGATGGTTCTCAGGTCCTCTTCATCAGTTCGATCTGTGGGAGCCATTGTCATCAAGGGGACAATGGGTTCGGGAAGTGAATGGGAGGGTTCCCATAATGGGTCTACCCCAAGATGTTTGCACAGTGCGGTGTAGATCATGTACGTGCCCATGGCCTTGCCATCGAGGGAGTGTCCGGCGATGTGGGGTGTGCCGATGGTGACGGCGTTGAAGAGTTCCCAATTGATGTGAGGTTCCTGTTCCCACACGTCGATGACGGTTGGACCGATGCGATTGTGCGTGATGGCTTCGAGCAAGGCTTGTGTGTCAACCACTTCTCCGCGCGAAGCATTGATAAATATGGTCGATGAGTTGAGGCATGCGAACGTGTGTGTATTCAGCAAATGGTGAGTCGGGAAGGGACCGTCCTGTGTAAAGGGAGCGTGGAGCGTCACGATATCGCAATTGAGTGTCTCTTCAAGAGGATGATGATCGATTTCCCCAGTCTCGGCTAGGAATGGGTCGTTGAGGATTGGCTTCATGCCTAAGGCCTCAGCTTTTTGCTTCACCAATTTTCCAATGTGGCCGACACCCACAATCCCGATGGTTTTTCCTGAGAGCCTCATGTCTTTTTGACAGGCTACAATGAAGAGAGCCGTCATGACGTATTCGGCCACGGAATTAGCATTGGAACCTGGTGAAGAAGCAAAGCCGATATTCTGAGATTGAAGATACGATGCGTCGATATGATCCACCCCGGCCGAGGCTGACCCGACAAATTCAACTGGGGTGCCTTGTAGTAACGCTTCATTGATTGTGGTGATAGATCGAATGAGCAAGACGTGAGTTTTCCTCAGATTGTTCGTGCGAATCGATCGTCCTGGAAGTATGGTGACGTTGCCTAATGTAGAAAAGGCTTCTTCCACATACGGGATATTTTCCCCGGCGATAATGGAAATCGGTCGTTTCATCGGTGTTGTTCCATTCTTGCAGCACTGTGCATTTCGAATGTGTCAGTCTATATAATAGACCCTGTGACGCATTAGCAATAATTATGCAAAAAGTTGAAACATTGTAACAACTATTTTTCATGAATTCTTACAAAGGAGTATTGGATGAAGAACACGACAACAGCATCTCGTAATAAGGCAGCCAAGCGTACGACAACGGCAAACAGTCAGGCCATAAAAAAGATGACAAAGCCGACAAAGGCCATTAATGCTAAGGCGGCGTCTACTTCAGCCACGACGTTGAAGGTCGGCCAGAAAGCACCTGCCTTTACACTGTTAAATGATAAGGGTGAAACGGTGAAATTATCGGAGCTCAAGGGTAAAACGGTTGTGTTGTTTTTTTATCCGAAAGATGACACGCCTGGTTGTACCAAGGAAGCCTGTTCTTTCCGAGATGGGTTACGTGACATTCAAAAACGTGGCGCGATCGTGGTGGGGGTGAGTCCGGATTCAGTGGAGTCTCATAAGAAATTCTCGAAGAAGTTTGATTTAAATTTTCCTCTCTTAAGCGATGTCGAGAAAACCATGTTGCAGGCATATGGTGTGTGGAAAGAGAAGTCCATGTACGGTCGCACATACATGGGCATTGAACGGACGACGTTCATTATTGATGAGAAGGGAAAGATTGCCGCCGTGTTTCCGAAGGTGAAAGTAGATCAACATTATGATCAGGTTCTTCAGGCGTTACAAGAGAAGTCTTAGAAATAGAATTGCAGAGGGTCGTGGGTAAAAGGGTAAAAGGTCCTAAACAGCGAGAGCCTTTATTTCTAATTCTTGTAGGATGGGCTTATGAATGAGTGAGCCGTAGAGGTCAACCCGAGAAGAGGCACGGAATGATGGGTCTGATTCCCGTCACTATCGCATGAGGTTTAATTCAGAGAATGACTCTTACGATGAAAGACGACGGGGAGAGTTTTGTATGCAGTCCAACGATCACGTCCCTGCGATTTCGAAGCATATAGGGCTTGATCGGCTGCTCCAATCATCTCATGCGATGACTCAAACATGTGCCCATCTTCAAGCGTCGCAATGCCGAGCGATACCGTTACCGTGATGGATTGGTTAGTTCCTACATCGTGAGTGTGGAGTCGAAATGCCGTATTGACTCGATGACAGACCGTTTCAGCCATTTCGCCATTGACTCCCGGCATGACAATGAAAAACTCTTCCCCACCATACCGTCCGACAATGTCGGTATTCCGTGTCTGAGCCTTGAGGATTTTTGCAACGGCTCGGAGAATATGATCTCCGTGTTGATGGCCATACGTATCATTAACTTTTTTGAAATGGTCCAAGTCGACGAATAGGAAGCTCAATGGCGTCGCATTCATCAATGCCGATTCAAACGCCGTCTCAATGACTTCGTCTAAATAAGACCGATTGTAGACGCCCGTCAATGAGTCCAAGCGGCTGGATTCTTCTAAGTTTTGATAGCGAGATTCCAAAATGACGGTATTATGCTTTAACGTTTCGACTTGCCTGAAGGCTTGCATGTTACGAATCAATAATGCCTCTTTGGCGGTTTCTAAGAGTGTCTCAGCGGAAAGGTCGTTTTGAATTTTGCAATCGAACATGTCTTCAGAATGGGAAACGAGCCCCTTTAGTTTTGTGAGAATTTCGGTGAAGGCTTCAGGCGTAAATCCCAACCAGTCTTTTCCTTTTTCTGAAACTTCGACAACCTGCTGTCCCTTGGCATGGGTCAGGTATAACTCGGCAATCATTCCAGAGAGTGCCACACAACGAATAAAGTGTGAGCGATCATCTGTGACGGGAACACGTTCAGGCTCATCGCTCGCACTCACGGCTAGCTGCAGTCGTTCGGGTAAATTCCAATTCGCGAGCAGCCATCCTCCAATGGCCGAATGCGTGGTTCCAATGTGTTCTTGTTCGTGCATGATGACTTGCTGGTGACACGTTTGATTGAAGTTGGGGTCTCGATACAATTTGGGGAGGATTCGATCCAATGCCAGCATCCCAATGTCCTGCATCAGGGTTGCCGTAAATAATTCCTCAAGTGAAACGAGAGAGCTGGCCTCTCCAATGGCTCGAGAGATAGAAGCGCCGATGAGTGCACGCTGCCAGTACAGTGGGTAGTTCAGACCATTCATCTTTTCTCCACGAAAAGATTTGACTAACGAGAAGGAGAGCGCTAAGGCAAGAATGCCATTGAGCCCGATGATGAGAGTGGCTTGCGCTAATGTTTCAACGTTTCGTCGATTGGCATACAGGGGAGAATTGGCAACCCGTAAGATCTTAATGGATAAGGCCGGATCCATCTGTAGGATCTTGGCCACATCTTGAATGGCCGCTTCAGGATCGTGGGCGAGTTGAATAAGTTCTGAGGCCACTTTAGGGGGGCTCGGTAATGTCGAACAGGCCTTTAGTTTTGCTTCAAGATCTCGATTCATCGTATTCAGATCCACATGCGTTTCAAAGAGTTTCCCTCATAAATCAGCATCTCAATGATTCTGGAATATCACACGCTAACGGTTCATGCTAAAATCGTATTAGCCAACATCCTAATAGTCTGAAACGTCTGAGACTTCCATAAAAGGGACTCATGCCCTACAGTCTTTTTTCTTTTTTCGGACTATTGTCATCAAAAGTTAACGATATCAATGATAAAACGAGCCATGATGAGGCCCAAGGTTACTTGAGCATCAGCGATCACTCGGAGAAGAGGAATGTGAGGGGGTGTTGTCAGAACGTGTGTTAATTCAACAAGATATCTTTGCCATGCTTGTATGAAGGACTTTGCATTCGGTCGAGATCCAGTCGGACAAACCCCAATCCTGCGACACAAAGCTCAAAGTTCGTTGAAAGGGCTTGAAAGAGGGCAGGAGAATCTTTGTCTTCAGAATGTTGGCATGTGGCCACAATTCCGTATGAGCGTTTTCCAGCTTTGACATAATCAACGAGAAAATCCTTGTGATGAATCAGACCTGAGCATTTCATGCGACTCAGATATTCCGGAAACAATCCCGCCATAAACAGCGTCAGATCGCCAATATGACGATGGACATCTCGTTCCTTGTCTACATCAGAATCTTGATTCAAAGCTTCTGCTTCGTACAGTAATTCAACCACAGCTTCCACGGTTTGCCCTTCTTGATTTTTAATCTGGGCAAGTTGATCAACATGAGCAAACTCAACGAGTAAGTTTGACACGTACCCGGTGACTTGAAAGTCTGGCCATCCTAAGGCTTCAGCAAATGTACGTTCGGTGAGAGCTCCGAAGAGCTGTCGAAGGGGATGGTGTTCTGAGACAGCGGTTTCCATGATGAACCTCCCTGGCATAGATAGAACGGCTATAATCGCTTTGCCAAAATCGATTCCTTCTGTAGAACCCTTTCGGTAGAGGCTAAAGCACTCTTAATATCTTTTTACTCCTTCATCCTTCTGTGTATCAAGTGTGATGGTGACGGGACCTTCATTTTCAAGTGATACAATCATCATGGCCCCAAAGAGGCCGTTCTCGACATGCAGTGTGTGAGAACGAAGACTTTCAATGAACAACTCATACAACGTTTGGGCTTCATCTGGAGGCGCGGCTTCTTCGAAGCTTGGGCGCCGTCCCCGATTGGTATTGGCCAGAAGTGTAAACTGAGAGATAACTAAGGCTGAGCCATTGATATCCTGGATTGACTGATTCATCTTTCCTGCTTCGTCGGAGAACATTCGAAGGACTGCGACTTTTGCTGAAAGTGCATGGACATGGTCGGGCGTGTCACCTCGAGCCACCCCAAGAAGAATGACCAATCCCCGGTCAATGCGACCAACAATGTGATTGTGAGCTTCTACGCTGGCTCGTCGTACCCGTTGGAGAATGGCTTTCATAATAGTGGATCTCGTGTTTTTTCCTATCACCCTATTCGAAGCTTTTTTTTCATGACGTGCCAAATGCCCGATAACTCTTCTGACTTCAGGAGCAGATGTGTCCCAAAGTATCCTACCATGCTGAGCCCGATTCCACCTGCGAGCATACTGATTTTTAGGAGAAACATTTTGGCCTGTTCCCAGACTTCTAATTGGGCGATCCATAGGCAGCCGAAGATCAGAGGGATCAATGCGATGGCTGTTCGACCGACTGATTTGGCGAGGCGAGTCCAGTGGAGTCCTCCAAGACGACGATTGAGGATGATGAGAAGGATGCCGGCATTTAGCATTGAGGCGCAGGCTGTAGCCAATGCGAGTCCTACATAGTCAAGCGATTGCATAAGAATCAGGGCAAGCGTGACATTCGCACACATCCCGACGACAGCCGCGATGGCCGGGGTTTTCGTATCCTGGAGTGCGTAAAATGCTGTGGCAAGGATTCGATATCCGGCAAATGCCCACAGGCCGATGGAGAACGCGAATAAGGCAGAGGCTGTTCGAGATGTATCGACAGCGGTGAAGGCCCCATGTTCAAAAAAGATATGGATAATCGGTTCTCCTAATAACATGAGTCCGAACATAGCGGGTAAAATGATAAAGAGAATTGACCGTAATCCATAGTTTACGGTATCTCGAAGATCATCCAGCGCTCCGCTGGCAGCCTGTGTCGACAGGGTTGGAAGAATGGCGGTGGCTAACGCGACGCCAAAGATACCAAGCGGAAATTGAATGAGACGCATGCCATAAAACAGATAGGTCGGGCCTCCTTCGAAATAGGAAGCGAGAATCGTACTCACCGTTAAATTGACTTGTGTGACTGAGAGGCCAAGCAGGGTTGGGAGAATGAGGCGTCCCATGTGTTTGACCCCGGGGTGTCCTGGCTGGAAGTTCCAAGTCAAGAGGAATCCACGACGGTACATGGCTGGCAATTGCATCACGAATTGTGCGAGGCCTCCGATGACGATGCCAATGCCCACCCCGATAATCGGTTGTTCAAAAAACGGGGTGACAAACAAGGCAAACGTAATCACGACGATATTAAAAAATACAGGGGCAAGGGCGGGAACTGCGAAGGCACGGAGTGCGTTCAAAATTCCCATCGCGAGTGCGGCTAAACTGACAAACAGCAGATAGGGGAACATGACTTGAGTGAGCAAGGTCGTGGTGGCCAGTTGAGTGGCTTCACCATGAAAGCCGGGAGCGAGGAACCACACAATGCCGGGGGCTGCGAATATGCCGAGCACTGTGACGAGAGTAACAATGGTCAGGAGAGTCGTAAATGCTGCACTTGCCAATTCCCAGGCTTCTTCTTTCGAGCGCAGCGTATGATATTCCGTAAAAACGGGTATGAAGGCAGAAGACATTGATCCTTCTGCAAAGAGTTCTCTGAGTAAATTAGGGATACGATAGGCGACATAGAAGGCGTCAGCTGCTGCACTGGCTCCAAATAATTGCGCGATCACCACGTCTCGTATAAAGCCCAGGATGCGGCTACTCAAGGTTGCTGCGCCAATTAATCCTGCGGCACTTGTTACGGAGTGGGTTTCAACCTGACGGGATGGTGTGTGAGAGGTTGTCTGGGGATCAGACATTCTACGATACTAGCGGAACCTTTCGAAGGAATCTATGGATGAGTCGATTTAAGGCTGAAGTTCCGTCGTGTTGTTTGGCTTGCTCCAAGCGATATGTTCTTAGTCAGAAGTAAAATCAATTTTCTCGGAATTGGAGGTTTCCGTCAATAGATGGTTGGTGATGAGCCCGAGCGGGTTCAGATCCTTCACGCGCTGGTTTAAGCATTTTTTGTGAATTGACACCTCGTGATGGTTGCTTTAGCATCCAGGCCTTTTGTCGGATAATTCCTGTGAATATGCATACACTACCTGAGCCGCGACGATTTCCTTCTCGTCCATGGTATTTCGGCACAGCCTTCACGACTGGGGCAATTGTCATGGCACTCGAGATTCTTGGGAGCCGTCTCTTAGCTCCGGTTTTTGGCAGTTCTCTATACGTCTGGGGCGCTCTGATTGGAGTTGTCCTGGCTGCGATGAGCAGTGGATACGCGGCGGGAGGGTGGTTGGCAGATCGCCGGCCTCCCATTCTCATCCTTGCTCTTCTTCTCTTGGCTTCCGGTGCATGGACCCTCTTACTCGCGTGGGTCGGGGAGCCGGTTGTCTTTACGGTTGCACGCTGGCTCGCAGATCCTCGATGGGGTCCGTGTCTTGCCTCAAGTGTGTTATTAGCGGTTCCGGCATTTTGCCTGAGCGGTGTGCTTCCGGCTTTGCTGCGCCTGGCCATTGCTGATATGGGTCATTTGGGGCGTCATACCGGGAGTATGATTGCTGTCTCAACCATTGGAAGTTTAGTGGGAACATGGGGCACCTCGTTTTATTTGTTGACGTGGCTTGGGAGTGTGACGCTTGTGGCACTCTTAGGAGTCGTCCAAGTCGTGATAGGGCTTATTTGGGGTTGGTGGGCTTGGGGGCTGCGATATTCTCGGATGATTCCGATTCTTGGTTTGTTATTTCTCGGTGGATGGGGGAGTTTTCATCCTATTTCAGTTCTGCCACCAGCGTTGCATCAAGAAGATAGTCCCTACCAGCAAGTGCGCGTGCGAGACAATGATTTGTTTCGTTTCCTCATTTTGAACAATACCTTTCATGCGGTGATGTGGAAAGTCGCGCCAACTTCACTGGCGCTTCCGTACAGCCAGGTCATGATGGGGCATCTTCCATTAGTTGACAATCCGAAACGGGGGTTGATTCTCGGGCATGGCGGGGGCTCTCTTGCAAAGTGGCTGGCTCACGCTTGGCCTGATTTGGAGCTGGATGTCGTTGAGATGGATCCGTCCGTGGTCAATGCCGCTGAAAAGTTTTTTGACTATCAACCGCCAGACAATCATCATGTGTATGTTCAGGATGCTCGGACCTTCTTGGGTGCGAATCCAGTCCAATACGATATTATTTGGGTCGATGTGTTTGCGCGGCATCTCATTCCTTTTCATGTCACCACGCAAGAATTTTTTGCCGAACTTCGAGCGCATCTTACTGCCGACGGAGTGGTGGCTGTGAACCTCGCATCTTCTGATGCGAAGCCGGACGTTCGTCGTGCGCAGGCTGTTCTCACCACAATGCGAACCGCGTTCCCTGATGTTGAAACCTACAGTGTGGCGGGGCCCACATGGTTATCGACAAGCTCTGGATCAGTGAATCTGATCTTTTTTGCTGGGTCGCCTGTCGTTCGTATGCGTGATGAATCATTTGAGACGACACTCTCGTTGTTGGTGAGTCAGAGCCGATTACCCCCTGAAACATTGAGCTTCTTCCAATCGGCTCCACCAGTCCATTTGGAGCCAGGTATTACGTTAACCGACGATTACTCTCCATTAGATGTTCTTCAAGGGCAGGGCTAATCACGCTATTTCTGTGGAGTGCTGTTTGTGTGAAGTCCACTGATATTCAGACCGAGGGAAGTGTGAATAATCGGTTCTGCGACGGTCCTACGTGTGCTCAAGAGACGTATTACTATTCATAATAAGTAACGGAGTGGATCGAAATGTGGCCTCGTATTTTGCCGTTTGCTGTCTACATGGGATTTATTGCCTTCGGTTCCATGCTGGCAATGTTCGTACCTCCAGGAGAGCAAGCTCAAGATCTCGAACTGTGGTTATACCCCGTCAAAGTCCTTATCGTCGGTGGGTTGCTGATTTATTTCTGGTCCAGATTTGATGAACTGAAAAGTCCAATGATTGAAAGTTGGACCGAAGGGTTTTCGATTGTCGGTATTGGATTGCTCGTGTATGTGTTGTGGATTCAAATGGATTGGTCCTGGGCCATTCAGGGAGAACTGACGGGATATAATCCATTTGAGCATGAACAGAGCACGACCATGTTCTTAGTGGGGGTTCGGTTGTTCGGGGCATCGATCGTCGTTCCAGTGATGGAAGAACTCTTCTGGCGATCTTTTCTCATCCGCTGGATTATCGATAATCGTTTTAATGTTGTGCCACTGGGCACATTTACCATTGGCTCGTTTGCTGCGACGGTGGTCTTATTTGGCCTCGAGCATAATCTTTGGTTGGCAGGAATGATGGCGGGAGCGCTGTATAATGTGTTGTTGTACCAGACTCAACGGATTTGGCCATGTATTCTTGCTCATGGCCTGACCAACTTTGTCCTCGGCATTCACGTCCTGGTAACAGAAGAATGGCAATGGTGGTAGGGTCGAAAGAGGAGAAAGACTTCTGAGTGATCAATAAAGCCTTTCTCCTGTTATGTTGTTAGGTAGAAGAAGCCGCCAGTTCTTCTTGTGATGGCCAAAACTTATACCGGATTTGCGGTAATTGTGCGCCGTCAAAATTGGGGATATCGTACAAACAGCGGTCAATAATCACGACTTCTTCATGAGTAAACTCAAAGGTCTTTCGTGATTTGTAGAAATTGTCGAGCACGTAGTAATCACCGGCCTTGGGCCGTTCAAGCAATGCTTCTTTCATTTTCTTGAAAACCTCGGTATCCACGCCTGGGATTCGCCCATTATTGCGGTCAACACACCACTTCATAATTTCGGCGACGCCGTACATACTCAGATCAATTTTTTTCTTCTTGTTATCAGACATCAGGGCCCTCCTTCTCAATTTTTAGAATCATCTCTATACCACATTTCTTTGCTTGTCTCCAAGTCATAGGTCTAACAATATGGTGGAAAGGATTCTTTGTATCTATATTCCCCTCAACTTTATAGGTCTAAACGGGAAGGTGATGTTTTACAAGGCCTAGGAAACTTCGTATACTGGTGAACGATTGAATGTCGAGTTATTGGGAGTTTATGCTGGTGAATATTTCTGTTGATGCGTGCCAAAGGGAGTGTTCGAATTGTAGGTTGTCCTATCAGCTCGGACCATTCGTCCATTCATGATTCGCTTTTCACTGCTGCTTCTGTTTTTTCTTGTGACTCTGGGTTGCCCAAAGCAAGAAACCTATCTTCCTCCCGACCTTGTGTACTTGTACAAGACCTACCCTGTTGGAAAAACTCCAACCTCTATTAAGTCAGGCGATTTGAATGGCGATGGGTATTCTGATCTCATTACGAGTAATATTCAAGAAAACTCATTGTCCATTTTGATGGGAAATGGTGATGGAAGCTTTCAAGATCAACGGACGGTGAAAGCGTGTCAGGAACCAAGGAATTTAGCGATTGTTGATTTCAACATGGATCGACGGGTGGATTTAGCCGTCGCCTGCTCAGGAAGCAATCAGGTCTTGATCTTTCTTGGTGAAGGGAATGGGAACTTTACTCGTGGGGCACAGTATCCTGTCCACCGAACACCGGTTGATATTGCGTATGGTGATTATAATGAGGATATGTTGCCCGACCTAGTCGTTGCTCTGCGGAATGATAAACTCCAAGTTCTGTTGGGCATGGGGACCGGGAAGTTTCGACTTGGAGCACTCTACGAATATGGCGATACGCCCACTTCTGTGAAGACGGCCGACTTTAATGGGGATGATCACCTTGATTTGGCTGTGAGTAATGGAGGGCCAATGAGCCATGCCGTGTCTATCTGGCCAGGAAACGGTGATGGCACCTTTGAATCGCCGACAGATTATCGCACAGGCAAGCGCCCACTTGGGGTCTCATTCGCCGATTTCAATAGTGATCGAAACCTGGACTTATTAGTCGTCAACGGCGAGATGAATACGATTACCGTGTTTCTTGGAAACGGAGACGGAACATTTCAGGAAGGCAAAGACTCCGGAGGTGATGCCGGGCCAAATCAGGGCTTAGCCTATGATTTTGATGGTGATAAGATGTCTGATGTGGCGGTGGTCAATATTCAGTCTGGAAGTATGTCGTTGTTATTCGGAAAAGGTGATGGAACCTTTCACTATCCCCCTAAGCATTATCCAACTCCCTATGGACCGTTTGCCTTGACCTCATTAGTTGTGGCGGCAGGACGAAACGAACAGCCAGGCTTAGCCATCGCGAATAATTCTGCAAATAGTGTATCCATTTTTCTCCATCATGGTCTCAAGTCTCGAGGCAATCTTGAGGCATCGGCAACGCCTCAGTCTTAAGCGTTGTAAGCCATCCCTCTTTCTTGACAGGTTCTAGGTCCTTCGTTACAGTCTCAGATAGCCTCGTCGTTGATTGGCCATAATTAGCTCAAAGTTGGGACACAGACCGAGAGGGTTTTCCGCAGAAGTGGTTATGGGAAGTGTTGTGAGTCTCAAGTCAATTGGCCCCGATCGCATTTTCTTCATCGGTATCCCTGTTGGCCATTCAACAAGATTTCTAAGATATCCCTTTAGATGTATCCAAGCTGAATCTTCGCAATTATCTCATCTTAGGTCATACTCGTATTATCCCATAAAAGGAAAACGTGCGAACATTTCTTTGGTGGTTTGGAATGGGATCACTGACAACGTTCTCGGTGCTCCTTGTCCAGGGAGGGGTCAGAGATCTTGTCTATGGGTCATCGTCATCAACGACGTTTGAAGGCCTCCTGTCAACGGCATTGACCATTTTGGGTGGGGGGCTGCTTGCAGGATGTGTTGCCGTGATCTTAAATCGACTCCGATAGTTGTCCGAGTGGGCTCTAGGGGAAGGATGAAGAGTTGGCCAGGGTTGACGGATACTACCGGTTTTGATGTAGGCTGATGTGGTGTCTTCATATCAAGTTTCATTGGGAATTGTTCTGCAATACGTTGTTATTATGACTTGTCTGAAATGCCAAGGAACCATGTTGGTGGAACGTCACTATGCCACCCTCGCTCAGCGGATTCATGCGCGTTGTATCAATTGTGGGTTTTGGTTTGACCTAGCCGATGTCCTTCGGTTTTTCAAAAAAGTGCTTGAAAGCGGGTATCGTGGATTGAAAATCCGAGAGACGCTCTAAAACTTTTCCTCTTTCCTTTTTCATCTCCTACCTTGACGCAGCGTTCACACGTTTCATGCAGAAATTTTTCGAACAGACATGGATTCGTGTCCGTCTCATGGAGTCAGCTCTATCTATCACCTTCCCTTTCGCATCGCAAAGGGTTTTAGAAAGACGCAACTCTGTGTCAGTCGAACGCACAAGGCTGTTGTATGAGAAGAAGACCTCTTCTAGGAATGGAGGGGGAAATTTGGGGGGGCATGGGCAATCTGTTCAATATGAACGATGCCATTTTTTGATAAGATCGTCGCTTTTTCTAGTAGGTACTGCATTTCTGTAATATTCCCAGGCCAGCCATAGTCCATGAGCACCTGATAGGTTTGGTCGCTTATTTGATCAATGTGTTTGTCGTATTTTTTCGCATACATTTTGACAAAATGTAAGACGAATGCCTCGATGTCTTCAGGTCGATGACGAAGAGGCGGAATGTGTAGGGGAACCACATTCAAGCGATAGAACAGTTCCGCCCGAAATCGCCCTTTAGCCACTTCTTCCTGCAAGTCTTGCGATGTTCCGGCAATAATCCGAATTTGGTCTTCTCGGTCATAATTTGGTCGATTCAACAATTCCATTTCTATGGTTAAGAGAGTGCGAAGAAGCCAAGTTTGCGCTTCTGACGTCAGTGCTCCAACCTCATGAAGATACAGTGTGCAGCCACGGTTTAAGTCGAGAGGGCGTTCCCTGTGGTCTAACGAAGGCGAACATTCCTCTTTGTTCCAAATTTGTAAAGGGTGCTGTGAACTATTGGGGAGGAAGGTTGCGCAGTGTAGTCTGTAGAAAGGAGATTGTCCTCGAATACTTTGGTCATGAATGCGGCGTGCTAATGTGGCTTTCCCGCTGCCTTTTTCTCCAATAAGTAGGACGCGACAATCAGCTTGTGCCACGAGGCGAAGTTGATCCAGAAGTTCGATAAAACGTGTCCCCTGACCGATAAGGGTTTCAACTGCGGGTTGGGGATGTGGCTCCTTGATCGAGTGGAAAAGCATATCAGTAGGCATGGAATTGGTTCCTTTTGTTTTGATGCATCACAAGAATCATGAAGAAGCAACCAAGATGCCAACTTGTTAATTTTTTTTGAGATGCTATAGGCCATTGTTTTTCCGTAGTTTTTTTGTTTTATGCGAAATGGATAAAAAAGGGAACGTGTAGGCCTGAGCCAGCATTTGCCTAGGTCTCGGCAAGTTTCCTGTATGCCTTGAAGGCCTTTCCCTTCCATAGGGAAGTTCAAATGAAAAGATTGCCCGTAAGTCTTAGGCGTTCCTCTTATAGCCGTTTCAGTTATACCGAAACGATAAAGCGCCAACTTGTACAGGTT
Organism: Candidatus Nitrospira salsa; assembly: GCF_965152625.1. Taxonomy (NCBI): domain Bacteria; kingdom Pseudomonadati; phylum Nitrospirota; class Nitrospiria; order Nitrospirales; family Nitrospiraceae; genus Nitrospira; species Candidatus Nitrospira salsa. The sequence goes on from NZ_CBCUCO010000004.1 coordinate 694,821, forward strand.
TGACATCCAATACGTGAGATAAAACGCCAATCATTGCCAGTTATAGCCGATTCAATCCTACAAGAGGGTTGCACCAACCGTCTCCTAGGCTACTTCTAAACTACTCCACAGTAGAGAAACAGGGTCTGTCCATTCAACTATGCCTAGGGTAAGTAATCATCGTAGGCTAGGCTTCCTTTCGCAATTCAACTGGACTTGAACGCCTAAAAGCCGTATGTCAAATGGCTTATTGAATGATCAATGTTGAAAGTCTGTGAAGGGGGCAAGGCCTTTCAGTTCATCGTGTCCAAGCCTATTAACTTTCAACCAATATGTAGGTTCAGAATGATGAGACTTGACTATAGAGGTTAACAACTGAGGTTTTGGTTATAGCCGTTTTAATTATAGCGAAACCGCAGAGCGTTCAGCCGAATTGACTATAATACACAACGCAACCACACACATCGTACAGGCGAGTGTTCAATGGTACGGCTATAACTTCCGCATGTTTGAAGTAAGTAATCGCGCGGGCTTGGCGACCTGTCATCGACACCTCAGAGGGAAGACTCGGTTCAACGTTGAATGCCGCTTCGGATTTGCGTTAGGGAGACAATGATCGTCGCCAAGGCGATCTCAAGTCGACACATCAGGAGTAGACTGCGTTGAACATCAGTTGCCTATTGAGGTTACGCAGGATAACACAACAATCGTCGTCTAGGTTGCAGCTGGAACTTATATTTGGATTCGCTATAACCCCTTGTGAAGGAAGGGAATGTCTACTCAATGAGTGAAGACTGATAAAGGGATGTAGAGCGCTAGAGTCCCGTGCGGTTTGATGTCAAAATGAACGGTTTTCGGCTCTCACGCCACTCGTCAAGATATAAGTGGATGTGTCAACGGCAAAATTGGGCAGAGCAGAGAGATCTATTGGTTATGCTTTTGTTGTATTTTGTGTCCTAGTTTTTCGTTTCCAACGAACTGAGCTTGGGCGGTGTTCATTATGCGCTCGGGGTGGATTCTGAGGGGGGGTTGGTCTTGATTCCCATTCCTGAACTTGCCCGGAAGGTCCGCGAGACCACCAGCAGGAGAGAGAGAAGGGTTTATGTGACGTGGCGTCTGACATGATCGAATCCTTTTGTGTGAGAGTAGGTAAAGGGTCGTCGCTTTCTTGGTCTCCAACTTGTTCGTTTGAATGTTCTTCAGGGTGATTCATTGTCTCAAATTCTCTACAGTGTGGTAAAAAAACATCGAAAAAACGACTATTTTTGTTGAAAAACCTCTATAATTCAAGATACAGCAAACATTATGCCAATAACAACTGTATTTTAGTTAGTAGAAAATCAGATGAAAAAGAAAAAGTTCAGTGGTGTTATTTCTCATCTAAGCTATCGTTAACTGAATATCGCATAATTGTTGTGAGTAAGAAAACTGACAATTCCCCCAATGCATAGGGGGATTTGTATGATTTCTTATTAACTGGCAGGATTTGGGGTGGTGTGTCCAAGGTGGTTGAAGCACCATTGGGAGAATGGGATAGCGTTATCTTATTGAAGTTTCCGTGTGAGATTTCTTCCCAAACCATTGACTCGTCACAAACTTGAATTGAGCCGCATCAAAAGGTTTTAACAGGTATGCATTCGCGCCCCGTTCCATGGCGGCCAGGGCACGGTCTTTGGCTTCAGAGGCTGTGACCATGACGACTGGAAGATGTGGATAGTGTTGTCGAATGGCCTGAAGAATCTGTACGCCGTCCGTATCCGACAGGCCAATATCCAAAATAATCCCATCGTAGAGTCTTTTCTGGAGGGCCTCAAGTGCTGCTCCTCCCGTCTGTGCGGGTTCTACTTGGTACCCGTCGCCTTCTAAGCGATCAACAACAAGCTCCAAAATATCTGGATCATCGTCTACCACGAGAATGCGTTTTGTGGACTTGATGTCAGAAGAGGTTCTTTTTTCTGTCAATGGTTCGAGTGGAAGATCGACGTGAAACGTTGTTCCCTTTCCGACTTCACTTTTCACAGTGATGGTCCCGTTCTGAAGGTCTACGAGCTGCTTCACAATCGAGAGGCCTAATCCTAACCCTTTAACGTGAGTTTTGTGTCGACGATTGACGCGGAAAAACGGTTGAAATAAATCCGGGAGGTCTGACGCAGGAATGCCTTCTCCGGTATCTTCGACCGTCAGTCTGGCAAACATGGCATCGAGTCGCATGAGTTTGACACACACCAAACCTTCAGGCGGTGTGTATTTAATCGCATTCACGAGCAGATTGATGAGTATTTGGCTCATTTTGTCTGCATCGGCATGTACCGTTAGTGTATCGTCCTGACATTCTAGTCTGAGGGATTGCTGCTTTTCTGCGGCTTGCGGCATCAGCTCTTCAATGCACTCCTTCGTTAGTAAAGCCAGGGGCACTTCGCTGAGTATGACCTCCATTTTTCCGGCTTCTAGCCGCGCGCGGTCGAGCAAGTCGGAAATCATTCGTGCCAACCTGTTGCTATTGGCTTGGATTCGCTGAAGGCACCGTTCTTGTTTTTCGGTAATGCTGCCCGTGACGCCGCCTAAGATATTTTCGGCGAACCCTTTGATGCTGGTCAGCGGGCTGCGAAGTTCGTGAGACACATGTGCGAGGAATTGCGATTTCAGGCGATCAAGTTCTTGCAATTCCTCGTAGGCCTGCTGGAGTTCCGCGGTTCGTTCCTCCACTCGCTGTTCCAACCCTAGATTTAATTCCTCAATTTGATGATACGCATCTGTATTATCGAGGGAAATCGCCACTTGGGTAGCGACGGTAGCCATGACATCCAAGTCATCTTGGGTCAGAGAACCCTGAACCCGATCGACCATCAAAGTTCCCATCACTTTATCCTTCACTTTTAATGGTACGGCTATCAACGATGTCGCTTTGGTGATTTTGGCCATCTCCTGGTTCATGCTGTGAAGCCGTTCCCACACGTCATGGTCATGGATATTTTCAAGCAGAACCGGCTCGCCCTTCAAAACGACTTGTCCTTCGATCGTCGTCGGATCTGATATGGGGATTTCCCGGGAGCGAGCAAACTGTGCAGCGTCGTCAGACAGACCCAAGACGCGAGTATCATGGGAGACTTTTCGTATGGGATCGTAAAAACTGATCATGGCCCGGTCATAATGCAGCTCTTGAACGATTGTCTTTAGAACATTTTGAATTAAGGTTTCTCGATCCAATGTGGCGCTAAAGAGCAGTCCGGCGCGATGAAGGGTGGTGAGTTGCGTCACTTTCCGACGAAGTTCAACGGTGCCATGTTCCTGCTCCAGAAAGGCTTCGCGGAGTTCCTCGTGACGAGTTTCCACCGTTTCCAGTTGTTCCACAATCAAGGCTTCTCGTTGCTGCGAATGCACTTGTTGATGGCGTTGGGTACAGAACCAGGCGATCACCGGTGGGAACAGGGCAATGATTAAGGCCTCCGTGAACGTGACCGTCGGATGCTGCCACTGAAGATACCCGAAGGCGAGAACTCCGGCTAAGATCCCCCCGAGCGACCACCCAAACGGAACTTGCGCCGGTGGGGTCCAACGAAATTCCCATTCACACCACTCGTCACCATTGGCAATACATTGGAGATCTTTGACCGTCGCATGTCCCAACTGGTGAACATGCTGAGGAACAACCGAGAGTGCGGTTTTCGAGACTTCACATATTTGGTCGGCACAGCGTTTTCGATATGCACCAAATTGCTGATAAACGTGCTCGTTGTATTTCATCCGAAGAATCGCTGTTCCTTCGGTCACGGTGCCCACTTCAAAAAGTATTGAACCTCTCGCAAATTTTTGCCCGAAATGTGGAAACATTTTGTAGATTTGGGACACAGAGAATGGACGACCCAGGGTTTGAATAATCGGTGAAATATACTTGGTTTTCCCGACATGAATTTGAAATTGCGGATCTTTGGAAATCAGGAGGCAAAACTCGGTCAAAAAGCAGACAAATTCGTAGGAATAGCTGTTCCAAATATTTTTCAGAAACGATGGAGAGACATGATACGTGGGATCAGGAATACGTGCGTTCAGGAGAGCGCAGAGCTCGGCTGAGGCTTGAGGGCCGGCTTCGGCCCCACTGTTTTTTATTGCACTTTCTTCCAGATGGGTCACATAGGCACTGACTTTAATTCCTGTCACATCCCGTATTTTCTCGCCTTTTTCATTCATTCCAAAAGGCCGAAACTCCATCGGGCCTTTTTCAAGAATCGTGTGTTCTTTGGAGAGGAATGTCATGAATCGATGATAAAGCTGTCGGGTTATAGCCGTTCCAGTAAACTTTTGTATCTATGAAGTGGTTTCTCGCGCAGTGTCAGTTGGATTGAATCAGCCAGCTCTTTTTTGGTTTCGCTATATTGATCAGAATCATACACTGATAGGGGAGAGAGAACACAAGTCGGCAAGAGGAAAAACGTCGTTCGTAAGGGGTGGAAGGAGGAACGGGAAGCGTCAAAGAAAAGCCCAAAGGCTCTTCTCACAAATACGAGCGATATCTTCTTTTCTTCCACCAGATACGAAAGACGAGCGACGAGCGACGTTTTTTTTATTTAGGCAGCATCTGGACCCAACCTATGCCTTGATGATGAAAGTTGAAAATTTGGGGATGAAAGATTTCAGCGAGTATTTCCAATGAGTCGACAAGTCGTGGCCCTGGACGATTAAAGTATTGATTGCCATCTGTGGCGTAGACTTGCCTCATTTGCACGGCTCGTAATTGATTCCATTCCGGATTTGACGTCAGAGTGTGAAAATGCTCTTGAATCTGAGAGAGAGAAAAACCACATGGAAGGACGAGGATGATGTCCGGGTCCGCCTGCAGAAGCGCTTCCCACGTGATCCAGGGCGCATGAAGTCCGGCCTTGCCAAATAGACTTGATCCCCCAGCCATTTCCACCAGCTCAGGCACCCAATTCCCCGCTGCCATGAGGGGATCCATCCATTCAATGCAGGCCACCCTTGGTGAATGGTTCAGAGAGTTAGCGTGTTGGGTAATTGCCTGCATGCGTGTTTGAAGGGAATTCAAAACCTTTTGCCCCTGGGTTTCTTGCTTTAAGGTCAGGGCCACAGTCTGCAGGTCATTCCATACACCTGATAAATCGGTGGTTTGGAGAGATATGATGGCGGGTTTCTTGCCGAGCCACGAATCGAGGGCCAGCTCGACATCCTGAAGATTGGCGGCGCACACGTCGCATTGAGTCTGCGTGACGATTACATCGGGCTGTAAATCTTGTAATACATCAGGGAACACACGATAGACGGAAAGAGCATTTCCCAAAAGATTTTTCACCCGTGTGTCAATCTCATGGCTCGTTCCGTTCACCTCAAATTTTGGCTCGGTACAAATTGGAAGGTGAGTGACCGAAGGCGGAAAGTCACATTCATGGGACCGTCCAACGAGCTGGTTTTCTAACCCCAGAGCACAAACCATCTCGGTGGCACTTGGAATTAGTGTGACAATTCGGTGCTTTTGTGTGTTTGAGGCCATGCGCATTATCGGATTTTCATCATTTCTAATGAGAGAGTTTCGGTTGTCTTTCTTGTTAGTCGCTAAGATCACTCATCATAACGAGAAGAGAGAGAATTGGCCAAGCCAAATTTACAAATTGTTTCATAGAATCCGTTGTCCCGAATATGGTAAAAAGCACGATTACCTGAGCGTGAGAACAATCATACGAATGTTACCAAGGAGGGCACGATGGCAACTAAAGCCTATATCCTCATGAAAGTCAAAACCGGAAAATCCCAAGAGGTCCTCGCGACGTTGAAAGCCATGCCTGGCGTCGAGCAAGCGCATGCCTGTTTTGGTCAACCAGATATCTTTGGGCTCATTAATGCATCCGATGACCGAGCCCTATCCGACCTCATCATGACCAAACTTCACACGATTCCTGGCGTTGAAGAAACCGATACGCATATTGTTGTGCAGGAATAAATAATACGGCAGGACGGGAATTTTAGCGGTGAAATTGAAACGTGTTTAATAAGACTCTATTCGTAAGTTAGGGATTTTCTTGAAATCCTTAAGATTCCGTGTAATAAGGACTTCATCATATAGCAACGCGTGAGTTCCAATTAGGAGGTCCATCAATCCGATTGGGGTTCCTTGATTTTGGAGATGAGCAAGCAATTTGCCGTAAGTCTCTGGTAGACGCTGATCTGGATAGAGAATTTCGCAGTGCTGAAAGAGCAAGTCAATTCGGCTACGTTCTTTCATTGACGTTGCCAAAGCCACGCCAGCTTCAAGTTCACAGACCACAAACATACTCAGACGTACTGGATCATCCTGTAAATTTTCGAGTTTGCGATGACCAGGACCATATGTACGACGTTTTTCTTCTCGAAGAAGATCGATGACAAATGACGTGTCAAGAAAGCTCATAGGCGAGGAGCTTTGGCAGGATGCTTTTTTCTACGCATCACTTGTTCTTCAATATGGTCAAGTGTCGATTCTTCGACATTGACTGAAGACAAGAGTTGTAAGAGGTCTTTGGCGGTAGCCTTTCCACCCAGATTTTCCTTAATGACTGAAGAAAAGGATTGTCCTTGCTTTTTGCGACTGGCAAGTAAGGTGTAGGCCTCCATATCAATGGTAATCGTTTTTACAGCCATGCACTTATCATACACTTACATTTGCAATTCGTCAATTTTTCTCTGCGTGTAGACGTTTGCTATTTTCATCCAACGGAATCAACGCGCTCAGTTAAAGATCGTTAATGACCTAATCTGGATTAATTTGAAGCTGATTTTGGTTAATGGAAACGTTAGGGCAACGCATCGCTTACTGAAAGAGTCTTGCTGAGTGCACACAAGGTGGATTGTGAAAGAACGTGAATCACGAAAAAGGGCCAGCATATGATTATGCTGGCCCTTGAAACGAGTCGCTAGAAAATCGGAAGACGTCGTTCTTTTAGAACAAACCGGATGCATGCCCAGAGTTACCCATGAAAAACAACATGGGGATTGAGAGCATCGTGTTCGTTCGGGATGCTAACAAAGCTGTGCGGCCGGCTTTGGCCTTTTCGTCGGCGGTAGCTTCTTTCATGCCTAGAACTTTTTTCTGATTCGGCCAAATCACGCCCCATACATTCAGCAGCATGATTGTGCCAAGCCAGGCTCCCATCCCAATGACCGCATCCTGTCCCTGCATCATGAATGCACTCCCGAACCGATGCTGACTCATTAGCAGGACCGCACCAAATATCCACGTGACCAAGGCGCTCCAGCGGAACCACCATAAGGCGTTCGGAACGAGATGCTGAAACGCTTCAGCTTTCGTCTCTGGTTTCACGGCCTTCAAAAATGGGACCTGTATAAAGTTGAAGTAGTACAGAATCCCGATCCAGGTGATACCCGCGAGGAAATGACCCCACGCATACAAGCTTTCCATATTGATTCCCTCTTTTCTAAAATTTCTGGTGAATAGTTGTCGTGATAAGAGTCTTTGCAGCCTTACACGAGCATCTTCACGAACCCATAGAGCACAACGGTCAACACAAACCCAGCCGTAATTGTTCCACTGATTGTATCGAGTGGATTACCCATTGAAACCTCCCTGTGTATTGTCGCCAAAAGAAATAAATTTCAGCCAAGCCATTCTAGCTGACAGAGCATGAGAACTCATTAGCAAACCTCGAAAGCTTCCTGGAAAGTCTAGAAGGTTGGAAATCTTGTAGAGTGAACGATAGTGGGTGCATGTTCCCCCATTCACGGTAATTACCCTAACCCATTCTGTAGGAGTTCTTCAAGATGTCGTTCGCCCTATGGCAAGTGGGTGAGTTTGTGAGTCTCTTGGCTTATTCCTGTTGGGCGGGAGATCGCAGGCAGAACCGCCACGGCTTTTTGGCCCATTCCCCTGCATAGTCAACACCGATTCGAGGGAGGGCAGTGATGCGGTTGGCTCGAAGACGCTCACCTCGGTCCTCCACCCAAATTGATTGCCCGATTGTGACATCCACACAGTTCAAGGCTTTATCAATGTTCAAGTGCCGGCAGACTCGTCCGGGTCCGTCAATGTGAAGGGGGTGAGCGAGCGGTTCTCCTCTCTGTTCAACGATCTCAATTCCGCGAATGAGTATCGCGGCCGGAAAATCGAGACGTTCCGTCACAAAATTCAGTAAGTAGTACATTCCATAAATTAAGTAGACGTAGGTCTGTCCCGGTGGTCCGAAAAGGACTTCCGTTCTCTTGGTTCTCCCTTTTGACGCATGACAGGCTTTATCTTCTGGGCCAATATAAGCTTCCACATCGACGATTTTCGCCACAATTCGGCCGTCAGCAGAGGTTCGTAATAGATATTTCCCTAACAGCTCCTTCGCGACCTTTAGCGTGGGACGGTCGTAGAATGATTGTGGAAGAATGTTGGGGGAAGAAGAATGCATGCCTTTAGGGGACGCGGTCCTCGTAGGGCGGCAGGGTTGTGAGGCGAGTGTCGTCAACCGGTCCGCCGACCGTAAAGTGATAGAGGGATTGGTATGTGGTGTGGGGGGAAACCCCAAACACTCGATGGACGGGGTCGTCAAAGAAACACCCAATACCCGTTGATCGGATTCCGGCCGCCTCAGCTTCCAAGTACAGTACCTGCCCAATCAGCCCAGTTTCCCAAAAGAGACGCCGATAGGCCCAGGGGCCGTGTGTTTCTAAGGTGTGATCAAACTCGGAAATCATGCCTAAGGAGAAGGCGCTGTCGCCTGCGATTTCCTGCCAACAACTGACCTGCATCGCAATCTTTTGCGCATTACCTTCTTCTAAGAGATACAGAGGAAGGTCGTCCGGACACTTCTCTGGTGTGGTCCAGACGAATTGCTCGTGCATGGTGGATTTGAGTTCAGTCAATGTCTCTTGAGAGCGATCTCTAAGCAATAGGTAAAGTCCGGGCGGAATACCCTCCACTCGATGGACAAACAGTGCGAGATGAATCGCCGGTTTCCAAGGCACACAGTCCCAGGGCATCGGGCGCTGACTGACAGGGAGTTCTCCAGACGGCATGACGCGGCTCAGCATAGTAAAAAATCGATGAGCGGGAATGCTGGTGTGCCCATCAAATGAGACGGCGCTCCGCCGTTGGTGGATGATTTGACCAGCGGTTGGTTGATTAAGGGCAGATTTGCCCTCTCCGCTTTGGGGATAGGAGGGGGCAAGGGGTACGAAGGTCTGTGCCTGAGAGGACTTCCATGAAGCTTCCGCCACATCATCGATGATTTCCCAAGGAATGGGATTATCCCGGCTCAATCGATTGGCTTTGCCCTGCCAGTGGCCTTGGGCAAGAGATTTCACGACTTGCTGATCGATTATTAACGGAAGTTGGCCTGTCTGTTCCATTTCCTCTGTTTGTTCCGGCCAAATCGCCGCAATCAGTTCTGGATATTCTTTTTCAGACTGCACGAAATCGTCTGATCGATCCAAGCCAAACAATGTCGAGAGGGTTTCATCCGAATTCCCTTCAAGCAGCATCATGTGCCAACCCAATGTGGCGGCAGCGATACGAAGCGTGCCGATCGCATGGCCGACATCGTGCTGACAATACCTGAATGCGCGTTCGCCATATTTCCAGGCTTCCCGCCAGTGAATGGAACTCAGGCCAACAAAAAATGCCTGCTCGGGAAATCCTTCGAATAGGGGCCTGACTTCATTTTCGGTACAAGCCAGGCGATGTTCGAGTCCATGTTCTTTGGGGGCATAATGGTAGAGGCCAGGATCAAGAGGTAGATCTGAAAATTCACCGAGAAACAGATACCCTTCGGTCGGATGCAAGTTGCCACTAGAAGGATTGCTGCGCAAGGCCCAGCGATTTCCGCCATACTCTTTCCACGCGGTTAAAGAGAGAGCATATTCAAAAAATCGTGATAGGGATTCGATGGTCAGTGGTTGCGACGGAATTGTTCTCGCGCGATACAGGTCTTCGTAATGTGGCGAAACAGGTTTATCTTCTGGTATCAGGCGCGGAAGTGGGATGAGCGGCGCCCCTTCAAATCGACGAAAAGGATCGGGTTGATTGGCCCAATCCATGTAGCCCAAGGATTGGGCATAGTGATTAAAGTTATGCTTGGTTTGCTGATGATAGCGTTTCACGCGATCGAGGGGCGTGAGGGGAGTCGGAGATGTATCTTCGGTTTCCATGATAATGAAAAAATGCCCGTAAAATGCCAGATGTAACAGGGGCTTAGTATAACAGAGAAAGATTCTTCATGCTGTCTCTCCTGAAGCTCTCCAAATAAGTAGAGCGACTTCCCCTCGCTATCTGGCAATACGATAACTGTTGGAACGGGTAGCAAAATACAATGGGTAATGGGTAACGATATTGACAACGACTTGCAAGGAATTATCCAACTTCGTGCAATTCGAGTCTGACCCCTAAAAAATTACAAGAAGAAGAAATAGAAGGCCAGTACTAGCATCAGGATCACCAGTAGGACAAAGCCTACACCTCGTATATCTTCCGAATGAAAAAGAGAAAATTGTTTCTGAAGTGCAGGATTATGCTGGATATGCTGATCGATGAGGTCCTTGGCTTCCTTGAGTCCCAGGTTTTGCTCTTCTCTGAGCAATTTGATCGCATTAATCTTTTTCCCTTCCCAAAGAGCTGCCACGATAGGCTGAGAAAGGTTGCGTATGTTCGAAGACGGCTTATCCATACATCACCAAAGAAAGGGACGAGTTGACTTATTTCTGATTTGTTTTTTTCTATAAAAGGCGAAATGGGTACAACTATGTATCGAACAGGAAGGAGAAAATCTTGATATCCGAGCTAACATGGAAAAGCACAAGTCTAAAGACCTCGACCCTTTTTTCCTTTACTCAACGCTCTAGTGATAAAATAAAAGGAAGCTTTGTATTAGGGATCAATCCAGCCTAAGATACGAGAAATCCAAAAATGGAATGATGCTCAAGACTAAACATCTCAAGATCAAGGGGTTTGAAACCGTCATCGTCGGGAAAGATCCGTCCACCCATTTCCATGGGATAATAGCGGTACATTCCACTCAACTGGGTCCCGCCTTGGGAGGCATCCGGATGTGGCCATATCGCAATGAGAAGGAGGCGCTCCATGATGTGCTTCGCTTGGCCGAAGCTATGAGTAAAAAGGCCGCCATCTCCGGATTAGCGAGTGGAGGCGGAAAGGCCGTCATCATTGGGAACCCCGCCACAGACAAAACTCGTCCATTGCTTCGCTCTATGGGCAGACTCATTGAAACACTGAAAGGAAAATATCTTGCGGCAAAGGACTCAGGGATTCTTCCTGAAGATTTAGATGTCGTCGCGGAACAGACACGCCATGTGACGGGAACTACAGGAAAACAGGGGGGCAGCGGAGATCCCTCCCTTTCGACTGCCAAGGGAGTGCTTGCAGGCATGCAAGCCGCCTGTCAATTAGTGCACAAGACTCAAGATCTTCACGGGCGTGTTGTGGCCATACAGGGTGTCGGTCAAGTGGGATGGAATTTAGGCCATCTCCTATTTAAGCGTGGCGCGAAGCTGGTAGTGGCGGACTTGCGACCGGAACGGGCGACACGAGCTCAACAAACTTGGAAGGCCTCCGTGGTCCCGTTATCGACCATTCATCGAATCCCGGCCGACATCTTTGCTCCGTGCGCCCTGGGTGGCGTCCTGAATTCCAAGACCATTCCGCAACTAAGAGCCGGCATTGTGGCCGGAGGAGCCAATAATCAATTTTTGGATGAAGCGCGTGATCCGTACCGTGTGATGAAAAGAGACATCGTGCACGTTCCGGATTACGTCTTGAACGCCGGAGGGTTAATTCAGCTCGTGGTACGGGAAATGTTGCACCAGCGACGAGTTGTGCCATGGATTAAAAAGATCCAGCCTACTGTTCATGAAGTCTTGACGACTGCCTTACGAGAGCATCTGCCTCCATTGATTGTCGCCAACCGCATGGCGCTAGAAAGAATGAGGGCGTAAAAAACTGAATCCGCACCGAACGGTACGGCCATATCTCACACCAACACTAGCGTAGATGTCATAAAACTAAGCGTGCCTCTTTACGACTTCTCTTCATCCAATGTTCCTTGCCATTCGGCTTCTGCTATCGTCGTGCGACATCAAGCAATTGAAGATATCTATAGAGTATCCGATCATCGTCCAGCCAGACCAGGAGGCTGACGGATTCGTGGTTTCTTATCCGACCTTAAAGGGGTTTGGTTCCCAAGGAGAAACTGAGGAAGAAGTCTTGAGCCATATCAAGGATGCGATTAAGACCTCCCTGAAGAGCGTGGAAGATCCCAAGCGGTGAAACAAACTCAGAACCGTAGGACGAAGCTTCCGCACGTTTCGAATGACCGCGTCGTGCGGGCACCTGAACGCGCTGGTTTGTGCGTACTTCGAGAAGGCAAACATGTCTCCATAACTGATGACAAATATCTCGTCATGATTCCCCGTCATCACGTTATCAAGACCGAAATGTTGAAACAATTCCTTTAGGGCAGCCAAGGTTTCCCCCGAACACTCCCGGGATCTCCTTTAAGATGTCCATCCATGAGTGGAATTCTTGAACTTCCTCATATTGAAAGTTTTCGACCTAAATTCTGGAATAGAAAAGTCCTGACTCAACCAAAGACGGGCCTGCCTTTCATGGTGAAAAGGTAAAGAGGTAAAACTAGACTTGCCCCATGCAAATCATATTCAGAATAACTGGCAATTTGTTACTAAAGTAAGAATCGAGAAACCTATGGCTTCAAGCGGCGGTGATGGGCCGCCTTAAATAAGGCATTGCACTCGGATTCCAGAAGGCCTCCAATGACCTTGGTCTGTCGAAATGGGGTACGGCGGGCCACCTCCTCGGCTCGAATATCGATTTGCCGCCACCCGTGTTGTTGGAGAAAAGGAATCGAAGTTCCAAAGTAGACGGTGGAAATCCCGGCCCACTCGATAGCACTCTGACACATGGGACACGGTTCCGCTGTGGTATATAAATCGAGTGTTGTCCAATCAATGCGAACATGGGCAGCCGCACAACGATTGATGGCATCGACTTCTCCGTGAAAGGTAGGATTGCGAGAAGATCGGTTAAACCCTTGGGCGAGGACCTGTCCGGTGGCGTGTTGAACGATTATGGCCCCAAAGGGATGCTGGGGTACTTTCTGCGCCATGACAATAGCCAGGCGCATATAGTCATCCGGACTCATGTGCTGTGTCGGTCTCTTAAACATTTTCTGCATATCGTATTGTCAGGCCATGTAGTCATCACATCGAAGTCGCTTCAGTTGTCGCTCTACCTGTCTCTCAATAAAAAATTGCCCATTCAGGCGTGAGGCCATGTTTCCGATATTTGGGCTTATTGCCAGAATCCCAATCAAATCCTAAAACCTGTAAATTGATCTTATTCTAAGCCTATTTTTTTGTCCATACGTTTGTCCTGCGAGCCAGTGTTTTAAATCAAGTCTGACCCCTAATAATACTAGTGAAGTTGATAATGTAGCACTATGAGTTGACTGGATTTTAAAGGGAGGGTCGCATAGGTACGGCCAATTGAAATCCATGGCAGTGAAAAACGACGCTTTCCCAAAACTGTCCGGGTGAGCCACATTCAGAAGGTAATCCCTTACCTTATCGGGATCGACACGGGCATGCTCTCCATTTGGGATGGTTCATTCCAATGGTAACACGTTTGACTATTTAATCCTGAAAGAGCAATCTGTTCTCCAACTAACTTCTATAACCCCAAAATAATCTGTATGAGGTTCCGCGTAGACTTTTCTTTAAAAGGCTTTCTGCAATCCCTTTCCCCTACGTTGGTCAATAGACCCGAGTGAGCGGCGGCAATGCTCGGGCTTCGGGGTCCATCTTTTCGTAGTGATCAATGTTTGGCTTGGACAAGTCATCTAAGTCCATGAGAGTCGGTGGAATTGAAGAATGCTCCGCTTCCTAGCGAGCATCCTTTGTAAAGCCTTCCATACTCATGTAGAGCCCTTTATCGTCCTTGTGTCGTCCGCCGACAAAGCTTTGAATTTCTTGGAATCCATTGACCTCCTACCCTACTCGAAGACCTGGCGCTATACCAGTGTCTCAAATATATAAAACTAGATTTGACCCCTTTTTCATCTACCACATTCAGCCCGGTCGCCCGACGCAGAACGCCTTCATTGAACGGTTTAATCGGACGTATCGGACTGCAGTCTTGAATCTCTATCTTTTTCGGAGTTTAGAAGATGTGCGGGAGATCACGGCCGAATGGATGACGATCTATAATGAACACCGGCCTCTCGAGGCCTTGCAGGGGCAAGCCCCCTGTAACTATCACAAATCCACACTAGAAAACTCTATTTATGATTTGTCCGCTTGACGGGGAAGCTTACACTCCGACAACATGTGTTTATCCAACGAGAGATCGGCCACCAGGCGCTTCACTCGTGTATTCTCCTCCTCCAGTTGCCGTAACCGTCGGAGTTCTGATACTCCGAGATGCGCATATTCTTCTTCCACGCATAGAACGTCGCCTCACTCACACCCAGTTGTCGACAGACATCGCCGACAGGCGTGCCCGCTTCACTTTGCATAGGGCATAAATGACTTGCTCCTCCGAGAATTTGGATCGCTTCATCAGGCCCCTCCTGTCGGGTCGGACCACCGAAGGGACCATCTTACTCCAGTCTTAAACTGTCGTCGATTTCAGGGGAGACGTCACACTGATTAATCCCCTGATTTTTTAATAAAAGACAAACTAAATAGCAGAAGCACTTGGGAACTTGGAAATAAGTTTCTTTGATAAAAGCTCATCAAATTTTCCAGATTTGGAGATCGAAGTTGTATTTTGAGTTCTAGATTCAAGTTTAAATTCTTCCACACATCCTTTTATGAATTCAAACGTATCATTAATGATAGTCTTGTCTATTTCCTCAATCTTTATTTGAGATATTGCAGATTTATTGGCATGTGACATTTTACAAAGAAAAGAAGGAATCACACGATAAATATGATGAGAAAACAATCTTGCGTAACTTTTTTCAGGCTTTTCTAACAGATCATTTTTTATGAAGTCTGATACTTTCCTTGAAATCAAACAACAGTTTAAATATGCCTCAAAATCCAAATCTTCAGAAAATATTGCATTATAAGACTCTTCAGTTTTGATTAAAGAAGTAGGTTTTGCTCTAGATTCCCCTGGCTTATAGTTAATAATTGCGTGTATTGCTTGGGCTGCTCCTTGAATGCTGAAAATTTTCGAGGAAGGCTTTCCTTGATTTTTATAATAATTTTTTCGTCGATCATAGTAATATCCTTTATTTGAGAAATATAGTTCGATTCGTCTTTGAATATCGTCAGTCGCCCTTAGTAGTGCAGGGTTAACCGGGTTTTGCCGATTTGTCGCAGAAATAATCTTATCTATAGTCTGTTTGTCACTACTAACAATTATCTTCACCAAGATCGCTCTTGAATCTAATTTTTTGGCATCTGGTTCGTAAAACTTTCCGATTGTATAAGATGTTTGTAAGCCATTTACGATTTGAGCATCCTTGAGCATTAGAGTCTTTCCAATTTGCCCCACATTTGATGCAATTATGGTAATACCATTATTTAACCACCAAAAATCTCGCTCCAAATCCTCCGACAATGTTTCTAGAATTTTTTTATTCACGTCAACGTCACCCTGAAAGTGACGAATATTTTCTTCAAAAATTAACTCTCGTAGCGAACCATCTCTATCAGTAAGGAATTTAAAATATTCTGGAATAGTAGCTACACCTATATACCCAATGGATCCTTCCGAATAATCAACTGATACTGGAGTTTCTTTCAAATTTAACTCTATTTCAGTTTGGGGCCGTGAAGTATATATCTCCAACAATTCCTTTGCACTGAAAATATTGAATGCGACTTTACATGGGATTACTTTTTCTTTCGTGGCGCTTTTTATGAGGTTTTTCTTTGAATGATAGGGTTCTGTCTCATTCTTGTTTTCCGCAAAGCAAGAAACAAAAAACTCAATTGCAATTTGAGCATTCTTTATCACTGCTTTTCGCCAAAGTCCTCTAAAGATCATTATTTTCTCAACTAGTAATGGGTTAAACGACTTTTCGAGTCCTTCTTCATTTGTCTCTAAATCAAAAAGTTTCTGAATTGAAATATGAATTTTATCTAGTACGTCTTCTTGGAAAGATTTTTTGTTTTTGACCTGTCCTATTATTAATTTAATGCAGCTTGATTCGCTCAATTCAATTAAATCGATTTCATCGTCTGACAGTATTGGGGAATCGTCTACTAACGTTAAAAGACAATCGATTCCACCATCCTGTGCTCCGTCCACAATTGAACTTTCAATATCTTCTACTGATAAGTTCGATTTTTTTGTGACTTGTGAAATGGAAAACAACTCAAATAAGTCATCTTGGGGAAGACTTAGTTCATTGTTTTTCTCAAAATCTTTAATGCAATCTTTAAGTAAGATAGAGTTGTTCATCCTTACTCCCATTCCTTAAAATAGGGTCGCGTCTTGTGTTGATTAATTACTATCCCTTGTGGCAAAGCAAAGGTGCAGATAGATCGTTTCACGATCATTCCATTTGCTGAACTTTATGTGGATCGCTCTCTATTTCGAGTCATCCGCCAGAGTTGAGAGCAGTCATGTACTTTGTTATTCATCAATGATTCTTAGCCATGCTATCCAACCCCTCAAAAAAAGTACAGAGGTTAATGAAGCCAGATAAAACTTGATTGATGCTTAGGACACGGTCCAGGTACGCACCATTCGAACTTGGTGTCGGTCCTTCATTGAATGCACAGAGACAATACCGATATGTCTATTACAGGTGTCCTAAGTAGACACGGTAGTTCCAAGGGCAAAACGCACAATCTATGCAACCTCCCTTGCTGTCAGGCGTCTTCTGACAATTCGATTACAGGTGTCCTAAGTAGACACGGTAGTTCCAAGGGCAAAACGCACAATCTATGCAACCTCCCTTGCTGTCAGACGTCTTCTGCCAATTCGATTACAGGTGTCCTTAGACACGGTAGTTCGAAGGGCAAAACGCACAATCTATGCAACCTCCCTTGCTGTCAGACGTCTTCTGACAATTCGATTACAGGTGTCCTTAGACACGGTAGTTCGAAGGGCAAAACGCACAATCTATGCAACCTCCCTTGCTGTCAGACGTCTTCTGACAATTCGATTACAGGTGTCCTTAGACACGGTAGTTCGAAGGGCAAAACGCACAATCTATGCAACCTCCCTTGCTGTCAGACGTCTTCTGACAATTCGATTACAGGTGTCCTTAGACACGGTAGTTCGAAGGGCAAAACGCACAATCTATGCAACCTCCCTTGCTGTCAGACGTCTTCTGACAATTCGATTACAGGTGTCCTTAGACACGGTAGTTCGAAGGGCAAAACGCACAATCTATGCAACCTCCCTTGCTGTCAGACGTCTTCTGACAATTCGATTACAGGTGTCTAAGGTGATAAAGCACAAGGATATACTGCAAATGATAAAATTTATGGGTTCAGCCGTACTTTAGGTTGAAGAAGGAATTTAGAAATATTCAAAGAAGGGTCTGTGGGAAGGCTGATCTCTCATTTGACTGGGCTCGGGTTTGCCAATAACCAGGCTGGCGGTGTAGATGCATGACGGCAATAACTTCGATACATTCAGAATTTACACGAAAAATAATGCCGTATGGAAACCGAGGCAGCTTACATTTTCGAATATCTTTCTCAATAGCTTGCTAGATCTGGGGCCGCCGTTGGATACGCCGTAGGGCATCTTCTAGTGCTTCTAAGAACCGTTGTTCAAGCCCCTGTTGTTTTTCTCGATAGAAATCTGCAGCAGCCTCAACCTCTTTTATAGCTTCGGCCTGCCAGTGGAGTATCATGAAGGGAATTTTTTACGGAGATTCGCGAGCACGGTATCACCATCGACTAACACAGCTTTTCCACTATCAATCTCTTCACATCGACGACGAATCTCGTTCGCCCATTCCTCTGAGATGGAGAAATCTTCCTCGAAATCCAAACCTTCAAGGAGAGATTCGGCAACAAAGGCGCGGGTCGTTGGTTCTAACTGCATCGCCTCTTCTATGATTTTTGGCGGACTAGGCCTCATAGATTCGTCCTTCCGTTACAGAGCCTTATACTCACTTATGATACTGTGGATTATCCTATCATAGTCATGCTACCCAACCGGTTGAAAAAAGTACAGGGAATCAGCGCGGGAACAAATGGTCTACCCGAGTGCCAATCACAGAGATACGAGATGGGTTGGAACCATGTTGATATGTCCAACCAGGCTTCTGGTTCCGCCTCTGGGAAACGTATAGGGAGAGACGTTGTTTCTCCTAACTCACGTTTCACGCCTCACGTCTTTACACATCCAAATCATCGGCTTGTCCGGCGTTGGCCATGAGGAATTCGTAGCGGGCTTCGGTTTTCTTGCCCATAAGGTCGTGGAAGATACGATCCGTGGTGAGTTCGTCCATGAGTTCGACTTTTAACAGCCGTCGTGTCGAGGGGTGCAAGGTGGTTTCTCGAAGTTGTTGAGGAAACATTTCCCCCAGCCCTTTGAAGCGGCTAATGGTAGGATTGGCGTTACTGCGGGCATGTTCCAGAATACGGACTTTTTCTTCGTCGGTTCCAGCCCAATGCACTTCTTTGCCAATTTCAATTCGATAGAGAGGCGGTTGTCCAATAAAGACATGTCCCTGCTTGATCAGGTCCGGCACATGCCGAAAGAAAAAGGTTAAGAGGAGGGTGCTGATATGATACCCATCGATATCGGCATCCATGAGGAGAATAATTTTATGATAGCGCAGTTTCTTGACGTCAAAGTCTTTGCCGATTCCGCATCCTAGTGCTTTCACCAGATCCGCCAACTCTTTGTTTTCCACAACTTTGGCCAAGGTTAATTCCTCGGTGTTGAGGACCTTTCCGCGGATCGGTAAGATGGCTTGCGTTTTCAGGTCACGTCCCTGTTTGGCAGTCCCCCCGGCAGAATCACCCTCAACGATAAACAGTTCGCTGATGGTGGGATCGGTGCTTTGACAATCTGCTAATTTCCCAGGAAGATTGAGCCGATGACTGACGGCGGATTTTCGCATGACGGCTTTGGAGGCTTCCCGTGAGGCTTCCCTGGCACGGGCGGCAAGCACCATACGGCCAACGAGTGATTCCGCGATAGACTGGTTTGCGTTGAGGAAGGTTTCCAATGCCGGGCGTAGTGCGCTATCCGTTACACTCTGCACTTCTGGATTATTGAGACGTTCTTTGGTTTGTCCTTGGAACTGTGGATTCAAAATCAAGACGCTGAGTACGGCCGCCAAGCCTTCGCGGATATCTTCGGCTTGGAGGCTGACGCCTTTGGGAGTCAAATTATGCGTTTCGATGTAGTTCCGAACCGCTTTGACGATGCCGGCGCGGAGTCCGATTTCATGCGTGCCGCCGTTAGGGGTGGGGACCCCGTTTACGTAGCTTCGAATAAACTCAGCCGGTTCATCGGTCCATTGCAGCGCGACTTCCATGCCGAATCCGTTGCCATTTTCCGCTTGATCGCCGGTTTGTTTGAGTTTTCGATCTAAGTAAAAGACAAAATCAGCCGAAGGTTTTCGTCCACGATCTGTGACGAGTTTGACCAGATACTCTTGAATGCCTTGTTCGTGTACGAAGCTGTGGGTTTCGCCAGAGCTTCCGTCCTTAAAGGTGAGTTTGAGGCCTTTATGAAGATAGGCTTTGGCTTCCAACGTGTCTTTCAGTAAGACTGGATCGAAGAGTATCATTTTTCCAAAAATAGCTGGATCTGGACGGAAATACACCGATGTGCCTGTCCCCCGAGCCTGGCCGATTCGTTTGACTGGACCTTGGACTTTGCCGGCTTGGTAAGTTTGCGACCATTCCTGTCCGTCTCGTTTGACTCGTACTTCGAGATGACGCGATAAGGCGTTCACGACAGAGGCGCCCACACCATGGAGTCCTCCTGAGTGAATGTAGCTGCCCGTCTCAAACTTTCCCCCGGCATGCAAGGTGGTCATGATAATTTCCAGAGCGGATTTTTTAAATTTGGGATGCTTCTCGACTGGAATTCCGCGCCCGTTATCCGTAATCGTGATGCCATTGCGAGCTTTGTCGAGTTCGACGAGAATCGTGGTGGCGTGACCATTGATGACTTCATCAATGGCATTATCCAAAACTTCCCACACGAGATGATGGAGGCCCGTTTTGTCTGTGCCGCCGATATACATTGCCGGTCGACGTCGAACCGGTTCAATGCCTTCTAGCACAACAATGTCACTTGCGTCGTATTTTTTAGCCATGGATAAGCTCTTTAAAGAACATCGAGGTTTGGATGAACGTGTTGACGAACCATTTAATTGGTCGCCTCTGTTAGAAATTCAGGTAATATTGCTTCTGGTATTTCGGCCCCACTCAAACTTCCTCGACGAAAGAGGGGGTGGCCTTTTCCGCCACGGCTCACCGATTGATATTTTTTAGATGAGACGGACAGTTTCGATCCATCCTGTTTGAGCAGGACGATTTGATCGGTTTTGTCTTTCAGGAGGCCGAAGGCCACAACGCGATCGTGTTGTTCTAATTTAATCACGATCACACCTCGTCCTGGACCTGAAAGGAGAGAGACGTCTTCTGCCGGGCACAGTTGCAGGCGACCGCGTTGGGTCGCCACGGCAACGTTCGATGCGTTGAGTAAGCCTTCGAGGAATCCTATACCCACGACTTCTTCGGCGTCTCTGACTTTCATGAA
The DNA here is from genome assembly GCF_965152625.1 of Candidatus Nitrospira salsa. Taxonomy (NCBI): domain Bacteria; kingdom Pseudomonadati; phylum Nitrospirota; class Nitrospiria; order Nitrospirales; family Nitrospiraceae; genus Nitrospira; species Candidatus Nitrospira salsa. The sequence continues at coordinate 715,513 of NZ_CBCUCO010000004.1, forward strand.
TTTTCGACCCAATCGGGTTGACGGCTCTAGAAAGGTGCTCAACTCAAAACGGACGCCCATTCCTGTTGAACTCACCGCCATGGCTTGGCCAATCGAGGCTGATCCGTCTTGGTCAGTTTGCTCAAAGAGTGGTAGCGATTTGGCCTTTTTCCCTTTTGTCTGGACTGGTTCGATTCGTCGCATGCGTGGATCTAAACTTAACGCTCCGATGATGCGTTCTCCATCTTTGAACTTAAAAAGTTTTTGTGCCGGGTCGCCATATCCACTTCGTGCGGGAGGAATATCTCCGATACGTATGGTGTAGGCGCTGCCGTAGTTTGAGAAAAAGACGATATTGTCGACTGTGCTGCCGCCGAGCGCCAGCATAAGTCGATCACCTTCTCGAAGCCGGGCTTTTGACAAGTCTTTAATGAGTCCGACACGTCTAATCCAGCCATCTGTTGAGACGGTGAGGATGGCATTTTCTCTCACCATGTAGGCTTCCGGATCAAACTGGACTTCTTCGGTTTGGCGTCTGCCAATTTTCGTCCGGCGCTTATCGGTGTAGGTGTTGGATACTTCGGCCAGTTCGTCTTTGACCACCGTCCAGAGTCTCGGCTTGGAGGCCAGTAAGGCCTTGAGCTCTTTTGCCTGTCGACGCTTGTCGCTCAGCTCGTCCAACATTTTCTTAATTTCGGTACGTGACAATTTGTAGATCGCTGTTTCGAGAATGGCCTCGGTTTGTATGGCATCAAGATCAAAGCGTTGCTGGAGTTTTTGTGCTGAATCGGCTTTGCCGTCACTCTGCCGAACGATTTTCAGGACTTGATCAAGCGCGTCAAAAATAATTTTAAATCCGTTGAGGATATGAATGCGGCGTTCAAGGACCCGTAAGTCATACTCGTACCGCCGTTTGACGGTGTCGAAGCGAAAATCGACAAATTGTTCCAGGATTTGTTTGAGATTCAGACAGTCGGGCCGTGAGGCCGACGTCCCGGGTGTTGGCACTAAGCAGGTGAGATTCACCGAGAAATTGTTCTGTAACGGAGTATTCTTGAACAGATAGGCCATGGCGACATCGGGGTCGGCACCTTTTTGCACCTCGAGTGCAATGCGGACATCCGTCGTGGATTCATCTCGTACATCAAGCAGCTGCGGGATTTTACGTGCACCAACGAGTTCCCCAATTCGTTCGACAATGGTTGATTTGTCGACGGCAAAGGGGATTGAAGTGATGATGATCTCTGGTTCTCCTTGTCCGCGCGACTCTACGGTGTATTCGCCACGAAGTCGGACTGAGCCATGCCCCTTCTCATAAATTTCACGAATGTCTGAACGGCTGTTAAGAATTTCGCCTCCAGTGGGAAAATCCGGACCCTTCACGTGTTTGAGCAGGTCGGCAATCGAACAGTTTCGATCATTGATGAGGGCCACAGCTGCGTCGATGACCTCCCCCAGGTTATGGGGCGGGATGTTTGTGGCCATGCCCACGGCAATGCCGGTAGAGCCGTTGACTAGCAGATTGGGAAAACGAGAAGGAAGAACGAGGGGTTCCTCGGCTTTTCCATCGTAATTGGGTTGAAAATCAACCGTCTCTTTGTTGAGTTCTGACAACAGGTCGACGGCTGCCGGAGCGAGTCGGGCTTCGGTATATCGATAGGCGGCTGGAGGGTCACCGTCGAGGCTCCCGAAATTTCCATGTCCATCAACAAGAGGCAGTCGTAAGGACCACGACTGCGCCATGCGGGCCATGGCATCGTAGACGGCTGAGTCGCCGTGGGGGTGCCATTCACCAATGACGGAACCGACTACTTTGGCGCTTTTAATTGGTGGTCGATCTGGTGTCAACCGATGATTGTGATACATCGAAAACAGAATGCGTCGTTGGACGGGTTTTAAGCCATCACGAACATCGGGAAGGGCTCGAGACGTAATGACGGAGAGGGCATAGTTGAGATACCGCTGGCGTGTCGTCTCATCCAGAGGGACCGAGGTGATAATCTCATCGATGCGAGGTTTGGGTTTGGTCTTCTTGGATTTCGTTTTGGCCATTGCTGTGTTACTTGAACATCTGGAAGGGCATCATCGTATTTGAAGGTCATCGACTGAGGTATCTATAGCGAATCCAAATACGTTCCAGCTGGGCATATCAACTAACTCAGCGCGATAATTCATTTCAAATATGCGGAATTTATTTAAACCGGCTATAGGTTACGGGGTTGCGGGCGGAGGATTGAGGCCAGGTCTGGGTCCAAGGGCATTACTAGGCTCTGGTTGCTCCGGTTCAAGAATGATCTCAGGTGGTGCCTCGAGGCTGAGTTTATCTCGAATACGGGTCTGTACCCAATTGGCATCCCACCATTCGGTTGGGTTCACTTGTTCTCCATGCAACACCAAACTGAAGTGCAAATGATCCCCGGCGGCGAGGCCCGTTGTACCTGAACGAGCAATGATTTGTCCAATGAGCACGGCATCGCCGGTTTTGACGGAAAATGAAGAAAGATGTGCATAGAGGGACTGCAGACCATAGCCATGATCGATAATGATGGTGTTGCCGTAAATGCCCAGGTACCCGGCAAACAGCACGACTCCATCGTTGGACGCTTGGACCGGATAATGTTTGGTGACGGCGAGATCAAAACCTAAGTGATCTTGTGTGTCGACGACTTTATTTTTATACACATAATTTCGATGGTCGGCGAATGACGCTTCAACTTTTGAGCCAGGGAGTTGGCGAAATGCTTTTGTCCAGAGAAATGCCGCTTCACTCTGTTTTGAAAAGTCTCGAATCGTTTGATTATTTATTTGTCGAAGCTGGTTATTGACCATGACAAAGTTTTCGAGGTTGGTACTTTGTTCCGGCAGCTCCGGCGTTTGGGCAATGATGGGCAAGACTGTTTTTTCAATAAATGAATCGGAAATCCCGATACGTCGAGTCCTCCAGGCCTTTTTCTTGACGCGGAGGTCTACGTCCAGGATCGCGGTATTACCGACGGCATCCTGCGCCGTGAGCTGAATCGGTGTATTCGATTTGGCGTTGTACGGCATGGCTATGAGGGCAAACATGCCGGAATCGTCAGGCATGGGATAGCCTGGGAAAAAAGCCGATTGGATCTTTACTCCATGCGTAACGGCATCAGGTGAGGCTCGGTATCGGACAACGCCTGAACCTCCTTGCGCGATTGAACTTGGAGGTGAGAGCAATTCAAGGCGTGGCGGACTGAACTTGGGGGTGAAGTCCTGGGTGATTCGGTGCCGATTGCCTTCGAGGAGATTACGCCAGGAATAGTCGCGAGCGGTGATGACAAGTTTCGCATCACCGGGTTTTCTCGGAATGGTCTCGTCTTCATACGGCGTCACCGTGAGTTCATAGTCGTGTCGGGTGCCTCCTTCGGCGGAGAGCAGACCGTGCGAGGAAAACGATTGTTTATCAAGCACGTAGGTTTTCAGATTATGCACGATTCGAATCGAAATATTACGCAAGCCGGTATCAGGATCAGAGATGCGAATAGACAGTGGAGTGGAAGGACCAACTTGATCAAATGGCTGGGTGATGAGGATCTCCGGTGGGGTGATATCTCCCCATCGCGATAAGCCAACGATGACCAGATATGTGGTCATCAGTACAAGAGCAACCAGAATAACGAGAAATTTTTTCGACACGCGGATGCAATGACCTTTGTGTAGTTATATCAATATTTAGAGGAAGATCTGAAGGAAATTAGCAAATCCATTCGATAACAGAAGATATGCTTGGACACGATGGTGGTGAGACAACGCGTACGTCAATGTCTCCGACCTTAGTGATTCAACTATCCTTCTTTATATATTCGTTATAGGTATCCAAGTCTAGCCGAACCGTCCTTAGGCACGATAGTTCCTATGTTTAAGAGCGATCCATGGACATCCTACGCTGTAGTAACATTCCTTCTGAGGTGTGATCACAGGCGTCAAAACAGACCCTGCGCCATCACACGCACCAAATGTTGGAAATATTGGAACGGCTATATTTTCCTCTATCTACTTATACCATACGAAGGGTAGAGAGCAAGATAATGACGATATTTTCTCAAAGAGCGGTGAATGTTTAGGGCCTGTTGTGTTTTCCCACTTCACCTCTTGACACCAGTGCAGTGATGTCATAGCCTGTGCAACCGCTTGGTTGGTATGGACTCATCAACGAGACCATCATAGAATACTAGAGAAGTGTGATAAGAGCGAACACCCGCTTGCGTCGCAACCTCGTCACAATCATTTACTGTTGATCGTTAATGAAATCGGATCTCATGGATGAGCTGATCCGCTCTTTTCTCCTTTCCTTATCTCAGTTATTTCCTATTTCGTCTTCATTTTTTCGATTTTCAACCGATTATGACATTACGGGTACGATTGTGTGAGTTGTGGGACATTCCGAGGAATGGATGTAAACAACGAATGATGTGGATTGACATTCTCAGGAAGGAGATGCCGTGGGACTAGCAGGAGACTTTCTCGGATGGTTTTCAAGTGATTTGGCCATTGACCTTGGTACGGCCACGTCATTGGTCTATGTACGTGGAAAAGGCATTATGCTCAGTGAGCCCTCGGTCGTGGCGATTGAGAAGCAAAGTAATTCTGTGTTGGCGGTGGGAGCCGAAGCCAAGAAAATGGTTGGTCGTACGCCGGGGAATATAGTTGCGATACGGCCGATCAAAGAAGGCGTCATTGCAGATTTTGCCATGACGGAACGGATGCTGCACTATTTTATTACCAAAGCGCACAACCGAAACTCCTTTGTCCGGCCACGATGCATTATCGGAGTGCCCTCGCGGATTACCGAAGTTGAGCAACGGGCAGTGCGTGAGTCGGCGACACATGCCGGGGCGCGAGAAGTCTATTTGATCGAAGAGCCGGTCGCCGCCGCCATTGGTGCGGGTCTTCCGATTACCGAGCCTTCGGGTAATATGGTCGTGGATATTGGAGGCGGAACGACCGATATTGCGGTCATCTCATTGGGTGGCATTGTGTGCAGTGAATCGGTGAAGGTAGCTGGGGATCAGATGGATGACGCCATTATGAGCTATATTAAGCGACGCTATAATTTGCTGATTGGCGAGCATATGGCTGAAAAAATTAAAATAGAAGTCGGATCGGCTTATCCATTAGAACAGCAAAAAACGATGATGGTGAAAGGGCGGGATATGATTTCAGGGATTCCCCGTACGGTCGTGGTGAACGATGCAGAGATTCGGGAGGCCTTGGAAGAACCCATTCACTCCATCGTTAATGCGCTTCGAACGTCATTGGAAAATACTCCGCCAGAGTTGGCCGGTGATATTATCGACCGAGGTGTGGTGATTACAGGTGGTGGGTCGATGCTCCCGGGTTTGGCGACGCGGTTTCAGGAAGAAACCAATCTTCCCATTATCACGGTAGAAGATCCGCTGACCTCAGTGGTTCTTGGGGTGGGGAAAGTTCTGGATGAAGGAGACCTCTTTAACAAAGTCTCGCTGTTAAGGCCCAGTTGATTTGGTACCTGGAGTGAGTTTGTGAATAGATCCATCATAGCCGAGGATATACAGTTCACCGGTTTCATCCTCTCCAAGTGATGGAATCTGCAAATCCGTGTCGAGAAGGACTTTAAACGACTTGTTTGCGTATCCAAAAATTTCTCCGCTACAGAAGTCTGCGAAGAGATATGTGCCCTGAAGCGAGGGCATAGTTTTCCCGCGATACACATAGCCACCCGTGACGGAGCAGCGCCCATTATCGCCATTGGCATAATTCAGGACCGGCATTGTCAGCTGTGTTGAGTTCTGGCAGCCTTGCTTTGGTTGAAAGCAGTGTTCTCCTTCCATCAACCGCCAGCCAAGGTTTTCACCTTTGTTGACCTTGGTGATCTCTTCCCACGAGTTTTGCCCAACGTCTCCCGCCCATAGCTCTCCGGTTTGGCGATCAAAGGAAAATCTCCACGGATTTCGAAATCCAATTGCATAGATTTCTGGCCGCCCTCCGTTTTTGACGTATGGATTATCAGCGGGGATGCCATATGGGTCACCTTGATCAATATCGATACGAAGAATTTTTCCAAGTAATTCCTTGGAGTTTTGTGCACGATTTTCCGGATCGCCTCCCGCGCCCCCATCTCCCATTCCGATGTAGAGATATCCGTCAGGACCAAACGCCACCATGCCGCCATTATGGTTTCCGTAGGGTTGGGGCATGACGAGGAGGATACGCTCCTTCATCTCAGCTTGATCAGGAATGGCTGCACGGTGATATTCGGCAATGACCGTGGCTTGATCTTCTTTACGGGTATAATTGATGAACAATCGTCCGTTCTTGGCGTAATTCGGGTGAAACGCTAAGCCAAGTAACCCCCGCTCTCCTCCAGTTGACACCTTGCTGGAGATATCGAGAAAGGGTTTTGGGAGGAGTCGTCCTTTTTCAAAGATGAGAATTTTTCCATCTTGTTCGACGATAAACAGTCGATCGTTACCTTCTCGGGTGTGGGTTACAAAGATTGGTTTATGAAGCTGATCTGTGATGAGAGGCGTTAAGGCAAATGGAGCTGTCGATGTTTCAGGCGCTGCGGATAATCCCATGACGGGAGAAGAGCCCAAAGCGTAAACAATAATGGAACATGCCAATCCATGTAGGAAAGGCCAGCTTTGAAGGTTGAAACGTATCATATTCAGGACTCCAGGATTGCGCACCGAAAGGTTGCCTTGGTATAAAAAGGGAGTTTAGTTGATCTTGTCACATTTCATCCCTTGGCGTGTGTGGCTATTTTTATTCTATTGAAATAACAACAGACAATGATTCTTAAATACGAAAACGATGTGTTAGATGAAGAGCATTCTGCTGGACATTTTTACCATGTCTGTCAGGGAAGGGTCCAGGAGAAAGAATTGCCGGTCCCGCCTCCTGATGAACCATATGAATGTCCCGATTGTGGTATTGATCTTGAGCAAGAAGACTTTTTGCTTGCTCAGCAGCGTGGGTGGTCCTGAATTCGCTGCTCGTCTCTTGTCGCTTGCATCTCGTGAAACTTTCTCCTAGCCTTCGACGAAATACGAGCAACGAACGACGAGATACGAACCAATTGCATGTGAGGTAGATGCTATGGCTGGAAGTGTTGGTCGAAAAACTGTCAAGGTTATGCGGGGCATCATGATGCTTTGCCCGATTTGCTTTGAGTCCGTTCATGAGGAAAAGCTTGTGGATGAAAAAAACTATGTCGAAGATCATGAAGCCTTCTTTGATTTAATTTGCCCAGGGTGTGAAGATATTAATCGTCCACTCATCGATGATATGCTGGGTAGTTCAGAGTAGCCCGCGAGATCCCTTCTTCTCTTTATCGAACCCCTCAGTGTGGTATGGCCCTTCATATTTCGCCACATCCTCTTCGTGATTCTGCAAGAACATTTATGAGGAAATGGCTATAGGTTTCATTGAGTTATGTCACTAGTCCCTTCCTCCAAGTTCTACATGAACGACACCTATCTCTACAGTTTTTCCATTAACTGACCGAAAAGAACTATAAGGGCAAAAGTTTGGACCAACCTTCAGCAAAGGAGGTGCCGAATGAGAGGCTCCATTCCTTTTTTTACAAGGTCTGTTGTATCAGGAGGCGTGATTCTTCTGTTGATCATTCTGCCGCTTGCGAGTATTGCCTGCCTGAATATTCCTAATCCCGAAGAGTTTCAAGTCGATCTCCCATCTGAGAGTAAACTCCTGCCGAATGGTATGATGGTCGTGGTCTACAGTGACTCAACCGGTGAACGACGAACCCATATTACGATCCATCGCGTGCTTCGGGTATTGCCAGGCCGGTATCCATCCCTCCCAGAGTTACGTGATCCGCAATATAAAATCATGGAAACTGATGGAACCATTGGCCCGATGACCTATCTCCTGAAGGCCAATGCGCTCTATTATGGTGAAGGGACAGATTCGTTGGGGTTTCCTCAGAAATCTTGGATTGATCCAGAAGAAGATGGACTCAATGGCAATGAGCATTCCGTATCGCTTGTCGGATAGCTGGCTCAAGAGAGTGAACGGGTGAACGAGTCAACGAGAAGTTTTTCGATGCACGTCTTTTCGTATTCCGTGTTTGCTAGGAACATCCTCGAATAGGAAGCAAATCATACAGCGCTCTCTCCCTCGCTGCTCTTTGCTTGTCTCTACACATAAAAGATGCAACCGCACGTCCGCTCAGGGTAAGGACGTTCTTCATTGTTGATTGTTCCTCAATTTTCGGCATATTCAACCTGACAGTTCAGTCGTACTGCCGGTGCAACCGTCCCCATCATAAGAAAAATCATCAGTGGGGACGGTAGCATTTGTCTAAAGCCTAAGATTTTTTCACGCTTTATCCTCCTGCAGGGGCAATACGGACAAAATTGAGTATCGTTTTAGTCTTCCCCCCGTTGCGCGTAAGCTGAATGGAAAGGTTTCCATCGTTCACAGTTACTGGGAAATCGGTGATTGTCAGGAATTCGTTTACTTGAGTCGTGACATTGTGAATGACAGTCTTTCCTTCGACCACGATATGATGCGGCCCTTGGCTATAACTAGGATCGCCACTGGCTAATGAGACGACGTAGCTACCATTGGCGAGGTTGTACTGCCAAGTGACAGAGTTGCCGGCGTCAAAATGAATAAAGGAGTCTCGAGACTGATCGTTGAGAAAATTTTGATCGCGGGTATTGACCCGCGTTGACCAACCATATCCCTGAGAAGCGTTAAAGACGGAGCCATCATCTTTTAGGAAACCTGCTGGCGTGGCAGCTGTGCCAGGTTGAAAGTTGATGGCAACGGTTGGGCCACCTGGCGGTGGCGGTGGTGGTGGGTTTGATCCCACGGGAGCAATGCGGACAAAGTTGAGAATGGTTTTCTTGCTCGTGCCGTTTGGACGCGTGAGGCGAATCGTTAATTGACCATCGGCAATCGTCACGAGATGATTCGTAATATTTACAAATTCATTGACCTTGGTAGTGACATTATTAATAACTGTGACTCCCTCGATTTGGACATGATGTGGTCCTTGTGGCCAGGAGGGATCGCCACTCGCAAGCGACACATGATACTGGCCATTGGGAAGCATATATTGCCAGGTGACAACGGCACCTGTGTCAAAGTGAACCAACGTATCGAGCGACTGGTTGCTTGAACGATTGCGGTCTCGTGTATTGACTCGTGTTGACCAGCCATAACCGCGAGAAGCATTAAAGACGGAGCCATCATCTTTTAGGAAGCCTGCTGGTGTGGTAGCTGAGCTAGGTTGAAAGTTGATGGCGACTGTTGAGCCATCTGGCGGGGGCGGCGGAGAATTTGGTGGAGGCGGCGGAGGATTTGGTGGAGGTGGCGGAGGATTTGGTGGGGGTGGCGGAGGATTTGGTGGGGGATGCGGCGAGATCGTTCCACCCTGACTATGTTTATAGATCCAGACTTCTGGATCGCTGGTGACCGCTTTTGCGTACATGACCACGCCATAGGTACTTATGGGGATCACAACGGAATTGGAAATATTCTTGGAAGAATTATTAAATATATTTGGTCGTCCTACATCGTTGACAGTACGCCACCGGTTTGTCAAAAAGTCAAAGGCGTGGAATTTCCCCATGTTGGTCAGAACAAGGAGATCTCCGGAATCCGGATCAGCGGTGATAATTGCTCCCGTTTGCTGTCCTGCGTTGACATGAAGGGCAGAAGGCGCGTCGGGTCGTTGGACTACTATTCCCGTTTGGTCCATTGTACACCATCTTCTTGGAGGAGTGCCGCTTGAAGTGTTGCCTCCTCCAAACGCCAATTCTCCTCGCAATGGAAGATAGGTTGCAAAGGTGTGGTATACACCGGTGGTCCCGAAACAACTCACCTTTTTCGTTATCAAACTCCAATTGTCGGTATCGGGATCGTATTCGCGAATGTTGCCCGAGGTTCCATCCGCGATAACCCAAGTGCCGCGCTCTGGAAAATAGTCTAGCGATTCAGCGACGTTGCCGGTGTTGGAGGTAAGACTGACGAGCTGCCAGGTATTGGTGGTACTGATTGTTTGACGTATGGTTAGATTATAAAACCTAGTCATTGACGGCGTTAATCTAATGTAGCCTAAAGTTCCCGTGCCAGCATCAAGCGCGTTATGATTGTATCCATGACTCCACGTGGCATGAGGAAATCCTGGTATCCGCCCCCCTTCTTTCCATGAGTTAGTCCCATCGTCATACACATGGAGTTTACTGGAACCAAAACGGGCTGCCGCCATGAAATAGACGCGACGGGTAACGGGATCCCACGTGCCTTCTCCCATTGCGTCAAGCGTCGAAATGCTACTGTTTTGACGGAAAAAACTGGCTGGTGGGCTTGATAACTGTGCCCATGTGCCGGGAGCCACGTCATCAGCGGCCGTACTCAATTCTGTGGCGTGGGAGTGAATCGGGGACAAGAGTCCAACGAGGAGACTGCTGAAAAGCACGATGATAGATAAAAAAATCATGATATCGTTCCCTTCTGCGGAACGGCGGGATGAATGCTTCTATCATGTCGCGGGATAGTCTAATGATCCACCAATCGCCATTGCTTAGGAATACATGATTAAACATATGAATGTGAATGCCTCGTCCATTTTTTAGAATGAAAAAACAACACAATTCTATATTTTGGCTCCTATCAAGGTGTTCCACGATATGTAGGCTTTATAGGTCTCAGTATGACATCCCGGAACAATTTATTTGTCAATACTACAAAGTACGTAGTATTCGTGTTGCTTGATTGCTGAATGGCAATTCGTGTGGTCATGCGAAGGTCGCTTTGTTTTGAATGCCATTGTCGCCATCTGTGTACCTATGTGGGAGAATGCGTTCATTTTGCGACTGGCCGGATGAACTGTCGCCTAGAGTTCTCTTTCTGATTGAACTAGACTTGGACATCTTTAACCTATTGGTCAGATGGCATATGGAAAGATCAACGTTGAAAGTCCGTGAAGAATGCAAGGCCTTCCACCCTATCGTGTCCAAGCCTATTCGCTTGCATGCAATTGGATTCGCTATGGGCACAAGAAATTTATGACATAAAACGATTTGCCTTTTTGGATAGAAAACGAGTTGCACCAAGGGAGTTGAGGTGAGCGTAAGGACGAAGAGACTGATGCACCGAATGCGAGAGATGATCTATGTCGAGAAGACAATTCGATTTAAAAACGAATTCGTTCCCGTGGACGCATGGTTACCTTGATAATCTTGGATTGGTCCAGACGAAGATGGCTCAATGAGGATAAGAAGGTGTGTTTCGGTTCTTGCCGTCTCGTCATCCTACGCTTGCTTAAGATGACCTGCGGAGACGAACGCTAAGACACCATTCGCACCCACTCTCTGTGTTTATGACAGTGACTTCCAACGAGCGGGTTGTCAATGGAATGTTGATCGGCCCTACTGTGCGGCGTAGAAAAATTCTTCCTTAACAATTTTATCCTCTTCAACAGTATACAGCCCGATTTCTTCAATCGTCATACGTTTTCCCGTGTGCTTTGGTGTGACCTCAAACTTAAATAATACGGCAAAACGATTTCCGTGGGGAAAAGGCCCAGACACTTCCCCATCATGGACTTCGTGGTTTTCGACCCACCAAGTATTTTTGCCTTTTATAGCGTCGATTCCGGTTTGAGTCTGTTCCATGCCGGGCATTGCACAGGCTTCGATACTGACAATGTTAGGGCTATAAAACTTTTCAATGGCATCCATATTTTTACCTTGTTTGCAAAGCGCAACGAGTTCTTCTCCGATTTGAGAGGCAGACATGATTATGAGTCCTCCTTTTGTGACATGCGGAAAAACTTCATCGCTCGTAATCCGTTTGGTGTTCTGGGTATCTCGGAATAAGCATATGTTCTGACAGTGCTTCTTTGACGAGATACGATTCACGCTTGCGCGCCGGAGCGCTACAGCGCGCAGGCACGAACAACGAATGACGTTGTTAATTGAGTGAGCACGACCCCGGACCGCGCGGATCCCCGCATGAACCGCAAGCTTCTGGGTCTTCTCCCATGGCATATCCTCCATCACTCCCACCAACGGCAAACGCCGATAATTGCTTCTCCAGATTCTTGGCCTGGCAATTCGGACATTCAGGAATCATGGATCCCTGGACAAGAGAGTCGAAATGATGGGAACATTCCTGACAAATGTATGAGAATATTGGCATGGGCTCGAGACCTCCATTTTTATCATCGTAGAGGATATTATAGGTAAGGCGCTTTGTCGCTGACAATAAGAAGAACTTGCCTTCAATCTATGGATATTCGAATTAAGGGGATGAATGTATGTATCATGAAGACAAGACATTTACCGTATCATTTAGTTTAGAAGCACATTTTCCTGATGACTATGAGGGCGATGAAGATGAGCAAGCCTGGCTGCACGACTGGGAATCGCGAGTTATGCCGGATGTCGTCAAGTCAATCTTTACCACGCTGAGAAAATATCCTTCGTGGTCTGCTCGCGTGCGCAATCGTGGGATTGCGCCAACAGAAGCGATTGAAATTGCATTAATCAAAGATTACACCAAACCTGTCAATCATTGAGGTTGCGAATGAAGTTCTTCTTCCGATTCTTCACGAGGACTCAACTCTGGAGCATCTTGATTATTCTGACGGTTCAACCGGTGTGGGCACAAAATCTTGTATACACACCGACGGCGAGTACTCCTGTGGGACGGACGCCTCAATCGATGGCCACGGGAGATTTTAATCAAGATGGGTTGCTCGACATTGTCACGGTGAATAGTACATCCGATGATGTCTCTATCCTTTTGAGTAATGGGAACGGAACCTTTCGTTCGGCTGTGTTTTTTGGCGTCGGCAAAATTCCCATGGCTGTGGCGACGAGTGATCTCAATGGTGATGATCTGTTAGATCTGGTTGTGGCCACGAGTGGGCTTGATCAGATCGTCGTGTTCTTCGGGCAAGGGACTGGAGTATTTACCAAGGCCGGGAGTTATCCGTCAGGAAAAGGTACGACCTTTGTGGCCTTAAAGGATGTTGATAATAACGGCAGTGTTGATATTGTCACAGCCAATAGTGGGCGATTCGGGTATTATCCTCCTTTTAGTGTGTCAGTGCTGTTCAATAAGGGAGCCGGGAAATTTGGTGAGCCGACATTTTATGAAACAGATGGTCGGAACGGGATGTTTCCAACTGGCGTGTATGTTCAAGACCTGACCGGTGATGATCTTGTGGATATAGCCGTGACGTGGAGTCAGGCAAGTTGGCGTACCCCGAACGGGGTGATTTCATTGCTGGCTAATCAAGGCCAGGGCCAATTCAAATTACAGGGTGAGATCAGAGCGGGGCTGTCGTTGAGTGCGATTACAGGGGCAGATTTGAATGGGGATGGACGTGGAGATTTGGTGACGACAAGTGTCTTTTCCGATAGTGTCATTGTCCTGTTGCAAGGCAAGGACGGGCAATTTGTGAATCGAGGATCAATTAAAGTGGGGTTTAGTCCGGTCGCGGTCACCATTCGTGATTTAGATGGTGATGATGAATTAGATCTGGTGGTGACCAATCGAGATTCGAATAGTGTGTCAGTTCTCCTCGGCAACGGAGTGGCAACCTATCAGAAAGCTGGGAACTTCGGTGTCGGGGCAGTCCCATCGGCAGTCGTCGCTGAAGATTTTGATTTGGACGAGTTGCCGGACCTTGTGACAGCTGATAGCGATTCCGATGCGATTTCGGTGCTTCTGAGCGGTGGGGGAGCTATTCCGCTTGCGACGATGAGTACGGACTCCGTCGAATTTGAAGCCGATAGTGCTCAGTCGGATTCTCGTGAGCAAACTGTACGACTTTCCAATATAGGGCTGGGCCCGCTTCAGGTAATGAATGTCGAACTGGTGGGTAAAAATCCGGAAGCCTTTTCACTGACAGATAATCAATGTGTGAAGGCTAAGTTGTCGACAGGTTCGTCATGTACCATGCAGATTGTCTTTACCTCGGTCTCGCACGGGAGTCATACCGCGATGATAAAGGTTCTAGATAACAGTAGTGGCAGTCCAAGAGTCGTTGCGCTGAAAGGGACATTCAAAGGGTAAGTTAGGTTCATTCGTTCAATAAGACCTTCTGCATTCCTCCAGGGCTTTTCTCTCGATCCTCCTCGGTAGTTCAGATATTATCTCCGCACAGTAGTTCTGAATTGATCCTGATACATGTGTTAGGTTTTTGTTGGGAGGCATGACGTTTTGATATGCAAATGACAGGTGGTCTAGGGCAACGAATTGGTATAGACATCGGAGGGACGTTTACTGATTTTGTTGTTCATGACGACACGAATGGAACCGTGCAAAGTTTTAAACGTCTGTCGACACCTGCTTCTCCGGAGATCGCGGTACTTGAGGGGTTAAAGACCATTCCAGACATTGGTTCCCGAGTTGTCGTTCACGGGTCAACGGTGGCGACCAATGCTCTGTTAGAGCGAAAGGGGTCATCAACGGCTTTAATCACGACCAAGGGGTTTCGGGATCTGTTGGTAATTGGCCGACAGACACGAGAGCAATTGTATGATTTAGTGCCTGAGCCTCTTCTTCCATTAATTCCGCCAGAGCGGTGCTTTGAAGTCACGGAGCGTGTGGATTATCAAGGGAGGGTTGTGACACCACTTGACCTAACGGAGGTTGGACGCATCATTGAATCTTTACAGGATCAACGAATCGAATCCGTGGCTGTAAGTTTTTTGTTTTCTTTTGTTTTTCCCGATCATGAACGTTTGGTGGCCGATCGCCTTCGAGATGCCGGTTTTTTTGTGACGGCATCACATGAACTGGTTCCGGAATTTCGTGAGTATGAACGAACGAGTACAACCGCGATCAACTCCTATGTATCTCCAGTGCTCGATCGATATCTGGTTCGAATCCAGCAAAAGATGGAGCCGTCTGAATTTCATATTTTACAGTCCAATGGTGGAAGATTATCCGTTGAACAGGCTCGCGGCCAAGGGGTGCGTTCTATTCTATCAGGCCCGGCAGGGGGCGTTGTGGGTGCGAGGTATGTAGCCAAACTTGCCGGCTATGAACATCTCATGACATTTGATATGGGAGGAACTTCGACGGATGTCTCTCTCGTCACCGATCATCTTCATGTGACGAATGAGGCGACGGTTGGCGGATTGCCTATTCGTGTGCCTGTCCTTGATATTCATACTGTTGGTTCAGGAGGCGGGTCGATTGCATATCAGGATGCAGGGGGCGGGCTGCGAGTTGGACCTCAAAGTGCAGGCGCAGATCCCGGTCCGGTTTGTTACGGACGTGGTGGTCAGCAGCCGACGGTTACGGACGCCAATGTTCTTCTCGGCCGTCTTCCGCACGATTGGTTCTTAGATGGGTCAATGACGTTAGATCACGTCAAAGCTGCTGAAATACTTACTCTGTTAGGAAGAAGCCTTTCACTTCCTCCGCAATCAATACTGGATAAGATGCAAGCCTTAGCCTTTGGCATCGTGCAGGTTGTGAATGCTCATATGGAGCGGGCCATGCGAGTCATTTCTGTAGAACGTGGGCATGATCCAAGGGATTTTACTTTAGTGTCTTTTGGAGGCGCAGGTGGTCTACATGCGTGTGATGTGGCGAGGCAATTGAATATTCCGCGCGTGGTGATTTCTCCAAAGGCCGCGACACTTTCTGCCTTGGGTATGCTGTCGGCCGATGCGCAAGTCGACTATGTGCATACCTTAATGATCGCAGGGGATGTGTCCTATGAAGAACTCGAACAGCGAGCCGAACCTCTTGTGAAACGAGGAGTGAAGGACCTTCAGCGTCAAGGTTTTGATGCCGAATCCATTGAGGTCATCAGGGAAATAGATATGCGGTACCGGGGACAGTCCTTTGAATTGAGTGTATCGCTCACTTCAGAATTTCGAACTCAGTTTGATGCGTTTCATCAACAACGTTATGGTTTTTGTCACGACGATGCGCAAACCGAGATCGTGAACGTTCGAGTTCGAGTCATCGGGATGGTCTCGCCTCCTGTTCTTCCAACGTATCAACCAGCACATTCAGATGTGAGAGAAGCGATCTGGTGTCGACGTCCAGTGGTGCTTCACGGACAGATTGATACGGTTCCTCATTATCGTGAATCGCTTTTGCAAGTGGGCCATCGGGTCGAAGGTCCGGCTATTATTGTCCTGGCGGATACGACCATTTATTTAGGATCAACCGATTCGGCTCTTGTTGATCAGTATCGAAATCTGGTGATTGACGTTGGAGCATAAGCATGGATGACCCCATTCGGATAGAAATGATGAAACATCTCTTTGTGTCGGTGGCTGAAGAGATGGGCGTACGGCTGCAGCGTGCCGCATATTCTCCCAATATTAAAGAACGGCGTGATTTCTCCTGTGCCGTATTCGATGCCAATGGACAGTTAGTTGCGCAGGCCGCTCACATCCCTGTGCATCTTGGTGCGATGCCGCTCTCTGTACAAGCTTGTTTGCAAGCTCTTACTTTCTCTCCCGGTGATGTCGCGATGGTGAATGATCCGTATCAGGGTGGGACGCATCTTCCAGATATCACCATGGTATCGCCACTTTTTAGTCCAAAGAATGGACGTGACGAGCTCATGGGGTTTGTGGCCAACCGAGCGCATCATGCAGATATTGGAGGAATGTCGGCGGGGTCGATGCCGTTATCGGAAGAAATTTACCAGGAGGGCGTCATTATTCCCCCTCTGAAATTGGTATGCGGTGGTGTCATCAATCAGGACGTGTGGAATTTATTTTTGGCTAATGTTCGAACACCCACTGAACGAGCGGGTGATCTTCATGCGCAAATGGCTGCAAATACTATCGGAATCAATCGCATGCAGGGTTTGATGCAGCGCTATGGGGTTGAGCAAGTGAGTCAGGATATGGCGGCATTGATTGATTATGGCGAACGGATGACACGTCGGCTTCTCGCAGAGTTACCGAATGGGTCCTATTGTTTTGAGGATCGACTTGATGACGATGGAGTGACGACTGAACCGGTGACGATCAAGACCTCAATCACGATTAATGGAGACGACGTGACCGTCGACTTTACTGGAACGGATTCCCAACGAGCGGGGAGCATCAACGCAGTGTACCCCGTTACGCTTTCAGCAACCGTCTATGTGTTTCGATGTCTGCTCGGACTCGATATCCCAGCGAACAGTGGGTGTATGAAGCCTATTCATCTAGTTGCGCCGGAAGGTACGGTTGTGAATGCACGGTCTCCTGCGGCTGTGGCCGGAGGGAATGTTGAGACCTCGCAACGGATTGTTGATGTGGTGTTAGGGGCTTTGGCGCAAGCCTGTCCCGAACGTATTCCAGCTGCCAGTCAGGGGACCATGAATAATGTGGCGATTGGAGGATGGGACCTTGGCCGTCGACAGCCGTTTTCGTATTATGAAACCATTGGCGGAGGGATGGGTGCCAGGCCGACTGGCCATGGTGCAAGTGCAGTCCATTCTCACATGACGAACACCTTAAACACACCGGTTGAAGCGTTGGAGTATGCCTATCCCTTTCGAGTCACGCAATATTCTGTGAGGTCGGGGTCTGGCGGGCAGGGGAAATTTTCTGGAGGTGATGGAATTTGCCGAACGTATGAGTTTTTGCAGCAAGCACATGTGACGATCCTTTCCGAACGCCGCACTCATGGGCCATATGGTTTGATTGGCGGGCAGCCGGGACTAGCAGGACGAAATCAGTTGCAGCGCGAGGGCGAGAAGAAAGAATTGCCGGCGAAATGTCGCATTGTTGTCCAATCGGGTGATATCCTCACGATCGAAACCCCTGGAGGCGGAGGATATGGCGAAGCGCAATAGGAAAACGATTTAATGAAAAGTCAAAAGCAAGATACATTGGAGAAGGAGAATTCATAATGGCTGATGAAAAGCAAAAAGAAACTGACCCTGAAAAACTAGCGCTGTTGTATGAACGGTTCAAAGATGTCTGTCTTGTGGAGAAAGAAGTGTGGAAAGAAATCTATATGCCGCCCAGCCAAATGACGCAAGGTGCAGTGATGACCAATAGGCAAGAGCGGTATGAGGTGATTATCGATGATGAAGACATTGAAGATACACTTGAAGCCAATATCCCCCTTGGAAGTAAATCACTGGCTGCGGCGATTCAAGAATATAAATCTCACATTAGTTTTGCAAAGAAGTGAATTTTACTAGAGAGCAGACGGAAGAAGGATAGGGGAAATGAACGGATGGTGTGTTCCCCTAATTTACGCGGACGTTTTTTGCAAATGGCCGCACATTTTTCGAATCTGAGTCCATTCTGTCTCGGGCAATAACTCTATGGAGGATTTGAATGTTGAAGGAATAAGGTTTTGTAATCGTTGAATGCGTGCTTCGGTTGATGGATGAGTGTGTAAATATTGTGCAGTATGCTTGGAAGGTTTTTTCTTTTCGTTAAGTTTTTCATTGATGGTGCGAAAAAAGTTCAGCATGCCTTCTGGGTCGATTCCCGAGCGAAGTAATAATTGAAGGCCTTCTTGATCAGCTTGCTCTTCGACATTTCTGGTATACGAGAGCGTTTGGAGAACATGTGCGGCTTGAAGTCCGAACGTCATAATCCCGCTGACGTCTCCGCTTAGGGCTCCTACTACGAATCCCATTGAAAAATTCTGTACTAAAAGTCGCATGCCATGACGCTGTAAAATATGTTGCATTTCATGGGCGAGGACTCCAGCCATTTCTTCTGCTGTTTCAGTATGTTCAAGTAATCCTCGAAACACTAGAATTTGTCCCCCCGGCGCCGCGAGTGCGTTGACGGTTGGGCTGTCCACTACATGTATTTGAAACGAATAGGGATTTAACTCAACCGAATGAGCCAGTGTGGTGACGATGGTTTCGAGAGAGTCGACGACTTGAGGGTTTGTGCATTGTGTTTCAGGAGGAGCTAATTTTGTGGCCATGAATTGGCCCAATTCTTTTTCCCAAGCTGTTGGAATGAGCCTGGTGACTGGACCTGAGACCCATGGTATGCCCCAAGTAAAGGCTGCCCACAAGAGCGGAATACTGGCGAGACCCGCGAGGCCTGTCATCAGCATTCGCCATCGGCGACGTGCGGGATTGTGAATGTGTGTCACCAAGTCTGGTGAGATGGTATGAAGGCAATCCAAGATGGCCGTATCGGATACCGTGAGAACTTCACAAATTCCACTCCCCCGTTCAAACCGCACTTCTTCCCCGGAATATTTTCCCTGAGTTTGTCGGATCTCTTGATACTGCCATGACAATTGGCTTCCCGATTGAGCGATGATCTGGAGGCCGGATGGTCGTACCTGAATGGTGACTCGGTGCGGTGAGGCGGACACGCCATCATAATAGATGCCAGGCCATTCGGTTTGAAGGGTAGTGGAAGTCACGAGTTAATAAGAAAATTTTGAGAAATATTATGATTCAATCGAAAATACTCTGCTGGACTTTTCTTTGACGAGATACGTTCAATTGACTCATTACCCGAGGTCAAAGCCCGTATCGAAGAATCCTGCTAACTCTTCTCCGGTTGGAGATGCATCCAGGGTGTCCTGTTCGATACGATGAAGGTCAAGGGGCCCGTTGAGGCCTGTGTAATAATAGAAAAACTGTAGATTACGAACTTGAACCCATGGCCAAGCCATCCCTAATGTACTGACGAGAAGAAATAGATGGCCAAGTCGTAGTTCAAATATTTTCCAGGCTGTTACGGTCGAAAAGAACCGTGCGTCGTTGAATTTTGTATGATTCCAGAAAAAACATTGCCGAGCCGCTTGCAGGTAAAACCATGGGACAATAAGACCGATCCCGGCAATGATTGGAAGGGAGCTAGAGGCAACCATGATTGGTTTCATGTCAGTCAGGGGCATGGAGAGGTACAGGGTCATTACGGCAAAGGTCAGGCTGCTTAATAGTGTGACGGTCATCAAATAGAGGGCGCCGGCCTTACTGTAAATCGCGAAGAGGTCTCTGCCGGTTCCGTCGTAGTCGAACGTTTGGCTTCCACATTGAGAATGTGTGACAAGGTAGTGTCGACGGGCATTTTCAAAGAATGGATAATAAATGCCGAGGGTAAGCGCGGTGAGAACGGAACCCTTGAGCCAGAGTTTGGAATATTCCGCAACAGTTCCACGAAACGAGAATCGAATGTTATTCAAGGACGTTCGACTCATGCGGTATCGATGCGCTCCGACGACGGCGACGGGGATGAAGCAGAGAAAGAGCATTCCGGCGATGCCTTGTGAAATATACTGCGGCACGCTTTGCCAAAGAAACGGAAGCGCACTGAAGGACAGATAGGGAAGACCAAAGACGAGCATGGCTTTCATCCATCCTGTCAACAGTTCTTTCCCTGTACCATGATAGGCAAACCTGGCGCCGGCAAAACTCGTTTGACTATTGAGGAAAGCTCGAACACGTGCTCGTCCCCAGAATGAATAGATGCCCAGAGTGATGAGTGTCAGGAAACTATTGACGATAAATATGCCAAAGAGTGATTGTCCGTTTCCCCAAAATAGTGGGTATCTGACTCGATTCGGTGAGGTAGAGCTTTCTGGTGTCAGGACGACCGGCATTGGTGGTTCGTCGTATGACGGCTCGTCGTGTGGAGGTGCGTCAGTGATGACGGAATCGGATTCTTCGATAGGCTTTGTCTGCTCAGGGGTGAGCCATTCTTGTGAATCCGTGAGGTTGAGTTCTATGGGCACATCATCTGGAGATTCTGATACTTCTGAGTCAGCATCAGTTTGGTCTTTGTCGTCGCCAATTGCTGTTGGCTGCCAGCCAGCTACTATAGAAGGTTGGTTCGTCTCTTGTGATTTTTCTAAAGTATTGGAAATGTCCTCTGTGGGCTTGCCAACATCATCATGTATGGATTGTGTTTCCTGAACGGGTTTGGCTGATGGTGAAGGCCATGCCGTTTGAGTTTTGGCGGAAGACGTTGATGGCCATGCTGCTGAAGCGGATTTCCCACCCGTGATGACTGGAGCGGGTTCCTCTAAGCTGAATAAACTGACTCCACACGAGACACATTCTTCCGTTTGGGGTTGTTGCTTACCGCACTCCGGGCAAGTCAGCTCTGTAGCAGTATCCATTTCGGTCTTCCTTCGTGTTCATTTCCAATGTGGGGGAATGTGATATATTGATCATGAGTGTCGAGACATGCTTGAATCTAACGATGTATCGGCAAAAACAAGCGGAAACCTAAATAAACGGATGCTTGGAGCTTGGGTTTTTGAAGGCGAGACAAGGGGAAAGGGTGAAAAAATGTCTGTAGCGGTTTTTTGGCGTCAGCTATGTGGTCGGAGATGCCGATGAGTGAGAATAGTGAGAAATGTGGAAGTGAAAATAAGTAGGTGTAGATGGCATGTATGGGGCATGCTGTTGCTCGTCTGCCTTACGGGTATATGGGGATGTACCTCTCCGTCTTCAATGTCACAGGAGAAACAGGCACGGCAATACGTTCAAGAACGATCTCCTATTCAAGTTCGTGATCTTGCAGGGGTATGGGAATATGAAGAGGGAAACGTCGTCTATCCATTAACTTTCGATCAGAAAGGGAACGGAATCTATGAATGGAAAGACGGTCAATTTACGACAATGAGTGTCATTGATCGAATCTGGAAAGGTACTTGGTCTCAGCGAGAAAATGACCGAGAAGGAGGATTTGAAATACAATTATCGGACAATCTTTTAACTGCCACTGGGCGGTGGTGGTATACTCGCATTGAACAGGACCATAATCCCTCGGATCCAGGAGGGACTTTTACACTCAAACGACAGTCTGATGAAAATGAATATGATGGAGAGCCTGTGAAGGGTTTCTGATGAAAATCATGATGACTAAACTTACATGTGTCGTCCTTCTGATGTTTGTCGGCGGGTGCCAAAGTGCTCCCCGACATACGACGAATCCCATTGGCAGCATCCATGCATCGACAACGGTCACGCTCTCGAATGAGGACGCAGTCAAGCGATCATTGTATGCGCAATTAGATGAATGGGACGATGTGGAGTATGACTATGGTGGGCTCAGCAAGGATGGTGTCGATTGTTCTGGGTTTGTCTATCTCACCTATCAGTCTCACTTTGGAGTCACATTGCCGCGGACAGCGGATCGGCAATCGTCTGTTGGACTACTAGTTGCCCAAAGTCATCTGCGTCCTGGAGATCTCGTGTTTTTTAAAATAGGTCGTAGGACTAAACATGTAGGTATTTTCGTTGAAGGGCGACAATTCATCCATGCCTCAAAAAGCCGTGGAGTGATGATGTCGAGTTTAGATCATGTGTATTGGTCGAAAAAGTATTGGAAGGCCAAACGAGTTGAAACGCGTTCAGTCGCTGCGACACACATTCCTGAGCCTTCCATTTACGATTCTACTAATGTTGAATTGGCGCAGTCTTTGCTGTCGGTCTCGGTGGTGAGGTCATCTTCTTGACAGGTGGTGGCGTTTGTAAGACCTGATGCAGGACCTCATCAATTGTTTCCACAAACACGACGTTGATATCGTGCTTGACTTGCTCTGGGACATCTTTGAGGTCTTTTTTATTGGCTTTTGGTAGCAGGATACGCCGGAGGCCAACGCGATGAGCCGCAAGAATTTTCTCTTTAATCCCACCTACGGGTAACACCATTCCGCTGAGATTGATCTCTCCGGTCATCGCCGTATCGTGTCGAACCGGAATGCGTAAAAATAGTGAGGCGAGCGCGCTCGCCATGGTGACGCCTGCTGACGGACCATCTTTGGGAATCGCGCCTTCGGGCACGTGGATATGGAGGCCGTTTCGTTTAAATAAGGAGATGGCAAGTCCCATGGTCTCAGCTCTAGACCACAAATAGCTTCGAGCTGCTCGAGCGGATTCTTGCATGACATCGCCAATTTGACCAGTAATGGTCAGGTCACTGCCTCCGGGAAGAAGAGTACTTTCAACGTACAAGACGTCTCCGCCAGCCTCGGTCCAGGCTAACCCCGTGGCGACACCTACGGGAAGTTCCTTCCGTCCTTCTTCAGGCAGAAAGCGCTCCACCCCGAGCATTTCACTTAAATCGAGGTTGCGAATAAAAATGGGTTCTGGCGTGTTCTCGGGAGAACGCTCTGCAAGCTGTAAGGCGACTTTTCGTGTGAGACGCGCCAGTTGCTGTTCGAGTTGCCGGACCCCAGCTTCCCTTGTGTATCGATTAATGATGTGTGGAATCACGTCATCGTGCAATGTCACTTCTTTGTCAGTCAGGCCTGCCTCTTTCTCTTGACGAGGCCACAGATAGCGAATAGCAATTTCCAGTTTTTCCTGTTGGCTATATCCGGGCAATCGAATAACTTCCATTCGGTCTAACAACGGTCGCGAGATCGAATCCAACGTGTTAGCCGTGGTGATGAACATGATTTTTGAAAGGTCAAAGGCCAGATCCAGATAGTTATCGCGAAACGTATGGTTTTGAGCCGGGTCAAGAATTTCTAACAGTGCTGATGCCGGATCTCCGCGAAAATCTGTTCCGACTTTATCAACCTCATCGAGCATCAACACTGGATTGTTCGAGCCGGCACGTCGAAGCGCTTGAATAATGCGACCTGGCATGGCGCCAACATACGTGCGTCGATGTCCGCGTAATTCCGCTTCATCATGAAGCCCACCCAGGCTGATGCGTTCAAACTTTCGATTGAGTGCACGTGCGATCGATTGGCCTAAGCTGGTTTTTCCAACTCCCGGTGGTCCGACCAGGCATACGATTGGGGCTTTGGCTGAGGGATTGAGTTTCAAGACGGCCAAATGTTCCAGGATACGTTCTTTGACATCTGGAATACCATAGTGATCTTCGTCGAGTACGGTTCGGACATGAGACAACTCAAGACTATCCTCGGTGGTCGTAGTCCAGGGAAGCTCAAGAACAAGTTCTAAATAACTACGAATGACTTGATGATCAGGTGCCGTTGGCGGAAGTTTGGCCAGGCGTTTGACTTCCCGAGTGGCTTCGGTTTTAACGGCTTCAGGTAACTTCGTTTCCTCAATACGTTTTTTGAGGTGAGCGACGTCTCCTTCTTCATGCTCGCCCTCCATCTCACCTAACTCTTGTTGGATTTCTTTTAGTTGTTGGCGGAGAAAATACTCTCGTTGAGATTTTCCAATTTCAGCTTGGGCCTGACTGGCAATTTGGTGACGAAGCTTGAGAATTTGCAGTTCATGGGACAAGGCCGCATAGACTTTTCGAAGAATATCAGTGAGTTGGGACTCTTCTAGTAAGGCCTGTAATTGTTCGACACTCATATTGAGAAGCGGAACTAACCGATAGGCCACTGATAGAGGATTCTTTTCCGCACGCAAAACATTGACAATCTCCGAGACGCCTTCATTCGTCATGAGATTGGTGAGCTCACCAACAAGATCGAGCAGGGCGCGATGTAGAGCTTCGATCTCGTGGCTTGAGTCCGTTGGGATATCCAACTGACGAGCCCGAGCGATGAGATATGGATCGCTCTCCTCCATTTTCAAAAGCACCATTCGATCGACGCCTTGCACTAAGATATTTAAGTGGCCCTCTGCCGTTTTCACCATTTGCTTAATGAGGGCTTTCGTACCGATTTGATAGAGATCCTCAAACTTTGGATCTTCTTGTTCGAAATCGCGCTGAGCTGAAAACAGAATCGCTTTATCTTCGCTGTTCATGGCCGCCTCAACGGCAGCAATAGATCGGGCGCGGCCAATCGTGAAGGGGACCAGCGTTTCCGGAAACAAGACGGTTCGTTTCACCGGAACAACGGGTAGACTCGTGATGATTCCTTCATCGCTCATCGTATGCTCCTTGCTGGTTCTTTATCATTTTCGTAATTGTTTTCTATTGCTCTGACCTTCCATGTACCTAGATAGTCATGAATACTAAGGAGTCAACCCTCATTCACCTCTCCGCGTCATTGGTCATTAGTACTGACCTTAAGCCGCAATGATGTCTGTCTCTTGAAACACGCTAGATATTACCGTTCTTTCAAGTGCACGAGGATATCTCGTAATGAGATAAGGCCGACAATATTTCCTGACTCTGTGACTAGAAGATAGCGGACTCCCTGTTGCTTCATCATCTCGTAGGCTTCTTCAATTGGCCAGGTGGGTTCGACCGTAATCATTGGTGATGTGATAATGGATTCGACCTTGGTATTGTGCAAATTTTTGTCGTCAGCCACAACCTTTCGGATAATGTCTGTCTCAGACACTAAGCCAATAATCGTCGAGTCCGGATCGCGAAGTAATTTTCCTGTTCGTTCAACAAGGAGAGAGCCGATACCTTCAGCTCTCATGCGTTTCGCCGCTTCAATAACTGAAGATGTACAAGAGATAGATTTGAGGTTAGTGATCATCACATCGGCTAACTTTGACATCGTTACACCCCTTAAGAAGTGAATGGTACGTCCAATGGATGAGTGGGAAGCCTTCTTCCCATGGAGCATGGTTCGCGAAAGACCAAGGTCGTAGGGCTTATGTGATGGAGTCCTCTATATTGTAGCACTGGACGAGGGTTATCGCTTGTCTTGCGATTAGGAGAAGTTTATGGAGGGTGATGATCGGCGTAGTTGGGTTATAGCGAATTCAAATAAGTTTCATGAGGTACTTAGGCACGATGTTTCAATATACCAATAGCTTATGGACAATCATTCCTTATTGAAAACACTTGTTCAAGATGAACACGCGATTAGAGGTGCCCTAGGACACGAACGTGTCACGGGCCATTGGTTTTTGGAAGTCCGAACCTTCCCCGCGACTCCCTCGGTGTACTGAATATGGGGTTTAAAGGTGCCCTAGGACACGAACGCATAACACGCTATTGGTCTTTGGAAATCCGAACCTTCCCCGCGACTCCCTCGGTGTACTGAATATGAGGTTTAAAGGTGTCCTAGGACACGAACGTAGAACTCGCCATTGGTCTTTGGAAGTCTAAACCTTCCCCGAAACTCACTCGGTGTACTGAAATATGAGGTTTAAAGGTGTCCTAGGACACGAACGTAGAACTCGCCATTGGTCTTTGGAAGTCTAAACCTTCCCCGAAACTCACTCGGTGTACTGAATATGAGGTTTAAAGGTGTCCTAGGACACGAACGTGTCACGGGCCATTGGTCTTTGGAAGTCCAACCCTTCCCCGAGACTTATTCGGTGTACTGAATATGAGGTTTAAAGGTGTCCTAGGACACGAACGTGTCACGGGCCATTGGTCTTTGGAAGTCCAACCCTTCCCCGAAACTCACTCGGTGTACTGAATATGAGGTTTAAAGGTGTCCTAGGACACGAACGTGTCACGGGCCATTGGCCTTTGGAAGTCCAACCCTTCCCCGAAACTCACTCGGTACACTGAATGTGCGATTAGAGGTGCTCTAGGACACGAACACAGGACACGGTGGAGATCAAAATTTAGCAATTTGGCATTCTATCGATCCGGTATTATTGAAATGGCTATAAGTGTAGAGTTTTGGCTATTTCCACAACGTTCCCTAATTTTTGACGTGAGAGCTTAACCATGCCCTGTACAAACGCTGAACTGATTTCTTGTTGACAATAATTCAAGGGGCGATTTATTCTTTCAGGTAAGTGAATACTCACTTATGGGCTACCTATGAAACCTTCCACGCGCAATGGCCAATCGCCTCGAATCACAGGGGCAGAACGAAAGGCCAGTATTATCGCTTCGGCGGCTCACCTCTTTGCCGCCAAAGGATTTACTGGGACAAAGACAAAAGCCATTGCTGAACGTGCTGGCGTGAGCGAAGCGTTGTTGTTTAAACACTTTCCCACGAAGAGTGATTTATATGCAGCCATTTTGGTTAAGGAATCTCCAATCCCCGACATTCTTCCTGAGTTGAAAGCGGTAGCGGAACAGCGTGACGATCTCAAGGTGTTTGCATTTATTGCCAAAACGATTGTTAGACAATCCCCAGACATTCAGTTGATGCGGCTGTTGTTGTTTAGTGCACTTGAGGAGCATGAACTGTCAGATATGTTTTTCCAGAACCATGTTCGCGTGTTTTACGATTTCTTGTCGAATTATATAAGCAGTCGTATTCGGGATGGGGCCTTTCGTCCTCTTGATCCACTGCTTGCGGCCCGCGCGTTCATGGGGATGTTGATCTACCATCGTCTCTTAAGCCAATTATTTCAAATGCCCGTGACACAAAAACCGCAGGAAATTGAGGAAGCCTTTGTCTCGATTTTTCTCGATGGTCTGCGAGCTGGAAAAATTTACACGGAAATGCCTCATCATGTGACACGTCAGGCCTCTCAACCTTCACGGAGAAAAAAACGCGTATGAATTTCGTAGCGCTGAAAATGCTCTTTGGAGATCGGGCGAAGTATTTGATGTTGTTGGCAGGTTTAACTTTTTCGACGATGCTCATCGTCCAGCAGGGCTCAATCTTCTGGGGACTCATGATGTACTCGCAATCTGGCATTAGTAACATTCAGGCGCCGGTCTGGGTCACGGATCCCAACATTAATCAAGTCGATGAGGTGAAGCCTTTAGCTGATACGGCTGTGACGATCGTGAGAAGTGTGCCTGGAGTAGAATGGGCGGTTCCACTGTATAAAGGTGTGCAGCGTGCGAGGTTAGCTGATGGGAACTATCAACAAATTTCTTTAGTGGGGCTGGATGCCGCTACATTGCTGGGACGTCCTCATACAATTTTCGAAGGGTCGATTGAGGAACTTCGTTCGCCGGATACCGTCGTCTTGGATCAATGGGCGGTGGAACGCTTGGGTGGTCCGGATGTCATCAAGCTTGGAACCGTATTTGAAATTAACGACCGGAAAGCTCGGGTTGTTGGAATTGCTGATACTCAAAAAAGCTTTCAAAATATTCCTTTTGTCTACACAACCTATGAGCGTGCGTTGAGTTATTCGCCACCTGAGCGACGAATGTTGTCCTATGTGATCGCGAAGCCTGTTTCGGGGGTGACGCCGGAGTCTCTGGCGAGACGTATCGAAGCCGAAACAGAGCTGGGCGCATTTACGGATAAAGAGTTTTCGTGGAAAACCATTCAATGGGTCTTGAAAAACACTGGGATTGGAGTCAATTTCGGCACAACCGTCTTGTTAGGGTTTATCGTGGGCATGGCGATTTCCGGGCAGACGTTTTATCTCTTTACGGTTGAAAATTTAAAACAATTTGGAGCACTGAAAGCCATTGGCGCGAGTACGGGTATGTTAGCCCGTATGATTCTTCTTCAAAGTTTTTTAGTGGGGTTCATTGGCTATGGAATCGGGATTGGGTTAGCGACCATCTTTGGACTGACCGCAGCGAGCAATGAGCAGCTGCCGTTTGTCGAAACGTGGCCCCTATTAGGTGGAGTATTGGTTGCCTTATTGGGGATTTGTGGTTTATCAAGTGCCATTAGCATTCGCAAATTATCCAAACTAGAGCCAGCCATTGTGTTTAGAGGGTGACCATGACTCAGACGATGATACACCCAACAGATGATGTTCAGGCAAGTCTCGTCAAGGCGAGAGGTTTGTGCAAGAGCTTCGGGGAAGGAAAGGCGCGAATCTCTGTTCTGAAAAGCGTGGATTTAGATGTGTTCATGGGAGAGGTCCTGTTGTTAGTTGGGCCGTCCGGAAGTGGAAAAACCACATTACTCTCAGTCATCGCCGGCATTCTTGATGCCGATGAAGGGGAGCTTTCTATCCTTGATCAATCAATCACAACCCTTTCGGCCAGAGCGAAAACCCAATTTCGTCGTGACTATTTAAGTTTCGTGTTTCAACAGTATAATTTATTACCCACATTAACCGCGGCGGAAAACGCTGCCGTGCCCTTGTTCATTCGTGGTGTATCAAAGAAGGAGGCACTCGATACCGCTGCGGAGATACTTGCGGAGCTGGGGATGTCTGAACGTATGCAGTCGTTGCCGGCCAAACTCTCTGGTGGTGAACAGCAGCGGGTGGCTATTGCTCGAGCTCTTGTTGGAGATCCGCGATTACTGCTCTGCGATGAGCCGACGGCAAGCTTAGATGGGGAGACGGGTCATAAGGTGGTTGAGCAGCTCCAGCGTATTGGCAGGCGTTCGGATCGTGCCGTTGTTATTGTGACACACGATTCACGAATTTTTGAATTTGGAGACCGCATCGTGCATATGGAAGATGGACAAATTCATCAAGTGCAACATGCCAATGGTGAAAAATCGTGATGATTTTCAAACGATTGAGTTTCTGGATCGCGGTCGGAGGGGTGATCTTGACGGTGACGACATTATGGGGAGGACGTGAAACACCTCCTGCGCCCCCACCATTAGAGGAGCCTCCACGAAATCCGTATTCGTCAACCGTTGCCGCATCGGGAATTATTGAAGCCGTGAATGAAAATGTCCGAATTGCTCCGCCCGTGTCCGGTCTGGTCACCAAAGTTCACGTCGAAGTGGGTGATCAAGTGAGGCAGAAAGAATCCTTATTCCAGCTGGATGATCGTGAGTTGCGTGCTCAACTTCAGACCCGGCAGGACTCGATTCCATCGACTGTTGCCCGCATTGATGAGCAGAAAATCCGCCTGAAGGATTTGATGGATCAATTAGGTCGGTTGCAGGCGGTAGAAGATCGCCGGGCTGTCAGCCAAGATGATATTCAACGAAAATGGCACGAGGTTGAAGGGGCGAAACGTGCACTTATTCGAGCCAAAGCTGATGTGCGCTTGGCAAGAACGCAGCGAGACGAAGCAAACATTCTGTTGGAACGACTGACCGTGCGTGCCCCTCGAGCCGGAACCATCCTACAAGTGAACATTCGGGCAGGTGAGTATGCCATGGTTGGAGCTCAAGATCCCTATATTCTTTTGGGCGATACCGAAAGCTTGCAGGTTCGGGCCGATATTGATGAAGTCAATGCTCCGTTAGTCAAACCACATAGTCCAGCCGTTGCGTATCTGAAAGGTTCGACAGAGCGGTCAATTCCTCTCCGATTTACTCGTATCGAGCCGTATATTGTACCAAAGCGCTCGCTCACAGGTGATAACCGGGAACGAGTCGATACGCGAGTCTTGCAAGTCATTTATCAATTCGAGAAGCCAGAGTTTCCGGTGTATGTGGGGCAACAAGTCGATGTCTTTATCGAACGCTCACAAGAGTCGAAGAACGAAACACAGAAAGCGCTGAAATGAATCCTTTCTTAAGCTATCTTCGCTTCACGCTTCACGCTTCACACTTCACGCTTTCCGCCTCACAAGTTCTCCTATGTTTCGTGATGCTTAGTGTGACTGGATGTCTCGTTGGTCCTGAGTACCAACAGCCGACAATCGATGTGCCGACTAACTGGGATTCCCTCACGCGTGAAAATGATGCTGAAAATTTGGCGACATCTTCTTCAGTTCCAGAAGCTAATTGGTGGGAGGCATTTCGAAATGATGAATTGTCTGGGCTGATCAATTTGGCATTGGAAAATAATCATAACATCCAAGACGCGAGCTTTCGAGTTTTGGAGGGCCGTGCTTTGACGACCGCTGCGGGTGCAGGACTTTATCCGCAAGTCAATGTGAATGGATCGTACAATCGAATCCGGCGTTCGGAAACCATCTTGGTGGCCCCTACCAGTGGGGCACCTGCAGGCTTTGCTCCGCCTGGTGCGAACTTTGATGTGTGGAGTGCCCTCCTTGATTTGCGCTGGGAGTTAGATTTATGGGGAAGGATTCGTCGAGGGTTAGAGGCCGTTGAAGCCGACGCTGAGGCATTGGAAATGGAACGCCAGGGCATTGTTCTTTCGCTCATCAGTGATGTGGGTGAGTCATATTTTCGACTATGCGAACTGGATGAACAGATTGAAATCTCACGGAAAAACCTTCTCCTTCGTCAAGATTCGTTGAATTTACTGAGAACGCGTGCTGATGCGGGATTAATTTCTGATCTTGACGTGAAGCGGGCAGAGATTCTCGTGGCCGAGAGTGCCGCACAAATTCCCGAACTGCATCGACTGCGCGCTGTTCAAGCCCATCATCTCGAAGTCTTAACCGGTTCTCATCCGAATTCACTAACTCTTGCACACAATCCGCTTCGGAATGTGTTAACCCAGCCAAGAATTCCAGTCGGACTGCCTTCCGACCTCCTGAAACGTCGTCCCGACATTGTTCAAGTTGAACGGTCTCTCATTGCTGCTAATGCAAGAATTGGGGAAGCTCGTGCGTATTTCTTCCCATCTCTGAGCATCACCGGAAACGGAGGGTTTCAAACGAGCGAGTTTGATCAATGGTTCAATTGGGCGAGCCGGTCAATGAGCATAGGGCCTTCCATCACGCTCCCTATTTTTCTTGGGAAAACCAATGTGGCGCGATTAGAAATTGCGGAAGTTCGTTATGAACAAATGTTGCAGCAGTATCACCAAACGATTCTAAATGCCTTTCGAGAAGTAGCCGATCTCCTTGTGGCCTTACAAACTCGGAGCGAACAACTGAAACACCAAGGCACCCAAGTGTCTGCGGCCAATGAAGCGCGTGAGCTTGCCGAGATTCGATATCGAAAAGGCCTCGTGACGTACCTTGATGTCCTCGATGCGCAACGAAGTGTATTGGGTGCAGAGCAGACATTAGTCGCAACAGAGCGCGCTCGTCTCACCGAGATGGTGGCTCTCTTCAAAGCCGTCGGCGGCGGATGGAATATCAGACCGATCATGGATAGAGAACGTGCTGAGTAATGCAGGCGAAATTTATCTTATGTAATGATGACCTCAGGAAGTTTTTTCCTGTCATGAATGCGATGAAATAGACATCATGCTGTTCTCCTTTCTCTTACTATTCAATCTTTTCTGTACCCCTTTCTTGGTATGGGCGGATCCCATGCATCTGGCCATATCCACCCAGGATGGGACTTCGACGGGCATGGTGCTTGTTCCGGCTGGCATGTTTGAGATGGGATCTCCAAATGCACGAGGGAGTGCCGATGAATATCCACAACATACGGTATCCTTGGATGCGTTTTACTTAGATATATACGAAGTGACGAACCGGCAGTTTAGAAAATTTGTTAAGACGAATGCCTATACAACGACGGCGGAGAATCAGGGAAAGGCTTGGGTTTATGTGGACGAAGAACGATGGACGGAAGTGCCCGGAGCTTGGTGGCGAAAGCCGGAAGGAGCGGAGAGTGTTTTTGCCTCACGAAGGGGAAGCCATCCGGTTGTAACAGTATCCTGGATAGATGCAAAGCGGTATTGTGAAGGAAACGGGAAACGCCTACCGACTGAAGCAGAATGGGAGTATGCCGCGCGTGCCGGTCTGACGAAGAATGTGTGGTGGGGAAAGCCGCAATCTGGGTTTCAGGGGGCTGGAAATGTGGCAGACACCACCCACAAAAGTGAATTCCCTAAACGACCTTGGCCGATTCTTGAGCAGTATGACGATCATTATGTCCGAACGGCACCTGTGGGTTCGTTTGAGCCGAATGCGTGGGGGCTGTACGACATGATTGGGAATGCATGGGAATGGGTGGCTGACTGGTATGCGGAAGGGTATTACGCTCAAAGTCCAGAGAAGAATCCTCAAGGACCGCCGAAGGGTCATTTCAAAGTTCTTCGAGGTGGTTCATGGGCCACGTCTCCAGAATTTCTTGGTACTGGAGTAAGAATCTTCAACCTTCCGTCAACACGGAATGCCGCGCACGGCGTGCGCTGTGCGAAAGATGTGGAATGACAATGCAATAAGGCAGCGCTAACTGCGGAATGATGAGTGCTTAAGAATAAGAGCGGATAAAGATGAAATGGTAATGGAAATTCGTGGTTTTAGCGTTGTTGCTTCGCGTTCCAGTTGTAATAGGTCGCATCGCTGATCCCATGCTCCCGACACAGGTCTTTGACCTTGATACCCGCATCGGCCTGTTTCAAGATGGCGACGATTTGTGTTTCGCTGAATCGACTCGTTTTCATGAGAACCTCCTGGGGTATTCTGCCAGAACGCTCTATTTTTGGTCTGTCCTTCTTTGGGGGAAGCTTACACAGTCACTTCCGAATTCAACTCCACAATATAGAATATAGCCATGTCCTGCTCCAAGGCCTCGAGTGCTCGATCGCGCTCTCGAATGGTCAACGTGCCCTCGCCTGCGCGCCGAGCTAATGCTGAAGCGACTTCAACTTTGGTGAACCGGCTGGTTGGGGAGTAACTTTCTAATGTCAAGGGCTCCATCTGTTGACTACCGGTTTCATAGACATAACGTTTAGCGAGTGCCCTAGCATTAAAATATCGCGTCACCGTCGATCCTGCCGATCTTCGAGGATTGTTAGACAATGATTTTCCTTTTATCCAAACGGGCTTAAACGGTTGTATGGAGCTCGAAGAGGTTCGAGAAATTTTTCCTGTGGCAACCACTTCACTCAGTCGCACTTCTTCTTTCGTGCCGTTCAAACGAAGCGGACGTAGTTCAGCAACTGATTATCCGCGCTCTGTGACTACGAACGTAGTGCCATTGAGGACTTGATGAATATAACTACTCAATCTCGTTTTTACTTCTCGAGCCCCAACAGTCTCTTTCATGACGAACCCTCCTGTAGTCATTGTGACCACAACTTAGGGTTTGTCAAGAATCCGTTATCCCTGACAAGCGATTCGTAGATTTGACGAAGAGCATCCGCCAGAACATAGTGCAGCATGATGGTGGGGAGCTATCAGTCAAGCCAAGAGGCCACTTTCTCAGCTTTTGCAACGAGTAGAAGCTGGAGAGAAAATCATTGTGATAAGAAACAAGGAATCAGTGGTAAAAATCGTACCGATTATAGAAATTCGGAAAGAACGGAGACTTGGAGGTGCCAAAGGGATTGTACAATACATTGCCGATGATTTTGACACTCCACTTTCTCTGAATTTGTAGGACCAGCATCGCCCGTTCACTCGGTTCAAATTCAGCCCTTCGCATTTCCACGTTTATCATTTTCTTATAGCCGCTTTTGTGAATCTTCCCAGTTGGATGTGGGTAATCACGTTGAGTTCATCAACTGATGAGCTGGCATGTATTATAGATTCGCTATAAGCCTCTAGATTCATTTGTTTAGACGCGGTAGACTGCGGCTATTGATTCAGACAGATTGAACAGAGCACAGATTTTATGAAATGATTGCTGTTCATGAAAAGGGAATCGGAGTGCTATGGATGCATCAACACATACTCGACAGGTTTCAAAAAGCTTCATTCTCTTAGATAGAACGAATGCAAGTGAGAAGGTTTGTCGTGCCTTCAAGATAAGAGAAGGTCAGTTCATCGTGATCATCATGTTGTGTACGGTTCTGACTCTCTTTAGTTTCAGCCACCTCTTAGCTCAGGTCGAACTCCAATATCAAAATCGCGGGAGTTGGTACGAGGGTATCAAGCCCAAACCGGTTTCCGGCTACGACATCGAATTAATTTCTGTTCTTGTTGATTATCAGGAAATGAATGAAGCATTTCCTGAAAAAGTCAAACTCCGGTTTTACTCTGAGCAAGAGGCAGACGTCTTTCTGACCGTGCGAGAGTTGGATTACCGACATTACTATTGGTTAGATCGTGTGACACTTGATATGACCTGGAAAGCCGGATCCTACAATGCGTTTGAGTGGGAGACGGGGACCGTGCTGCGACAACTCAGTGATTCATTCGGATTGTATGACCTTGGAGTCGTGGCACGGTTGGGTAAAGAAACTCCTTCAGCGACAGAACGAGTGCTTCCGGCCATTCTTTTTCATTCCCAACTCCCCAAGACCGTGAACGGCTACCGCTTTACGCTCAAAACCGGTGGGGATGCGAGACTGTTTTGTAAGATTTTTAAGGAGGGCGTCGACGAGCCTATTGATACTCAAGTGTATCGCCGAAAACGTGGCGGACGCCCGTTTACCATTACTTGGGATGCGTCGCAGGCAACGCCGGGAAACTATCGGTTGGTCATTACTGGATTTTTTCTCAACACGAACGCAGGCATTAAGGCTCAGACTATTCGATTTTATCATCAGCCTACGCCGCCTGTTCAGTAACCCTGCGTGAATTGTCATTGATGAGTGACATTTTCCTCAGTTACTCAAGTCAAGATCGTCCACAAGTGAAGACGCTTGCTCGCGCACTTGAATCCCAAGGCTTTTCCGTCTGGTGGGATCACCACATTTCTCCAGGAACAACCTGGGATAAAGTTATTGAAACGGCGTTGATCGAGGCCAAATGTGTCATCGTCGTCTGGACGAAGGCGTCAGTAGATTCAGACTGGGTGAGGAGTGAAGCCGCTGAGGGTCGAAAACGACAAAATCTGATCCCGGTTCTTTTCGAACCCGTTGACATTCCGTTGGCTTTTCGCCGAGTGCAAACGGTGTCGCTGACCGATTGGGAAGGGACAGAACCTCATGAAGGCTTTGCAATCTTGGTGCAAGGTATTGCGAGGATGTTGGGGCAACCGGAGAAAGCGGCTGCCGCTGCCGCTCTTGCTCCTCCCAAGAAGCGGAGTGTTGGAATTTTTTGGTTGCTGTTGCCGACCATTGTGGTTGTCGTGGTGGTTGTGGCCAGTATGAGCTGGCGAATTCCTACGTCCGTCCATGTTGATCTTATAACGAATCGCCTGACATTCACGATGAGCGAGGTGAAGGGAGCTCAGTATCTGACTGATGATCTCAAGCCGAAATGGATGACGCTGCAGCAGTTTTCCTCTATTCGTTTCGGTGCGAACATGTTCAGCGTCGCTGATCCTTCGAAATATGATATTGAGACTGACCGTTTTATGGAGAGTGCTTGGCGAGATCTCACGGGACTTGAGAACATGGTCACGCTGGTTAATCGTCAGTCGAATGATAGTGAAGTCACCTTCGAGACTGAGGGGCCGACATTCCCAACCATTGGGACGATCGATGCCGTGCGTGTGGTTCCCAATACCACGTTGGAAATGGCTGTCGGTGTTGGACAAGATGCCTCTCTGGCTATCCGCATTACAAGCCCCACAACCCAACTGACGTTTACGCCTAACGATGTGATGCAGCTTGTCTTGGATCACGTTACCATCGCAGGAGCACAACTTCCGGCATTTGCAGAAACAGAGGATTCGTTGAGTGCACGAGCGGCGTTACGAGCCAATGCCCCATCGTTTGAGATTGAGGGTGGAGACACCGGGGTACTGCTAATTTTGGGGTTTCCTGTGGAACGAGAAATTAAGCTCTTTTCAACAGGTACGATGCTCGTTCATGGATTAGATTTTTTGGAACAAGGGAAGAATGGTAATCCCGTAAGTCCTGAAAGTTTGCGTGGGACGATTAGCTATGATATCCAAGGCGATGAATTGAAGCCATTCGAATTGAGTGCGCCGGATTATTTGTCTTTTGATGACGAAGACGTGTTTGAAATAAAGACGATGAAATTTGATGGGGCTACCCAGACCATGCATGTACGCTTTGACGGAATAGCGCATACACTCAAAACCGGCACGGCCACGCGGCAAGTTGATCATCGAATCACCGCATTTGATTTTCTCACAGGACAGCCCTACATCTTGGCGTTGCTCGGCGTTGTTGTGTGGATGGTCCCTACCACGTTTGCTGGGTGGCGGCTGTTGAAAGGTGGTAAGCCATGAGGGCGCAATGTTCATGGAGGAGACGGCGAACTTGGAGGTTCATCGATGTGAATAAATTAAAACGTATGTCGATCGACCATACGCACAATTCTAAAGGAGTATTCCCACATCGAACTTGTGTCGTCGTAAGACTCGCTGTGATGGTTTTGTTGTTCATCGTTGCCGCCATGGGACAGGCGCTGGCTGATGACTTGGATGGGTTGAAAGATGGTGTTGTGAAGATTACGTCGACCCTGGATGGTCGAAGCCGTGTGGGGTCAGGAGTGATTGTGAAAACGGACGGAAAGGTTGCCTATATTGTGACAGTGTCGCATGTCATTGAAGGGGATCCGAGTCCGCAGATATCGTTTCACGGGAAACCCAATCGCAAGTATCCGGGTGAAATTATCGGACTCGATGCTCGGAATCCAAAAGGGTTGGCGGTGTTAATGGTGCAAGCTTCCTCTTTGCCTGATGGCATTCATCCTCTCGTCTTTGACCAGGCAATCGGATCACATGCGGGAGAAGACGTGACGTTGATCGGTTTCCCACGTCTTCCTCCAGTTCCCTGGGCTGTGACGCGCGGGATTGTGACGGGACAAGTTGGGCAGGACTTAATTCTTTCTGGAAAGGCGAGCGAAGGGAATTCCGGCGGACCGGTGATTCAAAACGATCGGGTGATTGGAGTGGTGAGTGAGGTGACTGATGGATATGTGTATGCTGTGCCGGTAGTGATTGCGAAAGTGGCATTACGTGGCTGGAATATTTCTTTGGATGAAGGGTCTGGGGTGCCTCACGCGGAACTGCCCGTAGCTGAATCAACGCCGGCCATTGCAGCCGAATCGTCTTCTCGCACGACAGACGCAAAAAAGGAAACAGGTCCCGGTCTTTCTCCTTCGATTGAAGAATCGCTCAAAGTTCAGCTTGATACAATTGATGCGAAGGATGGCGCTTCAATGGTCTTAATTCCAGGCGGACAGTTTATGATGGGCACCCGTCCTGATGATGTATGCGAGTGGGATTCGATCGTCAAGGTTGAATTTTGTGTCCAGGGAAGAAATGCGGATTATGCTCCTCGACATAAGATTACTCTCGATGAATTTTATTTAGATACTCTAGAAGTCACCGTCGAACGATTTGGACAATTTATCAAGGACACAGGGTATACGAGTACGGTTGAAACTCAAGGACGTCAAACAGCGCTTGTCGAGGACTCAACATTGTTTTTTGGAAAATCATGGGAATCTGATACGGTAAAGGGCGCGAATTGGCAGCGACCATTAGGGGAAACGCACGATACACCGGAAACGTTGCCCAACCTTCCCGTTGTGCAAATTTCATGGTTTGATGCCAAGCAATACTGCGAATGGGCGGGAAAACGTCTTCCAACGGAAGCGGAATGGGAGTATGCGGCACGGGCTGGAACAACCACGGAGCATTGGTGGGGTGATCAGGCGCCTCGTGAACTTGTTGGGAATCTTCCTGATACGACATTTAATACGGTGTTTGAGAAAGAGATAAATTTTGAGTCTTTTGATGATGG
Organism: Candidatus Nitrospira salsa; assembly: GCF_965152625.1. Classification (NCBI taxonomy): domain Bacteria; kingdom Pseudomonadati; phylum Nitrospirota; class Nitrospiria; order Nitrospirales; family Nitrospiraceae; genus Nitrospira; species Candidatus Nitrospira salsa. Next base: position 753,500 of record NZ_CBCUCO010000004.1, read on the forward strand.
AGCAGCGCGGTTGGCGTTGGTTGGAACCGGCCGTGCGAACCCTTGGGGGCTTCACGATATGGCAGGTAATGTGTGGGAGTGGACGAATGATTGGTACGATCCAAGGTATTATCAGGAAAGCCTTCAACGAAATCCACCAGGGCCGGCCATGGGCGATGAGAAAGTCAAACGTGGCGGGTCTTGGTATGTCTATCAGGCGTTAAAAATCCGAGCGCACCAATCTCCAGATGACTCCGATGATCAAACCGGGTTTCGTTGTGCTCGAGACGCAAAAAAGCCATGATGAATGGTAAGACGATTTTGAGATATGGTGAGCTAAATTTCGGACTGAGGATATGGTGAGTCATGTGGTTGCGATTCAATAGTTTACTGTTTTGTCTGGTCGTTGCCTTTCCAACGATTGTACATGCCCTGGCCTTTGAGCCTCTCAAGGCTGGTGTGGTAAATATCATGTCGGAGTTCGAAAGTGGAAAACGAAAGGTTGGCACGGGCTTCATCATCCGTCATGCTGACAACGAAGCCTATATCATTACCGCATCACATGTGATTGAAGATGCGAATGGCCCTCGTCCCAAGATGAACGTGACCTTTTATCCTGATAAATTACGGACCTTTTCGGCCGAGATTAAAGCCATGCAGTCAATTGTCGACAATCCACGCGGGTTAGCTGTGTTGAGAGTGACAGGTCAATTGCCAGAAGGTATTGAGACGTTGAAATGGGGAACCAGTGATGCGTTGAATGGGGGAGAGTCCGTTGATTTTATCGGGTTTCCTCGATTTGTTGATACACCGTGGGCGGTCACCAACGGGCGGGTTTCAGGATGGAAAGGCGAGTATTTGACGTTGTCAGGGACGATTGACGAAGGGAACTCTGGAGGTCCTATTTTTCTAAATGGGCAGGTGGTTGGCGTGGTGATGGAGAATCAGGGAGCCTTTAGTTATGGCGTACCCGCGTCCCGCGTTGGCCGCTTGGCGAAAAACTGGGGCATTCTCTCGCGTTGGCCTCCAGTGAATACTGAGGTGGATTCTCTGGCCAAGACTCCCTCATCCTCTAAACAAGCCGAGCAGGTGTCGCTCACGATCCACAGCTCTCCTGCCAATGCCGATGTATTGATTGATGATGTGGTGGTGGGCAAAACTTCAAAAGGGTCATTGACACTGAAGAATCTTGATGCAGATGAATATGAAATTACGGTGCGCAAAGATGGGTTCACTTCATGGAGGAAAAACATCGAGGTGCATGCTGGAGAATCGCGTTCATTACGGGCGACACTTGAAAAAAGCGGTAACCTGAATATTTCAGGCACGTGGCGTACCCCTGCAGACCTGACACTCTCCTATATTTTTGAGCAAAACGGTGATCATATAGTCATGAAAGAAGTCACGACCAATTTGTATGGATCGTCTATTACGGCGCAAGGCGAGGGGCAGATCAGCGGAAATGTCTTAAATATTTTTTATTCAACGATTCTCGGCACGAACGGCCGATCCCAGGCCGTTGTGGCTGCGGATGGAAAGTCAATGCAAGGTTCGTATCAAGACCTGTCGACTGGACTCACGCTTGCGATTTCGTTAGTGAGGGCATCAGAGTAATCGCCCTCATCGTTTCGATCGGTGATTTTCCTCTTGAATGAAAAATTTTTCTTGAGCAGGGGTGGTTATGCTGTGCCGGCGGTCCGTTCTTCAGTTTGATTCAATACTTCCGAGAATCGTGTTCCAACAATCGTTGTGACTTTTCCCATGATTTCAGTGAGCTCTTTCCACTCTTCTGGTTTCAGCTCATCTTTTAGATTGGGATGAAGACCCCATTTCGTGCTGACTTTTTGTCCATCACGTTGAACAACGACATTTAATATTTCAGTCTCCGCTGAGGGATCATTAGAAGATTGTGATGATGCTTGCCCAGGACTTGCTCCACTCATTGCCATAATCATTTTCCTTCTTTTTTTTAGGTATATAGCGAATCCATTAATTTCCAGTTTATGAGAAAAGGCAGCCTAGACGACGATTGTTGCATACCTCTCGCAGCATAAAAGGTGCTTACCATTGTGAGACCTGTTTGCCTCTTAAGTGTTCATTATAGATCGTCTAGACGACGATTGTTGTATACCTCTCGCAGGGTTAAAGTGGGTGTCAATGGTGAGACCTGCTTGCCTCTAAAGTGTTCATTATAGGTCGCCTAGACAGCGTAATACTGCGCCTCAAAAATCGAAGTTATTTGGAACGGCTATATTCGTATCCGCGTGCGTGCCTCACACCCGTATTGTATCCCATCACTTCCCTCGCTGTAACCCTGGTCAATTACGTATGGAGAGAGGTTGTTGTACGGCTTGTATCGGCTAGAATCGTTCGGTAGAGTCTACGAACGTGAGAGGCGTACGCCTATAGCCGTTTCAATTAACCTCCGCATGTTTGAAGTGAATAATTGCGCGAGGTTAATTAATATGCCTCAGCTAGAACTTATTTGGGTTCGCCACAGTTGCTTCAGAGATCCATCTCTATCGGATTCACGAATGTTCTCAGATTTACCTTTTATGTGTGGAGGGTGAAGACTCATGAAATGGGATAGACCAGCGTTTTGGAAAAATATCACGATGAACGATTTAGCCAGGAATTTCTTTGAAGGCCTACTCATTTTAGTCCCCGTTGTCGTGACCATATCAGTCGCATTTTTTGTGTTCGAGACCATCGATGGATGGCTGAATATTCCAGTGCCGGGAGTCGGATTTTTGGTCACAATTGGCCTCATAGCCTTAACCGGTCGATTTGCCTCGAATGTCTTTGTGCAAAAGGTATTTGATTTTGTTGAGCAAATGCTTACGAAAGCCCCATTTGTGAAACTGCTCTATACGTCCATCAAGGATCTCATTGCCGCGTTTATGGGAGAAAAACGGAGGTTCGATCAACCCGTGATTGTGACACTCACTCCCGATGGTCATGCGGAGGCCGTGGGTTTTGTCACGCGTAGCAATATGGAGTTTTTGGGGCTTTTTGATCATGTGGCCGTGTATTTCCCGCAGTCCTATAATTTTGCGGGAAATCTTTTGGTATTTCCCAAGGATCAGGTTCGTCCCCTAGAGGCTGACAGTTCCGATGTCATGGCGTTTATTGTCTCCGGGGGTGTCTCAGGAGGCCCACAAATGGAAGGGATGCCTTCTGCGTAAATTCAGTTGAGGCGTTGGTGGGCCAGATTAGGAATACTCATAATGGTCAGTTTTTCTGTCTTTTGACGTCATCGTGCGCGGTTTCAATTCTTTGTGTCCAAGCCATCTTATTTTTGCTTGTTCATGATTTAATTTTACTTCTCACTTTTCAGGTGCCTGAACATCCTCGTCGTCTACCAGATATAGTGTGTCTCTAGTTTTGGCTCAAGTGACCTGGACTCTTCTGCCGATTCTATGTATGTGAATACTCATTCTATATTGTAGAATATAGAATCATAGCTTAGAATAATTATTCAGATACAATATGATGGATCAACGCTCACAACGGAAACAGCGTGAAGTCGAGGCGCGTCGGGATGAGATTCTCTGCGCGGCTGAACGTTTGTTTTCTAAGCATGGATTTTTTAAGACGAGTATGGTCGAAATTGCCGGCGCGGCACAGTTTGCCATGGGAACCGTCTATCGAATTTTCAAAAGCAAAGAGGAAATCTATATTTCACTGATGGAAGCCAAAAGTGAAGAATTATTTCAGTTGCTTGAAGAGCAGATGGCTCAAGCCGACACGGCTCTCGAGAAAATTCGTGCGGTCATTCAGGTGAAATTGGCTTTTGCTGATCGGAATAGAGACTTTTTTCGTATCTATGTTTCAGAATGGAGTGGGTTTGAGTGGACCGTGAAAAGTGCGTTCGGCAATCGAATTTGGAAATGCTATTTGTCGCAAATTACCCTAGTCGCCGATGTCGTGCGCGAGGGAATTCGTCGGGGCGAGTTGCAACGTGTTGATCCTGAAGCTGTTTCATTAGCCTTTCATGGTATGCTGAATTCGACGATGTATGTATGGGTTTTACAATCGAATCCGAGTGAATCGCTTGAAAGTAAAGGGAAAATACTCGGAAATTTATTTCTCAATGGGATTGAGAAACCCATTAAAAAAAAGTGAGTCTACGCCCTTGAGCTTGCAGATACGACAACTGATAATTCCCTTCCTCGCGATGGTGATGTTGGCCGGTTGTAGCGAACAGCAGGCTGCTCAACCGCCTCAAGGTCGTCCACCCTCTCCTGTTCGAGTTGCGACAGCGATGATGCAAGAAGTTCAGCGATCGGTGTCTTTGGTTGGTTCCGTGAAACCGTGGCGTCGTAGCGTGGTTGCTAGTGAAGTCGCTGGCTTGGTGCAAGTGTTCCCGGTAAAAGAAGGGATGGCGGTGAAACGAGGGCAGGTTCTTGCTCGACTTCGGACCGATACCTTGACTATTCGACTGCACTCAGCGGAGGCTTCTCATCATGAAGCCCGTACACGCTACCAACAGGCGAAAAAAGATCTTCGACGCGTGAATGTGTTGTTTAAAAAGGAGTTGGTGACACAAAAAGAATATGATGATGCGATTACCGAAGAAAGTGCATTGGGACAGCGATTAATTCAGTTGAAATCAGAAATTCAGCAAGTCCGTGATCAATTACAGAAGTCGCGTATCCTTGCACCATTCGACGGATGGATCACGCAAGAGTTTACAGAAGTCGGACAGTGGGTCTCCGCAGGAGGGCAAGTTGTCGAAATTGTCGATATGTCTCGTGTGCAACTCGAAGTGCCACTCCCTGAGCGATATATTAAAGACATCCGCGTGAATGACCCTGTTTCCGCCGTCTTTGATGGCTTGCCTGATCTCCAAGCAAAAGGGCGGGTGTTTTCGGTTGTCGCGCAAGCCGATCAGGCGTCTCGGACCTTTCCGATTAACGTGGAATTGCCCAATCCAGATTTATCTATCAAAAGCGGAATGGTTTCTCGGGTGACCTTACAGGTTGGGGCGCCCTATGACGCGCTCGTTATACCCAAAGATGCGCTCGTGTTACGAGGAGGACGAGAGTTTATCTATCTTGTCAAGGAAGGTCAGGTATCGCAGATTCCTGTGAATCCTGTACTTCATTTGAACGAAGTCGTTCAAGTGACTGGCGATCTTGAGCCTGGCGCGACGGTGGTCGTGGAAGGGAATGAGCGACTACTTCCCGGTCAATCCGTACGAATTTTGGAGGCTGAAGGCTAACTGATGCCGTTAGTGCAATTTGCGATTCGTAATCCTGTGACCACGACGGTGGGTGTGTTGCTCGTTGTCCTATTTGGGGTTGTGGCACTCTATCAGTTGCCGGTGCAATTGACTCCTGATGTCAGTAAGACGGAAATCACGATTGATACCACTTGGCAAGGAGCGAGCCCCAATGAAGTCGAACGCGAGATTATTGATGAGCAAGAGGAGCAGCTGAAGGGAGTTGAACGCTTAGAAAAAATGTTTTCTGAGAGTTCCAATGGAAGTGGCAAGGTGATCTTGCGGTTTCCGGCAGGAACCAACATTGATAGTTCACTCTTGCGTGCCTCGAATCGTCTCAATCAGGTCAAAGAATATCCGTTTGAAGTTGATGAGCCTGTCATTAGCAGTGCCGATACGGCAGGAGCGGCCATTGGGTGGTTTATCTTCCAGACAGAAGAAGGAAACCCAGTCAATATCGATACAATGCGAGACTTTGCAGAAGATATTATAAAAGCTCGCTTTGAACGAATTCCCGGAGTCGCCTCTTCGAATGTGTTTGGTGGACGGGAACGTGAAGTGCAAGTACTCGTTGATCCGCATAAACTGGCCGCTCGTTCATTAACGATGATGGACTTGTCTCAAGCCTTAGACGCAGAAAATCGTGACTTTAGTGCAGGTGATTTTGATGAAGGCAAACGCACCTACGTGGTTCGGACCGTCGGTGAATATCAGAGTCCTGAAGACATCGAAGATGTCATTATTGCCAGAAGAAGCGGTCGACCAGTCTATGTGCGAGATGTTGCGACGGCTCGAGTTGATTATAAGGATGCCACTCATGTTGTTCGCCAATCAGGAAGGCCATGTATTGCGGTTAACACCATCGGCGAAACGGGAGCGAATGTCCTTGATACCATGTCTGGTCTTCGCCAGGCCGTCAAGGATCTGAATGAAGAATTATTGAAACCACGGGGCTTAAAGCTGTATCAGGTCTATGATGAAACGGACTATATCTACAGTTCGCTTGATCTCGTTAAGCAAAATTTGGTGGTCGGGAGCCTATTGGCCATCACGGTGTTATTTTTATTTCTTCGCACCGGCAGTACGACGTTGGTCATTGGGTTGGCTATTCCTATTAGCATTATGGGGACCTTTATCACACTGTGGTTATTGGACAGGAACCTGAATGTGATTAGTCTTGCCGGTATGACGTTTGCGGCAGGCATGTTAGTCGACAATTCTATTGTGGTGCTTGAGAATATCTATCGACATCGAGAAATGGGGAAGGCGCTATTTCGTGCAGCATATGACGGGACGGTCGAAGTCTGGGGCGCGGTTCTCGCCAGTACGTTAACTACGATTGCGGTGTTTATTCCCATTGTGTTTGTCCAAGAGCAAGCCGGAGAATTATTTCAGGACATTGCGATTGCCATTAGCGCAGGGGTTGGTCTGAGTCTCCTGGTTTCGATCAGTGTCATCCCAAGTCTTTCAGCTCGGATCCTGACAACCATTGGACAGAAAGATTCTGAGTCGACAAGGCCACGGTCGTCTGTTCAGCGAGGCGTGAACCGTGTGTTAGAGAAAAGTGATCAGCTCATCCAACGATTGGGGTTCAGTTCTGAGCGGGTGGCGAATTTTGTCTATTGGCTGTGTTGTGATCGAAGAAGACGGATTGTGACGGTCGTCGGGTTGATGATGTTCGCCCTTGGATTAACATTTGCGTTTCTTCCACGTGCGGAATATCTTCCGAATGGAAATCGAAATTTGATCCTTGGGATTCTTTTACCACCGCCAGGCTATAACACTGAAGAGTTTTTGAAAATGGGTAAGACCATTGAAGCCGTGTTGCAGCCTTATTGGGATGTAGTGCCCGGTACGCCGGAAGATGCGGCACTCGATGGTCCGAGCATTAAAAACTTTTTCTATGTGGCGACGGGACGGTCCGTGTTTATGGGTGGACGCACCAACCAAGATGACCGCGTGACAGAACTCATTCCGCTTTTTCGTCGAGCCACCGCCGACTTGCCCGGTGTCATTAGCATTGTGACGCAACGAAACCTCTTTCAACGAGGGTTAGGAGAAGGACGAAATATCGATATTGAAATTACTGGACCGGAAATGAACACATTGTTGGCCTTAGGTGGGCAGGTTTTTGGACAAGCGAAACAATTACTTCCAAGCGCTCAAATTCGCCCTATCCCGAGTTTGGATTTGGGAAGCCCCGAAGTACATGTTCGGGTGAAGCGTGAGCGAGCTGCGGATGTCCAAATGACGAATCGTGAGCTAGGTTTTACCGTCAATGCCTTGGTTGATGGCGCGAAATCGAGTGATTACCAATTTGAGGGCGATGAGATAGATCTGACGGTGCGCGGAGAAGATCAGTATGCGAATCGTACGCAAAATCTCGAATCGATTCCCATCTATACGCGAGGAGGAAAGTTGACGACGTTGGGGGCCATTGCAGATATTGATTTTGTTTCCGGTCCGGAACAGATTAACCATATCGAGCGAGAACGATCGATTGTTGTCCAGGTGATCCCTCCTTCAGAAATGCCATTGGAAACGGCCATGTCTTTGATCCGTGATGAAATTCTTCTACCGCTCAACAATAGTGGGCAATTAGGTCGACTGTATAATATTCATCTATCGGGAACGGCCGATGATTTGACGAAAACCTATAATGCTCTGAAGTGGAATTTTTTATTGGCCTTGGTGATTACCTATTTACTTATGGCGGCACTGTTTGAAAGTTTTCTTTATCCCTTTGTGATTATTTTCAGCGTTCCGTTGGCCGCTGCCGGTGGCTTTGTTGGACTATTCTTAGTGAACCTCTTTGTGACGTATCAACCACTTGATGTCCTGACAATGCTTGGCTTTATTATTTTGATTGGCGTCGTGGTCAATAATGCTATTCTTGTGGTCCATCAAACGTTAAACTTCATGAAACAACATGATCGAGAATCTCATGAACAGTCTGAGCATGAACCGATCCACGCATTATCACTGCATGAAGCTATTCGAGAATCCGTGCGATCTCGTGTTCGTCCCATTATGATGAGTATGCTCACGACGACGTTTGGGTTACTTCCTCTAGTGATGTCGTCTGGAGCCGGCTCAGAACTCTATCGAGGTATTGGCAGCGTGGTGCTAGGCGGCTTGGTGATGTCGACGATGTTTACGCTTCTGGTGGTACCGGCATTATTTAGTATCGTGATGGAATGGAAGCAAAAGCGGGAGCAGCAAGTTAAGGCGCAGCTTTTTCCTGAAGCGAGCAAGGTCTAAACACGTCACTTGTATACTGTCGATTACAAATCCAAAGAGAATTCTCTATGAATAAGGATGCGTGCGGTCATCGTCAAAAACAAGGTGGCGTATGGACGTGTTGGAGCATGGTGTTGGTCTTGGGACTACTGTGGGGAGGGGGAAGTGAGATATTTGCAGCTTCGGAGAAACCCCCAACAGTCCTTTCCGACGACCAAGGCCCGATGCTTCGACTGAGCCTACGAGATGCGATGCAAGCCTCCGTCGATCAAAATCCGACGGTTCAATTATTTAAAGAACAGGTGACACAAGCCGAACATGTGGCTGATACACGGTTAGGTGCATTGCTTCCAAATATTTCTGGTCGCTTGAGTGGTGCGCGGCGACGATTTTTCTTTGGATCTTTTGGTGGGAGCCCATCAGTCTCGAGACCAATTGATTTCTATGAAGCCCGAGCAGCGTTGACGCAAAGTATTTTTAGTCTGAGTTTAATTCAACGCTGGCGTGCCGCTCGTACAGGTATCGAAGTGGCCAATTTAGATTCTGAAGTGAGTGAACGAGATACAATGGCGACTGCAGGGTTAGTGTATCTTGAGGCGTTACGAGCACAAAAAGCTGTGCAGGCAAGACAGGCTGACGTCAAACTGAACATAGAACTCCTTAGACTGGCTACCGAAAGAAAGTCTGCAGGAATGGCCACAAGTTTGGATGTCACACGGGCGCGTGTCCAATTGGAAAACGAACGGCAACGACTTCTTGTGGCTCGTAATGATTATAATCGTGCAAGGCTCAATCTCATTCGAGCGATTGGACTTTCATTTGATGTGGAGCTTGTTCTCACAGATGAGTTGGAATTGATTCCAGTCCCGAAACAGAGCGCCAAAGAAGCGTTGCTTGTTGCACGAGAAAATCGAATTGAACTCCTTGCGCAAAAGCGTCGAGAGCGGCTGGCATCGCTGACTCTCAGTTCGGTCGTGAGTGAACGGATTCCCAATCTCGAGGCTTCTGGCGATGTTGGTCTTATTGGAACACAAGTTCCGGACGCGCTGACAACGAATAATGTGCAGGTTTTACTGACTGTGCCCATTTTTGATGGTGGACAGCGAGAAGGCCGGATCTCTGAAAATCGGAGTCTCGTTCGTCAAGAATCAATTCGAACGCAAGATCTTAACTATCAGGTGACCTTAGAGGTGCGTGATGCCTTGTTGACCATTGAGTCTGCGCAACAACAAGTCGAGGTGGCGCAACTGGGACTGAAGTTATCCCTGAAGGAACTCGATCTGGCCCGTGAACGTTTCGCGGTGGGTGTAGCGACGAATATTGAAGTCACCAACGCTCAAACATCTGTCGCTCAAGCTCGTGACAATCTCATTGAAGGGTTGTTTACGTTCAATGCGGCTCGCGTGAATTTAGCTCGAGCGCAAGGGCGTTTACACGCGTTGTAGTCCATTCTTTATATATTTTTCTTCCAAGGTATCCATCATGTCGACTCCTCAGATTAAACAAGAAATTCGTGTGGCCGCGAGAAAACGACGAACCTTTGCCATTATTAGTCATCCAGATGCCGGAAAGACCACACTGACTGAAAAACTTCTGCTCTATTCCGGTATGCTTCGAACCGCTGGAATGGTCGGGGCGAGAAAAAGTGGTAAGTTGGCGGCCTCGGATTGGATGGAGATGGAACAGGAGCGTGGCATTTCCATTACGGCATCTGCTATGCAGTTCCCTTATAAAGAGACCATTATTAATGTTCTCGACACACCAGGTCATCAAGATTTTTGCGAAGATACCTATCGAACGCTCACGGCTGCTGATAGCGCGATCATGGTCATTGATGCGGCAAAAGGTGTAGAAACTCAAACTCGAAAGTTGTTTGAAGTATGCCGACTACGAAAGATTCCCGTTTTGACGTTTATCAATAAAATGGATTTGCCCGGACGTCCTCCGTTGGATTTGTTGTCTGAAGTTGAAGACGTGTTAGGCATTCATGCCAGTGCAATGAATTGGCCGGTCGGATCGGGTAGCGAATTTTTAGGAGTGGTCGAACGGGAAAAACGACGACTGTTGCAATATACAAAAACGGCATCGGCTGGTGCAGCCAAACCGATTGTCACCGAGATTGGCTTAGACGAGCCTGGGTATGTTGAGCATGTTCCTCAACACCTTCGAGAGCAACTTGAACATGACCTTGAACTCTTGGATGTCGCGGGAAATCCGTTTTCGCGCGAGGCGTTTCAAGCAGGCAACGTGACTCCCGCTTTTTTTGGGTCAGCATTAACCAACTTTGGTGTTGAGGTGTTCTTTGATGCGTTTGTCGACTTTGCACCGTCAGCTGAAGCTCGTTCGGCTGATGCCAATGACGGAACAGAAATTATTGTCGATCCGGTGGAAATGCCGTTTAGTGCCTATGTCTTTAAACTGCAAGCCAATATGAACCCTCGACATCGTGACAGCACGGCGTTCCTTCGAGTCTGTTCGGGAAGATTTGAGCGTGATATGGTGGTGAAGCATCATCGTGTTAAAAACGATGTCCGTCTCTCTCGGCCCCATAGCATGGTGGCAAAAGATCGGAATACCTTAGATGTTGCGTATCCTGGCGATGTGATTGGTATCATCAATCCTGGGGTCTTTCAGATAGGCGATACGATTTCACTCACCGATGGATTTAACTATAAACCGCTCCCGCAATTTCAATCAGAAGTTTTTGCCCGCGTTCGACCGACGGATACCACCAAACGAAAAGCCTTTGATAAAGGTATCGAACAATTGGCGTTGGAAGGGGCGATTCAAATCTTTAAAAGCTTAGATGGCCTTGAGTTCTTTGTGGGAGCTGTTGGGAAACTTCAGTTCGATGTCTTGGTGTTTCGCTTACGGAGTGAATATCGAGTGGAGACACAATTGGAGGTCTTGGCTTACGAGTCCAGCGCATGGCTTGAGGGGGATGTCAAAACCTTTAAGGCTCCGTCGGATGCCTTAGTTGTGACTGATCAACGAGAACGTCCTGTCGTTCTCTTTCGGTCGCCTTGGTCAAAGAACTTTGCCAGTGAGCGCAACCCAGATCATCGTCTTCTCGAAATGGGCTGACCTCGTTAATTGCGCGGGCAAAAGTGTGAAGCTATGTAGGTTGCTCGTGATTGGATTCTTGAGGTGTCGTTTAGGCGCAGGATGTTATGGAAATTCCATCGGAGAATCGATGAATGAGAATGGCAATCCGTGTGATAGGTATGAATGTCCAAACGGTCCCCAAGTAACTCGATGTGACCTGAGCCTTAGCTACCTGTAATTAAGACTCGAGAGGCCGCCCGAGGTCGAAGTGGATTGCCTAGACAGGCTTAGCGGGTGATATGCCCCTACCGTAGCTAAGGCTACCTGTCATTAAGGCTCGAGAGGCCGCCCGAGGTCGAAGTGGATTGCCTAGACAGGCTTAGCGGATGATATGTACCTACCGTAGCTAAGGCTACCTGTCATTAAGGCTCGAGAGGCCGCCCGAGGTCGAAGTGGATTGCCTAGATAGGCTTAGCGGGTAATATGCACCTACCGTAGCTAAGGCTACCTGTCATTAAGGCTCGAGAGGCCGCCCGAGTAACTGCCTATTCAGACCTGCCTGTTTTATTCAACTATTACCGAATGATAATTTCGACTCGACGATTCAGAGGTTCGCTGACGCCATCTGGGGTTTTAACGATCGGGTTATTTTCACCGTGGCTGGTAACTTCCATGAGTTTCGGGTTGATACCTGCCGCCACGAAGGAATCGAAAATAGCAGTCGCTCGACGTAAGGATAGCTTGTAATTGTATTCGTCAGAGCCCGCACGGTCGGAATGACCGATAATACTGATGTCGGGAGATGTCCGTTCTGCAACGGCCGAAAAAATATCCGGTAGCAGTTGTTGTGATTCTTGAGAGAGATTGGTATCGGATTCAAAGTGCAAGGTATACGAGATCGGTTCTTCTGGCTTAGCTTGAAGTGCATCCTTAAATACTTCGAGAATATCTTCCTCTTTCAGCATGAATGGTTCAGGAGGTGCCTGCTCAGAACTTCCGAGACTGACGGCTTGGCCAGCCTTGTCGAGCTGTTGACTTCCTGCTGCATTGGCGACTTGAATACTTCCGACTGTACCATCAGGACTTTCAAGAAGAACGACCAAGCTTTTGGGTAGCATGACGTTGATTGTAAGCGTTTCCTGCTGTGACGTATTTTCGTCTCTGACCAAAAACGTTATTGTGGACTTCCCGACTTGGTCTGCGGTTGGAGTAAATGTAAAGAGACCTGATCCTTCGTCCAGGAGGCTGTTCTTAGGCAACGGTCGTTCAATCACCTCATACGCAAGTGTATCACCCTCTGGGTCGGTCGCGTGAATGGCAATCTTCAATGTTTCACCGACGGAAATTGTTTGATCCCCGATTGGATCGAGCGTCGGTGGGTGGTTTGGTAAGACGTTGATGGTTGTTGTCGGCTCACTTTGTGCGCTATTAACGGTTTGTGTACTCGTAATCTGATCACTTTCGTGAAGAGGAGAGAGATTGCTGGCCTGCCACTGGCCTTGTTCGTCTGCAAGGATTTGTGTATCAAGAGGGATGCCATTTTTAAACAGTTGAATGCGAGCTAAAGAAGTGGCTGATCCAGCGACGATCGTATCCCCAGCTTTGAGACGAGAGGTGACGACTGGGGGGCGAGGTTTCACTGTCAGTTGAACAGGATCCGATAGAATACCTTCCCTTGTAGCTTGAACGGTGGTAGTTCCGGCTTCTAGCCCTGTGACGATCCCATCAGCATCAACAACGGCCACTGTTGGGAGAGTTGTCGCCCAGGTGACTTTCGGCATAGGGGTTTCCGTTCTGCCATTGGAGAAAAGTCCGGATGCCGTGAGGCGTTGTGACTGACCTTGCTCCAGAATAGTCATGGTGGCGGAGCCAGGATTAAGTGTGATGTGCGTGAGGGCGGCAGGTGCAACGACGACTGGAGTTGAGACGACACTCTGGACGTGCTTGACAAGTTGGGAACTGGTGACGTGGTCATGTTCATTGAGAGGATCGAGATTGCCAATTTGCCACTGGCCTTCGGCATCAGCAATGACTTGCAGGTCAAGAGGAATCTCATTGACCATAACTTTGATCTGAGCTGAGGGCGTAGCCATACCCGTTACTGTAGTGTCGCCGGCTTTGAGTGAGGAGTTTACAACAGGGGGCCAGGGCTTGATTGTCACATGAGCTTGAGCGGATTGGATGCCCTCCCGTATAGCCTGAATCGTGGTCGTTCCGGCTTTGTGCCCTGTGACAATTCCATCAGTATCAATAGTGGCCACTGTTGGTCGTTTCGAAATCCAGGTGACTTTTGACATGGGGGTTTCCGTCCTGCCATTGGAGAAGAGGCCTGATGCGGTGTAGCGTTGAGATTGGCCTAGTTCCAAAGTGCTCTCGGTGGTGGGGTCAGGGTTGAGAGTGATTTCCGTTAGGATGGCGGGACTAACGTCGACTGGAAGTGAGGTGGCGCTCTGGATGTGCTTCACAAGCTGGAAGCTGGTCACGTAATCATGTCCGTCGAGAGGAGGGAAGTCGTCCGCCTGCCACTGGCCTTCAGCGTTAGCCATGACTCTTGAGTCAAGAGGAATTCCATTGATCATGACATTGATGCTGGCAGAGGGTGTGGCAATGCCGGTCACCATGGTGTCGCCAGCCTTCAGTGGGGAGGTCACGACAGGAGGCCGAGGCTTTACGGTCAATTGGACTTGAGTAGATTTGATGCCCTCGCGTGTCGCTTGAATCGTTGTGGTCCCGGCTTCGAGCCCTGTGACGATCCCATTAGCATTGATCATAGCCACCGTCGGTGGATTTGTGAGCCAGGTAACCTCGGGTAGTGGGTTCTCGGTCTCACCATTTGAAAATACCCCCTTTGCGGTATAGGGGAAAGTCTGATCTTGTTCAATGGTTGTTGATACAACAGGGTAAACTTCGATGCCAGTCAGTTTGACTGGATTCACGCTGACAGGAGCAGATCTGATGCTTGTCTGTCCGTTGAGGGTCTGAGTCGCCGTCAGTATCTGTTCCTCGTGTAATGCTGGCACGATCAATTCATATGTGCCTTCAGATGAAATGGTATCCTTGGCGATGGGAAGTCCTTTATGCCAAACGTAGACTTGTGCATGGGGAATTCCTGTCCCTGTGACCGTCGTTCCATGCTCCCACATGGTTGGATTCACCCAAGGAGCCGGTAGAGGTGTGGGTGGACTTGTACAGCTTGAAACAAGAAGAAGGAAAATGAGCACCCTTCCTGTCAACCGATGAAATACTTTTAGGGGTTGCGTTGAACAGACATCCATATCGTCACAACGTGTTGCAATAGTCTTGAGCCGAGTCGTCTAACCTTCTTGGTTAGGACGGTCTTCTTCATGATCGATTCGGATCACGAGTCGTGTTCCTCTAATTCCGACTGTTGCGGTTGGTGTTTTGATCGAAACTGATTCGGGCGAAAGCTTGGCGATGATACCTGAGAGATACACGAGTGTGCCTCTGATCATCTCCGTGACAAGTGAGTATTGTTCTTGTTTGGGGTTAAAGGTAAATTCATTCACCGTGAGGTAGCTTTTGGGGCCAAGAGAAAGCCTGGTGTTGTCTTTGAGTGTGACGCCCAACGTTCCGCTCTCGTCTGTTTCAAGAGCATCATGTTGAAAGATGGCATTACCAATTTGACATTTGATTCGTTTATCCTCTCTGATAATGAATGCGTGGTCTTTGACCGATTTTACGGTTCCAATCACGCGCTCGTCTGCTGAGGCTATGGAGGTATGCATGAACAATCCAATAAGCAGAATGCCAAGCAGAACCATCATTTGATTTTTTATGGTGATCGCGACCACACATTCCCCTTTCCAAGAAACACAAAAAAGAAATACGCCTATGACTGACTAAGAGGAAGGTCAGTTCATACGACCTTGAAATTCTCTTTTTTATGAATCATGACCGGATGATTATGATACAACATTTCATCTAAAACAACACGTGTACTGATTTTTACGGTGACGACTTGTGTGTACTCTTTCCTATGCAGTGTCAGCATCCTACTTGAGGGTTGACATAAAATGGCCAGTCCAGTCTTTGGCGGGGGGATGTTTTTGGTAGTAGAGAAGGCATTCATTATATAGTTTGTGGAGTGGGAGTGGCATATGAGGATTATGTTCAAGATGCATCAAAATCTGCTTAACCCGGTCCCACTCGCGGCTTCGAAAGGCCACTAACATTTCTGCATGTAACTGGCGTAAAGCCTGAAAGCGGGGATCCATGTGTAGTAGATCGTCTCCGATCACATTATAAGTTCTGGCAGCTTCTTTTTTCCCTTTTAATGTCAAAACGTCAATTTCAAGAATAGCCAAACGTGCCCGAACGAATTCGGCCGTGTGTGGGCCTATCACAATTCCAAGGTCATAGGATTTTGAGAGTCCTTCTAACCGTGAGGCAATATTGACGGTATCTCCCAGGACAGAATAGTCAAATCGTTGTTTGGAACCGACGTTCCCGACGACACATGGACCGGTATTGATCCCAATTCCAACCTTGATTGGTGAAAACGAATTCCCGGCATTGTCAGATTCATAGATTCGTGTTTGATTGAAAATTTCTAATTGATGAATGATGTCCAATGCGGCTTTACACGCATGCACGGCATGATCAGGATCATCAAGTGGTGCGTTCCAAAATGCCATGATGCCATCACCAAGATACTTGTCGATCGTTCCATGATGAGAAAGGATTGACTCCGTCAAGGGTGTGAGCAGTTGGTTGATGAATTGGGTTAATCCCTGAGGGTCAGTTTGATATTGTTCCGAGATGCTGGTGAAGTCACGGACATCACAGAACAATACGGTCATGGTTTTGGTTTCACCTCCAAGCTGAACCTGACCCGAGTTACGTGACAATTGTTCGACGAGCGCTGGTGAGATGTATCGGCTGAATGTGTTCCGGATTTGTCGACGAGAATATTCTTCACGAACATAGTTGACATAGCTTAAGAGACTATATAGTCCGAGAATTCCTATCGCTCCGTAGGACACATCAAAGAGTACGCCATGAGCCACATACCAATACCATGAGATTGCGATCATTCCCGCGGTAATGCCTGTTCCCAAGAGCAAGGTCTGAAGTGCACCGAAAAACGGCACAAGAAAAATGATGAATAGCCCCAGAAAAAGGATGGTAATCAGTTCCTGTGCCAGCGCGATATTCGAACGGGTTAAGAACGATTGGTTGGTCAACATATCGAGAATTTGGGCATGGATTTCCACTCCAGGCAATGTCCCCTCGATTGGCGTCACCTTGTCATCGCCCAACCCAGCTGCTGATGAGCCGATCAGCACCAATTTGCCGGCCAGCTTTTCAGGAGTCACAGTGTTGGTCAGGATATCCTTAGCCGAGATGTACTGTTCTGGATTGCGTTTCGCATAATGGATCCACATTCGGCCGATATTGTCGGTCGGAATTTGAGTTTGCGCAACTGTCACGTTTTGAATGCCGGCAAAGTCAGTATTGACTGAAAGGGCGGATTCATTCGTAGCGACCCGAAGGAGTTCGAGGCTGAGGGTAGGAAGGATGTGTGAGTCAACGCGTAGTAACATGGGCACTCTTCGTACGACGCCATCAGGTTCTGGATTGAGCGTAATGACGCCATGTCCAGCTGCTGCGGTTTCTAACTCGGGGATATTACGAAGCAACCCTGGATAGGAAAAGAGATGAGGTCTCGGGTCCATGCCGATTTCAACGAATGTGGGTGTTCTCGGTGGGGAATCATGAGTGACTGGGCTGGCCTTGGACAACGCCGTCTCTGAAAGGACAATGGGCTTCTGTTTGATGACATTGGCGAGGATGACATCATGGTTCGGTAAATTCATCAGGTGCTCTCTCGCTCGTGTGTTGAGACCATCAAGTGTTGCGAGCATCCAATCTGGCGATAAGCGATCTGGTTCAGCGAATATGATATCAAAGCCGACAGTTTTCACCCCGGAGTTAAAGAGATTCGTAATTAACTGAGCTATCATCGTTCGTGGCCAAGGCCACTGCCCGTAAGTTGCCAGGCTTGCCTCATCGAGGTCGACGATCATGACCTGGTTCCCTGTTGGAGTTCGGGGTTGAATTTTTTGAAAATAATCAAAAACTTGAAGGCGGAGTGTCTTGACAGGAATAGGGTCCCAGATTCGTATGATCAGTAGAACCGCGAGGATCGCAAGTCCCATGGATCGGGGTCGCATTAACAAGCCAGCGAATGAATTCATGCCTGCATTACTAACAGTCGATCTTTAATGGTTCGATTACTCAGTATGAAAAGGCGACTATGAACATTTTAGAAGTGTTCAGGATGATACTACGAAGAGTGTCAAAGGCTCTTCACATCTTCCGGTCCATTCTGTTCCCTCGAGACGTTCGCCATGTCCTGCGAACGTTAAGAGAGAGAATACAGAGAATGTCCACTTGGCTCATGGAGGAATGTTATACGCATTATTGACGTTTTCACGCCTACTGACAAGTATCGATGAGAAATTCTTTCTCAAAAAATTTCTTCATTTCGGTGATCTTATGCCCATGTATCATGGTGCTTTTCACGTCATCTCACTTGAAGACGAATAGGAGCGAGTCAGCTCCGAGACTCAGGATGAAGCGTTGATTCGTTGCACGATACTATCTAGAAAAAATGCTCTAAGGGTGCTACGATCCTTTAAATACACAGGGTACATAGTTTTTGAAGGGGATGGTATGAGTAATCATGGGCATGATTCGGACATGCTGTCCGACCGCGCCAGCTTACAGATTCAGGAGCGGCTTGACCGACGAGAGCGTGAACTCGAAGCTGCCCGACGAATTAGCGAAGCCCTCTTCCAGCGTCTTCGTTTAGAAGATGTTTTAGAGCAAGCCTTGAGCATTGCGTTGGATGTTGTTGGGGCGGAAGCCGGATGCATTCTTTTCGCGAATTCAGAAACCAAAGAGTTAGAGTTTACCCATGTCATTGGTGAAAAATCTCCGCCGATAGGCACAACGTTTTCTTGGGATGAAGGTATTGCCGGAGTGGCGTTTCAGCGTGCCGAAGCCATTGTGGTGAACAATGTGCAACAGGATCAACGTCATTTTATGCGGATCGATCAGACGTTTGGACAGGTCACTCAGGACTTGATTGCGTTGCCATTAAAGCGTTGGGAAGGTAATCCAATCGGAGTGCTCGAGGTGATGAATAAAAAATCCGGGAGCCTTGATGATGATGACGTCTCAATTTTGACGATTATTTCTGCTTTTACGGCCATATCAATTGAGGAGGCACGTTTATTCGAACAAGTGAAACTGAGTGAGGTGGCGCATGTCTTGGGAGACATCAGTCATGACATCAAAAACATGATGATGCCAATTACGTATGGTGCGTGGATTCTTGAAAAGAAATTACACGACCTCTTGGGTCATGTGGTGCCAGAGGATGTTGCGCAAGTCAAAACCAATCAGGAGTCAAGCGAAAAAATTCTCTCGATGATTCGGGGTAATGCTCGTCTTATTCAAGAACGTGTGAAGGAAATAGCTGATACAGTCAAGGGGCTGAGCAGTCCGCCTCAATTTAGCTCCTGTCAGATTCTCGATGTGGTGACGATGGTGATGGAGACGTTGCGTCCATTAGCCGAAGAGCGCGGTATCGGTCTTGAAAAGAAAAACCTGAATGACTTGCCGGCCATTCAGGCTGATGAACGTCGTATCTTCAATGCGTTATATAATCTGATTAATAATGCGCTTGATGAGGTGTCGAACGGGGGATCGATTACCATTCGCGGTTCGCTTGATTCAAGTGCACAGGCCATTCGTCTTTCGATTTCCGACACAGGCCATGGAATGTCGCCAGAGGTTCGTGAAAGTCTCTTCACAAATCGAACGATTAGCCTAAAGGCTGGAGGCACTGGTCTTGGTACGAAAATTGTTAAAGATGTGGTTGATGCGCATGGAGGTCAGATCAGCGTTGACAGTCAGATTGGTGTCGGTACCACATTTACTGTGAGTCTTCCTCTTTTTCAGGCTACGGCCAGATCTCGATAACTTCCTTCCTTATCCCAACACTCGCTGAATGGTCTGTGCGAGCTCATGACTCAAAATTGGTTTCATGAGAAATGCACGTATGCCCATCGCCGTCGCTTTTTCAGGAGTCATGGTGTAACTGAATCCAGTGCAGAGAATGATTGGGAGTTCTGGACGGATGCTGAGTAGTTCGCGAGCCAGTGCGTCTCCGGTTAAGTTTGGCATCGTTTGATCCGTAATCACGACATCGTAATGAAAGGGATCATTGCGGAAAACGCGCAAGGCTTCGAGGCTATTCGTCCGGACCACAGCTTCATACCCCAGTTGTTGCAACATTTTTTGGCCGAGTTGCGTGAGCGGTTCTTCATCGTCGACAAACAGAATACATCCTTGTTTTGGTTGAGTTGGCGGACTCACTTCAATTTCAGATTCAATCACCTCATTCGTTTGAGGGAAATAGATATCAAATCTCGTTCCCTTCCCCAGTGTACTTTCTACGGTGATGGCCCCTTCATGGTTGGCAATGATGCCATGAACCACTGAGAGGCCCATGCCGGTTCCTTCTCCCATACGTTTCGTGGTGAAAAACGGTTCGAAAATCCGGTTTTGAATTTTTGGGGGAATGCCATTTCCCGTATCGCTGATTGAGAGGCGGTGATAGAGGCCTGGTTTAAGCTCAGGAGGCATAGATTCCTGGTGTCGTGAGATTTCCACGTGGTCGAGTGAAACCTCCAAGATGCCACCGTTTTCGCGCATTGCATGCTCAGCATTCGTACAAAGATTCATTAAGACTTGATGAATTTGAGTTGGATCTGCCAGAACAACCCCTGGTTGTGTTGAAAGACTTTGTTGAATGGTAATTGTCGAAGGAAGGGTCGCCCTCAACAGGTCAAGGGCTTCTTTGACCATGAAATGGAGTTCAGTCGGAATCCGTTGTTGATCAACTTGACGGCTGAAGGTCAAGATGTGAGCGACTAATTCTTTGGCTCGATTTCCAGCCTTCAAGACCTGTTGCAAATTCTGGTAAACATCGCCATTCGGAAAAATCTTGATCAATGCCAATTCCGTGTATCCGAGGATGGCTCCAAGAATGTTATTGAAATCATGAGCAATGCCAGCTGATAACGTTCCGAGGGCTTCCATTTTCTGGAGTTGGTGAAGCTTTTGCTCTGTTTGGCGAAAGGCTTCTTCTGCATGCTTGCGTTCAGTAATATCGAGGACTATGGCCATGAAGGCTGGCAAGGACTCTGATGTTGAGCGTTCAAGGTAGACTTCGACGGGATATAACGTGCCGTTTTTCCGACGATGGATCGTGGTGAACTGAATTCGTTTTTCTTCACCAGTTCGGATTGGGCGTAGAAGTTTGTCGAACGAATCCGGCGAAAATTCGATCATGAGATCTAACGGTGTGAGGCGAGACAGTTCTTCAATTGAATACCCGAGATTTTCTCGTGCACCCGAATTGCCCTCGATAAATTTCAACGATTCGAAGTGAAAGACATAGAGTTCATTGAGAGAAGCTTCAAGCATTCTCAATAACTCTGATTGTCGCGTTTCCCCTCTCTTGCGTTCCTTCGTTTCTTGCTCTAACTCGACAAGTTTCTTCTCAAGTCGATTGATGAGACGCTCATTGTAGAGTTTTAACACTTCTGTCTCTTTGAGTGCACACGATGACGCATGTGCCTTATTGTTCGGATCGCTCTGCATATTATCTGTGATGTATTTAATATGTCGTAACAATTCCTCCGGCTCTGAAGGTTTTCTGATGAAGCAGTCTGCGCCCAATGATAACGCGAACTCTTCGTCTTTTTTGTCTGTATAGGTCGCGGTATAAAAAATGAACGGAATCGCTCGCAGTTCATCGTGCTTTTTGATGTGTCGACAAAGTTGAAACCCATCCATCACTGGCATAAGAATGTCAGAAATAATGAGATTGCAGGATTGTGTTGATAGAGTTTCAAGTGCTTCGACTCCATGTGTCGCGGCTAAGACTTCGTATCCGCTTGTGGCGAGCATTTGTTCCAAAAGATAGAGGGATTCCCTCTTGTCATCGACGATGAGAATCTTCATGGCGGTGTGGTTGTTCTTACGGATACAGTTATAGGATTTCTATCGATTTTCCCTGACGTGTACATGCGTATTCCAAAATTCTATGAACGTCATAATGCAAGACCGTATCGACGAATGTCTGTTGTTGGATAATTGAAATCTTTTGTATGACTAAGAGTTGTAATGCATAACTTTAGAAGTGAGGGGATGAGACATGTTACCGGAGCGTGGAACCAACGAACGTGGTCGACTGCTACAAAAGGGGTAGACGTACATATATTTGAGAGGGGGGGATACATCCTGGCTTCAGGTTCCAACAAATCAAATAAACGGAGTTGCCTAGACTGTCACATCGCCAGCGATTTACAAAAAAGTACACAGACCTATTGTCAATGAAAGACCCACAATACCCCTTTATGCATGATCCCGCAAGAGATGATGGCAGACTTTTGGGAAATTTATATCGATGCTGAAGAGAGCTGCATTTTCACGATGTGAAACTGCTCCTGAGCTTTGTAAAAGTGGATTAAAGTGCTGTTGTAGAGCACAGCAACAAGAAAAATAGAGAGATAGTGGGGGCGGAGAATTGAGTCTTATCCGAAACCAGACGCGATTGCTTGAAGAACCCAAGTCCCGATAAGCACTGGCGTTGGATCTAGGGGGTCTTGGGTCATTGGAAGAGATTGCCCCAGAAAAACCCCATGACAAGTGAAGCAGTGCCGGACATCAAGTTCGTATAGCCGACCACCTTCTAATGTTGCCGTCGTGCATCGTGGACAGTCTTTAACGGGTGTTCCCGGTATGGATAAAAACTTTGTGGACCCATTTATTTCAGAGTTCCCACTATTGGGATGCTCTTTTCTATATGTTGCGAGTTCTCCCCCATCAAACCAAATGCCATGTCCCGTTGGACAATGATCCAAGTGAAGGTCAGCTTCTTGAAATGAAATAAGATCAATCTGGCATATAGGACATATCATTCCAATAACTTTCAGCTTTTTGTTGCTTCCTGAGACGAACGAATTTCGTTAAGGACACTTACCATTCCTTCATGTATTAACCCATTACTTGCAATCAGGTCTTGTCCATAGATGGAAAACAGTTCGCCTTTGTAGTTGGTGACTCTCCCGCCAGCTTCTTCGACAATGAGTTTGCCTGCTGCGGTATCCCAGGGATTGAGTTTCAATTCCCAAAACCCATCGAAGCGACCGCAGGCGATATAACACAGATCAATCGCGGCCGTACCGGTCCGTCGCATGCCGCGCGCGCGTAATGAGAACTCACAAAACTCTTTCAGATTATTATCAGCGACGGTATGGACATCATAGGCGAAACCGGTGACGAGGAGCGCATCTCCCAGTTTTTGGGTGGCGGAAACGTGGATGGCCTTGTTGTTCAATGTCGACCCGCTTCCTTTTTTTGCGACAAATAGTTCATTTCTCGTTGGGTCAAGGACGACGCCGACTTCAACACTCCCTTCGTGCTCGACTCCAATCGATACATTGTACAACGGAAATCCATGTGCGAAATTGGTGGTCCCATCAAGCGGATCAATAATCCACTTGTAGGGGCTTTTGTGGTTTGTGTGGAGCCCTTCTTCTTCCGCTAACACTTGATGAGAGGGAAACGCTTGGCTGATGATTCCAACGATGGCTTTTTCTGATGCGAGGTCGGCTTCGGTGACGAGGTTAATCTTGGATTTTTTGTGAATCTCAAACCCTTTTTGCGCATAGTCTGTCAGGATTGAGCCGCCAAGTTGTGCAGCTTCAATGGCAATCTTGGTGAGGTCGTCAAGTTCAATACGAGAAGGTTTCATTGTTGTCTTGCTCCAGGTAATGATGGAGCATACTGAAAGGGGGCACACAATAAAAGAGCGGCAGATAGGGGATCGATGAAAGGAGTGTGCCTCTGGCAGGAGGAAAAACACGCCGGGAGCAGGGGGCCCCGCCCCCGGCGGTACTACGGAGGGAGGCTAGATTACTTCTTCTTGGTTTTGGCTTTCGCCTTTGGCTTCGCAGTCGGAGCCTTCTTTTTAGGAGCGGCTTTTTTCTTTGTGGCCAAGGTACTCACCTCCTTTCACGTTCGTTGACTACGCACATGACTGCGTGCCGGACCTCACATCGCTTGTGTGAGGGGCTTGGTCTCGCCATCATGGCGAATGATTGCAAAGGTATTTGGCGCAACCTTATGAAAACGCCGATCTCGCTTTAACGAGGTGGCTACAGATGTCACAGGAGTTTTTCCACGAATATGCATACCGCCTTCGACCAGGTGTTGGCAGATTTCTTTCGCATGCATGGATCGTCTGGCTTCCTTTAATATCATATGAACCGCATCGGGTACGCTCATGCCGACGTATTTACTACGACCTAAAAGAATTTCTCGCGATTGGTCCGTGACATCCGTGTCCTGTGGGGGCAATGCTCCCGTTTCATCCGTAATAATCTGGCTCGAGAGGCTCGCCAGTTTCGCCTTGTCCGCTTCGACACGATAGAGAGTCTTCGCCAACTCGATGTATTTCTCAATCGTTGCGATTTCTTCATTGAGCTGCTCCCGTTTTTTTCGTAAATCCTTAAGCTTTGATTCGTAGGCGCTTATACGTTGCTCTAAGCCGACAGTAATATCCTTGAGTTCGTTCTTTTCCTTTCCGCTGTCCATCTGAAAATCCTCTCCATAGCCTATGAGTGATTTTTATCATTGAGTTCAAGCAATGTCAACAAGAATTATTGCAATTCACTTCATGCAATTTTTGTTATGCTTATTATTTGAAAAGTAAAAACAGTTAATGCAATTGCTTCCCTATTGAAAGCCTAAAGGTTGTGGATTGTAAATTTCATCATTCTGTATTTAGTGTGTTTCACCATAAAGCAAAGTTTTCCTATGCAAGTAAATATATAAAATTGACTGACTGCTTGTAGAAAGAGAGGCTGTTCCTAGTGAATAATAGTTGGTTGTACACAGAAAGAAGATAAACCTGTAGGATTTTTAACCCATGCTTTTGCTGCGTGACAGATCTCGTAGTAAGATGCAGACGTTAACGAATGTCTTTTTCCTGTATTGATCTACGTGTTTCTAACTATTATCTATGTTGAGTGACCCTATACAGATTAGCCCTTCTCGTCAGCTGACGAACTTATTGGCCTTGGACTGGTCTGCCATGCGTGATTGGGTTTCGACGTTAGGATGGCCAGCCTATCGAACTAGGCAAATTCTATGTTGGTTGTATCAAAAGCGTATCCTTAATATTACAGAGATGACAGATCTTTCTCTGTCGGATCGATCCCATCTTCAATCGATCGCGACCATCACACGTGCGTCCAATGTGACTATCCGGCAGGCTACGGATGGAACGAAAAAGTTTCTCCTTGAACTCACAGATGGACTTGAAGTCGAAAGTGTCTTGATTCCCGAGGATGATCGCCTCACATTATGTGTATCGACTCAAGTTGGGTGTACGTTAGATTGTGGCTTTTGTTTAACCGGTCAAATGGGTCTTAAGCGAAATCTCAAAGCACATGAAATTGTCAGTCAAGTTCTGACGGTTCAAGATCATGTTGCTTCAAGTTCTCGCCTGACCTCGTTAGTGTTTATGGGAATGGGTGAGCCATTGGCCAATATGGAAGAGGTCTCTGAAGCGATTAAGCGCTTGACCAATGGAGACTGGGGGGTAGGGTTTTCTCCTCGGCGGATTACGGTGTCGACTGCAGGATTGGCTTCCAGGTTGAGGGAGGTGGCTCCATTAGGGGTGAATCTTGCTATCTCTTTAAATGCGACGACCGATAAGCAACGTCATGAACTGATGCCGGCCATTAATACGCTGCATCCGTTGTCTCACTTACTGAAAGCTTGCCGCGATTACCCATTAAAGACAGGTCGACGCCTAACTTTTGAATATGTTCTTCTGGCAGGCATCAATGATTCAATGGCCGATGCCAAGCGTATCCCAAAGCTCTTGAATGGGATACGTTGTAAAATCAATTTGATCCCATTCAATGAATTTCACGGGAGTCTGTACAAGCGACCGAGTGCGCAATCTATCGGACAGTTTCAGATGATTTTGCGTCGCGCGGGGCTTGATGTCTTTATTCGTAAGAGTCGTGGCCGTGATGTCCTTGGAGCTTGCGGACAGCTTGGTGATCTTCAAGTTGGAAATCTCAACAACAAAAGATCGAGTAAGGAGTATGGGAAATGATTGGTCTTGAGTCGGATTTGCGTGAGAAGTATGTTGTCTTGCAAAAATTGTTTAAAGATATGGGATCCACCGTTGTGGCATTTTCCGGTGGCATAGACAGTACACTTGTTCTGAAGGTGGCGTATGAAGCTTTGGGGCCTCATGCGAAGGCGGTCACGGCCGTGTCGCCCACGTTTCCAGCCATTGAGCTGGAAGCGGTGCATCAACTAAGCGCTGAGATCGGCGTTCCCCTTCAAGTTGTTGAAACGGACCAATTGGAGATTGATGCCTTTGTCAAAAATGATGAGATGCGCTGTTATCACTGTAAAACTGACCTCTATCAACTTCTTGGAAACATCAAGAAAGATACTGAAGCCAGGGTGATTGTTGATGGAACAAATGTTGATGATTTGAAAGATGATCGCCCTGGAATTACCGCGGCACGAGCTCTCGGTGTGCGCAGTCCACTTGTGGAAGCGCAATTAGGAAAAGCAGAGATTCGAGCATTGGCTAAAGCATTGGGACTTTCAAATTGGGATAAGCCTGCCGCGGCCTGTCTGTCATCCCGCATTCCTCGGGGCACGTTGATTACGCGAGTAGGATTGTCGCGTGTGGAACAGGCTGAAGCCTTGTTGTTTCGTGAAGGGGTGAAGCAGGTTCGTGTTCGCGACCATGAGGGAATTGCGAGGATTGAAACTTCAGATTCGGAAATTGGATTATTTCACGATCCAGGGCGGCGTTGTCGGATTGTGAGAGAGTTTAAGCGGTTAGGATTTCAATTTGTGACTGTAGACTTGGAAGGATATCGACCAGGTAGCACGAATACAATGCAATCTTCGAAGTGAGAAATGGAAAAGAGGGAGTTCAAATTGATCCATTTTGTCAAAACGTTTCATTTTACTATTTGAATTTTTTAATTGCCTTTTCCTCTCATCCCTTGCCATGCCCATTAGTTTGATGTTGGGCTACGGCATCCAGCGCTTCTTGCGCGAATCGCCGATGATCATCGTCAGAAAGATTCCGAGTCAGTATTTTTTCAGCAACCTGGAGCGCTAAGTCAGCCGTTTCATTTCGTATATCTTGTAGGGCTTTCCTTCGTTCTCGATCAATTTCTTGGGACGCTTCGGTTTTGAGGCGATCCGTTTCAGCACGAATTCGTTGTTGGTTATCGTCAAGAAGACGTTGAGCTTGGTCGCGGGCTTCATTGATGATGCCTTCAGCTTCACGGGCTGCATCGTGTAGTTTGGCCTCATACGTTTGCAGACGTTGTTCGGATTCTGCTCGGTTTTTTTCCGCTTGCTCAATACTTTCACGAATTTTTTTCTCTCGTACCTCAAGCGTCTCTAGAATAGGAGGGAAGGCGTATTTATACAAGATCCACAGGAGAATCCCAAAGGAAATGATTTCCCAGAAAATGAGCGATGAGAAAAAGTTGCTGTCAAATTGTGGCATTGTCTCGAACCTTTGTTAGCCCTTGCCCATAATAATAAACGCGATAACTAAACCGTACAATGCAATAGCTTCGACCAATGCGAATCCGATCCACATATATTTTCCGACACGGGCTTCTGCTTCTGGCTGACGGGCCACGGCTTCGATCATTTTTCCGAAGATATAGCCAATACCGACGCCAGCTCCGGCAAATCCAGCGGCTGCGAGCCCCATTCCTAATAAAGCTGCTCCTGCGACATCCATTGTGTTCTTTCCTCCCGTTGAATAGGGGTTGAATCGTGAGTGATCTGAGTTTGCGTAAGTTAATAGTTGACCGGCCACGGGTGAACGGTCTGTATGCTCTTGTTTTGTGCGGTCAACGTGAGCCCTTCATAGGCATGACTGTTTCTAATGAAGGTGCATCGCGTCGCCGATGTAGACACACGTCAGTACCGTAAAAATATATGCCTGGATAAAGGCGATCCCAAATTCTAATCCATACAAGGCGATAGTGAAGGAGAATGGAAGCCACCCAATCAGGAGCCCTCCAGTAATCGTTAAGCCAAAGAGTACGCCAAGAATAACATGCCCCGCCGTCATATTGGCGAAGAGCCGAACTGAAAGTGACAGCGGTCTGGCAATATGACTGATAAATTCGATTGGAATCATGAGCGGTAGCAACCACCCAGGTGTTCCGGGCGGTACTAAAATGCCAGGAAGAAACTTTGCACCATGAATGGAAAAGCCAATGATCAGACTGAGAACGTACACGGATATTGCGAACACTGCAGTCACGATTAACTGGCTTGTGACCGTATACGATCCAGGGATCAACCCGAGAAGATTACTAAACAAGATAAAGAGAAAAAGACTGCAAATCAGCGGGAAATATCGCATGCCTTCTTTGCCCATTGTATCGTTAATGATACCGCGTATGAAGTCAACCAGGACCTCAGCAAGGTTTTGGAGTTTGCCGGGAATCAACGATCGACTCGAACCGGCCCGTAGTAAAAACCAAATAATCAGGGCGACAACAACCCACATGACAAGGGTTGCCTTGTTCAAGGAAATATCGAGACCAAAGAGAGATAGCGGGAGTATGGGGTGTAACTCGAACGCGTGTAATGGGTCTTGCAAGGACTATCCTATATGGTTAATGCTTTAAGAAATTATGATTTCCAACGTTGAGCCGTCCGATACGCATTGCGCAACCCTGCAGCAAGACCCAGAAAGAGCCCAATCACCAGAGCCCATGGCTCCGACATTAACACATATGTGTCAATGAGCCAACCAAGTGCTCCACCGACAATGAGAGAGGCCAGCAAATCAGTACTCACTCTGAATGCCTGCCCCAGCCCAGAAAACATTGGGTTCTGAGATGGTGCCATGTGTTGCGCCGGTAAGCATAGTCCGGCGGAAGGAGCCAAATTCAAACAAAATGTCTGTCGATTTGTCAAGCGGTGAGAATGGAATAGGGCACCGGCTTCGTCTGCTTCACTGGTAATTACCGGGGCGCTATGATACGTATAGGGATTATGGTTATTTCTAGGAAAATTCTTCGGTCGTGTGTATGCGCCTGGAGCTTACTGTCTTTTGAAGGGCTCGCTATATCAGCTCCGTCTGTAGATGAGCTGCCGAACATCACGTCCGGGGTTGTTCCGATTATTTCGTATAAAGAACATGATCCTTTTGCAAATGATCAACTCACATCGGTGAGTCATGTTTCGTATGTCATTTGGGTCAAAAATCAAACAGACGTTCCCGTTGTTGCTGAATCCCTTATCCTGGTCATTGATAGAATTGTTGAACTTAGCGGAGCAGACATTTCTGATCGTATTAACGTGAAAGGGGCTGATGGCCATACGAAAGATGGAAGGCCATATTTTCTTGTTCCGTATGATTCAAAAAAAGAATTAGCGCCCTATGCAGAGAGCGAGTCCATTACGCTTGAGCTGGATAATCCAGATTATCTACGGTTTTATCCTCCAACCATACAAGTTCGAGGTTTGAAGCGAGTATCATCTAAATCTGTTGATGAACTTGTCGATACCTTGGTGAATAAAGGGTTGCTGACTCCCGAAGAGGCGACTAAGGCACTCGAGTCTTCCTCTGCGCCCGACGAGTGATCTATGGGCGACACGTCTTCGTGTTCCTACTGGTCCACCCAGCGATTTCTCCGTGCCACGACTCCAGAGCCACTCATCCTTACTTGCCCATTATCCACTGAAAATCCGTTTGAACTCTATATTCGACTGACTGGCAGCAGGCCTTCGTCCTTTCTATTAGAGAGCGGCGGGGGAATTTCTGGGTTAGCACGGTATTCGTTTATTGGCTGTCAGCCATACCAGATCTTTTCCGCCAAAGGGCCTCGTTATGAAATTTT
This sequence comes from Candidatus Nitrospira salsa, assembly GCF_965152625.1. Lineage (NCBI taxonomy): Bacteria > Pseudomonadati > Nitrospirota > Nitrospiria > Nitrospirales > Nitrospiraceae > Nitrospira > Candidatus Nitrospira salsa. The sequence goes on from NZ_CBCUCO010000004.1 coordinate 783,011, forward strand.
GAGCCACGATGGCCAAGTCGATGGAGTTGGGGATCCTTTTGATAAACTGACGGAGTTATTTCCATCCATCCCGCATCCACGCTTACCCAATCTTCCTCCGTTTCTTGGTGGGGCTGTAGGATTTTTGAGTTATGACATGGTCCGTCAGTTTGAACGGATTCCCGAGTTGGCCGTTGACGATTTGCAGTTGCCGGATATGGTGTTTCTGTTTGTAGAAGTTTTGGCTGCCATAGATCATGACTCAAATGCACTGCATTTTATTTTTACACCTGAACCTAAGCGATGGGTTAGTGAGTCTCGAGATCGACTCGTTCGGGAAGGCAAAGAGCGGTTACTCGATTGGCAGGCTCAATTGAAAAAATCAGATGAACATTTGAATCTGACCAGTAATTGGCCTCATGTCTCGAGGCCTCCAATTGAAGCCCAACAGTCGAGGCAAGACTATATCAATCGAGTCGAAATCTGTCAGGCTTTGATCGCCGCTGGCGATATTTATCAAGCGAATCTTTCACATCGATTTATGATAGATGTTCCTCGAAATTTCCCTCAAGACCATCACGTACAAGGAGCCTGTTGGTATCAACGGATTCGTCAAGTGAATCCGTCTCCGTTTTCCGCTCTGCTGATGTTAGACAACTATACTCTAGTTTCTAACTCCCCTGAACGATTGGTTCGATTAGACGGACAGCGAGTGGAAATTCGACCCATTGCCGGCACTCGCCCTCGTGGAAGGACGATCAGTGAAGATCGTCGATTCATAGGGGAATTATTAGCCAGCCCTAAAGAACGTGCTGAGCATTTAATGCTCGTTGATTTGGCAAGAAACGATCTTGGCCGAGTCTGTCGGTATGGCACGATTTCGGCCGAGCAGTTCATGACTGTTGAACGGTATTCACATGTTTCCCATCTCGTGTCGAATATTTCTGGTTTTGTCAAAAAAGGTGTCACGGCGTTTGATGTGCTTCGAGCCGCCTTTCCCGGTGGAACCATTACCGGAGTTCCCAAAGTCCATTGTATGGAAATTATTGAACAATTAGAACCTGTTCGTCGCGGGGTTTATACCGGGTCGCTTGGGTACATGAGTTGGTCGGGCCAGATGGATATGAACATCCTCATTCGAACGCTGTTGTTGGCTCCGGATCAGGGGTATTTACAGGTCGGAGCCGGTATTGTGGCAGACTCAATCCCAGGTCAAGAATATGATGAAACCGTACATAAAGCTCAAGCGTTTTTTCAGGCGTTTGGTTGAGGGGGAAGATGACGGAGTTAGGTCTGAAGGGTGAAGAGTCAATGCAACGTGAAAATTGTAAAGTGCAAAATGTTGGAGAAACGGAGTGGATCTACTTAAACGATAGGTTTGTTTCTCGGGATCAAGCGATGATCTCGGTGTTTGATCATGGGTTTTTGTATGGAGACGGCGTATTTGAAACTCTTCGTGCCTATCACGGACAAATTTTTCAAATCGAACGACATCTTGAACGGCTCACAGCTTCTTGTGATCTCATTGGACTTTCCTTGCCTATCCCAAAGTCCCAATGGCGGGAACTGCTTTCAGAGTCCTTGCGACGCAATGACTTGTCGGATGCATCGATTCGTATTACCATTTCTCGGGGCGAAGGAGAGATTGGTCTGGATCCTTCATTGTGTTCTCGCCCGACGGTGGTCATCATGCCCAAACTATATAAGCCCTATCCTGTCGATTTCCGTCAAAATGGCGTCCATCTTGCGCTAGTGAACATTCGGCGAAATCCGATTATTGCGCAACCGCCAGAAGTAAAGTCTCTGAGTTTTCTCAACAATATTTTGGCAAAGCACGAAGCCTCTCGTGTCGGAAGTTTCGATGCATTGATGTTGAATATGGATGGATTTTTGACTGAATGTACAACGAGCAATATTTTCTTTGTCTGTCAAGGACAGCTGTGTACGCCATCGACGGAATGCGGCATTCTTCGTGGAGTCACTCGAGATGTTGTGATAACGCTTGCGAAGGAAGAAGGATTGTCTGTTGCGGAGAGCTCGTTTTCGGTAGAACAGTTATTAGTCTCGGAGGAGTGTTTTCTCACAAATACCGGTATGGAGGTGATGCCGGTCTCTCAGGTAGATGGTCATCGTATTGGCGGCTCATGTCCTGGTGTTTGGACCGTGAAGTTGCACCAGCTATTTCAAGCCAACCTGAATCGTTTTGTAGATGGCTGATCCTGAGTCATGAGGTGGATTTTTGAAAGTGCAGAAAAGTTCAAATCCCAAGTCTTATTCTCATGTCAAAGGGAAGTGATCAGTGTTGAGAGGTCGATGCGAACGGCTATGCGTTTTCCAAGTGAGGCCCTTGTGGGTTGGGAAATCTTCTCGGAAATGCGCGCCGACACTATTCTCTCTCCATAATGCCGCTTCAGTTGTCGACCGACCGACCTGAAGCAAATTCTGGGTTTCCATATTTGTGCGCGTGAGTGACGTTTGCTCTAATGTTTTTTCCCATCGACTCAGTTGGCTTACGGCTTTCGTTAGAATGTTGCCGTGACGAACGAGTCCTACCTTCGTCCACATCAAGCGGCGGAGAGAGTTCCGAAGCTTTTCTGCGTCTTCTAACGGCTTCGAAATCGGCTTCGATCGCTTTCGAAGGTCTCGAAGGGTTAAGTGGGGAGTCGAGGAGTTTGAGGCGAATGTGACAGCCGATTGAGCTGAACGCAGTCCGAAGACCAAGCCTTCTAAAAGAGAATTGCTTGCGAGACGATTGGCCCCGTGCACTCCGCTGCAGGCCACTTCACCGGCAGCAAAAAGGCCCGGTAGGGTGGTGGCCCCATGAAGATCAGTATAGACGCCACCCATCCAGTAATGGGCGCTTGGAGACACGGGTATCCATTCTTCAGTGATATCAATATCGAAGCGAAGGCATGTGGCGTAAATGGTCGGGAATCGTTTTTTGATAAATGTTGCACTAAGATGGGTGATGTCTAGATAGACATGTCGGGCTTTAGTCGCTTGCATTTCGGCCCATATCGCTCTTGCGACAATATCCCGTGATGCCAGTTCTTTATCTTTGTGATAGCGCTTCATGAAGAATTCCCGCTTATTATTCCGTAACCGTCCTCCTTCTCCTCTTATGGCCTCGGAAAGCAAAAATGGTGGACTTGAGGGTAAGTACAGGGCTGTGGGATGAAACTGCACAAACTCCATATCTTCAAGCGCAGCCCCTGCTCGCAAGGCCATGGCAATTCCGTCGCCTGTCGCACTTCCTGGGTTCGTTGTGCGGGCATAGACCTGTCCTGCGCCTCCCGTTGAAAGGACGGTGGCGGAAGCGAGGATCAATTTTAATTCTCCCGTGAGTTCATCCAGGACAATAGCGCCACAGCACTGACTATCGAGCACCAGTAAATCAATACTGAATTGATTCCCAATCCACTGAATAGTCGGTTGTTGACGGGCGTGGGCTGTCAGAACTCTCACCATCTCGCTTCCGATCGCGTCACCTCCAGCTCGTAGAATTCGTCGCCGGCTATGAGCTCCCTCGTGAGCAAAAGCGAGCTTGCCCTTGACCTTATCGAATTTGGCGCCCCATGCCAGTAATTCTTCGATGCGCGCTGGGCCTTCTTGGACAAGAGCCTTGGTAGCCGGTTTCCGGCAGAGTTGATGGCCGGCCTTGATCGTGTCGGTAAAATGCAAGTCGACATGGTCTTCCTCACTTAACGCGACCGCGACACCGCCTTGAGCAAAGAGCGTACTATTTTCCTGTGGGCCACCCTTGGCTATCATCAGTACGCGTCCATGATGGCAGAGTTCCAGAGCTGCGCGAAGTCCAGCCACGCCACTTCCAATGACAAGGAAGTCTGTCTCGACAATTTTGGTGATTTTCTTTGAATATGAAGACGTCATGATTGGCATTCTATTCTTTGATCGTGTGAAGAGATGATTGAGGAGTGTTTGCAGAATGAGAGAGTGGCTAGGAGAGTGCTTGTCGATCAGCCATTCCAAATGGTAAGTCGCCTTCCACGCCGGTGAGAAGGATGACATGGGTTCCACTCCAGTGGAGCGTTCCATGACCTCGGGCTTTTATGGCCTGTGCTTCGGGTGTTTCTTTCCATTCCCCCAACCAAGAGACCTGGACTGAAATGAGGTCGCCGTCAATAACCATCCGATCAATCGAAAGATCTAAGGCAATATCGGAATAGGTCTGAAAGTCTCGCTGGATTCCCTGCTCCCACGTATTCAAGGACTCGAGCGGGAGGAGAAGGTCTTTCGTGGCTTCCTGGTCCTGAGCCACATAGGCTTGCTGAAGCGTGTTCACGGCTTCCACAATTCGTTCGAATCTGGCATGGCTTTCTGGATAACGCGGAGGATCGGACGAACAGCTGGTAAGAATTCCGGCGTGGCTGAATGCGACAACAGTAATCGCCAATGACATCATGATGTGTCGCCAATCCACAGCCCATTATAGCGAGTTTGCAAGAGAATAGGTCAAGTACAATCTTTAAATGGTCACGGCTCTATGAGTGTCGTTTGAGTCCACATATTCCACCATTATCTTGACACCTTTTATAGCCCTGTGATACTTACCGTGCCTACCATGTCGTAGCGGTGTGCTGTTCTTGCTGTTAGCGGCATCTTTGATAGGATTGAGATATTCGTCCCACACATGAAGGTGTAAGGAATCAGGTTTATGGCAAGTGTCGTCAAAAAACGGAGAAAAAAAATGCGAAAGCATAAGCATAAAAAACTCCGTCGTCGAATGAAGTTCGCACGTCGTCGTAATTAACGGCTCTCTAACTGAGCCATAGGTGTGCATGACTCAGGGAAAAAAAGCGCGTATTCGAATTCGTTCTTCTCTCAATACCTACGTTGGGAGTCTACTGATTCCTCCAATGCGCAACAGGATTTCGGATGTATTTAATGACGAATCTGTGTTGTTTATCAATTTGACTGAAGTTGTGGTGAACGACACGGAACATGCGGACTTTGTGGCGTTGAATAAGAACATGATCGAGTCCGTCACGCAATTAGACTGACTAGGGCATTGGTAATTAAAACAGGTAAGACTCATTCACCAGGACTAAGTCAGGACAAAGCATCAAGAGCAAAAACGTACACATTGACCGTGTCCTAGCCTCACCTTTTACTCCTATTCCTCGCGTCTCTCACTTGACAGCTCTAAATCTTCCACATTTCCCACCTTCGTATTTTACGTTTAAAATTTATTTAAAGGCCCCTAACGATTAATGGCAACGTTTTCTCGTTTTTTCCCATTTCTTCGACCATATCTCGGTCAGATGGCTCTCTCGGCCTTACTGGTCATGGGTGTTGCCGCTCTGAACCTGCTGCTCATACGCTATGCAGGAAATGTGTGGGATCTTATTACCGTTCAGCGTAATCTCCCTCAGTTGACCACGACTATCTGGATGTTTCTTGGGTTTATGCTTGGGCAGAGCGTGCTCTCTATGGGGCATAGTTATTTAACATCTCGAGTCTCTCAACAGATCATTTGTGACTTTCGAACCCATTTATTTTCCCACTTCCAACGACTCTCTTTGGGGTTTTTTTCCAAGCGGCGAACTGGAGAGATTGTCTCCCGTCTCATGAATGATGTGGGTGTTATTCAGTCGACATTAACGGATACGCCTATTGATACCGCAAAGCATTTCGTGACGGTAATCGGAGGAGTCGGATTCTTGTTGGTGATGAATTGGCGCTTGTGCGGATTAATTCTTCTCCTATTGCCATTGCTGGCGATTGTGGCCCGCTTGTTTGGTCGACGTCTTAAGTCATTGTCAACTCAAATTCAGGATCGTACGGCAGAATTGACGACGCTCATTGAGGAAGTCGTATCGGGAATCCGCATTGTGAAGTCCTATGTTCAGACTGATCGTGAAGAAAAACGATTCCGGTCTGGCGTCATGAGCCTGATGGACACGACCTTACGACGTACGGCCATTCTCTCAGTGTTTATTCCCGTGATTACGTTGCTGACACTGGCTACCGCAGTTGCCGTTCTCTGGTATGGCGGGAAGCAAGTCATCGAAGGGGCCATGTCTCCCGGAGATCTGTTTGCCTTTGTCTTATTTGCCGGAATTCTGATTGGACCTTTCGGTTCTGTTGCTCGCGTGTTTGCACAATTGAAAGAGTCCCAAGGGGCCATGGCGCGTGTCTTTGAAATTCTTGATGCTCAGCCGGAAATCTATGACGTGCCCGAGGCGATCACGTTACCGGAGATACAGGGACGTATACGCTTTGAGCAGGTTCGATTTGCCTATGATCCTCGGCAGGAGGTGTTGTCCTCTGTCACGTTTGAGGTTCAACCTGGGGAACGTGTGGCCGTCGTCGGACCAACTGGGGCAGGGAAGACGACCATTATTAATCTTCTGCATCGGTTTTACGATCCAACGGCCGGAGCGGTTTTTGTCGATGGCTACGATCTCCGTTCTGTTCGATTGGATAGTTTCTATCGTCAAATTGCCTTGGTGCCTCAAGAAAACATTCTGTTTGGTGATACGATTCTTGAGAACATTCGGTATGGACGTTCCGAGGCAGGCGAAGATGAAGTCTATGCCGCGAGCCTGGGGGCTCATGCTCACGAGTTTATTCTCTCTCTCCCTGATGGTTATCAAACGCTTGTTGGCGAAAAAGGCGTCAACCTTTCCGGAGGTCAGCGTCAACGGATTGCGATTGCGAGAGCATTTTTGAAAAACCCACGAATCTTAATTATGGATGAGGCGACTTCGGCCTTGGACAGTCAGTCGGAAACATTGGTACAGGCAGCTCTCAATAATTTGATGGTTGGCCGAACCACCGTCATCATTGCCCATCGCTTAACGACCGTTCAAACCGCCGATCGAATTTTTGTCCTCAATCATGGACATATTGTTGAGGAAGGGCCGCATGCTGAGCTACTTGAGCAGCAAGGACTCTATCATCATTTGTATACGTTGAAAATGGCGGAATTAAATAGTGAAGAGTGAATCATATTTCGTGAAGCGTAGAGGAAATGTTTGAAGACTCTGAATGCGAGATACGAACGACGATTCACGAGAGACGCGCCAAGAGTTTAACGAATCTTGGCAAGATCAGCTTCGATATTGATCAGCTTTCCATCTGGGAAGAAGACGGCTAAAGTGCTGGCCGCTTTGGGGTCAAAATCGGCATAGGCAAATCTTGCCGTGAAGCGAGATCGGTAGCTTGGGATATCTCCAGGGTTTTTCTTGCCACGTTCAGCGGCTCCAACATCCACAGGACGGGCCATGGCTGACCCTTGCTGTAATGCGATGTCGACGCCTTCAGCAAAAAACTCTTCGTCGCCACAGAGTCGAACTTCAACTTCCAAATATGGCATCTGTAATATTTCCTGAATTTTTTCTTCCGGCATACGAACAGATTTCTTCTGTCGTTTAGATTCTGCAGCTTCCCGACGACCAAAGTATTCTAGCCAATAATAACGAGTGCGCATAATGGCATGAGGACCACAAGGATTTTTCTCTGGATCAGCTCCAACGCGAATCCCCTGTTCAGCGGATTTCATGATCGTCGCCACGTCTTCGACGTTCTCCGCTTTTTCCATTGACCCTCGCCCGTCAGCTAAGGCGCGGTTGGCTTGTTCCATGGTGAGATCAATATCAATGGCGTTCGCGTGATTGAACGTCGTATCCCAAAAAAGGCACGACATGGTGATCATGATACAAACAAAAAGCTTCACAGCGAATGAGCGTTGGGCCTGCATGACAATCCTCCTTAACATCAGGCCTATTTCCAAAGAAAAAGGCAAGATAAGAACGAATGAAAGCACGGATTGTAGAAAACCGGATCAGTCATTGCAATCCCTAGCGATGGGGACCTTAATCGGTTGGCCTACCCCAGGCAATTATTTTTTTGATGACTGGGGTGAAGCCTCATTTCAGAAAGAAACGAGATGACCAGTTGACTCTAAGCAGAAAGTTGGGTAGATTAGGCCTAGTCATGCGGAGGTGGGCCGTCCCGACTACGGCGCCAGCATCCGGGTATCCCGCCTAACCCAAAAGATCCCCATCCACAATTCTTATTCATGTCATAGCTTTAATGTAATTCATACTTAATTCATCAAATGCGTGTGAACGAATCAGTGAAAGCGTCTCTGGGAGGGTATATGGACCTCGATAAGGTTGAGCGGGTATATACGAATTATGCTGGGATGTATGATCAAACCTTTGGGCGAGTCGTTCAGCAGTCACGAGAGTCTGCTGTGCGTGGTTTACCGGTTCAGCCAGGGGACCGAGTGCTAGAAGTCGGTGTCGGGACTGGCGAAGCCCTGCCGTTATATCCTCGGCACTGCGAGATTCTGGGTATCGATTTCTCTGAAGGGATGTTGGAGAAAGCTCGGAAACGAATTCTCACGCACCAGTTGGATCATGTGACGCTGCGTCGTATGGATGCCGCACAGATGGAATTGGAGAATGATTCGTTTGATCTCGTCATGGCCGCCTATGTCGTGACCGCTGTTCCTGATTATCGGAAAGTCATTCGTGAAATGATTCGTGTCTGCAAACCCGGTGGTCGCATTATTATGTTGAATCACTTTAGCAACGGAAATAAAGTCATTGCAGCCGTTGAAAAGATGATCTCGCCGCTCTGCAAGCATATGGGGTTCCGAACAGATTTATCACTCAACACGGTATTAGAGGGGACGACTCTAGTTGTTGAACGGAAGAAAAAAGTCAATCCTCTCCGGTTTTGGCATCTCGTCGAATGCGTCAATCAAAAAAATGGACATGCCATACCGGCTGTCTCTGTCAAGTAATCTGCCGCTTCGTGCGGCCTTTTCACCAAAAATTAGCCTATTATCTGTAAATGTGACTTGAGAGTGACGAGACTTCTCGCTCAACGAGTTGTTACGGCAACACCTCATGGAAAGGCCCTCATTGAGAGTTGCGCATTGTCTCATGCATGTGCCGTTTGAGGGACCAGGTGTCTTCAAGCCTTTTCTTGAACAGCGTGGGTATGAAGTCCGTCAACAACTTGTGCCTCGAGATGGGCTGCCCTCTGCCCTCGGCGATTTTTTATTGGTGATGGGTGGACCCATGTCAGTCAATGGCTCAGAGCCATGGCTTGCTGAGGAACGGGTCTTTATTCGATCGGCCTTATCCAAAAATATTCCTATTATCGGAGTGTGTTTGGGGTCGCAGTTGCTTACGCAGACATTAGGGACATCAGTCACGCCAAGTCCAAACTTTGAAATCGGACTGTTGCCGGTGACCTTAAGTATTGATGGGGAGCGTGATTCAGTTTTTCAATTCATGCCACGTCAATTTGATGTATGGCAATGGCACGGAGATGGGTTTGAGTTACCTGCCAATACGGTCCTTCTTGCCACGTCAGAACAGTTTCCCGTCCAGGCGTATCGCTATGGAACAAACGTTTATGCCCTGTTGTTTCACCTTGAATTGGACATGGAAGGGGCGCAGAGTTTGTGTCAAGAATGTTCGGCGGATGTGGTTCGTTGCGGTTGTTCGCCGGAGACCCTCCTGACCAACGTCAGTTCGGCATTCCCTCAATTACATGCTTGTGCTGATAAGCTCATTTCCTACCTCACGCCGGATACTTTCTGAAAATCCTTCACAAATTTATTCAGGGTAGCTGAGACTCCTGATGTCCTATCCTTGATTACTTCCCTTAGGCTGAAGTAACGTGAGCGCTTCAAGGAGCGTTGAAAAAGTCGGCCAGCGGCGTTCCCTGGTTCGTTACTCGTGCCTGTGCGCTGGAACGCTCCAGTGCGCAAGTGCGAAGCGTCGCTCGTAAAAAAGATCGGAACGTTTTTCTTCACACAAGATACGAGCGACGATCAACGTTGGTTTTCTCTGTAAGACACGAATGACGAGATACGCTTCACATTATTTCTGAGTATAAGAAAGGAGCTAGAATTTATGGGTGGATTTCCTATCACGTATGCTGATCGTATTCGAACATTGCCGCCTTACTTGTTTGCGGCGATAGATGAAATGAAACGAAAGGCGATCGACAGAGGATTGGATATCATCAATCTTGGGATCGGTGACCCAGATCTCCCAACACCAAACCTAATCATTGAGAGACTCAAGCAAGCGGTCGACAACCCAAAGCATCATCAATATCCGTCTTATGACGGCATGTTGTCGTTTCGTACCGCTGTGGCCAATTGGTATCAGCGGCGGTTCGGCGTACAGGCCAACCCCGCGTCAGAAGTGGTGACGTTAATTGGATCGAAGGAAGGCATTGGGCATGTACCGCTGGCATTCATTAATCCAGGTGATGTGGTGCTGATTCCGAGCCCCGGTTACCCGGTGTATCCCGTGGCTACCAGTTTTGCTGGCGGGACGCCATATTTTATGCCGCTGGTGAAGCAACATGGATTTCTCCCAGACTTAGACGCAATTCCAAACGATGTCGCTCAGAAAGCAAAACTGATGTTTTTGAATTCTCCGAACAATCCCACCTCTGTTGTGGCTGATAAGGCGTTCTTTCAACGTGTTGTCGATTTTGCGCGTGAGCATCACATAATTGTGTGCCATGATGCGGCCTATACGGAGATTTATTATGATGGTAAACGTCCTCCAAGTTTTCTCGAAGCCGATGGAGCCAAAGAGGTGGGGATTGAATTTCATTCTCTCTCGAAAACCTTTAATATGACTGGTTGGCGGATTGGGTTTGCGGTGGGCAATAAAGATGTTATTGGTGGATTAGGGAAAGTGAAAACCAACATTGATTCCGGTGTTTTTCAGGCGATTCAAGAGGCGGGGATTACCGCACTGGAGTCTGATGATCAATTGACCGACGGCCTACGAGCAATTTATCAGGAACGCCGCGATGTTCTCGTTCCCGGTCTCCAGGGCCTTGGTCTCACGCTTGATAATCCCTCTGCGGCTTTTTATGTATGGATTGAAGTCCCAAAAGGGTTCACGTCGGCTTCATTTACCGCGCATTTAATAGAGCAAGCAGGCATTGTCACCACTCCAGGTAATGGATTTGGTGAGCCGGGGGAAGGATATATTCGAATGACGGTCACAACGCCAAAAGAGCGTTTGTCTGAGGCTGTTGAACGGATCAAAAAAGTTGGATGGTAGAGCACGTACCATGACTATTCTAAGAATGGCATAAAAAGATGAGGTGGAATAATTTCTGAAATTGTCTTTATTGGATTTGGGTCCAACGATGGCGATCGCCAAGATTTATGTGATCGTGCCATTACATTAATGGGATTGCTCCCGCAATCACACGTGTGTGCGGTATCCTCGTATTACGAGACGCGGCCGGTGGATCCTGATAGTTGTTTAGGGGATACTTGGTTTTATAACGGGGCGGTTAAGCTGGAGACCTCGCTTCCGGTTCGAACATTATTTGAGATCTGTCAGGAAACGGAAAAAGCGTTAGGACGCGATTCTGCCCATCGAGCTGGGCCGCGAACCATGGATTTCGATATCTTATTTTATGGGCAACAGATCGTTGATGAGCCTGATCTCAGCGTTCCTCATCCGCGGCTTCATCTTCGTCGGTTTGTCCTTGAGCCGTTAGTCGAACTTGATCCGAAGTGGAATCATCCGGTGTTCAAGCGATCGGTCAACACATTGCTTCACGAACTTGATGATTCCCATGAGGTTCGCAAGTTAACGGTGATTCCCGGTTCTCGCTATGGGAACCGTCCCACTTGTACTCAACCCCCATCCTCCTAATGTTGGTGCGACGTACTTGCTGCATGAACACATAAGGTGTCTCGTAACCGTTCATTTCTATTTGCGCACAAGATGAAAATTATTCGAACAGTCCGTGGGCTTCGGCTATGGAGAAAGAGACACTCTTCTGAACGCTTGGGGCTTGGCTTTGTGCCGACGATGGGAGCTTTCCACATTGGACATCAGTCTCTCATGCAGCGAGCCCGACGATCTTGTGAGACGGTCGTCGTCAGTATTTTTGTCAATCCACTTCAATTTGGTCCAACTGAAGATCTAGGCGAATATCCTCGTCCTCGACAGACTGATCTTGCGCTCTGTCGCAAAGAGGGCGTTGATGTTGTATTTCTTCCGTCGCGAAAAGAATTCTACCCTCCGGATTTTCAATCATCGGTCACAGTGAGCCGGTTAGGACAACATTGGGAAGGTGCTCATCGTCGTACGCATTTTCAAGGGGTCACCACTGTTGTGACCAAGCTCTTCAATCTTGTGAGACCTCATCGCGTATATTTTGGACAGAAGGATTACCAGCAATTCTGTATCATCAAGCAAATGGTGAGAGATCTTCATCAGGGCGTTGACATGGTCATGTGTCCCACCATACGAGAGTCAGACGGACTCGCTTTGAGTTCACGCAATGGATACTTATCTTCATTGGCACGTCGAACGGCCCCAGTTCTTTATCACGCTTTGCACCTGGGGGCTTCGTCAATTCGCGATGGAGAAAAATCTATTGCGTCAGTCGAGGCATTGATGCAGTCGTATGTCCAGAAGGCTTCAAAAGCCAAAATTGATTATCTTGCTGTTTGTCATGCCGAAACGCTTGAGCCACTTCAACGTGCTCAGGGGAGGATGGTCTTACTCGGGGCTGTTCGTCTGGGAAAAGTCAGGTTGATTGACAATGTTCTTGTCAAAAATCAGAAATGAGTAAAATGGGAATTTCTGATAGAGAGAAAGTCAAATAGTTAGGAGGATATCTTTGCGTGAATTTCGGTTTGCAATATCAATTCTACCCGAGATTCTTCAGCTTCGAGTTGTGTGAAAATCGACAATGAATCTTCCGTTTTTCCTTCTCGCCCTAATTGTTCCAGTATAAAACAGGCGTCAGCTAATGGTTTGGCTCCGACATTTCGACAGCTGCCTTTGAATGCATGGGCGGCCTTCATGAGACTTTCAGCGTCGTGATCTTCAATAGCCTTTCGGATACCAGCAAGATGTCGAGGAATGTCTGAGAGAAATTGCTCAATCACGGTTGCTAAAAAGTTTGGATCATCATCGCCTCCTAATGCACGCAGTTCATTCAATACTTGCATATCGACCGAAGGACGTTGCTCCCCCTTTGAGGTTGGGGATGTGGAAGACGTAGGATGAATCAATGCTTGCTCTGGTAGGACATTTTCTGCCCTAGGTCTAGGATGGGTTTGGGTCGTCCAACGGCGTAATGTGTCGTCTAACATTTCAAGAGAAATCGGTTTGGGCAGAAAATCATCCATCCCGGACTGAAGGCACAGTTCACGATCACCCTTCATGGTATTGGCGGTCATTGCAATGATCGGTATACGTCGATGTGGCTTAGCTGCCTTATCAGTTGTCGCTGGTTTATTGGCTAACGTGTCCTGTTGTGTGCGTGTCCTGTCATCTTTTGAATTTACCAATTCAGGGTTCATCACCAAGGCTTCACGACGACGAATTTCTTTCGTTGCTTGAAACCCGTCCATCTCGGGCATCTGACAGTCCATTAAGATGAGGTCATACATATCCTCTTCAACCGCTTGGAGAGCTTCTTGTCCATTGTGCACCACATTGATTCGGTGGCCTAACTTTTTCAACATGCCAACAGCGACTTTTTGATTGACCTGATTGTCTTCAGCTAACAATACGTGCAGAGGGCTCTGACGGTCTTCTCTGTGAAATTGGAGATGGCTGAGATTTTCCGAAGTTGACCTTATCGAGTGTCCAGCAGTATGAACGCTGCGACCCATCGCCATGGTCAGACAATGATATAACTGCGATTGGTGTATTGGCTTTCGTAAATATCCAATAAATCCAGCCTGTTGGGCTTTTTTCTCATCTCCTCGATGGCCGAGTGATGTGAGAAGGATCAATCGTGCGTCAGATATCAAAGGGTCGGCTTTCATGTGGTGCGCGAGTTCGTACTCGTCTGTCTCAGGTAACGGTTGTCCAATAATGACGAGGTTATACGCATGCCTGTTGAGTGCGGCTGTTCGTAATATCTCCATCGCTTCAAGGCTGTTTAATGCACTGGAGAAAGGAATATTCCATGCGGTCGCATAATGCTCAAGAACCATGTGATTTCTTTCAGCGTTATCGACGAAAAGGATTCGGATTCCCTCGAGAGATGAAGGTTGTAAAATCGAGGGGGCGGGTTCAGATTGTAATGGCATGGTCATAGTGAACCAAAACACGCTACCTTCTCCTACAGTACTTTTCACCCCAATCTTTCCATTCATGAGCGTCACGAGATGTCGAGAAATTACTAATCCCAACCCCGTTCCACCATACTTCTTGGTTGTACTGCTATCAACTTGAGTAAACGCCTGAAAGAGTTTCTTCTGGTCTTCTGCACGGATCCCGATACCGGTGTCATTGATTTCAACACGAAGATACGCTTCCGTTTCGGTAACCTCAATGGCACTTACTTGGACAAACACTTCGCCTTCTGCCGTAAATTTAATGGCATTGCCAATGAGATTGAGGAGGATTTGTTGAACCCGTCCTGGGTCGCCCAGAAGAGCCGTTGGTGTCGTGGCGTGAATGAGTCCTCCCAGTTCGATGTGTTTCGTTCTTGCGGTTTCCGCAAACGTATCCAACACTTCCTCAACGGTAGTGCGAAGATCAAATGGGATCACTTCTAACTGCATTTTGGCCGCTTCGATCTTTGAGAAATCTAAAATATCGTTGATAATGGTCAGTAAGCTGCGTCCACTGGTATGAATGGTGTCAGCGATCTCAAGCTGAATGTCCGTGAGATCAGCATCAAGGAGAAGTTGGGTCATTCCAAGAATGCCGTTCATCGGAGTCCGTATTTCGTGGCTCATGGTCGCGATGAAATCGGCTTGCGTCTGAGCGGCAATGAGTGCTTGATCTCGAGCCATGGCGAGGTCGTGATTTTGCTGTTCTAATATTAAGGCTCCTCGAGTCACTTCCCCTTCGGCTTTTTTGCGTTCAACAAATTGACCAATAGAACGTCCGATCATTTCCAGCATGGAAAGCAAGGCTGGATCGAACTGTCTCGCGTCGCGAGAGAAAAATTCCATGATCCCATAGATTTCTTCTGTCATGACAATCGGGAAGGAAATCCCTGTGTGGAGATGTTCTTGTGCGGCATAGACGGCACGAGGAAAGTTTGGATCGGTTGTCACGTCATAAACCCATGCCGCTTTGCCGCTCTCCCACACCCGCCCGACAAGTCCTTCGGCCAAAGAAAAATTAGAATTCAAGGACGCCGTGATAAAGAGTGGATAAGGACCATGAACATCTTCATACGTTTCTACGCATGTTAATCGTGAGATGTCTCGAAGTGGGAGCCAAAATGTTCCGATCTGCCATTCAAGGTACGTGCAAATGGTTTGAATGATCGGCTTGGTCGCGTCGTCCAATGAAGACGATTCCGATAAGATTTTGGTCACACAGTGTTGAACCGCAAGACGGTTTTCTGCCACATGGTGATCATGGATATCATTAATCGATCCAACCATGCGAATGGGTTGCTGTTCATCATCCCAGATAGCCTGCCCACGCACGTGAAACCAACGGTAATTCGCCGTTTGAGTTTTAATGCGAAGCTCAATATTGTAGGGAACTCTTTGGTCGAGATGTGCATGGAGGCTCTCAGTGGCTTGATGGTCATCCGCTGGATGGATGAGCGAGGTAAAGGCTTCAAGCGTTTCAGCCATTTCAGAATTTTTTAAACCAAGGAGTCTTAAAAGTTGAGCAGAATAGTACACCGTATTATCTGTGATGTTCCAATCCCAGAGCCCTGCACTCGTCGCTTCTACGGCTAAGGCATATCGTTCTTCACTAACTCGAAGTCCATCTTCGGCTTGTTGACGTTCACGAATTTCCAAGGTGAGTTGACTATTGGCACGAGCAAGCGTTTCTGTCCGTTCTTGAATTTTATGCTCGAGATTTCCCACTGTCTGATCGATAACATCCGCCATATGGTTCAACGTCTGTCCTAGTTGACCGAATTCATCTGTCCGATCTACGGGACAACGGATGGGTCGGTTTCCACTTGCGAGGTTTTGTGCAACGGACATTAACGATTGAAGTGGAGCAATCAGATATCGTGATAGCAGTGTTCCGGCAATTCCAAAAAGAATCACCATAATCGCGACAATACTCCAAGCCGTTAGCTGAAAATCGGCCAGAGGTTTCATCATTTCCGCTTCGTCAATTTCAGCGATTACACACCAGTTCGTGCCTGGAACGGGACTCCACGCCCCAACGACAGGAATGCCGCGATAGTCGAGATAGCCGTTCATCTGAAAGTTTTTTCCCCCTTCTCGCTTCTGTCTGATCTGCTGACACTGTTGGAAGGCTTGAGTTTTAGTGTTTTGCTGAGGGACTTCAAGTTGTAGTTCGAGTTGAGAGCGCCGTGAAATGGTTCCATTGGTTTTGAGAGCGTCCTCAAAGGCAGAAGGGCTCAAGAAGGTTCCATGATCATCGACAAGATAGATGTCAAGGGACTTAAAGTTCAATTGCTTCAAGAGGTGCTTGTCTTTCCAGAAATTTTGCGCATAATTCGTTGCGTCCGTTATTAGCGTCAAAATGCCAGAAGAGTATTGTGCTTTCTGGATCGGGAAAAAAATATGACGAATAGGCAATTTAGATTCAATCTGATCTTGTGCATTGACGAGAGGAGCGGTTGATGGCATGACGGAAGAGGTCAACGGTTTTCCCTGAGAGACTGTTGCCAGTTGTTCCTGTGTACCCTGGAAGGCTGTTCCAATTCGCTCCGGATTCGTGGCAATCAACACTTCGCCGGTTTTGGGGTGATTGATGTGGGCTTCTCTGATCCAACGGTTTTGGGTCATCATCTGTTCGAGCTGTTGGTGAAGTCTGAACTGTATGAGGAAATACGCATCGGTTCCTGGTTTCATGTCTATCAATCGTGCGATGTCTCGGCGGAGCAAGGTCTTATTGGCAAGCAAGGAAGCGAGACGTGTTCGTTCTTCAAGTAGTTGCGCAACTTGTTGTGCGCTTTGACCAGCCTGCATTTGTAAAATGCCTTGAAATTCTTGTTCTAAACTTGATCGGTGATAGGCAGACCAGAGGAACCCCATGACCATAATTGGACAAAATGTTGCGGCCAAAACTAGTCCGACAACTTTAGTTTGGAAGCTCTGCTGTGTTGGGTTGAGCCGCATGGGATTAACGAGGAAGGGGGTAGGGATCGGGGCGAAGCGGTTCATGAGATTTCCAGACCACGGCAAATTGTCCATTGTCTTGCACTCGTCCGATTCGTGTGACTTTCCACGTATGTTGGTTCTCAGGATCGATACGAATCAGCCCCTGTGGCGCTCCGAAAATCAAACCCCTGACCGTTTGGCGTATCATTGATGGAGAAAATGTTCCTGCCCTCCGTACGGCCATCGCATACAGGTGAACTTGTGAGTAGGCTGACTCAATGGGGTCGCCCGTGACGCGGTCTTGGCCATATCGTCGCTTGAAGTTGGTGACAAAACGATGGTTACTTGGCGAATCGATACTTTGAAAGTAATTCCAAACTGAATAATGACCGAAGGTATGATCGATGCCGATCCGCTGTAGTTCATCTTCTCCGATACTTGTTGAAATTACAGGAATATCATGGGCTGTCAGATTGGCGTCAAAGAGGCTCTGAAAAAACCCTTGGTTACTATCACCATTGATTGTGTTGATAATGAAATCAGGCTTGGCCAGCTTGATGGAATGGATGATGGGTTGAAAGTCTTGTTTGCCTAATGGCTGATATAGTTCTCCGGTCAAAATACCGTGATGGTTCGGAAGGATCTTTTTGATGAGACGATTTGCGACACGAGGAAAAAGATAATCCGATCCGACTAATAAGACCCGTTTCCCAAATTGTTGGATTCCCCACTGTAAGGCTGGAAAGATTTGTTGATTGGGGGCAGCCCCACCATACATGATGGCTGGAGATTGCTCGTCACCTTCATATTGCACCGGATACCAGAGAAGGAGACCTTCGCGTTCAACGATTGGTAGGACAGATTTTCGGTTGGCAGATGACCAACACCCGAAGATAGTGTGAACATGGTCGCTTCCAATCAGGGCTTCGGCGTTCCGTTCGAATGTTTTTGGGTCAGAGGCACCATCAGCAATGACAGGCAGAATTTTTTTCCCAAGTAATCCGCCCTGCTCATTAATTTCATCAATAGCCATGAGAATTCCATCCACAACGGATTGTCCGTTGGTTGCGAGCGTGCCGCTTAATGAATGAAGAATGCCAACTTTGATGAAGGCTTCTGAGTCTCTCGCAAATGATAAGGGTGAAGAAAATCCAGATAAGGCCATGGCGAATGCTCCAAGCCTCAAGCTCGCGGAAGCAAGAAACTCTCGACGCGACTCAATATACGATGTTGTGGAATGTGATAACGACATTATCCTCGCCATTCATTTGCGTTCAGGGATTTGTGATATTTCCAAAAAATCATAGGTTTCAGAGATCTTGTGAAGTTAACGATTTCGTGGTGCGAAGTATTTCAGGTATTGATGAAGTGCACGTTGGATACGGGTTTCTTCTGTTTTGAGTTCATTGAGTAATTGGGAGGCTCCTTGCGGGATTCCTGTTCGTCCCAATTGTTCAAGGCGAAGACAGATGTCAGTGAAAGAGGTCGCCCCAATATTTCCACAACCTCCTTTAAATGCATGGGCCGCCTTGATTAATCTGGCGGCATCATGATCATGAAGCGCTTGCCGAATGTCATACAGGTGGCGAGGGAGATCTTGCAGAAATTGTTCAATGACTGAGATGAAAAAATCTGGATCATCGTCTCCTCCTAGTGTCAGTAGTTCGTTGACGGCGCGAAGATCTAACGGAGGATGGTCGACAAGATCCGGCATTCCGGAATTGGAAAATGGAACGTGCGTGCCGGCAAGTTTTTGAGAGAGAGTTGCGGTCGTGTGCCGTGTCTGCTCCTGCGTCGTCCATCGACGTAAAGTCTTTTCTAACGTTTCCATCAAAACCGGCTTGGGAAGAAAGTCGTCCATTCCGACCTCAAGGCATTGTTCACGTTCTCCCTCAAGTACATTGGCGGTCAAGGCAATGATTGGAGTGCGACTTTTCGCTGGTCGTGATGTTGAGCTCGTCGTATCGATGGAGTCGCGTCTTCCCTCTTTTGCCTGTTCTGTCTCATATCTTCTAATTGCCTTGGTGGCTTGGTACCCGTCTGTTTCCGGCATTTGACAATCCATAAGAATGACGTCATAGGCGGTTTGGTGGACGGCTTCAATAGCCTCACGTCCATTGGAGACGACGTCGACGCGATATCCCAATTTATCCAGCATTTTTGTCGCAACTTTTTGATTGACGATATTATCTTCTGCCAGCAAGATTCGGGTTTTTGAACGTTTTTCTGCTTCTTCTAGCGTGTGTCGTGTAATCAAGGTCGGCGTACATTTTTGATCCTCGGAGAACGGGAGAGGAATTGTGCCCATCGCCATGGTCAAGCACCGGTAGAGTTGTTCTTGCCGCACGGGTTTTGTCAGATAGCCCACAAATCCAGCTTCTTGGGCACGGCGAGCTTCCCCTCGTTGGCCGAGCGAAGACAACATGATTAATCGGCTGCCGGATAATATCGGGTCATTTTTGACCCGTTTGGCAAAGTCAGCGCCACTCATATCTGAGAGTTGCTGGTCGACGATAATCACATCACAGGGGGTTTTATTTGTAATCGCCGAGTGTAGCAATGTGAGGGCTTCTGTCCCGTTCTCGGCGACAGTACAGGCCATGTCCCAACTTTGGGCATAATGGTGAATTAAGAATCGAACGGTATCATTGCTTTCTACCAGGCAGGCATGGACTCCATGGAGGTTCAGGCGAGAGAGGGGAGGGTGGATATCAATTTGTTGCCGTTGTAATGGGATCGTAAACCAAAATTCGCTCCCTTCGCCAACGGCACTCGTGACCCCAATCTCTCCCCCCATCAGCATGACAATTTTTTTGCAAATGGCTAATCCCAGTCCGGTTCCTCCATATTGACGTGTAGTTGAACTATCAGCCTGGGTAAAGGATTGAAATAGACGACCTTGGACTTCTTCGGATAGCCCAAGGCCAGTATCGGTAATAGAAAATCGAATGATGTCGTTGTTTTGTTGTGTGTCGATGAGGGAAACTTGAACAACCACTTCGCCTTCTTCTGTGAATTTGATGGCATTGCTCACGAGATTCATCAGAACTTGTCGAATACGTCCCGGATCACCATTGAGGGCGATGGGAGTGGTGGCGTAGACAAGTGCCACGAGTTCAATTTCCTTTTCTGCTGCTCGTTCCGCAAGAAGTTCAAGCACGTCTTCAACGGTGGTTCGAAGATCGAACGCAATATGTTCCAACTCGAGCTTTCCTGCCTCAACTTTTGAAAAATCAAGAATATCGTTGATGATTTTCAATAAGATTTCACCTGAATATTTCACGGTGTTCGCGAATTCTCGTTGTTCTTCTGTCAAGGTTGTATCCATGAGTAGCCTGGTCATGCCTATGACTCCGTTCATGGGAGTACGGATTTCATGACTCATCGTTGCAAGGAACTCGGCTTTGGCCTTCGCTGCCGCGAGAGCTTCATCTCGGGCCGCGGCGAGTTCTTGATTCTTTTGTTCCAAGTCTTGCGCGATCGACATCAGTTGATTTTCGATTTCACGTCGTTCAGAAATGTCTGTGATTGTGGCCAGGACAAAGGTGTCTTCATCTGCATGGAGGGGGTTTAAGCCAATTTCAACGGGAAACTCCGTGCCGTCTTTTCGTAATCCATTCAGGTTGAAATCTGATCGCATTTTGCGAGGGTGCGGATTTACAAAAAACCTAGATTGAGCCGTTTGGTGCTGCTGACGATAGCGTTCAGGGATGAGCATTTCTACGTCTTGTCCGAACAGTTCGTCGTGCGAATAGCCAAACATCATCTCAATTAACTGGTTTGCGAGGACAATATGGCCGGAACTGTTTGTCATCAGTATGCCGCTCGGAGCAGATTCAACCACGAGACGAAACCGTTGATCTGCCCGTCGTTGTTCCGCCACGTCCCGGCAGACACAGACGACTCCCATGATATCGTCGTTGCGGTCGGTTAACGCGCTGATTGAGAGTTCGATCGGGAATTGTTCCGTAGATTTCTTTCGGCCGAATACCTCCCCTGTCCAATGACCAGTGGTTCGCAAGGTTGGGATACATTCTTGTTCTATGGCCGAAACTTCTTTTAGTTCATACAGCGTCTTCCAGCTTTTCCCAAGCAATTCTTGTGGTTCAAAACCGTATAAGTGAGCATGAGCGGGATTCATGTAGGTAAAGATGCCATGCGTGTTTAAGAGGGCCAGTCCTTCGTGCCCTTGATTAATTGCATGCTCAATGAGTTCTCTGGCTTCGCTGGCTTTCTTCTCTTCTGTTACGTCGAGACACGAACCAATGTACCCGTCAAATCTGCCGTCCGGACCATATCTCGGCACGCCAACATTGATGAGCCATCGATAGGTTCCGCTGGCATGCCTTAAGCGATATTCAATGGTAAAGGGTGTGCGCTGCTCGAAGGCGAAGTCATAGGTGTGGAGACATTGCTCATAGTCATCGTGATGAATACCCTCTTCCCACCCACGTCCGAGTTCCTGTTCAAGAGTGCGTCCGGTAAAGTCGAGCCAGGTCTTATTTACGTATGTATATGTACTATCTTCACCTGATATCCAAATGAGGACAGGAGCACTGTCGGCGAGAAGTCGAAAGCGGGATTCGCTTTCTGCCATTTCACGTTCAGCTGTGCGTTGTTCTGTGATATCCCAGTTCACGCCAATCATCCGACGCGGATTTCCTTGTTTATCATCGATGACGATGCCATGGGCTTGTATGTAGTGAATTGATTGATCAGGCCAAATGATTCGAAATTCCGTGTGAAACCCTGTCTTGTGACGCAGGGAATTTTGAAGAGCGACTTCCGCTTGGTGAAGGTCGTCAGGGTGTACGGTGCGTCTCCAATCGTCTAATGTCTCGCTGAATGTTTGTTGATCAACGGCAAACACCAAGAACATTTGATCATTCCATCGCAACTTGTTCGTTGAACTATCCCAATCCCAAACGCCAATCTGGGCGGCTTCGGTTGCTAGGCGATACCGGTCTGATAGATCTTGAAGTTCTTGTTTGACCTTTTCACGTTCTTCTGGGTCTTGAACCGCTTGATCATTGAGGTGTTCTGCTTGTGGGATTTGCCTCTGAAGACTTGACTCGTCTTGAACCACAAACATAATACGCCAGGCATCATGTTGAGTGGAGGGAATAGATTGGGCGGTGATGTGTTGCCGACGAGGAGTTCCGTCGGGAAGGTGTGAAGGAAAAAGCTGAGTGTGGTGTGGTGGGCTGAACGTCACGGAAGAGTTTCTTGAAAACAATGGCTGGAGGCGAGAGAAGTATGGTGATGTCGTTAAATGAGGGAATGGTTCTCCAAGTGATTTCCCTTCAACATTTGTTTTCGGAATCCCGGTCCAGTCCTGAAGTGTTTTATTCCAAAATTCGACAGTCCAGTCTTGCTGAACGATGCAGATGCCCAGTGGTAAGGAGTCCAGAACCATGTCGTGAGCCGTGAGGAAATGAAAGTCAGCCATAGAATAGTGTGTCGTGTTCAAGAAAGAATAGAAACATCATGCATACTCACTGCCAGATTCATAACCGTTCATATTGTGCATATTTTAGACACAGTAGGGGTATCAGGAACCCGCCATGCATTTCGAGAGGTTCCCTTTCTCTGTCGGGAATTTTATGGGAATTCTTGAAAAATCAGCCTATTTTTGAAGATTTTTTGTATTGAGAAGGGGTAGGCGAAGTCTTGAATGTGTGAGACTGGCAGTCGATGTGAGGAAAACAAAGACTTGGATGTCACGACGCAACTTTGCACTTATCATGAATTTTGTCACAGTCTCAAATGAAAAGGCATTTGAGTTGGAGTGCTGCTAGGTGGAACGTGTAAACGTGGTGATCAAGGCAGGTGCTGGTGAATGAGGCGCCTACACCCCATAGAGCGGGTATTCAGGAGGAACGGGTTATTGGTTGGAGGTGCAATTGAAAAAACAAAACGGGATGAAATTCGATGAACGTGCTGTTTTATTGCGCTCGGAGTCCACTGAAATGGAGGCCCGTACGCGACATGAAGAAATCTGCGCTTGATTAAGGAACATTGGTGTCATTCACTTCTCATGGTTTGGCATCATCGTGACGGCGGCCGCTCGATACGTTTGTGGGTTTTTCTGGTTGTGTATTGGCATTTTTATCAGTCAAAGAGTGTGTACGAGAGGGAGTGTCCTTAGAGAAAGGAGTGAGAGGAAGAGTGGAGTGCTTATCTGAGTGTTGAGGGTCCAAATCTTCTTGTTTGGCAGGTTGAGGGTTTGCTTCTCGACCCATTTGATACATGGATTGAGGTGGAGGAGGCATTTCAAGCTTATGTTCAGGATCTAAGAGAATCGGAGGGCCGACTTCCTCGACCAGTTGACTGACAAGGGATAGTGCGAACAGAACAGCGATGAAACTGATCACCCAAGTCAATGTCGTGCGTTTGATATCCATAAATTGAATGAAGACTGGTGCGATAGCGTGAATAAATACCTGCTCGATTGATTATGAATGACGTGTGAATGGTTTTGTCCCCGATCGCCGACCGGGTTGAATGGGAATGATTGCTTTGCTGCGGAGTCGGCGATGATAGCGGAGAGCAAAGCGGTGGGCTTCATCACGAATGAGCTGGACTAATTGGCTGATATAGGACTGTGGCGCAAGCACGATGGGCATTCGTTGTCCGGGAAGAAAGATGCGTTCCTCTTTTTCACCCTTCGCTTTGGCCAAACCAAATAGAGATATTGGAGGGACATGAAGTTTTTTGATCGCGCTCATGGCTGCCCCTAATTGTCCTGGTCCTCCATCAATGAGTATGACATCGGGAAACGGAAGGGCTTTCTGTTCATCCGTGGCTAACGTGCCCCCATATCGTCGAAGAATGGTTTCTTCCATGCTGGCAAAGTCGTTCGCACCTTCGACGGTCTTAATTTTGAATCTTCGATAGTCAGATTTTTTCATGGTTCCGTTTTCCCAGACTACCATGGAGGCAACCGAATTGGTCCCCATTGTATTCGAGATGTCAAACCCTTCAATGCGATGAGGCGGGTGGGGCAATTGGAGGAGTTGTTGTAAAGCGATTCCTGCTTCTCGTTCTCGGCTGTGTTTTTGAAGGTGATGATCCAGCGCGACCGCGGCATTGTCCTGAGCCAGCTTCAGTAGTTGATATTTCCCACCTCGTCCTGGAATAAGAATCCGTACTTTCTCTCCTTTTTTCTCACTGAGCCAGCGCCGGAGTAATTCTTTATCAGGGAAATCCGTCGATACCAATAATTCCTTTGGCGGCAAGAGCTCTTTGTTATAAAACTGTTCGATCGTTGATCGGATCAGCTCCTGGTCTGGGATGTCCTGGGCATCATTCCAGTAGAAATCTTTACGGCCAATCAAGAGGCCACCTCGGACAAAGAGCATTTGAAGATCGACGGATGAGCCGGATCTGGCGACGCCTAAGACATCCTGATCGATCGTATCAATTTGTGTAATACGTTGTTTTTGTAACGTCTTTTCAATTTTCCTAATGCGATCACGCAGACGGGCGGCTTCCTCGAATTCTTCATGATCCGCGGCGGTGTTCATGTCCGTGCGGAGGGATTCGACGAGTTCCCTGTCTCGTCCTTCCAGAAACATGCGTACCTGTTTGACGATGCGATGATAGTCTTGTTGACTTTGATTGCCAGTACAGGGGGCCATGCATCGTTTAATTTCAAATTCTAGGCACGCGCGATCTGCCGTACCATTAATGTCAATGGTGCAGGTGGCCAGAGGAAATACCTTGCGAATGATCTTAATGGTTTCGCGCATGGCGCCGGTTGGCACATACGGGCCGAAGTACAAGGCTTTGTCGTTTTTGACTCGACGCACAATGGATAGTCGAGGGAAGTCTTCTTTGATGGGTAGTCGAAGATAGGGATATTGTTTGTCGTCGCGTAACACCACGTTAAATGTGGGGTGGTGACGTTTGATCAGGTTGCTTTCGAGGAGTAACGCTTCGAGTTCAGATTGCGTGACGATGGTTTCCAAGTCATGAATCAATGACGCCAGTACGAGCGTCTTCGGGCTGAGGTCAGCTCCGTTCTGAAAATACGAACGAACACGGTCTGAGAGTATGGCCGCTTTCCCAATATAGAGAATCTCACCTTGGGCATTTTTAAAGAGATACACGCCGGGCCTGTTTGGGAGACCCTGGAGTTTGACTCTGAGACTGGTTGAGACCTTGTCTGATTGTGTTAGCTTGTATGGTGAGGTATGGTTCATGTAATACCAAAGAAACGGGTCTGCTAGACAATGGCGATGCCGGGTGGGCGTTCAATCAATTCAATTTCGTATCCATCAGGGGCATCGATAAAAATAAAACGGCTTCCAGACGATGAGGTGGTGGGGCCATCAGTGATCGGAACGTGTTTTGCTTGAAGTTCTTTGATGGTTGTGTCCAGATTGTCGACTTGAAACGCCAAGTGAATGAGGTCCTCTTGGACTCTCACTTGGCCGCTGGTCGGAAAACTGCACAACTCAATCAGCTCGTCACTATTTGGAGTGGCTAAAAACGCAAGGCGTGATCCTCTGGGTGAGACTTTTTGATCGACGACCTCGAGTCCTAAGACGTCTCGATAAAAGGCAATGGTTTGTTCCATATTGCTGACGCGCATCCGGGTATGGAGGAGTTTTGTGATGTTCACGAGATCTTTCCTTATAAAGAGCGATATCGAATTTTAACTGGTCCTCGGAATTCCAACAAGAACGTCGTGTGGTAGGCGGTGTGAGTGGCACCCATCATAGCATCAGATCGTGTTGTGCAATAGGCTCTATTCATCGATGTTATATTGCTATCAATAGGGTCTTTCCCGTACACTGCGCCTCCTGCTCTAAAAGTAGTCAAATCTACCTGCTTCTAGGGGGTATCTTTGCAATTCCTCAGATCTCTTTCAAGTTCTCTTGTTCGTCTACTCATCTTGACGCTCGTTTCTGTGTCGGCAGTCCATGATAGAGCCCACGGTGGAGCGTTTCGTGTGTTAGATCAAGGTGCATCGGCAACCGGGCAGGGGACCGCCTTTGCCGCACAAGCCAATGATCCATCGGCTATTCAATTCAATCCTGCGGGAATGACTCAATTAGATGGCGTTCAATTTTTAGGTGGAACGCTGTTGGCCGGGGCCAAGACGAAGTTTAGAAGTGCCAATGGGACGAAGGTCGAGGGGACGTTTGGAGGAACCGTGGCTCATCCACCTCCTAGTCATCTCTATCTTACGGCAAATCTTGGTTACTTGACGAATGAGCACTTGAATGATTGGACTGTGGGGCTGGGGGTGACAACGCCATTTGGGATTAGCATTGAATATCCAACAGATAGTCAGGTTGCCCCAGTCACCGCCAGTGTTGAGTTACCGCTCATCGATATCAAACCCACCGTGGCGTGGAAGTTCAACGAGTCTATTTCGGTAGGCGCAGGGTTAGATATTTATACCTTTGCGAGTTTTATTGGTGAAGGGCAGGCGCAATTTCAGCAAACCGCCGCGGCAGGAAATGCGTTTGGTCTTCCTGCTGGGACCTCGCTCGAAGCCAACGGTACCGATACGGCCTTAGGATACAATGCCAGTTTCTTGTGGACTCCATTACGGAACAACGAGGGCAAACCGCTCGTCAATGTTGCGTTTGTCTATCACAGTGGAGCCGACCTCAATTTTCGAGGAAAGTTTCTAGCAGGCGGAGCACGAGTGGCGGATACGAGGACAACGATTGAGCTTCCGAATATCTTTACAGGAGCCATCGCCATTTGGCCTCTACGTGATGAATTTCATGAGTGGAAGGTGGAAGCTGACGTTGCTTACGAAGATTGGAGGGATTTCAAAGATCTCAATTTAAATCTTTCCAACGGGCAAGCCGTACCATTTTCGCGCAAGTATGGCGATGCGTTTGTCGTTATGGTTGGGTCCGAGTATGCGTGGCTTCAGCCAAGCCTGCTCCCGGACTGGAAGGTGGCGGTTCGAGCTGGATACGTGTATTCCGAAAGTCCAATTCCCAGTTCAACCTTCGACCCGGGGGTGCCTGATTCTGCGTATAGCGCGCCATCGGTTGGTTTGGGGTTTTTGTGCCGCCAAGGAGGGGCCTTTCTTGGCTTGGTGAGTTGTGACGGATTCGGTGTGAAAGCGATTGGTGTGGATTTAGCCTATCAGGTTCGATTGTATCAAACGCGTGGAGTGAGTAATAACATCAATGGGGCGTTGATCAACGGTGAATGGGATACCACCATTCATATTGGTGTCCTCACACTCCGCCTAAATTTCTAGCGTCTCACTCGAGTCTGACTTCATTTCCTGAACATGTGTACGCCCCCTATTCGCTTGCCGCATAGTTCTCGTCCTTGAATGCTGTTTTTACTTGCGTTGAGTTCTTGTCAACCGCAGTGCCATCATTCGTACATTCTCTCACGCGAATATTTTTTCTCACGCATGGACCTTGCTCGGTCTTTGGATCATGAACGCGCACTTCCTAGAAAAAAGACTTTAGGAATAATCAAGGTACACCGATAACTTCCGATAAGATTTTCTACGGAAGGGGGGTGAGTTCATGGCCAAAGTCGTCAAGAAAAAGCCAGTAAAGAAAGCCGCCGTGCGTGCGAAGAAATCTTCGACTCGCAAAAAAGCTTCTCGATAATTCGAGGGGTCAGTTCTTCATAACTGTACCGGGGAGAGCGTTGCTTCTCCCCGGTTTCTTTTTTTATCCTCACTCGGACCTTGATTACTCCACTTCATCGCGGTCACGTCTATAGCCGGTTCAAATAAATTCCGCATGTTTGAAGTGAGTCATCGCGCAGGGTTAGTTGATATGCCTCAAATGGACTTGGACATTTCTCAAGTAAACATCAGCAGGGTTATTCAAAACGCTCTCGTTTGAGATATGTCAAAAAACTCGTGGTTTTCCGGGCTATCGTGTCCAAGCATACCTGCTTCTCATGATTTGGATTCGTTATAGTCACACCCTGTTGTTCTTCCTGAGTTGAGTTTTCCCTTATGAGTATGTGATAACTGCAACCTGATCTATTCATGTATAGAAGTGGGCAATGACACACGTGGGGATTGTAGGATGACGATGACTATTACGACGGAAACACAATTATGTGGAGTGCTGGGTAATCCTGTTCACCATTCATTATCGCCGGCGATACACAATGCCGCCTTTCACCATCTCGGGCTCAATTTCGTCTATTTGGCATTGCCTGTGACGAAGGATGTGGAGGGGGCGATTCGTGGCATTCGAGCGTTGGGGAATTTGCGCGGGTTTAGTGTCACGATTCCTCATAAAGTTGCGGTCATGCCGTATTTAGATGAAATCGATGCGACCGCGCGTCATATTGGATCGGTCAACACGATCGTCAAGGAGCAAGATATCCTGACTGGATATAACACGGACGCAACGGGAGCACTTCAGGCTCTTCGCTTCGGTGGGGCTCAGCTCAAAGGGCAGAGAATATTACTTCTTGGGTCAGGTGGGGCTGCACGGGCCATTGCCTTTGGGCTAGCTGTTGAAGGAGAGATTGAAAATCTCACAATTTTGGGAATTGACGAAGCTGAAAGGGCATCTTTAGTCAATGATTTACGTGAACGAACGGCTGTTTCTGTCAATCAGGCTCCGATCAAGCAGGAATCACTCGCATCAGGAATTGCTGACTCTCATGTGCTGATTCATTGTACGCCAATTGGCATGCATCCCCATGTTGACAAAAGTTGTGTTGATAAAGCTCTGCTAACACCAAACGTGGTCGTCATGGATATTGTCTATAATCCCCTGGAAACACAGCTTCTGCGGGACGCTCGGGAAGCCGGCGGCAAAACCATTCGCGGGGTTGAAATGTTTGTGAATCAAGCCGTGGGGCAATTTGAACGATGGACCGGGCAACCTGCCCCAGTGGATGTCATGAGAACGATCCTTGAGGAACATTTCCGATGAACATCGTGCTGATTGGATATCGTGGTACCGGCAAAAGTACTGTGGCGAAGTTGTTGGGCCAGAAATTAGGCCGAAACGTTGTCTCCACGGATGCTGAAGTGATTGCAAAAGCGCAGTTACCGATTCCTGAAATAGTCGAAAAGTTTGGTTGGGATCATTTTCGACAGATAGAAACAGAAGTCTGTCAGGTATTAAGCACGCAAGAAAGTCTAGTCATCGACACTGGTGGCGGAGCGATCTTAAAACAGGAAAATGTGATCGCCCTCAACACCAACAGTGTGACTTTTTGGCTCACAGCTGAAATCCCGACCATTGCGTCTCGGATTGGTGGTGACACACAGCGCCCTTCCCTGTCAGGAACCAAAACGTTTGTCGAAGAAATCGAAGAAATCTTGCACGAACGAACGCCAAAATACCAAGCTGCCGCCGACCACATCATTCCTACCGATCATTTCTCACCTGACCAAATCGTTGAATCCATATGTTCCCTTCTTCCGGACTCCTGTCGTTGACCGCTACGCTTATCATTGCCTAATCTTTAGCCAATTTCTTTAATATGAATATTGTTCAATGTGATATTTTGTATAGAAAAATAATTACGGTAGTTAGCTAATCGAATTAAACAGGTGGAGGTAAACATAAGCAGACAATCCTCGTTCCTATGGTGTTCTTGGAAGAAGCGCAAAAATATAATCCATCTTTCGGTAGCACAATTGCTAGCATAAGAAAAGATGGAAACATTGTTAATTATAGACCGGACCCAAGTTTTGAATAACCTCTATTTTCCTACAAACGATGAAGTGCCGTTGGTCTGTCAGTCTTTGCCTGTCTCATTTTCATAGGGTAGGCATAATACGATGAATGAAAATTTTTCTGAAAATAAAAAGGTATTGTATGGATGATTCATGAATGGGAGATTGCGAAGGGATAAAGTTCATTCTGTAAAACATCAAGCTGTGAGCATAGGAGATGAAACACGGTCTTATTTACGAAAAAACGTCCTTAAGAGTGATGGAAAATCCTGGAAGGAGGGAAGTTGAGAGGCTTGTTTTAGGCTGTTCGGTGGTTGATTCTTCGATGACAACATAGCGACGTTCTTTCAAGCGAAAGATTTTTACTGTTTCGAGTTCCGGATCAACGATCCAATATTCCGAGACCTGATAACGTTTATATAATGTTCGCTTCGTTCGTTCATCGCGTCGTCTGGTCGAATCGGAGTGAATTTCGACAATGAAATCAGGCGCGCCTTGAATGTTTTCACGCGTGACGATGGGTTGTCGCGATTTTGTGATGAATACCAAGTCAGGTTGTACAACGTCGGTCTCGGAAAAGACTACATCGGTTGGAGCGGCTAACACGAGTCCTGCAAGAGTGCGCTGGCAATGATGATGGATATGGGCAATGAGATTAGAGGAAATTCGTTGGTGTTTGGTGAGTGGGGCTGGCGTCACGTAATGTTCTCCCTCAATCAATTCGTGGCGGTTCCCATCTTCTGGAAATTCGAGGTAATCCTCATACGTAAATTTGAGATCGGTTGGAGTCGATGCCATGATGTCTATTTTTTCTTCACATACGGAGAGGTTTTTTGATTGATCCTTATCATCTTCAGCATAAAATATTGTTCAGCAATTCGCTATGATTAGGCATTGGAAGCATTCGGAGTCCTGCCGATGAGATCTCTTTGCGTGAATCAAATGCAAATGAACGTCATGGTCTAGACATAGGTGATATTGAATGTGAGCGATAATCCAACAGATTCTCGAAAGCCAGATGCAGTAGCGGTCTGGCAACAGCCGAATGTGGTGGAGTGGGTCCAGCTTCTGTTGAGTAGCTATCGACAGTGGTTGGCGAAAGAATTGATTGACCGTGCTGGGACGTTTCAAGAGCAATCTGAACGATTGTTCGAAAGTTCGTTGATTGTGGTATCGCATGGTCTGGAAGATGATCCAATTTTGAACTATGGCAATCAGAAGGCGTTGATTCTCTGGGAAATGGATTGGAGTCAGTTCACCCACACGCCATCTCGTCTGACGGCTGAGCATATAAATCAAGCAGAACGCGCTGAGATGCTGCGGAAGGCGAAATCTCAAGGCTACATCGATGATTATCGAGGCATCCGTATTTCAAAGACTGGCAAACGGTTTGTAGTGGAACGAGCGATTGTCTGGAACGTTGTGGACTCTCAAGGGTTACGTCATGGGCAGGCCGCCACGTTTTCAACTTGGTCCTATGTGGATGCCGATAGTCATTCGTGAATCGTCGCTCGTGAAGCGTGAAATCCAAGACGGGAGATGGGTATTATCAGACGAAAGACGAGATACGAGCGACATTTTCATGACTTTTTAAGGGTCCTTGCGCCGTTGCTTTTGTATCCGCTAAGGTGAGCATCATCGATTCGCTCGAGTCTCAATAAATAAGAAAGAGCGTGCC
Organism: Candidatus Nitrospira salsa; assembly: GCF_965152625.1. NCBI lineage: Bacteria > Pseudomonadati > Nitrospirota > Nitrospiria > Nitrospirales > Nitrospiraceae > Nitrospira > Candidatus Nitrospira salsa. The sequence goes on from NZ_CBCUCO010000004.1 coordinate 814,364, forward strand.
CTTTTCATTATTAACGTAAGTCCTGAGTAGGTCGTCATGATTCTTGCGGGAGACATTGGGGGGACCAAAACCCTGTTGGCATTATTTGACTGGAACGGTTCGCGGGTTGAGCCAATTCGCGAGGACTCGTTTTATAGTCAGGACTATGAGTCGTTAGAAGACATCATTACCGAATTTCTTGAAGAAGAGGACACGGTATCTTCCTCAGATTTGGACTCAGATGAAGAAGATGAAAATCTAGACGAGTCTTCCGATTCTCCTCGACTATCCTCAGCGGAAATCCGTGCGTCGTTGACAGGAGTCTGTTTTGGGGTTCCGGGGCCGGTCATTAATAATATCTGTAAGACAACCAATTTACCCTGGGTCATCAAAGGCGAAACGTTAGCAGACTTTCTTGAGGTCAAAGATGTTCGACTGGTCAACGACCTCGAAGCGACGGCTCATGGACTCTTAGTCTTACGGCCCGATGAAGTGGAGTCATTAACCCCTTCAGTGGCCTCAAAAAGTTCCGGGACTCGCACGCTCTTAGCGGCTGGAACTGGATTGGGGGAAGCCACTTTATTCTGGGACGAGACACGCTATCATATTTGTCCTTCTGAAGGAGGGCATGCGGATTTTGCCCCGAATAGTGATCGAGAAATCGAATTACTCCGGTATCTTCGGAGCAGTTATTTGCATGTGAGTTACGAACGGGTGTTGTCTGGACCCGGGTTGCATGCCATTTATCAGTTTCTTCGGGACACGAAGAAAAATGAGCCAACGTGGTTTGCTGAAACATTACCTACTGGAGATCCATCAACCCTGATTACCGATGCCGCTTTAGCCGGAAAGCCGGAAATATGTGTCGAGTCGTTAAACCTGTTTATCTCCATCTATGCGGCGGAAGCCGGGAATATGGCATTAAATACTTTGTCTTATGGTGGCGTATATTTAGGCGGAGGAATTGCACCGAAAATTCTGCCGATGCTTCGTGAGGGGGGCTTTATGAAGGCCTTTCTGGCCAAAGGCCGATATAAACGGTTGTTATCGACGATTCCTGTGTACGTCATTCTCAATCCACAGGCGGCCCTTCTGGGTGCTGCGTCTTTGGCCGCAGGGCTGACTCATAACAAAACGAACTAATGCCTACCGAATCGGATTCAACTCTCTCTCCCCATTCTCTAAAAAAAATGGCTGCCGAAAAATCTCTTGAATATATTCAAGATGGTCACACGGTGGGATTAGGGACGGGTTCTACGGTGAAGTATCTGCTTGAAGCCCTTGCTCCATGCGTCAAAGCGGGACTACGAATACAGGGCGTGCCGACTTCTCGGGAAACCGCAACCTTAGCCACACAACTCCACATTCCAATCTTGCCGGATGAAGATGCGTGGGAAATCGATGTGGCGATTGACGGCGCGGATGAGGTCGATTCTCACTTCAACCTCATCAAAGGCGGTGGCGGAGCCTTGCTTCGTGAAAAAATTATTGCTGCCAATGCCAAGCAGTTTGTCGTGATTGTTGATGAAGGGAAACAAGTGACATCGTTGGGAGTATCATTTCCTCTCCCTGTTGAAGTCGTTCCGTTTGGGTGGCCAAGTACGATGAGAGCGATTGAGCGATTGGGGTATCAGGCGACCCGACGAGTGCGAGATGGCCACGCCGTTGTGACGGATAATCATAACTATGTGTTTGATGTGCAAGGAAAGGCTCTTGAAAATCCTTCAATGCTGGCACAGCAGTTCAAAGATATACCAGGGGTTGTTGAGACCGGGTTGTTTGTGGGAATGACTTCGATCCTTATTGTCGGGACGCCTCAAGGTGCCGTGATCCATCGTCATCCTTCTACCGTGTAAAAATCTTCTCCCTCTGATTTTTCAAGGCCATTGTATGGAAATATTGTCATTAAGAAAATTTACGACTTTGGTGTTACGTAATAGTTGCTATAACCGATTCGAATAACTTCCAAAGCTTGAAGTGTATAATTTCGCTGTGCCAATTTGAATCGCTCAACAGGAAATTAATTAGATTTGCTATAGTATTTAAGTGAGTGATTACGCTTAACTCATTCAAACTGGTATGATAAATAAAGGGTTATAGCGAATCCAATTAATTTTCAGCTAAATTATTAAGGCTTAGGCGACGATTGTTCGTAACCGGGCGCACCCTGATAGGCACTGTGCTTGAAAGTCGTGCTGTCCCTAAGATGTCGGTAGAAGGTCGCCTAGGCGACAGTTGTTTTCTGTCCCCCTCAGATGACTGAATGGGCAGCAAAGAGTCCTCCTTTGGTTCCTCTTGAAGTCTTTATTACAGGTCGCCTAGCAGAGTACTCCTACGGCCTCAAGTATCGGAAGGTTATACCCGCTTGGATTGACTGACAATGATTGACGTTTTCTATCACGTATTGGATATCAAAATTGCACGAGTTGGCGCTTTATCGTTTCGGTATAACTGAAACGGTTATAGACCTGTTCGTGTTGGCGATAGAGTTGGCCCTGGTTTTAGTTTGTCGTGGCTGAAAGGAGCGATTCATGCGAGGGGTTTGTCGCAATTATTTGTGTTCTTCTATACCTCAACGATCGTTTGGCATTGGAATAATCATGGCTGTTTGCATGCTCAGTGCATTTGTCCAATGTTCTGATGTTCCCGGCAGCTCTGCTCCGGTTGCTGAAGCAACAGTCCCGGTGACTGAGCCCAAGCCGGAGGCTCAGGCGATGAACGTGGCCACCGTGTCCCTTCCGTCGAATGATACCTTTATCAAAGTTTCTAAAGAGGCTATGGCTTCAGTGGTTAATATTTCGTCAAGCCGAAAGGTTGGTCAATCAAAAGAGTCTCAACAATCGCCGTTTTTCAATGATCCCTTTTTTCGACGATTTTTTGGGGAAGAATTTGAGGAAAAATTTAAACAACCTCGCCGGAGGAAGGAGCAGGGATTAGGGTCGGGTGTCATCGTACGGGCAGATGGATACATCGTCACCAATAATCACGTCGTTGAGAAGGCCGATGAGTTGACGGTGCTGTTTAGCGATAAACGGAAATTTCCTGCCAAATTGATAGGGACCGATCCCAAAACCGACCTTGCCGTAATTAAAGTCGAGGCGACGGGCTTACCGACTTTACCGTGGGGGAATTCAGGCGCGTTGCAAGTCGGGGAAATGGTTCTTGCAGTTGGCAACCCATTTGGATTGAATCAAACCGTCACGATGGGCATTATCAGTGCCGTGGGTCGAGCCAACATGGGGATCGTGGATTACGAAAACTTTATCCAAACGGATGCCGCCATCAACCCCGGAAATTCCGGGGGAGCTTTGGTGAATCTTTCTGGGCAACTGATTGGTATTAACACGGCTATTTTCTCACAGACCGGCGGGTACATGGGAATAGGCTTTGCCATTCCAAGCCGAATGGTGAAAAATGTGATGGAGAGTTTGATTGGACATGGAAAAGTTATTCGCGGCTGGCTGGGAGTCTCGATTCAAGAACTCACTCATGATTTGGCGGAGCAATTTCAGGTTCCGAATACGACCGGTGCATTAGTCGGAGATGTGTTTGCTGACAGTCCTGCAGGACGTGCTGGTGTGCAGCGCGGCGACATTATTCGACACTTTAATGGGAAGCCAGTAAAGGACCCCACTCATTTGCGGTCACTTGTAGCGGAAACCCCACCCAATTCTGAAATCTCTCTCTCCGTTTGGAGAGATGGCGAAGAACGTGAGTTGAATGTTGATATCGGAGAGATGCCGAAAGACGTGACGGCGCTATCGAGTACATCTGAAGGTCAAACGACAGGGAAGCATGTGCTTTCAGGTATCACGGTGCAAACGGTACCGTCCGGTCAACATTCTGATGATCGAGGAGTGCTGATCTCCCATGTAGAGCCGGATTCTCCTGCAGACCGGGCAGGTCTTCGCAAGGGGGATATTCTTCTTGAGGTCAATCGAGAAGCGATACGAACCATAGAAGATTTTGACACTGTTGCAAGTGATCTTGAAGAAACGACGTCGGTGCTTGTGCTGTTGAAACGTGGTTCGAGAACGATTTTTCTCACAATCAAACCCTAACGTGAAACTCTGGGTCCTGCGAGGTCAATATAGGTGAAAACGCACACGAGGCCTTGGTCTGCCATGTCTGTCATGATTGCGACGATGTTTCCCGTCTTGATACTCGGACTGTCATATTCTTTTAAGGTTTTCGCCGGTTCATCGACTGTGTCTATCCAAATTTATCAACAGCCCCCCTTCTTCTCTCCGCACAATGTTTCGGCTGATGCAGGATCGGTGATTCAATGGGAGAACAGAGGAAGGGAACTGCACTCCATTCTTGCAGACGATTGTCTACGACAGGCGAAATGTGCGTTTGAGTCACGGATGCTCGAACCTGGGGAACACTTTGTCATCTCCAATTTGCAGCCGGGCGATTATGCCTATCATTGCGGCATTCACCCCTTCATGCGCGGCTTCATTCGGGTTAAAGGGAGTAGTTGGGGCGCACCCTCATCGAGTATTTGATGTGGTGTCAAGCTGGGTTTTCGTGACAATTGGGTATGTCTGTTCACTCCAATTGTGACGATTGTTGTGATCGAACAAGGTTTATTGCGCAGAAATCACCCCTGTGATACAGTTTCGTTCCCTGGAACTGGGATGAAGACTTCTTGAAATTTTTGGTAGTTTCTTCACTGTTTCTTATTCAAAATGAATAGTACACAAATTGGTCCCATCGTCTAGCTTGGCCTAGGACGGCACCCTCTCAAGGTGCAGACACGGGTTCAAATCCCGTTGGGACCACCAGCCTTGCTGCCGCCTGCCCGGCTAGCCTGGTCTCAATGGCGAACGGGTGGGTTGGCGTGTTGGAATATCGTTCTACAATTTCACAGCTCGTGACTCGTGCAGTTAATCAGGAAGTCTCATAACCTACTCTTCTTTCATTTCTTTCGTCTGCGTTCCATTCGCACACATCTGCTAATCACCATAATCTGAGGTTCGTAATACTTATGCATACAAGACAATTTCATGATGGCAAACAAGATGGATTAGAACCACTTGAATCGCTTGATCCTCTCGGGGTCAACTCATTCTCGGACTTGTTGGAAGCGATGAAGAAAACGGCTTTTGGTGGACGCCGCCTGGGTGAGGCGTTTGATATTCTCACGAACATGATTGAAGATCCGGACTGCAAGGTGGTGCTGACGCTTTCTGGAGCCATGACCATTGCGAAAATGGGAAAAATAATCAGCACAATGATTGATCAAGGCATGGTGCAAGCGGTGGTGTCAACTGGTGCGCTGATGGCACATGGGATGAGTGAGGCCGTCGGAGCGACGCATTATAAATATCAGCCCACTATGAGTGATCCCGAGTTATACGAGAAGGGCTATAATCGCGTCTATGACACGTTGGAGATGGAACTCAACTTAAATCATGTTGAAGAAGTTGTGGGTGAAACCTTAAAGCGACTGTCTCCGGATGAACCGCTGTCTTCGGAACGCCTCAACCGGGAGCTTGGTCAAACCCTTGCTGATCAATTCGAAGGTCCTGCCATTCTCAAGAGCGCCTATGAAAAAGGGGTGCCTGTTTACATTCCAGCGTTTACGGATTCAGAGCTTGGCCTTGATGTCTCCATTTGGGCGATGGCTGAGCATTATCGCAAAGGACATGAGCTTCCTTCAGAGAAAGGAACCCCTCTCGATATTTGGACTCAACTACAGCAATATCGACCGACGTTTAACCCGTTTCTGGATCTTAATAGCTACACGGAACAATTATTGTCTGCCAAACGATTAGGGATTTTCACGATTGGGGGTGGTGTTCCACGGAATTGGGCGCAACAAACTCCTCCCTATATTGAAATACTCAATGTCCGACTGGGAACAAATTTGAAGCCTCCGCGTTTTCATTACGGAGTCCGGATATGCCCAGAGCCGGATTACTGGGGTGGATTGAGTGGTTGCACCTATCAAGAGGGCGTGTCGTGGGGCAAGTTTGTACCTCAACATGAGGGCGGGCAATTCTCGGAAGTGTTGAGTGATGCAACTGTGGTCTGGCCAATCTTGATGATGGGACTTCTTGACCGCATCTCAAAGAAACAGGCTCATGCTTAACTGAGTGAGTGATTCTGTCTCTCGTGTCTTAGACTCGACAATGACTTGTTGAGAATGACACAATAGACCGTCAACATACTCACTGTTCGGTCATTGTTAATCTCTGGGTGATAAAGAAACCAAATCCTATGTCTTCTATGAAAATGAATCCATCACGCAAGCGGGTACTCTGTTATTTCCGGGCTATCCTGTTTGGACTGTTGTTCTTCGTCGTGACCACTTTTGCAGGTGCTGAATCATCGACTGACTTTCTCGTTCGCGATAGCGACATTGTTAGGGGTGACCCCAACGCCCCGGTGACGGTCTTGGAATATTCAGATTTTACTTGTGGGTTTTGTGAAAAATTTTTCCATGAAACGTTTCCACGTCTCTTGTCTGACTACATCGATACGGGAAAGGTCCGCTTTGTGTATCGTGATTTCCCTCGTGCCCCTGGTGGCCCCGGTCTTCAAGCTTCTCAGGCAGCTCGTTGTGCCGGAGCACAAGATGCCTATTGGCCCATGCATGATCGGTTGTTCAATAGTGACCAACAGTTTTCCCCAGAGCAACTGACGGGGTATGCGAAAGAGCTAGGACTTGATACCGCAAAGTTTTCGGAATGTGTGGGTGGTGATAGTTACGTCAAGGCCATTTATCAGGATCGAATTGAAGGCGGAACGCTTGGAGTCCGCGGAACACCAGGATTTGTGATCTTTGTCACGTCACTTCCTAAAGATGGTGAGATGGTGATGATCCCTGGAGCCTTTCCCTATGATGTGTTTCAGGAAGAAATTGAAAAGGTGTTAAAATCTGTGCCATCGGAAACCGCATCGTAGCCATTCGCCCTCTCGTCAACCAGTACTTCGCGGTCATCGCGTTGTTTTAACATAAGGGAATGTAAAGTATTATGTCCGAATCTTCTGTCTATTGGTCTGTTGAATGTTCTCCTGGTGAACCAGACTTGTTTGTCTGTATGGATTGCCTTGATGAAGTGTTTAGAGCCAAGGTTCCGATGCAGGGCTGTCCAGGCTGTGGTGCCGTTTCAACCTTTGAGGCCTTTGCCTTAGAATCTTTGGTAGAATGGGGTACGCCGGAGTTAATTGCCAAAGCCCAAGCGACTGGAGCGCAACCTCAAGCGACTCCCGTGTCAGCAGATTCGACAGCATTGACTGATGGTCCGCTTACAACCTAACCTCCATGACGGCAATGTCGACAGAGACTCACCGACATTTTTTAATTGGCTCAGAATGGGTTCAGACTCCTCAAACTGAGCCGGTTCTCAATCCGTACAATCAACGTGTGCTTGCACATGTCTGTCAAGCCGGGGAACACGAAATATCTCAGGTTCTCCAATCAACCGCAGAAGCCTATTCGTTCCTAAAAAAATCCTCCGCGCATGTCAGGGCTAAGGGTTTGCAGCAGATTGCCGCCTCGCTTCGGCGTCGGCGCGAAGAATTTGCGAAAACGATTAGTGAAGAAGCGGGGAAACCAATTACGGATGCTCGCCGAGAAGTTGATCGTGCCATTCAAACATTTTTGATCGCCAGTGAAGAAACGACACGGATTCCAGGCGAAGTCATCCCGATGGACCGTATGCCGGGCATGGAGAGCTACACGGGTATGCTGCGTCGGTTTCCCATTGGCCCGGTGTTGGGAATTACTCCATTTAACTTCCCGCTTAATCTTGTTGCGCATAAAGTGGCGCCATGTCTTGCTGCTGGAAATCCCATTGTCATTAAACCTGCTCCTCAAACTCCACTCACCGCGTTGTTGTTAGGTGAAGTGGTCCTTGAGTCTGATCTTCCTGCTGGTTCGATGAATGTCGTTCCCTGCCAAACTCCATTAGCGGAAAAGCTTGTTCAGAGTGAAGGATTTCAGGCCCTGAGTTTTACTGGAAGCGCTGCCGTCGGATGGATGCTCAAGGCGAAGGCTGGGAAAAAACGAGTTCTTTTAGAATTGGGCGGGAATGCTGGAGTGATCATCGAACCTGATGCTGATGTGGATCTTGCCGTTCAACGGTGTGTCGCAGGAGGGTTTGGCTATTCTGGGCAAACATGTATTTCCGTTCAACGTGTCTACGTTCATGAGTCGATCTATGATTCGGTAGTCGACAAATTCCTTATACGGGTTCGCGATGTCGTCGTCGGTGATCCGGCTCAAGATGAGACGGTCGTAGGACCGCTTATTGACGAACGTGCGGCTCAGCGTGTTGAGTCATGGGTCAATGAGGCAGTCACTCAAGGGGCGAGGGTTCGTATTGGAGGGACGCGTCAAGGCTCAATGATAACACCGACCGTGCTGACGGATGTGGAGACCCACATGACGGTTTCCTGCCAGGAGGTATTTGGTCCGGTGGTGATGTTGAGCCCCTATCGACAGTTTGAGGATGCCTTACAGCAACTCAACGATTCGATGTACGGATTGCAAGCTGGCGTCTTTACGCAGAATACACAGAAGGTCTTTCAGGCTTTTCAGCAGCTTGAAGTTGGGACGGTTCTCGCCAATGAAATTCCGACATTTCGTGCCGATCATATGCCGTATGGCGGTGTGAAAGATTCCGGTCTTGGTCGAGAAGGCGTCAAGTATGCCATTCAGGAATTGACGGAACCCAAGTTATTGGTCTTGAATGTCCCTATGCCATGACTCTTGGAGGAATGGCGTTAGAAGGCTGAATGGTTTCTTCGTCATCAAAATGTAACATGCAATTATCGAGTTCTTTCTTGCACCTTGCCCTCGACTCTTGGTAAATAAGAAAACCTTGTGTTGAGCCTTTGTCAAACTATCCTTCATCTACTCACCCTTTCATAACACGACAACGGATTCATAACATGTTTCATCGAGTGCTGGTGTGTGCGGAAGGACAAGTCAGTGCAGGAAAATAGATGGTCTAGATCTTAAAGAGAAAGAGGAGGAGTTATGGTCCCAACACATATGTTTTTGACTCGGGGGGTCGGTGTTCATCGAGAAAAATTGACCTCTTTTGAGGAAGCGCTGCGAAGTGCAGGAATTGCGGCCTGCAATTTAGTCAGCGTATCTTCAATTTTCCCTCCAGATTGTAAAATCGTCCCACGGAAACGGGGAGAAAAACTCTTAAATCCAGGAGAAATTACGTTCTGTGTCATGGCACGATCAGAAACGAACGAACGAAATCGGCTCATCTCGTCTTCCATTGGGCTAGCGATTCCGACGGGGCGCGAATCCCACTACGGCTATCTCTCTGAACACCATGCCTATGGGGAAACGGATGAAGAGGCCGGAGAGTATACCGAAGACTTAGCGGCACAGATGCTGGCCACCACACTTGGAATCGACTTTGACCCTGATGTGGCGTGGAAAGAACGTGAGCAAGTCTTCAAAATGGGTGGAAGAATTGTCAAAACCCAAAATATCACACAATCGGCCATTGGAAAACCCAATCTTTGGACCACCGTGGTCGCGTGCGGTGTCTTTATTCCAGCAGAAAATGTCCTGGTAGAGAGTCGAAAAAAATCGTCTCGAAAAAAATAAAATTATTATAGCGAATCCAATATGGCGGTACCCTAGGCGACGGTGGTTGTATACCATCTCAGATGACTGAAGAAACAGTATAGATTCCTCCTCCGATCCTGTTGACATCTCGAGTACAAGTCGCCTAGTCGTGTAATATTACGCCTCAAGTATTGGAAGGTCATACCCGCTTGGATTATAGCGAATACAAATACGTTCCAGCTCAACCATGAGGACTTTCAACGCGATATCCCATGTGTCAAGAGTACGAAAAATCATTGAATCGGCTATAACTGACAATGATTGACGTTTTCTCTCACGTATTGGATATCAACATTGTGCAAGTTGGCGCTTCATCGTTTCAGTATAACTGAAGCGGCTATAAGTCTTAATGAAAAGTTAAAAAGCTATAAATATTGAATAGCTGCCAATACACAAATTTTTCTAGCCGACTACCGAGAAAACTCTGCCCACAACACCGTATGATCAGAGGGGTTTTCCGCTTTACGCGGACCGAGGTCAACTGCAACTTTTGTGCAGGCTTGTGCCAATACCGGTGTGGCTAAGATGTGATCAATTCTCCAGCCTCGATTATTCTCTAATGCGCTGGGTTGCCGGTAATCCCAAAACGTGAATTGCTGCCGTTTGGGGTAGTGCGCACGAAATACATCAACGAATCCCCAGGAAATCGTGTGCTCGTAGGCTTTTCGGACATCTGCATGAAAACAGACATGTTTGAGATGTGTTTCAGGGCTATGTACATCGACAGGTTCTGGGGCAACATTCATATCGCCACACCAGATGGCTGGTTTCTTGGGTGAGAGATGTTGCTGGAAATAGTGTTTGAGCCTTCTATACCAACCGAGCTTGTATTGATATTTGGGTGAATCGATCGAGAAGCCTTGAGGGACATAGGTGTTGAGGATGGGAATCCCATGAACGACGACCCGCATGAGACGCATAGGATCATCCGGATGCTCTTCGTCATCACCAAAGCCGGAAGAAACATGCTCGGGCAATGTTCGACTCAAGATGGCCACGCCGTTATACGACTTCATACCTCGAAACGCGATGTGGTAGCCTGTCTCAACGAAGGCTTCGAGAGGAAAGTCAGCATCCTGAACCTTCGTTTCTTGCAGGCACAACACGTCAGGCTTTTTTTTGATAAGCCAGTCGATGACAATGGGCAGGCGTCGACGGATCGAATTCACATTAAACGTGGCAATTTTCATAAGTACTCATTCGTATCTCGTCGTTCGTTGCTCGTCGCTTGCAAGGAAAGTTTTCTGATTTTTCTTTTGCGAGAAATGAACGACGATTCACGCTTGCGCGCAGGCACGAGCGACGAGATACAGTTGTTATGAATGACATTCCTATGACCCAATCGTTTTCATTTTCCCCAGAAGAAGTCGAGTGCTTTGCGGATACAACATTCTTTCGCACAAAAGCACGCATTACGGTCACCGTTCGTCAGTCCTTGGAAGCCCTTCATACGCGTATCCAATCAGCTCTCGTTGGAACGGACCTGATCGTCCCTCAGCGTTTTAACTCCGAAGCCGTCCAGTTTGTGAAAGGTGAACATCTGGAAGATTTTCCCTATCAATATCTCGACTTCCCTCGACACTATACGCGAGAAGAAAAATTTGCTTTTCGCACGCTCTTTTGGTGGGGGCACCATGTCGTTTTTGCTTTCATGTTGGAAGGCCCCAACATTCGACGCTACAAGGAAAATCTCATCAATCACTATGCGGATATTTGCGATCACCACCTCTGTCTCTGTTTGAGTTCTTCACTGTGGGAATGGAACCATGGTGCGGGATATACGATGGACCTCACGCGTGACCGAAAGTCTCAAGCTGCTGCAGTATTAGCCAATCGGTCATATATGAAAGTTGCCCGCTTCATTCCTATGAAAGACCCGCGTATTCAATCCGGGCTCGTTGCTGAGATTGGCGAAGAAACATTTCGCACGATGCTTCCCATAATCCGTCCGTAGGATCGTTGCTCGTGCCTGCGCGCAAGCGTGAATCATATCTCATCGTTCGTCGTTCGGAAAAGAAAGATCAGAATGATTTTCTTACACGAGATACGACATACGAGCGACGAGATACGTTTTCCTCAGTCCTCTTCTCCTAAACCCAAAAGCGTCAATACTTGTGGGACCGTGTATGATGTATTGGCATCGAGCGTGACAGTGGAAATACCTGCTGCTAGCAAGATGGCGGTTACGAGATGTTCCTTTTCCGAAGGCAGAATCACGGAGGATTCAGGAGATGTGATTCGAATGACCTTTTCGAGTTGAAGTGTCCCTGGATGAATCAACGCCAGATCGATCTTGATGTGTTGGATGGCCTTCATGATCCTTTTTCGCTTCTCACGGTTATCCTTCTCAATGGCGAGTACTGAGGAGAGGGGAAGTTTTGCGAGAACCAAATAGCTGTCTTGCACGGCCAAGCGGACCATATTAAATATTGAGGCTTCGGAGTTGAGAAAGAGCGACCGGGTTGAGGCCTCCACTTGGTCAAACTGTTGATCTGATGGCGTTTCGCTTGTGTGGGAATGTGCAGGCTGACGTCCCCAAATCAACCAAAGAGCCAGAGCGATGAGGACAAGGACGGTCATCAGGATGACCGGAAACGACGCGTCAGGTAACTGTGCAAGAAGAGAGGTGCCTTCTGCCATTATGCTGGACAGAGATGTTTCTATTGTGAGTGTCACGTCTTGATTCTCAGATGTCCCGGGGTGATGGTTCCCAACACAACTGGATGTCGAGCTCCAGTGACGGCTGGAACATTTGCGCAGACGCCATGAAAACTTTGGTAAGCAAGAACGGCGAAAGCGATGGATTCAAAGGCTTTGCTGTACGATCCGCACTCATCCATGGTGCGAACCGGGACTGGCGCAAATGTTTCTTGTAATGCGCTCATAAGTGCGGCGTTGAAGATTCCACCGCCACCGAGCACGACTTCATGAATGTCGTCTGCGATCCACGTTTGTGCATTGTGGATGGAATGTGCGAGGAAGCGGCAACAGGTTGCTAGGACGTCGGACCGTGAAAGACGACGTTTGCGAGTCCGTTCTAACAATTTCTTGACATAGGACTGACCAAATTCCTCCCTTCCGGTGGATTTGGGCGGAGGAGTGCGCAAAAAGGGATGCGACAGTAAAAATCGGAGAATCGTCGGGTCGACGTGACCGCGTTGTGCGAGTCGTCCACCGCGGTCTATTGTCTGTTTGCCGTTCGACAAGCGAGCGGTCACGGCGTCAAGCAACATGTTGCATGGACCTGTATCAAAGGCTTGCATGGATTCTAGAGGAGCTCCTGCAGCCAGGACCGTCACATTGGCGATTCCGCCAAGGTTCACGATGAGCCGGGACCGGGATCGATGCTGAAAGAAGAGGTGATGAGCATAGGGGGCAAGCGGGGCACCTTCTCCCCCGGCTGCCAGGTCTCGCGAGCGAAAGTCGGCAATGGTCGTGATGCCGGTTCGCTCGGCAATGACGGATGGATCACCGATTTGCAGGGTTGATCGAACGGGGCCAATGCCTGGTTCCCGCTGAGGCTTGGGAAGGTGATGAAGCGTTTGACCATGAGAGCCGATCAGTTTGACTTGTTGAGGTTTGAGCTTAGCTCGCTCAATGGCTCGAAGCGTGGCTGTCGCAAATACTTCGCCGATCAGTACGTTTAAGTGGCAGATTTCGGCCACATGCCCGCTTTCTGCGGCTGCCAGCACTCGCTTGCGAAGGGAAGGGGAATACGAAATGGTCTCAAAATATTTCAAGTGCATATTGAGACGATGTTGGCTTCCTCGAATATTCGCCAGGGCAACATCAACGCCGTCTGCTGAGGTTCCAGACATTAAACCGGCAACGATCATCGTTGAACACCATGGGTTTGGGTGAAAAAACGATGCCATGAAGAACGTGGGGAATAACGCGTCGTTCGTTGCTCGTCGCTCGTTGCTCGAAAAAGACGAGGAAGACTCTTTACACGAGCTACGAACGACGAGCGACGAGGTACGTTTTTTCCATTGACGAATGACGAGCGACGAGCGACGAGATACGATTCTGTGTTGTCAGACTTGAACTGGTGTGCATTCATAGGATTGGAGACAATGTTTAGTTAACGATGTTTACTGCGATTCCAGACCATGCCAGTTTGTTCTTGATCAGAAAAGCCTAAAGTCTTGTAAAAAGCCTGTTTATGCCTAGTGCAGAGCCAAAATAACTCAACGTTGCGGAGTGAAGGATGATCAAGAATCTGGCGCATGAGTGTGGTGCCAATATCTTTGCCTTGATGGTGTTGGTCGATAATCACGTCCCAAATTGAGGCACGAAACACATAATCAGTCAGGACCCGCCCAAATCCGATCAGGCGCGAGCTTTCCCAGGCTGATATAATTACATCGCTATGAGCCAGCATGGAGGACGTATCTTCCAGCGTTCGTCCGCTAGACCACTGGGCTTGCTCAAAGAGGGGGAGCAGCTTCTGGGGGGTGATATCTTTCGAGTCGGAAAATGTAATCATAGCTGGCGATTAGAGGCTGCTCTGTATTACACTAAATAGCTACCTAAAAACTAGTGATTGATGGAGATTGTTGTATGCCGATGCTCGTCAGAAAATGTCCTAAATGTAGTTTATTGTTTTGGATACCAGAACAAGACATCGTGTATTCCGATCCGAATACGATGAAGGTCATCTGCACACACTGCAAGCAAGTCCTCCGAATTCCCATGATCACGCAAGGGGCCAATGCCGGATCTCCCAAAATGGGACATTGAAAATCGTTTACCGGCGTTCTTCGTAGAGGAAACAACGTTTCTCGTTGCTCGGGCCTGCGTGCTGTAGCGCGCAGGCGTGAAGCGTCGCTCGCAAAAAAAGAATCTTTTCTTTTACGAAATACGAACGACGAGATACTAGCGACGAGCAACGTTTGTTTCCTCCATGAGAGATGATCCTGAAATAGAGTCGCGATAATGAAAAAAAGAATGTGGGTCGTGGAGTGTAACCCCTAACAACAGAAAAATCTATGCGAACTGAAAAATGGGCCGGACTTGAAATAGGTATAACCGGCGGGTCTGACCGTCAAGGCGGTGGCTCAGGACCTGTAGTCATGCTGCTTCACGGTTTTGGGGCTCCTGGAGATGATTTGGTCCCTCTGTGGCGGGTCCTTGATGTTCCTGACGAAACCCGATTTGTCTTTCCCGCTGCACCATTGTCCTTGAACTTCGGGTTCGGGGATTCCCGAGCGTGGTGGATGTTAGACATGGAGCGTCTTGCGCAAGAGCGTGCAAGCGGGAACTGGGCTCAATTAACGAAAGAAGTCCCGAATGGTTTGTCAGAGGCTCGCGAAAAAATTGTTGAGGTGTTGCAGACCGTCAAGGAAGAATTTCACGTTACACCCGATGAACTGATAATTGGCGGATTTTCGCAAGGAGCGATGTTGGCCTGTGATGCCGCGTTACGGGCCAATGAGTCATATGCCGGCCTGGTCTTACTCTCTGGCTCTTTGATCGCGAGCGATGAATGGGCATCTCTGGCTGGCAAGCGGAAGGGAATGCCGGTGTTTCAAAGTCATGGGACTGATGATCCAATCCTTTCTCCGGTCGTGGCGAAACAGCTCCGTGATATGCTGAAAGCAGAAGGGCTTACTGTGGAATGGCATGAATTTCGTGGAGGCCATGAGATTCCTATGAATGTTCTGGAGCGGCTGGGGATCTTCATCAGATCTGCTTTATATCGGTATGTGGATGAAGGCTAAGGGGTAGTGGATGCGCGATATCTGGAATTGCGCAACGAATAGTCGGTTGGCTATATTAGGTGAAAGAAGTCAATTACTCGCGAACTGGGGAGAATACATGATTAGCAAAGAAGATCTTACAATGTTTATTCAGCAATCGATGGCTGATGCAAAAGTTTCGATTGTTGATCGAACGGGAACCATGGATCACTTCAACGTCGATGTGGTCTCAGATATGTTCAAAGGGAAAAATTTATTAGATCGGCACCGAATGATTTACCAGGCGTTAGATGTTCCAATGAAAGATGGCCGTATACATGCAGTGGAGCTACAGGCAAAAACTCACGATGAAGCATAAGGAGAACAAATCCCATGTCCAATCCAATCGAAGAAGAAGTTCAACGCGAAATTAAAGAGCATAAAATCTTGATTTACGGGAAGGGGACGAAATCTGCCCCTCAATGTGGATTTACCGTAGAGACGATGGAGTTTTTTAATAAGTTCGGGCATCCCTATGAGCTGATTAATGTCCTCACAAACCCGGAAAAACGAGAATTTTTGAATCAGATGACGAATTGGCCAACCTTACCCAAGGTGTTCATCAATGGAACGTTTTATGGTGATACTGATGTGTTGGGGCCAATGGAACAAAAAGGTGAAATTGAACCGTTGCTGAAGGAGGCGTTCAAAACCGACTAACACGCTCTTCTTTCTCAGCGACACGTCACCCCCTGCTAGAAAAAAAACACGAAGCCTGCCTCTCCTGGCGGGCTTCGTGTTCCTACTCCGTTTCCTCTATCAGAATGCTTCTGAATATCCTGTTATTCGTGACGCTTTTGATTTCGTTCCTACTCATTTCAATACATTTTCTTCATGGTTCCTCTGAAGTTATTCATTGAGGGATATTTCACTCAGTCGTCGTTGTTTATTGCGAATTTAAAGAATTTCCAGTGGTGTGCTGAGGCCATGAACGTTCAACGCCCCACTCGTCATATCTGTCCAACCTTCACTGAGAATTCCTATGGTCATGCAATATGGTGGTCATAGATAGCCCCAGTGGATACGATCGTTCGCAAGACTAAGCGTCACGGGTGGGCAATCGATCATGGTGACCTTATCCTTTTAATACCACCAATCAGAGATATCCAAGTAACCCAGCGAAATTACTCACATCACACATTGAAAGTTAATTGATTCGGCTATACGCCTCAAACATTGGAAGGTTATACCCGCTTGGATGTACTGACAATAATTGACGTTTTCTCTCACGTATTGGATATCAACATCGTACAAATTGGCGCTGTATCGTTCCGGTATAACTGACGCGGCTATAGGAGATGAGTGCGGCATTTCAAGATCAAGGACGTACGTCAATGTCCCGATACAAGTAGCAAGAATCCCAAGTTGTGACGATTGAATATCATGGGAGTATTGGTGAGTGACGTCTCCCATCGGGATCCATGTATGAACAGAGGAGTCTGTCGTGAAGAGAACAACGAATTGGCTTAGCCGATGTGCCATCATCGTAGTCGGACTGTCTATATGTCAGGGGTGTGCAACCGATTATGAAAACGGCGGCAGTCTTCAATCGGTTAAAAATCCGGCAACGCTGGCACAACAAGGTCAGTTTACCAAAGCCGCCATTCTTCGTGGTTTGCACGATTCCTCATTGTTCAACGTAAAAGAATCAGTACGCGAAATTCGCATGGAAACACAGAACCTACCTGTGTCCATGCCCTCACCTCTGCCAGTCCGTCTTTCTCCGGAACCAGGCCACCCCATCATCCATGGTGAAAAATGGCATCAAGAACTAGGGCGGTCATTTTTTGTTCGTGGAAACTATGAAGCCGCCGCCGCCGCTTATCGACAAGCCCTTCGTCAGAATCAAGATGCGGCCGAAGCCTATGTGGGGCTTGGCAGTGCGCTCAGAATGCAAGGTCAAGTATCGGAGGCAATCAACGCGTATGAACAAGCCCTTCAAGTAGAGCCAAATTCTACCGCCGCACTCGTTCATCTTGGCTCTATTTATGCCGACGCCCAGACAGAACATCAGGATACTGAGAAAGCCAAGGACCTCTTTCGGCGTGCCTCGCAACAGGGCGACCCTTTTGCCAAGATTGCGCTACAAGGACTCGACTCCCGTTCATAACTTTGTAGGAAAACTCGGAAATCTTTCTGTTTCAGTTTGGCAGGTTGACAGATGAACGCTTACCTGCCTTGCGAGATCAACAGGTATAGATTCATGAACAGGCAACCGAAAGACATCACAACAAAGGAAAAATCTGAAAGTCAGGTGATGTTGAATTTACGAAAATTTGCTCTTCTTCATGCTCAGGGTGGCTTAAGCCTACTAGAAACAATTGGAGTGGTCTCCATTGGCGCCGTATTAGCGGCCATGACGCTCCCTCACGTCTATGGTTTGATCGCAGACTCCAAAGCCGAATCGCTCGTTTCATCTGTCAAAATTTATCAGCAAGCGATCAGTCGATATTATGCTGATGTGGGGACTCTGTTGCCCTTGGATTCTCAGGGGTTGCCTCATCTCGAACAGACGGGAAATAGCGCAAACCCCAACTCGCTTCCTGCTCAGCTCACACTTGTTGCGGGTGACCCGCGTGCTGGGGGTTCTAATTTGTGGACGAAGTTTCAGGGACCGTACTTGGAGAAATTCGATACGCAACATCCCCCAGAACTTGGTGGAGCCATGTATCTGCAGACCCATAAAGCACTGCCGTTAGGCGCCGTGGTCACCAGGAGTAATGATGCCTGGGATTTAAAAGGCGATAATGCAAGAAGCGATGTTCCGACCCAGGCTCATATCGTCGTGCTTCGTGTCACAGGAATTACTCCGGAGCAATTTCTCCGTATTGATAAGGTTGTGGAGTCAGACATTGGAAGAACAATGGAAGAGAGGCAGGTCAGAGGGCGGGCGAAATACGATCCGGTTGAAATGAGTCTTCACCTCTATCTGGCTCACCAATAATAGGGGAAAACGTTGCTCGTTGTTCGTGCCTGCGCGCTGTGTCGACCCCGCCATAGTAGTCTCTTGGCTACGACGGCCGGGAGCGCTCCGGCGCGCAAGCGTAAATCGTCGCTCGAAAGAAAAAGCTTCTGATCTTTCTTTTACGAGCAACGAGCAACATTTTTACTTTTATAGTCAGAAAGCCCTCAAGGCTGGAGAAAAGACTGCCGAAGAATGACAATGAAAACAGGAAACGAGAATGAAATGCCTTTATATGTGAACAAACCAATCATAGGGTCATCAACGAAGCCGCAAGAGGAGAGGGATTTATGAAGAATATGAACAAGGAACAAGGATTTACCTTGATCGAAATGATCGGTGTCTTAGCCGTCATTGCGATTTTGGTGGCACTGTTGTTGCCAAAAGTGTTCGAAATCATGGCTGAATCAAGAGCGAATGCGTTGGTGGCTGCAGTCAGAACGTATGAAACAGCAGTTGTTGATTATTACTCCGATCTGAGTACGCTGCTACCGCTAGATGCTGGTGGAACGCCAACAGCAGAAGCCACGGGGAATAGCACTGAGGCTACATCGCTTGGGGCACGCCTGACGCTGGATGTGAACGATGCCTTGAATACCGGTGCGAATAGTTGGGTAAGGTTTCGAGGTCCATATTTGGCAAAGTTTATCACCAATGTTCCGCCTGGTTTGGGAACGCAGGTCTTTATGCCGACGTCTAGCACGCCTGTGGCCTACGCTGCTGCGGCAGACGCCAGCAATATTGGTTGGGATCTGAATAATGACGGCGGTAGCGATATCCCGAGTAATTCTAATGTGGTGTATGTCTACTTTACGGGGATCAGCGATGCGGATTTTGACAAAGTCGATGCCATTCTCGATCCAGGCATTGGCGCTACGACAGCAGAGCGTGTCGTTCGAGGGCGGGCAAAATATGACGCCGCAACTGATCAAATGATGATTTATCTGAATCATGGATGAGACCAATGAGAATCACGAAGACCTTCCATCGAATCACGATTGAATGGGGTGTGAGTTTGGAGGTCAGGTGTCGTGAGTTTAGCCAAAGGCTTGGTTTTTAGGTACGTCGAATGATGAATGATGATGACATTTGTAAGGACACCGTCTATTGTCAAAACAGAACAGGATCATGTCCTCGGGCGTGGGAAATGTGTCGAGCAATGGTGCCAATCCTGGAAATCTTTATGTCCTAGGGGACCGTCACTGTGTACTTCCCGGCCAATTGATCGTCATCCAGGTGGATGGCGTATTGGACGTGCCTAAGTGGAGAGAGGAGGTGTTAGACAGCACTGACAAAAGAACGCTGAGTTCCACATCACCCTCACCATTCCCGATCGTCACCTCCGTCTCCTCCTTTCCTCGAACTCAATATTTTCGCAAGGTCAATGACGTATGAGTTCTTCTTTCGTTGAAGAAGCAGAAGCCACGCCTAAACCCAAGCGTCTTGGCGACCGTCTTGTGGCGGATGGTCTTCTCCTTGAAGATCAATTAAATCTGTCCTTGAAAGAGTCCAAACGTCTGGGCAAATTTCTCGGTGAAACACTCGTCAGCCTCGGGTTCATCACTGATGAAGTCTTAACGACGTATCTTGCCACAGAGTCGCAAGCCTCAGTTCTCGACCTCACGGACTATTTTATTCCTCCTGATGTGCTCGAGCTTGTGCCCCACGAACTGTCCGCACAATTCCAGCTTCTTCCCCTGAGTCGGAAGGGGAATCTCCTCAAAGTGGCACTCGTTGATACCTACAATGTCATGGCGGTCGACACGATTGAACGGGTGACTGGATTGAATGTCGAGGTGGTGACGGCTCCGCCGCAAACCATTGCCGACGCGATCGAACGGTATTACGCCCAAAGTGAGACGATCACCAACTTGGTTGATCAACTTGCGAAACAAGGCATCGGAGTATTGGGAGAACAGTCCGGCACCGAAGCGCCGATGATTCGGTTATGCAATCAGATCATCACGTTTGCCATTCAAATCCGGGCCACAGACATTCATGTCGAACCCGATGAACAGTACTTGCGTATTCGAATTCGCGTGGACGGACTCTTGGGCAGGGAAATCCTTATTCCGAAAGCGCTCCAAGCGTCGATCATTGCCCGATTGAAGTTGATGGCGACGCTCAATGTCACGGAGAAACGATTGCCGCAAGATGGGCGAATTCCCTTCACGTCGGGAACGAAGCGCGTCGATCTTCGTGTCTCCACCTTACCGACCAATTTTGGTGAAAGTTTAGTCATGCGAATCTTGGACAAGTCAGCAGTCCATTTGGAGTTTGGCTCGCTTGGATTCACCGAGCATAATCAGAAACGAGTAGAAACCGTTGTGCAGCGTCCCTATGGCATTCTCCTTGTGACGGGCCCAACCGGAAGTGGCAAGACGACCACACTCTATACCAGTTTGCGAGGAGTCAATGCACAAGAAAAAGGCGTCTTTACATTAGAAGATCCGGTGGAATATCAAATGCCGATGGTGCGTCAAACGCAAGTGAATCCTGGCATTGGCATGACATTCGCCACAGGTCTTCGTGCGTTGTTGCGGCAAGATCCCGACGTCATCATGGTTGGAGAAATTCGAGACCTGGAAACGGCAGATCTGGCGATGCGAGCCGCCATGACCGGACATCTGGTGTTTTCGACACTCCACACGAACGATGCGGTGGGTGCCATTCCCCGATTAATCGATATGGGTATTGAACCCTATCTCCTGGCTTCAGCGCTGTCTGGTGTGGTGGCTCAGCGGCTTGTCCGTCTGATTTGTCATGGCTGTAAGGAGGAGAGGACTGACGTCGAAGTTGTGTTGAAAGCGTTAAAGATTCCACCTCCGGTAGGACAAGAACCTCGGCTATGGATGGGAAAAGGGTGTCGGGCGTGCGGCATGACCGGGTTTCGTGGACGTCAAGGCATTTTCGAAGTGTTGCTCATGAATGAACAAATTCATTTGCCCATTGTTCAAGGACCCGATCTTCCTGCAATTCGAGCCATTGCCAAGCGGGATGGCATGCAGACAATGAAAGAAGACGGATTGGCCAAAGCCTTCGAAGGATTAACCACGGTCGAGGAAGTGTTGCGGGTGGTCGATGGGTAATTATAAATTTCGAGCGATCGATCAGGAAGGCAAAACCCATAAGGGGGTGACAAGCGCGGGTAGCGTCGATGAGCTACGCATTCGATTCAAAGAGTCCGGAAAGTTGTTGTTGGAGGCTAAAGAGACCAGTGCGGTCGTGACCGGCTCAAAAGGCAATGCGAAGGTTAAACCACAGGTTATTCTGGAATTTGTGACGCATATGTCCAGCCTGACACAGGCAGGTGTGCCAATACTTTCGTCACTGATGAGTTTGGCCCAGGAGGCCTCGCATCCGGAATTTGGACAAATCCTCGGGCGAGTGTGGCGTACCGTTGAAACGGGGATTCCGCTGCATGCTGCCATGAACCAATATCCTAAGGTCTTTCCGCCACTCGTCGTGAATCTCGTGCAAGCCGGAGAAGAAAGCGGAACGTTGCCTGAAACGTTTCAAGAGCTTCAGCGATATCTCGAATGGGTGGAACGAATGAAAGGCGAAGTCCGGCAGGCCGTGATCTATCCGGCCACGATTCTCACGGCGGTGCTGGGGCTGTTTATCATCATGTTTACGTTTGTGATCCCGCGATTTACGCCAATTCTTGAGAGCTTGGATGTTCCCCTTCCCTTAGTCACGGTTGCGGTATTGGCCTTTAGTAAGTTCATGGAAGGCGCGTGGTGGATATTGGGGATGCTGCTAGTTGGTGTGCCGGTGCTTGTGTGGATAATCAAATCCCGTATCCCGGGATTTGCCTTTTTATGGGATACCTGGACGCTCAAAGTCCCGATCTTCGGGCCTTTGAAAAGCATGTTGGCGCTTTCACGGTTCACGCACAATTTTGGTGTTCTCTACAAAGCGGGTATCCCGGTGTTGCAAGGCTTGAGTTTGTGTCAGCGGCTCGTCGGGAACCTTGTGATCACCCGTGCGTTAAAAAAGGTTGAGCAAGATGTGTCGGAAGGTGCCACGATTAGTAATGCGCTTCGGCAACATTCAGTGTTCCCACCCATTCTCATTCAAATGGTTTCTGTTGGAGAAGCGGCCGGCCGGCTCGATCAAACCCTCATGCATGTGGCGCATTATTACAATGAAGAAATCCCCAGGCGCGTGAAAAAAATCTTTGGCATTATGGAACCCATGATTACCGTCGGACTCATTGGGACGGTCGGTCTGGTTGCAGTCTCCATCTTTCTCCCAATGATGAGTTTGATGGGAGGGATGCGTTAAGAAACAAACGTGAAGCGTCGTCGTGCGTGAAGGGTGAAGCGTATCTCGTGAGGCGTGAGGCGCAAGACGAGACACGAGATATGTTCTTACGATATGGAACCCACGATTAAGAACTTTAGAGACCTGGAGGTGTGGAAGCTCGGGAAAGAGATTGTCATAGACACGTACAATATGACGAAATCGTTTCCTCAAGCAGAACTCTACGGATTGGCCTCGCAAATGCGTCGTGCTGCCGTGTCGATACCTTCCAATGTGGCCGAGGGCTTTAATCGAAGACACAACAAGGAATATAGACAGTTTCTCTATATCTCCTTAGGTTCTTGTGCCGAATTAGAAACGCAACTAGAAGTGAGCTCTGAATTACAGTACCTCTCATCTGTCAAAGCTCAGGCTATCTTAGAAAAGTTAGATCATGAAACCCGAATGCTCAGAAATCTCATTAAAAAACTTTCAGCGTGAAGCGTCGTTCGTGAAACGTGAAGCGAAAGAAAAAAAATGTGAAGCGTCTTGCGTGAAGTGTGAAGCGCAAGATCAAAAACAGAAGACCAGAAACATTTTTTTCCCCACGAGATACGCTTCACGCAAGACGCTTCACGCTTCACCTTTCCCGTTCGTTCTACCACGCTCCACGCTTCACACTTCACGCTTCACGAGCGCTGGCTTTACTCTGATCGAAATGCTAGGAGTCCTAGCTATCCTTGCTATTCTCGGAGGCCTCATTGCCCCCAAATTTATTCAAGGATTCAATCGGGACATGAGGGAAGCCGAAATGCGCAATCTCCAAGCCATCGCGCAAGGGGTCGAAGTGTCTCTACGGGAAAACCGGGCGTGGCCGGCCAACCTTGCTGCCCTGACACCAGCGTACGTTCCCTTTAGCTCTGCTCAAATTTCCCAGAATGAACGAGGTTTCCCGCGGTATTACGCAATCCATCCCAATACCAGTGGATTCACGAATGGCGCCGGCCTGGCCGCCAGTAACCTGGATGATGTGCGATTTCTCCTGATCTCCAACCTGACGGAGGATGCGAATCCGACCATCAACACCGTTGCGCAGTTTGATGCTTGGTGGAATACCGACGAAACCAGTACCCCGGACCTCAAAATCTATAGAGGGACCCTGGGACACCTCTTTCACTTAGTTGCTATGAGTGCGGTGGGTACGGGGGGCAGCTACCAGGTCGATGGGAACACGACCAATTCTGGTGGCGGAACTCTGGCAATGTACAACCGGTA
Organism: Candidatus Nitrospira salsa; assembly: GCF_965152625.1. Classification (NCBI taxonomy): domain Bacteria; kingdom Pseudomonadati; phylum Nitrospirota; class Nitrospiria; order Nitrospirales; family Nitrospiraceae; genus Nitrospira; species Candidatus Nitrospira salsa. Next base: position 838,167 of record NZ_CBCUCO010000004.1, read on the forward strand.
TCATCTTGTGGGTACCCCTGCGGGGCTGGACGAGGCTAATAACTATAACACGCCTGAGGTCCAGTGGACCCTGACCTCGGATGCCGGCTATCTCTTTGATCCCAATTGTACCAGTGGTAACCAGTGGCAGGTGCTTGGCACTGCATGCACGATGTAAAGAACAGACGTATCTCGTCGCTCGTGCCTGCGCGCTGTGCCGACTCCGCCATAGTAGTCTTTTGGCTACGACGGCCGGGAGCGCTCCGGCGCGCAAGCGTGAATCGTCGCTCGTGGGGGAAAAAGACGTTGATCGTATTTCCTTGAGGAGACAAACGTATCTTGTCGCTCGTTGCTCGCATCTCGTTTAGGAAAAGCGTTCCGTTCTTTCTTTTACGAGCGACGAGCAACGTTTTATCTAATGATGCAGAAGAAAATCCATAAGACACGCATTGTGTCAGATGAAGCCGGATTTGCCATTCTTGCCGTCATGGGTTTGTTGGTAGCGCTCACCGTGGCAATCACCATTTTGCTGCCAAACGGTATAACTTCTCATGATATCCAAAATGTCGAGATAGAGAGGCAGAACCTCCAAGCCATAGGGCAAGGCTCCAAAATATATCTGCGAGAAAATCGGACGTGGCCTCCCACCTTGGCGGCCCACAATCCTGGGTATGCACCCTTTGCTTCAACGAAGCTGACTCAAAATACTCGTCTCTTCCCTCGCTATTATTTTGCGCACCCCAACACAGGTACGTTTGCCAACGGCAATGGATTGGCCGAGAGTGATCTCACCGATGTTCGTTTTCTGTTGGTTTCAAACCTTGAAGCAGATGCCACGCCGACTATCACCAACGCGGCAGAGTTTGAAACCTGGTGGACCACGGACGAAAGCGCGACGCCTGGTTTGCATATCTATCGCGGAAATCTCGCGAGTCAGTTTCATCAGGTGACGCTTAAGGCGATAGATGACGGGGGGAGTTACCAGATCGATGGGACAACGACGAATTCTGGCGGGGGACTACTGGCGGATTACAGCCGATATCATGTCGCGGGCACGGTGGTGGGACTGGATGAGGGCAATACCTATGGAACGCCTGAGGTGCAGTTTGCCCTCACAGGCCATGTGGTGTACCAGTTTGATCCGCTTTGCAGCGTGGGATTTCGTTGGCGCATCGTGCCCGCGGAACCATGTCTGCCATCAGCCGTGTTATGGCTCACAACTGACGGTGATGGTGTCTTAAATAACTCGCAGGCAGGGTCTTTCGATGAGCCGAATCTCACATACGAGTCAGGCCCAACCGGAACCACTTCTGGAACGTTTAGCGCTCAGTTCGATCTGAATAACTTTACCGGAAGTGCCTCATTAGATGCGGTGCATTATGTCACACGAAGCCTCACGATTGGCACCACCACACCGATTGATGTTTACATCGGTGATATTCTTTTCTCTTTGACCGACGCGGCGACTCTGACCAGTACCAACTCGCTGACCGTAGACGACGCCGATGTCACGATCTTCCGCCCAGACAACCCTGGGGACTATACGGCTGGGACATTTATTGTTCTGATCGACGGATCTGACTTGAGCCTGCCCAGTGGTGACGTTAAAGGCGTCAGCTTAGTTGAGCAAATGACGACAGTCGGAGGTGCGAACCTTTCACAAGGAACATTCTTGCTCAACATGCAGAATGAACGAGACATTTTACATCTGACACTGACATCGGCTGGAACGACGACAAGTGGAAGTTATTCCGTGCTTGTCGAGGGGGCAGATATTCAGATCGAGAGCAGTAACTATCTGTCCGGTGTTCATCTCATTGGCAGCGACGTCGGCATAGGAGACGCAAGACTTCAATCAGGCCAAATACTGGTGACAACGAATGAAAATGACAATGCATTTGGGGACAATGGAATTCCAGTCACCAAGCAAGACATTATAATACTGGACGTCACAACAACAGGGGTCAATACGGCAGCCACTGCTACGCTGCTCTTTGATGGGAGTGATCTTGGGCTCACTTCGAGTCCTGATGATATCGACGGCATCACATTGGTCCCCAAGTATATTTTTGTCGCCCAGTCGATTGTGAATCCCGGGTTTGAAACGGGAGACCTGACGGGCTGGATCAAGACGGGCGATCTGACGGGAAATGGCGGCTACAACGATTGGGGCGCCACGACCTCAACGAGCGCGATGTCAGTGCCTCACAGTGGAACCTACTTTGCTGATGCCAAATCTACTGGTGCCGTAACGGGAATACTTTTTCATGAATTGGGAGTGTATCAGCGTTTGGATCTGAGTGCGTCGATAGCAGAAATTGATGCAGGCAAGGCCACGGCCAGTTTTTCCGGCTTTGGCCACGGGGAGACGCCAGGGGGCTGTTGCGATGACAAAGCCAAATTGCGCATCACATTCTATAACGCTGTGGCGGGCGGATCGCCGATTGGTGTGTCCTACGATAGCGTGTGGGCAAACACCACCAATACGTGGGATCCCCTTTTCATTTATCATGCCCCTGTTCCTGCCGGGACTCGAAGCATCGAACTCCTTCTGCTAGGAAGGAAAGAAATTGGTGGTTCCAAGCTGGACGGCGGGATTGACGATGTCCGGGGCACCCTAACGATTGCTCCCTGAGGAAACAAACGTCGCTCGTTACTCGTGAAGCGTGTAGCGAAGGAAAAGACGTGAAGCGTCGTGCGTGAAGGGTGAAGCGAGGGGCGTGGAAAGAGCCTCTTTGTTTTTCTTTTACGAGATACGAGCAACGAACGAAGAGATACGTTTGTTTCTTCTACTAACGACGAAGAGCCTTCCCTTATCCCTCGCTTCAGCCAAGGCCAAACGAGCCGGGCGAACTTTGATTTTTCCACGTTCTACCGGTGCAAGGTCATACTGCTGCTGAAGCGCTAACCAGCTTTGGGCTGTTCCGCCAAAAGCTTTTTCCAGCCTCACAGCCATTTCCGGTGAAACCCCGGCCTGACCATTTAGGATCCTCGACAACATGTGACGAGTAATCCCCAATATTTTGGCCCCATCTGTGACCGTCAATCCGAGATATTCAAGGCAGTCTCTCCTAATCGAGCGGCCCGGGGGGTGGATTATGCAGTCCCATAACATTCTCCTTTTTAGTGATAATCTACCAAATTCACATCCAAAACATTCCCGCCTTCAAAGCGAAAAATAATTATCCAGTTTCTAGTAACTTTCACACTCCAAAACCCTTTTAACTCCCCTTTTAGGATGCAGATTCCATCTTGGAAGGTTCATGGCTGTCACATCTTCGGCCACGTTCAACCGCGCCAGGATATCGTCGATGATCGGGACCAGATGCGGAGTTAAGCCCGATGAGTCTTCATTATAAAACCACCGTTTTAAGCCCAGATGCTTAATACTGATAAGCATTCTTTATAGTGTGCACTGTTCATGAACAGTTGCCAATGAGGATCCCGTGCACCCCCACTTCTTTCGTTGGCTGTCTTATGCCAGTTTTTCCGTTGTCTGAATTGGGTCTGGTGCTGACGCGGGGATTCTTTTTACGAGATACGATTATTTCCTCGAAGAAATACCTAAGCTTATGATTTCCTCCCCCGATCACTCTATTTCATCAAGAACAACTTCTAAAACACCGAAATACCAACAGAACTCTATCTTTTAGAACGTGAAGCGTCGCTCGTCTGGGGGGAAACGTATCTCGTATTTCGTGAAGCGTATCTCGCAGAGGGAAACTAACGTCGCTCGTATCTCGTGAAGCGTATTTCGTATCTCGTATCTCGTAAAAGGACGCTCGGAGCCTTTTCCCGCGCTTCACGCTTCACGCACGACGCTTCACGGATCAAAGGTAGGAAACTGAGTATCAGGAACCTCATCACATGCCAGATGCCATAGCAACAGTCAATAACAAAAGAGGTTTCTCCCTTCTGGAAGTCATCGGGGTCATGGCGATCATCGTGATTCTGTCTTCCTTGTTGTTGCCCACTGTGATTCACCGGATTGACGCGGGGGCGCAAGATGCAGAAGTGGAGAATCTGGCCTCTATCGCTCAGGCCATTGAATTATCACTTCGTGAAAACCGGACATGGCCTGCAGACTTGGTCTCGCTGAGCCCGCAATATCTTGCGAAGAACACGGTGCAAATTACCCAAAACGATGCAGGCTTCCCCCGGTATTACGTGGTTCATCCCAACACGAGTGGATTTACCAATGCCACCGGCCTGGCACCGACAGATCTTGACGACGTCCGTTTTCTACTCATCTCTCATCTCAAAGCGGATGCCGCGCCAACCATTACCAATGCTGCCGAGTTCGACACCTGGTGGAATACCGATGAGACGAGTACCCCAAACTTAAAGATTCACCGAGGAAGCGTCGCGAATTGGTTTCGTCTGCTCGCCTTGAGCGCGGATGTGGCCGGGGGTAGCTACCGAATCGATGGGGTCGCCACTAATCCCGGTTGTGGGAATCTTACGACACATACCCGCTATCACCTTCCCGGCACGATGGTGGGCCTCGACGAAGCCGGAACTTACAGCGTGTCAGAAGTGCAGTTTTCGCAAGGGAGCGACACTGGCTACCAGTTCAACTGTGGGCTTCCAGCGGGATCTCGGTGGAGAAAAGACCCATCCAAAGGCCCATCGTGTTGGTCGTTGTGGTTCTCCACGACGAGCAATGTGAGTGGAAGCGGCGCTTCGTGCTTGAATTCGTGGAGTAGTGCGCAGCTCGTTCAACTCAAACAGCCAAGCTTAGCGTTTGAGCCAGGCACAACGAGTGGAACCTTTTCGTCGATCAGCGATCTCAATAACTTTACCTTCTTCACGGATGTCACCGCGATCCATTATGTGAGTCGAAACATGACCGTGGGTGGCGCGACATCGCCCAGTATTGATCTATTGGCGGGTGATGTGCTGCTCTCACTCGCGTACTTTACCGTGTTGACCAGCACGAACACGATAACCGTGACAGAGGATGATGTCTTTGTCTTTCGACCGGACACGCCTGGTAATTATAGCTCAGGGACCTTCATCTTTCTTCTGAACAATCCGGCGGGAATATTCGTTGAAATAAAAGGTCTTTCCCTCGTCGAACAAGATACCGTCGTCGGAGGGCAGACCTTGCAGGCCGGGACGTTCTTGTATAGCCGTTCCTGGAGCGCGTATAAAAACAAGATCTATCATTTTACGGCTGATGATGTGGGTCTATTCAGTACCTCCGGAACCACTACGACTTTGATCGACGGGAGTAATATCAGCATGGGTGGCACGAGCGGTGGATCAGCAGGCGTTGCCGGAATCGATCTTGTAGAGAGCGATATGACGATTGGGGGAACGACCTTGCAGTCTGGCCAAATCCTTGTCACGTTGGATCGGGATGATAGCGCTGTAGGTAACGGATCGCCCATCGCCACTAAGGAGAATGACATTTTTATTTTAGACGTGACGACAACCGGAAGCGGCACCACAGATGCTACGGCCACACTGTTCCTTGAGGGCACGGACGCGAATCTAGACTCCTCATCCGAAGATGTTGATGGGCTCACGCTGGCACCTACCCTTTGAGCGTGAAGCGTTATTGGTGAACCGTGGGAGAAGGAACGTGAAGCGTCGTGCGTGAAGCGTGAAGCGCGGGAAAAGGCTCCGAGCGTCCTTTTGCGAGATACGAAATACGCTTCACGAGATACGAGCGACGTTAGTTTCCCTCTGCGAGATACGCTTCACGTTTCACGAGATACGTTTGTTTCCTCCACGAGATACGATGTACGTGAAGATGAAAGATAAAGTCCAGATGATAGGCAAGTGGCAAGCTGATGCCGGCTTCACGTTGATCGAAATGATCGGGGTCTTGGCGGTGATTGCCATTTTGGTGGCGCTCTTGCTTCCCAAAGTGTTTGAGATCATGGCGGAGTCCAAAGCAAATTCGCTCGTCGGTGCGATGAGAACCTACGAAACCGCGATCATCGATTATTATGCCGATATTGGATCGATTCGCCCGTTGATTGTTGCAGGCAGTCCTGCAACCGATTTAAGCGGAGATAGTTTCGTCGTCCGGTCGCTTCCGGCCCGGCTCACGTTGGATCAATCTGATCCCTTAAACACTGGAGCTAATAGTTGGTCGAAATTTAAGGGTCCGTACTTGTCAAAATTTTCGTCAGATAGCCCGCCGGGGTTGGGCACCAAAATGTATATGCCGGCGAGAAGGCCTGTCGTCTATGGGACAGCCACAACAGCTTCTAATAGAGGCTGGGATTTTAACAACGATGGCAATAGTGACATCCCAACCACCGCGAGCGTGGTGTACGTCTATTTCACGGGCATTAGCAATCAAGACTTTGAAAACGTTGATGTCATTCTTGACCCGGGGATGGGGGCGACTGCAACAGAACGGCAGCTTCGTGGTCGAGTCAAGTATGACACAGGTACGAATGAGATGATGATCTACCTCACACACCAATGACCCAGTGCTCTGATCTTTCTTATGCGAACGACGAGCAACGAGCGACGAACAACGGATTAGCTAAAGGTGAAAGATACAATCAAACAGATGGCCCATCGGCATACTGATGCCGGCTTCACGTTGATCGAAATGATCGGGGTATTGGCCGTCATCGCCATCTTGGTGGCGCTGTTGCTGCCGAACGTCCTTGAGATTATGGCAGAGTCGAAGACCAGAGCCTTGGTAGCGGCCGTCAGAACATATGAGGCCGCCATTGTAGATTATCATACCGATATTGGCTCGATTCTTCCGTTGGATGCAGGAGGTACTCCGACAACCCAGAATAGTGGTGATAGTGCCGACGTGGAGTCACTTGGAGCCCGCTTGACATTGGAAAAGTCTGATCCCTTAAACACGGGAACCAATAGTTGGGTGAAATTCAGAGGCCCGTACTTGGCCAACTTTTCGACAGAAGTGCCTCCAGGGTTTGGGGCCGATGTGTTCATGCCGGCCCGCGATCCCGTCGCCCATGGCACGGCCACGACTGCAACGAATCGCGGTTATGACTTTAATGACGACGGAAACAGTGATATTCCGACGGACGCGTATGTGGTTTTCCTGCGTTTCAGAAGCGTTGGCCAAAAAGATTTTGAACGTGTCGATAACATTCTGGATGCAGGAATTGGATCGACTGATGTAGAACGCCAACTTCGGGGGCAAGTGAAATATGACACGGCCACCAACCGGATGAGGATCTATCTCACGCACCAGTGACAAGAAAAAACGTGAAGCGTATCTCGTTTAAGAATAATGCTCTGATCTTTCTTCTGCGAACGACGAGCAACGCTTCACGTTTCACGAGATACGATTCACTTGAAGATGAAAGATAGAGTCCAGATGATAGGCAAGTGGCAAGCTGATGCCGGCTTCACGTTGATCGAAATGATCGGCGTGTTAGCCGTCATCGCGATCTTAGTGGCCCTGTTGCTGCCCAAAGTCTTTGACGTGATGGTCGATTCGAAAGCTAGAGCCTTGGTGGCCGCGGTCAAGACGTATGAGACCGCCATCGTCGATTATTATGCGAATATTGGCTCGATTCTTCCACTGGATGCTGTAGGTACTCCGGCTATTGATGCAGATGGTGATAGTGCAAATCCCTTGTCGTTGCCGGCTCGACTGACTTTGGATAAATCTGATGCTCTCAATACGGGGAGCAATAGTTGGATGAAGTTCAAAGGTCCGTACTTGGCCAACTTTTTGACAGAAGTGCCTCCAGGATTCGGTACCAGTATTACAATGCGGGCGCAAAACGCCCTAGCGTATGGGACCGCAACGGGAGGGACAAATAGAGCGTATGACTTTGATGATGATAGAAATAGCGATCTACCAACCGATGCCGATCTTGTATGTGTCCATCTGACGGATGTTGAGAGACAGGATTTTGAAAGGGTTGATTCAATTCTGGACCCGAGCCTAGGGACGACGTTTGATGTACGACGTCGACGAGGGAAGGTCAAATATAACGATACCAACAAGGCGTTAAGAATCTATTTGGCTCATCGGTTAATGGGAAAAGCATTGCTCGTGAAGCGTCGTGGGTGAAGAGTGAAGCGCATGAAAAAACGTAAAGCGTATCTCGTTGCCTGTTTCTCGTATTTCGAGGGAAGAGACGGTTAGCTTTTTTTGATAAGATCCACTTTGCGTTTCATTTCTTACATATCAGTGAACATATTGAGAGGGCCGCAAACACCATGAGTCAATTAACCAGACGTATTCCGTTCAGCAAATGCTTGATGCTCTGCATCCTGTTAGGGTGGTCTTTGACGGCTTCGGGATGTGCAGCCTTACTCCTCGGTGCCGGGGCTGGAGCCGGTGTGGCGGGGGCTACGTATGTGATGGGAAAGCTTGAAGACGAAGTGGAAGTCTCAGTCACGAAGGTTCATCATGCGGCTGTCGCAGCGTTGAAAAGCCTCGATCTTCCAGTGGACAAAAATAGAAGGGATAAGCTGAGTGCGGAGATCGAATCAGAGACCGCCGATCAAAAGAAAATTTGGATCAGTATTCACTCGCTAGGCCAGACACGTTCAAAAATTTCTATTCGTGTTGGATTGATTGGCGATGAGGTCCGCTCCCGCCGTATTCTCGAAGCCATGCGCCAACGTTTATAGCGGGTCTCGTTCCTTGTTGTTCGTGCCTGCGCGCTGGAGCGCGTCAGCTTGCAAGCGTGAATCGTCGCTCGCAAGAAATTTTTTCAGATTTACTGAGATAAGACATGAGTCCTTGAAGGGACAAATATGATAATTATTGACAATTTTGCTCATTGCCCTCATACTGACTTTTAACGGAGAAGAGAAGGAGGGTGGCTGTACGTATGCATGTTTCATTAACACCTGAACTAGAAGCCTTGGTGAAAAGATATGTGGAGACCGGCCGGTATCATTCGTCCAGTGAGGTGGTCCGCGAAGCATTGCGGCTGTGGGAGGAACAGGAACAACTGCGTGAATTGCGCATAGAACAACTGCGTAAAGATATTCAGGCCGGGATTGAAAGCGGGCCGGTGTCATTGATGGACTTTGATGATATTAAACAACGCGGGCGGGTACGGCTGAAGAGCAAGAAGCAAGGCCGCTAACGAATGCCGAAGATTGTTCGACGTCCACTTGCCCTTCAGGACCTCGATGATATCTGGGATTACATTGCACAAGATAACCCGCAAGCCGCCGATTACTTCATTGACACAGTTGAAGAAAAATGCCGGCTCCTTGCCGAGTTCCCAAAGTTAGGCACGGCTTGCGATCGTCTTTTTCCTGACCTGAGGGTTTTCGTCATTGGAAAACACCTCCTATTCTACCTACCTTTGGATGACGGTATCGAAGTCGTCCGCGTCTTGCACGGTTCGCGCGACCTTGAGAGTTTGTTTTAGTTTTGGTGATCCATACCTTCGCCCTCATATGTGTTGAATTCCTGCGTATCTGAATTTCTCTCTAATTCTTCATATTTTCAAGACCTTCCGTTTAATCACCGAAGATAACAACAGAAGTCTATCTCGACTACTGTCTTGCTGGGTGTATTTCGTATCACGTCGGAGAAAGAACGTGAAGCGCTGGAGAAAAAACGTGAAGCGTGAAACGTCAAAGAAGAATCAGAGGACTCATAATGCGAGATACACTTCACGCTTCACGAGCGACGGTTTTACTCTGATCGAAATGATCGGCGTGTTAGCGGTCATCGCGATCTTGGTGGCCCTGTTGCTGCCCAAAGTCTTTGACGTGATGGCGGAGTCGAAGGTCCGGGCTCTTGTGGCGGCAGTCAGGACGCATAAGACCGCCATCGTGGATTACTGTGCCGACATTAGGTCAATCCTTCCGCTGGATGTCGATGGTGTGCCCTCTGTCGAAACAACGGGAGATAGTGCGAATCCCTTGTCGTTGCCGGCTCGACTGACTTTGGATAAATCTGATCCGTTGAATACGGGGACTAATAGGTGGGTGAAATTCAGGGGGCCGTACTTGCCCAATTTCTCGTCAGATGTTCCCCCCGGCTTGGGGACCCGTGTGTTCATGCCTGTACGCGATGTTCCAGCTTTTGGCACGGCTACGACTGCAACAAATCGAGGATATGATTTCGATAACGACGGAAATAGTGACATTCCGACCAATGCGCATGTGGTGTTTCTGCGTTTTAGGAGCGTAGCCCTGCAAGACTATGAAAGAGTCGACAGTATTCTTGATCCTGGCATTGGATCGACGGAGGCAGAGCGCCAGGTTCGTGGTCAAGTAAAATATGATGCGGCCACCAATCGGATGAGAGTCTACCTACTACACAAGTGACAAGAAGCAACCGTATCTTTAGAGGTTGGAACTTTGATAATAATGGTAAAAGTGATATCCCAACGAATGCCAAGGTCGTGTTTTTGCGTTTTATCGATATTGAGAACAGAAATTTTGAGAAGGTCGATGCGATGCTTGATCCAGGCCTCGGGACGACAGCTGTGGACCGACAAGTCCGCGGGAAGGTCAAGTATGTTTCTGCCGATAAACGGATGAAGATCCATTTGGTTCATAGATAAATACATAAAGCGTGCTCGTCGCTCATGGAAGAAACAAACGTATCTCGTGCCTGCGCGCTGTGCCGACTCCGCCATAGTAGTCTCTTGGCTACGACGGCCGGGAGCGCTCCGGCGCGCAAGCGTGAATCGTATCTCGTGTAGAAAAAGAGTTCTGAGCCTTCTTTCTCGAGCAACGAGATAGGGTATTTTCTTTCGCGAGATTTGCTCTTTGTAGCCACAAGAGGCTCATAATGGCGAAGTTGATACAGCGCTAGACACGAGCAACGAGCAACGAGTAACGAGCAACGACTTTTTATTTCCCCACCATCACCTCAAAACAAAATTCCCCCTCTACTATCAAGAATCGTACCTAAAACGCCGAAATTCTCCATAAGTGTCTATATCGAACTTTGTGCAATCGTTGAGAACCCGGCAGGTTACATGCAAATGTTTACGTTTCCCATTCATATGCGAAACCTCATTAAACCTCTGAAAAAGACTATTCTTGGCATTAGTCTGATACACGGTCGTTTACGGGCACTATCGGTAGTGAAGGATCAGGTGGTGGCCAATTATGAATTTCCAGAAGTTATTGATACGACTGAGCAGTTACACGCGGCGTTACAAGAGGCGATCAGAGAAACGCAGTATCAAGGCCAGAAAGTTAGTTTTCTCATTGAAGATGACCGGTTTGTTCATCAATACCTTCAGGTTCCTTCCATGAAGCCGGCCGATCTTCGTCTCTATTTGAAGGGTGTGGTGGAAGAGTTAAAGCCGTGGAAAGGCACGACGTCTTGGAGGTTTCGGACGACGCAAGAAGCCAGGGGAAAGATCGGTGTTTTGGTCGATATTTGGCCCAAGGATTTTGTTGATGAGGTCATTGCGATCTGCCGAAACTTGGATCTGACACCCATGCAGCTGACGCCGCTCTCTTCAATATTTGTCGAACAGGTTCGTTCGTTGCCTCTTGAGAATGGCGATGTAGTGCTGCTTGTGACCCTCATGTCGGATAAGATCGTGTTGCTGGTCGCCAAAGGCGATGGCACTCCCTTGTTTGAACGATTTTTAAGTCCGACGCGTGATGGGGTGGATCCTTCAGAACGTATTGGACGTGAGATCACCAGATCCATCCTTTTTTGTGCACAGCAATTCGGGATTAATGTCTCGCAAGTGTGGATGGTCGGCATGTCATCGAATGTGTCAGCTTCGAGCGTGCAGCCGTTTACTGGCATGACCATTATGCAAAGTCCAATGAATCCGGATCCATCGTATTGGATTTGGGTTAGTCTATCGCTACCGGTTCAAAGCTTGAGTAATTTTACTTCGTATGAGATGCGTCTCGCTCCCCTACGACAGATGTGTATGAAGTTGACGGCTGCCGCTGTTTTGGGGTTTTTGCTGTTGGGTGTCGGTCTCACGAGTTTCTTTCAGGGACGATTGGTGCGAGAGCAAGGCCAGGCGCTCGCGCTGGCTTCAGAGTCAACTGATTTGATCAGGGAAAAAGAAATCTGGACTCAGCGTGTGCAGGAACTGATGGCTCAGAAGGCAAAGACGCAGCACATTATCGAAGATCGGCCTTACCCCCTTCCTGGTTGGTTGTTGGGGTATTTGGGAAATGCACTTCCGTCGGAGCTAACGTTAAAGGAGGCGAAGATTACTCGTGGAGCCAATGCATGGAAGGTCGAACTGACAGGAATGGCTCCAGGCGATTTGGTCGGCGGGTCTCAAACATTAACCACTTTCGAAGAACGGTTGAAAGATGGGCCCTTTCATGTTGAGTTCATTGAAGATTGGCGAGGGGCATGGATTCAAGAAGTGTCTGGACTGGCGCAACAAGAATTTAGTTCATGGCCGCGCAAGTTTTCGATGCTTGGACGAATTCAAGGATGAGCAAGATGCTGTCATTTGATCACCTGTCGACGTGGGTACGTGAGTATCAGGGGTCGCTCTCCGTACTGTTCGTCTGTCTAAGTCTTGGGTTTGTGGGCTTGGTGCTTATGACCCAAATGACGTTGATTGAAGAAGCTCATTCGAGCAGTCGTTCAAGTTACAACCTTTCACATGACATTGCCGCCTTACGCACGCAATGGTCTCAGAGTAAGCCCCGTGAGGTGCAGAAACGCGTGAAAACAGCTGAACAAATGCTGCTTCGTGATGTTGATCATCTGACAATGTGGTTGCAACAAATGGGGGCGAAGGCGGCTTCGATGGGATTGCGGTCGAAGTATCGTGTGCATGGTGCTCATGAACTTGTGGCGGAACTCAAGGATGTGGAAGTGATTCCCGTGGCGTTAGAAGTGTTTCCAGAGAAATCCTCGGTTCTGACTGGCGCGTATGCACGGTATGTACATTTTCTTCGTTCGTTGACGGAAGATCCGGTGCGGGTGGATCTGCAAGAGGTCCAAGTGCGAGGTGGGACAGGAGCGGCTCATATGACCGTTATGATTCACGTGTGGGTGAAGGCGACGACATGAGACAGATTCTGAACAACCCATGGGTGGTGATAGGACTCTGTGGGGTCGCCATGCTCATTGTCTATCTCAATACGGACGCCATTGGTCCCGCGACACCGGTGAGTGCTCCGCAAGGTCGCGCTGAGAAGGATCCCGTGAATCCAACCGTCGACTCGTCATCGATGAAAACCGTAGCTATCGATGTCGCTCAGCTAGATTGGCCCGAATCGCTGAGTCGTGATCCGTTTGCCCCGATGACGAATCAAGACGGGCATATTCAGAGCGCGGATAATGTCACTGTGCAACAAGGCATCGATTCTGGGTCGTTGGCCGAGCGTCGTGTCGCTCTGCCCTCACTTCATTTGACGGCTGTGACGCTGAAGCCCGAACCGAAGTTGGCGATGATTAATCGAAAACTCGTAGCAGAGGGCGAGTGTCTCGAGGATTTGTGTGTGACACAGATTACTTCGGATGGAGTCTGGCTCAACGGGCCATCGGGTCCTCATCATCTCGTGTTTGACAGCTATGATCCTGCAACATCTTTGACGGATCGGCAAAGAGATGGGACTGGTCGTCGACCTTTAGGACAAACACGGTCAGTCAGGAGAGATACCTAATTCATTAATTCTTGAAGCTGTTTACTCTTTATCTGAAGCAAGGCAATGATGTTATGCAGACATTCATAGTTGTTCGGGGCCAGAGTCGGAGTCCGTTGTGGCCCGGGATGGTGTGTACCGCTCTGTTTCCTGTGTTGTTGAGTTTGGGAAGTTGCAGTCCGGTGACCCGCTCAGTGGCGGTTGAGGATACGAAGCCGCAAGAGAGTCACACGCCTATTCTACAAGAGGCTGAAGAATCGATTCCTGAGAAACTGGAGAGACGGCTTAGCCCTCATGCGATCTCTCTCGCTGACCGTATGCCGTTAAGTCACATGAACGCAGACACGCAACCAGAGAAAGATCTTGGACCTCTGTTCAGCTTTCGTGCCCAGGATATTCCTCTTGGAGATGCCTTGACGCTCTTTGCACATTCGAATGAGCTCAATATCGTTGCGGGCCCAGATATTACCGGAAATATTACGGTGAACTTTCATGCCCTGCCACTGAAAGAGGCCATGTCAGCTCTCCTTGATTCCCATGGATACTTCTGGGAACAAGAAGGCCAGTTGATTCGTATTCGGAAGTTCGAAACGCGAATCTTCAACCTGGACTACATTCGACTGGTACGAGGTGGGACCGGAGAAAATAAAGCGCAAATCACGTCAAGCGGAGGGGGGGCCGGTCAAGGCACTGGGGAGATCACGGTCAATCAACAGGATGAGATTAAATTCTGGGAGGAATTGGAGACACAAGTCAAAGTGTTGATGTCGACCGAAGGTCGGCTGGTCTTTAATCGGCTTTCCGGCACGATCCAAGTGACCGACCGGCATCAACGGGTTAGAGAGATTGCGCAATATCTCGCGAAGGTTCGGGGGTCGCTTCATCGGCAAGTAGAAATTCAAGCTCGCATATATGAAGTGAATCTTGACGATAATTATAGTCTGGGAATCAATTGGGACAAAATCGAGTTTGGTGGTGTTGCCGGGAACCTTGTTCTCTCAAATATTATTACCGCACCATTTGGTGGATTTGTCGCCAAAGCCGCGACCGTCGATGCAACGTATACGAAAAACAGTTTTGATACCGTCATTGAAGCTTTGCAAGAGCAAGGAGAGTTAAAGGTTATTTCACAACCTCGTTTGCTGACGCTCAATAATCAGCCTGCCTTGATTAAGGTCGCAACCGATGAAGCCTTTTTCACGCAAACCGTTGTTCAGGGTACGGGTGGAACGGGGAACATTGTGACTGAGCAGGCGCAATCGGTCACCGTGGGACTCGTATTATCGGTGACCCCGCAAATTTCAGAAGATGGGTGGATTATGTTGGATGTGACGCCAATTATTTCACGACTTCGGGAAATTCGACAATCCCCACAACAGACCGCGACGGCTCCGGTTCTTGATGTCAAGCAATCGTCTGGTCTTGTGCGTCTTCGAGACGGTGAGATGGTGATCATTGGCGGACTCATTCAAGACGAAGTTTCAGAAACGGAACGGAAGGTTCCACTTCTAGGGGATATTCCATGGCTAGGCCGATTGTTTAAAGGAACGTATAACGTCACGAGAAAAAGTGAGCTGGTCATTTTTCTCCAACCTCGTATTGTGGAGGGTGGGCTATGATTTCTGGAAATCTTGCGATGTGTTATGAGGAACTCGGGTTCGTGGAGCCGCCATTCCGCATCACGCCGGATACCGACTTTTTTTTCCCAGGGAGTCAACATCTGGAGGCACTGTCCCATCTCCGGTATGGGATCGCGAGTGGGAGTCTTACCATGTTGACGGGTGAAGTGGGATTAGGCAAGACGCTGTTATGCCGCCATTTGCTTCGTCACCCCCCGGAGCATACGCGGTTTGCATATTTATTGAATCCCGATCAATCGTACGGGGGACTCCTGGCTTCTATCTACGAAGACTTGACCGGCAAGGTTCCGAAAGATGCTTCCTTAGGGTCCCTGCAACGAGAACTCCCAAAGTTGCTCCTTCGATTAGCGGAAGGTGGAGAGCAAGTCGCGGTGTTAGTTGATGAAGCACATCGCCTAAGTGGCAAGGTGATGGAAGGGTTACGCTTGCTGTCCAACCTGGACACGGAGAAAGACAAGCTGATGTGCTTGCTGCTCGTGGGACAACCGGAACTCGAACTCAAGCTTGCGAAGCGAGCCTTGCGTCCGTTGGCTCAGCGAATCAGCGTTCGGTATCACCTGAAACCGTTTACGTTGAGAGACACGATGAAATATGTCCGGCATCGTCTCAGAGTTGCCACCCGAGACGACAGAGTACATGTCAATGCGGGTATTCTGATGTTGGTTCATATGATCAGTGGAGGCGTTCCCAGACGAATCAATCAACTCTGTGACCGCGCGCTCCTTGCGGCGTACGCCAAGGGTGAACAGGTCATCAGCCCTTGGATGGTTCGGCAAGCTGCACGGGAAATTGGATAAAACATTAGACGTGAAACGTAAAGTGGTAGACGGGTAACAGAAGATGAGGGCAGAAGGCAAAGGGCAAAAGGCAACATTGAAGAAGGCGAGCGACGAGATACGAGCGACGAGATACGAATTTTTTCTCACGCTTCACGGCGGTGAGTTATGAGTATTGTGACTGATGCATTGAATCGTCTTCAATCTGCGCGTGCTCGTGGCGTGCGGCCCACCGCGGCCCACGATCCTGAGCTCTCAAACGTCGACACGCCTGAGACGCAAGAAGATGAGAAGAACCCAACGGTCGATAAAACATTTATGAGTGTATCCGTTGGCGGTTTTTTGTTGGCCGCAGTCGTGGCCATGGGAGCCTATTGGTGGGGGGAATATCCTGTGTCGGATATCCCAAAGATGACCTCGTCTGTCTCGGCGCGGACTGATCCTTCATTTGACCACAGTATTGATGAATCGCTGGATTCCGTGTCTTCTGAGCAAGAGATGCCAGTATCAGACGAGGATCTGGTCGAACTCCTGCCTGGAGAATTGCCGCCTCTTTCACCGTCACCTGATGATCAGGAACATATCGAAATCACAGAGGCTCAGGACGACTCAGAAGGTGAGGTCACCGTGAGTTTTTCGCCTCAAGCGATGGCTGAATCTGAACCGAACCATGAGAGCCGATTGCAGGATGTGGCCAGATTATCAATCGAGCATGATCCTGTCACTGCTTCAGACAGTGATGAGGAAGAAGTTTTCGATGACTCCACGACTCGTTCAAGTCAGACCTTGAATGCTGCAAAGAGTGAATCGAAGGCCAAGGCGAAATCTCGTTCGATGGATTCAGATGTCTCCTCGCAATCACATCCGACTTTATCCGAAAACACGAAGGCCATCCCCGAATCTCACACGACTTCCGAGGCAACGACCCAACCTCGCGCGCAAGCAAGAGCTGACGAGAGTACATTTCCTGTCTCGTCGGTTGATGAGAGTTCATCGGTGTCATTGGTGAAGGCTGATTCCATTCAGCGCGTACGTGATTCAGCGATCTCTCAAGAGCCGATACTGTCAGAAATGGCGATTCGTTCAGATGAGGAAACGGTAACGCGACTTTCACCGGAACAACGGATGTTAAAAGCGCGGTTGCTCATTGAGCAGCAATCGTATTCAGGGGCGATTGCCGTATTGCAACCACTTTTTGCTATGCCTCCCTCGAACTGGGAACCTTGGTTTTGGATGGGAACGGCGCACTTTGGCCTTGGTGAGTTGGAGAAGGCAGAGGATGCATTTATGGAGGGATTGGTACGAGACGAGACCGTTCCTTATCTCTGGGTGCAGCGTGCCGTGATTGAACAACAGCGGGGGCAATATGGAAAGGCCATGGATGCCCTTCGTCAGGCCGAGCTGTTAGATCCGAAGCTTCCAGAAGTTCAGCTGAATCTTGCCTATAACCTGGAACATCAAGGCCAGGTCAATCTTGCACGTCGGCATTATCGACAATACCTGGCTCTCACCGAAGGGAAGTCAGCCTATCATGCCGTTCGAAGAAAAGTGTTAGAACGAATATTGCGCATGTAAGGATGGCTTTGTCAGGAATCTTTCTTGCGCCTTTTCTTGTCGTGTTCGCTTTGTACGAATAACACTAATAGGAGTTCACACACGGGAGTCAAATGTATGAACATTCATACCTTTACGTTACGCAATGGTCAACAGAATGACGTCATTGTCACTCCCAATCATGAGCCAGACAAAACGCTTATTCTGATATTCGGAGCGTCCAGTTTACCCGATGCGCCGGACATGATTCATCGTGTGTGTCAGGCCTATCCCGGAGCCCCAGTGCTTGGATGTTCAACGGTTGGAGAGATCATGGGCACAGAAATCTATGATGACACGTTAACTGTGACCATTGTTCAATTTTCTCATACGACGGTTCGATTGGCATCAGTTGAAATTCAGGATTCAATGGCCTCATATGCGGCAGGTACAACATTGAGTCAGGCTCTACAGGCTCCAGATCTGCGCGGCGTCTTTGTGTTGTCAGACGGACTGATGGTGAATGGGAGTGAATTGGCTCAAGGATTGAACGCCATGTTGTCCGAGCACGTGGTCGTGACGGGAGGACTGGCCGGTGATGGGAAACGTTATCAACATACGTGGGTCATTCAGGATGGGCAACCAGAAAGTGGGTATGTGACGGCCGTCGGACTGTATGGCGATTCTGTACGGATTGGGCATGGTTCAAAAGGCGGATGGGAAATGTTGGGGTTGGAACGACGCGTGACCCGTTCAGAGCGTAACGTTCTGTATGAACTTGATGGAAAGCCAGCGTTGGAATTGTATAAAAAATACCTGGGAGATCGCACAGCCGAACTGCCGGCCTCTTGCCTATTCTTTCCTTTGGCCTTTCGAAGGCATGACTCTGATGAGAATATGCTCGTTCGAACAATTTTACACATAGATGAATCGCAACAGTCACTCATCTTCGCCGGAGATATTCCCCTCAATACGATGGCTCAATTCATGCGGGCCAACTTTGATCGTCTTGTCGAAGGCGCATCGCAAGCTGCAACACTGACGACAAATGAACAACATGAATCGCAGCCCACGTTAGCCATCGCGATCAGTTGCGTCGGACGTCGTCTCGTCTTGGGCGAACGGACCGAAGAAGAAGTCGAGGCGACGCTGGATATTCTTCCGCACGGGACGACGCAGATTGGGTTTTATTCCTATGGCGAACTTTCACCATACACGAATGGGCGTTGCGATCTCCATAATCAAACCATGACCTTGACCACTATTACTGAATCGTAAAAATTGATGCATGCACTCCTTCAGAGGCAATTGAAGAGGCTGGGTCTGGCAGGTCCGTCTCTCGAGATCCCAGCAACCGATTGGCAGGCGTTCCTTGCCAAAATCAGTCAGACCTATACAGAATTTGATCAAGGTCGAGCCTTGCTTGAACGATCGTTGTCGATTTCTTCGCAGGAAATGCAGGAGCTGCTTCAAGAAACTCGAAATGTCAGTGAACGGCGAATCAAGGGCGAGCAGGAGCAAACCCGCACCATTATTGACGCGGCACTAGATGCGATTGTTGGGATGGATCGCGATGGCCGAATCATTGGATGGAATGCTCAAGCGACGAAGACATTCGGCTGGACTGAACAGGAAGTCCTCGGTCATCCATTGTCAGAGATGATTGTTCCTGAAGAACATCGGGAGGCACATAATCAAGGGGTCAGTCGATTCTCACAACGGACTGAAGATCGTATGGTGAATCAGCGCGTTGAATCCTGGGCGGTACATCGTGATGGGCATCGCTTTCCGGTCGAGATTGCGATTATTCCAATTTACAAAGAAGAGACCTATCAATTCTATGGATTTATTCGAGATATCACGGAACGAAAGCAGGTCATGACGTCTCTTCGGGAAGCCAAGGAGGCGGCCGAGGCGGCTGTGCGAATGAAGAGCGAATTTCTCGCAACCATGAGTCATGAAATTCGGACGCCCATGAATGGGGTGATTGGCATGACCGGTCTTCTCTTGGAAACGGAGTTAGCTCCTCAGCAGCGCCAGTTCGCTGAGACGGTGAGAAGTTCTGGGGAAGCGCTCTTGACTATTATCAATGATATTCTTGATTTCTCGAAAATCGAAGCGGGCAAACTTGAATTTGAAATCATTGATTTCGATCTCCGTGTGGCATTGGAAGAAGCCTTAGACCTCCTTGCTGAGAAAGCAGGAGAAAAGCATCTTGAACTCGTGGGGTTGGTATCTGGAAATGTTCCTACAGCCCTATGCGGAGATCCTGGTCGATTGCGGCAGGTGATCCTGAATCTCGCTAGCAATGCCATAAAATTTACTCGACGAGGCGAAGTGATTGTTCGCATTCATTTACTGGAAGAGACCGACAATGACGTGCGGCTTCGTGTTGAGGTGTCGGATACCGGGATTGGTATTCCAATTGAGGTTCAAGCCCGACTCTTCCAGCCGTTTAGTCAAGCCGACAGTTCAACGACGCGTCAATTTGGAGGGACGGGGCTTGGATTGGCCATCTCTCGACAACTCATCGAATTGATGCATGGAGAGATTGGAGTCAATAGTGTACGAGATGAGGGAAGTACCTTCTGGTTTACGGTTCGTCTTGCCAAACAACTATCGATGTCTCAGCAGGAATTACCGGTTTCAAGCAATTTGCGCGGGCTTAGTCTCTGTTGTGTCGATGATCATGCCACCAATCTTCAACTGCTTGGACAGTATGCTGAGGATTGGGAAATGGAACCGGTGATGGCGTCAATGCCTGCCGAAGCGCTGTCGTTGCTCCAGGAGCGAGCAGCTCAAGGACAACGTACCGATCTGGCTATTCTTGATATGGAGATGCCCGGCATGGACGGTTTGACCTTAGCCAAAGTGATGAAGGCGGATCCTCGTCTGGCTGAAATCCGTCTCATTCTTCTGACTTCCTTAGGACGTCGCGGCGATGCCGCGTTGGCACAAAAGGCTGGATTTAGCGGGTACCTGACGAAGCCGGTTCGAAAAGCTCAACTTCACGATTGTCTGCTTGCGGTCATGAACCACACGTCGCCAGACGATCAGAAACGTCAATCGTCATTGTTTATCACGCAACATCGTCTTCATGAGGTCAAGGTGCGGTCGCAAACGAGGATTTTAGTTGCGGATGATCATCGAGTGAATCAGCAGCTTGCCGTACTGATGCTTGAACGTCTCGGCTATCGAGCCGATATCGTTGCGAATGGGAATGAAGCGGTGGAGGCCGTGAGTCGAGTTCCGTATTCCCTGGTGTTGATGGATTGTCAAATGCCGGAGATGGATGGCTATCAGGCGACTACTGAGATTCGTCGCCGTGAAGCGGAAGACGAAAAACGTGAGACGAAAAACGAGCGCCGAGCGACGAGCAACGAACGACGCGGCACGCTTCGCATACCGATTATCGCGATGACCGCGAATGCCATGCAGGGTGATCGGGAAAAATGTCTCGAGGCAGGAATGGATGATTATTTAAGTAAGCCGATTAAATCTGATCAGTTACAACTTATCCTGAGTAAATGGTTATTGTCACAAAAGCCCATATGCATGACGCATTAAGAAGCAAAGAGGTTCATTCAGCATGCTGAATCAAGAATTCATAACTGGCACATATGACGTCGGCTTGGTGGTGTTTTCCGTTCTTCTCGCGATTGTTGCCTCGTATACGGCATTGGACTTAGCTGGAAGAGTATCTGTAACGACCGGACGTTCTCGCTTGTGGTGGCTTCTTGGTGGAGCGTTGGCCATGGGGACAGGGATTTGGTCTATGCATTTTGTTGGAATGCTCGCATACCATCTGCCCTTTCCAGTTTTCTATGATATTCCAATGGTGATTTTTTCACACCTTGCCGCAACCTTCGCATCCGGTGTGGCATTGTATGTTGTCAGTCGAGGTGTGATGGGAACGCAAGAATGGTGTATGGGCGGTTTGTTGATGGGAAGCGGGATCGTTGCGATGCACTACATTGGCATGTTTGCCATGCGACTGAAAGCGATACTTTATCACGAGCCGACCTATGTCATCCTTTCAGTGATTGTGGCCATCAGTGTCGCGTTGATTGCGCTACGATTGGCATTCTGGTTCAGAGATGAACAACAGAAGGCTTGGGGAATGGCGAAAATAAGCAGTGTGGTTCTTATGGGGGCTGCCATTCCTGGCATGCACTATACGGCAATGGCTGGTGCGAAGTTTACGGGTGAACCACATATGGTCGGGAAGATTCAGTACGTGATGGATATCTCAATGATTGGTGGAGGCGCGATCATATTTGGGACATTTATGATCTTGGGTCTGACGTTGTTGACCTCTCTGATCGATCGCAAGTATACGGCGCAAACAAAGATCGCGGAAGAATTAGAGCGAAAAAACCAAGAATTAGCGATTGCTCGAGATCAGGTTTTGGAAGCCTCAAGATTGAAGTCCGAATTTTTAGCAACGATGAGCCACGAAATCCGGACGCCGATGAACGGGGTGATCGGGATGACGGGGTTACTGTTAGAGACGACGCTGACGCCGGAACAGCAGCAGTATGCCGACACGGTGCGCAGTTCGGGCGAAGCGCTCTTGTCCATCATCAACGATATTCTCGACTTCTCCAAGATCGAAAGCGGACAGCTGGACTTTGAAATCATCGACTTTGATCTGCGCACAGCGCTGGAAGAAACCCTCGAATTGCTGGGCGGGCGAGCCGGAGAGAAACACTTGGAACTGGTGGGCCTGGTCTCCGCGCATGTGCCCACGGCCCTGCGGGGTGATCCGGGCCGGCTGCGGCAAGTCTTCATGAACCTCATAAGCAATGCCATTAAGTTTACGGAACAGGGGGAAGTCACGGTGCAGATTCAAGCCCTGGAGGAGACGGAGGAGTCTGTGCTCATTCGAGCCGAGGTCGTCGATACGGGCGTGGGCATCGCTCCCGAGGTGCAAGCGAAACTCTTTGCCCCCTTTATGCAGGCCGATAGTTCGACGACGCGGAAGTTCGGCGGAACGGGCCTGGGGCTGGCTATTTGCAAGCAACTGCTCGAACGGATGGGGGGCGAGATAGGCGTGGAGAGTACGCCTGGGATCGGGAGTACGTTTTGGGTCACGATTCGCTTACCGAAACAACCGGCCGCCTCTTCGGTGTTGGCGCTGGACCCGGTGAGTAGTCTGCAGGGGCTGCGTGTGTGCTATGTGGATGACCATCTGACGAATCGTCGGCTCGTGGCCCAGTATTTTGTGGACTGGGGCATTGCGGGCACGACGTCGGCGAGACCGTCGGAAGGGTTGGCGATCTTACGGGCGGCGGCGGCGGCCGGCCGCCCCTATGACCTCGCGATCTTAGACATGCTGATGCCGGAGATGGATGGCTTGGATTTGGCCCGGACCATCAAAGGGGATCCTGCCTTAGGGACGATCCCGCTAGTCCTGTTGACGTCGTTAGGGCGTCGCGGGGATGCGACGGCGGCGCGCGAGGCGGGCTTTGCCGGCTATCTCACGAAGCCGATTCGAAAGGTGCAATTGAAGTCCTGTCTGGCGATGGTGCTGGGGCGGACGCAAGACCCCGCGGGGGCCGCAAATTCGTCATTAATTACCAGCTATACGTTGAAAGAAGCGGCGCGGCAGCGGAGTGCGCGTATTTTGGTGGCCGATGATCATCGGGTGAATCAACAGTTGGCGGTGTTGATGGTCGAACGGTTGGGGCATCGAGCCGATGTGGTTTCCAATGGGCAGGAAGCCCTGGACGCGGTGCTTCGGCAGCCGTATGACCTGGTGTTGATGGACTGTCAAATGCCGGAGATGGATGGGTATGAGGCGACGCGCGCCATACGCGCGCGTGAAGCGCAAGACGTCAGACGAGCGACGAGCTCCGAGCGACGAGCGACGAGCCCACACGTGCCGATCATTGCGATGACGGCCAATGCGATGCAGGGGGATCGGGAGAAATGTCTGGCGGCGGGGATGGATGACTATATTCCCAAACCCATTAAGCCGGAAGTGGTGACCGAGGCGTTGAGCCGGTGGTTACTGACAGAAGTGAGAGTCAGTGAGGAAGAGCCAGGGAGTGAGGCCGTCGCTGGCCCGGCACAGGACAAGAAGCCCTTGGAGCTTCAGGAAAAGCATGCTGAGACTCAGAAGAGAGAAAGTGAGGAGAACATGAGGAACCCGGAGTTTCCCGTGACGCACGAGGCCGCACCGGATCACGTCGTCGAACAAGGCACGCCCCCGGAGACGCCCGTTTCGATGCCCCCGGCAGATGCCCCGGCCGCTTCGTCGTGGCTTGATCCTGGCGTCCCGGTGGTGGATGCGACCGTAATGGCGGAGTTGGTGGAGTTGGGCGGCGCGGCGCTGGTGAGCCAGATGGCGGAGCAGTTTGTGCAGGATGCGACGGCCTGTGTGGAAGGGGTGATCCGGGCGGTGGAGGCGCAGAATGCGCAGGCGCTGAGGGACGCGGCGCATGGGTTAAAGGGGATTTGTGCCAATTTGGGGGTGAAGCGGCTGTTGGCGTTGGCGGTGCATGCGGAAGGCGTGGGCAAGGCCGGGGCGGTGTGTGAAGCCGAGCCGTTTGTCCCGACGCTGCAAGCAGAGTTTGTGCACGCTCAAGCTGCCTTGCGTGCCCAGAAGTAAGGATTGTCTGTTCAATGAATCGCACATGGCATCATGCTGTTTAACCTATGATATTTGACTCTTTCGATTGTCATACGTGGATCGAAATGAAACGAACAAAGACTCTAGACTTCACGAGATGATCATATGGATCAATTGAATACATTACGCAAACGTCACTTGACTCAAGAGACGGCTTCAAAGAAAGCACGGCCCAATCATTCGAAAAAAAGTTTTAGTCGATTTCTTGATGCGCCAATCAAACGCAAACTCAATTCCTTGACGACGTTGACGACGTGTGTGGCCCTGCTGGTGGCCTGCGAAGTCTTTATTGTCACGTACCTCGTCACGCTTCGCCAAACCATGGTTCAGGAACTTTCCGCTCAGGCAAATATTATTGGTACGAGTAGTATTCCTGCGTTGTCAGCAGATGATTTTATTTCAGGGAATCAGTTACTCAAAACCCTAGAACTTCAAATTGGAATCAATGCGGCTGTCCTATACGATGTACATGATCAAGTTTTTGCTCAATATGTACGTCATCCACATTCGTTCACTCCTCCCATTCTGAACGATGACCGTGGGTATCTGTTTAACAAAAATACACTGGAAATGATGCATGTCATTCTCTCGAATGGAGAAAAGATTGGAACCCTGTATATCAAATCAGACATCAAATCGTTGTATGTCACGATTGCCGAATATGCCAGTTATGCCGGAGTTCTGCTGATTTTAGCGACCTTGCTTGCGTTTATGTTGTCTTCGCGACTCCAAGGAGCCATCACAGGGCCTGTCACTGAACTAACTGCACTTGTGCGTCGAGTCTCCAAAAAGAAGGATTATAGTCTTCGTCTGAAAAAGCAAACGGATGATGAAGTGGGAACCTTGATTGACGGGTTCAATGACATGTTAGAGCAAATTCAGGAACGTGACAAACAACTACAACACCATCAAGAGCAATTAGAAGAGCGTGTTCAACGTGCGACTGAAGAAGTGACGCAACTAGCAAGGCGTCAGGAATTGATATTGGAAACGGCGGGAGAGGGTATTTACGGAGTCGATCGAGAAGGCAACATCACGTTCGTGAATCCTATGGCGACTCGGTTTCTTGGCTGGGAAGGACATGAACTTATCGGAAAGCCTGAGCATTTGATTCAGCCTTTGAGCGAGACTCAGGATGATCAAGCATTTCAACAAGAACCGCGACTTCGTGATAATCTCTCCATTGAAGAAATGGGTGAAGTCAAACTCAGTCAGTTTTTTCGAAAGGATGGAACACGCTTCCCTGCCGAATATACACGGACGTTTCTCTACGATGAAGAAAGCGGAATGGGTGGTGCGGTTGTCACCTTTAAAGATATTTCGACACGAAAGCGTGCCGAAAAAGCCTTATTGGATAGTGAGGAGCGGTTTCGTAAAATTTTCAGCCATTCCAACGATGCGATCTTTGTGGTTGATCTCAAGGACAATACGATCCTCGAAGCAAATTCCCGTGCGGCCAGTATGCTGGAATATTCAGAAGAAGAACTTGTTTCCATGTCGGTCTTTGCCATTTATCCGACCGAAGGTCAGGCGTTGTTGGACTTTTTTCACTCTGTTTCGCAACGTGGATACGGCTGGACTGATCAGCTGAGCTGTATGACGAAAATGGGCCATCATTTGATCGCAGAAATTTCCTCATCGATCATCGAAGTGGGAGGAAAAAAATGCATGATTGCTCTGGTTCGGGATATGACAGAACGAACGCAACGTGAGAAACAACTTGCCCGGGTGGCGCAAGAGCTTGAAACAAAGAACATTGAACTCGGACAGGCTCGTGACCAAGCCGTCGAAGCGGCACGGTCTAAGTCTGAATTTTTGGCCACGATGAGTCATGAAATACGGACCCCGATGAATGGGGTTATTGGCATGACCGGACTTTTGCTCGAAACAGAATTGACACGCTCCCAGAAGTATTATGCTGAGACGGTCCGCAATTCTGGTGAAGCCCTCATGACCATTATTAACGATATCCTTGATTTTTCAAAGATTGAAGCTGGGAAACTTGAACTGGAGGTCATCGACTTTGATCTGCAGATTGCTGTGGAAGAAACTTTGGACTTATTAACTGAAAAGGCGACCAGTAAAGGGTTGGAAGTTTCATCGTTTGTGTTTCCAGATGTAACGACGGCCGTGCGGGGAGATCCTGGCCGGTTGCGGCAAGTGTTGCTCAATCTTGTGAGTAATGCGATCAAATTTACTGACTCGGGAGAGGTCGCGATTCAAGTGTTACGACTTGATGAGACAGAGACAGAAATGGAACTTCGAGTCCAGGTGTCTGACACCGGTATTGGGATTGCCCCAGAGGTACAAGATCGGCTCTTTCAAGCCTTTACCCAAGCCGATAGTTCTACGACCAGGAAATACGGCGGAACCGGCTTAGGTCTTGTGATTTGTAAACGACTGGTTGAGTTAATGGATGGAACCATCGGACTCGACAGTCAAGTTGGACAAGGCAGTGTGTTCTGGTTCACCTTGCGATTACAGAAGCAAGACCCGTGTCGTCAGCCTTCCACGGCACACGATAGTTGTTTCCAGAATTTGAGAATTTGCTGTGTTGACGATCATCCAACGAATCGTTACCTGCTTTCGCAATATGCACAGGATTGGGGAATGGAGGCCGTGACGGCCTCCACTCCTGCCGAAGCACTGGCCGTGTTACATGCCGGAGTTTCGCGTGGGAAACCCTTTGATCTCGCAATTCTCGATTATCATATGCCTGGGATGGACGGCGTGACCTTAGCCAAAGCCATCAAAGGTGACCCGGCTTTAGCGTTCACGAAACTCATCTTGTTGTCATCGTTAGGAAAGCCGGAGGACCCTGTCGCGTTGCATGAAGGGGGATTTGACGCCTACCTGAGCAAACCTGTTCGAAAGGCGTGTTTAGAACAGGGGATTGCGACGGTGATGAACCTCACCTCTCAAGGCTTCGATCAGATTCTGAATTCGTCGGAGCGGCATTCTGCCGTTCATGCATCTGTTGTGAAGCTTGCCGCACGGATTCTGGTGGTGGATGATCAACAGGTGAATCAGCAGTTGGCGATGTTACGGCTTCAAGGGTGGGGGCATCGAGTTGATGTGGTGAATAATGGAAAAGAAGCCATTGAGGCTGTCCGTCAAATCCCGTATGACCTGATCTTGATGGATTGTCAAATGCCAGAAATGGATGGATATGAAGCCACAACCGAGATTCGCCGTCGTGAAGTTTTGCAGCGGAAACATAAGTCAAGACATGAGATACGCGAAGGCACGACTCGGATACCCATTATTGCCATGACGGCGAATGCGATGGCTGGAGATCGAGAGAAATGTCTGGATGCGGGAATGGATGACTATCTCGCTAAGCCCATTAAGTCCGTGCAATTGTCTGAACTGCTGGCCAAATGGCTTCCGACAGACTCGAGAGTCGAGATTGGCGAGACGACTCCTGAGATGAGTTCGTCGAATTCAAGTAATTTCGAGTCGATTCCTCCCATTGACCAGGCGACGGTGAAAGAATGGCGGACATTAGGGGAGCCCTCTTTTGTGGTCCGCATGATTGATCAGTTTGTTCATGATGCAACAGACTGCGTGACACAGCTTCAAGAAGCGGTTGAGCAACACGATCACGATCGCATTGCTGATGTGGCCCATGCGTTGAAAGGTATGTCGCGCAATATGGGAGCCGAACCTCTAGGGGAAATTTGCCGATTCTTGGAACGAGAAGGGCGAACTGTCTCTGCGCGGCAATTGACAGAAAAATTCACGGCACTTCAGCAAGAGTTTCAGCGGGTCTGTCAAGCCTTTGAACAAGAACGGGTACGATAAGGATAACCCTAGACGTAGTAGTGGGCAAGCTGGAGAACGTTGATGGTTTCTTCACCTCTTCACAATCCTCCCTATTCCTATTCACCGTATTTCTTGCCTAGATATTGGCTCATTTCTTTGTATTTGACCTCCTTATGAGCTTTTGATCTTGGATAACTCCTATAGGTTATAGCGAGTCCAATAGTTGGAATGCCTGGGCACGATACCATGCAAGAAGATGCAATCTTGCATGGCATTCAACGGCGTGACTCAGCCATCGACCTGATGTATCAATGACATGTGTCCAGGTCCAACTGAGGCATATCAACTAACCCCGTGCAATGACTCACTTCAAACATGCTGAAGTTATAGCCGTACCTTTGAACATTCGCTTGTACGATGTGTGTGGTTGCGTTGTGTATTATCGTCAATTCAGCTGAACGTTCTGCGGTTTCGCTATAATTGAAACGGTTATCACTCAAGATTACAGAATCTATGGCCGAAATCGTCTATGTCATCATGTACTGACAGAGGGATCTCTGTTTACGTGTTACGAATGGTCAAAAATAATGGGAGGTGTGTGGCCAGTGTCCTGTCGCTATTGCATGTGTCGAACACGCGGTGCTCTGAATGGTCTGCAACAATTACTCAGATTGAATGGGTGGCAGTATGGTTGTGGCCTCCTTTCTTTGCTTCTCCTCGTCAGTGTTGGGTGCGTGCCAAACAATCATTCGAAATCATCCACTCAGCCACCGGTTCACAGTGTTGAAAATCAAATGGCAAGAAAGTCACTGTCACACCAAGGCATCCAGGGCACGGCTGAACGGCCTAGCAAGGTTGAACCAATTGCGCGAACTGAAATTCAGAATCTGGAATCGTCACCTGCGCTTCTTGCGCAGGGAGAGCGTGTTTATACCAAGCATTGCATGCGGTGTCATGGAGATCAGGGCGATGGAACGGGTGAATTGTCCAGTTCCTTACACCCACAACCGACAGACTTTACCGCAGGGGTGTTCAAGTTTCGCAGCACGCCGACCGGGCAACTACCCACTCGGGATGATTTGTTTCGAACAATATCTGTCGGCGTGGCAGGAACATCGATGTCTGATTATGGAGATTTGTCTGAACCAGACCGTCGAGCCGTTGTGGAATATGTGAGAAATTTTTCTTCTCGCTTTCGAGAAGAGTCTGCAGGTGAGCCTATTCTTGCTCCTCCATCACGATCAGTTACACCAGATGCGGCACAACGAGGACAGGAGTTGTATACACATATGTTTTGTCAGGCATGCCATGGGGAACATGCTCGTGGGGATGGTCCACTGGCCCAATCTCTTTCCGATACAAATGGTAGAAGTATTCAACCTGCTGATCTCACGAAAACTCGACTGAAAAGCGGAAAAGGTCCCCATGCTATCTACCGTTCCCTGGTGACCGGGTTGGATGGCACGCCGATGCCGTCGTATGGGGATTCTCTGACTCAAGAAGAAGCTTGGGACCTTGCGCTCTATGTCGCATCACTTTCACAGTCTGGAGATGGATCATGAGAACACGCTTACCACATATCGCCATTGCGTTATGCCTCTTATCGAATATTACCTATCTGAATGTTGCGATGGCGAAAGAAAGTCAGGCACGCCCAACGTTCACAACGGTAGAAGGACGTATCCTATTTCGGGGCACTATTCCACCAGACAAGAAGCTAGCCGTGACACGTGATGCCCAATATTGCGGTCCCTCAATACAAGAGCCTCTCGTTGTGCGTGATGCAATTTCGCATGGTGTTCAGGATGTCATCGTGAGCATTGAAGGAGTTGAGAAGAGCCGAGTGACCTTACCCAAGCAGGCTGTCAAACTTGCCAATTACGAGTGCCGGTTTATCCCTCGCGTCCAGGCCGCATACAGCGGGAGTTCGTTACAGATTACGAGTGTTGATCCTGTCTTGCACAATACACACATCCATCAAAACGGAAAAACATTTTTAAATGTGGCCGTCCCGCCGAATAACCGAGCCATTTCAAAACGACTAGCCCGACCGGGAATTCTCGATATTCGTTGTGATGCTCATAAATTTATGGAAGCGTGGGTTCATGTCTTCACTCATCCGTTTTTTTCACAGACCGATAAATCTGGATCATTCAAGATTAGCGGCGTGCCGCCTGGGACGTATCAGTTGAACATTTGGCATCAGTACTTGGGTGTACAGTCGCAGACGATTCACGTTACGGAGACAGATCAACAGACGATTGATATTGAACTAAAAAAATAGGTTCTTTTGATGGGATTTTCAAAATTTCGACTCCAGGAATTTATCATGAACAATCCTGAAAAGTGGTTAACGATTGTCCTTTCAACGATCATTGCCCTGTTCATGGGTGTGTATGGTGTCGTCCAAGTCATCGAGCAACAACAAGAGTTGCAACGGGCATCCAAGCAGCGGGGATTAGCTCTTGCCGAAGGGCTGTCTCTGATTGGGGCGACAGCTGTCTTGGAGAACCTGTTTGTCGTTCAGGAAGCGTTGATGACCCGCGTTCAGCATGATGAGGAAATATTAGGCGTGGTGGTCATTGATAAGGACAGTATGGTGGTGGCCTCCGATCAGCTTGAGCAGATAGGACAGACTGTGACATCTCCGGCGCTTCAAGAGTCTTCAGGACGAGGGATTGCCTCGTTGACTACGCCACATGAAGGAATCGATGGAGAGCATCTCATTATTTTCCAACCTCTTCGAGCCAATGATGAACTTGTTGGGTGGATTCGCGTTGAACTTTCCATGAAAAAGCAGCAGTCGGCAACCGTGAATGCGATTGTCAAACAAATCGTGATTAGTCTCTTGGTGCTTCTCCTGGCTATTTATGTTGTGCGAAAAGCCGTTGAACGGTTGTCTCATGCTCTGAAATTTAGTGAGGCGCGAAATCGTCAAATTATTGATACCGCATTGGATGCGGTCGTCGGAATGGATAGCCATGGTCTCGTCACCGATTGGAATGCTCAGGCCGAAATAATTTTCGGATGGTCTCGAGAAGAGATATTGGGAAGACGGCTTTCCGAGACGATTATTCCGTTACAACATCGTCAAGCCCATGACTTAGGACTTGCACGGTTTCTTGAAACCCAACAAGGAGCTATTTTAGGCAAACGGGTTGAAATTACGGGATGTGATAAACAAGGGCGAGTCTTTCCTCTTGAACTAACGATTTCTCCGTTGAACGCTGCAGATCGGACATGGACGTTTCATGCCTTCATCCGAGATATTACTGAACGTAAACAGGCAGAGGAAGCCTTACGACGTGAAACCGCGATGGTTCAATTGCTCCAGAAAGCGGCGATTTCTGCCAATGAAGCTCATTCTGTCGACGAAGCCTTTCAGGCAATTCTCGATCTCGTGTGTACGCATACGAAGTGGCCGGTTGGACATGTCTATATGTATAAACATGAATCTGAAGAGGTGCTTGTTCCGACAACGATGTGGCATCTCGACTCTCCAGGGTTCGACGTGTTTCGAGAAATTTCAGAACGCACTCACTTTTCATCAGGTGTCGGATTACCTGGTCGGGTTTTGGCCTCACGTTGTGCGGTCTGGCTATCTGATGTGACTCAAGATCAGAATTTTCCGAGAGCAAAGGTCGCAGATAATATTGGAGTCAAGGGTGGATTTGCATTTCCTGTCTCAATCGGGAACCAGGTTTTTGCTGTCTTAGAATTTTTCTCAAGACATGTTGAAGATCCTGATGATCGGTTATTGGAGGTCATGACGATCATTGGAACACAGATTGGACGAGTCATAGAACGAACCCGGGCTGAAGATCAACTAAAGTTGGCCAAAGTTATGGCGGAAGATGGCAGTCGATCGAAGTCCGAATTTTTAGCAACGATGAGCCACGAAATCCGGACGCCGATGAACGGGGTGATCGGGATGACGGGGTTACTGTTAGAGACGACGCTGACGCCGGAACAGCAGCAGTATGCCGACACGGTGCGCAGTTCGGGCGAAGCGCTCTTGTCCATCATCAACGATATTCTCGACTTCTCCAAGATCGAAAGCGGACAGCTGGACTTTGAAATCATCGACTTTGATCTGCGCACAGCGCTGGAAGAAACCCTCGAATTGCTGGGCGGGCGAGCCGGAGAGAAACACTTGGAACTGGTGGGCCTGGTCTCCGCGCATGTGCCCACGGCCCTGCGGGGTGATCCGGGCCGGCTGCGGCAAGTCTTCATGAACCTCATAAGCAATGCCATTAAGTTTACGGAACAGGGGGAAGTCACGGTGCAGATTCAAGCCCTGGAGGAGACGGAGGAGTCTGTGCTCATTCGAGCCGAGGTCGTCGATACGGGCGTGGGCATCGCTCCCGAGGTGCAAGCGAAACTCTTTGCCCCCTTTATGCAGGCCGATAGTTCGACGACGCGGAAGTTCGGCGGAACGGGCCTGGGGCTGGCTATTTGCAAGCAACTGCTCGAACGGATGGGGGGCGAGATAGGCGTGGAGAGTACGCCTGGGATCGGGAGTACGTTTTGGGTCACGATTCGCTTACCGAAACAACCGGCCGCCTCTTCGGTGTTGGCGCTGGACCCGGTGAGTAGTCTGCAGGGGCTGCGTGTGTGCTATGTGGATGACCATCTGACGAATCGTCGGCTCGTGGCCCAGTATTTTGTGGACTGGGGCATTGCGGGCACGACGTCGGCGAGACCGTCGGAAGGGTTGGCGATCTTACGGGCGGCGGCGGCGGCCGGCCGCCCCTATGACCTCGCGATCTTAGACATGCTGATGCCGGAGATGGATGGCTTGGATTTGGCCCGGACCATCAAAGGGGATCCTGCCTTAGGGACGATCCCGCTAGTCCTGTTGACGTCGTTAGGGCGTCGCGGGGATGCGACGGCGGCGCGCGAGGCGGGCTTTGCCGGCTATCTCACGAAGCCGATTCGAAAGGTGCAATTGAAGTCCTGTCTGGCGATGGTGCTGGGGCGGACGCAAGACCCCGCGGGGGCCGCAAATTCGTCATTAATTACCAGCTATACGTTGAAAGAAGCGGCGCGGCAGCGGAGTGCGCGTATTTTGGTGGCCGATGATCATCGGGTGAATCAACAGTTGGCGGTGTTGATGGTCGAACGGTTGGGGCATCGAGCCGATGTGGTTTCCAATGGGCAGGAAGCCCTGGACGCGGTGCTTCGGCAGCCGTATGACCTGGTGTTGATGGACTGTCAAATGCCGGAGATGGATGGGTATGAGGCGACGCGCGCCATACGCGCGCGTGAAGCGCAAGACGTCAGACGAGCGACGAGCTCCGAGCGACGAGCGACGAGCCCACACGTGCCGATCATTGCGATGACGGCCAATGCGATGCAGGGGGATCGGGAGAAATGTCTGGCGGCGGGGATGGATGACTATATTCCCAAACCCATTAAGCCGGAAGTGGTGACCGAGGCGTTGAGCCGGTGGTTACTGACAGAAGTGAGAGTCAGTGAGGAAGAGCCAGGGAGTGAGGCCGTCGCTGGCCCGGCACAGGACAAGAAGCCCTTGGAGCTTCAGGAAAAGCATGCTGAGACTCAGAAGAGAGAAAGTGAGGAGAACATGAGGAACCCGGAGTTTCCCGTGACGCACGAGGCCGCACCGGATCACGTCGTCGAACAAGGCACGCCCCCGGAGACGCCCGTTTCGATGCCCCCGGCAGATGCCCCGGCCGCTTCGTCGTGGCTTGATCCTGGCGTCCCGGTGGTGGATGCGACCGTAATGGCGGAGTTGGTGGAGTTGGGCGGCGCGGCGCTGGTGAGCCAGATGGCGGAGCAGTTTGTGCAGGATGCGACGGCCTGTGTGGAAGGGGTGATCCGGGCGGTGGAGGCGCAGAATGCGCAGGCGCTGAGGGACGCGGCGCATGGGTTAAAGGGGATTTGTGCCAATTTGGGAGTGAAGCGGCTGTTGGCGTTGGCGGTGCATGCGGAAGGCGTGGGCAAGGCCGGGGCGGTGTGTGAAGCTGAGCCCTTTGTCCCGACGCTGCAAGCAGAGTTTGTGCACGCTCAAGCTGCCTTGCGTGCCCAGAAATAAACGGTAGACCAGACCCATTCCACTTCTTCGATACGAATAGACTATTTAAAAGAGGATTTTTTCAAAAGAATAGAAAATGCCTACTCATAGAATTGTGTGCCTTTAGTCAAGCCAGCATTTTTCACAATTCGGATTTCGGAAAACGAGTCTTTCCCTTCTCTTGCTCTGTACTCATTCGAGAACTGTTCTTCACTCCTTCTACCGACTTTCTCACTTAGTCCTCCTCATGGGCAGCAAGTGATCAACGTCAGTTTTGCCTAATATGTCCCCCTAATCATTCAGAAACATCAATTACAAACCGATAGCAATAGTAAGGAACCCAGCAAGTATTAGAGGAAATTCGATTCGGGTGCGTGTCCGCTCCTGAGGTGTTAGCCATGACGTATCCTGGCACAACGGTGCTGTTTGCTAGATGAAAGAGAAATCTCTTGAGTAAGGCGTGGTTGGTCATTCGGGGTCGAAGGCTTGTCTCCGTACTGTTTGGGTTTCTGATGATAGTGGGAATGCCTTTTCATGCGTTTTCTCAAGATCGTGTTGTCAGGGAAACTTCCGTCGATACGGTTCATGATTTCACGCAATTGAGTTTAGAAGAATTGATGAATGTCGAAGTGACGTCAGTGTCCAAAAGAAAGCAAAAACTTTCGGGAGCGGCGGCGGCGATTAGTTCAACGAAGTGTCTACGGTAAAGTGACATGGAGCTTCTAGCATGGTCCAGCTTGAGGACACGACGCGATCATCACCGAGAAGATGTCTGAACGTGCCAACTCATGTTATGCAATTTTGCCATCTCATGACGGTAAAGGTCCGCCGTGAAAATATGAGGCTACGCTCCTTCTCTGTCACGTTTCTCAGATTATTATGTAGCGTGTTGGTCGCTGGAGGTATGGCCGTTAGTGAGTTTCCAAGCCTTGCGTTGGCTGATTCTCCTAAGGAATACCAAGTGAAAGCGGCCTTTCTGTATCATTTTGTGCAATTTGCTGAATGGCCGGAACAAGCATTTTCAGACCCGGACATGCGAATTCGTATCTGTGTATATGGGGATGATCCGTTTGCTGGGTATTTGGTGAAGAGGTTCATGGGGAAAGTCCTTCATTCGCGGCAGTTTATCATTCAGCCGCGAGTCTCGGCTTTGGACATCGAATCCTGTCACGTGTTGTTTATGAATCGTCAAATTGATGCTTCGCAACAGGATATCCGGCGAGCCTTGCAACGAAGTCGAGCATTGACCGTGGGAGAATCGGAGGATTTTCTTGAGTTTGGGGGAATGATTCAGTTCTACCGTGTCGAAAACAACATTCGGTTTGCGGTTAATCCTGATGCGCTTGACCAGAAACAGCTTCATTTGAGTTCAAAGTTACTCCGCCTCGCAAGAATAGTGAAATCAAAATGAATGGACCTCTTCACATGATTCGCGAACGCTTTGACCAAGCGCCCTTGAAAGTTAAGCTGCTTCTTATCATGTTGGCGACAACGGGGATTGCGTTGTTGTCGTCGTATGGAATCTTGATCTTAAATGATTTGTATCTATTGCGGCAGGCTTCTGTCCGGGAGTTGGCCATCCATGCCAATGTGGTTGGTGCCAATAGTACCGCGGCGTTAGCGTTTCATGATGCCGATGCGGCTGAGGAAATTCTCACCGGCCTCCGTTTTCATCCTGATATTACTCAAGCCGTTATTTATGATCGAGATGGAGAAATGTTGGCGCGGTATGGCCTGGAGGGGCAGGCGGCGGCGACATTAAAAATAGCTGGAGAACAGAGTGGGAAATTCTCATTATCCTCCGTGTCGATTATTCGGGACATTACCCTCAATGGGGAACGACTCGGGAATATCTATCTTCAGCTCAGTCTGAGTGTGCTCGGTACACGTCTACAAGAGATTATCGGCATCACCCTGCTTGTCTTTATCGTTTCTGGACTTGTCTCGTTTCTTCTGTCCACCAGGATCCAGAGGATGATTTCCGATCCTCTCTTGGAACTGACGACGGTCTCTCGAAAAATATCAGAGCAGAAAGATTATTCCTTGCGTGTTCAGCGGCAGGCGAATGATGAAGTGGGAACGCTCATCGATGGGTTTAACGCGATGTTGAGTCAGATCCAAGAACGTGATCGACAATTGGCTCAGCATCAAGAACAGCTCGAAGTTCTGGTCTCCGATCGTACAGAAGAGTTGTCTCAGGCGAATGATCTCTTACGCATGGAAAATCAGGAGCGAGAACGAATTGAAGCACGGTTGAGGGAAACGGCACTTGACCTGGAAGTCAAGAATCTGCAACTGGCCACGTCCCGAGATCAAGCTCTGGACGCGGCTCGGGCCAAGTCTGAATTTTTAGCGACCATGAGCCATGAAATCCGGACTCCGATGAATGGCGTCATTGGAATGACAGGACTTTTATTAGAGACAGAGCTGACTCATCATCAAAGATATTATGCTGAAACCGTGAGGAATTCATCTGACGCGTTGTTGACGATTATCAACGATATTCTAGATTTCTCTAAAATTGAAGCCGGGAAATTGGAACTTGAAGTGATTGATTTTGATTTACAAACAGCCCTTGAAGAAAGCTTGGAGCTCATGGCCGAACGTGCCTCAAGCAAGGGGTTGGAATTGACCGGTTTGGTGTTCGATGACGTCCCGACTGCGGTTCGTGGAGATCCGGGTCGTATCCGCCAAATTCTTCTCAATTTAGTGGGTAACTCCATTAAATTTACCGAATCAGGGGAAATTGGCGTGCAAGTGCTCCGTGAAGAGGAAACAGCGGAACATGTGGTCGTCCGTGTCCATGTATCTGATACGGGTGTTGGTATTTCGCCTGAGGCACAGGGAAAACTCTTTCAATCATTTAGTCAAGCTGACAGTTCAACAACCAGGAAATACGGCGGGACCGGACTCGGATTGGCAATTAGCAAGCAATTAGTCGGGCTGATGGAGGGAGAAATTGGGGTCACCAGTCAAATCGGTAAGGGCAGTGTGTTTTGGTTTACTCTTCGATTAGGGAAACAGTCTGGACACATAACAATAGTTCCGAGGAAGACGCTTGAAGGATTTCGACTCTGTTGCGTGGATGACCATAGTACAAATCGTTATCTAATGATGCGATATGCACACGATTGGGGGATGGAATGTGCTGTGGCTTCGACTCCGGCCGAGGGGATGGCGATGCTGCAAGGGGCCACGCAACGAGGAAAACCATTTGACGTGTGCATTGTGGATGGACACATGCCGGAGATGGATGGTCTAGCCCTGGCTCGCTTGATTAAGAGTGATCCTCACGTGTCGGGCGTTAAGCTGATGTTACTGACGTCTGTCGGAGAGCGAGGTGACAGTGCGAGTGCGCAGGCGGTTGGAATTGAGGCCTATCTCACCAAACCTATTCGGAAGAATCAGTTGTTTGAAGTGTTGACTATGCTCCTGAGTGAGACAGGCGAAACCTCGATTGCCAAATCTCAACCGGTCGATAATCGTTCGAGTTATAAGGTCCGTCGACGGCGCAAAGGCGAGCGTATTCTTGTTGCGGATGATCATCGTGTGAATCAGGAGTTGGCCGTGTTGATGCTTGAACGATTAGGGTATCGAGCTGATGTCGTCGCGAATGGAACAGAAGCGATTGAAGCCTGGAGTCGTATTTCTTATCACCTCATCCTTATGGATTGCCAAATGCCTGAGATGGATGGGTACCAAGCGACGGCTGAAATCCGTCGCCGTGAAGCGTCGCTCGTGAAGCGTGAAACGCAAGACGGGAAACGTGAATTATCCGACGAAATACGAGCGACGAGCGACGAGCGACGAGCGACGAGTCCTCACGTTCCGATCATTGCCATGACAGCGAATGCGATGCAAGGTGATCGAGAAACATGTTTGTCTGCAGGAATGGATGATTACATTACGAAACCCGTGACGCCTCAGCAGTTGACGGAAATGGTCGAAAAGTGGCTTCCAGAAAATGAGGATGAGTCTTCAGACGTTAAGCCGGATCATTCAGATGAAGAAGCTTTACCAATGATGTCTCAGGTGGAAAATGAAATAAGCCTGACACAAGACGCGACACAAAACATATTACAGGGTGCGGATAAACAAGCAAATGTGCCACAGGATAAGCTGGAGGAGGAACAAGTGACGGACATCGATCGGCCATGTTTGAATGAAAACCACTCTGCAGAAAGTGAGGGGGCAACAATGGAAAGTGGAGATGAATTGTCGCAGGATGCTCATACGGTCCCGGAGCCCATTCATGCTTCAGAGGATGTGCCTATTGATACGACAGTGCTTGAAGAATATCGGAGCATGGGTGGGGATGATTTTGTAGCACAGATGATTCAGCAGTTTGCGGAAGATGCGATGACCTGTGTGATGCAACTTGAACAAGCCGTGGAACAGGGAGATTCGAACACCCTAGCAGAGGCAGCTCACGGGTTGAAGGGTATTTCTCGGAACATGGGTGCGCATCGACTGGCTGCGATTGCAGAGAAACTTGAGCATCAACGTCAATCCGATAGTCTCGAAGGTGTCCCAGGGGAAGTGGCAGAACTCAAATCTGAATTAAGCCACATTGATCGTGCCCTATCGGAGGTACAACGTCCGTCTTCGCATTCTTGAATCATGACAAAGTCGGTGGGTGTGGAGTCATTCAGGATTGAACGTTGGAAGTGAGGCAAAGGAGGTGAGGCCTGGGTTGTGAGAAAAAACAATGAATGTTTCGTATCTTTTTATAGACCTTCTGCGCAAATGTTCGATACCGATTCAAGGTTCTGCGTTGATGATGATCAATAGGTCATGTTTCATGATTATTCTGAAACGACAGGCTTTAATGAAATGGCGACGATACATAAAGTTCGTGGAAAATTAACCGAAACAGACAGTATTCTATGCCGTCCGTATGACGTTGAGATGCTTATAGCCGTATTAAATAATTTTCAATGTTTGAGGCGTACTATATACGCACTGTCAGACTCAATCATTCAATTGGATTTTAAATGGATTCGCTATAATACTTCGTGTTCGGGATTTTATTCATTTTCACTCTTCAGTCAATATTTGTAGGTGAGTTCGATGATTTCTCAGCAGCAATGTCAAAAAGCGGCGATTCTAATCGTGGATGACCAAATGACCAACGTCATGCTCTTGGAGAATATTCTTCAAGCGGCGGGTTATACCAATGTACATAGTACGACAGAGTCAAGCGATGTTGTGAAGATCTACCGGGAAATCAATCCAGATTTGATTTGTCTGGATATTCGTATGCCAGAAGTTGATGGCTTTCAAGTGATGGGGCAGTTGAAAATCATCAATAAACGAACCTATTTGCCCATTCTTGTGTTGACCTCGGAAGAAGACCGTGGCAC
Organism: Candidatus Nitrospira salsa; assembly: GCF_965152625.1. Lineage (NCBI taxonomy): Bacteria > Pseudomonadati > Nitrospirota > Nitrospiria > Nitrospirales > Nitrospiraceae > Nitrospira > Candidatus Nitrospira salsa. The sequence continues at coordinate 877,412 of NZ_CBCUCO010000004.1, forward strand.
ACGGTTGCGTGCGCTTGAATCGGGAGCCAAAGACTTTCTCAATAAGCCGTTTGACAAGGTCGAAGTCCTTATGCGGATTCGTAATTTATTAGAGACGAGTCTCTTACATCGGGAAAATGCTCAGCACTTGGAAACATTAGAAGAAACGGTATCCGCCAGAACAAAAGCATTGGAAGAAACGCAGCGTGATGTGATTCATCGGTTAGGTCGAGCTGCAGAGTATCGAGATAATGATACCGGAGCGCATATCGTGCGCATGAGTCACTACGCGGCTATTTTGGCCCAAGCGGTCGGAATGGACGAAGAGGATTGTAAGCTGATTCAGCAGGCCATGCCCATGCATGATATTGGCAAAATCGGCATTCCTGATGAAATTCTCTTGAAACCGGATCAATTGACTCCTGAAGAATGGCACATCATGCGCCGGCATACCCTTATTGGCGCCGAGTTACTTTCAGGTAGTGATTCTCCGCTTTTACAAATGGCAGAGGTGATTGCCTTGACCCATCATGAAAAGTGGGATGGTTCCGGGTATCCGAATAAGCTGTCAGGTGATGATATACCATTGCCCGGAAGAATCTGTGCCATTTGCGATATTTTCGACGCCTTGACCTCAGAACGTCCCTATAAAGAGGCCTGGGCTATAGAGAGAGCGACCGAACATATTCGTGATTTAGCGGGAACACACCTTGATCCGAATCTCGTTGAACTTTTTGAAGATATGCTTCCCTTAATGCTTGAGGTACAACGAACGTATGTTGACCTGAGAGCACGAGAACCTATCCCCGTCTACAACAATGGCTAATTTGAAATTCCTGCCTACATCATCATCGGAGACATCTTTCTCTGAGAAGAGCCGATTCCAACCTGACTAGCAAGCGATGACAGACCTAATTCGTGTGCATCTAAAGAATTCCTTCACGCTCACCGATATAAAGAAAAAATAAAGGTTGATCTATTGTGATGATATATCACGTGACTGATATTTGATGATCTCTGGAACTTGTATGCCGTTTCTCAATATCTGAACCATTCTTTTGTTTTGTTAGGCTGCTTGGTGTTCACTTTTGTAAGTTAAAGAGAACAGGATCCTCTGCAGTTTAAAGTGGGGCTCAAAGCCGGTTGCATTGGTCATCGGCATGCATGATCCACAACGAATTTTTCCAAGTACCCATATACGTGTGATGATCTCATGCCGGTGTTGAAGTCCAGCCATAAAGGAACATGACATGTTGATTACCAAAACGACACGAGGCGATGTCGCGATTTTATCGCTGGCTGGCCGATTAGACTTTCATGCTCGCCATGATTTTCAAGCCGAGATTCAAAAGACCAAGGAGTCTGTTGCCCACCTGGTCATTCTCAATATGAAAGAGGTCACCTTTATTGATAGCGTTGCCCTTGGCCTAATCACGGTGGCGTATAAGACTCTGGAGGGGGCCAATGTCCGGCTGGTCATTGCTGATGCACACAGTTATGTCCAAAAAATTTTGACCTTGACCAATCTTGAAAGCATTATCAAGATGTATCCCTCTAACGAGGAGGCCATGGCTTCGCGTATTCCGGCGACCAGTCCTTCGAATTGACCGTTGAGAGGCACGAGACCATAAACATCTTCATCCCACACAAAGAATGTCTCAATATTCTGCCATGAACAACCGAAAGTGCAGTAAGACTTTTATTGACGTCTTGGAGGTCAGAGAGTTTCCACGTACGCGTAAAAATAGAGTCACAACTGATAGAGCAAAGGCAGCCGCCTCCTCTAAATGGTTTGTGTGATGAGGCCAGGTAATGACGACCGGTAGGAAGGAAGTATCATGGCGAACCCTCTCCATCTACACAAACTTTTGAAGGGAGAAATCTCCAATTGGAATACCTGGAGAGAAGAAAATCCTTTTCTTCGTCCGGATCTCAATGGAGCCGACCTTCAGGGTTTGGATTTTCAACATATCAATTTGACCGGGGCCAATTTGGAAGACGTGGATTTTCGTGAGGCGAATTTGGCACAGACCTATTTGTTTGGAGCGAACATGGTAGGGGCAAATCTTGGTCGAGCAAAATGTGAAGGGGCGCACTTTATCGGTGCGAACCTGACTGAAGCCTGTTTAGTGCAAGCCGACTGTTCGTATGCCATATTTATTTTAGCGCGTCTTAAGAGAGCTGATTGCCATGAGGTCAATTTTCAAAGTGCCGACCTCCGAGACGCCAACTTTAGGGAGGCGAATGTGACTAGGGCGCAGTTCCAGTGTGCTGACTTGCGCGATGCCGACTTCAGAGAAGCGAATTTGGCTGATGCTGAACTTCGGCGTGCTGACCTCACGGGCACAGAATTGCAGGGAGCGAATCTTGATCGGACTAACTTTAAGCAGATGGTTGGATTTATGGGTTTGGTGAAAAGGTGAGTCGTTGTAGTCATTAACTAGCAGCGTTGTCTTAATAGTCTCGGAGTCTTTCACAATGGCATTTGAAGAAATCACAGCAAACGACTTGCGAATCGGTTTATATATTAAAATCGAGGGATCGTGGTTTAGTCATCCATTTCCAACGAATACATTCAAAGTCAAATGTCGGAGAGAATTGACAACCTTATGTGGATTAACCAAAGTCAAATTACTCTACGATCCTGAAAAGTCTGACGCGGAAGGCAGTGTGAATGATGGTGAGGGTGAGGAGCAGTCTGCAATGGGTGCTGATGAAGGTTCATCGGAATCAGATGCGGCGATGCAGGAAGAGCTTGTTCAGCAGAAGATTGAATTGCAGGATAACTATCGAAATTATCAAGAACATCTCCGAAAGGTGGAACAGGATTATCGCGAAGTGTTGCGCGAGGGAAAAGTCATGCTGCAAGACCTTAGTGCTGGCTCTTCTCGTGGTTTGCTCACTGCCAAAAAGATGATCGGGTCTCTCAATGATATTTTGGTGAGTAACGATTCTTCTCGTGCATTGATGAATTTGATGGGTTCCAATGAAACCGGAGAAGAATTTCTTCTACATTCACTCAATGTCTGCACACTTTCCATTCTGATTGCCCGCGATCTTGGTCTCAAGCGACATGAAATTGAAAAGATTGCGATGGGTGCGTTGCTGCATGACATTGGTGAACTGAAATATTCCGCTGAAATGTTGCTCAAAAAATCTCGCTCGACTTCAGCCGATACCAAAGCCGTCTTAAAAAAACATCCTCGGTATGGCAAGGACACGTTAACGGCATTTCCGACTGTTCCGCATGAATGCCTTGATATTGTCTTGCAGCATCACGAGCGGTTAAATGGATCAGGGTACCCCTCAGGACTTAAAGAGGCCGGCATTACTCAGTACGCCAAAATTGTGATGGTCGCTGATGCGTATGATGAACTGTGTAATCATCCTATCGCTTCGATGAGTCTGACACCCTCGGAAGCGCTCTCTGTGTTGTATACGAAAGAACGGGGAGGGTTGTGGAGTGATGCCGTGGTGACCTTGATACGTCAACTTGGTGTCTACCCGCCGGGATCGTTGGTGGTCCTGACGAATGGATCGATGGGGTTGGTGACAAGTGTGAATATGGAGGCACGGCTTCGACCGATCGTGATGGTGTACTCCCCTGATATCCCGAAAGAAGAGGCCATGATTCTGGACCTCGCGCGTATGGAGGAAATATCGATAAAAGAAGCGGTTCGTCCCCGTGAGTTATCCCCGGAAATTCGTGACTACCTTAATCCTCGCCGTATTATTTCATACTACCCTTCGACAACTGAAGTTGCTGAGGCTGTTCCAGCCCTTGTCGAGTAGCATGTGGTGGCAGAACGTTGCTGGGCACTATTAGGGTGTCACGGTCCACTTGCTAGAAGTGTCTATAGCGAGCCCAATTAACTTGCAGTTTATGAGGAAAGGTAGTCTAGACGACGATTGTTGTATATCTCTCGCAGTGTTGAATGAAGTGGTTGCCAATGGTGAGACCTGTTTGTCTGCGGAGAGTTAATTACAGGTCGCCTAGGCACCGAAATAAAACGCATCAAATTTCGGAAGTTATTTGGAACGACTATAGCCTTTTCCCTTCACTACCATTTTACACGTGGAATTTTAGAAATCTCTCGCCTCTTTGCCAATTTGAGGGTTTCTCCAAGTCGAGGAGTTTTCCCGACCTTTTGAATGCTTGGCAAGTCGGACGACTGAGAATTTTCTTCTCGTCAACATGGCCCAAGGGAGTTGCTGTCTGGCTTTGATGGCTTTCTCCAAGATAGCCACTGGAGAAACCGCTGGAGTCTTGATGGTTTCTGACCTTCAACACTTTCTACATCAGGATAGTCTACCCATAATTCTTGGCTCCCTAAATAGGTTTCTTCACGAAAGATTAACTGAGAACGCAATTGTGTGTAGCCTTGAGTTTGAAGAGTGTTGATCAAGTTTTGAATGGCTAAAGATTCGCTCGTTGTCGAATGTTCATGGACTCTGACGCGTTCATAGCGAAGGATGGCATGGTATTCCTCTTGGTCGCAAGTACATTCAACCTGACGGGTGAATCCTCGTTCGCGTTCATCAAGGCCGGAGAGTTGATAAATATTCATTCGCGAATCTCGTTAACTAGAGCGTGAGCTCTGTGTACTCAAGAAAACATGGCAGGGCACAATATTACTTTAATGAACGCTGAATTATATTGTCTATCGTGCACTTTCGTGGTGGTATGGTGATGCTAAGTCATCTTCACTCAAGTTGTATGCCTTGAAATTTCACCATTTCTACATTAAAAGCCGAGAAATTTCATGGTTATATATTTCGTAGATTAAGGTATTGCGTATACGCACACTTATGTTTGTCCGAAAGCGCACGATGTTGTTTTGTATCTCAGGATTCATGTTTAATAGTTCTGGAAAAGGTATGCTTTTCAGCTTTATTTTTCAGTTGTTTGTAATATTAAAGGAACATTTGACGAGAGAATAAAAGCGCGTCTAATAAAGAAGTTTGTCTCACTGGATGATTTAGATGAAGAGCCTTTTGAAGGCTTTTTTTGTGAGATTCTTGGGGTGTGGTCTTTGTTTTGCTTGTCTATTTATACATTGATAAATTTTAATTGGGCATTTTTATAATTCAGCCTAATAAATGTATGGAGTCTTTTGTGGAAAATCTTAGTCTAGTTGAAGAAAGATATCAAAATCAGGTGATGACACGTAATTATTACCAGGCATTATCAAAAATCACGAAAATTCTTAGTCTTCGTTTAGACCTTGAAAGTTGCTTGAAAGCCGTTGTTGCCCACTTCGATGATGTTGTGTCTTGGGATAAAGCCGAAATTACGCTGTTTCTTGCGGAGCTCGACTCCTTCCAGTTCTATGCGGTTGAGAGTAAATTATCCGATCCGTTGCTGCGAGCGGACTGTCTCATCCATCGAAAGGGCAGCGGTATTGGCTGGGTTTATGAAAATCGAGAGCCGCATATCAGGACTCGTCTTCAGGAGAGCCAATTATTTGTAGAGGATTATACTTACTGCAAGGAGGGGCTCTCACGTATGGTAACTCTTCCATTGCTTGTAGGAGATAAATGTCTAGGAACGTTTAACGTCGGCTGTGTTGAAGAAGGCCAACCCGCTGAAGATGAAATTGATTTTCTGAGCCAGATTTCCACCATTCTTGGTCTTTTGGTGAGTAATGAATTAGCTCATGAGCAGCTTAATGGAATTGACAAAGAATTCAGGAATGAGGCCTCGAAGGCTGTTCAAGTGGTCAAGGAGCAGCCTGTCTCCTCTGGGGGGATGGTTGGACAAAGTAAGGCTTTAAAGAAAGTTCAAAGTCTTGCTCAGATTGTGGCCCATACAGATTCTAGCGTTTTGATCACTGGAGAAACCGGAACTGGGAAAGAGCTGTTGGCTCGATATATCCATAACTTAAGCCCCCGATGTCATAGGCCTTTTATTGCAATCAATTGTGCTGGGTTGCCATCTGGGCTCGTTGAAAGTGAATTGTTTGGGCACGAAAAAGGCGCATTTACCGGTGCAGATGAACTGAAGCTTGGGCGGTTTGAACTGGCCAATGGCGGGACGTTGTTTCTTGATGAAATTGGGGAAATGCCACAGAGTGCGCAGTCCAAATTGTTGCGGGTCTTGGAAGATGGGCAAGTTGACCGGGTCGGTGGCAAGGAATCAATCCTTGTGGATGTACGAATCATCGCGGCAACCAACTCTGATCTTAAGGGTGCGATTTCGGATAGCCGGTTTCGAGTTGATCTGTTTTACCGGCTCCATGGTTTTCCCATTGTCTTGCCGCCTCTGCGTGACCGTCCTACCGATATTCCTCTGCTTGCGCAATATTTTCTAGATCGTATCTGTACAAAATTCCATTTATCGTGTAGCGAAATTAATCCTGAGTCTCTTGAGCGGCTCATGCGGTACTCTTGGCCTGGGAATGTTCGAGAGCTACAAAATGTGATTCAACGAGCCGCAATCCTTTCGGAGTCTTCAGTCCTTGTTGTCGACGACAGTCATTTCTGTTCCCTTGAGTCTCCCGCTGCTCCATCCGTCTCTCTTTACAGCGGTCATACCCTTCGAGAAGTTGAGAAAAATAAGATTCTTCAAGCCTTGGAGCAGGTCAATTGGCGTATTGATGGTCAGTATGGTGCAGCAAAGCTGGTAGGGCTTAACTCAAGTACATTCAGAAGTCGTTTGAAAAAGCTTGGTATTCAGCGCCAGGCTAAGAAGTAAAATTTCCTGTTTTTTCTTTCAGTCTCTTCCCAAAATCTCTCCTTTTATATGTCATAGCCTCACGTGCACTAGTCAATCACAGGTTTATTTAGGTAACGCCTACTTTAAAAATTCTCCAAACAGTTAAGTCTATATACGTATTTAATGGATTGATATGTGTCGCATTTCGTCGATATTTCAATACTTGAATTTAATTTACGTGATATTTCAATGCTCATTGTCGGCATGTTTTTTGTGGTTTTAGTGTGACATTGAATATTCAGCTTATTTTTATGTGTTTTGTCGAAATTTCAAGGTCACCATATCTTTACACCTCACAAGGTATACCAATTGCTTAGTCATAGAAATCTGAATAGATGAAAAATGTGCGATCTTTAATGTCATGAGTATGTGTAGAAAATCATCGGGAAGTCTTCACAAAGGAGGTGTTTGCAGCAGGGCAGGGGCAAGCCCTGTAGATTTTGGAATGCTAGTCATTCAATCTCTTATCATTCACAGCTTCTAAGGAGGTATTTTCATGTTCTTATCCAGACGGCAATTTTTAAAAGTCTCAGCGGGCACGGTGGCCGCGGTGGCATTGGCGGATAAGGCATTAGCCTTAACGGCCTTGCAGCCGGTCATTGAAGTGGGCAACCCCCTGGGCGAGTATCCGGACCGGTCGTGGGAGCGGGTCTATCACGACCAGTATCGCTATGATTCCTCATTTACCTGGTGTTGTTCGCCCAACGATACGCATGCCTGCCGGATTCGGGCCTTCGTCCGCAACGGAATCGTCATGCGGGTGGAGCAGAACTACGACCATCAAACCTATGAAGATCTCTACGGGAATCGGGGGACGTTTGCGCATAATCCCCGGATGTGCTTGAAGGGGTATACGATGCATCGGCGGGTGTACGGCCCGTATCGGTTGAAAGGCCCCTTGATTCGCCGCGGCTGGAAAGCCTGGATGGATGCCGGGAGTCCAGAATTCACCCCGGATGTGCGGAGTAAGTATAAGTTTAATGCGCGGTACTTAGATGACATGCTGCGGGTGTCCTGGGACACGGCGTTTACCTATCTTGCCAAGGCGATGGTGATTATTGCCAATCGGTATAGTGGCGAGTCTGGCGCTCGACGGTTACGTGAACAGGGCTATGCTCCTGAGCAGATTGAGATGATGAAGGGCTCGGGCGTGCGAACCATGAAGTTCCGGGCTGGGATGCCCGTGTTGGGGATCATCGGGAAGATGAGCGTTACGCGGATGAACGGGGGCTGTGGGGCGTTACTCGATACGTATATCCGGAAAGTGAAGCCGCATCAGGCACAAGGCGGCCGGTATTGGAACAACTATACGTGGCACGGGGACCAAGATCCCTCGCAACCGTGGTGGAACGGGACACAAAACTCCGATTGCGATCTCAACGACATGCGGTTTTCGAAGATGAACACCAGTTGGGGCAAGAACTTTGTGGAAAACAAGATGCCGGAAGCCCACTGGAAGCTGGAGAGCATTGAGCGGGGCGCCCGGGTGGTGGTGATCACGCCAGAATATAACCCGACGGCCTATCGCGCGGATTACTGGATTCCCATTCGGCCGGAATCGGATGCCTCGTTCTTCTTAGGGGCGGCCAAGATCTTGCTGGATGAAAACATGTTCGATCATGATTTCTGTAAAACGTTTACGGATATGCCGTTGTTGGTGCGGACGGATACCTTGCAGTACCTGGATCCGCGGGAGTGCATTAAAGACTACAAGCTCCCGGATTTCTCGAAGTCCTATTCCGGCAAAGTGCAAACCCTGAGTCCGCAATATGTGGCGCGGTTAGGGGGCTTGATGGTGTGGGATTTGAATAAAGAGCAAGCGGTGCCGATTCATCGGGAATTGGTGGGCTGGCATTTCCGCAATAGCGGGATTGACCCGGCCTTGATGGGGACGTTCCGGGTGAAGTTGCTCAATGGGCGGGAAGTGGATGTGATGCCAGTTTTCCAAATGTATCAGGCGCATCTGCAGGACTATGATTTGGATACGGTGCATCAGATCTGTCGGTCGCCCAAGGATTTGATCGTGCGGTGGGGTCGGGATGTCGGGACGATTAAACCGGCGGCGATCCATAACGGGGAAGGGGTCTGTCATTACTTCCATATGACGCAAAATGGCCGGGCGGCGGCTTTTAACCTGATTGTGACCGGGAATATCGGGAAGTTTGGGTCGGGCTGTCATACCTGGTCGGGGAACTATAAGGCCGGGGTCTGGGCGGCAACGCCATGGTCTGGTGCCGGCCTAGGGACGCATACCGGGGAAGATCCCTTTAACATCACCTTGGATCCCAATGCTCATGGTAAGGAAATCGTCGTCAAATCCTACTACTACGGTGAGGAAGTGGGGTATTGGAACCATGGAGATACGGCGTTGATTGTGAATACGCCCAAGTATGGCCGCCGGGTGTTTACCGGAAAGACGCATATGCCGACGCCGAGTAAATTCCGGTGGGTGGCCAACGTCAACGTATTAAACAATGCCAAGCATCACTATGACATGGTCAAAAATGTGGACTCCCACATCGAAACGCTTGTGCATCAAGAAGTGGAAATGACCTCGGACGTCAATCATGCCGATGTCTCGTTTGCGGTCAATACCTGGATGGAGTTTACCTATCCGGAGATGACGGCGACGGTGTCGAACCCCTGGTTCCAAGTGTGGAAGGGCGGCATTCGGCCGTTGTATGACACGCGGAATGACTTGGATACGACGGCCGGGGTGGCCGCCAAGTTGACGCAGATGACTGGGGACGGGCGGTTCCGGGATTACTTCAAGTTCGTCTATGAGAACCGGGTGGATGTGTATGCGCAACGGCTCATGGATGCGGGGACAACCTCGTACGGCTATAACATCGATACGATGTTGAAGTCGGAGAAGGGCTGGATGGTGATGTGCCGGACCTATCCGCGGCATCCGTTCTGGGAAGAGACGAACGAGTCGAAGCCGCATTGGACGCGCAGTGGACGGCTGGAGACCTATCGGGTGGAGCCGGAAGCTATTGAGTACGGGGAAAACTTCATTGTCCATCGGGAAGGGACGGAAGCGACGCCGTACTTGCCGAATGCGATCATGTCGTCGAATCCGTACATTCGGCCGGATGACTACGGGATTCCGATCACCGCGCAGCATCACGATGATAAGACGGTGCGGAATATCAAGTTACCGTGGCAGGAAATCAAGCGGTACTCGAATCCGTTGTGGGAGAAAGGGTATCAGTTCTATTGTGTGACGCCCAAGACCCGGCATCGGGTGCATAGTCAGTGGTCGGTGAACGACTGGGTGCAGATGTATGAGTCGAACTTCGGGGATGCGTACCGGATGGACAAACGGACGCCGGGGGTCGGGGAACATCAGCTGCACATCAACCCGGCGGCGGCGAAGGATCGGGGGATCAATGACGGGGACTATGTCTACGTCGATGGGAACCCGGTGGATCGGCCGTATCGAGGGTGGAAACCGAGTGACCCGTACTACAAAGTGGCGCGGTTGATGATTCGGGCGAAGTATAACCCGGCCTTCCCGTATCACGTGACGATGGCGAAGCATGCGCCGTTTGTGTCGACGGCGAAGTCGGTGAAAGGGCATGAAACACGGCCGGACGGTCGCGCGATTGCCGTGGATACGGGGTATCAATCGAACTTCCGGTATGGGGCGCAGCAGTCGTTTACGCGGAGTTGGTTGATGCCGATGCATCAAACGGACTCCTTGCCGGGCAAGAGTGCCAATAAGTGGAAGTTCAAATGGGGCTTTGAAATTGATCACCATGCGGTCAATACGACGCCGAAAGAATGTCTGATGCGGATTACGAAAGCGGAAGACGGCGGTATCGGCGGCCGGGGGCCATGGGAGCCGGTCCGGACCGGGTTTACACCGGGTCAGGAGAATGAGTTCATGATTAAATGGCTCAAAGGTGACCATATTAAAATCAAAGTGTAAGCACGGGTTATCCCTTACAGGCCTGGCGCTTCCCGCGTCAGGCCTTGGGGGGACTCGTGAGCGCACAACAGTGATGACCATTTTAAAGTCTCTTATCATTAGACGAAACGGAGGAAATCATGCCAGAGGTGTATAATTGGCAATTAGGCCGAAAGATGCTGTATCCCTATGAGGAGCGGCACCCAAAATGGCAGTTTGCATTTGTGTTCAACATCAACCGGTGCTTAGCCTGTCAGACGTGTTCGATGGCGGATAAGTCGACGTGGTTGTTCTCGAAGGGCCAGGAGTACATGTGGTGGAACAACGTGGAGACGAAGCCCTACGGCGGGTATCCCCAGTTCTACGACGTGAAGATCACGCAGTTGATTGAGCAAGTCAACCCCGGGGGACAGGTGTGGAACGTGCGGGTGGGGCGGAAGCACCATGCGCCGTACGGCGTGTTCGAAGGGATGACCATTTTTGACGCGGGGGCGAAGATCGGGCAAGCGGCGATCGGGTATATCCCCACGGACCAAGAGTGGCGGTTTGTGAATATTTATGAAGATACGGCGACCTCGATGCGGGCGTTAGTCGAAGGGGTTGATAAGACGGGGTTCACGAAAGAAGAGCCGTGGAAGATGACGGGGAGTAGTCTGCCGGAGCATGAGACGTACTTCTTCTATCTCCAACGGATCTGTAACCACTGTACGTACCCGGGGTGTTTGGCGGCGTGTCCGCGGAAGGCGATCTACAAGCGGCCGGAAGACGGGATTGTGTTGATCGACCAGAACCGGTGCCGAGGGTATAAGAAGTGTGTGGAGCAGTGTCCGTTTAAGAAACCGATGTACCGGGGGACGACGCGGGTGACGGAGAAGTGTATTGCGTGCTACCCGCGGGTGGAAGGCAAGGACCCGCTCACGGGTGGGGAGCCGATGGAAACGCGGTGTATGTCGGCGTGTGTCGGGAAGATCCGGCTGCAGAGCTTGGTGAAGGTGGGGGAAGATGGGTTGTGGGCGGAAGACCGCTGGAACCCGTTGTACTACACGATCCGGGTGGAGCAGGTGGCGTTGCCGTTGTACCCGCAGTGGGGGACGGAGCCGAATGGGTTCTACATTCCGCCGCGGCAAGCCCCGCGGGGGTATACGCGGCAGATGTTTGGGCCAGGGGTGGATAACGCGATTGAGAAGTACCTGGTGCCGAGTCGGGAGTTGTTGGCGGTGCTGCAGTTGTGGCGGGCGAGCCAGCAGATTCTGTTCCGGTATGATGTGATCCCGGGCCCGAAAGTGTTTGAGACCCAGATCCACGGGAAGAAGTTTGAGATGTATAACGACACCGTGTTGGGGTTCAACAAGTCGGGCAAAGAGGCGGTGCGGCAGCAGGTGGAAGAGCCCATCTATGTCCGCCCGGCGGAACGCATTAACTGGCTGTAAGTCACGCGACAACAGTCGAGGGTGGAAATCAACAGGCCGGGAGGGGCATCTGCCCCTTCCGGCCTGTTGTATTTAAAGCTGAAAGCGGAATATTGGCAGAGTTTTAGGTATCTATTATCAAGCAAAATAAATTCCTATTGAGGGTGTAGGCCACGGTAGGTGACTAGGCGACTGGCTTCTGAATGAGCAGCTTGGCCGTGAATCTCTCTGGAATATGGGAATGGGATAACAGGTTGCCTAGAGCATACGATAGACGGGAAGAGCAAGATTTATTGACATGTTTTTAACGAGAGTGTCTGAATAAACCTGCGGCCGTTTGTGTTACTGGTATCCAAGTTGACCGACTTCAAATATTGGAAGCTTATACCCGCTTGGATTATAGCGAATACAAATACGTTCCAGCTCAACCATGAGGACTTTCAACGCGATATCCCATGTGTGAAGAGTACGAAAAATCATTGAATCGGCTATAACTGACAATGATTGACGTTTTCTCTCACGTATTGGATAGCAATATTGTCCAAGTTGGCGCTTGATCGTTTCGGTATAATTGAAACGGCTATAGAGACTTTTTTAAACGACGGTCTAGCGCAAACCGTGTGATGCCAAGGTGTTTAGCTGCCAGGCTCTTATTGGCGTCGGATAGTCGCATCACTTCATCAATGATCGCGGATTCAATGTCAGCCAATGTGTGCTCACCAATGGCCATTTCAATTTTGACAAGTTGTTTATCTGCTCTGGTTTGTGCGGTTGCAGTTTTATGCGTAGATTCATGCAGTTCTTTTGGGAAGTCACGTATGGTTAAGAATTTTTCTTTACAGAAGATTACTGCGCGTTCGATCACATTCTCTAACTCTCGAATATTACCTGGATAGTCGTAATCTTCTAATAGCGCACGTGCTTCTGGTGCAATATCAACAATTTCTTTCCCAATATCTTTGGCATGATGTGCGAGTGCTCGAAAACATAATGGGACAATGTCTTCGACGCGCTGCCGAAGAGGAGGCAATTCAAAAGAGACAACATTGAGCCTAAAAAAAAGGTCTTCACGAAAGTTCCCAAGTGTCACTTCTTTTCGTAAGTCATGATTCGTAGCGGCAATTAAGCGAAAGTCCACGTCAATGTCATCTCTCCCGCCTAATCGTTTGAGAGAGCGTTCTTGGATGACACGAAGTAATTTCGCTTGCATCCCAATGTTCATATCTCCGATTTCATCGAGGAATAACGTCCCGCCTTCGGCTTGCTCGCATAAACCGGGTTTCCGTTGGTTGGCACCCGTAAAGGCTCCTCGTTCGTATCCGAATAATTCACTTTCAAAGAGTTCTTCCGGTATGGCGGTGCAATTCACACCGACGAATGGCCTATCGCTTCTTGGACCATTGTGGTGAAGGACGCGTGCGATAAATTCTTTTCCCGTCCCTGTCTCACCATTCAGTAAGACTGTGGTTTTATGATTCTGGGTCATTTCTTGTATTTGAGCAACCAAGCCTTGCATGCTTGGACTTTCCGCAATCAAGTTATTGAGTGCGAATCGTCCTGCAACATTTTTGACCTCAAAATGCATTCGACGTCGTAGTTCAAGGTATTCGAGGGCACGATTGACGACGGGATCGACGCTTCCAAGGTCTACGCTTTTGATCAGGAAATCGTAGGCTCCTAGCTTCATCGCTGCGACGGCATCTTCAACCGTTCCATAAGCGGTCAAGAGGATGAATAAGGCTTCGGGTGCTTTGCTCTTTGCTTGCTGGAGGGTCTGAATTCCGGTCAATCCAGACATTTTCAAATCAAGGAGAATAATATCTGGAGTGTCGTGGTCCAGTGCCTCAAGTAAAGCCTCACCGGAATTAAAGCTGCGGATCAGATGCTGTTGTCGGGCTAAGCGACGAGTAATCGATGAGCGAACGACTTCATCGTCATCGGTCACGAATATTGTTGCGCGCATATTATGACACCATAGAGGTTTGTGGGTGATGAGATATGGGTAACCATATGGACATGACGGTACCGCACTGAAGTTCGCTTTGTGCGTGTATATTCCCTCCATGTCCTTCAAGGATATTCTTGCAGATGGCAAGTCCTAGTCCGGTTCCTCGAATTTTTCCTGTTGTAAAAAATGGTTCAAAGATATGTGTTAAATCTGCTGGCGTAATGCCCTTCCCATTGTCAGATATTGATAAGCAAATTCCTGGCGCACCTTCATGTTTTTTCTTTTGTTCAGAGACTTTGAGGGTGCCGTTATGAGTCATGGCTTCGATGGCATTCTGAAAGATGTTGAGTAAGACCTGTTTGATTTGATCGCGATCAGCCCACACTCGCTCATTCAGGTCTTGAAGATTCCATTCGACATGAATGTTTTTCTGCCGAAGTGGGTCGTTGAGTATGGCTAGCGTTTCGGTTGCCAGCTCTTTTAATGAAAACGAAGCCCATACGAGGGAACGAGGTCGTGCGTAATCGACAATCTGATTGACAATGCGATCCAGGCGCCTCGTTTCGTTAAGAATCGTTTTTAGGTCTGAAACCTTTTGATCATCATGATCAAATTCTTCGATCAACAGAGACGCTGTTGAGCCGATTCCAACTAACGGGTTTCGAATTTCATGCGCAATGCCGGCTGCCACCTGCCCTAATGTTGCCAGCCGTTCAGAGCGGTTGAGTTTTTCTCGTAACTGCTCTAATGCCGAGATATCGACGTTGAATCCTTGGTACAGGAAGTCATGATTTCCCTGATCTTCAATGGGAACTGCACGACTTAAAATTTTTCGTACTGCTCCGTCGTAGTGGAGGAATCGAAAGATTTGTTCAAATGGTCGATGTAGTTGTGTGGATTCAATGAAGGATTGTAGAACCTGGTCCCGGTCGTCAGGATGGACGGCGTCCCACATGGCTTGAGGCGGTAAATCGATGTCTGGGTCATGGCCGGCAAGAATCCAATTATGTCGATTACAGAAGAAGATTTGATCGCCAGTGGCCGTAAAAATGCCAAATGGCGCGTTGTCGACGATACCTCGATATTTTGATTCCGATAAGGATAACTCGTGATTGAGCGTGCGAAGTTCAGCTTCGGAACGTTTTACGCGTCCCATATGATCACGCAATTGCTGACTCATTTTACTCATGACTCGTGTCAGGTTGCCAATTTCATCTTCTCGGTTGAGAACCGTCACTTCCGGAATCGTTTCTTCAGATCGGTTTTCAACGGTTTTGGCTAAAGCCGATAGTGGACCTGCAATTGATCGTGCAAGAAGTCTCAAGACAAATACCATTGGCAGCAGGGCTAATGAGCCACCACCGATGATGACTCCTAATAGAAAGGAGCGATCTTTGGATGTTCGTGAAAGTGTGCTTTGGAGATCGTTAAACTCTTTTCGATCAAAATTGGCGATCACTTCACGAATGCCCAACATCAATTTCAGTCCCTTTCCTGATTCGACATAATGCACCGCATCAGGGGAATGTTTGTTTTTTACTTGCTGAATGAATTCATCCTTGTCGTTCATCAGATGTCGCACCATTTCTTGTGCGTGCTGAATGTGAGCATGTTGCGTGGTATTGTGTTTGACCATTTGCGCGAGCGATTGTCCGACTAAGAGAACACGGTTTTTAGCGGCAAGGTAGGGTTTTAAAAATTTAGGGTCTTGTGTTAGCACATATCCTCTGAATCCTGTTTCGAGATCGACGATCAGACGAAGAAATTCTGCGGCAGTCGTTTGGACATGATAAATATGGTTCAGTCGATCTTCGTCTTCAGCGAACGTTTGTACGCGAACATAAGTCATTATACTTAGCATGAAGATCGTGGCAATAGGAATCAATGAGACGAGTAACAGCTTCTTTTCAATAGGTAGATTGATGAATGAGCGAAGTATGATTTTGGTGATTTGCACGAGGCTATCGTAGGTTAACCCCCTAGGCGTGTCAAATGTAATATTTACAAAAATTTCAGCAGATATTAGTGATATGACTCGATCGTGAATTGAGATGAATTGTCAAATGTTATGTGGACGTATCTGCATCCTATATGACCACCTGGTTCCTTGAAGTCGACATGTCAGGAGGTACCCTGCGCCAACGTTTATAGGACCATTGGGTATGTATGACAGAAATGGTTCAACGTTCGTCTTTCTAGGGCACCTGTAATTCCATCGCTGCTGCTGCCGTGAATCGCTACAACGAAAAATGAGTGTCCAGGGGGATCGGGCTCGCGACCCACCGTGTCCTAGGACACCTGTAATTCCATCGCTGCTGCTGCCGTGAATCGCAACAACGAAAAATGAGTGTCCAGGGGGATCGGGCTCGCGACCCACCGTGTCCTCGGACACCTGTGATTGCATTGCTGCTGCTGCCGTGAATCGCTACAACGAAAAACGGGTGTCCAGAGGCGATTGGACATGAGCCCCAGCGTGTCCTCGGACACTTGGAATGCCATTGAAGCTGAAGCCAAGAATTTTTGCAGCCAAGAATGCGCGCCCTGGGTTATTGAACTATTGAGCAACCGTGCTGTAGGAGCTTCTTAAAAGTTTGGTGTTTTATTATCAACGTCGAGATGGAGCTAGCCCCTCTCTAATCGTTCAATCTTGTTTGATCAAAAAGATTCTTGCTCCTATGCCAAGGTGTGGTTTGGTCGCATTAGTTTGCATAAATTTTTTCGGGGTCTCTCTACTTCGAGATCGATCGTGATCAGTGAATGCCTCGATATTTCAAGGGAATTCCAGTTTTTCATGGTGAAATTCAATAGTGAAATTGAGCAGGGATTGTAAAATGATTTTCTCCTTTTCAGGTGCGAGTTTAGTGGCGAGCGTGTGATTATTCAGCTAGAATGGCACAAAATCGACTGGCCAAAAAGATATCAATTATAGGTACAAATTGACCATGAATGGTAAGACAACAGCGCTTATTGGGGGGCTGGCACTACTGTGTTTAATTGTCGGCGGGATGGTTGGGTCACGCATGAAGGTGGATAACAACATTTCTGCGCGTACGGTCGCAGACTATCTGCATGCGGTGATTGAAGCTGATCGTACGTTTTACACACAACACATTGTTGAGCGCATGGAAGACATGCTTATTGTGCCTGTCTCTGAAAAGTGGCGAGAAGAACAGGGGCTACCTTTGCCAGTTCAGTTTCTCAGAGAGTCGTCGGAAAGCCTTCGTGCCCTGGATGCACCGTTCCGTTACCGACTTGTGAGTCTCTGGCCACTCAACTCTCAAAATGCTCCGGTATCTCCAGAGGAAAAAGACGCTCTTGAACAGGTTGTGAAAAACGGAGATGTTGTTGAAATGGAAGTCATGCTCGACGGGCAGCGCTATTTTAAGGCCATTTATCCAGATCGGGCAGTGAGTCGTGCTTGTGTGTCATGTCACAATGCACATACGGAGGCTCCCAAGCGAGACTTTAGATTGAATGATGTCGTGGGCGGATTAGTCATCCAAATTCCGCTTGAGTAGATCCCCTTTGGTGAAAAATGTTCATGAGCACAAAGAGATTCGTGACGAAAGCGGATGTTCTCCATATGTTGTGTTTGACGAAATATATTAGGCATCGTGACTTTCTGTAGAGGTTTGTTATACTACGTACTTGTATTCGTCCTAATCTCTCCGCTCAGCAAGAGCACTAACCTTCCTTCCTTGGTCTAATCTGTGTCATCAATTCTTTCTGTGAGCACACCATTTAAATTGAGAAAAGGAATATGAATAATATTTTGCCTCAAGCCTTCGCACAAAATTTTTTAGGCCATGCCCCCAATTGGTATAAGTTTGTCATTATTGGGTTTTTGCTTGCGAATCCGCTTTTGTTGCTGACGTTCGGATCGTTCGTCACAGGCTGGATTTTGATTCTTGAGTTTATTTTTACATTGGCGATGGCGTTGAAGAGCTATCCGCTTCAACCTGGGGGACTACTAGCCATAGAAGCCGTCGCCTTCGGAATGGCTACCCCTGCAACGGTGTATCATGAAGCCTTAAATAATTTCCAAGTGATCCTTCTTCTGATTTTCATGGTGGCCGGTATCTATTTTATGAAGGAGTTATTGTTATTCACATTTACGAAAATCCTTTTAGGAGTACGGTCGAAGACGTTTCTTTCGTTTTTATTTTGTTTCGCGGCGGCCTTTCTGTCAGCGTTTCTCGATGCGTTGACTGTAACGGCCGTGATCATTGCTGTGTCAACAGGGTTCTATAGCATCTACCATAAGGTGGCATCCGGCAAAAAATATGATGATGATCATGATTCAACCACAGACGAAGTGTTCCATGAGGAGCATCGAGAAAACTTAGATCAGTTTCGAGGATTTCTTCGTAACCTTCTGATGCATGGTGCTGTTGGAACAGCTCTCGGCGGCGTGTGCACGTTAGTGGGAGAACCTCAAAATTTATTGATAGGAGACAAAGCCTCATGGCAATTCGCTGAATTTTTTGTGCGAATGTCACCTGTCACGATGCCGGTGTTAGCGGTCGGACTTTTAACCTCGATTTTATTAGAAAAAATTCGATGGTTTGATTATGGGTATCAACTTCCAGACCCCGTACGAGAAATCCTGTGGAGCTTTGATGTAGAGCAAACCAAGAAAAGGAAGAAAGTGGAAACTGCGCGCTTGATTGTGCAAGCCGTGGCCGGGGTATGGCTCATGATTGCGCTGGCCTTTCATTTGGCAGAAGTTGGAATCATCGGCCTTTCCGTGATCGTGTTGATCACGGCGTTCAATGGAATTATTGAAGAACATAATTTGGGTGAAGCCTTTCATGAGGCTCTGCCTTTTACGGCATTGCTAGTAGTCTTTTTTGCCATTGTCGCCGTGATTCAAGAGCAGAACTTATTTGGCGGTATCATCCAATACGGACTAAGCCTTGATGGCGCCCATCAAATCGGGATGTTTTACATTGCCAACGGTTTACTCTCGATGATCAGTGACAATGTGTTTGTGGCGACAGTGTATATAAATGAAGTCTTGCGGGCTTTGATGAGTGGCGCAATCAGTCGGGATCAATTCGATATGCTGGCTGTCGCCATTAATACAGGGACGAACATTCCAAGTGTGGCCACCCCCAATGGCCAAGCGGCGTTTTTATTTTTATTGACGTCTGGAGTCGCTCCGTTAGTTCGACTTTCATATGGGCGAATGGTGTGGATGGCCCTACCGTATACGATTACCATGAGTATTGTTGGATATGTCTGCGTCTACTATTTTTTAGATTCGGTGACCGCTACTTACTACGCGAATGACCTCATCAGTCATCACTCGGCGAACGCCCCGAGTTCGACGGGTCATTAAATATTCTTTTTCAGGAAGTGGGACTCGCAGTTGACCAGTGAATTCTAACCAGCAGGCGTCGTGCTTTGAACAATAGATAAGATTCGTCGTTTTGGTTTCCAGCGTTTCTATGATTCCTTCATGAATCGTAGATCTCATATACACTATTCGGCTGTCAGACCTAGAAGAATGACTCTGAGTTTCACGAGTCATTGTTAGGGCTTCTGATGGACTTGTGTCCAGCCTTTGGCCTCAAGGCATTTGTGTATCCTCGACTCATCAGCTCCTACTGACCGTTGAAGCGATTGGCACTCAGTTTTGTCATGCTCGAGTTCGGCGGGCTCCGACCCAGTCTTGGACCAATACACAGTAGTCAGACTATGTATGCAAGACGAAACGGATAGAAGCAGGCAGAGTGAGAGGCAAAGTCGTGAAGCCAGATAAAACTGCATGGTGAAAAATGTTCGTTATGTTGTGTAGGACAGGATGGGCATGACTAACGGTATCTTACCATTGAGTTGGGAAACTTCAAGACCCTAAGGCATTCTTTCTAAGTCTTGTGTAAATAAAGTCAATGGCCTCGCTCTAAGTTGCTGAGCTGTTACGGTCTGATTGCCCATATGGTTTTCATGATCTGTGATTCCACGCATCGTTTCCCAGAAGAACCTCAGCCAATGGGTAGGATCATCAATATTTTTGAGTGAGCATGAGAGAGTCAACTTCCTAATTATATGAACTCTGTCAATAGCAATCGATCGGTCAAGTGCTAAAGGGCTTGACGGCACTCTTCAGGAGCGTTTCGACTTCATGTGTCAGGGGAAGTGTGGCTTCATTTTCGCGTATTCTCGCGAGTTGCCTGGAGCCAGCATATTCATGAATTTCTTCAAAATGATAAGAAACTTCAGGGAATTTTAACATCGTTCTCACTGCAATTGTCCCCTTACTCTTTTTCTTCTTAAGCTCCATTCCAGAATGACCGAAGGAGAGGCCACGGTACATTGCAATGCTGGGTATTGGCATTGCCTGTCGTGCCATTTTTTCAATGCGGTATTTTATCTGGAGAAGACCATGAATTGTCCACGATGCCAGGGAACGATGGTGACGGATTATTTTCTTGATATGGAAGATAGTGGAGATGTGTGGATGTCTGGCTGGCGCTGTCTCTCATGTGGGGAAGTGGTTGATCCTCTTATCTTAAAACATCGGCAAGCCCAACAGGCTCAGTATGAGCTGGTGGGAGCCATTTCGAAAAATCCTGCCAATAAGACCCACGCTCCGGTTGCCATTCTCTCTAGAAAACCATAGGTTTCCCTCTCCTTTTCTTTTCTACAAAATATGGAACCGCTTGTCTTGCTATGAGAAAGAAGGTTCCTATTCCGCTTGTCGCCCCCAGCTAGGTGTGCTAAATTTCTGTCGATTCTATGAGTATAGCCATTACGAGAAACGTACGATGTGTGTCGTGAGAGATATCGTGCGGTGTCAGCTTGGACCCCAGAGATCGACAGGTAAGAGCTGGTGGGATTTCAAGGTAGGTTGCCTTCCTGGTAGCTCATGATCCTAAAAAGCAGTCGGGTTCAAGCACACCGAATTATCGCTGTTTGTTTCCGCTATACCCTTCCTTGGTCCTGAACACTCCTATTGTTAGGATAGATTTTTTATGACAATTCCCTACGATCCGCACCCGATAGAAGCGAAATGGCAACAATATTGGGTAGAACACCAGACGTTTGCGTCCAGCATTGATATTCAGAAACCCAAGTTTTATGTGCTTGATATGTTTCCATACCCCTCAGGTGCAGGCCTTCATGTTGGCCACCCCAAAGGCTATATTGCGACCGATGTGATCTCACGATACAAGCGAATGCGTGGGTTCAACGTCTTGCATCCGATGGGGTGGGATGCGTTTGGGCTTCCGGCTGAGCAGTACGCGATTGAAACGGGAACTCACCCGCGTGCTACGACCCAGAAGAATATTCAGAATTTCAAGCGGCAATTTCAATCACTGGGGATGGATTATGATTGGTCACGGGAAATTGATACGACTGATCCCACGTATGTCCGCTGGACTCAGTGGATTTTCCGCAAGCTCTATGAAAAAGACTTAGCCTACTTGGCCGAAGTTCCCGTGAATTGGTGCCCAGCATTAGGCACGGTACTGGCCAATGAAGAAGTCCAAGATGGAAAAAGCGAGCGTGGGGGACATCCTGTTGTTCGGGTGCCTTTGCGTCAGTGGATGTTGCGGATCACGGCTTATGCCGATCGGTTGATTGACGATCTTGACGGGCTTGATTGGCCGGAGCCCATTAAGAAAATGCAGCGTGAGTGGGTGGGACGTTCTGAAGGCGCACAAGTATTTTTTGAGGTGTGTGAGCGTGCTGACGACCGCATTGAAGTCTTTACCACTCGCCCCGATACGCTCTTTGGTTCAACCTATCTCGTGCTGGCTCCCGAACATGCTTTAGTCAAGGATGTGACGACGTCTGAACAGCGTGCGGCTGTGGAGGCCTATGTGGATGAGGTCTCGCAGCGGAGTGATCGTTCACGTATGGCGGAGTTTGGAAAGAAGACCGGAGTCTTTACTGGGGGCTACGTGATCCATCCCGTATTGGGAACCAAGCTACCGATTTGGATTGCCGACTATGTCTTGGCCACATATGGAACTGGAGCCATCATGGCGGTCCCTGCCCATGACACGCGGGACCACGAATTTGCCGAGACCTTTTCCCTTCCCATTGTCGAAGTTGTCTCTGGCGGAAAAGGTAACGCTGAAGCCTTTACGGGAGAAGGCCGCAATGTGAATTCTGATTTCCTGAATGGATTGCCGACTGCTCAGGCCAAGGTCAAGATGATTGAATGGTTGGAAGCCAATAAGAAAGGTTCGAAAACGATCAATTATAAATTGCGTGATTGGTTGTTCAGCCGACAACGGTATTGGGGTGAGCCGTTCCCGGTCATTCATCTCGAAGATGGAACCACAAAATTAGTTCCGGAATCTGACCTGCCCGTTCTACTTCCGGAATTGGATGACTTTCGACCAAGCGGGGAATTTGAACCACCACTCGCGCGTGCCCAGGAGTGGAAAGAAGTCATTGATCCTGAAACCAAACAACGCGCGATTCGTGATGCCAATACCATGCCGCAATGGGCGGGTAGCTGTTGGTATTACCTTCGTTTTTGTGATCCCTTGAATCATAACGCGCCGTTATCGCCCGAGGCTGAACGGTATTGGATGCCAGTGGACCTCTATGTCGGCGGGGCGGAACATGCGGTGTTACATCTGCTGTATTCTCGATTCTGGCACAAAGTACTATTTGATTTGGGAATTGTTCATACGAACGAGCCTTTTCAGAAATTACTTAATCCCGGAATGATCTTGGGCTATAGTTACCGATATTATGACAGTAATCTTTCCGACGATTCTTCAGTGATGTCACGCATGTGTTCCTACTCGGAAGTTGTGATTGAAGGGGAAACGGTGATCCATAAAGAAAGCCGAGAAGAAATGAAGGCTCGATGGGTTTCGGCTCACGATGTGAGATGGAACGATCAGAGTCAACCCGTACATCCGACGATTGAAGGCCTTGTACTGGAGGAAGTGACAGAAAAAATGTCGAAAAGTCGGGGCAATGTGGTCAATCCTGATGATGTGATTCAGGAGTATGGAACCGATTCCCTTCGGCTCTATGAAATGTTTATGGGGCCGCTTGATAAAGGTGCACCATGGTCAGCTGAGTCTATTCCCGGGATGTACAGATTTCTTCAACGCGCCTATCGACTGATAAAAGGTGATGGGAATGAATCGAGTTCCCTGGCACCGATGGTTGAAGGTGCCGGAACTCAAGAGCAGGCTCAGTTGACCGCGATCACCATTCACGGGGTCACCCAAGATATTGAAGCGATGGGGTTGAATACCGCCATTTCCAAGCTAATGGTCTTTGCCAGAGATATTTCGAAAAAGGATCCCTTGCCAAGAACGTCAGCCGAATCGTTTGTGCGTCTTCTTGCCCCGTTTGCACCGCATATGGCCGAGGAGTTATGGGAAATGCTTGGCCATTCGCCTAGTGTGGCATGGCAGCCTTGGCCTGACTACGACCCTGGCTTACTTGTGGCAAAGGAAATGACGATTCCGCTTCAGATTAACGGAAAGCTTCGTAGCAAAATCCAAGTGCCGGCAGACTGGACTAAAGATCAAATCGTGAAGCATGCAGAGCAAGATGCAAAACTGCAAGAATCGTTACAAGGAAAAGAGCCGCGAAAAGTCATTTACGTAGAGAAAAAGTTGATAAACTTTGTTGTCTAGAAAACCTATAATCCACATGTTCAACTAGGATTTGTGGCTTGAGTAAGAAAAGCGTAACAAAAGCCAAAGGTCTTTACCTCAACCGTTTTCTAGCTAGAAAACCTATAATCCACATGTTCAACTAGGATTTGTGGCTTGAGTAAGGAAAGCGTAACAAAAGCCAAAGGTCTTTACCGCAACCGTTTTCTAGCTAGGAAACCTGTAATACACATACTCAATGGTCAGCTGATCTAAACAAAATAGATATATCGCGAACGAATGGACCACAGGACGACCGTTTTCTAGTTAGGAAACCTATAAAAGAGATGTGGGAATGACTGTTCCACGCACAAAAAAAGAAGAGATGTCCAAATGCGTGCTGGATTGGGATCTACCGTTTCCTAGCCTACCTTGGAATCATATGAAATATATATATCGTTTTGTACTCGCTGCTTTTTTGACAATATCTCTCTGTACGACAGGATGCGGGTATCGATTTAGCGTTGAAGGTCGAGGTCCGACGCTGGGGACTGCCTCTGTCCCAGAATATGAAGGTCCTCCAGTTGTGATGGTCATTGAGCCACTTGCGAATCGAACGTTTGAGTCAAATTTAGAGTATAAGTATACCGAATATCTGAAGGATGAGTTTGTGGTGACCGGCGGAGCGAATGTGGTTGAAAATATCCGAGATGCCGACTATGTCATGAAAGGCGCCATTGAGTCGGTGACCTTACCGTCGCTGACGTTTACTCAAAATCAAACCCAAGAAAGCCGAGTGACGGTGAATGTGCGAGTTCAGATTGCCGAACGGCGAACTGGAAAGATTTTATGGCAACAATCCTCCTCGAGTTCGGCTGAATTTTTCGTCGGTAGTTCATCATCAACTTCAGGAGGTGGCGGAGGGGGAATTCAATTTAACCGGGTGCTGCAAGATCGGGCGTTAGAGCAAGCTGGTCAATTTGTGGTCGAAGATCTGGCTGATCGATTTCTGTTTGCAAGAGAGCAGGGGGTGTTCACGCCTGAACCCCCTAAGCTGCCATCTCCCTCTCCTAAAACACCTTCACTGGATAGAGGCCAGATACCAATAGATGCTCAACCTTCGTTATCTCCGACTGAGAAGACTCCTGAAATTTTTGATGATAGGGAGCAGGATACTGAAGGAAGTCAACCATGAAACCTCATGAATTACAATCGGCCATTCAACGGGACGGATTAGCTTCCTTATATTTAGTGGTGGGGGAAGAGGCCTATTTACGGAATAAGGTTGTCATGACCATAAGAACTGCCGCGAAATCCCCATCTGACGATTCAGGAGAGGAGGTATCAGGAGAAAACTCAGCCGATAATGCTGATCAATTTTTCAACTATGATGTCCTCTATGGTGATGAAACTGATGCTCTTGAAGTCCTGACCATTGTTCAGGAAATGTCGTTTTTTGTGGCGAGGCGTTTGGTCATTATGACTTGGGCTGAAAAGTTGCCGACACGTGAAGGTGAAGCCTTAATTCCCTATTTTCAGAATCCAACAGATACTACGACGCTTGTTATCGTGGCCGCGAAGTTAGATGGGCGGTTAAAGTGGGTACAACAATTAAAAAAACAGGCCATCATTGTGGATTGCGCACCACTCTATGAAAATCAACGAATTGGATGGGTGACCCAGCAAGCGTCTCAAGCGGGAGTGACGTTGGATGGCAATGCGTTACAGATGCTGAAAGAGTTATCCGCTGACGGGTTGTATGTCACTCATACGGAAATTGAAAAACTTTCAGCGTATCTCCCCGCGGGTGCAGTGGGCACGATTCAGGATGTTGAAGCCATTCGAGGCATGGAACCTGGAGCTTCAGTCTTTGACCTTTCGGAGGCAATGGGGGAAGGAGAACGGGGAAAGTCCCTACAGATTGTCGCGAAAAATCTTGAAATTGGAGAAGCTCCGTTACGGATCTTAGGGGCTTTGATCTGGCAAGTCCGCCGGATATGGAAAGCGAAGGATCTCTTGAAACAAGGTATCGGCCAGTCGCAGGTTGCCCGACAAGTTGGGATTCCGCCATTTCGCGCTTCCGGCTTTATTCGGCAAGTCCAGCAATGGACTGAACCAAAACTCTGTCTTGCATGGGAACAGTTTTGTCAGGCTGATTCAGCACTGAAGGGGAGTGCGTCAGCCTCGCCCAAGCGAGTACTTGACGCTTTGGTTATTTCATTATGTGGGGTAGGAAAGAACGCAGGCAGCACTCGAACATCCAAGACATCGAGACCTGGAAGTGCTTCTCGAACTGTGCGAAGCACCCAGAGCAAATAGTTTGGGTGGTTTAAACGTTGTTGACTTGGTTAGTCAAGCGAGAAACAAGGCGAGAGGCTGTATTGCGATGAAGTACACCTTTGGTTACCGCTTTGTGAAGTTCGGATGTGGCGTTGCGAAGTGTTGACTGACTGAGCGTTGTATCTTTTTGGTCAATCGCCGTTCTGACCTTTTTCACGGCGGTCTTCATGCTACTAATGATCGAGCGATTACGTTGACTTCGTTTAATCGATTGACGGGCTCGCTTGATTGCTGATTGATGCCTTAATGCCATAGATCCCCCAGGGTAATAGTAAACATTATCTCAATTCTTACCACAGGCGTTTTGGATGGGTCAACTGAGGGGGAATACTTCTTGCGAGCTTCCAGGCCTTTTGATAAGATAGCGTTCCTCTTCCTAATTAATTAGACTATCTCAACCGTGCGTGGTGGGTGTAGCTCAAGGGTAGAGCGCTGGATTGTGGTTCCGGAGGCTGCGGGTTCGAAGCCCGTCACTCACCCCAAATTTCGTTTTATAATCGCTCAATCAGAATAAACAATCAGAGTTGTGAGGTGGAGGAGCCTCTCTGACATGAAGATTTAGCATCACGTGTACGGTCTCATGTAGCCGTTTCAAATGCCTTCCAATCGATAGGCGTTCACTATTGTTTGTCATAGATTCTTACGCTCCACCTTTACCATAGTCAATCCATCATTTCGAGAAGCTTTAACTCCGGACGTTTCTCTTTTGAGGACGAGCAGAAGGATGCTGGGCCACGGATTTGTCTGTCATCGTTTCATTAATTCTTTGCGTCTTTATCTTGTGTAATCAAAACGGAGCGTCTGTACGCTTCTCAAAATGTCTCTCAGGCAAATGATATTCATAGTGGATGTCTGTGTCGTATTTGCTGGCGGAGTAAGGGTGAACGATTCCATGACATTCTCTGAAGATGAGCAATCAAGCAATTTCATTGTCGTTGCATTAAATTTGTCATTTTCCGTTTTCTGAAAATGTGAACAGTGCAATGTCGTCTTGGCTACCTCTAATCAATTCCTCAAGTGGAGGGGAGAACCAGGTTCAATATTCAATGCCGATTCAACTCTCTGTCAGGTATACGACGATCGTAGCCAAGGCGACCCCTAAACAACATCTCAAGGGGAGAATTGGGCTCTACGTTCAATGCCGATTCAGCTCTCTGTCAGGTATACAACAACCGTCGTCTAGGGTTCCTTTCCTCCTTTCCGCATTCAGCGGGAAATTAATTGGATTCGCTACAGTCAGCTGTTCGCTGAATAGCTCGACCTATTATTTTTGCTGTGATAGTCTGGCCTTATATCGTCTGGGTTTTTACTCGGACCTGTCATCTTTTTACAGGCATGTAGGGTGTAAGATGTCGTACTCCTTTTCATCGACAAGACATCATATTTGGCTATAACCGTGCCCCCTCACACACTACGATATCCGAATATTTTTTCAGCTAATTCCTTCCGGCTTGGATTTCGAACCAAAGTCACAGTTCTTGTTTGTACGTTAGTGCTCGCGACGTGGGGTTCTGTCTTTTATTGGACCTCTGAGCGTTTTAACACCGCGTTAACGAACGAACTCATCTCGAATGTTGGACAGGATGCCAATCTGATGAGTGTTCGTCTCTCAACCGAAATGAAACGATTTGCAGAGGATGTTCGTATGCTTGCAGGGACACCTCCTGTTCAAGAGATCATGCGTCTACTCGGTGCCAATGGAATGTCCAAAATTGAAGGCTTCCCCACACATCAAGGAAAAGATCGTTTGGCAACCATTTTTCGAGAAATGCTTGAAGCCAAGTCTGACTATTTCCAAATTCGATACATTGGAGTCGCCCACAATGGGCGTGAACTTGTCAGAGTTGAAAAACAAGAAGGGGTGATTACAAGAGTTGCAGAAGTTGATTTACAAAAAAAAGGAAGTGAAATGTATGTTCAAGATACGATTCGGCAATTGGTTGGGAAGGTGTACTATTCTCAAATTACGCTGAATCGCGAGCATGGTGAATTGATGGTTCCTTTCATTCCAACCCTGCGAGTGGCGACCCCTGTCACTCGGCCGTCAGGAGAGGTGTTCGGCCTTATCGTCGTGAACGTGGATATGCGCAACTTTTTTTCAAGCCTTCATGCAAGTATCAAAACCCAACAAACTTTGTACGTCGCGAATAGTGCGGGAGAGTATATCTTCCACCCTGATCCAGGAAAAGTGTTCGGATTTGAATTTGGTCAATTGAATCGGATTCAAGACCTGGTGCCAGAGGCGACATCCTGGATTGAACATTCGTCACAACACGACGCTCCCTTTACCTATAGCAATGTCGATCAAGAGTTTCTTGTTGGGATGGCCAGAGCCCCTTTGAATCCTATTGATCCCAACCATTATCTCATCGTCGCGATTCAGGATTCCTATCGTAATGTATTTGCGAATGCGATGATGATACAAAAGGAAGCAATCTTTCTCAGTATCGTCTTATTAGTTTTCGCCTTTATCGGAGCTTACTTTCTTTCTCGATCTATTGTTTCGCCGTTGAAAAATCTTAATAGAGCAACTGCGGCCATTGGACGTGGGGAAAAGCCGGCCGAGTTTTCTGTTTATTCACAGGATGAAATAGGGGAATTGTTTATGGCATTCAATGCCATGGCCACCAAAGTCGAAGAACGAACCGCCGCCTTGGCACAGAAAGAAGCCCAAATGCGAACCATTGTGGAGGCGACGCCAAGTGGCATGCTTATGATCAATGACCATGGACTTATTGAGTTGGTCAATCAGCTGATCACGCAACAGTTTGGCTATCCACGAGAAGCGCTCATCGGTCAACCAGTCGAAATGCTGCTTCCCGAACGTTTCCGTGCGAAACATGTCAATGATCGCAACGCTTACTTTTCCTTTCCTGAGCCACGCAGTATGGGCCAGGGGCAAGACCTGTATGGTTTACGACAGGACCAGTCCGAATTCCCTGTGGAAATTGCCTTGAATCCTCTGACAACTGATCAAGGCCATTTTGTTTTAGCGTCTATCATTGACATCACGTCACGACGACAAAGTGAGCAGGCAATTCATCAGCTTCATCGTCAGAATGAACTGATTTTGACTTCGGCCGGGGAAGGCATCTACGGCTTGGATCTAGATGGCAAGGCCACATTTATCAACCCTGCCGCGGCGCGCATGTTGGGGTATGAGCCGACAGAACTCTTGGGTCATCCGATGCACACAACGATTCACCACACAAAATCAGACGGCTCGCCGTATCCTCAGCAGGACTGTCCTTGGCATATCGCCATATGGAACAATCATATGTCCCGCATCACCAATGAGGTGTTTTGGTGTAAGAACGGAACAAGTTTTCCCGTCGAATATACCTGTACGCCCATTCACGATGAGGCGGGCACGGTCACGGGGGCAGTCGTGACATTTAATGATATCACGATGGAAAAAAGTTCAGAAGTCGTACTCGAGCATTATATTGATGACCTTCGTCGCTCGAATGCTGAATTGGAGCAGTTTGCCTATGTGGCATCACACGATTTGCAAGAGCCGCTCCGAAAGGTTCGGAATTTTGCTGAATTGCTGGCAGTGCGTGTCAAAGGTTCCTTACCGCAAGAAGCCGAGAAATTGTTACCTCCCATTGTGGATGGCGCGATTCGGATGCAGGCGTTGGTCCAAGACCTGCTGACCTATTCTCGAGTGGCTCGTGTGGAGCAGCCTCTCGAGCCGGTTAACCTGCAAATTATTGCAGAAAACGTGAAAACGACATTGGAGGAGGTGTTGGCCGATGCTCAGGCGACGTTGATGATTGGACCACTTCCAACCATTGAGGGTAATGCCATTCAGTTGGAACAGTTATTTCAAAACCTCATTGGAAACGGATTGAAGTATCGAGGGAACCATGCGCCAGTGATTGAGGTGTCGGCAATCGAAAAACCTGAGCATTGGGAATTTGCCGTTCGCGACAATGGGATTGGGATTGACTTGCAGTATGCTGAACGGATTTTTGTTATCTTTCAACGACTCCATACGAAAAAGAAATATTCCGGTACCGGTATCGGCCTGGCTATTTGTAAGAAAATTGTTGAACTCCACGGGGGACACATTTGGGTTGACTCAACACTCGGCGAAGGTTCAACCTTTTTCTTCACCTTACCGCATAGTCATGTCAACGTACATGAGACATTTTTGGCCAATTGTGGTTCGTAGTGTTGCAAAACAACACAGAAATATTGTTTGATCAGTGGGAAGATCCATATTGCAGGCAGTAAAGTGGTCAGGAATTGGCAGATAGGGGAGAGGAATCCTCGGCGAACCCACTTCGGTCTATTTGCCATATTTTTCTTTCTAGCGTTTTATCATTACATAATGCAATCTTACGAGAGGTGATGCGATGAATCTTCATCAACGTGGCTCAGAACTTATTCATCAACTCAAGGATCATGTCTTAGAAGTCCTACGAAGTCATCCAGATGCGGTGTCTAACGGGAAAGGAATTCTCCAAGAAGAAGTGGCTCGACGAGCCGGTCTGCACAGTATGGGGAGTGCGGAGTTAGATCATACGTGTAGTGAGATGCTTAAAATGCTGCACCGAGAAGGCTCGGTCGAATTGGTAGATGAGGGTGGGCAAGATGAAAAGAAGAAGGCGTGGCGGTTGAGCAAAGATTGATTCGTTTGGTATTTGCCCTAGCAATTTCTGGAAAAAAGAGAGAGCCATTGACTGAGCGTACGTGATGTCGTACGAAAAAGAGAAACTTGTAGGTCTGTTATATGAAACACAAACCAACGACTGTTTTTTCTGCGAGTCAAGCACGTTCTCAACTTTACCGGCTCATAGATGAAGCCGCAGAGTCCTATGAGCCAATTACGATTACCGGGAAACGGTCAAACGCAGTGATGTTAGCTGAAGAAGATTGGAAAGCGATTGAAGAAACGCTCTATCTACTCTCTATCACAGGCATGCGAAAGTCTATTCAGAAAGGTCTAAAAATTCCCATTGAGGAATGCGCCAAGGACGTTCGTTGGTGAAATGGCAAGTTGTCTTTACCAAACAGGCCCAACGCAATGCTAAGAAATTGGCGTCCAGTGGACTCAAAGACAAAGCTCAGGAACTTATATCCCTCCTAGAAACTCATCCATTCAAGACCCCGCCTTCCTATGAGAAGTTGATGGGAGACTTAGCCGGTACCTATTCGCGGCAACATCGACTCGTCTATCAAGTTTAGTCAGAAGAGAAGATCGTGAAAGTCCTTCGAATGTGGACCCATTATGAATAGATCAATTTGTCGAATGGGAGGGGTGTCATCGCTAGATTGCTCACTTCTCTTAGCAATCATATCCCCATAAGGTATAAAGTTTAGTGATGACTCCTTTTCCTAATTGCTATTGATTTCTATAGCGGACTCCAGTTTGAGGTGACAAACGGACAAGACGCAACTGCTTTTGTCGAACTTTTGAAAGAGTTCAGGACTCGGAATCTCAGTGTCGATGAACCGTTAGATGGTTTTATTACATTCTTTTCGAGGAATGTCTATTAATTCAAACGTCAAGGAAATACTGCAGCGTGAATTGAATGTGAGTATGAAATTGGTAGGTTGAATCTCATCAACAGCGTACCAGAGAAATCGTTGTCCATGGCCTAATGCCACAGGAGAGCACTGCCAAGGCATCAATACACGGATATGCTCGCATATCAGAGTCTAGATTTTTACAGGTATCCTTCATAGCGGACATT
This sequence comes from Candidatus Nitrospira salsa, assembly GCF_965152625.1. Taxonomy (NCBI): domain Bacteria; kingdom Pseudomonadati; phylum Nitrospirota; class Nitrospiria; order Nitrospirales; family Nitrospiraceae; genus Nitrospira; species Candidatus Nitrospira salsa. The sequence goes on from NZ_CBCUCO010000004.1 coordinate 908,996, forward strand.
CTTTTATAATGGTCTTAGCATCAACCGAACTCATTGGGGCGGTATCAGGACCAGGTGTTTCTGCAGCTTTTCCTCAGTGATTTTTAAAAGCGAATGAATTTCGAAGAGAACCGCTATCCCTAGCCCTTGCAGTTTATGGATCTCATCAAAGAAGCTAAGCAGTCAATTCAATCCCGACCGATTGAAAAAATCATTTCACCGTTAGAAGATTTCACGAAACAAAATGCATCAGGTGGAATCGTTCTGCTTGGATTTACCGCCCTAGCGCTCATCATTGCCAATTCATCCTACCGTGAAATCTATTCAGAACTTTGGCATCTTCCGATCACCATTGGCATTGGGCCACACATTTTAGAAAAGCCATTATTATTGTGGATTAACGATGGCTTGATGGCCATTTTCTTTTTTGTGATCGGGCTAGAAATTAAGCGTGAAATTTTAATCGGCGAATTGTCAGAGCCTCGTCAAGCCCTCCTTCCCATTGTGGCAGCTATCGGCGGCATGGTCGTTCCGGCGTCTCTCTTTCTCTTGACCAATATCGACTCGTCCCATATTTCCGGGTGGGGAATTCCCATGGCTACCGACATTGCCTTCGCCATAGGCCTTCTAGGGTTGTTGGGATCAAGAATTCCTTTTTCCGCCAAAGTTTTTCTGACTACTGTGGCCATCGTCGATGATCTTGGGGCAGTCATGGTAATTGCCATGTTCTACACCTCCCACATTTCATGGGTCAGTCTGGGCACGGGATTGAGCTTTTTGATCATCTTGATGGCCATCAACTGGGCAGGAATTCGGTCTCCATTAGTTTACGGCCTCGTGGGCTGTGGAGGTCTTTGGCTGGCTTTCCTCTTGTCCGGTATTCATCCGACGATTGCTGGAGTCCTCGCGGCACTCACTATTCCTGCAACCTCGGCCATGAGTAAGAAGGAATTTGCTCAGAAAAGTCGGAGGTTTCAAAATAAATTTCAAAAATCGGAAGTTCCGGGTGTCTCCGTATTGGAGAATGAAGAGCAGATTCATGCAGCCCAAGCTCTCGAAACCGCCAGCGACTTAATCCAGCCCCCCCTACAAAAACTTGAGCATACTCTCCACCCATGGGTAACGTTTGCAATCATGCCCCTGTTTGCGCTTGCCAATGCAGGAGTGGTTATCAAGACAGACCTGTCAACTTTAGCCAACAGTTCGCTCTCTCTTGGTATCGCGTTAGGATTGTTGCTGGGTAAACCCTTAGGTATATGCCTGGGAGCCTGGGTGGTTGTGGCGCTAGGACGTTCCTCACTTCCCTCCCCCCTTACTTGGCCACAGATTATCGGCTTAAGTTTTATGGGAGGCATAGGGTTTACGATGGCTCTTTTTATCGCGACACTGGCATTTGAGGATTCCGCCATGTTATCGGAGGCTAAACTAGCCATTTTAATTGCCTCGAGCCTCGCCGCCATCATAGGATTATGCTTGTTATGGAAAACCACTACTTCCGAAACTCAGTAGATATCTTCACTTGAATTCAACTTGTCAGTGCAACTCTGGGAGGCCCTAGTGACAGGTTATAAATGAACGATTAACAGCATTAAATAAGTGGTCTTGAAGGCTATAAATGTTTGTTTAAATTTACGAAACAAATTAATGCAGATTCTATCCTTCGTGGGAAAGTTCGCTTTTAAAACGGCTTTTTCGTACAACCTCGAAGGATTCAACGTAGCCATCCGTGACGATGAACTGAATATCGATCATGTCCTTCCCTAACTAGAAACTACCTGAGCAGATGGTACCGAGATTCCTTTTAGAAATAGTCAAATAACGACTAGTGCAACCTGTGATTTTTATGCTTCTTATTTCTCAAATTCATGTGAAGCCATAATGGTCATGTTATTTGAGGCTGATGCATGCCATGTAATGAAGAATGGAGAGAGCTTTGTTAGGACTGTTATTGATCGATATCAATCGCTATGCCTCTGCTCCCATATCAGTTTTGATCGGGTTAAATATATTGATTCTATGAGCCAGCTTAGAGGAAGAAAGCCAATAACATTTAGAGAAATTCGTGATTTTTCGTATGAAAAGGCATATCGAATTATTTCATTCGAAGGTGGAGAACAAGAAATTCCCTACAGTCAGCGAACGATTCAAGTTAATCCAAACGACATTAAATATGACATTATTAAAATCTAATATATTTTTGTTCTAAATAGTTGTGCTGGGTTCATTGCAGCAAGGTTTAACGGTTTTTTTGAAAGATTAAAGTTAACGGTAAAGCGTACTTGATTTCTTATTGAATGAGAACTATTGCGAATCCAATTAACCAGTTGTACTCTTCAGACTGCCACAGCGAAAAAAGACGCATCAAATGTCGGAAGTTATTTGAAACGGCTATAGCTAGAGACGTTTTTTGACTCTGTGCTTCATGACGTAGAAGTAGGAACGGAAGAGAACAATTGGAGGTACCGCTAAGCTTCTTGACTTCAGGTCAAGACGTTTTCAGCTTGCTGGACGGATTGGGCGATGGCTTGGCTGGCGCGGGTGCTGAGAAGTCGTTGCTGATCGTAGCCCAAGATGATTTCCCAAGCTGAATTCGGATAGCGGGTGATAAGGGGCAGGGCGACTTCGTTGAGCATCCATTGGCCGTGACGGAGGTCTTCTTTGATGTGGACGTCCCAGTAGCCGATGGCTTGTTCGCTTAAGCCAAGACGCTCTCCGGCAAATTTGTAGTTTTGAAAGGCTGCAGGAACGGAGATTTCAAAATACAGAAGGCTACCGATATATCGTAAAAAGTTTCTTTTCCGCTCACATACGGTAAAACTGTGATTTATATTGGCGAGTACTTCCCAGGGCACGATATCAAGGTAAGCTTCTGGCGAGGTGTCCAGATCAAATTCAGCTAACATTGCTGAAAAAAAGGATGAATGTTTTCTCGCGAGCTTTCCCCCTCCATACTCTTCCATCAAGATTTTTGTGAGCATCGATTGAACTTCGTTTCCTACGCCCCCAATGACTCGTGATAATTGGCTGGCTTCCACTAACCCATCGAGTGAGGCAATGGCCAGTAAATGACGATATCCGGATTGCGACATGTCGTTGCGAAAGAACAGACCTATTTGCGATGGTTCAGGGTCAAGGTCCTCTGTGGTGCGTTCGCGTAACGCCGCTTCGATGTCTAATCCCTTGAGCGCAGGGATATCAAGGCTCTGGGTTTCCCAGGCCTGCCAAATGGTCTCAATTTTTGATCGGAGGGAAAAGAGAAACGCTGAATTCTCATTGATATAGTTTTCGAGATTGTCATACCAGAACAGTTTTAATCGATTGATGCGATAGAGAACCCGTTGAAGAAAGAGATGGGCGTTCGGAGAGGGGGGCTGGTCTTCATAGGCCTCCAGCATGGCAAGGTCCAGGACCTGTTCGAATGGCTCTAGGCATCTGGGTGAATTTGCGGCATAGTGATCAAGGTCTTTATGTTGGAGGAGGTGTGTGAGAACCTCTTGGGCATTGCGATAATCGAGTTCAGTCAGGGGCTGGAAGGAAGTAATATTCATAATTATAAGAAGAATGAAAACATGATAAAACTGCATGAAGGATGTTTCGTAACACTCTAGCAAGCACTCGTCAGAGTGAGCAAATCCTGCATGTTATCAAGTCACGAGAAGGATATTTATGCCATTTACCTTTCATAGTTTGCGATCTGGGTCCGCCACGGCATCATCCAATGAGCAATTTGCTCAGGCCGTGATGGAAGGACTTTCAAGAAAACCTAAGCGTTTACCCTCGTGGTTGATTTTTGATAATCGAGGCAGTGACATTTTTACCGAAATTACGCAGCTACCAGGCTATCATCCAGCTCAATGCGAATTCGAAATCTTTCAGGCTTACAAACAGACCATTACTGATCTTCTCGAGAAGACGGAGTTTCGAGTGATTGAACTGGGTGCTGGTGATGGAGGGAAAACGCAAATTCTTCTTAAGCACTTCATTCAGAATCAATTGACATTCGAATATGTTCCGATCGATATCTCCGAGGGGGCTGTCAAAAATCTCGTCATTGTTTTGGAGTCGAAGTTTTCGCAGAGTGGTATGTCGGTGATGGGATTAGCTGCCGATTATTTTGATGGACTCCGAACCATAAGCCAACAATCCAATTGGCGAAACCTTGTGCTTTTTTTGGGTTCGACAATTGGAAATATGGAACTGCCATCGGCCCAACAGTTTGTTCAGAAATTGCGAGAGTCCTTGGGTGTCGGTGACTACGTGATGATCGGGTTTGATCTCATGAAACACCCGAAGGCCCTGTATGCCGCCTATAATGATTCTACGGGGGTGTTCGAGAAGTTTAATCTTCATCTACTTGATGTTTTGAATAACAAACTTGGCGCGAATTTTGTCAAAGAATGGTATGTCCAGCAGGGACAGTATAATCCGAAGACACATGCCGTTGAAAGTTTTATTTACAGTACTCGAGAGCAGGTGGTCAGTCTTGCTACATTGAAGAAGACATTTTCCTTTGATGCGTGGGAAGCAATGCAAACGGAGCATTCGTATAAGTATACGATTGCTGAAATCGAGATGTTGGCTGTGAAGAGTGGATACCGAATCGTGACGCATCTCTTTGATGCCAATAAACACTTTGTGAATTCTATCTGGGAAGTTATGAAGTAATGTCATGCTTGGGTTCGTTCGTAAAGGAATTTCTTGTCAGTTCTATACCTTTTTCAGTGCTCCTGTATCGTCGATATCTGAGCGGGGATATATTTGTAGTTGCAAAATTTACCGAACGCTGACCGTGCCGATCTATTTCATCTGATTTTTTATTCATGTATGCGGGAGGAGGAAGCCATCATGATGAACACTCGATATTTCTTGTGCGTAGCCCTGGTGATTATGCTCACTGGAATTTCGTCGAATGTGTTAGGGGAAGAGTTGGTCGAGAAAATGGAGATCAAGCGAGTTACGAAGGAGGGCGGGGCCGCCACTGTCGAAACGCAGGTCGATATTCGTACCTCGAAAGTGGTCATGAAACAGATTCCATTGGGCCATGCGATGGTGTTGGCATTTCCACTGCCTTTCTCGCATGCCTCGGTGGCGAATCCTGCTGTAGCCGATTCACTGATCTTAAGCTCAACGCAATTGTATTTATCTGGAAAGGAGATTGGGTATACCACGCTAACTTTGTGGGATAAAGAAAAAAAACTCTCGGCCGTTCTGGAGTTGGTCGTTCATCTTCCCATTGAAGCATTCCGTCATAACCTTTCAACATTATTTCCTGAGGAAAAGAATATCGTCATTACCACGGCGCATGAACATCTTGTACTGACTGGACAGGTCTTAAATGCAGAGATCAAGTCTAAAGTCGGGCAAGTTGCTGGGGCGTATGCTCCTCTAAAAGTCCTGAATTTTCTGAAATTTATTCATGAATAATACGTGGGACAACAAGTGAGGAAGGAAGTGGATGAAGGGATCTATGAAGAGAATGGGAGGTTCGCAGGCCTCATGGCTATTGAAGCCGGTGTGAAGATGAGCCAGTTGACAGAGGTGTTGTTTGATGTAGAGTGAAACCTTACATCGGTATGTGGGGTAACAATTCTCTTACTTCCATATCCGTACACGTCTAAAACGTCATGTCTGAATCATGTGGCAGGGAGGCCAGTATGAACGTCTGTCGTATCCAATTGAACCGTTTGCGAATGTATTTCTTCTTGAGTGTCTTCAGTGTCGTCTGTTGGGGCGGAATTACGTCAACTTATGCGATGCCGATCCTGATGCCCACAGGTCTAAACCCTGGGGATAGCTATCAGTTAGCGTTTAGTACTAGTGGGACTCGCAATGCGGTATCCACGGACATTGGGGATTATAATGCCTTCGTCCAAGGTGCGGCGGATTCAGCTGGAATTGGTCTCGGCTCACCTTTAGGCGATATGTCTTGGAATGCCATTGCCTCAACTGAAACTGTTGCGGCTTTGGACAATGCCGTGGTGTCGACACTTGTCTATAATTTGGGTGGCGCGCTTGTGGCCACAGGCTTTGCGGATATGTGGGATGGATCTCTCCTTGCTCCTATTAATTTTAATGAGTTTGGTAATTCGAATGCTCGGGCTATCTGGACAGGATCGCGTACTGATGGTACGCAATCGATAAGTAACGTGTTGGGCGATCCCTCTTCCAGTTCGACACTTGGGATTGAAGGATTAAGCAATGCGTTATGGATTGATCGAGGTTCGTTTCCGTCCTCTGGTCCCCGTCCATTCTATGCCTTATCAGAGCCCATTAGTGTTGCGCACGCGCCGGTTCCCGTGCCGTCATCGATTTTGCTCTTTGGGAGCGGATTGATGGGTTTGATTGGATGGCGGTGGTGGAAGGGCCAGCTCGCATAGGGTCACACGCACAATCTAGAAAAAAGAGCCTTATTCTTGACAGAGTAAGGCTCTTTTTTTGTCTGCTGTTCGTGTCCTTAGTCTCCTATTGGTTGAAATTACATTCTCCTCGATGATGTGATTGTTTTGCCGTGAGGCGATGTATTGGGTTTGTTTAGGATGATTGGCGCGACGGATCAGGAATGTCATTCGTTTTAGTGCTGAGTTTGTGCGTGCGGATGATGAGCTGGTCTAAGGTCAGCATGGCAGTATTGATACGCTCGATGATGCCGACGAACTGATCGATGTCATTGGCCGATTGTGATGTGTGTGGATGTGACATTGTTGCAGTGAAGTGAATGAAACGTGCTTTATTGTACTGAACCTTGCAGAGAATATCATTGATTTGTTCTTTTCGATTTGTGAAATCTCGTGCTTGTTGCTGAAATTTTGTAGAGTTGATCGAGCCAGGCCCCAAGGATAAGATGTGGCGTTCTGCCAAATTTCTTGATGGTGATTTCTGATAGGTGAGGAATTGTTGTGATGAACATGGATGTTTGTTTCTTTCAATTAGTCGTCCTTAACTGGATGCGGAGCGTTGTCCTGCTTCTGTTGTGTCTGTTGCCCATTCATCCGGCCTCGGCTTTTGCTGAATTTGAAGCACGTGATACGGTGAAAAAAGGTACCGTTGAGCTGGGAGTGATTGGCGGATATTGGAAAGAAAATAGTTTGGATGGGACTAAGCCTTCCTCGAATCAGCGAGCCGTCTTTGTGCTTCCTCAAATCGGAATGATTTTGACTGACGAATTTGATGCCGGGTGGTTGAGTGGAAATATCGAAGTGCTTGCAGAGCCGCTGGGGGCTCGTTATTCAAAGCCTTTCACAGCGTACGCCTTTGGCGGTTCTCTTGTTGTGAAGTACAACTTCTTGTCGTTTGGCCCTTGGATGCCATTTTGGGATATCGGAGCCGGCATGTTGTGGACAGACTTGGCTCCCAAGATTCCCGAGCAGAGCCAGCGATTTAATTTTGTTCTGGAGACTGGGCCTGGCCTGCACTATTTTGTGACCGAACAGTTTGCGCTTACGACGAGTGTGCGTTATCACCATATCTCCAATGCCAATACGGGGTCTCGAAATGTGGGATTGAACGCCTGGTTGTTTAGTGGTGGATTTTCCTTTTTTATTCCGTAAGAGTTTGAACATTGAGAGAGCTGCTAATCCACTATTGATTTGGATGACACGCATACCCTTTGATCAGCTTATTTCCTGGCGGTTGTTTTCTATATGGAGACGGTAATTTTCTTGACCACATTGTCGTGATCATATTGGTCATGCTTTTTCACACTAGAACCTCAATGCGATCCATTATAGCGAATCTAAATACGTGCAGCTGAATCATACGTACTCTCAATGCGGTATCAAACACTTCAAGGGTAGGCAAGTTAACTGAATCGGCTATAAGCTTCCAAAATGGGCCTGTTTTCTGATAGAGGATTAGCAGTGCTTAAACTCTTTATTTCGAATAGTCTCATTGAAGTTGAATCGCGCAAGGACATTCTCGATCAAGAAGGCATCCTCTGCACGGTTAAAAATCAACAGGGATCTTCGCTTGCGGGCGAAGTGCCGTTTGCTGAAGTCTTTCCTGAACTCTGGGTGGTCAATGATGATGAGTATCAGAAAGCCAAAGACATATTAGATAAATGGGATAACGCTTCGCCGTCAGAAGACTCGGCATGGACCTGCGTCGGTTGCGGTGAACAACATTCTGGCGAGTTCACAACCTGCTGGAAGTGTGGTAGAGAACGTACGAATTCCTAATAAAGTTTTGTTGTCCTGCTGTCCAATCGTGACCAGGATTTATCCAGAAAATCAAAAACGGTGGGAAAATTCTGAGTGATGGGCTGATTTCAAGTTCTGCGGATTAGTTCGATGGACAAAGGTTGTCCTTCGCTATTTGCTTTAAAGCACGGAGGTCTAATTTGCCTGTGCCTAGTACGGGAAGTTGTTCTACTTTGATAAAGTGATCTTTTCGGGGAATGAAAAGATTCGGTAGTCCGCTTGCGGAGACCTTGTCAAGAATTTCTGCGATTGCTTCATCATCGAGCATGTGCAGAACGGCTAATTGTTCTCCTTTTTTTTCATTCGGTACAGACGTGACGGCCAAGACCTGCGTTTCGGCATTTGCAGCATGATGCAGCGCTTCTTCCACTTTTCCGTGCGGTACCATTTCTCCTCCAATTTTTGAAAATCGAGAGAGTCGATCAGTAATCGCAATAAATCCGTCTTCGTCGACCTTCGCAATGTCCCCAGTGATGTACCACCCGTCATGCATGGCTTTTGCGGTCAGGTCTTCGCGCCCTAAATACCCTTTCATGACATTGGGTCCTTTCACCAGAAGCATGCCAGGAGAATCTACTGGGACTGGTTCAAACGAGTCCGGATCGACGATACTGATTGAGACGCCGGGAAGTGGTTGTCCAACGGTGCCGAGACGAGATGCCGGTTGAAAAAACCCGGCCGCTCGAAAGTCTGGACAATTCACGGCAATGACTGGTGAGCATTCTGTGACGCCATATCCTTCAATGGGACGAATCCCGAATCGTTCTTCAAATGCACTGAGCAATCGATTGGAGAGCTTTTCTGCACCAGTGACGACCATTCGAAGAGCGCCGAACTGGTCAGGTGTGCATCGTCGCAAGTAGAGCTGGAGAAATGTGGGGGTAGTCAGAAGTACAGTGATGCGATGTTGATGAACGAGCTCTCCAATGGCGGCGGCATCGAGCGGCGAAGGGTGAAAGACCACACCAGCACCATGAATTGCTGGAAACCACAGCGTCGCAAGATATCCAAATGAATGAAAAAATGGCAGAATTCCAAGTATACGATCTCGTTTATCGATATGGAGCGATTGGGCCACGGCTTCCACGTTGGAGTCAATATTAAAATGGCTCAACATCACGCCTTTGGGATCTCCGGTGCTTCCGCTGCTGAAGATAATGGTGGCGAGATCATCCATCGTCGGACGGCAGACGGCGCCTGCACTTCGCTCGAGGAGCGTCATGGGAGCAAAGAGCGAAAGGGCCATGGAGATCAGTTTTTCGACTGACGTGATTGTTTTCCGAATATCTTCAAGCCATATGATCGTCAGAGTTTCAGGAAGGTCGAGCTTCGCTTTTTCGACGAACAGGCGGCTGGTGACAATTGTCTGGAGGCTGGCTTGCTTGGCTGCAGACTCCATTCCTCTTTGTCCTGCCGTGAAATTGAGATTGACGGTTGTACGACCTGAAAGCGTGGCGGCAACATTCGTAAGCGCTCCAGCCACACTGGCTGGAAGTAAGATTCCCACAGTGTGTTGTCCTTCCCAATGAGGACGAAGGGCACGTGCTAATGCCATAGCTCCAGTAAGGGCTTCAAGGCAGGAGACTTTGGGGCGTGTGACGTCTCCAAAGGCATATCGAAAGGGATGACGACGCATGGCCCAGACAAACGAATGATGTAATGGCCGGGTGCTGGGTTTACGTCTATACCAAGCGGCTTCTCCCATTTCCTGGACAATTTTTCGAACTGCAGGAGCTGATGTGTCAGAGGGGAGGGGGACTCCATATGAGACTGTGACTGGATACGGTAACCGCTCGGGAAGTTTCGTCAGAAATTTCCCGCCAATGAAACTAAAGATACTTCCCCACACGCGATCAAGGTGAACAGGGATAATCGGGACATTACGGCCCTTGGCGATTCGTTCAAAGCCCTGCCTGAATGGGAGCAACCCGCCTGTTCGTGTAATTTGACCTTCTGGAAAAATACAGACTAAATGGCCATCATCCAAATGACGTCCTGCTTCGCGAAGAGCGGTGAGAATTTCTCGTGGAGTGCCGGTCGATGAAATCGGAATCGCACCCATAATGTGAGCTAAACGGCGAAAGAGTGGATGCTCGTAGTAGTATCGGTCAATAATGAATCGCACCGGACGATCAAGGCTGGCCAAGACCAATAATCCATCAATAAAGGACACGTGGTTTGCTACGAGCAGGGCACCGCCTTCTGGAGGAACATGTTCACGATTCAAAATGGTCAGCCGGTAAAACGTATTGGTAAAGAGGCTTAAGACGACTCGAAGAAAGGCATCGGGCAACAGTGTCAGCCCCCATATGGTGGCACACAAGGTGAATCCTCCAGAGACAATCAGAATGGCACTGGTACTGAGGCCAATTCCTGAGAACAGTCCGGCACTCAACGACCCTATCAAAACTCCACTGAATACCGCTGAGTTTGACATCGCGATCACTGCCCCTCGTTGATCTTGAGGCGCGCGCCACTGAATGAGTGCATTGATCGGAACGACGACGAATCCGCTTGCGATGCCGAGGCAACACATCCAAAGGAGTGTCCCGAACAGCTGGGGGGTGGTGAACCCAAGAATCAGTAGGCACAAACTGATACCGACCGCGCCTAGCGGGATCAGTCCATATTCAACTTTGGCTCCGGACAATTTCCCGGCAAGGACTGCGCCAATGCCAATGCCAACGCCAAAGGCTGCCAAGGGGAGCCCGGTTTTTGAGTCCGATAGTCCTAACACAGACTTTCCGTAAATAATAATATCTTGTCCTACCAAGCTGGCAATGGTCCAAAACATAATGGCGCCGAGTATGCCAAATCGCAGAACCTGATCGGAATGTACGGCCTTCCATGCCGAAGCGACGGTGGCAGACACGCCTCCTTCTGAACGAGCGGGCGGTACGAGGGGAATGGCATAACACGCGACTAATCCCACAAGGGCAAGGGTTGTGAGGAATAATCCCGCCAGCCATGTCGTGACGCCAGTCATTTCAAGTAAAACTCCTCCGGCTGCCGTCCCCGTGATGATTGCGGCGAATGTCCATAATTCTATAGAGCCGTTCCCAGCCGTGAGACGTTCATGAGGAAGGATTTCCGGAAGGATTCCATATTTGGCTGGGCTATACAGGGCACTTTGTGCACCCATGCCTGCGAGAATGATGAGGGGCAAAATGCCTCCAGCTGGATTGTAAAAGAGCGCGGCGGTGCCAAGTGCCATGAATCCCACCTCGACCCATTTCATGGCGATGATCACGCTTCGTTTACTGAACCGGTCAGAAAAGACGCCGGCAACGACCGAGATGATCATCATGGGCAGGGTAAAGATCACAAAGGTTATCGTGGTTTGTGTCTGAGCTGCGGCTTCAAACTCGGCTCCAGCTCCACCTAACTCGGCTGCGACTTGTTTGATAGCCAAGAGGGCCACCATAAGTTTCCAGGCATTATCGTTAAACGCTCCGCAAAACTGTGTGATCAGCAAACCGCGAAGAGGATTTGAGGATGATGGGGTCATACGTCAGTTCGGAATGGGATGGATGAATCTATTCTAGGCATGGATGAGGTTGTAAGCGAATGATGACTCCTACACATGCATTCATGAGATTGTATCAGGCTTTTCCTTTAGGTGCGATCATGCGCAATTAGAATTAGATTTCTTCATTGTGCAAACAGACCCTATGACAGTCCTTACTGTCCCCTGGATAAGCTTTCTTTGCTAGGGATACAGTTCATTTTCTGCAAAATGTTGTGGATAGACGCTAGATGGATTGTAGATATCTGTGTGATAGGGAGTTGGCGAGTGTCAATCGTATCTGAATGAGAAGGACCTTAAGCCAATTTTTCTGTTTATAGCCGTTTCAAACAACTTCCGATGTTTGAGGCGTAGTCTTACGCTGCTAGGCGACCTATAATCAACACTCCAGAGGCGAACTGGTCGCACCATTGGCAACTGCTTCAATCCTAGAAGAGGTTTGCAGCAACCGTCGCCTAGGTTTCCTTTTCTCACTCAACTGGAAATTAATTGGATCCGCTATAGTAAGGGGAACGATGGGCAGCGGCCGATTGGTTGACAATGAGATGGGATATATATCTTCAAATGCCAAGTTGACGTTCAGGTGATGAACTCTGACCCTTCTTGAATCAACGTGTTTGGTTTGGAGGATGGTGGCGTTGGATGAGCGCTTGTACGGTGGCTTCTTCAACGGTGAGGAAAGGATCAAGCAATGCATGTGTTAGTGCATCTAGGGAATTCTGATGACCAAAACCCGATGCTGTGTCTTTCCTGACTAACGTGTGAAGGCGATTTGGTTGCTGCGATAGATATTTAGTTGTAGCGGATGTTGGTTGTGTAGGCATGTCTCATGAGATCAGCAAAAGTCGGACCAGTTTCACTATGTGAAATGTTCGATGTGTTTGATGAATAAAATTACTGATTTCATGAAATATTCTCGTAAACCTTCTTGGCTTGCCTTGTGCTCAGACCTGTCCTGAGGTCATAAAACTGGCAAGGTGAGTCAGTTGTTTAACACCCTGAGGGCAGAGGTCGTTATGGGGCAGATCAAGAGAAATTTTTCCATGGTCTCTAGACAGAAGGTTGACACGATGCAGGGTGGTGGCCATCGGGAGAGCGTCTATTAACAGCACAGCCTTCAAGCTGTTTGATGATTGTATTATTTGGTAGTTCTAGATTTTTGCTCCCATATTTCTCACATACCCTCGTATTCAGTTATGGTTTAGCATGAAAGACTTAAGAGTTTTTACCGTACGACTCAAGTGTAAAAAACCCTAACGAATTTTTGTTATCTTTTTCTCGCATGTTTTACCGCTTATTTGTTGCCTAGTTTCGTTCGGGATGAACTCTTGTAGGTTTCGAAGATTGAGGGTGTCAGTCATCTTTCTGTTTTACACCACTCAATAAAAAACGTGATTCCTTCGGTAGGGTAAAATGTCTATCGATGGTGTTGATCGTACGGCGTTATCGAAAAATCTTGCTGATTCTCTATAAGGAAGAAAGTTGGCTTTAATCTTGCTCGACCAATGAATCAATTATAGTTTTTTCATAACTAATGAGGGGTTCCCTCAACGTACGTAGTTATTCGTGACCGATTAAAGCGGTGGGTGTGCGAGAGGAATTATGATCATGGACCTATCATTTACCCTTACGCCATATGACTTAAATCTTCTTCTCGCAGTTGGGATTGGACTGATTGTTCTTTCTATTCTGTATTTACGTTATCTGGTTATGTTGGAAAAAACGCACAGAGCTTTTTGTGCCATCCAGCCTGATGTTCACATTACAAGGCGTGCCACGATCTACTCGAATGGGGAAGATATCTTAACCGTGTATCTTCAAAATCTTGGAGATTCACAAGCCTCCGATATTCGTGTCACGGTTCATGGAGGGGAAGGGGTTTCCCCGCTACCGGTGATACCGATGATGGAGGCAGAGAGCAGGGAATATGAGGTTTGGATTAAAACGAGGTCAGATTCTCCGTTGCTTCAAGAAAAACGGGACAATATTCGCTTAACGATTTGTTACGGTGATCAATGGGGGAATCGCTACACGCTAGCCTACCCGGTAGTTCAGCGAGATGCCCTGCATCGTTGTGTGGCTCTTCAGCTTGTTGATGGTGCGAAGCCTCGCGTAGAGAAGCCGACGGTGTCATTTTGGCGAATGCGTCGGTGTCTCTATCGTCATTCCCGAAACGTGTCCAAGGCAAAGGTTCGTCTACCCAATGACTCGATTACCCCCAAACATCGCGGGATACGACATCAAGTGCCAATCCATTCTTTTTGGGAAGGCGGAAGAGGGCAAGGTGCTTAAGTAAGCCTATGAACGCCATTCCATATCCATATACGGTGATGATGACGTCTATCTTTTAGGAGTCAGGTTTTGCCGCATTATGGTCTTTCTTGATAGATGATGGAAGGTGATGTTTTCTCAATTCCCATCTGACACGCAACCGCTCAACCTTATCAATCACTTCTTCTTCCCTCTCAAGAGAGTTCTGGGGATGTCGCTGCCAATTGGTTTTTTCAAGATCTTTCAGTAAGTGCTCATAGCCTCGTTTCATGCGTTCGTCCATACCAGGGGTTGACCAGCACTAAATAAAAAGAAAAACCTCATCTTTCTGATCATTCGTCATAAAGGGAATTTTCTTGCCATGTGGCTGTTATTCCTATTCTTCCCATGGCAGTGAAACAGGTGCGGATGATTCCCCCGCTCAAGTTACTTGCATTTTCTTTATCCTAAACATAAGGACTTTCAACGTCGGAGAATACACAGAAATATCTCTTAGGTCTTAAGATTTGGCATTTCAAATCCGACGATACTAATGAATCTAGCCGACTCGTGGCAGGATTGCGGAATACGTGTTGACCAATGTTCATTTTTGATATTCCTGATGTTCAAATGGAGGCCAACTCATGACGGAGAGTATTCAGACGAATCGGCGAATTCTTGTGATTGATGACAACGTGGCCATTCACGAAGATTTTCGCAAGATCTTGTGTCAAGGATTCGATGCGACCTTACTTCACGAGGCACGGGGAGGCTTGTTTGATGATGTTCCTGCACAACAGACGATCGAACCGTTTGAGCTTGATTTTGCTGATCAGGGGCAGGAGGGGTACCGGATGGTTCAACAGGCTGCCCAGCAGGGGAAGCCGTATGCCGTGGCTTTTGTCGACATGCGAATGCCTCCTGGGTGGGATGGCGTGGAAACGATCGAACATCTCTGGGAAGTCGATGCCCATCTCCATGTGGTGATTTGTACCGCATTTTCAGATCACGATTGGGATCAAGTCATGGAACGATTACCGCAGAATGACAGACTTTTGGTGTTACGAAAGCCATTCGACAATATTGAAGTCTGGCAATTAGCGAATTCCCTGACCAAGCGATGGCATCAAGCTCAACATGACAAGGGGCAGTTTGATCTGATGGCGCAACTGGCGGATGAACGTGCCGAGGAATTTCAACGAGAAGCTGAACAAATTCAATTGGCGATGGTCGTGCCTCCTGCGAAACATGATTAACTACGAGTGATCGACCGCTTCCTTGTTCTCATGTTTTTGTCTTCCTTTCAAGTTATGAATATAGGCATTTGTTCATTATGGATGTGGCCGGTTGGCTTCGGAAAGTGCAGCCAAGGGTTTTTGAATAAAGTGGCGTAAGGGGCTGGTTTTTTTGTCTGGGATTTCCAGAAGGTGGCAGGCGATGCACTGGGTCAACAACATTTAGCCATCGTGAACTCATTGGGTCGAGAGTGTCCCTAGGTTACCCATACACAACGGAGGCGATGTCGTATGTCTGAAGCGCCTGTCCTCAATCGACGCATCCTGGTGATTGATGATAATCCTGCCATTATTGACGACTACCGAAAAGTATTAGGCTCTTCGACTTCAGAGTTCCCCATTTATGCTGCACGAGACACATTATTTGAGGAGAGTGTGAGGTCACCCTATCAAGAGACATTTGTTGTTGACAGTGCTGACCGGGGCTCTTCGGGTTTTGATCTGGTCAAGATGGCCGTGGAGCAAGAAAATCCTTATGCTGTGGTCTTTGTGGACATGCGAATGCCTTCAGGATGGGATGGGGTCGAAACCATTGAGCGAATTTGGGAAATAGATCCAGCCATTCAGGCGGTGATTTGTACCGCCTTCTCAGATCATCCATGGGACGAGGTGATTCCTCGCTTAGGACATCGCGATCAACTCCTTATTCTCCGAAAACCGTTCGATCCCATTGAAGTTCGACAATTAGCGAATTCGCTCACCTACAAATGGTATTGGGCGGGATATGCCAGGCTCCGTCTAGGCGAGTTAGAGCATCTCGTGGATCAGCGAATGTCTGAACTCCGTGCGGTCAATGCTCAATTAGAACATGATGTACTTCGCCGACAGTCGATCGAAACGCAACTCGCGCAGTCCATTCGAGACTTGGAACAACGGAATAAAGACCTGAGTGAAGCTCGAGATCATGCGCTAATCGAGGTGCATGAACGCGAACGAGCGGAGCTCGCACTTCGGAATAAAGCTGAAGAATTGGTACGATCCAATCATGAGCTTGACCAGTTTGCCTCTGTGGCCGCCCATGACCTTCAAGAACCTCTTCATACTATCCAAGTTTTTAGCGATTTATTGCGAGTGAAATGTGGAGGTGCGTTAAACGGATCTGGCCTCGAGTTCTTGGGGCGAATTCTCAAGGCTTCTGGTCGAATGCAACGGCTCATTCAAGACTTGCTGGTCTATTCTCGATTGGAACACCATGATCGAAGTGTTGAGTCAGTGGCGCTTGGCGAAGTCGTTGAGGACATTCTTCATGATTTTGCCGTGCGTATTGAAGAAACACATGCGAAGGTCGAAGTGGAGGACCTTCCGGTGATTGAATCCGACAAGACTCAAATGCGTCAGTTATTGCAAAATTTAATCGGGAACGCATTGAAATTTCACAAGCCACATGAAGCACCTGTCGTTCGCGTGTCTGCTCGCATGATGAAAGAGCGTCGTCAACAAGATGGACTGCGGGCACGTATGTTGTGCCAACTTCAAATCGAAGATGAAGGGATTGGTATGGATAGCCAATATACGGATCGTATTTTTGGGATGTTCAAACGTCTACATGGTCGAGATGAATTCGAAGGAACGGGGATTGGCCTAGCCGTCTGTAAGAAAATTGTTGATCGCTGTGGCGGTACCATTACCGTGCAGAGTCAGCTTGGAGAGGGGTCGACTTTTCTTCTCACGCTTCCAATGGGAAATTCTACCGAAACCGCGTGTGGGTCAGAAGCTGGAGTCAGTTCCACAGCTTTAAATCGTCCTGTGAGTGCCGAGTGAATACGAGTACCGTTTCAGTATCAAGGCCAGACTGTAACTGATTAAAATTACTAATAAAATCATTTCTCAAGTAATCCTGTTGGACACCGATAAAAGAGACAACAGGGTGCAAAGGGCAAACTACCTGAGAAGGTAGGACGCAAAGCTAAGGGACCTGAATTGGGAGGATGGTTCTTCCGGGGTTCGCCTGGCCGCCACACTGGTCAATGAAGCGTCATGGTCTGTTTGCGCCCATCTTGTCGATGGGCGTTTGTGTTTATGGAGCACGCTTCTCCCTCCAGTTTCCTATCCTTGCTCAGCGTAGAGGGACCCTACCATCCTGCTTTTGATCTTCGCACACGCGGTCTTGTTTTTGAGTAGATGTCGCATGACTTGCCAAAATGGGTCGCGCAAACCATAGGCAAATCCAATTACTTCCTGATTGATGATCTTTCCATGCCCGAACCGTCTGTTAATTATGACATTTCTGCGTTGAGATGCTGCATGATAAAAAACTCAATAATTTAACTAGATAGATCCTCGTGATTGGAGATGCCTAGCACCAGAAATACTGTGGGCGAGAAGCGCACGATTTCCCAGACGATGAGTTTTCTTTAGATAAAAGGAGGGCGTGATGATGAGTACCTGTATGCAAGCCGTTCCCTTCATTGTGTTAATGGCGGATGATAGTACTGATGACTGTTTGGTCGCGCAGGCGGCTTGGGATGAGTGTCGACTCGGACAAGATTTGCGGTTTGTGCATGATGGTGAAGAGTTAATGAATTATCTGACTCGTCGCGGGGTGTATGGTGATCCCGTGAAATCACCTCGCCCTGGTCTGATTATTTTGGATTTGAATATGCCCAAAAAAGATGGATGTTCGGCCTTAGTCGAGATTAAATCTGATCAAGAGTTGCAGGATATTCCCGTTTTGGTTTTGACAACCTCACGTGTCGCCAAGCATATCGATAGTGCCTATAACTTGGGCGCCCATTCGTTTATCACCAAGCCCAATAGTTTAGACGGGTATTTAGAGTTTATGAAAGGTATAACCAAATATCGAGCAAGCTTACAGGCGATGCATAGTCTACAGCGAGTCAAGCCTCTCCATCTGAATTAAGTACAGAAGAAACGTCAGCTAACGTCGAAGATGTTGAATCAGAGAAGGGTGCCTGGTCGTGGATGTTCTACAAGATACGAAATGCCGAATATTGGTTGTTCATGACCAGCTGAAAATTCATGCGGATTTTCGACAAATTTTTGACGAACTATTGGTAGGAACGTCTACATCTCGTCCATCGTTCGACGTTGAATATGTGAAAACGGGTGAGGCCGGTTTAGCATTCATTCGACAAGCCTTAGAAGCTAAATATCCCTATGCTCTGGTGTTTTTCGATGAAAATGTGGGGACGGGATGGTCAGGGGAAAAAACCATCGAAGAATATTGGCGTGTTGATCGCTTTCTCCATTGCGTTCTTTGCAAGGCCAATGTGAACAGTCAATGTGTTTTAGGGCTCGAGGGTAGTACGCATCGAGAGCAACTCTTGATTCTACGAAAGCCATTTCACGCGATCGACGTCCAACAAATTTTTACTGTCATGATACACAAATGGTCTCTTTCTCAACGTATCAGGTATCAGGTGGGAGGTGTCTCAACTGTGGCTGTTGCGCAACACTTACAGCTACAAGGAACCCATGCACAATTGAGTCAAGATATGGAGCCTCGTGGGAGTGTTGAGGCGCATAATTTTCGAACAGCCCAAGATTTGGACGGAACGAATTTTGAGCTGGCGAGGGCAAAAGATGAGTTGTCTGCTGCCAAAACGCATATGGAAAATATCATCGGATCGATGGCTGATACGTTACTGGTTATCAATGCTGATATGACTATTGAGGCGGTGAATCGTTCGTTGTTGACGTTATTAGGGTACGCAGAAGACGAATTACTTCGGGAATGTCCGAGTAAGATTTTTGGTGAAGAGTTGACTCAAGGCTCCATTATGGAAAGGCTGTATTTTCAGGGCGTGGTAAGTAACGTTGAAACCACGTACCATGCCAAAAATGGCCAAGTTATTCCCATGGCACTTTCCGGCTCACTGATGAAAGATGAAAGCGGGGTCATCCAGGGATTAGTGTGTGTTGCGCAAGATATAACCGAGCGCAAGCGCCTCGAAGCCGAGCGGCGTCAGTTTCAGGATCAACTTGTTGAAACATCTCGTCGTCTTGGTATGGCTGATGTGGCAACTAGCGTGCTTCATAATGTGGGGAATGTGCTGAACAGTATCAATGTCTCTGTTGGGATTATGGGGACGACGTTGCGGCAGTCGCTCGTGGGTGATGTCCGAAAAATCTCCCAAATGCTCAACGCTCACATGGATGACCTCAATGTCTATTTGTCTCGGGATGAGAAAGGCCGACAGATCCCTGGGTATCTCGCGCAGCTAGCTGACCACCTGCTTGATGAGCAGCGAGTGACACTTAAAGAGTTAGAGTCATTAATCGAAAGCTCAGAACATGCCAAGCAATGTGTGGCGATGCAGCAAGGAATGGTCAAAGCGGGTGGGCTGCATGAGCCCGTCGTGTTGGTTGATCTCATGGAGCAAGCCATGACAATCAATAAGGTGCTGCTAGAGAAACTGGAAGGGAAAATTGTTCGAGAATTCGTCGATACCCCAGAAGTGATTGTTGATAAGCATCAAACCTTGCAAATCTTGGTCAACTTAATTCGTAATAGCACGCAAGCGATGGAGACGGTTGATTCAAAAATACTCACGGTTCGAATTGGGCCTGCGACGAATAAACGAAATATGGTCCAGCTCGAAGTGACCGATACGGGTGTCGGCATTCATTCTGACCAGCTCACACATATTTTTTCTCAAGGTTTTACTACCAAGAAAGATGGACATGGGTTCGGACTGCACAGTGGAGCTCTCTTGGCCAAGAATATGGGTGGTTCGCTTCATGTGAAGAGTGATGGAGAAGGATACGGGGCAACATTTATCTTAACCTTGCCGGTTGCGATACCGCCTGACCTATGACGATAGTTTTCCCCTGTTCATAAGAGAAATGATCCGGGTCCTATCTCTTGTGTTCACACTAATTGTCTGGCAGATTCTTAGGCGACGTTTTTCCGTGTTTGACGCATATTCCAGATTATGAGTTCCAAGACCGTAGGTCTGACAAGCTATCCGGTGCTGGGCTCCGGGATCGGCTAGCTCGGCTGGATCGAAAAGGCTCCGATCTTATCATTGCGATCAAAGGCCACGTAGTGCGTATTGGTACTTCGATCAATCGTCACACCCTCATACCTATACTCCATTCGTTTTCGGCTTTTTTCATTGTTGCATTAATGATGTCCATGGTGAGCGTTCTGAGGCCGCAGGCAACTCGGTCCTAAGGCGATTCTGCATTTAAGAGTGCGTGGTATCTAACCGAGAAAAAAGGATACGGGACTGACGTATCTTTCCAAATTCTTTAGATACCTCCCGATAACGATCCCAAAGGCGAAGAAAGATTGCTTCTATGACAGAACATGAGTCTGACGTGAACAGGCGAATTCTGATTATTGATGAAAATCAAGCAATTCATGAGGACTTCAGGAAGATTCTCGGGAGTGGATCCCGAAACGATGATTTGACCGATGCCGAGATAATACTCTTTGGCGACGTCCAGGATGCCCAGACCTCAGGGAGATATGAAGTGGATTGTGCGGACCAAGGTCAAGTCGGATTTGCACTTGTCCAAAAGGCGATTCGGGATAAGCGTCCATTTGCGATGGTCTTTGTTGATATGCGAATGCCGCCAGGATGGGATGGCATTGAGACAATTGAATATTTATGGAAAGCGGATCCGGACTTACAAATGGTGATTTGCACGGCTTATTCAGACCATCAATGGGATCAGGTCATGCAACGGTTAGGGCATAGTGAGAAATTGCTGATCTTACGTAAGCCTTTTGACATGGTCGAAGTCCGGCAACTCGCGGATTCACTGACCTCAAAATGGAATCTTGCTTATCGAGCCAAACAGCAACTGGTGTCCATAGGTCAGACTGAGAATGCGCTCCGAAAAGTGCTTGCTGAAACTGAAAACCTCATCGCAGCGATTTCTTCAGTCTTGATCGGTCTAGACAAACACAATTGTGTCATTCGGTGGAACGCCGTGGCAGAACAGACATTTGGAATTTCCTCTTCAACGATCTTAGGACATTCGATTCAATCAATGGGCATTCAGTGGGATTCGGATACTCTGATGATGGCCGTACAAGATTGTCGTGATCAACAACAGCCCATTCAGATATTCGAGCTACGGTATCTTGACCACTCATGTACTGAACATTTTTTAAATATGACTCTGAGCCCCATTCACGGTGAGACAGATACACGTCAAGGTATTTTACTGCTTGGCCAAGATGGTACGCCACCTAAGAGTGTCGAGGCCTTGCCCATGATTACTCAAAAATTGAGTCAATGAGCTTACTTGCAGTTGATCTGGCCTATGTAATGAAAAGATCACGTCGCATATTATGTACGAATCATACGTCCCTGTCAGAGACGTATTCTCATGCATCTCTACGGGTTCTCCCGCAGGAGATACCCTGGACGCCAAATACAAAAAGTTTTGATCTGCTTGGTTCGACATTTGTGTGGGAATGTTTGAATCAGGAGAAATTGTCAGTGGGCGGACAGCAAGGTCATGTTCGCGATGCCACATTGTTGAATCTCAAGACATGTCTTCGACACGAAGAGGTCGCGTTGGGCATGCCTGGGTTATGCCGCGAGAAGGGTCTTCGTCGAGGATCAGAACGCGACATAAAGGGCAAGTTGATTCAACTGCTCAAGGCCACATGGTTGGTATTTGATTATCAGCCAAAGACGATTGATCAAGGAATTGTGTGGTTGGGAGCCGAGACGATGAAGCAACTGCTGGCTGTGGCTCGGGCGTTTGCTCTATTAGAGAATGAACGAAATGAGTTTCTGAATGTCGAGCGATTATGGCGGCATAGTCTACGCACGGGTTGTTTGGCCGGAACTCTGGCCAAAGAGGAGTGTGTGGATTCACAGGTGATCATGCAGTCTTGTATCGCTGGATTTTCGCATGACATTGGATTACTGATCCTCGTTGTTTCTTTTGGTTCGAACCGTTATCTCGATGTGATGTCACGGGCACGGCGGGAGAGTCTTTCTCTTGCAACGGCTGAACTGCTTGAGTTGGGGATTTCACATGAAATAGTTGGTGCTGAATATCTTCGACGACAAACATTTCCTCAGGCTATTGTTGATGCTGTTGCGTATCATGACAATCCTTTAGGGTTAGGAATGTCAGAATTTACACCAACGATTGCGGTGTATGCTGCCAATACGCTTGATGGTGGGGGGTGGCCGCAGGACAGCGACGGTGTACCATCCAATCGCGCGATGGAGTACTTGACGAGTCATGGATACCGTGATCCTTGGCCAAAATGGCAACGGTCTGCGGCCAAGATTCAGGGGCAGGAGTTGGGATATGCCTGAAAAAATCTTATTTGTAGACGATAGTCGAAATGTCTTGGATGCCTATAAGCGACAGTTTCGTAAAGGGTATGAAATCGATACGGCCTTAGGACCAGAATGGGGCATTGAGAAGTTAAGCAGCGATGGCCCATTTGCCGTGGTGGTGTCTGATTTTCGAATGCCAAATGTCGATGGGATAGAGTTTTTAAAGATGGTCAAAGCCCAGATGCCTGAAACTTCTCGAATTCTCATTACGGGATATGCTGATGTCGAGACGGCCATGAAAGCCGTCAATGATGGTGCGGTCTTTCGGTTTCTTTCAAAGCCGTGTCCGCATGAATTATTACTTGAGACCATTCAGGCCGGTCTTGAACATCACCGGCTCTTGCGAACGGAGCGAGATATTCTGGAGCGGACACTCAATGGGTGTTTGAAGAGTCTTATTGAAGTGTTTTCATTGTCGAACCCGGAGGCGTTTGGTCGGACATCGCGTATTCAGCGATATATGAAGGGGATGACGAGGCCGATGGGGGTAGAATGTACCTGGCTCCTTGAGACGGCGACGCTGCTTTCTCAAATTGGAACGGTCACGATGCCGCAAGAGGTGCTTCAAAAAAAATATCGCGGTGAACCGTTAACCGCCCAAGAAGACGAACTCTTTGCCAAGCATCCGCAAATTGGTGGAGATTTGCTTGCTGCCATTCCGCGTATGGAGGAAGTGGCCAAAATCGTTCGTTTTCAAGAAAAACGATTTGATGGTAGTGGTCCGCCGTTCGAACTCTCAAATCAGGGAAGGGAAATACCTGTTGAAGCGCGTATGCTCAAGGTGGTCTTGGATTTTGACACGTTAGAGACTGGCGGAACGGATCAGGGAACGGCACTGCAAGAATTGTGTAAGCGTGAAGGGTGGTATGACCCCATCTTGTTGGACGCACTGAAGCAGTCGTTTGCGAAAGAGAGAAAATACACCATCATGGAGTTGTCATTAGATGGGTTGAGGGCAGGTATGATTCTTGCCGAAGGTGTTCGGGATGAGGTGGGAAAAGTTATCATCAGTAAAGGTCAGCAATTGACGGATGGGTTGTTGATGCACCTAATGTATTTGGCGCATCAGAGACCGATTCAAGAGCCCATAAAGGTCATTGTGCCGCTTGCGGAAGATGAGCTCGCAACATCATAACGGTCAATTTGCGCTTCGGCGGCGCGGGAATAGCTGGTACACGGTGAATGCGGTTGATGTGATGTTAGGGAATGTGAGGTCTGGAGGTTGAAACACGAAACGGAGAAATGTCATCAATGAATATGTACGGTCGTGCGGAAGAAACGATCAGATGGCCATGACATCCTGTCTCCAATGCGATGGGGAAATGTCCAATTACGCGTTATCTTGTCCACATTGCGGAAAGATGAACCCATCTGCTCCTGAAGCAATTCTTTACCAAGAAAAGGAAAGAAGTTCTTTGGTTGTGTGTCAACAGGTGCTTGAACCCCTGGTCGTTAAGCCTTCCCCTACTGTTGAACTCGAAGAGGTATGCGTTTCAGAAGATGTTAGACAACGTCAGCAACCTGTGAAGAATCAATGGCTGACAGAGTTGTGCGAAGAATGGAATACATTGACATCTGGGAAAAAAACTGCGCTTCAAATGCTGTTTGGTTTTGCGTTGCTTGTCGGAGTTGTCTTGTTTGTCTATGGACTGATTTCTTGAATGTCAGCGGGTTTTCAATGTATCCAAAGAAAAATTTACCCACGGGCGGTGTGACGATTAATAACCCACGATCAACATGTTCATCAGTCAGACATGAATGTGAACAGGAACGTCTATGTATCAAGCCAATCTTGAAAAGGTGCATAAATCAGCCGAAATGTTAACGGCTCAATTACGCGTTGATGCGCTCCCCCGGCATGTCGCGATTATTATGGATGGGAATGGGAGGTGGGCGTTGGAGCGTGGGTATTCACGTATTGCCGGGCATCGCGCCGGCGTAGAATCGGCACGTGAGACTGTGCTCCTCTGTCGAGACCTTGGGATTCCTGCTCTCACATTGTATGCATTTTCTTTAGAAAATTGGAAGCGACCTCGTGAAGAAGTGGCGCTGCTGATGGAACTCTTTACGGAGTTTTTTCAACAGCATTGTCGGCAATTTCTTCAGGAGGGTGTCCGTCTTCGAGTGATTGGTCGTAGAGAGTTATTGCCGAAGCCCGTGCAAATCATGATTCGTGAACTCGAGCGGGCGACCCAGGCTGCTGATCAATTCACGCTGACACTCGCGCTCAGTTACGGTGGGCGAGATGAAATTCTTTCGGCCGTCAATAAGATTGTGGGAGATACTGAGAAGGGTCTGGTTGACCGCCACAGTCTCAACGAGGCTCAGTTCGCTCAATACCTTTCCACTGCTGATTTGCCTGACCCAGATTTAGTGATCCGAACGAGTGGGGAGTCGCGCGTGAGTAATTTTTTGTTGTGGCAGATTGCGTACTCCGAACTATACTTCACCAAAACGCTTTGGCCCGATTTTAGTCGTCGAGAATTACTTATGGCCTTAGTGGACTATCAAGCTCGTGATCGCCGTTTGGGGGGGGTACGTGTGAACAATGAATGTCGTGAACAAATTTCTGATGTGTCCAAGCATACCGAGTTCTTCTATAGAGAAAAAGATAAAGAGGTCTGTCGAGTGACATCGTCGTTAGAAAATCACTGGAATCAATCTGTGAGTTGGGCTTCTGGGTCTATGGAACCTTTTCTGGTGTCTTCCTGGTTGGATTGACTGTAAGACAATTCCTGGTGTGATGATCTACAGTGGAAATTATTCACTCGTCTGGTTGCTTCCTGCTTGTCCTTTTACCCGTACAGTCTTGGGCTGTCATGGATATCCTGTTCAGATTTTTTTGAGACGATTTCTTCTTGAAGCTAGACGAATCTTCGGTATACTTGAGAGAATCTAGTCGATCAATGATATAGAATCTTGACCTCTGAATGGTCTTGCAAGGATACGCATGATAATTCGTTCTACCCGAAGACAAACTCTCTCTGCAGCTCATCTCGTCTTGATGAGTGTCTTTGTGGGTGTGTCGGCATTTTCTGCCGAATCATTGCTGTCTCCTGAACCGTACCCTGTGCAGTGTGAGAGCGCAGAGGCCTGTTTTCACCAAGCCATGAACCCTGAAGCACGCACGCCGGCTTCGGTAGTTCCAGAGTCATATTCGGTCGCCAGTTTGAAAAAAGTTCAAACCCAGTTTCCTGGAACAGTCTGGGCTCATCGGGCTGGCGTTCATCTTGGGCTCATGTTGAAAGACACGTCTCCAGCAGATGCGATTGCCTACTTTCGTCAAGCCAATGAGGCCTTTCCACTTTTACAAGATTATCTACAATTTTGGTTGGCAGAAACGCTATTAACTGCGAAGCGACCTCACGAAGCCGCAAAAGTGTTGGAGAGCGTGGATACGTGGGGCTCTCAATCAAGGCTGAGACATGACGCATTGGTGTTAGCGGGCCAAGCCTGGCGTGAATCTGGAAATTGTGAACTCGCGATTCGTTGGTATTCTCGAGCTATCAGAAGCGCTCCTCAATCTTCCCAAGCCGCAACGGCATTGCTCGAGATCGGAAAATGTCACCTTGAGCTTGGCAAGTTGGACAATGCACAGCAGGCACTTCGAGAGGTTTGGTGGAAAGTGCCCCATAAATCTGAAGGTAAGGAAGCCCAGAGTCTGCTTGATCAATTACCTCAATCGAATCAACGAGCCCCAACTCTCGAGGAACAGCACAAGCGTACGCTGGCTTTCTATCGAGCCGCTCAATTCGAAAAAGCGATTGTCGGGCTTCGACAGTATCTCCAGCAGGTGCCGAAAGGGAAGAAATATGATGAGGCAGAATATAAGCTAGGCATGGCATTGGCTCGATTAAAGCAATATGACAAGGCCGAAAAAGTATTCGACCGAGTGTCTCGCTCCCAATCGGGTCGAAGTCAGGATGGAGTCGTGTGGTTGGCGCGGTCTTATCTTCGGCAGAGTAAAGGTCCTCAAGTGCTTGCTCTTCATAAGCAGGCCCACCTTAAACGGCTATCGAGAGATCGACAAGCGCTTCTTCATATTTTTGCAGGGGTATGGCTGCACGATCAAGCTCAAACAGAGGCCGCCTTGGATGCATTTCAGCAAGCGGTTCAATCTGCACGTTCGCTCAATAGGCGACAGGACGCTTTATGGCGAATGACGTGGATATATTATGAACAAGAACAATACGATAAGGTTCTGACAACATTAAAGATCTTAGGGCAGAGCTCTAAAGATCGGGATGTTCGGACGCGCGCCCAGTATTGGCAAGGTCGGATACATGATCAATTGCAGCAGTCGGTTAAGGCTCAAGAAGTCTATCGGAATTTGTTTGAAGAACAGCCGCTGACGTATTATGGTCAATTAGCGAAAGCACGCTTGTTTCAGCCTGCTTCTACGAGAACAGTGGGTTTGGTGAACCACGAAACTCTTCCGTTATCATCCGCAGTATCAAATGACCTTATGAATGACCTGCATTACCAAAAAGCGCGTGAGTTGCTGAAGTTGGGTCTGTTGCAAGAGGCTGGAAAAGAGGTCAAGGCTGTCACAAAGCGTGCGACGTCGAAAACCGCGAATCTTGTTGAAATCATTTCCTTGGCTCAACAGACTGGGGCTTATGATTTTGGGATACGCTTAGCGATTCGGCACTTTGGGCAGAAACTGAAGCAAGACCTCATTCCTCGAACGTCCTACGCATGGAATGGAGCGTATCCAGTTGGATATATACCAACGATTCAACAACACGCACCCTCTGGCTTAGATCCCTATCTGGTCGCGGGACTTATTCGTGAAGAAAGTTTATATGATGCACGAGCCATGTCTCGGGTTGGGGCTCGTGGTCTGATGCAACTGATGCCGGCAACAGCCAAGAGAGTCGCTCATCAGTTAGGATTGTCCTCTCCACAGCAAGATGACCTATTTGATGCCAAAACCAATATTCAGTTAGGTACAACCTACGTGGGACAGCTCTTGGAGCAATTTAATGGAAACCTTGTCCATACGGTTGCGGCGTACAATGCTGGTCCGCATGTGGTGCGGAGGTGGATTGCACAGGATCCTCAAGCCGATCCCGATGAGTTTGTCGAGAGGATTTCCTACCGTGAGACACGGGGGTATGTTAAGCGAGTGCTCGGAAGTTATCGTGTCTATCGAGAGCTTTTGGGGCATTCTTGCCAGGCAGCTTCGCTTGACAGGATGTGTTGAAATTTTTATATTCCGATTTGTGGATTCATCCAAGTATGTTGATAAGGGGGGATCATGAGTCTGGATAACATAGAAGCTCTGGAAGTACGGGTACGAAAGTTAGTTGATCTTGTCGTTGAGCTTCGCCATGACAAGGCCTCTTTAGAAGAAGAACTTCAGGTTGCACGGGAACGAATGGTGAAGCATGATGAACTGACGCAGGGATGGGAGGATGAGCGAACCAATATACGTTCACGGATTGAAAAAGTCCTTGGTGAATTAGAGTTTCTTGATAATACAAGTAACCACCAGGAGGGATGATGTGAGAAAACCCATTGAAGTCGAAATCTACGGTCAGCGTTTTTCACTCCAGGGAGAAGCTGATGAAGTCTATATTCAACAGCTTGCGAGCTATGTCGATGAACAGATGAGAACATTAACACAAAACATGAAGACAGGAACGCCCACGAAATTGGCTATCCTGGCTGCTATCAATATTGCGGATCAGTTATTTCAACATCAACGCGATCAACGGGCAGGCGAAGTTGAGGTCGAGCGGTTGACGCAGAGTATGCTTGAACATATTGATCACCAACTTGAACTCAACCCCGCTTGAGCTGACCTCGTCCGTATTACTGCAGTCTATCCCCTTTTTCCTATCGCTTAGGTACTTTGCTGAGCATTTCTGCGAGTTGCAGGCCAATAAATTTTCACGACCATTGGTATTTCAAGGGTAACCCAGCTTAACTTGAAAATCTTTGTCTATCTCTGGTACTGTAAAGCTGTGTTAGATTATTAAAATTAAAGAAATGTACGTTCCCTTTTTTTTGTTCAAGAAGGGAAAATTGGAGGAGGCTGTCATGAAAGTGCAGCCGTGTTGGTAATGGCTAAGTTTTTGGGGTCTTTCACCCTATTGATGATCGTTTTCGGAAGACAGTGTGCGAACTACTACGTATCCAACCTGAAGAATATCGTAACTCAGTTGAGAAATGAGTCGTCGACGAAGTATTTAAGATTAAAAGCTATTCCTCGTCATCAACTCGTTTTTCCTCTGCAGAATCTTTCCCATTCACCCATTCCTGTCAATAAATCAAGTCATCCTGATGACTTTCTGCGAGATAGGCCTTTTTCTCGGATACGTTTTCGCAGCACACATTCTCCGAAACCTTCTCTTTCACGGCCAGTCTTTCCAGCACAGCCTTATTTTTAGCAGTTCCTCTACAACAATTCTCTCGTGTTGAGCCGGTCACTACTATACGTAGTGTTCGTTCACACGACTCCACCACTCTAGAGTGTGGATAGTATGGAAGGGGGTGGCTGCCATTTTTACTACGATCACAATTTCAGTTCTTGTTGGCGTCCTGGCATTGGCCCTGGGTTTTATTTTGAACGGGGTCATGCAACGAAACAAGGATGAATCAAAACGTTCTGAAGTCGAAGAGCAGACACGGCAGCTCGCACAGAATGCCGAACAAGATGCGGAGCGTCTCATTAAAGATGCCAAACTTGAAGCCAAGGACCTGCTGTTTCAGGCCAAGTCTGATATTCAACGGCGGGAAAAAGAAATACGTTCAGAATTTCAGGTAACTGAGAAAAAACTGCTTCAACGTGAAGAGGGCCTTGATCGCAAGTATGGAAACCTAGAAAAAAGAGAGGAGGAATCTCGGCGACGAGAAAAAATGCTCATACAGAAAGAAGAGGGCATTGCGAGCAAAGAAGCGGCCTGTGACCAAGCAGTCCAAGAGCATCGTCAGGCGCTTGAACGAGTGGCCGGTATGACGGTGGAAGAAGCCAAACGTCAACTTTTGAGTGAAATTGAAAGCGAAGCCAGATTGGACGCGGCGCTCATTAGTAAGCGAATACTGGATGAATCTCGCGAGAATGCGGACAAAGAAGCGCTTGAAATGGTCACGCGATCCATTCAGCGTATTACCCGGGACTATGTCAATGAAGCGACTATTTCCGTCGTTCCACTTGCCAGTGATGGGATGAAAGGGAGAATTATTGGTCGTGAGGGGAGAAATATCAGGGCATTGGAAGCGGCGACTGGAGTTGATTTGATTATTGATGAAACCCCGGAAGCCGTTATTGTGTCTGGGTTTGATCCCCTACGTCGTGAAATTGCCAAAATTGCTCTTGAGCGATTAATGCAGGATGGGCGAATTCACCCAACCCGTATTGAAGAAGTCGTTGAAAAGGTGAAAGGTGATTTGGACAAAATCATGCGAGAAGAGGCAGAAAAGGTCATCTTTGAAGTGGGGCTATCCGACTTCCATCCGGAAATCGTGAAACTCTTGGGGCGTTTAAAATATCGAACCAGTTATGGACAGAATAATCTCTATCATGCACGTGAGGCAGCCTATATTTGCGGGATTATGGCTTCCGAGCTTGGGCTTGATGTGAAATTAGCCAAACGCGGAGCACTCCTTCATGACATTGGTAAAGTGGTCAGTCATGAAGAAGAAGGGACGCATGCCATGCTGGGTGCTGAAATGGCCAAAAAATTTGGCGAATCTGAGAAAATTATCAATGCCATTGCTGCACACCATGAACAGGTCGAACCCATTTGCCCTGAATCAGTGCTGGTTGCTGCTGCCGAAGCGTTGTCCGCGGCTCGACCTGGCGCTCGCCGTGAAACGCTCGAAGCCTATGTCAAACGGCTTGAAAAGCTAGAGTCGCTAGCCACCGGATTTAATGGCGTTGATAAGGCCTATGCCATTCAAGCTGGTCGGGAGATTCGTGTTGTTGTACGTCAGGGAGAGTTGAATGATACCGAAGCCTTCACACTTTCTCGTGAGTTGGCCAAAAAAATTGAGCAGGAAATGACATATCCTGGGCAAATTAAAATCACGGTCATTCGGGAAAATCGATTTATTGAGTTTGCGAAGTAACGGATAGTGGTCGTCTCTCTATGAACATTCTCTTTGTTGGCGATATAGTGGGAGAGCCTGGTCGGCGCGTGATGATGAAGCGTCTGCATAAAGTCATTGCGCAACACCAAGTCGATTTGGTTATCGGCAATGGGGAAAATGCCGCAGGAGGTTTTGGGATTACGCCAGACATCGCCAGCGACTTATTTGACTTAGGTCTTGCGGTTATTACGCTCGGGAACCATGCATGGGATAAAAAGGAAGCGATTGATTTCATACAGAAAGATTCACGTGTCCTTCGACCAGCGAACTACCCTGATGGGGTTCCCGGTCGGGGGGCAATGGTTATTGAAACGGCTTCGGGTGAATCGCTCGGCATTCTCCAACTCATGGGGAGAGTATTTATGCCGATTCTTGATTGCCCGTTTCGCGTCGCCGAACGTGAAGTGGCGAGCTTGAGAGAGCAGACGCAGGCTATTATTGTGGATATGCATGCTGAAACAACATCCGAGAAAATGGCGATGGGCCATTTTCTGGATGGAAAGGTTTCAGCTGTGGTCGGAACGCATACTCATGTTCAAACAGCCGATGAACAGATTCTCCCGAAAGGCACCGCCTATTTGACGGACATTGGAATGACGGGTCCGCAAAATTCCGTCATTGGGATGAAGGCGGATATCGTGATTCAAAAATTTCTCTTGCAAACGCCAAGGCGTTTTGAGGTAGCCCAAGGTCCTGCCGTCTTAAGAGCCGCACTGATTGAAATAGATGCTATGACCGGTAAAGCGATCGGTGTTCAACGATTGCAAGTTCATGAATAAGGGGCGAGTTGTTGCAGAACGTCCTATCCCGCATTCTGACCGTTTCGGAACTGACCAGCCAGATCCGAAACACCCTGGAAGACCAATTCCCTGTGGTTTGGGTCGAGGGGCAGATTTCCAACCTTCGTCGACCGTCATCCGGTCATCAGTATTTCACGCTTAAAGATCAGTCGAGTCAAATTCGAGTCGTGCTTTTTCGCGGAGTGGCGCAACATCTTTCTTTTGCTCTTGAAGAGGGGTTGGAAGTCATCATCCGAGGAGGAGTCACCGCTTATGAACTCCGTGGCGACTATCAACTCATTCTCCAATCAGTTGAACCAAAAGGGATTGGATCTCTTCAGCTTGCCTTTGAACAATTAAAAGCCAAATTGCAAGAAGAAGGTCTATTCGATCGCCATCGAAAACAAGCCATTCCGTCTTTTCCTTCAAAAATTGGAATTATCACGTCCCGTCATGGGGCAGCGCTATATGATATTTTGAATATTGTCCACCGACGGTGTCCGATGATGTCCATCATCATACATCCTGTCTTAGTTCAAGGAGTGGGCGCGGCTCAGCAAATAGCTCATGCTATACATACCATGAACACGCAGGTTGAAGTGGATGTGGTTATTGTTGGGAGGGGCGGAGGGTCGCTTGAGGATTTGTGGTCGTTCAATGAAGAGGTGGTTGTTCGAGCGATTGCCGAATCGAAAACTCCGGTGATTTCGGCGGTAGGTCATGAAACCGATGTGACCCTAGCCGATATGGCTGCAGACCTTCGTGCGCCGACCCCATCAGCAGCCGCAGAGATGGTGGCTCCGTCTGCTGAAGACCTTCTTCTCCAAGTCATGCAACTGAGCAATCGACTGACACGATGCATACAAAATCGGTTGTCGCAGGATCGACATAAGGTGAAATCTGCCAGATCCGACCTTCCCGATCCAGTACTTTGGTTGTATCGATACGGGCAACGAGTAGATGACATGGAAGCCCGCCTTGGCTACATGGTGAGAAACTTTCACGCACGGCTTCGTGAGGAGTTAACCTATCTTGCATCACAAATTTCAGCGAATACCCCACAACATCGGACTCAAGCGGGGCAACGTCTTATTCCTCAACTGTGGATCAGGGCGATACAAGGCATGCAGAGCATAGTGAAAGAAAAGAGACACCAGAGTTTCGTCAAAATAGCCATGCTCCAGACGTTGAGCCCGTTAACAGTGCTGTCTCGAGGGTATAGCATTGTCGAGGATGTGAGTCGGAAAAAAATTGTCAAAAGTATTCGTGATGTGACGGTAGGAGACTATGTCAGAGCCAAATTCGTTGATGGGACGGTAAAATGTCTTGTGGAAGAAATCAAGGAGGAGTGTTGAGACGTACATTCTTAACCGGCACGCTGGTCGTGAGCCATCCCCTCAACTATCAGAACGTGTGACATTTGTTAGAACGAAACCTATGTGAGAACACATAAATGAAATTGAGAAGGCGGATAAGAGCATTGAGCACTGGAAACGATTCAGTCCTGACGCGAGGAAGGTGAGGAAGACATGGCAGCGCAGAAATTTGAACAGGCATTGGCAAGATTAGAAACCATTGTGACGGAATTAGAGCGTGGTGAATTACCATTAGATGAGTCTTTGAAAATTTTTGAGGAAGGTATCAAATTATCTAAAACCTGCATGAAAGTCCTTGATGATGCTGAACGAAAAGTGGAAATTCTTGTGCAAGATAAGGACGGAAAAAAACGAATTCAAGCCTTCTCGGAGGGGGATATGTCGTCTGAATCCTCCGGTGAGCCGTCGTAATTCGTTCGCACAGATTCTATGCATCCCATCGATTCACTATCTCCATTTTGCTCAGTGAACAATTCATGAATTCTCCAAGCCAGATTGTCAGAAAGCAGCGGTTGGACCATGTGTTGGTTGCTCGTGGCTTTGCCGACAGCCGTGAGCAGGCGCATCGCTATATCTTGGCTGGACTCGTGAAAGTTGAGGGGGTCTTGATAGATAAGCGAGCAAAGCTTGTCGATGAAACCGTCGAGATTGTTCTTGACCTCCCGGCCACGACCTATGTGAGTCGGGCTGGCGACAAGCTTGTGGCCGCGATTAATGCCTTTGGCGTTCAGTGTTCTGACGTGGTTGCGATGGATGTCGGTTCCTCGACCGGTGGGTTTACGGATTGTCTGCTGCAGCATGGGGCTAAGCGGGTCTATGCGATTGACGTGGGGTATGGACAGTTAGATTGGAAGCTTCGCAATGACCCTCGGGTCGTCATTCATGAACGATGTAATATTCGATACCTGCCAGTAGAAGAAATTCCGGATCGAATTGAACTGGCAGTGATTGACGTGTCATTTATTTCGTTGCGGATCGTGTTGCCGAGTGTTGTCAAGTTTCTTGATAAGGCTGCCTCCGTTGTGATGCTGCTGAAACCTCAGTTTGAAGTGGGAAGGGGACAGGTTGATCGCGGGGGCATTGTTCGTGATGAGAACAAACGACTATTGGTGAGAGATGAGCTACTGATATTCTCGAAATCATTGGGATTCTTAGAAATAGGGACTATGGATTCTCCTGTCTTAGGCCGAAAAGGCAATAGGGAAATTCTCATTGCCTTAAAAGCGAAGACGTGATTGAGTGAAGAGGAAAGTGCTGTTGAATTTTCGTGAATGACCAGAGTCCAGTGATAGCTGTTCCGCGCCACGTCTACGAATCGGTTCTGTCGCATTGCGTGTTGTCAGAAAGATCGGGTTAGATTTTTTGGGGTTTTGCTGCATTTGGAAATGGTATGAACTGTCTGGAGGGATTGTATGTCTATGAATGTGCTAGTGACTGGCGGAGCGGGGTTTATCGGTTCTCATGTCGTGGATCGATTAATCCAAGAAGGCCACCAAGTTTCTGTTGTTGATAATCTTTCCTCAGGCAAGCGGAAACAGGTCAATAAGAAAGCTAAGCTCTACAAAATGGATATTCAAAGTCGAAGTATTGACCGGGTGCTTCGCACGCAGCGTCCGACGGTGATCATCCATTTGGCCGCTCAAATGAATGTTCGACTCTCGACAGAAGATCCAACATTTGACGCCTCAGTCAATATTCTTGGAACCATTAATCTATTGCAATATGCGACGCAGCATGGTGTGAGAAAGATTACATTCGCCTCTTCTGGAGGGGCGGTGTATGGAGAGCAAGAAGTGTTTCCGGCTTCAGAGTCTCATCGAACAGATCCACTCTCTCCGTATGGTATTAGCAAATTGGCTGGTGAAAAATATCTCGCGTATTACGCCCATGAACAAGGCATTCGATATGTGGCTCTTCGCTTTGGCAATGTCTATGGCCCTAGACAGGAACCGGAAGGGGAGGCTGGGGTTATTGCCATTTTTACCAAAAAAATGTTGAAGGGAGACCAACCCATCATCAATGGGACAGGCAAGCAAACAAGAGATTTTGTGTACGTTGATGATGTCGTTGAATCGATCATGGCCACGTTACCTCTTGAGGTTCAAGGCATCTATAATGTTGGAACAGGGCAAGAGACAACGGTCAACGAATGTTATAAGCACTTGAAGAAGTTTACCAAGTCAGAATGTAAAGATCTCTACGGGCCTGCCAAAAAGGGCGAGCAACTGCGGAGTGTCTTAGATGTGACGAAACTGCGAGAAGAGTTTGGCTGGGATGCTCATGTGACCCTATCAGAGGGGCTCTCACAAACGGTCGAATATTTTAAATCGTGAGAAGGGATGCATGGGTTGTCGCTCGTATTTCGTTGTCCGTACATTCTAAATGACGACTTCTCTTACACGAAATACGAACGACGCTTCACGAAATATATTCCGACAGACTAATATCGAGGAACCGATTGGTCAATTTCGACGGACCAGGCATCAATGCCGCCGACAAGATTCTTGACGTTTGAAAAGCCTTGCTGAAGCAAGAAGCCCATGGCATCGGCGCTTCGCATGCCTTTGTGACAGAGAGCAACGATTTCTTTATTGGGGTCAAGTTGTTCAAGGGAAGTCGGAAGCGTTCCAAGTGGAATCAAGACCGACCCATCGATCTTGGCCATGGAATATTCGTGAGGTTCACGGACATCCAAAATAAAGAGATCGTCACCTTTATCAAGTCGATCTTTGAGTTCTCGAACAGTCATGGTATAGCTCATCTGTAGGCACCTCCATTAGAATAGAAGATTATGATATCCCTACTCTTTCTACGCTGTCAACGGAAAGAGTCGGCTGAGGATTCTATTCAGGTCGCTCACTGATCATGAACAACAATAATTCATAACCTAGTGAAAAATATGCCGAATCTCCCTCGTATTGCCATTGAACATATTGCCGATGCTGTTGGACAAGAAGTGACGATTTGCGGCTGGTTACGGCAGCGTCGCTCAAGCGGCAAAATCCATTTTCTTGTGATCAGGGACGGGTCGGGAGAATTGCAAGCCGTGGTCAATAAAGCGACTGTCGAGCCAGAATATTTTGAGCGATCGGCCCAATTGACTCAAGAATCCTCCGTCGTCATTACCGGCATTCCGCGAGCAGAACCCCGAGCGTCCAGTGGCTATGAGTTAGATGTGGTGACCATCACCATCGTTCAGTTAGCCGAACCGTTTCCCATCCAACCCAAAGAACACAGCGTCGGATTTCTGATGGAACACCGGCATCTGTGGCTTCGTTCGAAACGGCAACATGCCGTGCTTCGGATCCGGCATGAAATCATACGTGCCTGTCGAGACTTTTTTGATGATCGAGATTTTACCTTGATCGATACGCCGATCTTTACGCCGAATGCGTGTGAAGGGACGACGACCTTATTTCAAACGCAATACTTTGATCAAACGGCCTATCTTGCGCAAAGTGGGCAACTGTATAGTGAAGCCTCGGCGGCAGCCTTTGGAAACGTGTATTGCTTTGGCCCGACCTTTCGTGCAGAGAAATCCAAAACGCGACGGCATTTGATGGAGTTTTGGATGGTGGAACCGGAAATGGCCTTTGCGGAACTTTCCGATGCGATGGACTTAGCTGAGGGATTGCTGAAGATGGTGATTGAGCGTGTCTTGGATCGTCGCCGCAATGAATTAACGATCTTGGAACGGGATATTTCAAAATTAGAGGCCGTGGTGTCGCCATTACCTCGTGTCACGTATGAAGACGCCATCAAGTTATTAAAAGAAAAAGGCGTTTCCATTGAATTTGGCGATGACTTTGGTGGCGATGATGAAACGGTCTTAGCCTCATCATTTGACAAGCCGGTGATTGTCCATCGGTATCCAGCCTCGATCAAAGCGTTTTATATGGAGTCTGATCCTGAAGCCCCAAACCTTGCACTCTGTATGGATGTGTTAGCTCCGGAAGGATACGGTGAAATCATCGGGGGCGGACAACGAATTCACGATTACGATAAGTTGCTCGCGAGAATTAAAGAACATCAACTTCCGGAAGAAGCCTTTCGCTGGTATCTCGATCTCCGGAAGTATGGCTCAGTCCCGCATGCCGGATTTGGTATGGGGATCGAACGGGTGGTGGCATGGGTGTGCGGGTTAGAGCATGTGCGCGAAACCATTCCCTTCCCTCGGATGCTCTACACGTTGTATCCGTAGCCTTGTCAGTCAGGCGGAAATATTTTCTTCGTGACATATCCTGTGCAGCCTTGCTTGCAATGCTGATGTCTAAAGCCTGGCCTTGCTTTTCTATAGCCGGTTCAAATAACTTCCGCATGTTTGAAGTGGGTATTTGCGCGAGATTAGTTGATATGCCTCAGCTGGAACTCACTTGGATTCGCTATAGTGCTTCTGAATATTGAAAAATTTAGAGAATGAAGCGGGCGACGTGGGGACATGGCTGATACAGCAAGCCGAAGAAAAAGACATCATTTCGATGAGCCATGTATATCAGTCGGCGATACGGGCGATTGGAAAAGAATACTATTCTCCTGAGCAAATTGCAGCCTGGGCGAGTTACCCTGACGACAAAGCCAAATTCAAACGATGGGTCCAACAGGCTTCAACATTTGTAGCACTTGCAGAGAATTCCGAGCTGGTCGGATTTGGCGGGCTTGAAAAAACTGGCCGAATATCATCAATCTTTGTTGAACCTGGCTCTATGCGCCAGGGGATTGCCTCAGCACTTCTGACTCACTTATTCGCAGAAGCGGAATTGGCAGATATTGGTGTACTTACCACGCACGCGTCTGAATTTTCTAAACCACTGTTTATAAAGTTTGGGTTTGAAGTGATAAATATCGAATCTACAAATCTCAATGGAGTCGATTTTACCCGCTATTTCATGAGAAAGGGTTTGTCATGTTCGACTGAATGAATAACGTCACATTAAGCGACAGTGTCACTTGTTACTTGCAGGGAAATAGAATACGTGTTGTCACAAAACATGACCTCATTCAAAAAGGGATGATGATGACCCTCTTAAAACGCATTCTTGTATTGATGGTTTTCATGAGCCTCCCGTATCAGACTTTTGCAACTGAATATCTCTATCTGGCTTCGGGGAATACCATTACCGTGAAAGCCATTGATCAAGACACGGGCACATTACGTGACTATCAAACTGTAAAGCTCGATGGCACCGGACCTATCGCCTTTTCTCCTGATCACTCCTTCCTTTATGTCGTGATACAGACGCCACGTTCAAAGAGGCAGCAGTTCATCGCGACATACACAATTGGCAATGATGGGAAGCTGACATTTCAACAGAAATCAGCAATCAACATGCCCTCTGAATATGTACAGGCCGATGCCACCGGCCAGTATCTCATCGGGAGTCATTATGGCAAAGGGAAAATGTCAGTCTGGAAGTTGACGAAGGGGGTGTATGAAGGAGAGACCGTTCAAGAATTCACCTTAGAACAACAGGCGCATTCCACAGTGTTTTCAAAAAATAATCACTATATTCTTGTCCCGGCAACTGGTCCCAATAAAGTATTTCAGATGACATTCGATGAGAAGACCGGGAGAGTCGCGTTCAATAATCCGGCGTTCGCCCGTGGGCCAAAAATCGATGCACGTCAGCCTCGCCATCTTGTCTTTAACCGTAAGCTAAATATTGCCTATACCACCCAAGAACGAATGAATCCCGGTGTTGCGACATGGGAATGGAATCCGGAAAATGGTGTTCTGAACCTCCTGGAAAATATAGTGACGACCAACGATCATGTGAAAAGTATTACGATGGCAGACCTGCACATTACCCCAGACAATCAATTCCTTTATATCTCAAACCGCGATGATAAGAACAAGCGCGATAGCATTATTGGATTTCGCATTGATCCAAAGAATGGACACTTGAGCCTCATCAAGCATTTCCCGAGTGAACATGTGCCTCGTTCATTCTGTATTAGTCAGTCCGGAAAATATCTCTATGTGGCAGGAAAAGGCGATGCCAAGCTCGGCGTCTATCAGATTCATCCCGATACTGGTGAGTTAGAGAAAATCACACAATACAAAACGGGGGCTAACCCAATCTGGGTCACGACCTTGGTCAAGTAGCACATTCAAATTTGAGCGTCACGTGTTTAAGGCGTCCACCCTTCCAGCACAGCCTTCACAGACCCAACAATAACTTTGGCTTGCATCATGAGCGGGACGCGGGAGTGATCGTTGGTCAACCAAAAATGAAAACTTCCCTGGTTGGCAAAGATTCCACGAAACGGCATGACGGCTTCGAATCGAATGGCTTCGACCTCTCCCCACGGGCCAGGTAATTCTTCAATCTCCTCGACCTTCACTTCAATCTCATAATTCTTTTTGTCATGGTGGACATGTAATTGAATCGAACGTCCAGGATCCAGTCGTTGAAGGTTTCGCACGTAATAAAGGAACGATAGCGGGCCATGTGTCTGAGAAGAAATGGGCATCGTACTCAATTGCCCATTCTTGATGATCGCGGCTTCATGCATGTCATGATCAAATGTCACGTCGAAGTCTTCATGATCATTCCCTTCTCGCCGCTGAAAAATAAAGTGCTGCGGTAATAATGTATCCGCATCAAGAGTCGAATCAACCAGATTATTCACGGGAAAAAACAATGAAATAAAATCATTCGACTGTGCGGTGGACATCAGCCGAAGGCGTGGTTGTCCCAGAGGGGGCATCTCATGCCTGGCTTGAAGCGTCCCTGTGCCGGCAGGAATGCCTAATAAGGAAACGGAATACTGGTACAACTCATTTTCGTGAAGAGGCCATACCTTCTCAGCTTCCTTGGCAGAAATGCTACTCGGTGAAATGATACACAGAAAGCTAATAACCAAGATATGCCGAAACATATTCACTCCCATACATCAATGGTACCTCAAGAAAAGAAGTATGTCAGTGTACATAACTTCCTTTTTCTGCACTCGTCACACACTCCGGTTCCGTTTCAATGTTGACAAAGTTATTACGCTGTGCAGGATAGATGAGAATCTTAAATCATGACGATGTGTTCTTGGAGGCAATCGTTTGCCTATAACCGAATTCCACCAATCTGGAGTCACACGCATGCCCAAATATGTTGCGCCAGGAATCCACATTAAAGACGTATCACTGAGAATAAAAACAATTAGTGGCGTCAGCACCTCGACCGTCGGATTCATCGGCGAATCCGAGCGTGGTCCATCTGTTCCAACGGTCATCACAAGCTATGAGCAGTTCTTGAAAATATTTGGCCGCCTAGAATTTCAAAGTAATGGGAAAAGGTCGAAATCCTATTTGCCCGCTGCGGTTCACGGATTCTTTCTGAACGGAGGGACGCGATGTGTGGTCACGCGTGTCGTGGGCAAGAAGGGTCGTGAGCTCACGCTAGCCGATTATCAGGGTAATGTGAGTGGAAAATCTGGAACTCCACGAGGGTTGCGCGCATTGGAAGGTATGGACGAAGTCTCTCTTCTGTGTGCCCCGAATGAGCATGATGTAGGTGGACTATCGGAAAGCCTCGTCGCCCATTGTGAAAAAATGAAGGATCGCTTTGCGATCTTGAGTGCGGCAAAGACAATGTCGCCACGATCCTTGCGTCCGCCTGTCGCTTCTTCCTATGCCGCGATGTATTGGCCATGGATCAACAATCGCGATCCCAAGACTGGACGAAAGAAACTTGTTCCGCCTTGCGGACATATAGCTGGGGTTTATGCCCGCACGGATCTGAACAAGGGTGTGCATAAGGCTCCAGCGAACGAAGTGCTACGAGGTGCTTTGGATTTGCCGGTTCAGGTCAACAGTGCGGAATTGCAGTTATTGACTCGTCGAGGCGTGAATGCCATCCGCGCGTTCTCAGGAAGGGGCATTCGCGTCTGGGGTGCGCGGACGACATCGAGTGATCCCGAATGGAAATATGTCCCCGTCCGACGATTGGCCGTGTTTGTCGAAGAGTCTGTCGCAAAAGGTACGCAATGGGTAGTGTTTGAGCCAAATAATGAATCCTTATGGGCGAGGGTCAGAATGTCGATCGAAAACTTTCTGAGTAGTCAGTGGAGGCAAGGCGCACTGCTAGGGAAAAAATCAGAAGAAGCCTTCTTTGTGAAATGCGATCGCACCACCATGACGCAGAATGACATCGACAATGGTCGTCTCATCTGCCAAATTGGAATAGCGCCAGTGAGGCCAGCGGAATTCGTCATCTTTCGCATTGGACAAAAAACGGCAAGTTCGTAAGTTTTAGGTACCAGTTGTTTTTTCAACGATCATATATAAATCAGAGAGAATACCGCTTCTCTCGATAATTTTTCTTGCCGGTTTGTATCCCCCTCTCATCCTCTCCCTATAGCCGTACCAATGAACATTCGCAATTCTGTGGTGTGCTGTCGCGCTGTGTCAGCTTGGATGTTTGTAAGGTAATCATTAAGGGGTGTGAGCCTTCAGTAGAGATTGTCCATAAGTCATGCTTAGGTCAGAGAACTATCGTATCCAACGATACATTACTCGTTTCGCTATAGAAGGGAGAGGACTGAGTGGAGGGTAAAGATATTACAGCCATCGAACACTTCATCATTCATACAGCATGAGCTTCAACCCCCACCTGTTCCATTGCAACTGTTGACAAAATTTTCAGTCTATGCAGGATACGTGCGTTGTACAACGTCTGCCTGGTATGTGAATTTCAGCGGGTGAATATTTAATCGACTGAATTAGCCATGGCCACCATTTATCTCTCTTCCACATTCGAAGATTTGAAGGACTATCGCCGTGTGGTGTTTGAGGCGTTGCGTCAATCCGGTCACAATGTCATTGCGATGGAGGAGTATGTCGCGAAAGATCAGCGTCCCATGAAAAAATGCCTTGAGGATATAGGGAAAGTTGACATCTATGTGGGACTGTTTGGGTTTCGATACGGCTATGTACCACCAGTGGAACATGATAATCCTGACGGAGCGTCTATTACCGAACTTGAGCTTCGGCAAGCTGAGCGACTCGGTAAACCCTGCCTGACGTTTGCGGTGAGTGAAGAGGTGCCGTGGCCTCCGAAATTCATCGATGCATTGAAGGGCCAGCCTATTAATCAATTACGGGAGTACTTGTTGACGGAAAAGATGGTGAGTTTTTTTTCGGAGCCCCATCAACTGGCCAGTCAGGTTCAGTCTGCGGTGACGAGGCTCCTGGAAGAATCGCAAAACGGCAGCCCAGAAAATCCTGACACAACTCAACAGCCGCCGGAAGTTACCTGGGATATTGAAGAGAAGGGCTCGCCCTATCCTGGGCTCCTGCATTTTACCCGCAAATATGCATCAGTATTTTTTGGACGGGACGCAGACATTCGCGAAATTCTAGATCGTCTTCGAAGTCCCGAAGGGCGGTTCATGATCATTAGCGGAGACTCAGGGGTTGGCAAGTCGTCGGTGGTTGATGCGGGTATTCTTCCTCAATTAGAGGAGAATGGATTGTCAGTCGATGAGAGTTGTGCAACGGTGCGGATGGTGCCGAGTCAGACTGCTCACCCGTTCACCTCTTTGATGGCTGGGCTTGGTTCGATGGCCTCGCGTGCAGGGCTAAGTCCAGA
This sequence comes from Candidatus Nitrospira salsa, assembly GCF_965152625.1. NCBI lineage: Bacteria > Pseudomonadati > Nitrospirota > Nitrospiria > Nitrospirales > Nitrospiraceae > Nitrospira > Candidatus Nitrospira salsa. The sequence continues at coordinate 951,354 of NZ_CBCUCO010000004.1, forward strand.
CGCCATTGCCAATGATCTCGCACAAGATCCAAGCAAACTCATGGGATATCTCAGGAGCATCATCAAAGATGGGACTGCTCGCCAACATCTCGTGCTCTTCATCGATCAAATGGAGGAATTGTTTACGGCGCAGGATATCACGCAGTCCAAGAACAGACCTTGCGAGTAGTTGCCACCATTCGAAGCGATCACCTGCACTACTGTCATCGACATCCAGAAATGGTGAAAATATTGAATGGGAAAGGGCACTATGCCCTCGGGCGAGTGGAACCCTTCATGATGCAAGATATGATCATGAAGCCAGCAGAAGCCGCAGGCCTCTCGATTTCAGAAACCTTTTCAAGTCGACTCATTCATGATACGGAGGCCAATTCTGCCAATCTGCCATTGCTGGCCTTTGTCCTAGAACAGCTCTTTAAGAAACGATCCGATCACGAGTTGAGTGAAGTGGTGTACCAGAATCTCGGTGGTGTCGCAGGAGCGATCGGGGAACATGTCAAAGCCGTAGAAGAAAAAATTCGGCAGTCTGTGGGCGTCAAAGCACAAGCCGTGTTGCCGAAAATCTTCCAGACCCTGGCAAAAGTCCAGAAGGAAGAAGGTGTACCCACGAGAAATCGTCAACTGAAATCCGAGTTCGCAGGGGATGTAGGAGAAGTCGTAGACCTGCTGATTGGAGAACGTCTTCTCCGCACGGAAGGTGAGAGCGAGGCCGCTACGGTTTCCATCAGCCATGAAAAGCTCTTTGAAGCGTGGCCAGCGTTGAAGGAGTATGTTGAAAAGAACAAGAAAGCACTTGTGGATCGAACGCTGTTAGAGAGTCGTGCGCAGAAATGGGAAGACATGAAGAAGCCCTGGTTCAGCGGGTTGGCCACCGGTGGAGAATACAAAGACTTTCAGAAAGCAGGTGGAACGGATAGTGCCCTCACACGAGAATTTCTTCAGGCCAGTAGGATCGCCAGACAGCTTCGGATAGTGGCAGGTTTGTCAATATTTCTTGTACTTGGGGGGATCTCATGGCTTTGGCAAAAAGGCTATAATCTGGATCAGGCCCTTCTAAAAGTTCAATCGTTAGTCGTGAGCATTCACGTGGACCCGACAATGGTTTCAATCCCTACTGGAATCTTTCGACAGGGTGATGTGGAAGGATTGGGTGAGGCCTGGCGCAACCCTGTTCGGACGGTCACGATTCCAGCATTTTCAATGGGTCAATATGAAGTGACGTTTGAGGAATATGATAAGTTTGCGATTGCGACTGGACGAGCACTTCCGAATGATCAACGATGGGGGCGTGGTTTGCGCCCGGTCATCAATGTGTCGTGGGAAGATGCCAAAGCCTATACTGAATGGTTATCCGAGGCGACCAACAAGCGTTTCCGATTGCCAACGGAATCTGAATGGGAATATGTCGCGCGTAGTGGCGATAAGCAAGAGGTCTGGGCGGGAACCTCTGATGAAGATCAACTCTCGGAGTATGCGATCTATCAAGCTAATTCTGGCAATCGGACTGCGGTAGTTGGTTCGAAAGAAGCGAATAGTTTTGGGTTGAAAGATGTGAGCGGGAATGTCTGGGAATGGGTAGAGGACTGCCTACACGTTACATATAAAGGGGGTCCAGTAGACGGTTCTGCTTGGTTAGAAGTAGATAGCGGGGATTGTACCCAGCGCGTGATTCGCGGCGGTTCCTGGGACGGCAGACCGGTGTCCCTTTGGACGTCCTACCGTGGCGGGTCCTACTCCGCCAACCGCAGCTTCACCATTGGTTTTCGTCTCGCCCAGGCTGGCTCACCTTAGAACTCACACACAAAAGCCTTTTGACGGCATTTAAGGATGACCAAAGGAAGCCATGGAGTTTCATCTATCGTGAGCCAGTCTACAGAATTTTAGCCCTCTAATCTTTATACTATTTTTTCTCTACACCCTGAGCATGTCGAAGGGTGAGGAAAGCTAAGCGACGTGGGACATGGTTCGACAAGCTCACCATGAATCCGGAGGACATGTTCCTCAGGCCGTGCAGTCGTGCCATGAACCCCTTCTTAGGCTCATTCCACAACTGGACAAGTTTCCGAGGGCTCGACGTTTCACATTAGGTGAGCGTTTGGAGACCGGGCTACTCAACGTCCTGGAACTATTGGTCGTGGCAGCTTACTCTCGCGACAAGGCCGAAATTTTAAAACGCGCGGAAAAAGGGGACATTCTCCTTTTTTATTTATGAGTGCCTAGGGATGAGGCGGAACGGGCTGGTTGGCCATGCCGACGGCCCCGCCGTTGCTTGAAGCGATCGATTAAACCATCGCGTGTTTGGGTGCGATTCTTTTCACCTTAATCCTGTTGGCAGTTTTTTCAGCTTGAGCCAGATCATATTCCATCTGCAATCCAAGCCACATCTCGGGGCTACTGCCGAAGGCTTTAGAAAGCCGTATGGACATTTCCGGCGAAATGCCTGCTTTGCCGTTGACGAGTTTATCGAGGGTTTGGCGGGTGACGCCAAGTCGCTCTGCCACTTCGGTGATGGTCAACCCTAGCGGCTCAATGCATTCCTGTCTAACAATTCTTCCTGGATGCGGAGGAGTCTTCATACGCATATTGACCTCCTAATGGTAGTCGATTAAATCCACGTCATGTGCGTGCCCTTCTTTATAACGGAAAGTCACGCGCCAGTTTGCCCGAACGGTCACTGCATATGCCCTTTCAAGGTTCCTTTTAAAGGGAGCAGCCTAAATCCTGGTAAATCCATATCTTCAAACTTGCGAGCACGATTTAACACGAAGAGAATATTTTCCACTTTTTCTAGGTGATCAGGACGAATGCTTTTTGCCTCACCTTTTTCAAATAACTTTTTCAGCCCCTTATGTCTGAAGCTCTGTATCATCCTTAGTCAGGATGCACTGCAAACAGCAACCTTGCAAGTGTCACAAACAATGAGCGAAAGAAACTTTGAGCGGTGCACAATAGGCAAACATACGTGGTCGAGAATCATTTTCCTTAAAAGGAATCGCAAAGTCGTGGGCCTGTGCATGTTCACTAATGGGGGCGTTGGTTTTCCCCTGCATTCCCAACGCGTCAACGTGTGTGCTGGATGAAATATCTCATGCGAGTAGACTGATGAGTTTGGGACCTGAATTTTCACCAACAAGGCGTTTCACTAGTCTGTGGGGGTAACAAGCATCTGTTCGCACGCTGAGGGAAATTCAAACGTTGCAAGAAGGCTTCTGAGATAAAAGGCGAGGGAAATCTTGAAGGATGTAGTTTTGAAGCCATTTTGTTAGCGATGTGCTCGAACATGTTGTATGCCATGATCCGAGTTCATTTGCTGTAAGGTGCTTTGGCCCGACGTCTGCTGGATCGATTGTTTGAACGCTATGCGTCGCTGGAATCCCTTCCTAAACGAAACTGCTTCCAACTGTGAAGCAAGAACGCAAGCCCAAAGAGGATCATGACGACGGCGCTGCGAAGATAATGGTGTAGAAGATTGGATAACGTTTTCATGATCGGTCTTCTCCTGTTGTGTGGTTCGTAGATTCGTCTCTGCGTGAACGAGAGCGATGCATAATTTCTTTATCGACGTATTGTTGAAAAATCGTAATCATGTCATGTCCAGGTAGAGGATTGCCCATTGCCGGATTTCGTCTAACCGTAGTCATCCTAATGTTGGTCACGTTGGATTATCGTGGAGATGGCCTTTGCGCAATGAATTCTGTAGTGTCTGGAGCAAGTCGCGCTGTGCAAACTTTTTCAAATGTCGTATAGGTATTGGTGGTGTGGGATACGCCGCACCCGTCCTGTGTTGAACCTGTACTGCAGATGCTGTGCGTAATCGGTCTTTCTTCCCACGCAATGCATTGCCCAACGGTACTACAGCCAGATAGTGATCCGATGAGAGGTACGATCGAAGCGAGATAAAGATATTGCTGTAAATATTGATATGAAGTTTTCATGGTCAATCTCCTCCTGCTGTATGACTGAAGAAGTCACAGCTATGCCTGTCTATCTCAACGAACGTACGCTGCTGCTCCTTTGTATTCGTGCATATTGGATAGCTGGAAATATCCATTAGTTTTGTCTTCTCTTTTTCTGAGTCTTCTTTCTCTTCTTACCCTTCTCACTCCTCTCACGAATTGAAGTAAGATGATTTCTTTTAAGAGTTGAGTGTTACATTCTTATTGTCTGCAGTTCACATGCCACAGGGGAGTTGTGGAATGGTGGCCTCGCTGCTCGTGCTGTAACTCGTTGATTCTCTGATATGAAAGGCGTTTGTTTGAATAGGGAGGAGTCAGTGGGGAAGTTTTATGGGCCATTTCTGACTCTAGGAGCGGATACGTTGAGTATCTCTTGAGATAATAGTCTGAGGCATAGATTGAGAATTGAGTCTTTGTGTTGAGGTGTTGATCGCGGGCAGGGAATTACAAGCTTTCTCATATGAAGGTCATTTGACAAAATGGAAGAGGAGGTTTGTTCTGTAAATTTTGCAGATTACGGAAGACCATGAACAGTGCTTGAAGGCGTTCAGCCGTCTTGGACGTGCCAGTCTAGAGCTGTACGGTAACCTTAAATGCCCTTACAGTGCTTCTGGCCAGTTGTACATCCCACTCAAAATAAGCTGCAAATATCTAGTATTTTTACTTATATTTCATGCATGAAATTCCCGCATTCGCTGAGCCTGGAAAGGCCTACTTTGGTATCTAAAACTTCCTAAATGTCCAAAGGTTGTGCCTTGACAACTTCAGGCAACACCGTATAATGCGTTGTGAGTGGAAGTGGCGAGATGTGGGAACAAATTGAATGGTTGAAAATGAAAGTGGAAAATTTGAGAAGTGCCTAGATTCTGAGCATGAACACGTCCCTGTCCTTTTAAATGAGATACTTTACTGGATTTCTCCAGCTCCAGGCAAACTGTATATCGATTGCACACTGGGAATGAGTGGGATGGCAGAAAAGCTTCTTGAATCTAGCGGAAATACCGGGAAACTATTAGGTATAGATCGTGATGCTCAAGCGATTGAGAGGGGCCGTCGTGCTCTTGCGCCTTTTCAAGATCGTGTGGAACTCCGACATGCAAACTTTACGGAATTGAAATCCATAGCTATCGAGGCCGGGTTTTCACGTGTTGACGGCATTGTGTTTGATCTTGGGGTTTCCTCTCCTCAATTGACTCAGGCAGACCGCGGGTTCAGCTTTATGAAAGATGGCCCCTTGGACATGCGAATGGATCAGTCGGTTGGGCCGACGGCGGCCGAATTTCTTGTGCATATTCCTGAAAAGGCATTGGAGCGTGTGCTTCGTGAATATGGCGAAGAGCGATTTGCAAGGAGAATTGCTCGTGCCATCGTACAAGAGCGGCAAGAGCCTATTACGACCACGAGTCGTCTCTCTGAAATCGTTCGACGTGCCATTCCTATTCCTGCCAGACGAGGACGTCTTCACTGTGCAACACGAACTTTTCAGGCTCTTCGTATAGCCGTCAATGGGGAATTGGACGGGTTGGCTGATGTCTTGCGTGATGCCAGCTCATTGTTGGGGCCTGGTGGACGAATGTGCGTCATAGCGTTTCACTCCCTAGAGGACCGAATTGTGAAACAGACGTTTCGTGAGTTATCCGCGAAGCCCAGTCCGCAATTGTCTCGTCTCACCAAGAAGCCGCTCACGCCAACACGCGAGGAACAGCAACGTAATCCCCGGTCACGAAGTGCAAAGCTGCGAGTCGCCGAGCGTGTGATGGGAGAAGAAGGCGTATGAAGCGAAGTGGTTTTACGATGATGGTCGTGTTTTTTGGTGCGATTGGCCTGTTGTATGTGTGGATGCGGGTGGACCTTATGCGAGTCGGACACGACATTGAACAATTAAAACAGCAAGAGATTGCCCTTGAATATCGACGAGAAGCCTTGCAGCTTCAACTCTCGCAACTCACGGCTCCTCAGAAGATTGCAAAGGCTGCGAAAGAACGGTTTCAGTTGGAGATGCCTGAGCCTGGTCAGATTGTGATGGTGGCGTCTGAAACGGCGATTGCAGGAAATGGAGTGCCTCCTCAAAAGGCGATGCAGCTCGCGCAAGGTCAATAGCTGAAGGACTGAACGATGAACCCAAATGCCGCAAATGTGAACCAGGTCTGCCGGTTTCGAACAGCCGTCGTGTGTTTTGGATTGTTGGTCGGGTTTGTTGTGATTTTTTCACGTCTGTTTTTTTTGCAAGTTATTCAAGCGAATGAGGGGGCACTTCAAGCGCGCGGGCAACATTTTGAAAATGTGGAAGTGAAGGGAAGTCGAGGTGTCATTGTTGACCGAAACGGAAGTACCTATGCCATCAATGCCAGGGTGCCATCCGTGTATGCAAAGCCGGCCAAAATTCAAGATCATGCGCTGGTTGCCCGAACACTTGCTCCCATCTTGGATATTCCCATCTCATCCTTAACTCGTACGTTGCAGAAGAAAAAGAAAAACATTCAATTAAAGCGCAAGTTGACAGATCCAGAAGCGAAGTCTGTTCAGGCGTTGGCCTTGCCTGGTATTACGGTGAAAATGGAATCACATCGTTTTTATCCCAAGGGTACGGCTTTGGCGCATTTGATGGGGATTGCCGGGAAAGATAGTCAGGGGTTGGAGGGGCTGGAATGGCGTTTTGATTCGTATTTACGGGGTCAGAAACAGATTGTTCAGTTTCAGCGAGATGCATCGAGAGGCAGGATTGCGTTGGTTCATGACGTCGGGCAGCGTCTGCACGAGGGCTACCGTGTGACCCTGACGATCGACGAAGTGATTCAATATATTGCCGAGCAAGAATTGGACGACGCCATGAATCAGGCCAAGGCCAAGCGAGGGGCGGTTCTCGTTATGGATCCAAGGACCGGGGCCATGCTCGCATGGGCACTTCGCCCTACGTTCGATCCGAATCATTATCAGAATTGGTCGAGAGATCACTACGTCAATCGTGCGGTGACTGATCCATATGAGCCGGGATCGACATTGAAAGCCGTGATTGCCGCGGCAGCTCTTGAAGAAGGTAAGTCGAGCCCAGAAGAGTTAATCTATTGCGGCGAGGGCAAGATGCCCATAGCTGGAACCAACATGCATGATATTTCGAAGCATGGGTGGATGACGCTGAACGAGGTCATCATGCATTCCAGTAATATCGGCATGGCAAAAATGGCATACGCTCTAGGGGAAAAACGGGTCTATCAAAGTTTGAGAGCATTTGGTTTTGGCGAACAAACAGAAATTGACTTACCGGGTGAATCGTCAGGCAGGCTGCTGCCGGTTGAAAAGTGGGATTCCCGAACTCTCTCATCTTTAGCGATTGGGCAAGGCGTGAGCGTCACGCCCATTCAACTCTTGACGGCGATGTCGGCTGTGGCCAATGGAGGCTCACTGCTTCGTCCATTTGTTGTCGCACAGGTTGAGGATTCCCGAGGAAACGTGGTCTTGAATCAGCAAATGGAGATACGACGTAATCCAATCTCTTATGAAACTGCGGAAGCCGTGAAGGCGATGTTGACTAACGCGGTGGCACGAGGGACGGGGAAGAATGCGGCGTTGCTCGATTACACTGTGGCGGGAAAGACCGGTACGGCTCAGAAAGTTGATCCACAAACAAAAACCTATTCGCGAACAAAATTCATTGGATCTTTTGTGGGCTTTGTTCCAGCTGAAGACCCTCAACTCGCGATCCTTGTCGTTATTGATGAACCGGAGGGCAAAGGATACGGTGGAGAGGTTGCCGCGCCGGTATTTCGTAAAGTTGCGGGAAAAGCCCTGCGTCATCTGCAGGTGATGCCAAAAGACGGTGGAATTGTGAAAGTCGCAGGATTGTACTAAGCGGACATTCATTAGCTATGACGCTTGCCGAACTTATTCAGCCGATTCACCCTCTCGATACCAAAGGTAACCTCAATGCAGAAGTCTTGGATGTCACCGATGATTCTCGACAGGTGAAGAGAGGGAGCGTGTTTGTCGCAGTCAAGGGAACGCAGGTCGATGGTCATGGTTTTACTGCGCAGGCTTGGGCCAATGGAGCAGCCGGGATCGTTCTGGAAGATGTTGTATCGAAAAGTCTAGATAAGAAGATTAATTCTACCAAGGATCCATCCTCTCCCGTCGTCATTGTAAAAGATTCAAAGCATACACTTGGCGTCTTGGCCTCGCGTCTTCATGGAGATCCTTCTCTCCACCTCAGCATGATTGGAGTGACAGGGACCAACGGGAAAACAACAGTGACGCACTTGATTCGTGCGCTGCTTGAAGGTGGAGGGAAGAAAACTGGTGTCGTTGGAACGGTCGGGTATTTTATTGGGTCAGAGTTCTATCCGGCTTCTCACACAACTCCTGGTGCGGTGCAGTTGCAAAAGCTGTTGGGGGAAATGACTCAAGCAGGCTTGGATGCGGCTATCTTGGAAGTCTCATCACATGCGTTGGCATTAGGGCGGGTGGCGGGATGCGAGTTTGATGTGGCGGTGTTCACGAATTTGACGCAAGATCATCTTGATTTTCATGTGGATATGGAAACGTATTTTGAAGCGAAACAATTACTATTCACCGAACTCTTGATGCCAAATCACAAGGCGACTCCGAAGAAAGCCGTGGTGAATGTAGATGATTTGTGGGGTGTCAAACTTGTTCGGAATTGTCATGTGCCGGTCTGGACGTATGGTCTTCGCGCTGATGCCGACATTCAAGCATGTGATATCGGTTTCTCGCTTGATGGAACGCAGTTTCAGGTGAACTCTCCGCATGGAGCGTTGTCCATCCGCAGTCAACTGGTTGGCGAACATAATGTGTATAACGTGTTGGCCGCGATAGGGGTGGGACTGGAGTTGGGTTTGTCGCCTCAGGCCATCGAATCATCAATAGCATCGGTCAAGAATGTTCCGGGGCGATTTGAACGTATTGATCAGGGACAAGACTTTACGGTCATCGTGGACTATGCCCATACGGAAGATGCACTGCTTCGGGTCTTATTAGCCGCTCAGTCTTTAAAGAAAACCAAGATCATTACGGTATTTGGATGCGGTGGTGACCGTGATACTGGAAAGCGCCCAAAGATGGGGCAGGTGGCCGTTCGGCATAGTGACCTTGCAATTCTGACGTCAGATAATCCTCGAACTGAGGATCCCATGAAAATTTTGCACGATATTGAAGCAGGAATTTTTAAAATTCCCCAACCGATGCGCTCAGACTATCGAATGATTCCTGACCGTCGAGAGGCTATTGAGACGGCCATCGATGCCGCAGAGTCAAACGATATTGTGCTGATTGCCGGGAAGGGACATGAAGATTATCAAATTGTTGGGGCGAACCGATTGGATTTTGATGATCGTCAAGTTGCCAGTAAAGCTCTACGACAACGACTTCGGTTGAAATAGCGAAGGGTCTTGGCTTCATGGCCTCCTTTACGATGGAAGAAATTGTTCAAGCAACTGGAGGTGAGGTGTTGTGGCCGACTTCTCGAGCTCGGGTTCGAGGGGTGACGACGGATTCCCGCCAGGTTCGTCAAGGAGATCTGTTTGTGGCGTTAAATGGTCCACATTTTGAAGGACATCGTTTTGTGAAAGGCGCGATGAACGAGGGAGCTGTCGGTGCGATGATTTCACGAACCGCGTGGGCATCACTATCACCCTGGATACGACGTCGATCACGAACGCATTCATCTATGTCACCGTTTGTGATTGGGGTGGATGACACTCTAAGCGCATATCAAGATCTCGCTTCGTATCATCGTCGCCGGTTTTCCATTCCTCTCGTTGCCGTAACAGGGAGTAATGGGAAAACCACAGCCAAGGAAATGGTGAGTCATGTGTTGGCCAAACGTTGGCGTACGCTTAAGACTAAAGGGAACTTTAATAACAGTATTGGAGTCCCACATACCTTATTGCGGGTATCGCGTCGTTACGAGGCGGCCGTGATTGAAATGGGAGTGGATCAAGAAGGGCAAACAACCAGACTGTGTGAATTAGCGCAACCGACAGTTGGTGTGATTACCAATGTCGGTCCTGATCATCTTGAGTTTTTTGGAACCGTCGATGCCTCGGCTCGTGCCAAGGCGGAACTGCTGCCGGCCCTTCCTTCTGATGGCGTGGCCGTATTGAACGCTGACGATGCCTACTTTCAACGTTTTGCACGACAAGCGTCCTGCCCAGTATTGTCGTATGGATTTTCTCCTCATGCGGATGTGCGAGCAAGCGACGTGGTAGTGCAGCCACGCGGTTCGACGTTCCGTCTCCATCTTCCGAAACGAACCCGCTCTCTTCATGTTCAATTGCGTGTGGCAGGCAACCATAATGTTTCGAATGCCCTGGCTGGTGCAGCGGTGGGCCATGCCTTAGGACTTTCAACTGCGAATATTTCGTTAGGCTTGAGCCAGATGCATGCGGCTTCGATGCGGTCGCAAATTCATCGTGTGAAGGGTGTGACCTTTCTGTATGACTGCTACAACGCTAATCCAGCTTCAATGGAAGCTGCCGTTGATTTGCTCGTTGAGCTGGCGCCTGGGCAACGTGCAATTGCTGTGTTGGGGGAAATGCGAGAATTAGGAGTAGACGAATCAGCATTTCATGAAGAGATTGGACGCTATGTGGCCAGGAAAGACATTGCCTATCTCATTACCTGCGGGAAGCTCGGAGCCATGTTGGCGGATGGGGCAAGGAAAGAGGGAATGTCCGCGTCTACCGTCTGTCACGTTCAACATGTGTCGGATGCGGCAGGTGTATTGCGGAAAATCGTCCGTCGCGGGGATGTCGTACTGCTCAAAGCGTCACGTGGTGTACAAATGGAAAAAGTTTTAGATCTCATGGCGCGGACTAACAAGAGTTGAGCATGGTTCGTTGCTGGTGTCACTACAGGGTGTGTCAAATTTTACGTTAGGTCTCATCTATGCTGTATCTCTGGCTGTATCCGCTCCACACTGAATATGCCATCTTCAATGTTTTTCGGTATTTAAGCTTTCGCATGATTTATGCGGCGATTACGGCGTTTCTGATCGCGTTTGTTCTTGCGCCACCCATGATTAAAAAGTTCCAAGAATTGGGAATTGGTCAGCGGGTTCGAGATGATGGCCCAAGTGGTCATTTAGGGAAAACGGGTACGCCGACAATGGGAGGTATACTCATTATCTTTTCCGTTCTTCTAACAACACTGCTTTGGGCCGATGTCAGAAATCTCTATATTTGGTTGGTGTTGTTAGCGATTGTGGGATTTGGGTTGATTGGATTTGTTGACGACTACATCAAGATTCTTCGAGGTCGCTCACAAGGACTGACCGCCGTGCAGAAGTTGTCTTGTCAGGGAGCTGTGGCATTGGCGATCGCCATGTTTTTTTATTTTTCACCAGGGTATTCGACCCAATTGAGTGTCCCGTTCTTTAAAAATTTCACGCCTGATCTTGGTCTCTTCTATGTCCCATTTGCCATATTAGTGATTGTCGGGTGCTCGAATGCTGTCAATCTAACGGACGGGCTAGATGGTTTGGCCATCGGACCAACGGTCATCGCGGCCATGGCATATACGATCGTGGCGTGGGCGGTCGGAAATAAGTTGATTGCTGACTACCTGTTGATTCCCCATATCGAAGGTGCTGGAGAATTGTCCGTATTGACAGCCTCTATAGTGGGGTCCAGTCTGGGCTTTCTTTGGTTTAATACCTATCCCGCTTCAGTCTTTATGGGTGATGTAGGTTCTTTGCCGCTCGGGTCGGCCTTAGGAACTGTGGCCGTGGTCTGTAAGCACGAGTTGTTGCTCCTGATCGTGGGGGGGGTGTTTGTTATGGAAGCCGTGTCCGTCATCTTTCAAGTGCTGTCATTCAAGTCACGCGGCAAACGCATATTTTTGATGGCACCTCTTCATCATCATTTTGAGATGAAAGGCTGGGAGGAGCCTAAGGTTGTGGTCCGTCTGTGGATTATTGCGATTATTTTAGGACTCTTGAGTGTCAGTACCTTAAAGCTTCGCTAGTACTTTTTTATGTTAGCGACCTTGGAATATCCACATACGATGCCTTCCCTCAATGACACCATGAAGCCTGGATGTCCTAATCTTCGCGGTCAAGTCGTGACCGTCGTCGGCATGGGGAAAAGCGGTGTGGCCGCGGCGCGATTGCTGCAGGCAATTGGGGCGAATGTGACAATTGTCGATGAGCAGGGGGAAGAAGCGCTTTCTCAATCAATCTCCACGTTGACGCAAGCATCTATTCGATTTGTTACCGGGAAAGAGTGGGGGACCGCTCTGGAGCGGGTAGATTGGATTGTCCTCAGTCCTGGAGTGTCTATCAATCATTCTGCCCTCGTGCCTGCTCAACAACAGGGGATTCCGATCATTGGGGAGATGGAGTTGGCCTGTTGGTTTTTAGAAATTCCCATTATTGCTGTGACTGGGACGAATGGGAAGAGCACAACCGTGAGATTGATAGGAGAACTCTTGCAAGCCAGTGGAAAGACCCCCTTCGTTGGTGGAAATCTGGGGGTACCGTTGTCTGAGGCTGTCTTAGTTCATCTATCGGCAAAGGAAGGGGGCCGTGCGTCTTCGGATTTGCCATATGACTATGCAGTCGTCGAGGCGTCAAGCTTTCAACTCGAAACCATTCAGCATTTTCATCCTTGGATTGCGGCTATTTTGAATGTCACTCCGGATCATCTTGACCGTCATGCCTCTTTTGATGAATACCAGGCGGCAAAATGGAAGATGTTTCGCAATCAAACGGCGGAAGATTTTGCCGTCATCAACATGGATGATCCTCTTATTGCAGCGCATGCCGAATCTCTTCCCTCATCGGTCGTCACATGTAGTCTTGGTCGTTCGTTGACTGCTGGCGTGTGGATGGAGGGATCCGCCGTCAGGGCCAGGATTGATGGTGTGGATTATACGGTGGCGGAGCGAGGGCAGATTGCCCTGCGAGGTGACCATAATTTGGCTAATGTACTTGCCGCGACGGCCGTTGGTCTTCTGTGCGAATGTCCACTCGACTGTATCCGTCAGGTCCTTGGTTCGTTTTATGGGGCGGAACATGTCCTGGAGTTTGTTCGTGATCATCAAGATGTCAAATATTATAACGATTCAAAAGGCACGAACGTTGATGCGACAAAAAAAGCTCTCGCCAGCTTTGATGAGCCGATTCTTCTGATCATTGGAGGGAAAGATAAAGGCGGAGATTTTGCACAACTCCATGACCTGATTCAACGCAACGTCAAAATGGTCATTGTCATCGGCGAAGCGGCTCAGCGCATCATGAGTTCTTTGAATGACGTCAGGCCGATGATGAGAGCCAAAAGTCTTTCTGAAGCCATTGGGTATGCCCGAAAAGAGGCGACTGCTGGCGATGTCGTCTTATTTTCTCCTGCCTGTTCCAGTTTCGATATGTTCAGAAACTATGACCATCGTGGGAAAGAATTTAAACGGCTGGTTCACGAATTATCATGAATATTGGAACCCGTATGGGAGCAATCGTTTTTCGCAAAAAAAACATGTCGACCATGACCCCGAATTGGGCTGGATTATTTGATCAACCGCATCGATCGACCTTTTTCCGTTCACTCGATGGGGTCATTCTTGGTGTGACGATTGTATTGGCATTCGGCGGTCTGATTGCCGTGTTTAGTGCGAGCGGGTATACCGCTAACGTGAGATTTGAGTCCTCTACAACCTTATTTTTCCTTCGGCAAGCCATGTGGTTGGCGATAGGGTTTAGCGCACTGTTCTTCATTGCTCGTATAGACTACACCGTGTTGCGGCCTTATATCCCTCGGCTTCTCATTGGATGTCTGGCGTTATTGGCGCTCGTATTAGTTGCTGGTGTGGAGAATAACGGCGCACGGCGGTGGCTTGATCTCTCTTGGTTCTCAATGCAACCTGGCGAGTTGAGTAAATTGGTTGTCGTTCTATATTTGGCCAGTTATTTAGCAAAGTCAGACATGCGAATCACCAAATGGCAGGACGGATTGTTTCAGCCTATTCTCGTCGTTGGTGTGGTGTGTGGCTTACTGGTGTTTGAAGATTTTGGGACTCCAGTCGTTTTAGGGTTGGTATTGATTGGGATGTTGTATGTCGCCGGCGCTCGCTTGCTTCACCTGTCGACCATAGCCTTGGTGGTGTTGCCTCCTTCAGCGGCTTTAATCGTCAATTCTCCGGAACGGTTGGAGCGACTCACGAGTTTTTTACATCCTGAAGCCGATCCTCTGGGTGCCGGCCATCAACTTCTTCAATCGTTTATTGCCTTTAATAATGGAGGGGTGTTTGGGCAGGGTTTGGGGCTTGGTGGGCAAAAACGTGGTTTTCTTCCGGAAGCCCATACTGACTTTGTTCTAGCTTTGATCGGAGAGGAACTGGGCTTCGTTGGAACATTTTGTTTTCTTGGGTTGTTCGTGGTCTTGCTGTTGAAAGGGTTTCGCGTTGCGGCTCAGGCACCTGACATGTTCGGCCGGTATCTCGCTCTTGGTGTCACGTTTTTACTTGGTATCCAAGTGCTCATGAATGCCGGGGTGGTCAGCGGTTTGTTGCCGACAAAAGGGCTAACCCTGCCGTTTGTAAGCTACGGTGGGTCCTCGCTTGTCACCAGTTTGATGGCTGTCGGGCTCTTACTCAGCGTGGCTCGTCAACGAGTAGGGAAAATTTAGTGACTCAGTGGATGTCAGGCGTTCTGGGATTGCGGTTGGTGTAGGTGGTGAACGTCAATGGTGCCCAAGAACATCGTCATTGCGGCAGGGGGAACGGGAGGTCACTTGTACCCCGCCATTGCTCTGGCAAAAGAATTTAAACGACAAAATCCTGAGAATATGATCACATTTGTCGGATCTGGAAAACATTTAGAAAACACTATTTTAGCTCATGAAGGGTTTGCTGTAGCCCATATTGATGTCAAGGGGATTGTGGGCCTTGGAGTCTGGGGTGGTGTACGAAGTGTCCTGTTGCTTCCCAAAGCGATTTGGCAGTCGATGAAAATTCTGCGTGATCGATCGGCAGACTTGGTGATTGGAACCGGCGGGTATTTTAGTCCGCCTGTGGTTTTTGCAGCAGCTTTGTTGGGCATCCGTCGCATCATCATGGAGCCGAATGCTGTGCCTGGATTAGCCAATCGAGTGTTAGGTCCGATTGCTGATCGTGTTTTTCTGGCCTTTGACACAGCCAAAGAGCATTTTAACAGTGCCAAAGTTCGGATTGTGGGAACTCCGGTGAGAGAAGAATTTTTTCAAAAGACGGAAAAGAGACAGGATCAACAGAAGAAAATCGTGTTGGTATTTGGAGGAAGTCAGGGGGCGAAGGCGATTAATACGGCCGTGGTCGAAGCACTTGGAGTTTCCTCTGTTCTTCAGGACACGTGTTCCTTCATACATCAAACCGGTGTGTCTGATTATGAACGGATACAGTCGGCTTACAAAAAATCCGAGTTCGAGGTGGAGGTTGTGCCCTTCCTGTATGACATGCCTCAGGTACTCAAGTCAGCTGATCTCGTGGTCTCGCGATCGGGGGCAGGGTCGCTCGCGGAGCTGGCGGCCTGTGGGAAACCATCAATTTTGATCCCATACCCTCACGCGACACATGGCCATCAGGAAAAAAATGCAAGGGCCGTGGAGGCGACGGGGGCAGCGGCGGTCATTCTCGAATCTGAGCTCACGGGTGAACGCCTGGCTCAAGAGATTGAACAACTTTTGAGTCAGCCAGAACGCTTGGAAGAAATGAGTGCGAAAAGCCTGGACGGTCGTAAGGTTGATGCGACCATGCTCATGATTCAGGAATGTCAGCACTTGATGCGTTCGATGGCGTAAGACGAGAAACGCGTCGCCGAGGGCGGAAAGAGGAATTATGTTTAGGAAAATTCAAAATATTCATTTTGTAGGAATTGGGGGAAGCGGCATGAGCGGGATTGCCGAAGTGCTGCTGACCTTAGGCTATAAAGTGTCTGGGTCCGATATGAATCAATCGGATACAGTCCGTCGCTTGGAAGCGATCGGAGGGAAAGTGTTCATTGGTCATCAGGAATCGAATGTGGAAGGCGCGCAAGTCGTGGTGGTTTCCTCCGCGGTTCCGGACTCTAACCCGGAGGTCCGAGCTGCAAAAGCGAAAGTCATTCCAGTTATTCCACGAGCTGAAATGCTGGCCGAATTGATGCGGTTGAAATATGGCGTCGCGATTGCGGGTGCTCACGGGAAAACCACAACGACGTCAATGGTCGCCACGATTTTGGCGCAAGCAGGGCTTGACCCAACATTTGTCGTTGGCGGGAAAGTGAATGCCGTTGGGACACATGCTCGTCTTGGGCGAAGTGATCTGTTGATTGCCGAAGCTGACGAAAGTGATGGGTCGTTTCTTCGTCTTTCCCCATCAATTGTGGTGGTCACGAATTTAGATCGTGAGCATCTTGATTATTACGGGACTATGGAAGGCATTCAAGAAGCCTTTTTGGAATTCATTAATAAAATTCCGTTTTATGGTTTGGCCATTCTTTGTGCAGATGATGAGTGGGTCCGCGGTCTCCTTCCGAAGATAACGAAACGGTATCAAACCTATGGATTGCATGACTTTGGCGGATCGCTCACGCCAGATGTCTATGCATCGGATATGAAAGCGAATGATCGAGCCGTTGAATTTCGTGCACATTTTCGAGGGAAAAAATTAGGGCCGTTTCGTCTACCCATTCCGGGCAGTCATAACGTGTCGAATGCGTTGGCTGCTATTTCCGTTGCGTTGGAATTGGATGTGTCGGTGGACCTCATACGAAATGGGTTGGCCGCCTTTTCGGGAGTCGAGCGGCGGTTTCACATACGAGGTGAAAAGGCTGGGATTATGGTGGTGGATGATTATGGTCATCACCCGACAGAAATTCGGGCCACGCTTGCGGCATCAAAGTCGGCATGGGATCGTCGAGTCGTGGCTGTCTTTCAGCCGCACCGTTACACGAGGACTCGCGATCTCGCTGATGAATTTTCTAAAGCGTTTGAACAGGCAGATGACGTCTATGTGACCGATATTTATCCAGCAGGAGAAGCTGAGATTCCTGGAATTTCAGGAGAATTAGTGGCGGATAAGATTCGGGGAGCCGGGCATGCTTCGGTTTATTGGGTCAATGGAAGTTCGGATCTTGTTGAGCAGGTGAAAAAGAATTTACAGCCGGGTGATGTCGTCATCACGCTTGGCGCTGGAGACATTTGGAAGTTTGGTAAAGACTTGTTAGCGAGTCTCTCATAGCCGCATGTTGTTATGACGCAATGGGGCACACCGACGTATTTGATAGACGGTCTTTTCGACAAGTGCTGAAAGGTATTAATGGAGAAATCAAATTTCATGAGCCCTTGGCCGCCTATACATCCTTGCAGATTGGTGGGCCTGCTGATGCTTTGGTCTTTCCAGCTGATGTTGACGACCTATGTCGGCTTGTTCGCCAGGCCAAAATGGGCAACGTGCCGGTGTTTGTCTTGGGCGGCACGAATGTGTTGATCCGAGATCGAGGAATTCGAGGTATTGTGATTCAACTAAAACAACTCAACCAAATTCGGCTTGAACCCCATCATGTGCTCTATGCTCAGGCCGGTGCGCGTATGCCGACGGTATTAGGGTATGCCACTCGTCATCAGTTGTCAGGCCTCGAATGGGCTGCTGGTATTCCTGGCACAGTGGGAGGGGGCGTGATCACCAATGCGGGAACGAAGCTTGGGGAAATGCGGGATGTGCTCACGGCGATAGAACTCGTAACAGATGCTGGAATACGTAAATGCATTGACGCGTCAAAGTTATCGTTTGCTTACCGATATGCCCGTGTGCCTAAGCGCGTCATTGTCGGGGCATGGTTTCAGTTGACTCAGACCACGAAGGAGCAGGTGGAGTCACTCACCAAGCACTATCTTCGGTACCGGAAGGAAACTCAACCGCTGACATTGCCGAATGCCGGTTCAGTGTTTAAGAATCCTCAAGGACAGTCTGCAGGATCGTTAATTGAACAGGCAGGACTGAAAGGGACTCGAATTGGCGATGCTCAAATATCCCCGAAACATGGAAATTTTATCGTCAATGTGGGTCAAGCCCGGGCAGGGGATGTGATGCGTCTCATTCGGAAAATTCGGCGCATCGTATCGCAAAAATCCGGAGTGACTTTAGAGCTCGAATTAAAGACTGTTGGAGAATCGTCATAGGTGTGCGTAGGGTAATGATGACTAAAAAACGTATTCGTGTTGGCGTGATTATGGGAGGGCGATCGGCGGAACGTGACATTTCGTTACAGACAGGGAATGCCGTGTGTGCGGCGCTGACCCGGCGAGGCTATCACGTGAAACCAATTGAAGCTGATTCAACCTTACCCTGGTCGTTACGGTCCAAAAAGATCGAGGTCGCATTTCTCGCCTTGCATGGTCGTGGGGGTGAAGATGGGACGGTACAAGGTCTTCTTGAAGTGTTGGGAATTCCCTATACCTGTTCGGGTGTGCGGGCCAGCGCGATTGCCATGGATAAAGCGTCGACGAAATCAATTTTACAGGCGAATGGTATTCCTGTTCCTCGCGGGATTGTTTTGAATCGTGAATATCCCAAGCGAATCCTCCCTGCAGGACTCAAGTGGCCTGTGGTGGTGAAGCCCAGTAGCGAAGGTTCCACGATTGGGGTTTCGATTGTCAGGAGTTCCAAGACGTGGCGCTCGGCCCTTCGTCGTTCGTATCGATATGATTCGAAGGCCATTGTCGAGAGCTATATCGAAGGCCGTGAAATTGCCATTGGTGTTATTGACGGCAAAGCCCTTCCTGCAGTCGAAATTCAAGCGCCTGGGGGATTCTATGATTATCAGGCGAAATATAAGAAGTCTGATACTCGCTACGTCTGTCCTGCGTCATTACTGAAAGGGCCATTGAATCGAATGCAAGTTCTGGCGGTCCAGGCGTATGAGGTTATTGGCTGTGAAGGGGCGGCTCGGGTGGATTTTCGGCTGAGCCGGCAAGGTCGTCCAGTCATTTTGGAAATTAATACCATTCCAGGTATGACCGAGCGAAGTCTGCTTCCAATGGCCGCGGCTCAGGCTGGTTTAACCTACGATGAACTTGTTGAGCGTATGCTCAAGAGTGCGATGAAGAATCAACCGAGTCTCTTTGCCTAAAGAAAGGTCTGCTGATGCTTCGCCCTCGCCAGAATAAAGTACGAAAAAATCAACCCGTTCGCAGCCCCGTACGACGACGCCAAACTCGGAAGAAAACCATTTGGCAGAAACTGATGCGTTGGGTCATGGTCATGGTGTTAGCGACTCTTTGCATCGTGGGAGTGTGGGAATTTGATCGAGTTGAATCTGTGGCCATGAGTTTGACCACTGTTCAGCATGTCACGATCGTGGGATTGAAGGAATTAGAGCGAAAAGACGTCTTGGCGAAACTTGATCTCTCGCCTGAAACAAGCTTGTTTGAGGTTCAGCCGGAATCGATTATCTCGCATCTCAAGTCACATCCTTGGGTTCGGAATGCGGTGGTTGAACGAGTCTTCCCGCATACTTTGGCTATTCGAATTGATGAACGAGTACCGGCAGCCATTTGGCAGTCTGAAAATGTTCGCTATCTCCTCGATGATCAGGCCCACGTTCTTTCTGTGTCCAAGAAGGATCAATTTCCTGGATTACCGACGTTACTTGGGATTCCTGGAGATTTTGCTGTAGCTGGAGATCACGAGGTTCAGCAGAAGGTTCGTGATGGCATTCTGATCGGACGTTTATTGTCGAGTGGATTGACCGCCGTTCCGACAATACATGTCGACCAGCCGTCGATAATTGTCGCGGACACACAAGATCTTCGTTTTCAATTCGGAGATTCGATTGAAGCCCAGTGGCAGAGGTTTCAAGCGTTGTATCCTTCCATTGAAACACAAATAACTCATGAGGCGACAGAAGTGGATTTGCGGTATCCAGGAAAAGTGATTCTTCGAAAAAGGGAGTGATAGACATGTCGAAGAAAGAGCGCATCGTTGTCGGCTTAGACATCGGAACAACAAAGATCTGTGCCGTGGTGGCAGAGGTTCTTGACGATACCTCGATCAATGTGATCGGTGTCGGAAACAGCCCGTCGCGTGGACTTCGTAAAGGTGTGGTCGTCAACATTGAGAGCACCGTCGAGTCCATTAAGAAGGCGGTGGAAGAAGCGGAGTTGATGGCCGCAGTGCAAATTAATTCGGTGTATACCGGTATTGCCGGGAGTCACATTGCGAGCGAAAGTACGCACGGGGTGGTGGCGCTGAAAAAACGAGAAGTCTTGAATGGTGATGTGAATCGGGTGATTGAAACGGCCCGGTGTGGTGCCGTTATTCCTGCTGATCGTCGCGTGCTTCATGTGCTGCCGCGCGAGTTTATCGTGGATGACCTCGAAGGCATTCGTGATCCGATTGGGATTGCCGGGTCACGCTTAGAAGTGGATGTCCATATTGTGACCGGGGCGGTGACATCTGCGCAAAATCTTGTTCGGTGTGTCAATCGAGCTGGACTTGATGTGGCTGATATTGTCCTGCAACCGTTGGCGTCCAGTGCGGCGGTGTTATCACCGGAAGAGCAGGATCTTGGAGTGGTGATGATTGATCTTGGCGGCGGGACGTCAGATGTGGCGATTTATGTCGACGGGAGTATTCGTCATTCGGCCGTGATTCCGATCGGGGGAAATCATTTGACGAGGGATCTGACGGTGGTCTTGCACACCTCTCATGCTGATGCTGAAAAAATTAAAATCCTGCATGGCGTCTCATTATCTGAACAAGTCAGCGATGAAGAGAGCATTGCGGTGCCGAGTGTGGGAGGTCGCCCGCCTCGGTTGGTCTCACGCAGTCGTATTGCTGAGATCCTTGAACCGCGGGTGGAGGAGATGTTTGATCTCGTCCGTCGAGAAATTCGTCGTGCAGGGTATGATGGCATGCTCGTTGCTGGTGGAGTCATTACCGGCGGGACTTCGCTGCTTCCCGGTATGGCGGAAGCCGCAGAACGAATCTTGGACTTACCGGTTCGAAGTGGAGGTCCGACCGGTATTGGGGGATTACGAGATGTGGTGAGCAATCCCATGTATGCAACAGGAGTCGGATTGATTCTACATGCGATTAGCCATGAACATGTGTTGCAAGGGGTGGGAGTCGGAGGAATAAGCATAGGAGGAGGACGGTGGTCTTCGGTCTTGGATCGCATGAAAGACCGGGTCATGAGTTTCTTCTAAGGTCCATGATGTTGAGTGTACTGAAGATCGGCATTTCCATATTGACGAAACGATAAGTCTACACGTGTTTTATTACGGTTCGGTTATTGAGCTTGGCGAAAGGAGGCCATCATGTTTTCATTTTCAGAGGAAGATTCATCTGCCATTCGCATTAAAGTGATTGGAGTAGGTGGGGCGGGTTGTAATGCGGTGAATACGATGATTGCGGCAGGGCTCAATCGAGTTGAGTTTGTGGTCGCGAACACGGATGTTCAGGCTCTGGAAAAGTCTGAGGCTCCGTTTAAAATTCAGTTAGGTCCTGAGCGGACGCGCGGATTAGGCGCTGGCGCACGACCCGAAGTGGGGAAAGAAGCGGCTTTGGAAAGCGAAGGGCAAATTCGAGATGCCCTCGAGAATGCCGAGATGGTCTTCGTGACGGCCGGAATGGGTGGAGGAACTGGGACCGGTGGGGCGCCGATTGCTGCCAAAATTGCTCGTGAATTAGGCGTGTTGACCGTGGGCGTGGTGACGAAACCGTTTCAGTATGAAGGTCATCGACGAACGGCCTATGCAGAAGAAGGCTTGCGTGAATTAAAAAAACATGTCGATTCGTTGCTGGTAATTCCCAATCAAAAACTTCTGACCTTAGTCGATAAAAGTACTCCTCTTCTTGAGGCCTTCAAGGTTGCAGATGATGTGTTGCGTCAAGCAATCCAAGGCATCTCCGATGTGATCACGACGCCGGGTTTTGTGAATGTTGATTTTGCGGATGTGCGAACCGTGATGAGTTATTCCGGGCGAGCGGTGATGGGGTTAGGTGTTGGGCGAGGTCCGAGCCGGGCGAGTGAAGCTGCCAGGCAGGCCATCTCGAGCCCTCTATTGGAAGATGGAAGTATTGCAGGGGCTCGAGGCCTTCTCTTGAACATTTCTGGAGGACCCAGTTTGACCCTGCATGAAGTTGATGAAGCGTCGACGATTGCGAAGGAAGCCGCTGATCCTCAGGCCAATATCATTGTGGGGCAAGTCATCAATCCTGAGGCAGGTGATGAAATTATCGTGACGGTGATCGCGACGGGCTTTGAGCAAAAAGATACAGGGTTTACTCGTACTCAGCAGCGAGAGGTTGTCCGAGAGACTCCTCCTCCGCCTCCACGCGAAGCTCCAGCTCTGGCTGTGAAGTCAGCCGATGAACCGCTTCTCGCACCTGTGGCCAATGACCGTGGTTATGCGGATGAGGAATTAGATCGTCCGACGTTCATGCGGCGGTACGCTCCCAAACGGGCTCATCAAGAAAATGGGAATCTGCTCGTCGATGACGATTGGGATGTGCCAACCTTTTTGAGGAAATCATCAGATTCATAGGGAGATAGCGAAGGTCAGCTCTTTATCAGAGACAGGCTCCTGAAGAGAGCCCAGCCTTAAGTAAAGGTCAAGGACGTGGACTCTCTTTCATTCCCTGAGTGTTTTCCTTCCGAGCACGGTTTTGTCCATTTTTTTGGAACACGACAAAGTCCGGCTGCTCTCGTCAAGACAGTCCAAGTGGGACAGGTCACCCCTGTCCCACCGGATTATCCCTGCGTGATTTCTGTCAAGCAAGTGCACGAGAAAACAGTATTAGTCTTTGACGAACAGCTTGACGCCAATTCGACGATTGCTCAAGAAGGGGATGCGCTCGTCACCAGACAGCCGAATGTTCTGCTCGTCGTCCGCACGGCTGATTGTGTGCCCGTCCTCTTTGCCGATCTGAAGTTGCGTGTAGTGGCGGCGGTTCATGCTGGATGGCGAGGTGCCGTGGCTGGAATCGTAGGAGAAACGATTTCCGTTCTGAAGCATCAGTATGGGACGAAAGAGGAGCATCTCCGTGTTGCGATTGGCCCTTCGATTGGGGCTTGTTGTTTTGAGGTTGATGATCCAGTCATCAGTCCTATTAAAGCGAACTATCCCTTTTGGAACAAGGTATTAATGCCAACTTCTGCAACACATGCCAAGGTGGATCTGAAAGAACTCATACTCCAGCAGTTACAGCATCAGGGCATAGCGGTGACATCCATTAGTCGGAGTGATGCCTGTACGCAATGCGATGCGAGTAAATATTTTTCGTACAGAAGAGAGGGACGGGTTAACGGAACGATGTTGAGTGGAATCATGCTAAAACCATAAGATTGAAGATCGTCGAGTGACGAAACCGCAATTTCGGATTACAATAGAATCAACGCGAATTTGATCATTGAATTTTGAATGGTGAAGCCGGAGCCTGTGTCTTGTTCAATTGCAGATAATATTCAACGCGTTACACAGTCGATTCATCAGGCAGCACTACTTGCGGGGCGAGATCCCCAAGACATCCTATTAGTCGCTGTCACGAAAACGGTTGTGGCTGAACGATTGCGTCATGCGCATGCTGCTGGCATTCGGACTTTTGGGGAAAATCGACTTCAAGAGGCTCAGCAGAAACAAGAATCCTTGCAGGATCTTGTTGATGTGTCCTGGCATTTTATTGGACAGGTCCAACGTCGGAAAATTAAAGATGTGGTTGGGCAATTTGACCTCATTCATTCAGTAGAAAGCCTTGAGCAAGCGAGAGCCATGGACAAACATGCGGACGATATGGGAATCACGCAGGATATTTTGTTGCAGGTGAATGTCAGTGGAGAGTCGACGAAGGGTGGGTTTTCATCGTCTGACATGTTGAACGCCTTGCCGGAATTTGAACGTATGATGCATGTGACGGTGAGAGGCCTCATGACAATTCCACCATGGTCTGAAGATTGTGAAACCGCACGACCATACTTTCGTGAACTGCGTGAGATGGCCCATACCGTTAAACAACGAGACTTTCAGCGTACGAAGATGGATGAACTGTCTATGGGAATGTCCCGGGACTATCGGGTTGCTGTAGAAGAAGGCACCACAATCGTACGAGTAGGAACGGCTCTCTTTGGCACCAGGAATCCTGTAGAAAAAATATAGACGATCGAAAGAAGGTTTGGCTCACGAAGCCGTACTGCAAGGAGGGTTATGTTTATTGCCGGCAATATACTCGAAGGCGTGGCTCATGTGTTGGATTGGATTTTAACCATCTACATGTACATCCTCATTGCGCGTGCGCTGATTTCCTGGGTGAATCCTGATCCCTATAATCCCATTGTGCAGTTTCTCAGCCGAGCGACGGAACCTGTACTTTTTGCAATTCGACGACGGTTGGGATATGGTATGACCATTGATTTTTCTCCAATTATTGCTATCCTCATCATTATGTTTTTGCAATATGCCGTGGTACGTTCTTTGTTTGAACTGGCAGTACGGATGCATTGAGAGAGTTCATCATGAAAATTACACCACTTGATATTCAACATAAAGTTTTTGATACACAATTCCGTGGTTACGAGAAGCGGCAAGTCGACCAGTTTTTGGAGGAAGTCGCAGAAACGGTTGAAAGCCTCACGCGGGAGAATACTGCACTGAAAGAGAAAATGTCGTCCAAGGACGATGAGCTCGTTAATCTCAAAAAGACCGAGTCCACCTTGACGAATACGTTAATGTCGACACAAACTTTCGTGGATCAATTGAAACGGGGAGCCGAACGCGACGCGGAACTTGTGGTGAAGGAGGCCGAGTTGAAAGCCGAAGAAATTCTTGCCCAAAGTCGCACCGATTTGATGGAGCTCAGACGAATGATTGCGGATCTTCGTCGCCAGCGGGCTCTTGTTCTTGAGCGGTTGCGTTCAACGTTGGGCGCGTTTCATCGCTTGATCGAAGTCGAAGAACATGCCGATCCCATTCCTGACGTAGTTGAAGAGTCGGCCTACAATGCCGATCAAGAAAGCCTTCCAGAAGTCTAACTCATTCTTGTGCATGTTCCAGATCAGTGTCCGATGGACAAGACCGATCCCATCACCCGGGCATTGCAGGCAGGAGTCGATGGCCAGGCTTTTCCTGGTGCTGTCTTATTGGTCAGGAGCCATGGGGAAATCAAGTATCATCAGGCGGTCGGCCTAACTTCTCGTTCTACTCTCAATCACCCGACGACTCTGCATACCGTTTACGATCTGGCATCCTTGACGAAGCCTTTGGCCACGGGAACCGCCATTCTTTGCCTGGTCCAAGAGGGCGTTCTGAAGATCGAGCAATTCATCGGGTCGATCTTGCAGGAATTACATGGAAGCTCAATTGAACATGCAACCATTCGTGATTTGCTGTGTCATCGATCAGGCCTGCCGGCTTGGCGACCGTATTATGAGAGGGTCGTGCTTCAGAATGGAGTGTTATCAAAAGACACGACAAGACAGGCACGTTGTCATGATGTCTTGAGAGCCATTGCTCAAGAACCGTTGGAATATCAGCCTCGAACCAAAAGTGTCTATAGCGATCTTGGATTTATTCTTTTAGGACTTGCGATTGAATCCGTGACTCAACAATCGTTGAGCCGGTATTGTGCGGAACGAATTTTTCATCCCCTCAATGCACGCATGCTAGTCTTTAAAGAAGAGGTCTATGATTCGTCTTCTCATGAACGGTCATTGTCGGATATTGTCCCAACGGAGCAGGAATCTTGGAGAGGACGGCTCTTGCAAGGTGAAGTTCATGATGGAAATGCGTACGTGCTAGGTGGGGTGGCCGGGCATGCTGGATTATTTGGGACGACAGAAGCTGTGAGCATTATAACCAAGGCATGGTTAGACGCCTATCATTGGCGTGATTCGTTGCTTGATCCGACGCTTGTCCTGCAATTTACATCACGACAAGGAGAGCCCAAAGATTCGAGCTGGGCTCTTGGCTGGGATACCCCATCGCACCCCTCTTCTTCGGGAACACATTTCTCTCCATTAGCCTTTGGGCATCTTGGCTTTACCGGCACGTCAATCTGGATTGATCCGGAAGTCGAATTGGAAGTTATTCTTCTCACCAACCGGGTGCATCCTACGCGCGAAAATAATAAGATTCGTGAGTTTCGTCCAATGATTCATGATGTGGTTTATGACGAGCTGTTAAGAAAAGCGTAATTACTAAACGAGGGAGAGTTACTAAAAACACTTCAATAGTTGCCGTATGCCCGGGAGCTGAAGTAAGGCGAGTATCACAGGGGCCCTACAATCGAATACCATTTCCTTGCGTAAAATTCCAATACCCACGGCTGGGCCAAACGAGTTGGCCCAGCCGTGGCCCACTGGGTAGACTAGCTTCCAGACAAACCTAATATTTCGTTGGCACGCCGCCCATTTCCTTTGCCTTCTTTAGAGCCACAAGAGCAAAGGCACGGGTACAGATTGACCATTCTGATTTTCTTCCGGTCTGTCGAAATACAGTATGTCACTGCCATACCGTGCTTCGCGGCGCATTCGAAGGATTGACGAAAGTCTTTCAATCCCGGAGTCTGACTAGAACGAAGCGAATTTCCGTTGTCGAACAAGATATAATTCAAGTCCTCTGAATTCTCTTCGTAACGCATTAGACGGATGCATCCACCCTCTAGAGTGAAATTCGCAGCATCGCCGAGGGTTAAATTGAGGCCAGGGTTTTGAGTTAAAACATCGATTGTGCTACTGCTGATAGTGAGTTGGTTATCAATAGCCATGGTATATCTCCCATATCTTATAATGTTTTCGACTTTAATCTAAGTATTCCTTGCAGGTGTCCTGCATGGGTTTCATGATAGAAACGGTAATTGACATTCCTCTGAATACGTCGTTACTTATGGTAGAAATTTTTGGCTTTGCCCATCTTTAATTCCAGTTGGACAGAGGATTAGGGTTGTGGCCTCTACTCCGTATTCAGAGGATTTATTCTTTTCTCATCCGTCGTCTCCTCCTCTCGTTTCCCAGGCCTGGGTACATGTAAGAAGTACTTTCTAAGAGCTAAATTGGAGCAAGTGTAGTGCCATCATTTTGTTCGTTATTTGATTGGTTTGATTTATCAGACTTATTTTAAGACTCGAGAGAAAATCGAAGGGTTTTTTGTAGATCAAAGGTGCCTTGCTGGACTGAACGCGACGCAGTTTTATATCTAATCAGATACTTGGTCGAATCCAATGAGATAATCATTAAACAAAAATGACCGTAGTGAAATTTGTACTCAAGAATGAATAGTATTCATTCGTAATTTTCAATCGTCTGGCAGAACAGGAAAGCCGTGCATGTCTGAAAAAAAGGCTGCAAGAACAAACATTTAATTCTAATGGCCTGACAGACTAGTAATCAGGCCAGCGCGTTGGATTATTCAGCTAATCACATTTTTTAAAGCTGTGCCAGATTAGTGTTTCTAAGACCTCGATCATTGGTTTGGAATCGAGTGAGGGGTTGGACAATTTTGATGAAAGAACATGAAAAGCGCGAGCAAGGAGGAAGCAATGAAGCCAACCCGGAAGATCCCTCTGCCTTTAAGCAGCTACGTGCGAAGGTATTTGATGGAAACTGTGTATTGGATGGATCACCGAGAGAGGGGAGCGAAGAGTCAAGTCGGTACTCAATGTAAGACTCCGTCCAGCTTTGTCTTTTTTATGACATTCGTGGGAAAAGCGGCTATAAAGAAACATTAAGTCTCTTTGGTTCGTTGTAATTTAGAGTCTGCCCTCAGATTAAACGTGGATGCGAAGGACTGAATGTTCAACAATTCGAGGCAAGCAGCGTGTTCGGTTCATTGATGTACAATTTTACTATTAATGATTGAATGAATCTTGAGCGTATGAAAGGCTGTTTGGATTCTGACATTTGATTGGTAAATGATGAGGCGTTTACCTGAGGGTATGAAAAAGATTAGGCCAGACTCGCGCTAGGCTTCTGTCTGAATGTCTGGCCTGTTGGTCGGGAGTAAATGACAGATTCGAAAAGATTATTCGGTCTTGGCTTTCATTTCGTTAAACTTTCCTATTGCGCATTCCAACGTGGCTATTACTTCATTACCTTTATATACGGAG
This sequence comes from Candidatus Nitrospira salsa, assembly GCF_965152625.1. Taxonomy (NCBI): domain Bacteria; kingdom Pseudomonadati; phylum Nitrospirota; class Nitrospiria; order Nitrospirales; family Nitrospiraceae; genus Nitrospira; species Candidatus Nitrospira salsa. The sequence goes on from NZ_CBCUCO010000004.1 coordinate 979,370, forward strand.
AAATGGTTGTTTGAGGGAGAGATGAATGGAATACATGGTATGTACCGCCAAATAAAGGACTTTACACGAGCTAATCGTGTAGTGCTATGTTTTTTTTCTTGAAAGCATTGAACAACAACGTAAAGACTGAACGCCGATTATTTACGAACTGCGAAGACTTATTGACCGAAGCCTTCTAGTTGAATATCCCCTTTCTCAATGTTACCCATTTTAGTGATCGAATAGTAATTCCTCATGAACTCATCTCACGCGAGCATATCGAATCAAGTTGCTCTACTCTCTCTGCTAAAAGAACATTTTGGGTTCACCTCATTTCGACCGTTACAAGAAGAAATCATACGTGATGCTTTGGCAGGGCGTGATGTTGTTGCGCTTTTGCCAACAGGGGGAGGGAAGTCACTGTGCTTTCAATTGGCGGCTTTGGCCCGACCGGGACTCACCGTGGTGATTTCACCACTGATTGCCCTGATGAAAGATCAAGTGGATGCTCTTCAAGCCAATGGCGTTGCCGCGACCTTTCTCAATTCTTCGTTAACGGCGCAGGAGTCACATGATCGGTTACAGAGCTTGCATCGTGGTGACTACCGGTTACTCTACATTGCGCCGGAACGGCTTATGTTGCCAGGTTCCTTGAATGATCTTCTGAAATGGCAAGTCAATCTTCTCGCGATCGACGAAGCCCATTGCATCAGTGAATGGGGTCATGATTTCCGTCCGGTATATCGGCGATTGGTTGAACTGCGAGATCGATTTCCTGCCTTACCGATTATGGCACTGACCGCGACAGCCACGATCCGGGTACGAGACGACATTCGTACACTTCTCAGACTGGAAGATGGAGCTTCCTATGTGGCCAGTTTTAATCGGCCGAATCTTAGGTATCGAGTGCAAGCCAAGGTCAATCCCTCTGAGCAAGTGCTGGCTGTGCTCCAGGCGCAACCGCACGAAAGTGGAATTGTGTATTGCCAGAGCCGAAAAGCCACGGAACAGCTTGCCGAACGATTACAAGCGTATGGCATTTTAGCCAAACCGTATCATGCGGGTCTGCCGACCAAGGAACGTATACGCCATCAAGAATTATTCTTACGTGATGAAATTCAGGTGATCTGTGCGACGATTGCGTTTGGAATGGGGATCAACAAATCCAATGTGCGGTTTGTCATTCATTATGATCTACCTAAAAATCTTGAAAGTTATTATCAGGAAACTGGACGCGCCGGACGTGATGGGTTGCCAAGTGATTGTGTGCTGCTATTTAGTGCCGGGGATACGGTTAAGCAGCAACGCTTCATCAATGAGAAGCCGGATATGAAGGAGCAGCAAATAGCTCGTGCGCAGTTAGAGCAAATGGTGCAATATGCCGAAAGTGCGACGTGTCGGCGTGTCGAATTGTTACGGTATTTTGGAGAGGAAGTGGCACAGGAAAACTGTGGTGCCTGTGATAACTGTCTCTCACCCAGGGATGCCTATGACGGGACAGAAGACGTCATCACGGTTCTGTCATGCGTTGCGCAGATTCGACTAAAAAGCGGATTTGGTGTGGGACAAAATCATGTGATCGAAGTATTGAGCGGAGCAAAGACCGAAAAAGTCCGACGATGGGGCCATGAGCGGCTGGCCGCGTATGGAAAAGGGAAGAATGTTCACAGCCGACCCGAATGGGCCGCCATCTGTCGAGAACTCATCAAACTTGGGTATCTCCAGCAAACGACCGAACCCTTCACCATTTTGGAACTGACACCTCAAGGCCGAGACTTCCTCCAAGTGCGTCAGCCTGTCATGCTGACCAAGCCCATGAGTGCCCCAGAACGGAAGGCTGCACCGTCCGGTGACTTGGCTCATGACGAGGAGCTTTTTAACCGCTTACGTCAGCTACGAAAGAAAGTCGCTGATGAACGAGATGTTCCAGCCTATGTCGTATTCTCCGATGTGGCCCTACGTCAGATGGCACGAGAGTATCCGACCAATGACCGAGAGTTTCTACAGGTTAGCGGCGTCGGAAGCCGGAAATTGGAAGAGTTCGGGGCAATCTTTCTTTCAACTATTACTGAACACTTAGGAGCCCATTCACGTCAGAATTTTCCGAAAGAGTCTTCAGTCAATCAGTCACCGTTAGCTGCTAGAAAAAAGAGCCTCGGAAATACCGTTCAGGAGACCCTACGCAGTTTTCGATCAGGAAAATCGGTTGAGGAAATTGCTAAACAACGTGGCCTGGTGACGAGCACCATTTATAGTCATCTTGAGCAAGCCATCCAAGCCGGTGAGTCCATCGATATTAATCAGCTATTAACCCCTGCCCACCAAACACGCATCGCCGCAGCCTTTGCACAGACCGGATTTGGAAATTTAACCGGAGCTAAAGAACTTCTCCACGACCTCTATGACTACGGCCAACTTCGCCTTTTCCGTGCTGTGCATGGGAAGAGGAACCAATGAACCAAAACAAACATGACTGGATGCCTCCTCCTACTTGGTTTTGCGTTCTCAAAACTTACCTCTCACGTGCCTTAGTACCTTTGCGAAATGAGGCCTACGAAACAGGAGTTTTTCATATAAGTATTGCTAACCTGGTAGGTTAGAAGAGAGGACTTAGAATAAAGAACGGGTGGGGTTCTGGTTATTACCCCGACGATAGGGCACCGCGTTTCTAAGTGTATGATTTTCAGTACCGTTCTTCGGAAATAAATTAGGGCCATACTTGGCCGGAATCGCACTGACATGACCTATCTCTATAGCACCAGTAAAGTCATCGGCATGCTCACGTAAGATTGCACGGCCTCGTTCAGTCCGTTGCCAGTTATCAATATCTTTTTGGCACTGATCTAAATTCGCCGTACACCAGACGAAATGTTTATCGTCTAATGTGCTGAGATAGAGATCCGCGAGTTCACCATCTGTCGCGTGATGAGCTCCAGCACACCTGCTAAACATACACGCTCCAAGAAGTCCAGACAACCAAATTCTACGCATGATCCGCCTTCTGTCTTAAAGGCTATCGGCTAAATCCGAATTTCCTGGACGGATAGGCTATGCGCGGTTACAAAGCTGGTTTTAACGATTGTTATTTTCGATGAAATATCATCTCATTTATTTAAAAGGGGGTCTTATATGTAAGTTTCGGTGTTTTGTTAAATTATCCGGCTAACGGGTAATTCTGTGCATAAATGTGGCCCCAGATCGGTCGTAACATCTTTACGTCAAAAAATTTCAACCATACAACTAAGATTTGCCGATCGTTTATTCATGAAGTTATGTTGACGTTCACACCATAAAGGAATCTCTATTTGAGACCAATAACCAAAGTCATTCGCCATATCTCCTTCTAGCCTAGAATTCTTAAAGGAAGATAGATCCATCACTTTACCCCACTTGCTTCCTGTCGACGAGGCCTTTTCTTAGAAAGAAGATTCGGTAGTATGAGAATTAAGTGAAAAGTTAAAGCACGATAAAGTGGGAGTGAGGTTCGTAATTACTGTTGGAGTCGACTCTTTTTCAAACGTGCTTATCATAAAAATCAAATTTGGTAGAGCTATTGAGTAGACAAAAGACTTGATCATAACTTCTTCCACATTTCAGGTGAATGCTCAACTCTAGAAGTTATTCAGGTAGTCTATCTTGAGTGGACATGTCTTCTACTCAAAAGATGTCTCTTCGACAAATTGCTAGTAGCTCTTTAGCTTCTTGCTTGGAGAGCCATCTCTGCTTCTTTTTGCTGACAGCTTTACACTTTGCGCCGAACGGCTCTGATAATTGTGGAGCCCCTTTGATAGAACCGAGATCAACAAGAAACCAAGAGCTATATATGCCGACTATTCCTAGGAGACGCTCATCAATTGGCGCAACAACACACACTAGGCAGTCCGTCCAGGCAACCAATTTTTCAGTATTTGCCTCTAGGGCTTGCCTGATGTCCGGCCCCGGAGCATTTGTGCCAATGACAGCCTGTGTGATATGTGGAAGATCAAGTGGTTTCTGACCTTCCCTCACAAGGTGCGCAGCTGTGATGGCGTAGGCGATCTTTAGCAAGACACGCTTAAGAGCCTCTTGTTTGTATACGAAGACGATTTTGTGGGACGTTTTCGCTGGAATCTCAAAGGTTTGCCAATTACCCTGGTCTCTTTCCCTGAGTGTGCCAGCTGCTTCGAGAGCCACGATATTTCGCATCAGTGCCAGCGCCTCTTCTGGATCTCTTGCGCAGACATAAAGGCGATCCCTGCGAGAGAGGTAGACTCGTGGGTGGAAGTCTGGGTCGGCGGGGACCTCCTGATCAAGCCTTTGGAGTAGGTGAGTGCCCATCTCAAAGACGAGTTTATTCTCTCGGGGTTTCTTAGAGAGCTCATCCTTGATGCTTCTGAGAAGGCGGTTGGCGTCATCTGCTTTCTCTGCATGAATAAAACCCTCTCCCGACTTTGGGTCTATCTCGAGAGCTGGAAGTGTCTTTGGGTGAGTTTCACCCAGCCTGAAGCTCACTACTATGTATTTCTTGATTTGAGGGTTCTTAACAAGGCTTATCTTGGGTTCGATGAGTCCGCTGGCCAGCACGTTTGGTTTTCTTGGCTTGAGATTTTTTGCAAGTCTATGAATGGCAAATTCCGATCGAGTCAGAACTTCCGTTTCGGCATGAGAAATTTTCGTCTGGCAGTCCTTACACGACGGCACCCATAGGTTCTCATCTAAAGTCCCTCCGAGTCCTCGAGGGAATGCATGGTCTTTAGTTTCGGTTTCTTTAGCTAACTCATTACCACACCAAATACAATTGATAATCATGGTAGACACAACAGTTTCTTTCAAATACTTATGGTCTCTTATTATTGAATATATAAGTCAGGGTTAATAAAAAATGGTCGTTGTCCGACTGCCCGGTTCTATTCCCTTCTATTTTAATTACATGACCTAGAAGATCAAGTAAGGTCTCTATTTACAAGAAAATTAAATCACCGTTATTACCCTGTTACTTTGCGTTCGATGTCAATGAACGTATTTACATCATTGATATCAAATATTACGATGATAAGTGAATGAGGAGATGTTCATGGCACAAATCACTATTCGTGAACTATCAGACAAAGCCAAAGAGGCTTTGCGGGTACAAGCGGCTCAGGCGGGACTTTCTTTGGAGGCGCATGTCCGTCATATTCTTCAGCAAGCCTCTACAGGCAAGGGATTAAAGTCTGTTAATATTCTTGAATTGGTCGATAAGTATTTTGGCGGTGGCAAAGGCATTGCTCTGAAACTGCCTAAGCGCGGGTCGGTCCGCAAGCCGGTTGATTTCAGTTCATGATTATTTTGGATACCAATGTGATTTCCGAACTGATGAAAGATCAGCCTGATACACAAGTTAAACAATGGATTGGCTCACAAAGGCCTCAGGATCTTGCGTTGACAGCTATTGCAATCGCTGCGATCACGCGGGGATTGTCTCGTTTGCCAAAAGGCAAGCGGCGTCAAGCCTTAGAACAGAACTTTTGGGCCTTTGTTCAGGATGCTTTTGGAGGACGTATCTTCCCTTTTGATGAAGCCGCTGCTCTTTTATATGGGGGCTTATCTGCTAGGCGGGAACAGGGTGGCCTGAAGGCCGATCCAGTGGATCTTATGATTGCTTCTATTGCAAAGAACTACAACGCCTCGATTGCCACGCGTAATATTAAAGACTTTACAGGATGTGAAATTAACCTGATCAATCCATGGAAAAAGAAAAATAACGGTAGAATTTAATGCGCAGGGCCTTAAGGCATTTTTTGTCGATTCCCAAACGCCAACAACGTCTTCATCATTATTCAGTGCGACACCGGCAAGATTATTGGGAGTCAATGGTGATATCCTTGACCTCATCTAAGCATGAAAATGATCTGCGTGGTGATAGTAAGATTGGTCTAAAACAGATCTGGATCGATCCATAGTCTGCTTTTCACACGCTCCGCTCCGGCTTCATACGCATTATCGATGGCATCGGCAATTTCCTCTCGATTTTCAACTCCACCATAGAGAGTTGCCACGCCGTTTTGCACATTCACGTTAATTTGATCTTCATTGACGAAAAGGCTATACGTCAGCTCGTCTTTGATTTTTTCTTTGAGTTCAAAATCTCGTCTAGAGCTCCACGACCGATCCCTCATGCCAGGTTCTCGTAACTGATTGTGGACTCTCCATGCTCCAGCATCATAGGCTGTTATCTCGGCGTCAATCATTGCCTTTCGATTTTCTACGATACCGGAGAGTGTGGCGATGCCTTTGTCAACCGAAACATCTATACGGCTATCTTCGACAAACGAACTCATGAACAGTGCCGTCATGATGCGGGTACGTAGCTCCCGGTCTGAAAGAATTTCATCCTCATAGTAATGAAGGTGATTGTAGGGTTCGAAATTATAATCGTAATTCCCATCCTGACTCAGTGCGGGTCCTGGAATGCCTACAATAGATAGGATGATTGCAAAGGCGGTAGTCATAATTGTAGAAGCTCGTAAAAATTTCATAATGTTTTACCTTCCTTTAAACTGCGGCGTTGTCCGCTATAAGACATCGTGGAAATTTCTGTATGAACACTGGAAAGTTAGAATCATTATTAGATGAAATTAGGATAACGTATTTATTCTTGGAAATAACTCTTCAAAACCCTTGATACGTACATAGCCTGTGATTAAGTAATAATATTTATCATGAGCAGTATCGACGTACTCTTTCCCATCATGCACATACCCGACACAGATTTTGGCAACTCCACTACAATTTTTTCTGCTAAGTTCTGGAGAGGTTGAATGGAATGATTACTTGGATTGTATTGATGAAAATGAGCGTATGAAGGAACTGCATAATGGTGAAAATTACAATTATGAGGGTAAGGTAAGAAGATCTTATCGAAATGCCCTGCTCAGTCGTATTTTTTCTGGAAGCCTATTTTTGTCAAATTCTTGAGGAAGATCTATCTTGGAAGCGGGATGTTTAGGAAGTTATGTGTTTGACATGCAACGACTTTTAGGCTTTTCATACTTTGGCAAGTCTGGATAGCTTTCTTCTTATTCCAACCCTACTTGCTCGAGGATTGACCCCAAGACAAGGTCTGAATCGCAATATTTTTCCGCAATCTGTCGAGCTGCATGACAATGTGATTGGTAATCATTATTGATGGCGGCTATTCCCTTTACGGCATCGTCGAATGTCTGAAAGGTTATTAAGCCCTTGCCGGTAGGCAAATGCTCTTCGAATTTCGTTGATTGCACCAGGGCAGGCTTCCCTGAAGCCAGATAGCAAACTGTCCGATCGCTAATCCAGCCGCTGTTCGATTTAACATACCCGTTTTTGGCGACGCTGAATTCAGCTTTAGAGAATTGGATGAATTCGCGATAACTATACAGGTCTCCTGCATAAAAATACGGATCTTTAATTTTCCAATTATGCTGATCGAGTAGAGCGAGGTCTTCATACTCATCGTACCCAATACATAATGCAGGCTCTATTTTTTGCTTTGTGACTAAAGGCAATTGTAAAAATTTCAGAAACTCTTCGCGCTTTCCCCCGTATTGCACCTCGTCGAATATGGCGATCTGAGACCCACGCCAATCTGCAATGGTCGAAAAACCTTGAAATTGCTCATCGATATGTGGTGGCCATTCATCTAACACCACCGGAGGGACAATCGTGTGCCAGTTAATGTTCAACGTTGGGATCGTAAAGCTTGGATGTCCCACATTCTGTCCCACAGTAAAGAAAAAGTTATGACGATCCAGAGCCATATCAGTCGTCTGTGCCCAAATTTGCACAAATCCAGGATCGACATCAATATACGCTCGGCGGGGAATGCGTATAAGAGGGGATTGACGTGGGAGGTGCCCACTGATGTTAATGAGAAGCTCCGCATCTGCCACGATCTGCAGCAAATGCTTTTCCGTCATTCCAAAGTAGCGTTCTCCATTGTTGTAGTTGATGCAGTAATGATCTTGAAGCCCAAAATTCCGCGCAGTCTGGGCATGTTTTTCAATGAGATAATCCAAGCTGTGGTGATGATTAACCAGATCGGTAGAATTCAAGAAGTCGAGCCAAACACTCTCGATACCGAGTTTTCGTAACCCAAGCAAATACTGAAGCCAAACCCAGGTGGGACCAGCAAACTCTGGGATACGGCTCGCTCCTCTCGTCCCTACGATGGCTTTGAACATGGCTCACTTCCTGACTCACTGACTGGTTTTCAATTAGCGATACGCCAGAAACTTTCTATCAAAATTTAGCGAATCGAGGGCAACTCTTTTTTGACTAATTAGCGGCAATCATGTTGCGTCCGTGGAAATCTAATGGCTATGGCCATCATGTGTATGCCCATGGTCGAGTTCTTCTTTTGTCGCTTCTCGTACACCGACAATGTCTATATCAAAATTAAGGATGATCCCGGCTAAAGGATGATTGGTGTCAATGGTGACATTGTCTCCTTCGACTTTCTTGATGATGATCTGCTGTGAGGTCCCGTCTGGGGCTTTGGCCTCAAAGGTCATGCCGGCTTCAAGCGTTTCGACGCCTTCGAATGCCGACTTTTCGATGATCTTGATACATTCAGGGTCCACTTCGCCATAGCCGTCGGTGGGCTCAATTTTGACCTGCAGCGAGTCTCCTTCTCCTTTTCCCGTCAGCGCTTTTTCCAGTCCGGGTATAATATTTCCGGCTCCATGTAAGTATGACAGGGGTTTCGATTTTTCTGAACGATCAATGACATTGCCGTCATTGTCTTTGAGCGTATAATGCATACGGACGACAGAGTTTTTTTCAATCAAAGTAGGCATGGGCTTTCCTTTCATTTATGAACAGGTTTCTGAAATGGCAACTGAATTTAACATCTGGGTTACATGATTTTGATATTGTTGGTAGGCGTCACGGCTTTGCCCCGTGAATGTGATATTCCACGTATCTTTTCCACAGAGTATTCTCGCGCGACTGCCATAGCCTTGAGTACCTTTGTCGAGGTCGAGAAATTTGATTGCGGAATGGCCGGCAATCGTGGTTTCTTTAATTTCGCCATAGGACGTGACCATTCCTCGTTTCTGCGCTTCTACGAGAAAGTGTTGCCGTTCCTCGATCAGGAAGCGGGGCGTCGGCTCTGTCACGAAGCGTTCTTTCGCGATCATCACGCGAAAGGCAGGGAGATCTAACAACACATCCAGGGCGATCACGGAAACTTGAGTATTCCCTATGCCATGGAGTTGTTGATTGAGCATGCCTTGAATTTTCTTGGTACTGGCTGGGCCCATGGGTTTGAGGTTGGAGGGATAGTGGAAGGACAACCCATGATTTTCATATTTCTGTAGATCATTGTCTGCAATACTTTCCCCGGCTGTCGTCAATGACAAGCCGACGACGAAGAGGCAGAACCATAAGACAGCATACGGGTTGAGTGTTTTCATCTGCGCTGACTCCTCGAATAAGTTTTTAAATAATGAACCATGACGTTATGAATGTGAATCGATGGATGATAAGGGGCTCTCCTCAAATACGTCCCCTTATCTGTTGACGGGGTAGGAGTGTGTTGGTTGAGAAGGAAACGGTTGTGGTGTGGATTGTAACAATCAGGTGATGTTAGGCGTCTGGATAATCGATCCACGTTTCTTTTTCGGCCAGGTATCGTTGTCCTTTGAAATTGATCCTGGTTCGGATTTTTGTGAATCCGTGCTCTTGCAGTTTATTCACGACATCGGTGATGGCAGCTTGGACTGTTCGATGGTTGTCACTCTCAACAATCAAGGCCTCGTACATGATGCTTGTGGTATACCCCCGGTCGACACGTTTCACAGGCATTAAGCGATTAAAATATCGATCGCTTGGATCAGTGCCTTCTAATTGATGTTTTTCGACGACGGCATTTCGTACTCGGAATGATAAGGGAAGGGTACTCATGATGAAAACTCCATAGGTGTCAAACGGATCGAATGACTTCATGATTGAACCTGATCGTGATTATAGGTTTGAACGAGGCGACTCGCAAGTCGTGAAATAGTTTCATCGCAAACAGGTTCCTGGTTGACTTCCAAAAGAGGCAACACTTACTCTTTCTGCAGGGTACGTAAGCCTGCCAAAGTTTTTCACGTTATGTTGGGATGGCCAAATGGACCGTGTATCACTTTCTGATGGAATTCCGCTCAATATTCCCAACTGCCTCACCGTGCTTCGGATCATTTTGGTTCCCGTTTTTGTCGGTTTTTTAATCTATGAGCACTACAACCAAGCTCTTCTGACGCTGATCATTGCTGCTATAACCGATGGCCTGGATGGGGCGATCGCGAGAATGGCCAATCAACAAACCCGAATCGGGGCCTATCTCGATCCTCTTGCCGATAAAATTCTCTTAATGTCAGCCTTCTTAACGTTATCGGTCTTACATCTGGTGCCGGTCTGGGCCGTGATCTTGGTAGTGAGTCGTGATGTCATCCTATTGGCCGGGACATTGTTGGCACGTGTGACGGAATCGCCCGTTAACATTGACCCGACCGTGCTTGGGAAAGGCACGACCTTGTTTCAATTGATCTACATTACGATGGTTGTCCTCATGATGACCGGTCATGTGCCTGCCTACACGATTCAACCGGTATTGGGAGTCATGGCTACATTAACGGTTGCTTCGGGTGCTCATTATCTTTATCGAGGAGTTATGAGTCTTAATAGCTAAGGGTAACACGAGGATAGGCGTGAGTTATGATACGTGAGCGGATGGGACAACTCTTGTTGGAAGCACAGTTAATCTCTGAGGAACAGGTTCGCACGGCCCTTCAAGTTCAAGAGCTGAGTGGCAGCCGCTTGGGGAGTATTCTTGTTGAGATGGGCGCGGTCTCAGAAGCGACATTACTGCAGTTTCTCAGTCAGCAGTATGGCGTTGCCACGATTGATTTGTCGACATGTCAGGTTGACCGTGATCTTCTTGCACTGATTCCCGTCGATATGGCGAAAAAATATACGGTGGTTCCCGTACGTAAGACTGGTTCGAGACTAATGTTAGCGATGGTAGACCCTTCCAATACCAGTGTGCTTGATGAAATTAAGTTTCTTGTTGGCGTCCATGTCGTCCCGATTGTGGCGATGGAATCGGATATTCAAGCGGCCATTCGTCGACTCTATCGGCCGAATGAATATTTTGAGGATCATGGTGCGAACCGACAGGAAATACCCTCAAATGAGTCGAGCACGGCACCGAATCACCATTATTTATCACCGCACGGTGCGAACCAAGGATTTGCGGGTGATGCGGGAGGTTCTCTCCCGATGTTTGCCGATCTTCAAGCTTGCTTAAAAGACGTGACGTCTTCCTTGCCATCAGGTGAAGAGATCGAAGGTGGAGTCGATGTTGCCGAAGAACGTGCACCAATTATTCATCTTGTGAATCGACTGATTGAGCAAGCAGGAGAAGCGGAAGCCAGTGACATTCATATCGAACCGTATGCGGCTTTTGTTCGTGTCCGATTTCGTTTAGATGGTGTGTTGCGTACAGTGATGCATCTTCCGAAAAATGTCCATCGGGCCATAACTGCCCGGATCAAAATCATGTCTAACCTGAATATTGCGGAACGGCGACTCCCGCAAGATGGCCGAATGAAAGTGACGTGGTCTGGCGACCGAGACTATGATGTCCGTGTCTCGATTCTTCCTTGTTTTTACGGGGAAAAGGCTGTTTTGAGGATTCTTGATCAATCAAATCTCAATCTGGATCTGACGCAATTGGGGTTTGATACAGAGAGTCTTGCGAGAGTGATGTCGGCATTGGAAGATCCGCATGGGATGATTTTAGTCACTGGGCCAACGGGAAGTGGCAAAACGACCACATTATATTCCGCCCTTCAGTTTCTTAACTCACCCAGCGTGAACATTGTCACGGTAGAAGATCCTGTTGAATATCAATTGGCAGGCATTAATCAACTTCAAACCAAGGAAGAAATTGGAATGACATTTGCTGCTGGACTTCGTTCCTTCCTTCGGCAAGATCCCGATGTCATGATGGTCGGAGAAATTCGTGACCAAGAAACCGCAAATATTGCGGTGCAGGCTGCGTTAACTGGTCACCGCGTTCTCTCCACATTGCATACGACTGATGCTCCACAGGCCGTGACACGATTAGTAGACATGGGGATTGAACCCTTCCTTGTCTCGTCCGCGCTTTCTCTGGTTATCGCTCAGCGACTTATTCGGAAAATCTGTGAATCCTGTAAAGAACCGGATTCGGTGTCTAGTCATCAATTAACGTTATTAGGGTTTAGCAAAGAAGAGGCAGACTGTGTAGTGCCGATGCGGGGGCGAGGGTGTCTTCATTGTCATGGTACCGGGTTCAAGGGAAGAGTGGCGATTCTTGAAGTCCTCTCCCTCTCTGAAGAATTGCATGACCGAATTCTTCTGCGTGCTCCGGCTCATGAGCTGAAAGCTTGTGTCCGGCGTTCGGGGTTTACATCATTGCGGGCAAGTGGCTTACAAAAAATACAACTCGGAATAACCACGGTGGATGAAGTATTGGTTGCCACTATTGCGGATAACGTACAATAAGTGTTGAGAGTATTCTATGCGAACCCTTCAAGGTCTCTGTCAAATGGTGGTCGATCGTACAGGCTCGGATCTCCATCTTGCTGTGGGAAGTCTTCCGCGTATTCGTGTCGATGGGCAATTGCAATCTCTTGAAGGCCCGCCACTGACCAATCAAGAAGTTCAGCTCTACCTGAAGGAACTGTTAACGGATGAACAGCAGGCGCAACTCACTCAACATAAAGAAGTTGATTGTTCGCTCACGGTGGAACCGCATGGGCGGTTTCGGTGTCACCTGTATACACAACGTGGCTCGACCGCTATAGCGTTAAGAGTGATTCCCCACCGCGCCCCTTCCTTTGAAGAGTTGGATCTTCCTCCTGTGTTATCGGACTTAATGAACAGACCACAGGGGTTACTCCTCGTTGCCGGACCTACGGGAAGTGGAAAAAGTACGACACTGTCGGCCATGATTGATGGTGTGAATCGAGTCCGGTCTGCGCATATCGTAACACTTGAAGATCCTGTCGAATTTCTGTACGTCCAGAAAAAATCGCTCATTACGCAACGAGAAATCGGCACGGATGTAACGGATTTTCATACCGCGTTAAAAGGAGTATTGCGTCAGGATCCTGATGTCGTGTGTCTTGGCGAGTTACGCGATCTTGACACTATTCATGCGGCGTTGACGGTCGCAGAGACAGGCCACTTGACTCTTGCGACCGTTCATACCAATTCGGCTATTCAAACTCTGAATCGACTGATTTCTGCCCATCCTCCTCATCAACAAGATGAAGTACGTGCGCAGCTTTCCATGGTGTTAGAAGGCGTCATTTCGCAACGTTTGATTCCCAGTGCCACTGGTCGGGGGCGTGTGCTGGCTATTGAAGTCTTAGTGCCCACGCCTGCGATCCGGAATTTAATTCGAGAAGATAAAATTCATCAAATATACTCTATGATGCAAACAGGGCAGGCCAAGCATGGGATGCAAACCATGAATCAAGCGCTAGCGGATCTTTGTCGACGTCGAATGATTACCATCCAGGCTGCGTTGGCTTCGACTCCTCAGCCTGAAGAGCTGTCGCGTTTACTCGATCGATCTAGTGGAGAGCGAATGATGTCCGGTCGCCTGACTCAACTTCGATCTCACTGAACCAATGGTTGTGTTCGCACGTCATTTATTCGTTAACGGGGTGCGTTCGTCATAGGAATATGATATGGCCGTTTTTACGTACACAGGAAAAAGCCCAGGCGGTCAGATGGTCCGAGGGGAGATTATTGCGGAAAGTGCCAAAGCGGCAGTTTCCGTGATACGACAACGCCAAGTATTGATTACGCATATGCATCAGAAATCTACTGGTTTCATGAATTGGAATCAATGGATACAAGACCTTGGAACGACCAGAGTTAAAGCTCAAGATCTCTTATCATTTACGCAACAATTCGCCACAATGCTTAAAGCGGGAATTCCACTTCTTGAATGTCTTGCGATGCTGTCTCGACATTCTGAAAGTCCGTCACTTCGGCGCATTTTAAGTGGTGTTCATCAAGATATTGAGCGAGGAGTGGGGTTAGCCGAGTCCCTCCGAAAGTACCCGCGAGTCTTTAATGATTTCTATGTCAATATGATTGAAGTGGGCGAAACCACGGGCATGATGGATTCGTTATTGCTTCGCTTGGTGGCATATATGGAACGGCAGGCAACGCTCAAAGGGCGGATTCTCTCTGCATTAGCATACCCTGTGACATTACTCGGAGTTGCATGTCTGGTTCTCCTGTTTATGCTCATGTGGGTGGTGCCGTTATTTGATCAGATGTTTATCGAATTTGGTGATACGCTGCCTTGGCTGACTCAGGTTGTGTTAGATTTGAGCATTTGGATTCAAGAACATGTCCTCCTGTTAGGAGGGTTGTGTGTTGTGCTCGTACTTGCAGGATTACGACTATACCATACGTCGAAGGGAAGAAGGACCGTTGATGCTTTTCTTCTTACAGCACCTCTTGTGAGTCGGTTGTTCCAGAAGTCGAGTGTCGTCCAATTTACCCGCACGCTGGGAATGTTATTGAATAGTGGGGTTCCCATCCTTGAAGGATTGATGATTGCAGGAAAAGTCTCAGGCAACCGGATTGTTGAAGAAGCGATTCAGCATGTGCGTCTAAGAATTCGTGAAGGTGAAACAATTGCTCAGCCTCTTGCGCAAAGCGCGATTTTTCCGTCCTTAGTCACGCATATGATTCGTGTTGGTGAGTCTACGGGCGCGTTAGATTCGATGCTCGAGCAGATTGCTGATTTGTATGAGCGGGAAATGGATCGAACTGTCACCATGTTAACCTCGTTGTTGGAGCCGATGGTTATTCTCCTGATTGGCTTGGGAATTGGTGTCATGGTTGTGGCGATGTATCTCCCGTTGTTTTCTATGGGCTCCTTAATTTAGATGCGAATATTTCGAATACACCATCCCAAAGAGTATGACATTGGGGCCTAACGTTTACGAAGTTCAGGTCAGGGCTCCAGCCAAGATTAATCTGATCCTCAAGGTTCTTGGGCGTCTGCCCAATGGCTACCATGAAATATGGTCAATCATGCAGACGGTTGACCTTTTCGATCACGTGTCTCTCCGTACCGTGCCCTCTATTCAAGGTATTCAGCTGGAGTGTCAGCCGAGTCGCGTTCCTCAGGGAGTCGACAATATTGTGTATCGCGCAGCAGCGCTTGTCTTGAAAAAGGCAGGGATTGATGACGGCGTTGCAATTCATTTAGAAAAACATATTCCAATGGGGGCAGGATTAGGTGGGGGGAGTAGTGATGCTGCCGCCACCATTTTTGGTCTTGTGCAACTGTTTCAATTACAATGGTCTTGGTCTGAGATGGCGGTTCTCGGAGCAGAATTGGGGAGTGATGTCCCATTTTTTTTCTACGGGCCACAAGCTCTCATCCGTGGTTGGGGACAAGAAGTGGTTCCTGTTGCGATATCAGGGTTTCGATGGATTGTGTTGGTGAACCCAGGATTCCCGATCGAGACTGGGTGGGCGTATCAGCAAATAGCGCAGTCTCGATCGCAGGTGCCTCAGCTCTCTGCTGAATTAACCTCACTTGATCAGAGAGAAGCTTTGGACTTTCAAGATATTCTTCCGCACATTGAAAATGACTTTGAGCCTGCTCTCTTTCCCAAGACTCCTCGACTGGGTGAGATCAAAGAAGAGTTGCGTTCCCATGGGGCTGAAGTTGCTCTATTGTCTGGCAGTGGATCGACGGTATTTGGGATGTTTTCTGAAGAGCAAGCAGCTGTGAAAGCCCGGGATAAGATGACCAATGCTCCTGAATTACAAGTATTTTGTGTGCCGACACGTTCTACGAGGCTTGCGCTCGTTCAGAATTAAGTCATAATAGACCTGTAATTAGATTTTGTGTACGTTCAACAGCCTTGAAATATTCTCAGTTGACAATCTGATAAAAATCGAATTAACGTACAACGCTTTGCCATCTTTCCGCAAAGGAAGGGTGTGCCGTTGTGTGTTTGCGTCGTGACAGTAAGGGGTGTTTGATGCCTAAAGACCTGAAATTATTCACCGGAAATTCAAACGTGGCCCTGGCCAAGGAGATTTCCGCGTATGTTGGCCAAGAGTTAAGCGCAGCGATGGTGACCACGTTCAGTGATGGTGAAATCCATGTCAGGATTGAGGAAAATGTACGTGGAGCTGACATCTTTCTTATTCAATCCTGCTGTGCCCCAGTCAATACATCAATTATGGAATTGCTAATTATGCTGGATGCCGTGAAGCGTTCTTCTGCATCCAGAATTACGGCGGTAATTCCCTATTATGGCTATGGACGACAAGATCGAAAAGATCAACCACGAGTGCCCATCAGCGCGAAGTTGATGGCCGATCTCCTGACCGTTGCAGGGGCTCAACGGATTTTGACGATGGATCTTCATGCGGGCCCCATTCAGGGATTTTTCAATATTCCGGTAGACCATCTCTATGCGACTCCAGTGTTATTGGAGCATTTTACAAAAGAGGGCTATGAAGATGTTGTGGTCGTGTCTCCAGATGCTGGCGGCGTAGAGCGAGCTCGAGCCTTTGCTAAGCGGATAGATGCTGCTTTAGCGATAATCGATAAGCGACGTGAGGTGGCCAATAAGGCAGAGGTGATGAATATTATCGGAGAAGTCAAAGGAAAGCGTGTACTGTTGCTGGATGATATGATTGATACCGCTGGAACTATTGTCCAAACAGCTCAAGCTTGTATTGATAACGGAGCCGTGAGTGCCATTGCTGGATGTACGCATGCGGTCTTATCCGGCCCTGCTCTTGATCGGCTGCAGAACTCGTGTTTGAGTGAAATTGTGGTGACGAATACGATTCCACTCGATGGCAGAGATCAGCAATGTTCCAAGCTTCGTGCATTATCAGTGGCACCGTTACTAGGGGAAGCGATATTGAGGATTCATCGTGAAGAGTCCGTTACATCCTTGTTCGTATAAATGAAATTTCACGGTACTCGCTGTTGAAGACTGACTCGTATGAAGTAGATTTCGTAGTAAAAAAAGAGACCATTGAGAAGCGTTGATTGCCAATAGTTCGAGCAAAGTGAGGAACTTTCGATGAAATTTGAAATTAATGTAGAGAGGCGAGAGAAGGCTGGCAAAGGGCCGGCCCGTGAATTGCGACGTTTAGGGAGAATCCCGGCGGTATTGTATGGAAGTGGTCAATCTCTGTTGTTGTCAATGGAACCCAAAGTAGCGAGAGATGTCATTCTCTCTCAAGCTGGTCACACCGGTCTTCTCACTGTCCAGGTGACGGGAGATGGGAAGCAAGAGCAACGAGTGGCGGTCTTACAAGACTATCAACTTGATCCAATCATTGGAACGATTCTACATGTTGATCTCTTTGAAGTTTCGATGGATAAACCGCTTCGTGTCAAAGTGCCTGTGACGATCATGGGAGAGACGCCGATTGGCGTGAAGGAGGGCGGAGTACTCCAAAATGTACTTCGTGAGTTTCATATTGAGTGTCTTCCAGCTCAAATCCCCGACCATATAGAAGTTGATACTTCAAACTTGAACATTGGTGAGGGCTTTCACGTAAAAGACGTCGTTGTTCCTGAGGGAGTAAAGGTTCTGGATGACGAAGAGTTGATGGTGACACATGTCGTTGCCAAAATTTCTGAAGCAAAACTTGAAGCTCTGTTATCTCGTGAGGTTGAAGAGGGAGGCCAAGCCGAGCCCAAGGCTGAGGGGGTTGATAAAGATAAAGCGGAAGCCGCCGCACCTACCGGGGATGCGAAAGGGGAAAGTAAGGCGAAGGAGGCCAAGAAGTAGCTCTTGTTGTGTATCATTGGCCTTGGTAATCCTGGAGCACAGTATTCAGCGACCCGTCACAATGTTGGACGAATGGTTGTTGAACGTTTTGGCGAAAAACGGCATATTCCTTTCAGGCAAGGGACTCAGGCCCTTCAGGGAGTCGGAGCAATCGACTCGCATGATATCAAGCTTGTTCTTCCTCAAACCTGGATGAATCAGACTGGCGTAGTCATAGAGGATCTTTTTCTTCGCGACGAAGTCTCGAGCCGCGATTTAGTCGTTGTGTATGATGACTTAGACTTGAGTTTTGGGACATTGCGGATCAAGACGAGAGGAGGTGCGGGTGGGCATAATGGCATCCGTTCCATTTTATCCTATTCAAAGTCAGATCAGTTTTCTCGCTTAAAAGTTGGTATTGGACATCCCCCTTCTGATACTAATGTGGCTGATTATGTGCTCTCACCGTTTTCTTCCTCTGAAGTTGCCTCTTTGGAAGCGGTTCTCTCGAGAGCGGTTGATGCGCTTGAGGTCCTGGTCCTGAACGGGCCTGAAGCTGCGATGAATCAATTTAATATTCAGCAGAAGCCAGAGGCAGAAGCATAAGCTTGGTCTTCAGTGATATTTTGGAGTAATGATAGGAAAAGTTGAAACTGAATCTACAAAATATCATGCTTCTTGAACTATCATATCTTGGTTGAGAAGAAAGACTTTTGACTTGTTGGGTCTATCAACATATGATTGTTTGACTCTCTCTTTTCACCTGTGATATTTTTCATCCCTTGTCCTCCTGAATAGACCTAACTATCTAAGCGATCCTGTTGAGGGTAATCTATGAAAGTCTATGAATCGGTATGTATTGTGTCTCCGTCGCAAACTGACGAAGAGATAGCGAAGTTGACGGAAAAAATTACAGAGACTGTGGTGCGATCTGGTGCCTCGGTGCTGAATATCAGTAATGAAGGTAAAAAGAAGCTCGCCTACGATATTCAGCATGAGCGACGAGGAACTTACCTCATTATTCAATTTGAGGGAAAAGGAAATGCGGTGAGTGAGCTGGAGCGTTTCCATCGCATGGAAGATGGGGTTATGAAATTTCTGACTGTTGAAATTCAACCTGACCAGGTCAAAACATCAGCCGATACAACGGAAACGACAGAAAATGAAGAAACTGTAAAAGTTGGAGTAGGGTCGGCAGATGACCGGGTTCAATAAGGTCATTCTCATTGGGAATCTGACGAGAAACCCAGAACTTCGGTACACTCCAAGTGGTACTCCTGTTGTGAATTTTCCTCTCGCGGTGAATCGACGCTATAAGCAGGCTGATGAACCCAAGGAAGAGGTATGCTATGTGGATATTGTGGTGTTTGGTCGGCAAGCCGAACATTGTGGGCAATATTTGAGCAAAGGGGACGGAGCGATTGTAGATGGTCGACTCCAGCAACGTCGTTGGGAAACTGAAGATGGTCAAAAGCGCAGCAAGCATGAAGTTGTGGCCCAAAATGTGACGTTTATGCCAAAGCGCGGCCCCCAGCAAGGTAGTGGAGAAGCTGATATGGTTGAAGAACCCTCGTATGATGCAGACTATTATTCCTCCTGAGGGTAGATAGGAGAAGTATTTGTGGAACGTGGACGATTGTTTCAACGACGTCGACTCTGTCGATTTTGTCATGATAGTACTCCCCTCGATTACAAAGACGTGGGGTTACTGAGAAATTTTTTGACTGAGCGAGGGCGGATCATTCCCCGGCGAACATCTGGAAATTGCTTGCGGCATCAGCGACGTTTAACTGTTGCAATCAAGCGTGCTCGACAAATTGCTTTACTCTCGTTTGCAGAAGAACGATAGATATCATCCTAGACCTGTCTATCGAGCTACACAGTATTGATTCGGGTATAAGGCAAAGAGTGAGATCGAGATGGTGAAGAAAAAAGTATCTATTGCGCCGACCTCGTTAAAATTCCTGGTTCAGGATATTCCTCATGAGGGGTTTCATTTAAGCTACGATGTGAGTCAGGATGACTTAGAGCTCACCCGGGATGACGGACGAATTTCAGGTACTCTTCATTTAGATTGTGATGTACATCATAGCCCTGAAGGGGTCTGTGTTAAGGGTACCTTATCCGGAACCGTTATTCGTGAATGTGTCCGATGCCTGGGAGACTATCAAGAACTGGTGGTCATTCCTTGTCTAGGCCTTTTTCAAGGGGACCAGACAAAAGTCGAGTCGACAACCGTCGTACTTGATGATGAGTGGTCCGATGTCGGATTTGAACAGATTGAGGAAATATATCCCTGCCAAGACGAACGAGTTGAACTGGATATCATGTTGCGTGAGCAGTGTATTCTCAGTACACCTATTCAGAGACTTTGTCGATCTGATTGTCGTGGATTGTGTCAGCATTGTGGAACGAACTTCAACCAGTCGTCTTGTGCCTGTGCTGACACCATGAATTTTTCCCCAATGGTAGCTGCCTTACAACAATTAAAGAAGAAATTATAAATTTTCCTTAAATAGAGTAGAATGTTGTCGAACAATACAATGGGCTCAGTCTCTAGACCAGGAAGGTGAATTTGCCATGGCAAATCCAAAACACAAAATATCACGTGCCCGTCGAGATAAAAGGCGAGGGCAGATCAAACTTTCCCCTCCCAATCTCTCCCTTTGTCCTCAATGTCATGAACCAAAGCTTCCACATACCACTTGCCTGAATTGCGGTACGTATAAGGGTATGGCCATTATTGCCGTTGAAGAGGGATAATGAGTCTCTCTTTCCATATCGTGTGACTCACTAAAACTCAGTTAGATTATGAAAATTGCACTTGATGCGATGGGGGGTGATTTCGGATTACCTCCACTCGTCGATGGAGCCATGCAAGCCGCCAAAGAGCTTGGCGATGAAATCATTCTAGTTGGGGATCAAGAGAAAATTCGAGCCCACCTCGATACCATCAAAGGGAAAAAAACTTCTCTCGACATTTGCCATGCATCCCAAACCGTGGGGATGCAAGAGTTGCCGGCTTCAATTGCGAGAAAGAAGCGTGACTCCTCCATTTGGGTTGCGACAAATCTTGTGAAAACGGGAGATGTTGAAGCTGTCGTCAGTGCCGGAAATACTGGGGCCACGATGGTCTCGGCGTTTTTTCTTCTTGGGTCGATTCAAGGGGTCGAACGTCCTGCTATTGCGGCCAGCCTGCCAACCCGGCAAGGGAATGCGGTGATGTTGGATGTTGGCGCGACGGTTGATTGTACCGCGAAACAGCTTTATCAGTTTGGCATTATGGGGAATGAATATGGCAAGCATATCTTGGAGATCGCTAAGCCTAGAGTGGGAATTTTAAGTATTGGTGAAGAAGATACCAAAGGGAATGAAGTCACGAAAGAAGCCTTTCGGTTATTGAAGAATAGTCCTATTAATTTCATTGGCAATATCGAAGGTCGTGATGTGTACAGTGGTAATGCCGATGTGATTGTGTGTGATGGCTTCTTAGGAAACGTCGCTTTGAAAATCTCTGAAGGTCTTGCTGATGCCATCAAGAAAATGTTGATGAAAGAGATCGCACAATCTCGCCTCGGGCGCTTATCCTATCTTTTTATTGCCGGTCCGTTGCTGCGTCTTCGTCGTCGGACTGACTATGCTGAATTTGGCGGGGCCCCGCTGCTCGGAGTGAATGGCATCAGTATGATTTGTCATGGTCGTTCTTCAGCGAAAGCGATCAAGAATGCCATTTGTCGAGCCCATAAGCTCGCAGATGGCGGATTTGTTGAACAGCTTCGCGCCGATATTGCTGAGGGACTCAAGGTGGCCGTTCCCGAACACTCGCCAGTTGTTCAGCCATGAACAGTCGAATCCTTGGAACGGGCTCGTATGTGCCTGATCGTATTCTGACGAATGCTGACCTCGAGAAAATGGTGGAAACGTCAGATTCCTGGATCGTCGAACGAACGGGAATTCGAGAGCGTCGATTAGTGGGACTAGGGGAAGCCTGTTCGGATTTAGCCACGAAAGCCGCGGAAAAAGCATTAGCCCAGGCCGGTCTCCAGGCATCACAGCTTGATCTGATCATCGTTGGAACGTGTACCGGAGATTCTCCTCTCCCATCTACGGCTTGTCTCGTTCAACAGCGCATTGGTGCGACACGAGCCGCGGCATTTGATCTCAATGCGGCCTGTTGTGGATTTGTGTATGCCCTGGCATTAGCAAACTCATATGTCAAAACAGGACTGCGTTATGTTCTGGTCATCGGTGCAGAAGTCATGTCGTCGATTACAGACTGGACCGATCGCAATACCTGCGTATTGTTCGGCGATGGTGCTGGAGCGGTGGTTGTTGGAAAGTCAGAGGGAGAAGATGGCATCCTCTCTATTCATCTTCATGGTGATGGAGACCATGCGGAACTCATCCAAGTTCCTGGTGGAGGATCACGTATTCCGGCCTCAGAGGACACCCTGAATGCGAAACTTCAATTTGTCAAAATGAAGGGGAACGAAACCTTTAAGGTGGCGGTCAAGACCATGGAGGATTCCGTCAATGAAGTCTTGACTTTCAATCACGTGTCTACTGATGATGTGGATGTTTTTGTTCCACATCAAGCCAATATTCGTATTTTAAAGGCGGTGGCACAACGACTGAAGTTTCCGTTGGAAAAAACGGTTGTCAATCTTGATCGATTTGGGAACACGTCAGCTGCGTCAATTCCGTTAGCTCTTGACGAAGCGGTATTGGCAGGTCGGGTTCGCCAGGGGAACCTGGTGCTATTGGCGGCATTTGGTGCGGGGCTCACGTGGGCATCCGGACTTATTCGATGGTAGGAAGATAAAGGCAGCTCGAACGTCTCATGGGTATCATGAGCGGCCTCTCATAGCATGAGCCTGTGACAACAAGGAGATCATGATGGGTGTTGTTGATGTCGAGATGACGATGAAAGTGGGGGTGTTATGAGCGAAACTATCAAACCCCTTGAAGGGGAATGGGCGTTAATTTTAGGCTCTTCGAGTGGATTTGGAGAGTCTGTTGCCTTGGAATTGGCTTCGTTAGGGTTAAATATTTTCGGCGTACACTTAGATCGGAAAACCACCCTTCCGAATGTGGATCGAATTGTTAAAGATATTCAAGCCTTAGGACGGACAGCCGTATTTTTTAATGCCAATGCTGCTGATTCTGAAAAACGAGGTGAAATTCTTTCTGCCATACGAGCGAAGTCCGAAGAAGCAGGTTCTCCCCTTGTGATACGCGTCCTCTTACATTCATTGGCTTTTGGAACATTAAAGCCATTTATTGCGCAATCTCAAGCAGAAGCGGTTTCAAAGTCACAAGTTGATATGACGTTAGATGTGATGGCTAATAGTTTAGTCTATTGGACCCAAGCGTTAGTTGAGCAGCAATTAATGGGGCGTGGTGGTCGAATTTTTTCAATGACAAGTGCAGGAGGGGCTCGTGTCTGGCGAACCTACGGTGCTGTTTCTGCGGCCAAATCTGCGTTAGAATCTCACACTCGTCAATTGGCTCTTGAACTGGCTCCTCTAGGGATTACCGCGAATGCTATTATGGCCGGGGTCACGGATACGCCAGCCTTGCGAAAAATCCCAGGATCTGCAGAAATGATTGATCTTGCGAAACGTAAGAATCCTTCCGGACGACTCACGTTGCCTAAGGATGTTGCAGATGCCATTGGTCTTTTGAGTCAGCCCAAAAGCCAATGGATAACAGGAAACGTCATCTGCGTCGATGGAGGAGAGTTTATTGTTGACTAGTTTCCTGTACCTATAAAATTAGCAACCCAATGTTACTATGGAGTCTGTCTTATTGTGTTGTTCAACCCAACGTTAACGCTGGTATTGCCGTAAATAACCGTGACAGGAAACTAGCGCTTGTACCACGAAAATTAGTAAACCAGTGAAACAATATGGCAGTTCACTATGTGACCCTGACTCGGACAACAATGTCACTGCCTAAATTAACCAAAACGGGCCACTAGGGCCCGTACTAAAAATGTTAGGAAACCAGCCATACGCTGTGAGTTGTCTTTTTGTTAGGTCAACTCAGTGTTGCAACCGAGCGGAATGAATTAACCAAAACGGGCCACTAGGATTCTCTGTTAAGTAAATCAACCGTCGTTTATGACATTATAAATCTATGACAAATTCAATTGGGCTCCTTTTTCCGGGGCAAGGTTCTCAGAGTGTTGGCATGGGGCGTTCTTTGTATGAGGCTGATCCCCATGTTCGTGAGTTGTACCAGGAGGCGAGCCAGGTTCTGGGTTACGATATAGCCGCGTTGTGTTTTAAGGGACCTTCAGAAAAACTGAATCTCACTGAATATACTCAGCCAGCCTTGCTTGTCACGAGTCTTGCGGCGCGGTCTTTATTTGACCAGCTTCAATGTCAACCTTCAGCGGTAGCAGGACATAGCCTTGGTGAGTATTCGGCCATTGTGGCAGCGGGAGGGCTTTCTTTTTCTCAGGCCGTCAAACTGGTTCAAAAGCGAGGACAATACATGTCTGAAGCCGTGGCTCCAGGTACAGGGTTGGTGGCGGCGGTGCTTGGGTTATCTGAAGAAGAAGTTACACGAGCTTGCGAAGATGCGAAGTCTGAGGGAGTCGTGGCACCAGCCAACTTTAATTGTCCTGGTCAAATTGTCATTGCTGGAGAAAAGGTGGCCGTGGAAAAAACGATTTCGCTGTTAAAAGAACGGGGAGCTCGTCGGGTCATGCCACTTCCCGTGAGTGTTCCAGTCCATACGCCGCTTATGCAAGTGGCGGCAGATCGTTTACAGGCGGATGTTGCGACCATGGATTGGTCTGACCTCAACGTCCCGCTGGTGAATAATGCTGAAGCAACGGCATTGATAAAGATTGAAGATGTTCGTACTTCGTTAATTCGGCAACTTCCGTCGCCGGTTCAATGGTCGCAATCAATCCAGAGTATGGCAAAGATGGGGGTTGATACCTTTATTGAGGTTGGTCCCGGAAAAGTCTTGTCAGGGCTTGTGAAACGCATTCTCCCCAATGCGACGATCTGGAATGTTGCTGATACGAAATCTTTTCAATCCGTTCGATCGTCTCTGGCTTCATGATGACGTACTTAAGAACGGTAAGTCGGGAGAAACCATTATGACGTTAGAAGGAAAAGTTGCGGTGGTCACTGGCGCGGCTCAAGGTATTGGTCAAACAATTGCCACCTGTCTTGCCCGAGACGGCGCAGATGTTGCGGTGATGGACCTTGATGTTGAGCGATGTAAGGATACGGTCGCGGCTATTGAAGGGGCGGGCCGTAAGGCCATGTCGTTACAAGTCAACGTTGCTGAGTGGGACTCCGTGAAGGCCAGCATGGACCAGGTTCTAAAAGAATGGGGACATATTGACATTTTAGTCAACAATGCAGGAATTACGAGAGATGGGTTACTGATGCGGATGAAAGAGGAAGATTGGAATCTGGTTCTTCAGGTGAATTTGACCGGAACGTTTCACTGTACGAAAGCCTGCCTGTCTTCTATGAGCAAACAGCGCTCCGGCCGTATCATTAATATTGCATCAATTGTGGGTACGATCGGGAATGTAGGACAAGCCAATTATGCGGCGTCCAAGGCGGCCGTCATTGGGTTTACGAAGACCGTGGCACGGGAATATGCGAGCCGAACGGTGACGGTCAATGCTGTGGCGCCAGGATTTATCGATACGGCCATGACGCAAGGTCTTTCTCAAGACGTCAAAGAGGCGCTTTTAAAGCAAATACCCCTGCAACGGCTGGGGCAGCCCACTGATGTTGCTGAAGCCGTGTGTTTTCTTGCGTCTGAGGCCGCGGGGTATATGACGGGGCAAGTCCTGCATGTCAATGGTGGCATGCACATGGCATGAATGACGCTAAACTGGTATAACGAAGTTTCTGGAGATCAATGATACTCAGGTTACAATCTGACATTTAGGAGGATGGGCTATGGAAGTGCAAGATCGCATTAAGAAAATTATTGCTGAACAATTAGGTGTTGAAGAAGATGAAGTGGTCCATGATGCAAAGTTTGTTGATGACCTCGGTGCCGATTCGTTAGATACGGTTGAACTCGTCATGGCTTTAGAGGAAGAATTTGATGTAGAAATTCCAGATGAAGATGCCGAGAAAATTCAGACCGTTGGTGGGGCTATCGATTTCATTAAAGAAAAAGTGTAATGAATTTCACAGGGGAAAGCCATTGTGTTATCCGGAGGGCCTCTGTGTTCGTCGAGTGGTCGTTATCTTTTACTCTCATGTTCCAGTCGAACATCTTTCTTGTTGATTCGGATGAGCAAAGAGGTGTTGTTAAACTATGACCAATTACCAAAAACGTCGAGTTGTGGTCACCGGCATAGGGTTGGTGACGCCGTTGGGAGTTGGGGTAACACAAACCTGGAAGGCTTTATGTGCCGGACAATCCGGCATCGGCCCTATCACCCGTTTTGACGCGACTAACTACCCTTCTCGGATTGCTGGAGAAGTGAAAAACTTTAATCCAGCCGACTTTATCGAGAAAAAAGAAATTAAGAAGATGGATACATTCATCCAGTATGCCGTCGCCGCGAGCCAGGAAGCCGTCGATGATGCCAAACTTGAGATTACGAAAGAAAACGAAGATCGGGTAGGCGTATATATCGGGTCAGGAATAGGAGGACTGCCGGCGATTGAGCAGTATCATAAAGTGTTGCTCGAGCGCGGACCAGATCGTGTCACGCCATTTTTTATTCCCATGGTGATTATTAATTTGGCGTCTGGTCAGGTCGCCATTCGTTTTGGTGCCAAGGGCCCGAACTCATGTGCGGTCACAGCCTGTGCTTCAGGAAATAATTGCATCGGTGACGGATTTCGTCTGATTCAACATGGTGAGGCGGATACGATGATTGTCGGAGGGGCCGAAAGTACGATCTGTTCTACTGCGCTGGCTGGCTTTGCTTCGGCTAAGGCCTTGTCGCGGCGGAACGATGATCCTGAACATGCCAGCCGTCCATTTGATAAGGATCGTGATGGCTTTGTGATTGGTGAAGGTGCTGGAGTGCTGGTCTTGGAGGAATTAGAACAGGCTCGATCTCGAGGTGCAAAAATTTATGCCGAGGTCGCAGGGTATGCGATGAACAGTGATGCCTTCCATATTACCGCACCGCCTGAAGATGGCAGCGGAGCCACAAAATGTTTAGAGCGTGCTATCCAGGATTCAGGGGTGTCAAAAAATGATATTGGGTATATTAATGCTCACGGAACCTCGACGTTTGCCGATACCGTAGAAACCAGGGTTCTTAAGCAAGTTTTTGGAGAGCGGGCGTATACCATTCCAGTCAGTTCGACAAAGTCTATGACAGGCCATCTGTTGGGGGCCGCTGGTGGGATAGAATCCATTTTCACCACACTGGCGTTGCGAGAAGGTCGGTTGCCGCCTACGATGAATATTGAAACTCCCGACCCTGATTGCGATTTAGATTATATCTCCGGTAAGGCACGAGATGTGAAAATTTCTGCTGCTGTTTCTAACGCGTTCGGGTTTGGAGGCGTTAATGCCTGCTTGATATTCAAAGGCTTTGATGATGATTGCGAATCCAAATAAATTCAAGTTTAGGAGGAAGGTAAACTAGGCGGCGATTGCTGTATACCTCCCACAGCGATTGAAGTGCTTCTCAATGGTAAGACCTGTTTGCCTCTGGAGGTCTACTGGGAGGAAGCCTTGGCTACGATCGTTATGTACCTGACAGAGGGCCAACTAGGCATTGAACGTGGAGCCCGTTTCCCCCTTGAGGTGTTGATTAGAAGTAGCCTTGGCTACGATCGTTATGTACCTGACAGAGAGCCGAATAGGCATTGAACGTGGATACCGGTTTTCCCCTTGAGGTGTTGATTAGAGGTAGCCAAGACAGCGTTATACTGTGCCTCAAACATCGGAAGGTTATACCCGCTTGGATGTCCTGACTATGATTGACGTTGTACATCACGTATTGGGTTTCAACATTGTACACGTTGGCGCGTTATCGTTTCGGTATAACTGAAACGGCTATAAGAGCCAGTTGCAATGGGCAGATTTTATCTATGGATAACGATGCTTCTGCTTTTTGTGTAAGGCCAACCCTCATTCCCCCAATGTGGTACAATTCGATAACATCGTGTGATAAAATTTGAGGCAGATCCTAGGGGTCTGCCAGTTATGAATAATGGGACTCTCGTGCTGTCAGACGTCCAAACCAAACTTGGATATGTGTTTCGCAAACCAGAGTTATTGGAGACGGCTCTGACCCACAAGTCTTTTTCTCAGAGCAGCCAGGAAAAGGCTGGAAAAGACAATGAGCGGTTAGAGTTTTTGGGGGACGCCGTCTTAGCCTTGGTGGTGAGTGAATACCTTGTTACAATTTTTCCGCATGCAGACGAAGGTGAGCTTTCTAAGACGAAAGCCTTCTTAGTCAGCCGTTCATCCTTGGCAAAAGTTGCGACACGTTTGCAACTGGGAAATTGGTTACGGCTTGGACGAGGGGAAGAAGCCACCGATGGACGTCAAAAAAGTTCGCTGCTCGCGAATGCTTTGGAAGCGGTCATTGCGGCAGTGTATATTGATGGTGGAAGTGAACAGGCTCAAGCCTTTATCCTTCGAGTCTTGAACCCTGAATTTGAACAGCTCAAGACAATCACTTCAGGAGGATTCAGGGGTGATTATAAAAGCCACCTTCAAGAGCTTTCGCATAAGAAGTTTGATATGAATCCTAACTACCGACTTATTCAGGAATCAGGACCTGATCACCAGAAGGTTTTTGAAATGGAAGTGTCTATTAAGGATAGAGTTCGTGGTCGAGGAATCGGTAAAACGAAAAAAGAGGCGGAGCAAATTGCGGCTCGTGAAGCATTGGAAAACGGGCTAGCAGAAGACGCGATATATTAAGGCATACATTTTCACGTCATCAGGGGAGGAGCTAGGTCTATGGAGAGAGTAAGTCGGACAAGATTGATAGAAAAGACAATCGTGTGTGTCAGTGTAATCCTGTTCTCATGGTGCGCCGTAGGATGGGCAGGTTCCTCAACGGTTGTGTTGACTGGTGATGAGGAAGCCACGTCCTCAAAGGCACCGCGTGCCATACTCAAAACCAAGTTTGGGGAAATGGAAATCGTATTTTTCCCTGAGCTAGCACCGAAACATGTGGAAAGTTTTGTGAAATTGGCAAAGTCTGGATTTTTTAATGGCACAATTTTTCATCGTGTGATACCGGGGTTTATGATTCAAGGCGGAGATCCCAACACCAAAGATCCAAGCAAGGTACGGTCATATGGCACTGGTGGCCCAGGATATACATTGCCAGCGGAATTCAGCAAGGTTGCTCATGAAAAGGGTATCTTATCCGCTGCCAGAACGGCCGACCCGAATAGTGCCGGTTCTCAATTTTTTCTTATGGCTGACAAAGCCACGCATCTCGATGGGCAATACACCATATTTGGAGAAGTTGTGAAGGGGCTTGATATCATTGATAAGATTGTTAGTCAGCCTCGAGATCCGAGAGATAATCCGCTTGAGCGAATTGAGATGACGGTAGAAATCGTGGAATAAACCGACGCATCTCGTCAAATATACATTTCTTCTTCATATTTTTACGAGCGACGAAATACGATTCACGTTTTCACTTTATAAAATTGAGTGAAAAGTTGAGTTAGGTTTCTTGAGCAATCGGAGGCGAGTCTTCGAGCGGGGTCCCACTTGGGATGATAATTCGGCCACCGGCTCCAGATTGACGAGCCAGTTGATCAGCCACATCAGGGTGCCGAAGTTTGATATATCCAATGAGGCCATTGAGAAATCTATTGGATCGAAGTCCCTCTCCTGAAAACTCCTGGATAAATTGACTGGCATGATCTAACACCTGTGTGACCATTTGAGTCTCAAGCGGTTGGCGATCATCTAAGGTTTTGTATTCTTTCTTGAGTTCTTCTCCAAAAGCTGGTGGTGCTGCTCCGGGTATATGAATCGGGCTGAACGATTGACGAAGGTGTTTGAGTCCATCGAGTACTTCACCATCTTGGGCCTCCGGGCGCGATTGAAAAAATCGATACGTGATAGCCTCTAAGACATAAAAGACCTCGGCCGCCCGCTCCCCTCCCAAGTCCATTAATTCACGGTAAAATGTTCGACGGTCCTGTTCGAAGTGAACCCCGACGCGTTTTTGCTGGTATTCCAGATTGGGATCAAGGTACACACAATCTGGCGGGCAGGATATCTTGTTCATACGATAGGTTCCGCAGCATTGGCTGCAAATAAATCCGCTCAAGGCCGGACAGGGACGTTTGCCTTTTCGTTGCTCGCAATATTGGCATTTACTCATTGGGTTGATCCTTCTTTGTCCACCCAAGGCCATAATCTGACAAGTCGCGAGGTTTCCGTTTTTTTCCTGAATTAGACGGTTGTTCTAATCCATTAATTTCTGCCCCGTTTGCATAAAGATACGGCACGAGAATTAAGTGTTTCTCACGATCAACGCCGATGCCGGCTGGAGAGACCAGAAATTCAGCAATCACTTGTTTCTTTAAATCGGCAAGAACCCTCCAGACTTTTCCTGCGGACATGTCAGAAATGTACATGCTGCCGTATCGGTCAAAGGCGATGCCGTCCAAATTGTGGAAACGACGTGAAAAAAATGAGTTGGAGAGTAGTTCTTTAATTTCACCGGATTCACTGACCTCAAAGACTTTCCCTCCCTCCCAACTTACACCGGTTAAACGTCCGGTATGGGGATGAATGGCTAAGCCTCGTGGTCCGGATAGAGCTTCGTCTTGAACCACTAAGGAAACAGCAAATTCTTGTGTGGGGTCAAGTCGGTAAATGGCATTGGTATCAGTGTCTGACACGAAGAGCTGTCCGGATTTATTGGCTGTCAGTCCTGTAAGCGTTGAGCAGTGGTATCGGGTCATTGACACCGAGGAGACGGATTCTCCTGTTGTTCGCATAAACCCTCGAATCGTGTCGATATCAGCGACATAGAGGATATCGTCGACAATCACCATTCCAGTAGGAGAATTAAGGACCGTTCCATTGTTTCCACCCTGGATAAAGTGGGTATGCGTGAGTTTTCCCGCGTCATCGAGTTGAGAGATAAAACCTTTGTTATCGCGATTGCCAGGCTCTCCATTGGCATTGGCCACCAGATAGCCTTTCTCAGAATTGGCAATAATGCTTTGAGGGGCGGAAAGGTCATTGATAATGGCTTGAGCGCTGGCCGACGTTGGAACGAAAACGGTACAAATCCAAACGATCAAGTAAAGGGCTTTTTTCGATAATGAAACATAACTATTCATCGGTATAACCCTTGTCTGTGAAAGGTGAAGAGGGAAACGCAGAAACGCGGAGATTTGAGCAAGGAAAGATTGAGAGTCAGAAGCTTCACAAGGTATGGTAAGTGACTATTTCCAGGGCTGTCAAGAAATCTAGCGAATCCAAATATGGTCCTACACGTTATCTTGGCTACGACCGTTTACTAATCCTGCAAATATCGAATTCGCAATTTTTACTGAAGGCGCCCACCTTCCGACGTGTGGATTACAGGTAGCCATGCCAGTGTGAATACATATGTCAACCAGTAGAGGTTATCCCCGCTTGTTTAAACTGCCTACGCTTGGCTAGTTAATGAACGCGGGGATAGTCAGGATTCGATAACCGGAAATTCAGTCGATTCGGTATAACTGAATCGGCTGTAGACATTGTCATCTATAGCCGATTCAAATAACTTCCGATGTTTGAGGCATAGCTTTAGGCTGTCTAGGCGACCTATATTCAACACTCCAGGGGCAAACAGGTCTCACCATTGGCAACCCCCTTCAACCTTGCGAGAGATGCGCAACAACCGTCGCCTAGGTTTCCTTATCCTACACTCAACTAGAAATTAATTAGATTCGCTATAGATTGACGAAGTTTTTTCAAGCTTGATATCGTGACCCTCTGATATATCAACGTCAGCGATCAAGAGGAGGGGATGTGGCAGCACAGATTATCGACGGAAAAGCCTTAGCGCAGCAGTTGCGAATAGACATTGCGAAAGACGTGTCTGAGTTTAATGAGCGGACGGGGATTCGGCCGGGGTTGGCGGCAGTGCTAGTGGGTGGTGACCCGGCTTCGGCGATTTATGTCCGAAATAAAAAAATTGCCTGTGAAAAAGCCGGGCTGTATCCTGAAAAATATAAGTTGCCTGAAGCAACGACTCAAGGTGAGTTGCTGACGCTTATTCACAAACTCAATGCCGATCCCAAAATTCATGGGATTCTCGTGCAGCTCCCGCTTCCCAAACATATTGACAGTAAGCCCATCTTGGAAGCTGTCTCTCAGCACAAAGATGCCGATGGGTTTCACCCCTATAATGTGGGACGGTTAGTTGAGGGGGAACCGGTGTTTACACCCTGCACGCCAAAAGGCGTGATTCACATGATTGAATCGACAGGACAGTCAATCACAGGAAAGCGAGCGGTCGTCATCGGTCGAAGCAATATTGTGGGAAAGCCTGTCGCACTACTGTTGATGCATCGACATGCCACCGTGACCGTATGTCATTCGCGCACCCAAGACTTACCAGCTGTGTGTCGAGAAGCTGATATTGTGGTCGCGGCGATCGGGCGCACGCAATTTGTCACTTCTGAGATGATTAAAGAAGGGGCTATTGTCATTGATGTCGGTATTAATCGACGAGAGGATGGAAGCTTGGCTGGAGATGTGGATTTTGAACCGGTCAAAGAGAAGGCCGGCTGGATTACGCCTGTGCCGGGTGGGGTTGGTCCTATGACCATCGCCATGCTCTTGCAAAATACGGTAGAATCAGCCAAACGCTTTACTAAACAATAAGTTTTCATTTCCCTGAGGGGGTTGCGATTCTTGGATTCCTCTAAGACCGGAGTTAAATATAAAAAAGAGTGAAACATTGATGAACGTTCCAGAATTCAAACAGCGCAAAAGTCAGGGAGAAAAGCTCGTGGTCGTGACGGCCTACGATGCGCTGTTTACACGGATTGTCGAACAAGCGGGTATTGAAGCGATCTTGGTCGGCGATTCTCTGGGAGTCGTGGTTCAGGGAAAGGCCAATACCCTCTCGGTCACCATGGACGATATGCTTTATCATACGAGGTTGGTGGCGCAGACGGCAGAAAAATCGCTCGTCATTGGCGACATGCCGTTTATGTCTTATCAAGCCAGTGTTGAAGATGCCGTGCGCAATGCCGGGCTCTTTCTGCAGGCCGGAGCTGCGGCTATAAAAATTGAAGGCGGGAATCAGGTCATTGATCGCGTGGAAGCACTGACGCGATTCGGGATTCCTGTGATGGCTCATATCGGCATGACCCCGCAATCCGTCAACCAGTATGGCGGCTATAAAGTCCAAGGTAAGGAAGGAGACCAAGCCGAAGCCATGCTCGCCGATGCCAAAGCCCTTGAAGATGCCGGTGCTTTTTCGTTGGTGCTCGAAGCTGTGCCTGTGGCCTTAGCCAAGACGATTACGGAACATCTCTCGATTCCGACAATCGGTATTGGGGCGGGACCACATTGCGACGGGCAAATTCTGGTGCTGTACGATCTGCTTGGATTGTTCGATGAATTTGTGCCTAAATTCGTCAAGCCGTATGCTCACCTCAAAGCCGATGCACTGCAGGCGCTCAGTCGATTTAAAGAAGAAGTCGAATGCGCCAAATTTCCTTCCGATTCAGAAAGCTATCATTAAATCACTGCCTGATTATCTGGCCAGTTATATGGCAGGCTATAGCGAATCCAAATAAGTTCTAGCTGAGGCATATCAATTACCCCTTCAATGATGGTCGGTCAAAGCGATTAAGAAAAAAATATCTGTGATTACACGAATTCACCGAGCTATCACTCCTAAACAACTTATTCAAGAATTGTCCAATTCCTAACTCCTGAATCCAATATTAGAGATTAACTCGTACGGTGAGTAGTAGCTTGAGGTCTGGCAAGTATCTTATGGATACTTGGAGGGGCTACGGCGCTATAGCGAATCCAAACAAGTTCCAGTCGAGCTAGCCCTTGGATTCGATCGTTCGCAAGACTGAGCGTAACCGTTGGGAGTCTATCGTGGTGACTTTATCCTTTTGATGCCACCAATCAGAGATATCCAAGTAACCCAGCGTGATTACCTACTTCAAACAATTGGAAGTTAATTGAATCGGCTATAGGTTTCTTTCGACTCACAGAATTATCTTTGGCTGGAAGTCGCGTTTCACCTTTTCTGATAATGACTGATAAGCGACACTTCCTGAGATGCCGTTTTCGGAGCGTAAGTCTGATATGACTCTGGATTCACCCAAGCAGCGCACACATGCGGTGGTCATCGGCTGCAGTCTAGCCGGGCTGTTTACTGCGAGGGTTTTGAGTGATCATTTTGAACGAGTCACGATTCTCGAGCGCGATCCCGTCGGCGATCATCCCGAATCCCGAAGGGGCCAGCCTCAAACGCGCCATCTCCACGGACTTCTTGCCCAAGGGTTTTGCATCATCAAAGATCTTTTCCCCAACCTTGAGGACGCTCTGGTCAAGGGTGGAGCCATTATCTCAGATATGGGCGAAGCGATACGCTGGTATCACTTTGATGGGTACAAGAAGCAATTTACGAGCGGGCTTCATGCCGTCTCGGTAAGCCGCATATTTTTAGAGTGGAACATTCGTCACTCTGTTTCACAGTTGCCTAATGTGACAATTCAGTCATCATGTGCCGTACGCGGGTTGGTTGTGAATGACGTACGGACTCAAGTTCTCGGGGTTCATGTAGTGACTGGAAACGACGGAGCAGACGAAACGACCATAGACGCAGATCTAGTTGTCGATGCGGCGGGACGTGGTTCGTCGGCTGGTAAGTGGCTGAAGCATTTGGGGTATGAGCGACCGCACGAAGATGAGGTCAAGGTTGGAGTCGGATATGCGACTCGTCTGTATCGGCGTCGGGAGAACGATCTCGTTGGAGCAAAACTGGTGATGATTTCCCCAACGCCACCAACGCAAAAGCACATGTCTTTTCTTTTTCCTGTCGAA
This sequence comes from Candidatus Nitrospira salsa, assembly GCF_965152625.1. Lineage (NCBI taxonomy): Bacteria > Pseudomonadati > Nitrospirota > Nitrospiria > Nitrospirales > Nitrospiraceae > Nitrospira > Candidatus Nitrospira salsa. The sequence continues at coordinate 1,014,166 of NZ_CBCUCO010000004.1, forward strand.
AACGATCGTTGGATCGTCTCTGCCGGTGGGTGGCTTGGAGATCATCCGCCAACAGATGAGTCGGAGTATCTTGAATTTATCCGTCGTTTGCCTGTCTCAGATGTTTACGATGTCGTGAGTCGTGCTGAGCCGCTTTCAGATGTGTTTACCTATAAATTCCCATCGAGTCTTCGTCGCCGCTACGAGAAATTAATCCGTTTCCCAGAAGGTTATCTCGTATTAGGCGATGCCATTGCGAGCTTCAATCCAATTTACGGACAAGGGATGACCTCTGCGGCCATGCAGGTTCAGGCACTTGATAGCCTCTTACGACAACAGGCACCCTTGACTGGTCTGTGGCGGCCATTCTTTCAGCGAATCGCCAAGGTCGTGGACATTCCTTGGCAAATGGCCGCCTGTGAGGATTTCCGATATCCGGAAACCGTAGGCAAGAAGCCAGCGATGACTGATCTCACAAATGCCTACCTCGCCAAAGTCCATCGCGCCACACAGCACGATCCAGTCGTCTATTTACAGTTTTTGCAGGTCATGAACCTCATGGCTCCACCCACAAGTTTGATGCATCCCAAGATTGTCTGGCGGGTGCTGCGTGGCAGTTCTGAGTAAAAGACTGTGGTGAAATTATCTAGCACTCGCAGTTGTCGTGGATGGTTATCCAGAGCAAGGGCAGGTCCTGAGTCGCACTTCCCACATCCATAACTAGATCAATTACATCTATTGGATGTTTTTAGTTTTTTCTAGCCTGAGATCGGAAAACCTTTTCTTTGGCCAGACTTCTCCTGCTTCGAGAATGTATACACAATGTTGCATCATTCATGGAGCCATGATATGGTATATATACAATGTAGAATCATTAAGGGACTGATATGAAATCAACGGTAAAGAAATGGGGTAACAGTGCAGCTATCCGCATCCCTTCTCATCTTCTTGAAGCCGCTTCTCTTCATTCGGAATCAGAAGTGTCAATTACGGAAGAAAATGGACGTATCGTGATTGAACCAATCCACGGTAAAAAATACGATCTCAAAAACCTTCTCAAAGACATCACGACCAAGAATCAACATCGAGCGGTGGATTTTGGAAAGCCGCAAGGCGAAGAAGCTTGGTAATGGCTAGTGGGTATATTCCGCAAGCAGGTGACATTGTTTGGCTAAACTTCACACCACAGACGGGCCATGAACAGGCAGGACATCGTCCCGCCCTAGTGCTTAGTCCCAAGACCTACAACCAAAAAACCAGCCTGATGATCTGCTGTCCCATCACGACCCAAATTAAACATTACCCGTTTGAAGTCCTGATCACTGGTGATCCCGCAGGTGTGGTTCTCGCCGACCAAGTGAAAAGTCTCGACTGGCGAAGCCGCAAGGCTAAGCGAAAAGGCAGCGTCTCCCAGGATGAACTTGCAGAAGTACGAGCCAAGATCATCGCTCTTATTGAATGAACATGCTACTCCCGACTTCAGTAGTTCCTATAAAATCCATCGCGCCACACATCACGATCCAGTTGTCTACTCACAGTTTCTGAAGGTGATGAATCTCATGGCTCCACCCACAAGTTTAATGCATCCCAAGATAGTCTGGCGGGTATTGAGGGCATGTCCGATTAAGTTGTGAATCAAAAGTCTAAGACCAGATTGGTCAAAACAGGAAAAGAGATTTTCTGGATTTTTTGAGTGGGACCGATGATAATAGGCTTTGCAACAATTGTTATATCTTCACACGCCCATGTTGGCCAGATACATATCAATTTTGGTTACCTATTTCTATGCATATCAAAAAGGATAGCATCTTGTTTATGGCAATCCCCGACTATCAGACAGTAATGCTTCCTGTTCTTCAATTAGCCTCCGATCAATTAGAACATAAGTTCAGAGAAGTTGTAGAATTTCTTGCAGAAGAATTTGCTCTATCTGATGATGAACGAGCCGAACTTTTACCAAGTGGAAGTCAGAGGGTCTTTCACAACCGTGTTGGATGGGCACGCTCCTATCTGAAACAAGCGGGGTTGTTGGAATCCCCTAGGCGGGGGTATTTCAGGATAACTGATCAAGGGCTCAGCCTATTAGCGGAAAATCCAGAGAGGATTAACGTTTCTCTCTTAGAGCGATACCCAGAATTCATAGAATTCAGAAACCGAAAGAAGGAAACGTCATCGAACAACGATGGAACAACGATCATTGAATTATCTTCTGGCGAAACGCCAGAGGATGTTTTGGCCTCTGCGTATCGTGCAATCCTCAAGGATCTGGAAGATGACGTTCTTAGTGTTGTGAAAGATTCGACACCGTCGTTCTTTGAGAGGCTTGTCGTAGATCTTCTCGTAAAAATGGGATATGGAGGCAATAGGCAAGATGCAGGTCGTGCTCTAGGAAAGAGTGGTGATGGTGGCATAGATGGTATCATAAATGAAGATCATCTTGGATTAGATGTTATTTACATTCAGGCAAAGCGGTGGGAAGGAACTGTAGGAAGGCCTGAGCTACAAAAGTTTGCCGGAGCTCTTCAGGGTCAAAGAGCTAAAAAGGGGGTATTCATAACTACTTCAAACTTTTCGAAAGAAGCGATTGAGTATGGATCGATGATTGAGTCAAAAATTATTTTGATTGATGGCGATAGATTGGCAGCTCTAATGGTAGAACACAATGTTGGAGTATCGACCGTTGGGCGGTATGAAGTTAAGAAAGTAGATTCGGACTATTTTGACGAAGAATAACTTAGAACGTAGTCGTTATCTTTAGGGATTTTCCATCGACTTTTAGCAAAATGTAACCGAATACCCTATTCCGTTGCATGCCATTGAAGTACATCCGAGTTGAGTTGCGATGATGTCAGGCTTGCGGTTTGAAACAAACAGGAGCCTTGTGGTCCTTTCTGTTAAGAATTCCATCGCGTCTTTATCGCAGGTATGTCATCGCTGACCCTATTTATTCAACTCCTGATGACAGAGGAAAATTCCTATGTAATTTTAGTTTGTGCTGCATGCCTTCCAGAAAAAATCGAAGAGAGGCATCCAGACACCGAAATTGGACATCGAGATGATTCAACAACGTTATAAAGAAGCAAAGGAGTTGGCTAAACGTGAAACCGATTGAATATGAAGAAAGCAGTGGAAATGTTTTTACTGATCTTGGGCTTGACGATGCCGACGAGTTATTTGCCCGTGGACAGATCGGCATACATGGTTTCAAAATTATCAAAGCCAAAAAACTGAGGCAAAGGGAAGTCTCGACTCTTTTGGGGATTAAACAACCTGAGGTTTCACATTTAATGAATGGGCATTTTCATTGGTTTACAACTGATAAGTTGCTGGAATTTCTGAAATTGCTCGATCAAAAAGTCACTATCACCATCAGTCCTCGTGCCAAGGGCGAGCCATATCAAGAAGTGGCATTTGCATAGCGAAAAGGTGATAGTGGAGGGCCATCGCTTATCGGTGAGCAACAAGCCTCAGAGTATTACCAGGTCCTTCTCAAAACCTTTGAACGCAGTTCAGCATTCATACCTCGGTCGCTCTATTGATTATATCCGTAAGGGCTACTTCCGATTCGAACACGAAAACCACGTTATTTTTTACCAAATAAATCAAGATGGTCTTAGCATCATGGTGGTTCTTCATCAAAAGATGGATCGAAAGCGGTACTTTTAGCTGGCCTTCTGGTTTGCCAACAACTTCACGATATTCCTACTCTCAAAATCTGAAACGAGATAGCCCTTATGATTTTAGGAATAGTTGGTCTCGATTAGAAGGTCAGGCCTTCTTGAAAACCCTTTGTTTTCCGGCTATGCTGAGCAGTTCAGATTCGTTATAGTGAGGTGAATTTCCCTCATGCACCTATCTCAGTCCTTTCCCTAAGGTGCGGAGGGATAACAGTAAGTAGGGCCTTAGAAAACTACAATAATCCTGGAGTGATCTGTGGAACTGCCAAACGACATTCCTTCCTGCCGAGATAATATTGACCGATTAGATGACGAGATCCTTCGCATTCTGAACGAACGGTCTCAATACGTCATTCAAGTCGGGCATTTAAAGAAACAGAAAGATGCCTCGGCTCATTTGCATACGCAAGGCCGTGAGACAGCCATTGTCGAGCGATTAGCAGCCAAAAATCCTGGTCCATTTCCGAGTTCAGCGATTAGGCCGGTGTATCGCGAGATTATGTCTGCCTCGCTGTCGCTAGAGGGCTCTCAAACGGTAGCGTATCTTGGACCGCCTGCAACCTTCACTCATCTGGCCGCGGTGAATAAGTTTGGGGAATCGGCTGAGTATGTTCCTGTCAGTAGCATTAAAGATGTGTTCGATGAAGTGGAGCGTGGACGAATTCGGTTTGGCATTGTGCCTGTCGAAAATTCTACTGAGGGAGTCGTGAATCACACGCTCGATTTGTTGGTGGATTCACCGTTATTGATTTATGGCGAGATTATGTTCGAGATTGCCCATAACGTCTTATCAAAGGCGGATTCTCTCGAACAGATCAAGACGATCTATTCCCACCCGCAAGCGATTGCCCAATGTCGTAAGTGGTTAGAGGCCAATTTGCCCTCGGCCGTCATTGCAGAGGAACCCAGCACGGCACGGGCGGCGGAACGATGTGTGAATGATGCGGCAGCCGGGGCTATCGCTTCTGAAATCGCTGCGGAAATCTATGGATTAAAGATTCTTCGATCACGCATTGAAGATAATATCCATAACTCGACAAGGTTTTTAATTCTGTCACAGCGAGGGTCCGAGCGAACCGGAAAAGATAAAACTTCTATTATTGTATCGGCGAAGGATCGAGTCGGGGCGTTGTATGATATGATCCGGCCATTTTCATCCTATGGCATCAATATGACCAAAATTGAGTCGCGTCCTACCCGTCGAAAAGTCTGGGAGTATCTCTTTTTTATGGACTTGGAAGGCCACCAAGATGATGATCGCGTAAAGAAAGCGATTGATGAAGTGAAGGGACGGTGTCTCTTTTTGAAGGTTCTGGGGTCGTACCCTTCCTCAAGCAGTTAACAGGTTCCCTGCTGTTCGTCGCTCGTGCCGGCGCGCAAGCGTGAAGCGCGAAAAATAACGTAGCTCGTTGCTCGTATCTCGCAGGGATAATATAAATTTCTTTACCTTAACGAAATTCGAACGACGATTCACGAAATACGGTTCCTAATTATGCCGTTAAAAGTTCACCCAAATATTTCTTCTCTCGTTCCGTATTCTCCGGGAAAGCCTTTGGATGAATTAGAGCGTGAGTTGGGTATTACGAATGCGATTAAACTTGCATCGAATGAAAATCCTCTGGGCCCTTCCCCCAAGGCGAAAGCGGTTCTGGCGCAAGGCGTAGCGACATTGAATCGGTATCCCGATGGTGGGGCACACTATTTGCGGCGAGCTCTCGCCGAACGGTGGAAGGTGTCAGCCGATCAGGTGATCGTGGGGAATGGTTCGGATGAAGTCATTAGCCTCTTGATCAAAGCCTTTCTTGCGCCAGGGGAAGAAGCGGTGATGGCCGATCATACCTTTGTCATGTACAAGCTTTCTGTGCAAGGCGCGCATGGCGTGCCGGTCGAGGTTCCTCTGAAGGATTGGCGGCATGATCTATCTGCCATGGCCGCAGCGGTGACAGATAAAACGCGGCTTGTGTTTTTATGTAATCCGAATAATCCCACAGGCACGATGGTGTCGATGGCTGAGGTTGACGCGTTTTTGGCTCAACTGCCAGATCACGTCATCGTCGTATTTGATGAAGCCTATTATGAATATGTCCGGTCAGCTGACTATCCCGATAGCTTACAGTATGTGAAGCAACTGCATCCCGTTGTTATCTTACGAACATTCTCAAAAGTGTATGGTTTAGCCGGGCTACGTGTAGGGTATGGTATTACCTCCACGGAAATTGTCGACTACGTGAATCGGATACGTCCTCCATTCAATGCGAATAGCCTCGCTCAACTCGCTGCGTTGAGTGCTCTTGAAGATGAAGAACATGTTGCGATGAGTCGCTCTGTGAATGAAACGGAGATGGCCGTTTTGGAAGAAGGTCTTACGGCACTTGGTATGGTGGTCATTCCGAGTCAAGCCAATTTCCTCTATTTTGATACCAAACGCGATGGACGACAGGTGTTTGATGGCCTACTTCACGAAGGCGTGATCGTGCGCCATATTAAAGGCTCCATGATTCGTGTGACGGTTGGAATACCCGAAGAAAACCGTCGCTTTCTTGAAGCCTTGAAAATTGTGCTAGGTTGACTCTAGAAGGTAGGAACTCTGCTCCATGATCATTGTGATGAAACCGGAAGCGACTGAGCAGGATGTTGAGCATCTGGTTGAGCGTCTTCGTGAATTAGGCTTAAAGGCTCAGGTTTCGATCGGGGAAGAGCGAACCGTGGTGGGCGTGATCGGGGATGACCGGATTCTTCAAGGACAGCCTCTCACGGTATTTCCTGGGGTTGAGAGTGTGACGCCAGTGTTAGCGCCGTGGAAATTGGTGAGCCGCGAATTCCAGAAACACGATAGTGTCATTGATGTGAATGGCGTTAAAGTGGGAGGGAAGAAGATCGCGATTATGGCTGGTCCCTGTGCAGTTGAAAAACGAGAACTCACCGTCGGGATTGCTAGGGAAGTCTCTGCCGCTGGAGCCTCAATTTTACGAGGTGGGGCTTATAAACCTCGGACCTCACCTTATTCGTTTCAAGGCCTCGGTCAAGAAGGGCTCGATTATTTAGTCGAGGCACGCAAGTTAACGGGTCTTCCCGTGGTCAGTGAAATTCTCGATGCAAGAGACCTTGGACATTTTTTGGAAAAGGCTGACATCATTCAAATTGGTGCCAGGAACATGCAGAACTTTGAGTTACTCAAAGAGGTTGGTGATTACGATAAGCCGGTGTTGTTGAAGCGTGGGCTTTCTGCGACGATCAAGGAATTTTTACTGTCAGCGGAATACCTTATGTCTCGGGGTAATCGCAATGTGATGTTATGTGAACGAGGTATCCGGACGTTCGAAACACAATACCGAAATACACTCGATCTCAGTGCTGTGCCTACCTTGAAAGAAATGTCTCATCTCCCTGTTATTGTTGATCCAAGTCATGCGACCGGAAAATGGAACCTTGTGGCGCCTATGGCGAAAGCCGCGATTGCTTGTGGTGCCGATGGGCTGCTGATTGAGGTTCATTCCAACCCCGAATGCGCTCTCTGCGATGGAGAAGAATCTCTCAAGCCATCTCGCTTCAAAGATCTCATGTCGAGTTTGAAATTAATTGCCGAAGCGGTTGGACGGGATTTGTAGTAGACATATTGAGCCTGATTTATTTCGTCGATTGATGAGTTTCTGTCAATTTTCGACATGAGATGTACGTTCGGGGATGAGCTGATTTAATATGAGTATGCTGTTCAAAAAAGTTGTCATTGTTGGGGTCGGGCTCATTGGTGGTTCGCTGGGGTTGATCCTCAAGCAGCAAGGTTTGGCTGAAACGGTGATTGGCGTCGGGCGCCGTATTGAAAATCTTCAATTGGCCGTGAAACTTGGTGCCATTGATCGTTACGAATCCCATGCTCAAGACGCGGTCAACGATGCTGATTTGGTGGTGTTAGCCACGCCCGTCGATACCTATGCGACGCATTTGCGGGAATGGGGAGAGAGTCTCCCAGCGAAAGCCATTGTGAGTGATGTGGGAAGTGTGAAAGGGCAGTTGATCGTAGAGGCCGAACAGCTACTGCCGAAGCCTGTTCGCTTTGTCGGGGCGCATCCGATTGCGGGTCGTGAGAAGTCTGGAGTTGCGTATGCCACCGCTGATTTGTTTAAAGGAGCCCGTTGCCTCGTAACCCCTACAACTCAAACCGATCCGGCGGCATTAGAGGCTATTTGCGAGCTCTGGAAGTCCGCAGGGTCAGTGGTCTGTTCACTTGACCCGTTTGACCATGACTTTGTGTTAGGGGCGGTTAGCCACCTGCCTCATGTCGCGGCCTTTGCTCTGATGCAGGCGCTTACTCAACTACAGAGCCAATTAGGGCAATCCGCAACGCTTTTAGAATATTCAGGAGGTGGTCTCCGTGATACGACGAGAATTGCCGCCAGTTCTCCCGAGATGTGGCGTGATATTTGTCTGGCCAATCGAGGCAATCTCCTCAAGATGATTGATGTCTATATGGAGCATCTCAAGCAATTCAAAGACTGTGTGGAACAGAGTGATGGGACGGGACTTGAGAAAATTATGGAACAGGCGAAGGAAGCAAGGGAGCGCCTCTCATGAGTTCGTGGTCAACCACTACTGCAACCAAACCGTTACGTGGGACCGTGCAGGTTGCTGGAGATAAGTCTATCACCCATCGGGCGCTGATTCTGGGTGGGCTCGCGCAAGGGGAAACCATCATTTCTGGCTACTGTCTTGGCGAGGACTGTCTCAATACGCTTCGCGTTGTCCGTGCGCTAGGAATTCCGGTTGAAGACATCGACGCCACCAGCCTTCGAGTGTTAGGGAAAGGTCTTTGGGGATTCACGGAGCCTTCAACCGTTTTGGATTGCGGAAACTCCGGAACAGGCCTTCGTCTTCTTGCCGGAGTTCTGGCCGGGCAAGATTTCTTTTCGGTATTAACTGGTGACGGATCACTTCGCAATCGTCCCATGGGTCGAGTCGTCAATCCTCTCCGGACGATGGGCGCCTCAATTACTGGTCGAAGAGCGGGCGAGTATGCCCCATTAGCCATTGCTGGGCAAGGATTACAAGGTTGTAAGTATCGTTCTCCTGTGGCCAGTGCCCAAGTCAAGTCCGCAGTCTTGTTGGCAGGGCTCTTAGCTGAAGGGCTGACGAGCGTGACCGAACCGGTCAAGTCTCGGGATCATACTGAACGAATGCTCCAACATTTGGGCGTTGATGTCCAAGTCGATGGCTGTACGGTTTCGGTAACTGGTCGTAGGCCGTTCACCGGGAAGCCGCTTTCCGTTCCTGGAGATATGTCAGCTGCAGCCTTTTTCCTGGTCGCCGCATCCATTGTGCCGGATTCAGAGCTCTGTTTATCTGGAATTGGGGTAAACCCCGCGCGAACCGGAGTCGTCGATATTCTCAATAAGATGGGCGCCAATATCCAAGTCAGGAATAGCCGTGAAGTTTCAGGTGAGCCAGTTGCCGACCTTTTTGTGAAATCAGCCGATCTTCATGGAATTACGATCGAGGCTGAAGATATCCCTAAGACCATCGATGAATTGCCTGTCCTGTGTGTGGCCGCCGCTGCTGCCGAAGGACAGACGCATATTACAGGGGCTCAAGAACTTCGAGTTAAAGAAACGGATAGGATTCATGCCATGGCAGTGGAATTGTCTAAACTTGGCATTCCTATTGAAGAAAATCCTGATGGTCTGAGTATTACCGGCGGAAAACGACTGACAGGGGCACAATGTCAAAGCTATGGGGATCATCGAGTAGCGATGTCGCTGGCTATTGCTGGTTTGATTGCCAATTCTGCTATTATCATCGATGAGACCGACTGCATTGAAACTTCTTTCCCTGGATTCAAGGGCAAGTTATTGGATTTATTGACAAACTCCCAGTGAACACTATAATAAGCCAATGGCAGGAAAGCGTGCAGCGTCCGGAATCTAAGGACGGTCGGTTGCTTATTACGATTGATGGTCCGGCAGGTGTCGGCAAAAGTACAGTTGCCAAAAAATTGGCTGCGCGTCTTGGTTATACCTATTTGGATACCGGAGCGTTGTATCGTGGGGTCGCCTGGAAAGTTCGGTCCAGTCATGTTGATCCGGCCGATTCGAAGCAAGTCGAAGATCTGCTTTCGACCACAAAACTTGAGCTAACGGCACGTGAGCAAACGCTTTCGGTCTTTGTCGATGCCCAAGATGTGACGCATGAACTTCGAAGTCTAGATGTGAGTCAGTTAGCTTCAACGGTTGCCGCACTTCCTCAGGTTCGTCAATGGCTGCTTCCGATTCAGCGGGATTTTGCGAACGAGGGCGGTATTGTGGTTGAGGGACGTGATATGGGGACGAAAGTTTTTCCTCAAGCCGATGTGAAGTTTTTTCTTGATGCCGATCCTGATATTCGGATCAGCCGACGTTATCGTGAACTGCATGCGGATGATCAACAGAAAAACTGGGATGATCTCCGACGAGAAATGACTATCCGAGACGATCGTGATCGTTCTCGAGAAGTGGCTCCATTGATTCCTGCTACTGATGCCATGATGATTGATACCTCCAATTTGTCGATTGATCAGGTGTTGGACCATCTGACGGAAGTTGTTTCAGCACGCCAGTGAGTGGGCTTGTGTATGCCAGTATTTGGGCAATGTTCAATATACTGGGGCGATTGTGTTTTCGTTATCGTGTCCATGGGGCACAGCATATTCCGAAAAGTGGAGGAATCTTATTCGCAGCCAACCACGCCAGCTACGTCGACATCCCTTTTTTGGGGTGTGGTATTCCCAGACGCGTGTCGTTTCTGGGACGAGCGAATCTTTTCCCGCATCCTCTTCTTCACTGGATGTTCCGAAAAATTGCCTGGATTCCACTCAAGACTAACCGGTTAGACCGGCTTGCGTTGAATGAAACTGTCTCTCGGCTAAAAGCCGGAAAGCCCGTTGTGATTTTTCCTGAAGGGACCAGGACCCCACATGGGGGACTGCAGGAGGGAAAACCTGGAATTGGGGTCATCCTCTCTCAGGCGCAATGTCCAGTTGTGCCGGCCTATATTAGTGGAACGTTTGATGTGCTGCCCATGGGGTCGGCTCGGTTACGGATGAAGCCTGTACAGATACATTTTGGAGAGCCAATGACATTCCCGTATCGAGAAGGCCTGGAACCAAAAGATTATTATCGCACCGTTAGTGATACGGTGATGACGCGCATTGCCGAATTAGGACAGGTTTCTGCTTCTTCGGTGAGTCGGTCAACATAAATGTCTATTCATTATGCAAATCTCCCAAGTGATCCAACGCTGAGGGTTGCCGGGAAGTTTTATTTTTAATCATCAATCAGCAGTGCATTGAGCAGAGTGGAGGCGTAGGAAGAGGATGAATACAGTATCTGAACAACCTGAACAGCTGGATCGTGAAGCATTGGCAGCACTCTATGAAGAAACCTTTCGAAATATTGAGGAAGGCACCATAACCGAAGGACGCGTGGTGAACATCCAGCGGGAACGGGTTGTTGTTGATATCGGATATAAGTCTGAAGGCATGATTCCGTCTGACCAATTTTCCAGCGAAGAACTTCAGACGCTTGCCGTCGACGATACGATACAGGTCTATATTGAGCAGTGTGAAGATGCCGAAGGCAATTTGCTGGTCTCGAAAGAAAAAGCGGACAAGATGAAGGTCTGGGAAGACCTGGAAGTGGCTCACCGCGATGACAAAGAGATCGAAGGGAAGGTGCTGTCGAGGATTAAGGGCGGCATGATGGTTGATATTGGGGTGAAGGCGTTTCTTCCCGGTTCTCAGATTGACCTGACTCCTGTTCGTGACTTGGATGGGTTAGTCGGGAAAGTCTTTAACTTTAAGATTATTAAGGTTAACCATCGGAGAGGCAATGTGGTCGTGTCTCGCCGGGCGCTGCTTGAAGAAACACGAGATAAGAAACGGCAGACGACGTTGTCGACCTTAGCTGAGGGGCAACTCATTACTGGAACCGTCAAAAACATCACCGATTATGGAGCCTTCCTTGACCTAGGGGGTATTGATGGCTTGCTGCACATTACGGATATTTCGTGGGGACGAGTAGGTCATCCTTCGGACATGTTCTCCATTGGGGATCGGATTGAGGTCTTGGTTCTCAAGTACGATCGTGAAACCGGACGAATCTCTTTGGGCTTAAAACAGAAAACGGCAGATCCGTGGAGTCAGGTTGAAGCGAAATATCCCGAAGGCAGTCGAATTCCAGGAAAAGTGGTCAGCCTGACAGATTATGGGGCTTTTGTGGAATTGGAGCCTGGGGTGGAAGGATTGGTCCATGTTTCTGAAATGTCCTGGACCCATGAAGTGCGTCATCCTTCACGAGTCGTGTCTATCGGTGATCAAATTGAATCTCAGGTACTCCATGTTGATCAGCAGAGCCGAAAGATCTCACTGGGGATGAAACAGACGGCTCCGAATCCTTGGGATGTCATTGAGTCTAAGTATCCGGAAGGGACGCAAATTGAAGGAAAGGTCAAGAGTGTCACGGACTTTGGTGCCTTTATTGGACTTGAGGAAGGGATTGATGGCCTGATTCATATCTCTGACATGTCGTGGACCAAACATATCAAGCATCCGTCTGAATTGTTTAAAAAAGGGCAATCAGTGCAAGCCGTCATTCTTCGTATCGACAAAGATAAAGAGCGATTATCGTTGGGATATAAACAACTGGTTTCCGATCCCTGGGAATCTGAAATTCCTTCACGGTTTCAAATTGGAGGAAAGGCCTCTGGCCAGGTTTCCAAGATTGCAGACTTCGGGGTGTTTATTGAGCTCGACGGTGGGGTTGAAGGTCTGATTCATATTAGTGAAATTAATATTGATTCCCAAGAACGAGTTGAGGATAAATTCGAAGTCGGGCAAGAGGTCACCGCGAAAATTGTTAAGGTTGATTGCGATGAACGAAAGATTGCCTTGAGTTTATCGGAACATCTTCGTGAATCTGACCAAAGTCAATTGGAAGCCTTTCATGCGACTCAAGGGCAAATTGATCAAAGCTTAGGCCGGATGACCCAAGAAAAAAATGCGGAAGCGCAAGGGGATTCTTAATGAAGAAAGGATTTCTCATTCACGCCCATGTCTGATACGTACGCATCGCCTCCTGCACCGCGACAGTCCTGGTGGAAACGAGTGTTTTGGATCTTAGTGGCGGCAGTGGTGCTCACTTGGTTGGGCAAGGCGCTGTTGCCTGACGTGGCGTCCTATGGGAAAGAGCAGGTGGCGGTGGTGCGGGTTGAAGGCCCAATTCTTGACTCAAAGCAAACCGTCAGCGAGTTAGAGGACTTTAGTGAAAATCCCATGGTCAAAGCGATCGTTGTTCGGATTGATAGTCCGGGCGGGGGCGTGGCGCCATCTCAGGAAATTTATAATGCCGTCAAGCGCGTGAAATCGGAGCACAACAAAACCGTGGTGGCTTCGATGGGGACGGTAGCGGCTTCAGGCGGTTACTATATTGCGGTGGCCAGTGATCGGGTGTTGGCGAATCCTGGGACACTCACCGGGAGTATTGGCGTTATTATGCAGATGGCCAACTTTGAAGAATTGTTGAAAAAGGTTGGGGTGAAAAACTTTGTCATTAAAAGCGGGCGGTATAAAGACATTGGTTCGCCATTTCGGACCATGGAGGCTGAAGACCGCCAGCTGTTGCAATCAGTGATGGATGACGTCCATCGGCAGTTTATAGAGGCTGTGGCTGAAGGGAGGTCGCTGGATGTCGCTGATGTTGAGGTCTTGGCTGACGGACGGGTCTTTACAGGACAGCAAGCCAAGGACTCCCTGCTCATTGACGAAATTGGAGATCTGACCGATGCCATTGCATTGGCTGGAAAACTAGGAGGCATTCAAGGTGATCCGCGGGTCGTAGAGCCAACAAGGGAGTTTTCTTTTAGAGACTTCATTGAAAGTTCCTTTCTTGGAAAGACCTCTGCAATGGTACTTCAATCCACCTGGATTCCGCTCATGTACTTAATGGTTTTTTAAGGAGTTCGTCTGGTATGCTAATGAACGGGTCCTGAAAGTAGACCTGGATGTCTGGATGAGGTTGATTGAGGAGGTATGAATGACAAAAGCTCATCTGATTGAAAAGCTGAGTGAACAAGCCCCAACGTTAAGCCATCGGCAAGCAGAACTGGTCGTCAACACACTCTTTGACTCCATTCGAGACTCTCTCAAAAATGGTGAAAAAACTGAAATACGAGGATTTGGTAGTTTTCGCTTAAGGATTCGGCAGACCAAAGAAGGACGCAATCCGAAAACGGGCGAAACGGTTGAAGTCCCAGAGAAGCGAATGCCATTTTTTAAAGCGGGAAAAGAAATTAAGGAATTACTTAATCAAGAAGACGGGATGAAACAGATGTCATTATGAGTAGCCCTGACCAAGAAATCATTGAACAACAAGATGTTGTCTGGACAGACGAGGCCCTCGAACGGTTACAGCGTGCGCCATTTTTTCTCCGAGGAATGGTCAAGCGGTTAGCGGTGAAAAAAGCCAAAGAGCTTGGATATGCAGAAATAACCGTTGAAATTCTCGACCAATTTAAGCAGCAAATGATGGGGCAAATGGGCGGAGAATCTGGCATGAGTCAGGCGGCTGACGATATGGCGAAGGGCAATCTTCCCTGGACAGCCGAAGCCAAAAAACGCCTCGAGTCAGTTCCAGAGTTTATGCGGGACATGATTAAACGAATCGCCGATGACATTGCCAGAGAGCGCGGGCACATGGAAGTCAATGTCGAGTTATTCGAAAAGGTGGAAGCTTTGGGTGATCTCAAAGAGCAAGCGGGTCCACCACTGGAATGGACAGAAGATGCTTTGGCGTTATTACAACAGAAGATTCAAGACTCTCCGCCAATGGCGAAAGAGTTTGTTGCTGACATGTTAAAGCATGATGCTGAAGACTTGGCCCGTGAGCAGGGCATGTCTCGTATCGACGCGGAATCTCTCATCAAACTGTGGGATGCGCCTCAATCCGCAGTCGCCTGGTCGGACGAAGCATGGAAACGACTGCAAACATCTCCTGATTTTGTTCGGAGTGGTATCCGCAAAGCCGCGGAACGACGAGCACGAAAGCTTGGGCTCAAAGAAATAGATTCAGAACATCTTACGGTGTTTCGAAACGAAGCCATGATGAAAGCAGTCAAACGTATTCGAGCTTTTGGCTACAAAGAACTCACCTTTGATGCCTTTGATGATGCGTTAGAGAAAGTGAAACGTCTGAAGGGCAATGATCAAGCCGAGCATCGCCTCGAAGAAATCCGTGATTACATGAAAACCAAGCCGGATGTTGGATTGTTAGGTGAAGAGCTCATGGGCAAATTCCGCAAGTATCTCAAAGGCGAAGGCAAACTGTAACTACCCCTTTTATTTGTTCGTCTCCCTTTCTTTCTTTCTTTTTCTCCCCATCGTCTAAAAAATAATTGAATCTAGCTATTCCCCATAGCTTGCTACGTGGTTACAGAACAAAGGGAAGAGCTTGAGAAACCGTGGTGTCTCAAACAGCCTAGCCCTTCCTCTGAATACCCCGTTGCTTGTGGCGGGGATCTTTTCTTTTGTTCTTATTAATAAGACCTATTTCATATTTATGTCCTACATAGGCTCCCTATTTCGATTGACCATGATTGCATGATCTCACCTCAATTGTTTTAAGCCACTCCTTTTAAAATGGTCCTAGGCAAGCCTATGGACTTATTACCGCTAGACCAAACTATGCAAGCACAAAAATGAGAATGTTTCTGACGGCTCCCCACAAAAACTGTTTTCTGTTCAACAACTTAGGTTTTACATTGTAGCTAGAATCGCGTATGAAAGGCTGGATAGTTTTCTTCTTGACATTTCCCATATTTCGCCAAGGAGGTGCTCATGCCGGCTCTTCAATTCTTGCGCCCTCCTCTTCAAACGACTTGTCCCACAATCCATGCGATGCGCTTAACGGCTTTGCTGAGTGCCGTCGAAGCCCTCCGTCATCCTTGTCTGACCTTGACCGGGCTGGGCCGCGCACTCCGCCGTCCGGCCTTCGTGAAACACCATATCAAACGGATGGATCGGCTCCTGGGCAATCGCCAGTTGTATGCAGAACGAACGGCCCTCTATGCCGTTGTCGCGCAGTGGCTGCTGAGCAAGATCGCCGCGCCGCGTATTATCGTTGACTGGTCGCCGCTGACCGCGGATCAACCGTGGCAACTCCTGCGGGCGTCACTGCCGGTTCGAGGTCGTGCTCTCACCATCTACGAAGAAGTCCATCCCCGTCAGTCTTTGACCAACCGCCGAGTCCATCGAACATTCTTACGCCACTTGTGAACGGTCTTGCCGGCCACGGTCCGCCCGATCCTCGTGACCGATGCTGGCTTTCGAGGCACGTGGGTTCGGTTGGTCGAAGAGCTGGGCTGGGATTGGGTCGGGCGCATTCGCAATTGCACCCGCGTGCAACGGGAAGGGGCCACCACGTGGCACCCATGCAAGACGTTCTATGCGAAGGCGACCACGCGGCCCACCACGGTAGGCTCCCTACAGCTCGTCGAGTCCAACCCCCTGCGATGTATCTTGCATGTAGTTCGCCAGGGGCCCCAAGGGCGCGTCCACAAATCGGGCTTCGGCACGCGTCGGCAGGGCTGGCCCAGTCGTCGAATGGCGGTGCGTACCCGCGAACCATGGTTGTTCGCGACATCCTCCACCTTACACACGCAGACTGCTCACCCAATTGTCACCATCTATCGTACCCGCATGCAGATTGAGGAAGCCTTTCGAGACCTGAAAAGCGAACGCGTGGGGCTGGGATTCTCAGCCAGTCAGACTCGTCTCGTAGAGCGCCTCGCCATTCTCTTGCTCATCGGTGCGCTGGCCCTCTTCGTGTTATGGCTGGCGGGAAAAGTGGCCGTTCAGCAGCAGTGGCAACCCCGCTATCAATCGAATACGAGGAAAACCCACGAGGTTCTCTCCTTCGTGACACTTGGGCGATACGTCTTACGGCGAGGGCCTGACGTCATCTCCAAACGGCACGTTCTCCAAGCCTGCGTTCAACTTCGACAGCAACTCAAGAAGATTCATGCGGGGTGATTTTGTGGGGAGCCGTCAGGGACATTCTCCTTTTTGAAATTTGCGCATACGCCTTGATGATCGCTTACAGGACAAGCCACGAGGATTCACGTTGCACTCAAGACACAATCGCTTCACCGTCCGTTGTTTCCAAACTTGTCGGCCAAACGGTGAACCTCGATTGACGGTTTGTCGATTGGTCCCCTACTCCTATCCCTCGAAAAGCAAAATGTGGCCTTAACCTATGTTCCGTCTAAGTCTTTACCATTCGGCCGCTAAACGATCAATGACTATCTGCTGAACCACAGCCTGAGGCCCCAGCCTAGCGAGGTAGATGGCTGTTTCAGCAATGTCGAAGGGATCGATCTTTTCATTCAGAAGTATCTTCTCAGGCGAAGCATCGACCAGTTCATCCGCCACTCCAGCCGGACAGATGGCACTGACTTTAATATTGAAGGCTCGACCTTCATCAGCCAGCGATTTTGTCAGAGCCATTATTCCATGTTTAGAGGCACTGTAGATCCCCGTCCCCTTCCAAGCTTGCACTCCAGCTACACTCGACATGTTTATGATAAGTCCGCCGCTCTGTTGTTGCATCTGTTGAAACCCTGCACGACAACATAAAAAGGTTCCTCGTAGATTTGTGGCTATTACGTCATCAAAGGTCTTTGTATCTGTATCGACCAATTCTCTGCCTCCAAAAATCCCCGCATTATTCACCAGAATATCCAATTGGTCATAAAGTCTCAGGGTTTGTTGGATGAGTGCGTTCACTTGGTGCTCATTGGATACATCCGTTTGAATGGCATGGGCCTCTCCACCCTTTTCCCGAATACGTGCAACCGTAGATTCGCATAAATGGTGACGCCTAGCAGCAAGAACGACCTTCGCGCCCTCTTCCCCGAAACGCAGGGCCATAGCTTTCCCAATTCCACTACTGCTTCCCGTCACGATCGCTACTTTTCCATTTAAACGGTTCATGGTGTTCTCTACTCCACAAAAGTTGGCTCACAAAAAGTCGATATGTCCGCCTCGACACATCAGTTTCCTCGTTCCGTACTCCACTCTGTTGGCCTAGCATGAAATCTTAAAGGCGAACACTTGGGAACCGACACGATACAACATGCTAGCTTGGGTACCGCATGTAATCTGAGTCAGACACGCATCTGCCATCATACAACTAATAGTTATATGATGGACATAAATGGGGTAAGAGCAGATTTCTCGGGTGCGCGGTTTGACCCCGTTGCCTAGGCGTCGTCGGGCCTTCATGAGTTTGGAGGAGGGCAGAAGCCGGATATTCTCAATATATCATATATAATGTATTATATATGATATGAGTCCTGTACTCTTAACGATACTTAACAAAAGAAAAACCTTAGGGCTTAGTCAAGTCGCGTTATCTGTCCGTTCTGGAGTGAGCTTGCCGACTCTGCAGAGAATTGAGTCAGGAAAAGCCAACCCTTCACTTTCGACACTTGAGTTGCTTGCTTCTGCTCTGGATCTTGAATTGTCTTGCCATGAACGGTCTATCGATTGGGATGAATTAGCTGCATTCGGTTTGCCTCTGCAACGTCGAGAAATTCGGCACGTGAGAAAAACACGAGAAAACTTTTTCACTGCCATGTTTCGAGCCTGTTCCCTATTCGAACAAGAACGGCATTTACCAGATTTCCCTCGAAAAAAAGAAGCTCTTATCGGAACACTTCTTGCGCTAAAGTTACATTATGCCGATCTGTACAAAGAGCTTTGTCACAGGTGTCCTATGGTAGAGCAATTATTCCAGGACATGATTGAGGGGAAGCATATTAAACTCAAGCGTCTGGCTCTCGCGCAACTTGGGACATATTTATGACTGTGATTTCAAAAGAACTCCTCGATCAGTTCTTCGAGCTCGCGTCAGAAAAACTCTCTGGTGAATGGATTTTACTGGGTGGCTCTGTTTTGCCGTATGTCGGAAGGTCCATTCGTGCGACAGTCGATATTGATTTGGCGACAACGTCACTTCGAGGGGGCGAACAGCAACTGAAATTGATGGAGATTGCGGAGTCGTTGTCTTTGCCAATTGAGGCCGTGAATACCGCCGCCGAATTCTTTGTGAGAAAGATATCCGGGTTTGAGGACAACCTGGTCCACATGTTTTCGAAAGGTGATTTCTGTGTGTATCGTCCTAATGTGAATCTGTTTATCCAATTGAAACTTCCGAGACTGTCTGAATCTGATCTTGAAGACACGCTGGAGTTTCTGAGGTTTGCTCGAGAAATCGAAGAACGTGTTGATGTGCGTCTCTTAGAAAAGTTGATTTCGAAAGAATTGGAAAAAGGCGATCACCGCATGAATCGCTTGAAGAGTCTACTCGAGGCATTGCCTGCCGTGTCTTAAGGATGTTTGGGAAAATAAGTTTCCTGTGACGATTTTGATAGGCGGTATGAAGACAAATCTTCGATCATTTTTAGTATTCTTCGATTTGCCTTCAAGGTCTCGTTTCCACCACTCTATGTAACGCAAGCCCGATGTCAGTGTGTTAGGCGAAGAACTCATGGGCCAATTTCGCAAATATCTCAAAGGCGAAGGGAAGTTGTAACTTTCTCCTCGTACCGTTCAAATTTTCTTGCCCATAGTGGATATTCTTCAGGTATTTGTCACTCCTTTTTCCTCAGCTGTTCATTCATTCCATCCATGCTGCCTGCTGCTTCCAGTGCGGCCTTTTTGGCTTCTTCGTCGACGATATCATTGTTGGGGTCTCCGCTATGCGCTTTGACCTTGACCCATTCGACGGAGATTCCTGAGGCACGAATCGTTTCTGCATAGTGTTGTGTAAATGGCGTGTTTCTCTTCCAGGCATGTGTCGGCCAACTCGCGAGTCCCTGGTAATCGTAATACACTCTGATGCTGGTAATGTGTTGGGTTTTGCACCATTCCACAGCCTTGAGCACAGCCATAATTTCGCCGGCGACATTGCGATGTCGCTGGGCGTCCTCAGGAATATCATTGCCTCGATCGCGATGGATTTCCTCGCCAGCTCTGCGTGCTAAATAGGCCCACCCAAGAAGGAGTAACCCATTGGGTCTTGGCATGCACGAGCCATCAACCCAAACATCGACAATGGTATTGGCATCATCTGTACCTTCGAAAGTCGTGGACGACTCTGGGAAGGCATAAGCCTGAGCTTCTTCTGGAGTGGAAAATGATTTGTATTCTGCCCCAGAGTATTTGACTATCTGTCGTTGACATTCCGGCCAACTATCAAAGACTCCTGTTTGACGTCCACGTCGTACACCATAATACTTTTGTTTCATTAGCGATTCATCTTTCAAACAAACGAAACGTCTTTAATACGAGATGTCTAGAAATACATCATTCAATAGACGAACGGAGGAATGTCACGATTTGTAGCCTGGAAGGAGTTGATTCTTTGCCCTATTCAGGTGTCTGTTCGTTCATTGTAATTTTTTGAGGCGGTCTTTCGCGAGGGCGGCACGAGTCGATTCTTCAGGAACGTTATCAACCAACGCTAAATAGGTTTCATACTCCTCGATTGCTCTTCTGCGGTTGACCGACTCATAGGCTTCGGCCAGATTGTAGCGTGCACGGGCATAGTTAGGTTGTAAGGTAATCGCTCTTTCGAGTAAAGCAATGGCTTCTGCAGGTTTTTTTAATTGAAAGAGCACCGTACCCAGACTGTTGAGGACTCGTGGTGAATGTTGCTGAATTTTTAATGATTCTTCAAGAGCCGATTTGGCTTCGGTGAGCTGTCCTTTATTTCTCAGTGCAAGGCCAAGACGATGGTGGGCTTCAGCTAAACGCTTGGTATCCTCTAACCCTAACTTGATAGTTTGGCGGTACGCGTCAATGGCAATATCTGGTTTTTCCCCGGGGCACGATTCGAATAACGCAATTTCGCCTCGAGCAAATTGTTGCGTCGCCAGAAACTGCGAGGTTTGTTGTGTGGTTTGACCGGGAGCTGAGCCCTCTTTGCTGTCATTGTGCTGTGACCTGAATTTTCTTTGGGCTCCATCAAGGAGTTGTTCGTAGGGATCAAGAACCACGACTGCGACGAGTAGTTGATGCTCATGATCGTGATCTTCTCGGATGATGTACTGCGTCGTTGATTTTTCGTCTCCCGTTCGATAGAGCACAACGGTATCGGGTTGAGTGCCTTGTATTAACGAACTCGAGTTCTCAAAAAATTCTCTGGCCGGAGGGAGTTGTGAAAGAGTATCTCTTAATACAGGATAGGGGTCGAGATTCAGTCCATCTGGATAGGCCGAAACAACTGCGACCAGTGTCTCATCATCATTAAAGAACAGCCATTGTCGTCGGTGTGTCGGATCGGTATTTTCAGCGTACCATTCTTTGCCTGTGCCCCATGGCGACTGCTGAAAGGTCTGGCCTGTCTCTCGATTATGAACCATGTCCGAGGTGTCGCACAATCGAGTCAGGCCAAGAAGATCTAAGTCGCTTGCAGAAGGTGGAAGGTTTGACGGCGGTACGGAGGGTCCGCTGCTGCAACTTACCAGAAATAATAGGAGCCCAATGAGTCGTTTATAATACTTGGTAGATGCCATGATTGGACGTTCTGGAGAAAACTATTAATGGAAATGTGTCAGGGGAAATCAGTGTCGTAGATGCATTGTTGGAAGCACCGAACAATGTCTCCGCTGGCAACGAGGCTTAGGAGGCGACAGCTCGTGTATTCATGTCATGTTCGTTGGCATGCCAGCATGCCTGCGCGTTGTAGCTCTGGCGCGTAAACGCGAAGCCTTGGCGTAGGCTGGTGGGCGATACTGGTATCGAACCAGTGACCTCTACCGTGTGAAGGTAGCGCTCTCCCCCTGAGCTAATCGCCCGTGGGAGAAAATAGTAGCACACCGGTAGAAGGGGATCAATGAAGTCCTGAATGGCTCACCTTGACGGTTGATTCTATGAGGAGTAGTCTGATGTTATCGCGATCATTCAATGAATGAAGGTGCAAGAACTTGTTGATTTGAATTTTGTTGGAGGAATGATTATGGAAAAGAAAGAACGTCAGCAGGATAATCGAAAAACTGATTCTCCTCAAGAGGCAGATGAGACTAAGGCTAACCCCAAGGTTGTAGAAACTGGGGAAAAACTCAAAGAAGAAATGGATGAATTGGTTGATGAGATTGACCAAGTGCTGGAAGAAAATGCGGCTGAATTTGTCAAGAATTATGTGCAAAAAGGTGGAGAGTAAAGCAAGATCGTGCGTGGTCGACGTCCCTGCGCTTTTTGTGAAATTCTTACCGCTTCCGTTTGACCTTTCCCATTCCTCCTCGACTCTATATTTCTCCTGACTTTGCGTTTACTGTACAATGGGGCGTAGCACCGTGATCTGTGCTTTTGCTCAAAGATTTTCTTCTTCGTTGTTTTCTATGCGTACGAGGTTGAGTGAGGGCTATTGTCAGTAGGAGAAAACATCGTGATGACTAAAAAATGGAATATGCGCAAGGGTAATTCAGAGTGCATTGCGCAATTGTCGGACCAACTTGGTCTTTCTTCCATCACCGCGACCGTCTTGGTGAATCGTGGGATCTTGGAAGTCGAGCCTGCTCGTCAATGGCTTTCGATAAATTCGCCAGAGGTTCATGATCCGTTCCAGATGGCTGATATGGAGAAGGCGGTAGATCGGCTCCAGCAAGCCATCGTACAACAGGAGAAAATTTGTTGTTATGGCGATTATGATGTTGACGGCATTTCGGCCACGAGTCTCTATGTGTTGTTTCTTCAGCAACAAGGGGCACTCGTTGATTTTTACATTCCGGATCGTAAGTTGGAAGGCTATGGTCTCAATGAAAACGCCATCCGACGACTCGCGGGGTCTGGGGTCACTGTGCTTGTCACAATAGACTGTGGGACGAGTTCACATCAGGAAATAGACCTGGCGCAAGCGCTTGGACTCGACGTCATTATTACGGATCATCATCAAATTCTCGGTTCTCATCCTCAAGCGTTTGCTTTTTTGAACCCTCAGAGAACGGATTGCCGTTATCCATTTAAAGGGCTTTGTTCTGGTGGTTTAGCCTTGAAGGTTGCAACGGCCTATTCTTTGAAATTTGGACAAGCTGATGTCGATGTAAAGTCGTATACGGATTTAGCGGCATTAGCCACTGTGGCAGACATGGTTCCGTTGCAGGATGAGAATCGTTGGATTGTACGAGAGGGCTTAAAGCAGATAGCCGGGAGTGCTCGTCCCGGCATTCAAGCGCTTAAGCAAACGGCTGGAATTCAGGGAATATGCACGGAAGGAATAGTAGCATTCCAGCTTGCTCCGACCATTAATGCAGCAGGACGTCTTGCGCATGCCCGGTTAGGAGTGGAATTGTTTACAAGTCAATTGTTAGAAGATGCGTTCCCCATTGCTCGACAATTAGATGGCCTCAATCGTCAACGTCGTACTATTGAACAAGCAGTGGTTTCCGAAGCCGTCAACATGATTGACGGAAAAGATCTCCCCGGAGCAATTGTTGTTGGTGATCGTACATGGCATGTGGGAGTTGTGGGGATTGTGGCTTCTCGACTTGTCGAACGGTATTATCGACCGTCAGTTGTGGTGTCCTTTAATGAGGAGGGGTTTGGCCGTGGTTCCGTGCGAAGTGTGCCAGGCGTCGATGTCTGCAAGCTCTTAGCTCAGTGCTCAGATTTGTTAGAAGGATTTGGCGGGCATCCCGCGGCAGCGGGACTTCAGGTTCGCCAAGAACAATTCTCTGCATTCCGACAGCGGATGTCGGAACTGGCCTTCGCCGCAATCAATGAGGAGGCTCGAAATCCTGTCTTGCATATTGATGCGGCTGTGGCGCTTCAGCATGTTCATCCGCAATTGATTGGTGAGTTGGAGCAGTTGCATCCGTTTGGGATGGGAAATCCCGAGCCGACGTTTCTTGGTCAGCATGTCAAAGTGTTGGAGAAGCGTATTGTTGGAGATGATCATTTGAAATTAGTTGTACGTCAGGAGGGGTCAGTACCATTTGAATGTATGGGATTTCGGATGGGAGCTATGGAGCATCTTGCGGGACTCGAAAATCGCATGATTGATATGGTGTTTGTTCCTGAGATAAACCGCTGGAACGGCATGGATCGTGTCCAACTTCGGATACGTGACTTGAAAGTGAAAGAGAGACCTGGAGTTTCTGTATGTTGATGACATCTATCACGCAAATTGACGAACTGATTCAACAGGTTCAAGCCTATCATCCGGAGGCAGATGTCGAAATGCTTCGACGCGCATATGACTATTCCGCCCATGCGCATGAAGGACAGATGCGGCAGTCCGGTGAGCCCTATCTGCAGCATCCATTGGCGGTTGCCGGCATTTTGGCTTTTTTAAAATTAGATGTGCCGGCCATTGTGGCCGGCCTGCTCCATGACACCGTAGAGGATACACTTGCGACGCATGCCGAATTGGAAGCGCAATTTGGTAAAGATGTGGCGAGACTTGTCGATGGCGTCACGAAGATTGGACAAATTCCTTTTAAGTCACATGCAGAGAAGCAGGCAGAGAATTTTCGGAAAATGGTGTTGTCGATGGCAGACGATATTCGCGTGGTCTTCATTAAGCTCGCTGATCGACTCCACAACATGGAAACATTAGAACATTTATCCGAAAGCAAGCAGAAACAGATCGCTCAAGAGACACTTGAGATTTATGCTCCTCTCGCTAACCGATTAGGGATCAGCTCGATAAAGCAAAAGTTGGAAGATCTCTGTCTTCAGTATTTGAAGCCTGATTCCTATGCCATGCTCAAATTACGTGTGGCCAAACGAGATGAAGAGCGACAAGAATTTTTGGAGATGCTTGTTGACATGGCGCGAGAGGCTTTAGCCAAGGCCAGTCTGCATGGTGATATCCAGGGTCGGCCCAAGCATCTCTACAGCATTTATCAAAAAATGGAGCGGCAATCGATTACATTCGAGGAGGTGTATGATCTCTCGGCGGTCAGAATTATTACTGATTCAAAAATGAATTGTTATGCCATTCTTGGATTAATCCATTCGTTGTGGCCACCGGTCCCCGGACGTTTTAAAGACTATGTGGCCACGCCTCGAGCGAACCTCTATCAATCTCTTCACACCACGGTAGTCGGCCCACAAGGGGAGTACGTAGAATTTCAAATACGAACGGAGGAGATGCATCGGATTAATGAGTACGGTGTGGCTTCGCACTGGCGTTATAAAGAGCCAGGTGCTGTGACAGGCAAAGACGAGAAAGTCTTTAGTTGGTTGCGGCAGTTTGTGGAATGGCACAAAGACCTTTCCGATAATCGTCAGTTCATGGACTCAGTTAAGCTGGACCTGTTTCATGATGTCGTCTTTGTCTTTACCCCGCTTGGGGAGGTGAAAGAAATGCCGGTTGGTTCGACGCCAATCGACTTTGCGTATGCCATTCACACGGAAATTGGCGATCATTGTGTCGGCGCAAAAATTAATGGCAAGCTCGTTCCGCTTCGGCACAAGTTAAGTAGTGGAGATATGTTGGAAATTCTCACATCGTCTTCTCAGGTCCCTCATAAAGGATGGTTGAAGTTTGTTCGTACTTCACGAGCGAAGGCAAAAATTCGTCATTGGTTTAAGATTGAAGAACAAAAGCGGGCCTTAGATATTGGTCGTCGGTTATTGGAACGAGAGTTTCGTCGTCATAGTCTCCCGACGGCTCAAACATTAAAATCTGAGCGCCTATTGGAAATCGCGAAAGACCGAGGCCTTGACGTTGTTGAAGAACTTATTCGATTGGTCGGTTATGGAAGACTTTCAGCGAGCCAGGTCACGAATCAACTTGAGCCTGATAGCCAGGTAATTCAGAGAAAGGAGTCTTCGGGTGTTGTTGCAGCGCGTGAGAAGGTGGTTCCAGCCCATCCAGAAAAATCGGTGAAGGTCAAAGGGGGCAACGATGTGCTGATGCAGCTATCAAAATGCTGTAACCCTGTTCCGGGCGATCCGATTATGGGATATATTACACGCGGTCGCGGGCTCAGCATTCATACGGTGGGCTGTCCAAATCTTCGGGCTCTAGATTGGGATCACAACCGATTGGTTGAAGCTGATTGGGATTCAGGTATTGCGGGGA
Organism: Candidatus Nitrospira salsa; assembly: GCF_965152625.1. Taxonomy (NCBI): domain Bacteria; kingdom Pseudomonadati; phylum Nitrospirota; class Nitrospiria; order Nitrospirales; family Nitrospiraceae; genus Nitrospira; species Candidatus Nitrospira salsa. Next base: position 1,039,934 of record NZ_CBCUCO010000004.1, read on the forward strand.
CACATTCCGTGAAAGTATCAGTGTTAACCCTGGATCGTACTGGAGTGTTGGCTGACATATCTTCCGCCATTTCAGATTGTCAGGCCAACATTACTCGTGCAGAAATTTCGACACGTGAAGATCGAAAAGCTGTGCTTGATTTTGTCATTGAAATTACGAATACCCTTCATTTGGAACGTATGATCAAGGGGATCGAGCAAGTAGAAGGCGTGGTGAATGCGAGGCGAGTCAGGGGGTGGTAGGGAGCTGAGCGTGCGCTTTGTCAACAGTAGATTGTAGGATATTCTGCTTTGCCTTTGATCATTTGACTGTCAATTGACTATCTAAATTAATCTTGTAGCGTTCGGCCATACCAGCTCCAAGTTCAAGGACATAGAGCGCTTCTTTCAGTGTGCGGTATCGGGGGCAGCTGTCATCGGTCTTTGTACATATTGGAACGTGTGATTCAATATGTACAACGTTCCAGTCCACATCAAGCCAGATAATGTCTAAAGGCATTTTGGTGTTTTTCATCCAAAAGTTCCAATAATCCAACTCTCTGAAAATAAACAGCATGCCGTGATCGGGCGCCATCTGTGTTCTGAACATCAGACCTTGAGATCGCTCGGCAGGAGTATCGGCAACTTCAGCTTTAATGATAGATTTTTGCGGCGTCATGATTTTCACTAAATCAATTTTCGTCCAGTCTCTATTGGTTGGTGGATGGCTTAAGCTTTGTCCCCGTAGCGATGGTATGGTAATTGCCAATACGAAAAGGGAAGAAAGTAACCCTGTTACCACGAAATATTTGTTCGACATCGTCATGAATGTAGGCTAAGTGAATTTTATCGTGAATTTCGGACGCGATCCTAGGGTGATTCCGTGAATGTTGTCAAGTTGAGTGTTCATTGATGGTAGCGAGTTCATAACTTTCACGAGGTCACTTTATCAACAGACTCCTAAACTTGGGGAAATCTGGATAGGCTGCAGGCGCTGATTTCTGTTGCCGTCTGGCGTTTCGATTTATAAGTTGCCATAGACCAGAGAGGTTATGGAGGCAGTTTAATTAAAGCGATAGTCGTGTGCCTAATTACCAATTTCTATACTTCGCTTGCCATCATACTATCCAAGAAGTCTGTTCTTGACTGGCCCAATATGTCACCGTATAATATGCTCTTTACAAATTGGGCTATTGCTTTGCCTTGTGGCATTTTGATACCCGTTCTGGCGGAGGCAAGGGACCTCCAGTCTCATGCTTTCTTGTAAAGTGTTAAAACGGCAGGTTCTTTCTCTGTGGGCAAGTGGCCAGCAATCCCACCCCCATCTCAGTCTTTCCCTGTTGCGAGTTGTCGACCAGTAGGAACATATAAAGGGCAGGTACCCAAGTGGACAACGGGGGCAGACTGTAAATCTGCTGCCATCGGCTTCCAAGGTTCGAATCCTTGCCTGCCCACCATAAATTATTGATGTGAATGCAGGTAGGCTTACAGGTTAGTTGTTGGAAAATACTATTAGCGGGCGTAGCTCAGTGGTAGAGTTCCAGCCTTCCAAGCTGGCTGTCGTGGGTTCAAATCCCATCGCCCGCTCCAATTGATGCGTGGAGCATGATGAGTTTATGAAGGATGGATTCCTTCTATTTGTATTTGACGGTTCTCGGTCATTGGAGGGCCCATGTAGCTCAGTTGGTAGAGCACGTCCTTGGTAAGGACGAGGTCACGCGTTCGATCCGCGTCGTGGGCTCCATTAGGTGCAAGTCCCTCTCGTAAGTGTGATCTTTTTTGCTTATCTATTAATTTTGTAACGTCTGAATTGAAAAATTAACGGTTTTTTGATTAGAGGTTTTTGGAGGCGGGAATGGGGAAGGCGAAATTTGAGCGGAAGAAGCCGCATTTGAATGTGGGGACCGTGGGGCATGTGGACCATGGCAAGACGACGCTGACCTCGGCGTTGACGAAGGTGATGGGCGATCAAGGGATGGCCAAGTATATCGCCTATGATGAGGTGGCGAAGGCGAGTGAATCGCAGGGCCGTCGGGATCCCACGAAAATTCTCACCATTGCGATTTCCCATGTGGAATATGAGTCTCAGAATCGCCATTATGCGCATGTGGACTGTCCGGGGCATGCGGACTATGTCAAGAACATGATCACGGGCGCGGCGCAGATGGATGGGGCAATCTTAGTGGTCTCGGCCGCCGACGGGCCCATGCCGCAAACGCGGGAGCATATTCTCTTGGCGCGGCAGGTGGGGGTGCCTTATATTGTTGTCTTCTTGAATAAAGCGGATAAAGTCGAAGATCCTGAGCTGTTGGAGCTAGTGGAGTTGGAAGTGCGGGAGTTGTTGAGTAAGTATGGTTTCCCGGGCGATGATGTGCCGATTGTGACAGGCTCAGCGATTAAAGCGATTGAGGGGGATCAGAGTGAGATCGGGGTGCCCTCGATCATGAAGTTGTTGGAGGCGGTGGATAGTTATATCCCGACGCCGGAGCGGGCGATTGATAAGCCGTTTTTGATGCCGATTGAAGATGTGTTTACGATCAGTGGGCGCGGGACGGTAGTGACGGGTCGTGTGGAGCGTGGGCAAGTGAAGGTGGGGGATGAGATTGAGATCGTCGGGCTCAAGGACACGCAGACGACCGTGGTGACGGGAGTGGAAATGTTCCGGAAGGTGTTGGATGAAGGGCAGGCGGGGGATAACATTGGGGCGTTGCTCCGAGGGACGAAGAAGGAAGAGGTGGAGCGCGGGATGGTGTTAGCGAAGCCCAAGAGTATCACGCCGCATACGAAATTTAAGGCGGAAGTGTATGTATTGACGAAGGAAGAAGGTGGCCGTCATACGCCGTTCTTTAAGGGGTATCGACCACAGTTTTATTTCCGCACGACGGACGTGACGGGGATTGTGGAATTAGAGGCCGGGGTGGAGATGGTGATGCCGGGCGACAATGTCTCGTTTACGGGGGAGTTGATCGCCCCGATTGCGATGGAGCAGGGGCTGCGGTTCGCGGTGCGGGAAGGTGGTCGGACGGTCGGGGCCGGTGTGGTCACGGAAATCTTAGCCTGAGGCTGGTAGTTTATTTATCACGTTGAGGTAGCAAGTTATGAGGGTGATTATTTCTTTGGCGTGCGGTGAGTGTAAGAGGCGAAATTACTCGACAATGAAAAATAAGAAAAATGACCCGGACCGACTGGAGAGGAAAAAGTTTTGTCGGTTTTGTCGGAAGCACGTTCCCCATAAAGAAGTGAAGTAATTAGGTTTTTTGTAGGGTCGGAGAGTAAAAGTGTGGGATGTGAATGTCGAGATCTAAGCGCGCATTTCATTTACGCCATGCGTTTCACTGAGCATAGAGGGGCATAGTGTTAACGGCTAGCACGTCGGTCTCCAAAACCGAAAGTCCGGGTTCGAATCCTGGTGCCCCTGCCATGGTGTGTGGGTACATCTGGGGGTCATCTGTAAGAGTAGTGACTAAAAGGGATGGATAGTGTTTAAGAAACTGTGGACGTCAATCGTAGAATTCCTCTCGGATGTGAAGAGTGAATTGAAAAAGGTCTCCTATCCTACAAAGGCGGAGACTGTCGGCTCCACAACTGTTGTGCTGCTTTTCTGTGTCATCATGGCAATCTATTTGTCCGTTGCTGATTCGTTATTTGTTTGGGTAATCAGTAAAATTCTTTAGTGGAGTCAAAATCGTCATGCCGAAAAATTGGTATGTAATTCATACGTATGCTGGGTATGAAGGTCGAGTCAAGACGAGTATCGTTGAGCGAGCGAACCAAATGGGCATGAGTGATGTCGTGGGTCAGGTATTGGTTCCAACGGAGGATGTTGTCGAGTTTAAAGATGGAAAGCGGCGAGCATCAAAACGCAAATTTTTCCCTGGGTATGTCTTATTAGAGTCGGAAGGTTTGTTGAGTGATGAAGCGGTGGTCATGATTAAAGAGACTCCAAAGGTCACGGGGTTTGTTGGCGGGGGGATACGGCCGATTCCCTTGGATCCTGGAGAAGCTGAGACTTTATTGGGTCAATTGGAATCAGGGATGACCGTGCCAAAAGAGTCGGCCGACTTTGAGAAGGGTGATAGTGTTCGAATTATCGATGGGCCATTCCTTGGTTTTAACGGGCTGGTGGATGAAGTTGATGAAGATCACTCCCGTGTGAAGGTTTTTGTGAGTATATTTGGTCGGTCCACGCCGGTTGAGTTGGCGTTTTCTCAGGTTGAGCGAGGGTAGTTTTTGTTGGAACTTGTGAGTATTTGCAGGTGAAATACTTTATAGATTTGGTGAGTGGTTGTCTGTCTGTATGAGGTAGGGTTTCGTGTATTCCTTGGTGTAGATGGTCGTTGTTATCTTCATTAATCTTGGTGTAGGAAAATCTCATGGCTAAAGAGGTGATGACTCAAATTAAGTTGCAAATTCCAGCCGGCAAGGCGAATCCGGCACCTCCTGTAGGACCATCACTGGGTCAGCACGGAGTCAACATTATGGATTTTTGTAAACAGTTTAATGCGAAAACGCAAAAAGAAGAAGGCTCGGTTATTCCGGTTGTCATCTCCGTTTACAAGGATCGAAGTTTTTCGTTTATCACCAAGACCCCGCCAGCATCTGACTTGCTGAAAAAGGCTGCTGGCTTAATTAAGGGATCTGGTGTTCCTCACAAGCAAAAGGTGGGAAAGATTTCTCAAACCCAATTGGAGGAAATTGCTAAGCAAAAGGTTGTCGACCTGAATGCCATTGACGTGGCAGGTGCGGCTAAAATTATTGCCGGGACTGCTCGAAGTATGGGTATTACGATTGAAGGGTGACGGCTTAGTTGCTTCTTTAGTACTAATTGGAGGAAGGATGGTGTGGGGTGAATAAAAAGTTTCAAGCGGCAAAGGCCAAAGTGGAAGAGAAATTGTATGACCTTCCTGAAGCAAGTGAGTTAGTTAAGCAGATTGCGTTCGCCAAGTTTGATGAAACGGTCGAGTTGGCCATACGCTTGGGGGTTGATCCGAAGCGAGCGGACCAGTTAGTGCGGGGAACGACGGCGTTACCCTATGGAACTGGGAAGAAGGTTCGAATCGTCGTGTTTGCGAAGGGCGAAAAAGAGCAGGAAGCCAAGGCTGCTGGAGCTGACTTTGTTGGCGCTGAAGATCTTTTGGAGAAAGTGAAGGATGGTTGGCTTGACTTCGACTCGGCTATTGCTACTCCTGACTTGATGGGGGCGGTTGGTAAGTTAGGTAAGGTTCTTGGACCTCGCGGTCTGATGCCCAACCCCAAAACGGGTACGGTAACTTTTGAGGTGGGAAAGGCTGTTGAGGAAATCCGAAAAGGTCGTGTTGAATTCAAAGTTGACAAGGCGGGGATTGTGCATGTTCCTGTCGGGAAAATTTCCTTTGACAGTAAGCAAATTAAAGATAACGCTTTAGCTGTATTTGACTCTATTATGAAAGCAAAGCCAGCATCAAGTAAGGGTAAATACGTCAAGACTGCCACCCTTTGTAGTACGATGGGCCCTGGTGTCCCACTTGATAGCGTTGGTGTCATTCGTCAATTTGGGTAATGTCCTGGGTGGATGCAGGAAGCGAGATGAATCGATGAAAAAAACAGACAAGTCAGCAGTTGTAACGGAAATGCATGATCGGTTTCTCCAGGCGAGGCTCGCGATTGTTGCAGAATGTTCTGGTATGCCTGTCAATCAGGTTGCTCAGTTGCGTCGGCAGCTTCGTGATGCGCAGGCTCGTATGCATGTTGTGAAAAATACGTTAGCGAGTCGTGCGGTTGAAGGGACGCCTTTGCTGCCAGTTCAGGGTCTATTTATCGGGCAGTTGGCGCTTGTCATTGGGTACGATGATCCTGTTTTGCCCGCCAAAGTTGTTAGAGATTTCATAAGAAATGAAAAGTGTGAAGATAGGTTAAGTGTCAAGGGTGGTGTGTTAGATGGGGTGGCTCTCGATCCAGCGCGGTTAAATGCTGTGGCCGATCTGCCTTCAAGGAATGAATTGTTGTCGATGTTCCTGTCGGCCGTACAAGGTCCTGTACGAGGTTTTGTGGTTGCGCTGAATCAAATTGTCCGTGGATTTGTTGCCGTGGTGGCTGCAATACAAGAAAACAAAAGTCAGAAGGGGGAGGGAGAAATGCCTGCAACAGAATCGAACTTATCGAAAGAAGATATTATTAACGGTGTGTCAAGTATGAGTGTCTTAGAGTTATCGGAATTAGTGAAGGCACTCGAGGAGAAGTTTGGTGTCACGGCTGCGGCGCCAGTTGGTGTGATGGCTGCCCCGGCTGCTGGAGGCGGTGCTGCTGCGGCTGAAGAGGAAAAGACTTCCTTTGACGTGGTGTTGGGTAGTGCTCCGGCTGACAAGAAAATTCAAGTCATTAAAGTAGTGCGGGAGATTACAGGATTAGGGTTAAAGGAAGCCAAGGATCTTGTAGAGGCTGCTCCTAAGCCCGTTAAGGAAGGCGTTTCGAAGGAGGAGGCTGATGGATTTCAAAAGAAACTCCAAGAGGTTGGTGCGACTGTAGAAATTAAGTAGAGTCTAGACCATTCCTGGCGAAGACATGTTCATTTATTAAAGGAGCACCGAATGGCCCAATCCGTGAACCAGGGGACAATTGTGCGTACAAGTTTTTCCAAAATACCGTTGACCATTCAAATTCCTGACCTCGTAGAGGTTCAGCGAAGGTCATACGACGAATTTCTTCAAGCTGGAACGCCTCCTGAGAGGCGAGAAGAAAAAGGACTTCATGCAGCATTGAAGAGCGTATTCCCCATTGGAGATTATAATAATTCGGCTCTTTTGGAATTCTCAAATTATGCATTGGGCACGCCGAAGTATGATGTCCGAGAATGTTTAGAGCAAGGAATGACTTTGGCTGCTCCTTTAAAGCTTCGAGTGCGTTTAGTGGTGTTTGATAGTCAGGATAAAGCCGTCAAAAATAGAGTTTTAGACGTTCGAGAGCAAGAAGTGTATGTTGGTGAATTACCCTTAATGACCGATCGCGGGACATTTATTGTTAATGGGACGGAACGGGTGGCTGTGAGTCAGTTGCATCGTTCTCCAGGAGCATCTTTCAGTCATGACAAGGGTCGGACTCATGCTAGTGGAAAGGTTCTCTATTCCGGGAGAATAATCCCCTATCGTGGATCGTGGTTGGACTTTGAATTTGATGCACGAGATATCTTGTATGTCCGCATTGATCGGCGTCGAAAAATGCCGGCGACAATATTACTTAAGGCGTTTGGGTATTCTGCGGATGATCTTTTGAAAATGTACTACCCTGTTGAAGAGATTCGGGTTAGTGGGGGAACGTTGGTTCGTAAGCTTGATCCTGAATTGCACGGGGGGCTTCGTGCTTCGATTGATGTGGTAGGGGCAGGCGGTGGTGATCCTATCGTAAAAGAAGGCATGCGGCTTACGAAGCCTATCCTGGCCAGGATCAAGGCAGCTGGAGTTAAAGAAATTCCTGTGAAGCCGGATGAACTTGTTGGGCGTGCCGTCTTAACGGAATTAATCGATCCGACATCCAAAGAGGTTATTCTCGAAAAGAATCAACGATTAACGGCTGCCATTATTGAACAAATTATTGAAGGCGATCTTCCTCCATTTAAAGTCATCTATCTTGGTGGGACGGCGAGTCCTGTCATTCTTGATACATTAGATGCTGAGCGAACCTCTTCTCGGGAAGAGGCGTGGGTTGAAATTTACAAGCGACTTCGGCCCGGCGAAATGCCGTCCGTTGATTCCGCCAAATTGCTCTTTGAGAATTTGTTTTCGAATCCAAAGCGTTACGACCTGTCTCCGGTTGGACGCTTGAAAATGAATAAGCGATTTGATCTTGATTTGCCATTGGATCAGCGAACATTAACCTCTCAGGATCTGGTTGAGGTTGTGCGATGTCTCGTTGAATTGAAGTCGGGAAAAGGCGAAGTCGATGATATTGACCACTTGGGGAATCGACGTGTTCGTTCTGTTGGTGAATTGTTAGAGAATCAGATTCGATTGGGCCTCGCGCGTATGGAGCGAAGCATCAAGGAGCGCATGAATCTTCTGGATATGGAGACGGTGCTTCCGCATGATTTGATCAATGCCAAGCCGATTGTTGCTGCGATCAAGGAGTTTTTTGCGGGGAGTCAGCTTTCTCAATTTATGGATCAAACGAACCCCCTGGCAGAGATTACGCACAAGCGTCGGCTGTCGGCACTTGGCCCTGGCGGATTGACGCGAGAGCGAGCGGGTTTCGAGGTGCGGGATGTGCACCCCTCCCACTACAGTCGCATATGTCCAATTGAAACACCTGAAGGACCAAATATTGGTCTGATTACGTCCTTGGCAACGTATGCACGCATTAATCAGTTTGGGTTTATTGAAGCGCCATTTCGTAAGGTGCGTAAAGGGCGTCCCGTCGATGAAGTGGAATTTCTCTCCCCGCTTGAGGGTGAGAAGTTTGTCATTGCGCAAGCTAATACTAAAGTTGATGCGAATGGACGTTTTGAATCTGACACGATCACTGCACGGGCAGGTGGCGAGTTTGTCATCACAACGCCAGAAGAAGTGGATTATCTCGACGTTTCACCGAAGCAGGTGGTGAGTGTTGCGACGGCACTTGTTCCCTTCCTTGAGCATGATGATGCGAATAGGGCATTGATGGGTTCCAACATGCAGCGACAAGCTGTTCCATTGATACAATGTGAAGCTCCATTGGTTGGGACGGGGATGGAGTCCATTGTCGCGCGTGACTCAGGATATTTGGAGCGTGCTTCAGGCGATGGGGTCGTTGAGAGTGTGGATGCCAGGCGAATTGTCATACGAACTGAATTGCAGAAGACGGATGAAGGAAAGAAGGGGAGCAGTCGATTATTAGAGACCTTTGACCTTATTAAGTTTCAGCGGACCAATCAAAATACCTGTATCACTCAAACTCCGATTGTGCGGGTTGGGCAGCCCGTTAAGAAAGGGCAAGTATTGGTTGACGGACCAGCAATGGATCGTGGAGAGCTGGCCCTTGGTAAAAACGTCTTGGTCGCCTTCATGCCATGGGGTGGATACAATTTTGAAGATGCGATTTTATTAAGTGAAAAGCTTGTTCGTGATGATACGTTTACCTCTATTCATATTGAAGAATTTGAAGTTGAGGCTCGTGACACCAAGCTGGGTAAGGAAGAAATTACGCGAGACATTCCAAATCTTGGTGAAGAGGCGCTAAAAAATCTTGACGAGAGTGGGATTGTTCGAATCGGGGCAGAGGTCAAGGCCGGAGATATATTGGTTGGAAAAGTGACGCCAAAGGGTGAGACGCAATTGACTCCGGAAGAGAAACTCCTTCGTGCTATCTTTGGTGAGAAGGCGGGTGATGTAAAGGACACATCTCTCCAAGTTCCTCCTGGCATTGAAGGCATTGTGGTAGACGTCAAAATTTTCTCAAGAAAAGGCGTTGATAAAGATGATCGATCCAAGACAATTGAGTCTGACGATCGAGTGAAAATTGAAAGAAACTATCAGGATGAGCTCCGCATCATTGAAGAAGAACGGAACAAAAAGATTAGAAAGCTACTCCTCGGACAATTTGTCGGTCGTGATCTGATGGACCCTGACAGCGGAGAAGTCATTCTCAAGAAAAAGGGGCGAATAACCGCAGAAGTCTTGCGGAAGCTCTCGAACGATGATGCGCGTCGTGTCATCCTTGGCGATGGCGAGGAGCAAAAGAAGCTCGAAGAGATTGAGCGAGCAGTCAAGGATCAAATTGAGATTCTTCAAACGATGTATGACGAGAGGGTCGGCAGATTAAGGCGAGGTGATGAGCTGCCGCCTGGGGTCATTAAGTTAGTGAAAGTGTACCTCGCGATTAAGCGTAAAATTGCTGTAGGTGATAAAATGGCTGGTCGGCATGGGAATAAGGGAGTCGTCTCTCGTATTCTTCCAGAGGAAGATATGCCGTACTTGCCTGATGGGACTCCAATTGAGATTGTGCTCAATCCGTTGGGGGTGCCTTCTCGAATGAATGTCGGGCAAATTCTTGAGACACATCTTGGTTGGGCTGCGAAGGCTCTGGGAATTCATGTAGAAAGCCCAGTGTTCGATGGTGCAACTGAAACAGAGATCAAGAAATTCCTTAATCAAGCAGACCTTCCTGAAAGCGGGCAATCGGTTGTATATGACGGCCGAATTGGAGAGCCGTTTAAGAGTCCCGTGACAGTTGGATATGTGTATATGTTGAAGTTGCACCATTTGGTTGATGACAAGATTCATGCACGTTCCATTGGGCCATATTCATTGGTCACTCAACAGCCGCTTGGAGGAAAAGCGCAGTTTGGTGGGCAGCGGCTTGGGGAAATGGAAGTTTGGGCACTTCAGGCTTATGGAGCTGCTTCAACGTTGCAAGAATTTTTAACGGTGAAGTCTGATGACGTCCCTGGGCGATCCAGAATGTATGAAGCGATCGTGAAGGGAGAAAATTTCTTGGAGCCTGGACTTCCTGAATCGTTTAATGTCTTGGTCAAGGAACTGCAAAGTTTGGGCTTGGATGTTGAGTTGATTAAGTCTTCTGACTGATCGGCCTGTCACCTGGGTTATGCAGTTGTCTATTTAACTGGAGGGAAAATCTTTGGAAAGTATATATTCCCTATTTGAAAAGCCGCGTGATGCTGTGTCATTTGATGCGATGCGAATACGGATTGCATCACCGGAAAAAATCCGGTCTTGGTCATACGGGGAGGTTAAAAAACCTGAAACGATAAATTATCGTTCATTTAAGCCTGAACGTGATGGGCTTTTTTGTGCGAAGATTTTTGGTCCAACGAAAGACTGGGAATGTAACTGCGGTAAGTACAAAAGAATGAAACATCGGGGAATTGTGTGCGATAAATGTGGCGTTGAGGTCATCCAGTCAAAGGTTCGTAGGGAACGGATGGGGCATATTGAGTTGGCGGCCCCGGTAGCCCATATCTGGTTTCTTAAGGGTGTTCCGAGTCGGATCGGCATTTTGCTGGATATGAGTCTTAAGCAATTGGAGAAAATCCTCTACTTTGAAGCCTATGTCGTGCTTGACCCTGGCAATACTGCACTCAAAGAAAACGAATTGTTGACGGAAGAGAAGTACCGAGAATGTCTCGAGGAATTTGGGATTCAGTCGTTCAAGGTGGGTATCGGTGCAGAGGCCATTCGTGAATTATTGAGGAAGGTTGATGTTGAGGCGTTGTGGAATGATCGCGATACCAAGATGAAGGGATCTGTTTCATCGGCTGTTAATAAAAAGCTAACGAAGCGACTAAAAGTCATTGAGGCATTTTTTAAGTCCGGGAATAATCCTGAGTGGATGATCATGGATGCCATTCCTGTCTTGCCGCCAGAGCTTCGTCCGCTTGTGCCGCTCGATGGTGGGCGGTTTGCCACGTCTGACTTAAACGATCTGTATCGGCGCGTTATTAATCGTAATAATCGTCTTAAGCGATTGGTAGAGCTGAAGGCCCCCGGGGTGATTATTCGAAACGAAATGAGAATGCTTCAAGAAGCGGTTGATGCATTATTTGACAATGGGCGACGTGGGCGAGTCATCCGAGGAGCGAACAAGCGTCCGTTAAAGTCACTTAGCGATATGCTCAAAGGAAAGCAGGGGCGATTCCGTCAAAACCTGTTAGGGAAACGTGTTGATTATTCTGGTCGTTCGGTGATTGTTGTTGGCCCTGAACTTCGTTTGAATCAATGTGGCATTCCGAAGAAAATGGCTCTCGAGCTGTTCAAGCCATTTATTTTCCATAAATTGGAAGAGCGTGGTGCTGCGACGACGATAAAAAGTGCCAAGCGTCTTGTTGAGAAAGAGCGTCCTGAAGTATGGGATGTGTTAGATGAAGTGATTCGAGAGCATCCCGTGATGTTGAATCGAGCGCCAACCCTTCATCGCTTGGGAATTCAGGCATTTGACCCGGTGTTGGTCGAGGGGAAGGCGATACGTCTTCATCCTCTCGTCTGTGCAGCTTTTAATGCGGACTTTGATGGCGATCAGATGGCGGTTCATGTCCCGCTTTCCATCGAGGCGCAGATTGAGGCTCGAGTGCTCATGATGTCGATTAATAATGTTCTCTCTCCAGCAAATGGACGGCCACTATCGATTCCATCACAAGATATGGTGCTTGGCTGTTATTGGCTTACAAAACAGTCAAAGGGAGCCAGGGGCGAGGGGGCTATTTTTTCTTCCCCTGAGGAAGTGCGGATAGCCTATGATGCCGGAGAAGTTGAAGAGCAGGCTTTCGTCAAAGCTCGCATTGATCATGAATTGATTGAAACCACGGTCGGAAGAATTTTGATGTATGAGATTTTGCCATCAAAAATTCCATTTTCTCATGTCAATCAATTGATGACAAAAAAAGAAATGACGAAACTCATTGACACCGTGTATCGTCAAGCTGGCCTTCATGAAGTTGTGGTGATGTTGGACAAGCTGAAGGACCTTGGCTTTGCGTATGCCACGAAAGCCGGTGTTTCTATTTGTATCGATAACATGCATATTCCGACAAAGAAGGAAGCTCTCATTAAGAAGGCTGAAGTTGAAGTGCATGATGTACAGCAGCAATACAGTGAAGGACTGATCACCAATGGTGAACGATACAATAAGGTGATTGATATTTGGGCTCATGTCAGTGAGCAGGTTGCCAATGAGATGATGGGCGAAATTAGTGCTGATGGAAAAGACGGTGAGATGAGAGAGTTGAACCCGATTTTCATGATGGCCGACTCTGGTGCTCGAGGAAGTTCTCAGCAAATCAGACAACTAGGAGGTATGCGGGGATTAATGGCTAAGCCATCTGGAGAAATCATTGAGACGCCGATTACGGCGAACTTTAGAGAAGGATTGACCGTCCTCCAGTACTTTATCTCGACGCATGGGGCCAGAAAAGGGTTGGCTGATACCGCTCTGAAGACGGCAAACTCTGGATATTTAACTCGTCGTCTTGTTGACATTGCCCAAGATGTGATTGTCAGTGGGATTGATTGCATGACCACTGATGGAATTATCGTCACGTCACTTGTTGAAGGTGGTGAGGTGATTCAGCCTCTGGAAGAGAGAATTTTAGGTCGTCTTACCGCAGAAGATGTACATGATCCTGTCACGCAAGAAATCATCGTGAAGGCCAATGTCGAGCTCGATGAAACCCGTGTTCGTGAAGTCGTGGAGGCTGGTATTGATCAAGTTCGTATTCGATCTGTCCTGACATGTCAGTCTCGATGGGGTGTATGCGTAATGTGTTATGGCCGCGATTTAGCCAAGGGGCGGCTTGTGGAAAAAGGTGAGCCAGTTGGAGTGATTGCAGCTCAGTCTATTGGTGAACCAGGCACCCAGTTAACTATGCGGACGTTTCATATCGGAGGCACGGCTAGTAAGGTTGTCGAGCAAACTGTGCTTGAAGTGAAGCATGAGGGAGAGATGAAGTATTTGAGCTTTGATGCCAAAAAGAATACGGATTTCCATAATCCTTCTATGGCTGTCAAAACTCAAAAGGGTGATTGGGTCGTCATGAGTCGAAATGCGAAGGTTGCGATCTACGACGATAGTGGTCGTGAGAGGGAAAAATATCCTGTTGTCTACGGAGCAAAAATTAAAGTCAAGGATGGTGGGAAAGTTGAAATTGGACAAAAGGTCGTAGAATGGGATCCCTACTCTTTAACGATTCTGACTGAAGTTGGGGGGAAAATTGCTTTTGGGGATATATCCGAAGGCGTGACAATGAAGGAAGAGGTTGATGAGGTCACGGGGTTATCTCGTAAGGTTGTGATTGAGCAGGCCGGAACAAACCTCAGGCCAAGACTATCAATCAAGGATGATGGTGGAAAGACCGCTAAGCTTTCGTCCGGAGCTCAGGCACGATACTTACTTCCAGTTGGCGCGCACATTTTCGTCGAGAAGGGAAGTATTGTGCATCCTGGCGACGTGTTGGCGAAGATTCCTCGTGAAACCACAAAAACCAAAGATATCACTGGAGGGTTGCCTAGGGTGGCCGAGCTATTCGAGGCAAGAAAGCCAAAAGAGCAGGCGGTCGTCAGTGAAATTGATGGAGAGGTCTCGTTTGGTGGATTTGTCAAAGGCATGCGGAAGGTGACGGTTGATAATAAGATTGGCGATGTTAAGGAATACTCGATTCCGCGTGGACGGCACGTTAATGTTCATGAAGGGGATTGGGTTCGTGCTGGTGAACCCCTGATGGATGGATCGGCAAATCCGCATGACATCCTCGCAGTATTAGGGCCAAGAGAGCTACAGAAATTCCTTGTGAATGAAGTGCAGGAAGTGTATCGGTTGCAGGGAGTGGTCATTAATGACAAGCATATTGAGGTGATTACGCGTCAAATGCTTCGTAAAATTCGAATTGAAGAAGCGGGTGACACAATATTCTTGCCTGGCACCCAGGTTAATAGATTTGACTTTGAAGATGAAAATGAGCGAGTGCTCGCGGAGGGAGGATCGCCTGCTATTGGTAAGCCCGTTCTTCTTGGGATTACCAAAGCCTCTTTGAGTACCGACAGCTTTATTTCTGGGGCTTCATTCCAGGAGACGACGAGGGTGCTCACTGAGGCGGCTATTAATGGTCGTGTTGATGACCTTCGTGGGTTGAAGGAGAATGTCATTGTCGGACGGTTAATTCCGGCTGGAACCGGCTATTCAGAGTACCGAGAGACTTACGTTCCAGGGCCTGCTCAAAATGCGGAATTGCTGGAAGGTGAAGAGGGGACTGTCAGTCCGTTGACGGCTGTTCCTTCTGGGGGCAAGTAAGCGTGCATTATTTATTTGAGAATCGTAGAAACATCTCTTGACAGAATGAGGTATGCTCTATATACTTCATCGGTTTTGCGCAAGATTTAACAATTTCTGAAAGTAATCAGGGAAAATAAATGCCTACCGTTAATCAGTTGATTCGTGGATCTCGGAAGACTGCCAAAGCAAAAAGCAAGAGTCCCGCATTGAACCGTTGCCCTCAACGACGTGGTGTTTGCCTTAGGGTTTATACGACGACTCCCAAAAAGCCAAATTCAGCTTTGCGGAAGGTTGCGCGAGTTCGATTGACAACTGGTGTTGAGGTGACAACCTACATTCCTGGTATGGGTCACAATCTTCAGGAGCATTCCATTGTGTTGATTCGTGGCGGTCGTGTTAAGGACTTGCCGGGTGTTCGGTATCACATGGTTCGTGGGGCTTTGGATGCTGTTGGAGTGGCCAACCGAAAACAGGGTCGATCTAAGTACGGTGCCAAGAAGCCTAAGTGATGTTCGTGTGACCCGTTTTCATTCTTAATTTTCTTTAAAATGGATTTTTGTCGTTATGCCTAGAAGGCCAATTGTACTCCGTAAAAAAGTCTCTTATGATCCTCGTTTTAATGATCCGGTAGTCGGGAAGTTTTTGAGTATTCTGATGAAGGATGGGAAGAGGAGTACCGTAGAGCGCGTATGTTACGGGGCCTTTGATCTTGTCGAGGAAAAAACAGGGAATGACCCATTGAAGGTTTTTCATGCGGCGCTTGGGAATGTGAAGCCTGTTGTTGAGGTGAAGTCTCGTCGTGTTGGTGGGGCTTCGTATCAAGTGCCTGTGGAAATTCGTTCGGTGCGTCAAATTGCTTTAGGCTTGCGGTGGATTAGTCAGAGTGCGAAGGCGAGGGCTGGTCGCAGTATGCAAGAAAAGCTTGCGGGTGAATTGTTGGATGCGGCGAACAATGCCGGAGCGTCTGTGAAAAAACGGGACGAAGTGCATCGAATGGCTGAGGCCAATCGTGCTTTCGCGCACTATCGTTGGTAGATTAGTTGCTATGTGCTGCAGGTGGTCCGTCCCGAGCAGGTCTGGGGATGTTTTGACTGTTTGGGGTGTTGGACTTTACTGATCCTGCAGTATTTTTTTGTGGAGATCTTGTGAGCGTCGATTTACCATTAAGTCTGAGTCGTACTAGGAATATAGGCATCATGGCCCATATTGATGCTGGAAAGACAACGACGACTGAACGTATATTGTTTTATACGGGAGTTTCTCATCGTATTGGTGAGGTGCATGAGGGTGCCGCTCAGATGGACTGGATGGAGCAGGAGCGTGAGAGAGGGATTACAATCACTTCGGCTGCAACGACCTGTTTTTGGGGTGATCATAGAATTAATATCATTGATACTCCTGGTCATGTTGATTTTACTATTGAAGTCGAGCGGTCGCTACGTGTCTTGGATGGTGCTGTGGCGGTCTTTGATTCTGTGCAGGGTGTTGAGCCTCAGTCGGAAACAGTGTGGCGTCAGGCTGATAAGTATCAGGTGCCTCGAATCGCCTTTATGAATAAGATGGATCGTGTTGGCGCAGATTATTTTGCAGGAATACAAACGATGGTAGATCGGTTGGGCGCTAATCCTGTGCCAATTCAGTTGCCATACGGGAAAGAGGAGGCGCTTCGCGGGTTGTTTGATCTCGTTGAAATGAAGGCTTATGTCTATGACGATGAGAGTCTTGGCGCGGCCTATGCCGTTGAGGATATTCCGGAAGAATTTTTAGGCTTGGCTCAAGAGTATAGAGAAAAGATGATTGATGCCGTTGCTGAGTATGATGATTCGGTGATGGAGCGTTATCTGGATGGCGAAGAGCTTACGGCGGATGAAATTAAGCGTGCGATACGAGCTGGCACGATTAGCATGAAGATTACTCCTATCTTTTGTGGTTCGGCTTTTAAGAATAAGGGTGTTCAGCCGTTGCTGGATGCAGTGGTCAATTTTCTTCCGTCGCCTTTGGATCTTCCGCCTGTCGTGGGGGTGGATCCTAAGCAGGGTGGGGAGCTTTCTCGAAGACCTGAATTGGATGAGCCATTCTCGGCCTTAGCGTTTAAGATTATGAGTGATCCTTTTGCCGGTCAATTAACTTACTTTCGTGTGTATTCTGGAAGGCTGTCCACGGGGTCTTACATTTACAACGTCACGCAAGGGAAGAAGGAGCGTGTTGGTCGGCTATTAAAAATGCATGCGAATAAACGTGAAGATATTGATGAGGTCTTCGCGGGTGATATTGCAGCGGCGGTTGGCTTGAAGGACTCACGGACGGGTGACACGTTGTGCGATGAAAAGCACCCAATTTTGCTAGAGGTTATTAAGTTTCCTGAGCCCGTCATCTCTTTGGCTGTTGAACCTAAGACGAAGCAGGATTTGGAGAAGCTCGGGTTTTCTCTAGGTAAGCTCGCGCAAGAAGACCCCTCGTTTCATGTGAAAACTGATGAAGAGACGGGTCAGACTTTGATTTCTGGTATGGGTGAGCTGCATTTGGAGATTATCGTTGACCGTCTTCTTCGAGAATTTAAGGTTCAGGCTAACGTTGGAAAGCCTGAAGTGGCCTATCGGGAGACCATTAAGAAGGCTGCAAATGCTGAAGGCAAATATGTGAAGCAGACTGGCGGCCGTGGTCAGTATGGTCATGTTCTTTTGACGGTCGAGCCGGGCGAGCCTGGGGTAGGACTTGAATTTGTGAATAAGATCGTTGGTGGTGCGATCCCTAGGGAGTATATTCCTGCTGTAGAGAAGGGTGTGCGGGAACGTTTGGAGTCTGGTGTATTGGCTGGTTACCCAATGAGAGATTTAAAAGTCACCTTGTTTGACGGCTCGTATCATGATGTTGATTCTAATGAGATGGCCTTTAAGATTGCCGCGTCTATGGCTTTTGAGGCTGCATGTCGAAAGGCTGATCCAACATTGTTGGAACCGATTATGAAGGTGGAAGTTCTTGTGCCTCAGGATTTTATGGGTGATGTTATTGGGGATCTCAATAGTCGACGGGGTAAGGTTCATGGTATAAAGGCGCGGGCTTCATCTCAGGCTGTTGATGCAGCTGTGCCGTTAAGCGAAATGTTTGGATATGCCACCGATCTGAGGTCAAAGACTCAGGGTCGAGCAACGTATAGTATGGAATTTGAGGAATATGAAGCAGTGCCAAAGCAGTTAGCTCAGCAAATTATCAAAAAGCAGAGTGGCGAGTAAAAGGGTAGGGTACCTTTTTGGTATATGTAGTTAGCTTGTTTGTGTGATGGCTTGATAGAAAAGAACTGACAAGGAGGCGGGAATGGGGAAGGCGAAATTTGAGCGGAAGAAGCCGCATTTGAATGTGGGGACCGTGGGGCATGTGGACCATGGCAAGACGACGCTGACCTCGGCGTTGACGAAGGTGATGGGCGATCAAGGGATGGCCAAGTATATCGCCTATGATGAGGTGGCGAAGGCGAGTGAATCGCAGGGCCGTCGGGATCCCACGAAAATTCTCACCATTGCGATTTCCCATGTGGAATATGAGTCTCAGAATCGCCATTATGCGCATGTGGACTGTCCGGGGCATGCGGACTATGTCAAGAACATGATCACGGGCGCGGCGCAGATGGATGGGGCAATCTTAGTGGTCTCGGCCGCCGACGGGCCCATGCCGCAAACGCGGGAGCATATTCTCTTGGCGCGGCAGGTGGGGGTGCCTTATATTGTTGTCTTCTTGAATAAAGCGGATAAAGTCGAAGATCCTGAGCTGTTGGAGCTAGTGGAGTTGGAAGTGCGGGAGTTGTTGAGTAAGTATGGTTTCCCGGGCGATGATGTGCCGATTGTGACAGGCTCAGCGATTAAAGCGATTGAGGGGGATCAGAGTGAGATCGGGGTGCCCTCGATCATGAAGTTGTTGGAGGCGGTGGATAGTTATATCCCGACGCCGGAGCGGGCGATTGATAAGCCGTTTTTGATGCCGATTGAAGATGTGTTTACGATCAGTGGGCGCGGGACGGTAGTGACGGGTCGTGTGGAGCGTGGGCAAGTGAAGGTGGGGGATGAGATTGAGATCGTCGGGCTCAAGGACACGCAGACGACCGTGGTGACGGGAGTGGAAATGTTCCGGAAGGTGTTGGATGAAGGGCAGGCGGGGGATAACATTGGGGCGTTGCTCCGAGGGACGAAGAAGGAAGAGGTGGAGCGCGGGATGGTGTTAGCGAAGCCCAAGAGTATCACGCCGCATACGAAATTTAAGGCGGAAGTGTATGTATTGACGAAGGAAGAAGGTGGCCGTCATACGCCGTTCTTTAAGGGGTATCGACCACAGTTTTATTTCCGCACGACGGACGTGACGGGGATTGTGGAATTAGAGGCCGGGGTGGAGATGGTGATGCCGGGCGACAATGTCTCGTTTACGGGGGAGTTGATCGCCCCGATTGCGATGGAGCAGGGGCTGCGGTTCGCGGTGCGGGAAGGTGGTCGGACGGTCGGGGCCGGTGTGGTCACGGAAATCTTAGCCTGAGGCTGGAAAGAGGGGTTTGGACACGGTGAATGGAGAGCGTAGAATTAGGATTCGGTTAAAAGGGTTCGACTATCGCATTTTGGATCAGTCCGTGCGCGAAATTGTTGATACGGTTATGCGGAGTGGTGCCAGAATAGCCGGTCCAGTACCGTTGCCGACGCGCATAGAGAAGTTTACCATTCAGCGTGCGACTCATTGTGATAAGAAGTCTCGTGAGCAATTTGAAATTAGGACCCATAAAAGATTGTTAGATATTATGGAGCCGACGCCAGAGACGATGGATGCTTTGATGAAATTGAATCTTGCGGC
Source organism: Candidatus Nitrospira salsa (assembly GCF_965152625.1). Classification (NCBI taxonomy): domain Bacteria; kingdom Pseudomonadati; phylum Nitrospirota; class Nitrospiria; order Nitrospirales; family Nitrospiraceae; genus Nitrospira; species Candidatus Nitrospira salsa. Next base: position 1,059,469 of record NZ_CBCUCO010000004.1, read on the forward strand.
CGGTGTCGATGTTGAAATTAAATTGTAGTATTCGTGAGATTGATTGTCGGCGCTATTTGGCTGTTGTCTATTAGAAATATAGAAATTCAGGGTTACTAGTATGATTGCAGGTTTATTGGGAAGAAAATTAGGGATGGTGCAAGTCTTTGATGCGCAGCGTCGGCTGTTGCCGGTTACGGTTGTTGAGGCTGGGCCTTGTGGTGTTTCTCAGGTGAAGACAAAGGATCGGGATGGCTATGATGCCATTCAGGTCGGATTTGAAGAGATTCAAGAGAAAAAGCTCTCCAAGCCTAACATTGGTCATTTCCGATCCAGGGAGTCTCGTCTTTGGCGCTATCTTCGAGAGTTTTCGCCAACTGGTGAGTGTAAGGTTGGTGACCTTTTTAAGGTTGATATCTTCTCTGAGGGTGAGGGTGTAGATATTCAGGGTGTGTCAAAAGGTAAGGGCTTCCAGGGTGTCATGAAGCGTCATAATTATGCAGGAGGGCCTGCTACCCATGGTTCAATGTTTCATCGCGCCCCAGGGTCAATCGGTAATGCCTCCTATCCGTCTCGTGTTTGGAAAAATAAGGCATTGCCTGGACAAATGGGCAATAAGCGGGTGACGGTTCAAGGGTTGAAGGTGGTTGAGGTTCGTCCTGAAGAAAACCTATTGTTTATATCGGGGTCTGTGCCTGGGAGTATTGGTTCGCTTGTGATTGTCAAGAAACTAACAGGTAAGGGGAAGTAGGGAGAAATGCCAACCTTCAAGGTCACGAATGCTGATGGTAGTCAAGCTAAAACTGTAGAGATGGGTGAGCGTGTATTTGGTACTCCTGTTGATCGCACGCTTCTTCATGCTGCCGTAAATATGCAGCGTGCTTCCTTCCGGCAGGGGACCTCATCGACAAAGGGTCGGGGAGAGGTGGCGGGGTCAGGTAAGAAGCCTTGGAAGCAGAAGCATACTGGTCGAGCGCGGTCGGGGTCTGTTCGTTCTCCAATCTGGCGTCATGGTGGGATCGTGTTTGGTCCAAAGCCTCGTGACTATAGTTATCGGATGCCAAGGAAGATGTATCGGTCGGCCCTTCGTTCAGCATTATCTTCAAGGGCTAGTGCTGGCGATATCATGATTCTTTCCAGTATATCTTTGCCGGAACAAAAGACTCGTCATCTGGCGAAGGTTTTAACTGATATCGGTTTATCTGGAAGTATATTGATTGTTGCGGGTGATGATTACGTCTCTCTGGAAAGGGCATCCCGTAACCTTACTGATGTGAAGTTGAGTAAAGTGGAAGATTTGAATGTCTATGACATTTTACGATACGAAAAGTTGATGATTCTTCAAAGCGAAGTCGAAAAAATTCAGGAGTTTTGGTCGTGATATTGAATCCCTATGATATTTTGATTCGTCCTCTTTTAACGGAGAAAATTACTAATCTTCGTGACAGCAAAAATTGTGTGTCTTTCGTCGTGAGTCGAAGGGCGTCAAGAATCGACATTGGGCAAGCGGTTGAAGATATATTGAAGGTGAAGGTTGAGTCAGTCAATGTAATGAATGTAAAGGGAAAGCCAAAACGACAGGGTCGTTTTGTCGGAAGGCGGCCTGATTGGAAGAAAGCGATTATCACCCTTAAGGAAGGTGAGAAGGTTGACCTGTATGAGAGTGCTTAGCGTCATGTCAATTGTTTTCTTTTTTGAAACCAGTGTGAGTTGATGAAATGTCAATAAAAGAATATAAGCCAACTTCCCCTGGCCGCCGTGGAATGTCCTCACTGTCTAGTGCTGGACTTTCGAAAAAACGACCGGACAAGGGTCTCACCGAAAGTCTTTCAAAGTCTGGCGGGCGTAATAATCGGGGAAGGGTAACATCGCGTTTTCGTGGAGGTGGACATAAGCGGTTGTATCGAAAGATTGACTTTAAGCGAGACAAGGTTGGTATTGAAGCAAGGGTTGCGGGTATTGAATACGATCCAAATCGTTCTGCAAGAATTGCTCTTTTGCATTATTGCGATGGGGAAAAGCGCTATATATTAGCTCCCGATGGGCTGGCGGTAGGTGATCGTGTCTATGCTGGGCCTGGGGCTGAGATTCGAGCAGGTAATGCATTGGCCTTAATGTCTATGCCATTGGGTTCTGTTGTTCATAATATTGAACTTCGACCTGGAAAAGGTGCTCAATTGGTTCGGAGCGCGGGCTCTTCTGCTCAGGTTATGGGTCGTGATGGGGCGTACGTTCAAGTTCGATTGGTGTCTGGTGAAATGCGACGTATCCTGGGCACGTGCATGGCAACTGTCGGGCAGGTTGGTAATAGCGATCATGGAAATATTACAGTGGGGAAGGCGGGTCGTTCTCGTTGGAAGGGACGGCGTCCTCATGTTCGTGGAGTCGTTATGAATCCAGTTGATCATCCCCATGGTGGGGGTGAGGGGAAGGCTGGTCAAGGTAATCCTCATCCGGTATCCCCATGGGGTGTTCCGACTAAAGGGTACAAAACCCGAAGTAAGAAGAATCCGTCCTCAAAGTTCATTATTGCTCGGCGGAAGTCTAAAAAAGGTAAATGAGGATCTTAAATGCCTAGATCAGTTAAAAAAGGTCCATTTGTTGATGATCATCTTTTAGAAAAAGTTGAAAAGATGAATGACTCACGTGATTCCAAGTTGATTAAAACCTGGTCTCGTCGGTCGACTATTGTGCCAGAAATGATCGGCCATACTTTCGGTGTTCATAATGGGAGAAAATTTATCCCAGTGTATGTTACAGAAAATATGGTTGGCCACAAGCTTGGGGAGTTTTCTCCTACCAGGTTCTTTAAAGGCCATGGTGCTGCAAGAACCGAAAAGGGTGCTGCCTTAAAGTAGTCGATTGGCTGAATGAACGCTCATGTTTAACGCAAGTTGTGAATTGAGGTAATTGTTGTGTCAGAAGCTCGAGCTCTTTTGCGTCATGTAAGAATTACTCCTCGGAAAGCTAGGGAAGTCGTGGATATGGTTCGCGGTCGTCAAGCTCAGGAAGCTTTAAACCTTTTGCGGTATACGCCAAGATCGGCTGCTCGGGTCGTCGAGCAAGTGCTGCAATCTGCTGTCGCGAATGCTGGTCAGAAGGAATTGGGTGAACCTGATTCTCTTAGGATTATTCGAGCTTATGTGGATGGTGGGCCTGTGCTGAAGCGATTTCGTGCTCGATCCATGGGAAGGGCTAATCCTATTGTGAAGCGGACCAGTCATATTACACTCGTTGTGGGTCCGGTGTCTTGAGGATCAGTCTATTGTTTATGTCTAATCAGCAGGTTGTGAGGTAAAGATGGGTCAGAAAACCCACCCGTTCGGTTTTCGTCTTGGCTATACGCGAACGTGGAATTCCCGATGGTATGCCAAGAAAGATTTCACCAAGCTGTTACATCAGGACTTAGCGATTCGAGGTCTTGTTAAGAAGAGGCTCTATCACGCTGGGATTTCTAGGGTTGAGATTGAGCGTTCTGGCAATCAGGTGAAGGTAATCATTCATACGGCTCGCCCAGGCATTATTATCGGTCGAAAGGGAGCCGAGGTTGATAAGCTGAAGGCATCACTGGAACGAGAATACGGAAATGAAGTGTATGTTACGGTGAAAGAAATCAAGAAGCCTGAGTTGGATGCTCAGTTAGTTGCTGAAAATATTGCCACTCAGCTTGAGAAGCGTGTGTCGTTTCGTCGTGCTTTGAAGAGAAGTGTCGCGTCGGCTTTGCGCCTTGGGGCTCTTGGGGTTCGCGTCTACTGTGCTGGTAGATTGGGTGGTAATGAGATTGCGCGCACTGAGTGGTATCGTGAGGGGCGCGTTCCTCTTCACACCCTTCGAGCAGATGTTGAGTATGGTTTTGCAGAGGCGAAGACGGCCATGGGGATAATAGGTGTGAAAGCCTGGATATTTAAAGGAGAAGCGACGATTCCTTCTGTCGAAAAAGCTGACTCCACGTTAGGGTTTCTGTAAGGCGTTAGGCGTGCCTCCGTATTGTTGACTTTCATTGGTGGTTTAAGGAAATAGCGAATGTTAGCACCGAAACGAATAAAGTTCCGCAAAGTCCAGAAGGGTCGGATGCGAGGTAAGGCCTATAAAGGTGGCAATATCACCCTTGGCCAGTTTGGATTAAAGGCATTGGAGCCTGGTCGTATTACAGCGCGGCAACTTGAGGCCGCGAGAATTGCCATGACCCGTCATGTTAAGCGTGGAGGTCGAATTTGGACGAGAGTGTTCCCTGATAAACCTGTCACAAAAAAACCAGCTGAGGTCAGGATGGGTAAGGGAAAAGGAAACCCAGAGTTTTGGGTTGCGGTCGTCAAGCCCGGTCGTATTCTCTATGAAATGGATGATGTCACTCGTCCAGTGGCAGAAGAGGCATTGCGGTTGGCTGGCCACAAGCTGCCGATTGCGACGAAGTTCGTCGTTCGCGGTGAAATCAATTTGTGATAAGGGGTCATCTCTGTGAATGTGAGTGAATTGCGAGACATGGAAGAAGCGGAACTGCATGCGAAGGTCAAGCAGTTGAAGGAGGAATTATTTCATTTTCGTTGTCAGCTTGCGATGGGGAGAATTGAAAACCCCATGCGTATTAGACAGACCAAGCATGATGTTGCCCGTGTCATGACAGTTATTCGGCAACGTGCAATGGTTGGAAGTACTGATACGGCAAGCCCTAGGGTAGGCTAAATAACATATGATGACTACGATAAGAAAAAAGCCAAAGTACTTTTACGGAAGTGTCATTAGCAATAAGATGGCTAAGACCGTGGTGGTGGCAGTCACTCGTCAAGTGGCTCATCCACTGTATGGGAAAATTGTTCGAAGAATAACCAAGCTTAAGGCGCATGATGAGAGTGATCGCTGTCAGGTTGGTGATCGGGTTCGGCTATCCCCTTCGAAGCCATTAAGCAAAGAAAAGCATTGGAGAGTTGCCGAAATCATTCCTAAGGGTGGGAGCGCTTAAGGTTACGGTCTATCAGAATTCATTCGTATTGAGACTCATTATGATTCAAAATTATACATATCTTGATGTAGCAGATAATTCAGGGGCGAAAAGTGTGCGATGTTTTCATGTCCTTGGTGGTACGAAGCGTCGGTATGGCTCATTGGGAGATTTAATAGTTGTATCTGTCAGGGAAGCTATCCCTAAGGCTTCGGTTAAAAAAGGAGACGTAGTTAAGGCGGTCATTGTGAGGACAAAGAAAGGTCGACGGCGGGTTGATGGTTCTCATATTAAATTTGATCGAAATGCATGCGTATTGGTGAATGCGCAAGGCGACCCAATTGGGACCAGAATTTTTGGGCCAGTTGCCAGAGAATTACGAATGAAAAAATATATGAAAATCATTTCATTAGCCCCTGAAGTAATTTAGCGTAGTGGAGGTTTGGTTGTGAGTCAAAGTGTTCGGGATCGAGGAAAGTGTCGGTTAAAAAAAGGCGATACCGTCATGGTGATTGCTGGTCGTGATCGAGGAAAAGTTGGGAAGGTTCTCTCTATATCCATGCAGGCGGGTCGGGTCATGGTAGAAAAAATTAATATTGTTAAGCGACATACCAAGCCTACTCAGAAAAATAAACAGGGTGGAATATTAGAAAAAGAAGCGTCAATGGCCATTTCTAATGTGATGGCGTATTGCGAAGCAGAGAAGAAGCCGTCTCGTACTAGAATGAAGATACTGAATGATGGTCGAAAAATACGGGTTTATCAAAAGGCTCCGGATGAGCCATTGGATAAAAACTCATGAAAAGCGAACAAGATACTGAAAATAAAAAGGCAAGCAGCAGTTCATCATCCGGTCGATCGTATACGCCGAGGTTGAAAGCTATCTATCATGATCGTGTTGTTCCCGCCATGCTCAAAGATTATTCTTATGGGAATGCGATGCAAGTGCCTCGCCTCGAACGAGTGATCTTGAACGTCGGTATGGGGGCAGCTGTTCAAAATGTCAAGTTATTAGAGGGGGCTATTCTTGAGCTTAGGCAAATAACCGGTCAGAAGCCTGTTATGACGCGCGCCAAAAAAGCGATTGCGGGGTTTAAGCTTCGAGAGGGAATGCCTATTGGTGCGAAAGTGACATTGCGTGGGAATCGAATGCATGAGTTTTTGGATCGTTTGATGAATATTGCGCTGCCTAGAATACGGGACTTTCGAGGTGTGTCGACGAAAGCATTTGATGGAAATGGAAATTACACCTTGGGATTGAAAGAGCAGTTGACGTTTCCTGAAATTAAATATGACGAGGTAACCTCCATTCATGGTATGGACATTACGATCGTGACAACAGCCAAACGAAATGATGAAGCTAGGTCTTTGTTAGCCCATTTGGGTATGCCATTTAGAACTTCATGATTGCCGAAATAAGGGGTCGCGTGCATGTCAAGACTTGCTCTACGAAATAAAGCTGCAAAAAAACCAAAATTCGAAGTGAGATGTTATAACCGATGTCCCTTATGTGGGAGAGTCCGTGGGTTTCTCCGTCGATTTAGAATGTGTCGGATTTGTTTTCGACTCTTGAGTCTACGAGGTGATATTCCTGGGGTTACAAAATCTAGTTGGTAGTGATGTTGTTGGTTTCTGGTGACTACCGTAGTGGTCACGCTAAGTGAAGAAAGATATACGTTAAACGAGTCTACAAATTATGATGGAATGGTGGGTGTAGCCAATGTCGATGACTGATCCAATTTCAGATCTTTTTGTTCGAATCCTCAATGCTGGTGCGAGAGGCCATGAGAAGGTCATAATTCCTGCATCGCGAGTGAAGGCAGAAATTCTGAAAATTTTTAAAGCCGAAGGATTTATTAAGCAATATCAGTCAATTACGGGTGATGGCCATGAAGTATTAGAGGTTGAGCTTCGTTACTTCCCGACACGTCAAAAAAAATCATATATCACGGGTATTAAAAGGATTAGTAAGCCTGGTCGTAGAGTCTATGTTGGGAAAAAAGATATTCCCAGGGTGATGAATGGGCTCGGTGTTGCCATTCTTACGACCCCAAGCGGGGTCCTCAGTGATCATAGCTCACGGCAGCAGGGGGTGGGTGGAGAAGTTCTTTGTCATATTTGGTGAGGAAGTTTCTTGGTGGCTGGTAATGATCCAAGGCAAGGTGTTGTTGATTTAATGAATAGGGTGCAAGATGTCTAGGATAGGTCGAAGACCCATAGTAATTCCATCGCAAGTTGACGTCAAAATTAGTGAAAAGGAGGTTGCGGTTAAAGGACCTCTTGGTCGATTGACCTGGTCGTTACCTCCGGGAGTGAGTGCGCAAGTTGAGGATGGTCATCTGAATGTATTACGTGCTGGCGGTGGTGCAGAGCTACGTGCTTTACACGGTTTGACGCGTGCGGAATTATCGAATCAAATTGAGGGAGTTCTCCAGGGATATGAGCGAACGCTTGAACTTACCGGTGTGGGGTATCGCGCGCAAGTGCAAGGGCAATCCCTGACGTTTAATGTCGGGTTTTCTCATCCTGTTTTGCTTAACTTACCTGAAGGCGTGAAGGCGACGGTCGATAAGCAAACAGTGGTGTCGCTCAAGGGAATCGATAAGCGTCTCGTTACGCAGGTGGCAGCAAAAATTAGAAGAGTGAAATCTCCCGATGTGTATAAGCAAAAAGGGATTAAGTATGCAGGGGAAATATTGAGGAAGAAAGCCGGTAAGGCAGGGAAAAAATAGGGTAAAACATGAATCCAATCGTAAAGCGACAGGGGTTGGTAAGGCGTAGGGCTCGTGTTCGTCAGCGAGTAACCGGAACACCAACACGACCTCGATTGAGTGTTTTTCGTAGCAATAATCATATTTATGCACAGATTATTGATGATGAGTCAGGCAAGACGTTGGTGTCAGCTTCAACGTGTGATCCAGGTTTACGAAAAGATATTCAATCAGGTGGAAATAGACAGGCAGCCGAGAAGGTGGGTCTGTTGTTAGTTGAACGAGCAAAAGCGATTCCGATACAGAAAGTTGTGTTTGATCGTGCTGGTAGAATGTATCATGGTCGAGTGAAGGCATTAGCTGATGCGGCAAGGTCTGGTGGGCTAGAATTTTAAAATTACTTTGTACGATTGAGATTGCTGGAAAACAGACTTTTGTTGAGAGGAGTATTGTTGAGTGCGTGTAAACATTGATGAGCTAAATTTACGAGACAAGCCAGTTGTGATCAATAGGGTTGCTAAGGTCGTCAAGGGTGGAAAGAGATTTTCATTTTCTGCTTTGGTCGTTGTTGGTGATGGAGAGGGTTGGGTTGGTGTTGGTAAGGGAAAAGCCACAGAGGTTCCATCAGCAATTGCGAAGGCTGTCGAGCATGCCAAAAAACATATGATTCGTATACCGCTTAAAAATGAAACAATTCCACATGAAGTGCATGGGTACTTTGGAGCAGAGCACGTCTTGCTCAAGCCTGCCAAAAAAGGTACCGGAATTATTGCTGGCGGTGCAGTTCGATCTCTTCTTGAAGTTGCCGGAACCCATAATATTGTGGCCAAGACATTAGGGAGAGGAAATCCTTTCAATGCTGTTCGAGCAGCTTTGGAGGGACTAACTCAACTTCGTGACCCTCAAGAAGTCAGGCACATACGTCAGCAAGAGGGTGAGCACGAAGTATCACTTCCGAAGGTAGGGTGAAGAAATGGTTTCCTCTCGTAAAGACAGCACTCCATCAACAATTGTGATTCAGCTCAAGCGAAGTCCTATCGGTAGCCCTCAAAAGATCCGTCGCAATTTGATGGGCCTTGGGTTGCGTCGAATGCACCAAATTGTTGAACGTCCTGATACGAATCAAGTTCGTGGGCTTGTCAATAAAGTTAAGCATCTAGTTGAGGTAACGAATCCATGAGGCTGCATGAACTAGGGCCGGCTCCAGGCTCAAAAAAGAAAAGAAAACGGCTCGGTCGTGGCCCTGGGTCAGGTCGAGGAAAGACGTCAGGAAAAGGTCATAAAGGACTACTGGCAAGATCTGGACTAAAGAACCAAGCTGGGTTTGAGGGTGGACAAACGCCCTTAGCGAGACGTTTGCCAAAACGCGGATTTACGAATATTTTCCGTATTCCATATGTAATCATTAATCTCAAGGCTTTATCGGCTTTTAAAGAGGGAGTAACCGTGTCTCTTGACGTCATGCGTGAAGCTGGTTTAGTCAAGGGGCGAGGATCTCAGGTAAAGATTCTCGGTGATGGCGAGTTGGGTTATCCTTTAGTTGTTGAGGCTCACAAATTTAGCGAATCAGCACGACAGAAGATAGAGAAGGTCGGTGGGCAAGTAAAGGTGATCAGCCGTGCTTGAACGGCTCATCACGAGCCTCCAAAACATCTTCAAAATTCCAGAACTGCGAAGCCGCGTGTTGTTCACGCTGGCTATGTTAGCGGTCTACAGGATGGGAGCTCATATTCCCACCCCTGGAATTAATAATGAAGAACTCTTTAATTTCTTGCAGGACAGAGGGGGAGCTCTTATGGGCTTCCTCGACATTTTTTCTGGAGGAGCATTATCGAGACTTACAATTTTTGCGCTTGGTATTATGCCGTATATCAGCGCTTCAATTATCATCCAGCTACTCACGGTTGTTGTTCCGCATTTATCAAAACTGGCAAAGGAAGGTGAGCGAGGCCGGAAAGCCATCATTCAGTACACAAGATATGGCACCATTGGCATTGCTCTCATTCAAGGTTTTGGTATTTCATTAGGCCTTGAGGGGATGAATCAAGGTGCATTTGTCTTAGAGCCTGGGTGGTCATTTCGTTTTATGACGGTGATTACGTTAACGGCAGGCACAGCATTTCTCATGTGGCTTGGTGAACAAATCACCGAGCGTGGGGTAGGAAATGGGATCTCGCTGATAATTTTTGCAGGAATTGTAGCTAGTCTTCCAAGTGCCGTCGTTCAAACTTTTGATTTGTACCAGGTTGGACAACTGAGTTTGCCATTGTTATTGATGCTCGTGGTTGTCATGCTTGCGGTGGTTGCGGCTATTGTGTTTCTAGAGAGTGGGAGAAGGAAAGTTGCGGTACAGTATGCAAAGCGTGTGGTTGGAAGAAAAGTGTATGGAGGGCAAAGTACGCATATTCCACTCAAAATCAACACGGCAGGTGTCATCCCACCAATTTTTGCTTCGTCGATTATCGCATTTCCTGCAACGATTGCCGGCTTTATCCAGGTGCCTTGGGTGCAATCCATCGGTGCTCAGTTAGCGCCAGGGTCACTTTTATATACTTTGTTGTACGTGGGGCTTATTTTATTTTTCTGCTTCTTTTATACCGCTGTTGTTCTTAATCCTGTGGATATGGCTGACAATATGAAAAAGCATGGAGGTTTCATTCCAGGAATTCGACCAGGTCAGCGGACGGCCGATTATATTTATAAGGTCTTAACGAGAATTACATTTGCCGGAGCCATATATTTGGCCATTGTCTGTGTCATCCCTGAATTGTTGATTTACAAGTTAAATATGCCTTTTTACTTTGGTGGAACGTCTCTCCTGATTGTGATTGGTGTGGGTTTAGATACGGCACAGCAGATTGAATCCCACATGTTGATGCGAAATTATGATGGCTTCTTATCAAAGGGTCCTTTACGAGGTAGAAGTTCGTAACGATGCGTATCATTTTTCTCGGACCACCAGGAGTCGGAAAAGGAACGCAAGCCGATGTGATTGCAACTCGATTTGCGATTGCGAAAATTTCTACCGGCGATCTTCTCAGAGATGGGGTTGCGAATGGAACCTCGCTGGGCTTGAAAGCGAAGCAGTACATGGACAGCGGGGGGTTGGTCCCTGATGAGGTGGTGATCGGACTTATTGAGGAAAAATTGACTGCGCCAGAAAGTCAATCAGGGTTTTTGTTAGATGGGTTTCCTCGAACCGTGGCTCAGGCCAATACCTTATCTGAAATCCTTAAAACAAAGAATCAATCTTTAGATAAGGTTGTCTATTTTGTGCTGCCGAAAGAAGAAATCGTTCGTCGACTGAGTGGAAGACGAAGCTGCCCCAAATGCCGGGCAGTTTTTCATATCGAGTCGATTCCTCCTAAAAAAGCAGATGTCTGTGACTTTTGTTGCACCGCACTAGTGCAACGAAGCGATGATCAACCAGAGACAATTCAAGCCAGACTTTCGGTATACGAGGAACAGACTGCTCCGCTGATCGAATATTACCGTGGAACGAATATTTTGTGTGAGCTGGATGGTTCGGGAACGGTGGCCGACGTTCAGGAACGGTTGCTCGCAGCGTTATCTGGTTCCTGAACAAATGATTGTTCTCAAGACTCCCGAGGAAGTTGAACTGATTGCCAGTGCATCAAATGTGGTGGCGAAATCGCATCAACGGATACTTCAGGAAGTTAAGCCTGGTGTCACGACTTTAGATCTCGACCGTTTAGCAGAGCAATGTATACGAGAATTTGGAGCTATTCCGGCATTTAAGGGTTACCGAGGCTATCCCAAGACGCTGTGTGCATCTGTGAATGAAGAGGTTGTTCATGGTATTCCTTCAGGGCGGCCATTAAAAGATGGGGATATTATTGGGCTAGACCTTGGGGCTATTGTTGGTGGATTTTATGGCGATGGTGCTGTAACCGTTTCTGTCGGAGAAGTTTCTCCTGATGTAGAAAGACTCATCATGGTAACGGAAGAGTCCTTAAAGCGAGGAATAGCGCAGGCCGTAGTTGGTAATCGCTTGTCTGATATTTCTCATGCGGTTCAATCATATGTCGAGGCGCAAGGATTTTCCGTTGTACGAGACTTCGTGGGGCATGGGATAGGCCGTCAATTGCATGAGGAGCCGCAGGTGCCAAATTATGGTAGGCCGGGCCAAGGTCCGCGTCTTAAGGCTGGAATGGTGTTGGCCATTGAACCAATGGTGAATATGGGAGGCTCTTCCGTTCGGGTTTTAGACGACGGGTGGACTGCCGTTACCGGTGATGGCTCGTTTTCCGCTCATTTTGAACATACGATATCAATTCAACCTGATGGGCCTGCTAAGATTTTAACATCGTTAAAATGATTAAGGTGAAAATGTTTCTAGGTGCCATCAAGCACGATGCTTGTAAGATTTATGGCAGTCAGACATCTTGTTTTAATTGATAGTGTCTGGATTTTTGGCAGTGTCATAGTATGTGCCCTCGAGCACGATCGACTGTTTGAAATATTGTGATGGTTGAGGATAATTTATGTTAAAGTTGCTTGGGGTTTGGAAATGGAGCAAGCGGTATGCCTCAGGCACGTTAATCGAGAATATCGGTATAGGTGCCCTCGAGCACGATAGCCTGAAATGTTGTGATGGTTGAGGATAATTTTATGTTGAAGTTGTCTTGGTGTTGGAAGTGTCATAATAGGTGCTCGAGTGGCTAAAGAAGATGTCATAGAGGTTCAAGGGGCAGTCATGGAGACCTTACCCAATGCCATGTTTCGTGTTAAGTTGGACAATGGCCATGTGATCCTTGCACACATTTCAGGGAAAATGAGAATGCATTTTATTAGGATTTTGCCAGGGGATAAGGTTACCGTGGAGCTTTCTCCCTATGACCTGACAAGAGGCAGGATTACCTACCGTTTTAAGTAAGGGAGATGAGTTGTGAAAGTTAAGTCATCAGTCAAGCCAATCTGTGTGAAATGTCAGGTCATCCGTCGTAAGGGGGTCGTCCGGGTGCTGTGTTCTAATCCAAGGCATAAACAACGTCAGGGATAAGCCCGAAGTCTATTGGGCATCGCATGACATGTTCTATGAGGAGAAAGGTGCAGGACGTTAGCTCAGACAGGCATAGGAGCTAACTAAAGGAGTTTATATGGCAAGAATCGCAGGAGTTGATTTACCAGTAGGGAAACGCATTGATATTGGCTTACGATATATATATGGAATCGGGCCTATCAGGTCTAGGGATATCCTGAAGAAGACAGGTGTGCCTGGAGAGACTCGCGTGAAAGATCTTCAAGAAGAAGACATTGTCAAACTACGTGAGGTGATTGACCAAGATTATAATGTCGAAGGTGATCTCCGTAAGGAAGTCACCATGAGCATTAAAAGACTCATGGATGCTGGCGCATACCGAGGTCTTCGCCATCGAAGAAGTCTTCCGGTTCGAGGGCAAAGAAGTAAGACGAATGCAAGAACTCGTAAAGGCAAACGTGCGGCTATTGGAGGGAAGGGGAGAAAATAACTCCTTTCTGGCTCAACGAAGGCGAAGGGACAAGGGAACTAGAGCATGAGTGTAAAAAAAGGAAAAAAGAAGGAGCGGAAGGTCGTTCAAGCTGGGATTGTTCATATTCAAGCTTCTTTTAATAACACCATTGTCACGATAACCGATATGACCGGTGGTGCTGTGTCCTGGGCAAGCTCTGGAAGTCAAGGCTTTAAGGGGTCGCGAAAAAGTACTCCATTTGCCGCGACGCGTGCAGGTGAAGCGGCTGCTCGGAAGGCGATGGAGCATGGCATGCGTCAGGTGGATGTCTATGTCAATGGGCCTGGCTCAGGTCGTGAATCTGCCGTACGTGCTCTTCAATCGGCAGGGTTACGTGTCACATTAATTCGGGATGTTACGCCTATTCCTCATAATGGATGCCGACCACCCAAGCGCAGGCGGGTATAATACAGATTACTTTAACAAATACGACTATTGAACAATACGGTTGCATCATCGAAGGGAGGTAGCGTGTGGCAAAATATTCAGGGCCAGTTTGCCGCCTATGTAGACGGGAAGGGGTGAAGTTATTCTTAAAAGGTACGCGTTGTATGACGGAGAAGTGTGCTATTGAGCGGAGAAGCTATGCACCCGGTCAACATGGCCAGTCCCGACGGGCGAGAGTAACCGAATATGGCGTTCAGTTAAGAGAAAAGCAAAAGCTCCGGCGAGTCTATGGTATGCAAGAGCGTCAATTTCTTGGAACGTTCCGATCAGCGGAACGTCAAGAGGGAATTACAGGAGAGCTGTTACTCAGTCTGCTTGAGCGACGGCTTGATAATGTGGTGTATCGTCTCGGTTTTGCCACATCAAGAAGTCAGGCAAGACAACTAGTGAACCATGGGCATATCACGGTCAATGGGCGAAAAACCGATATAGCCTCTTTCACGGTGAAGATTGATGATGTGGTTGAAATTCGGGAAAAAAGCCGGAAGATTCCAACGATTCAAGGAGCATTAGAGACCGTAGAGGGTCGAGGCGTTCCCAACTGGTTAGATTTAGAAAGTGGGGCATTTAAGGGAAGTATTCGTGCGCTTCCTTCAAAGCAAGACATTGACGTTCTTGTGAATGAACAAGTTGTAGTTGAACTCTATTCACGGTAGTCCATACGGAAATCTTATCTTAAGAGTTGGCACTACTCACAACTTATTAAACGAGAACAACGGAAGGGGAAGGTATGATTAAAGGGATGAAGGATTTCCAGCTGCCAATGAGGCTTGAACTGGAAAAAGAGACCGCCTCTCCCACATATGGTCGGTTTACTGCAGAGCCATTTGAACGTGGATTTGGTACGACAGTTGGGAATTCACTGCGTCGGGTTTTACTCTCGTCTCTCCCAGGTTCGGCTGTGACTTCTGTGAAAATTGAGGGCGTATTTCATGAATTCTCAACCATTCCTGGTGTCACGGAAGATGTGACAGTCATTATTTTAAATGTGAAAGCACTTCGGGTCAATTTACTTTCAGAAAGAGCCAAAGCCATTCGATTAAAGAAAACGGGCCCAGGTGAGGTGAGAGCGTCTGACATCATTGAGGATCCAGATGTCATGATCCTTAATCCAGATTTACACATTGCTACCCTGGATAAAGATAGTACGCTTGATATGGAATTGATTGTCAAACCTGGTCGAGGATATGTTCCGGCCGAACGCAATAAAGAAGAAGGGTTGCCAATTGGGGTCATTCCTGTGGATTCAATTTTTTCGCCGATTAAACGAGTCAACTTTCATGTGGAAAGTGCGCGGGTTGGACGTGTGACAGATTACGATAAACTGAATCTTGAAATATGGACAGACGGCAGTGTGACTCCGCAAGATAGTGTTGCCAATGCGGCTTTAATCTTGCGGGAGCATCTTGATATTTGCATTCCAAATGAAGAGGGTGTTGATGCAAAGCGAGAGGTGGATTCTGATGAGAGTAGTGAAGAAGTCAATGTGAATTTGTTTAAGAGCGTCAATGAACTTGAGCTTTCGGTCAGAGCTGCTAATTGCCTGAAAAATGCCAATATCAAGACTATAGCCGATCTCGTACAGAAGACGGAAAATGAGATGCTCAAGACGAAAAACTTTGGCAAAAAGTCTCTAAACGAAATCAAAGAAGTCTTGGCAGAAATGGGGTTGGAACTCGGTATTAAGGTGAATGATATGGCCGCAGCTGGAACTGGGGCCGAGTCCAACTAACATCTTCCGCTTGATTACTTACGTTATTAAGCTAAAAAGAGGAACTAGCCGTGCGACATCGAAAAAAAGGCAGGCAGTTAGGTCGGAATACCAAGCATCGCAGGGCATTGTATCGTAACCTTGTTACATCGTTGTTGGAGCATGAACGAATTGAGACAACGGAAGCGAAGGCAAAAGAGTTACGTGGCCTGACAGATAGAATGATCACACTTGGAAAGCTTGGCACTCTCCATGCTCGACGGCGGGCATTGACTGTGTTGCAAACGAAAGAAACCGTTGAAAAACTCTTCAATGATGTCGCCCTTCGCTTTCGTAATCGACCAGGTGGGTATACTCGTATTATTAAAACTCGACGTAGGCCTGGAGATGCTGCCGAACTCGTCGCCATTGAACTTGTTGAAAAACAGGGTGAAACAGCAGTCACAGACCCAACCCCATCTTCTTCTGCCGACAAAGGTAGTTGATCCTCTTTCTTCTTTTAGTTGTCATCATCACTGACTGATGTCTCCACTTTTCATGTGGAGACATCTTTCAGATCCGACCTGATTACTTTTATACCATTCTCGGGAAAATTAGCGTGCCAGGTACCGGCATTTGTTTACTTGCTATAGGGCGTATGCTATCATTTTTTAAGGGTTTTTTTGACTTTAGTACGTAAATCCTTCTATGGGACATTATTGGGTCAGATGGATGCTGACCAGCATTGTGATATTGATGGGCATATTTATTGTCCATCGAGTGGTTACGCATATGGAGGAGCGGGCCAGCCAGGCTTCTGTTCAGACGACAGAAGCCTCACCAGCTGATGCATGGATCGACGGATTTACGTATCGGCAAACTCAGTCTGGAAAGACCAAGTGGAAAGTCGCGGCGGAGCGTGCGCAAGTATTTGAGTCTGAGCATCGGGCGAATCTGGAAACTGTCCACGTCGAGCTTCTTGGAAATCAATCAGATAAACAAGAAATGACCGTGGATGCCGAAAAGGGTACGATTGACACTGCCACAAATAACTTTGATTTGGATAATGAAAAAGAGATGATGGCCGTTCATCTTGCTAGTGGATATACTATTTACTCAACTCATCTGACGTGGATTGAAGCGTCTCGAAAGATTACGACTCAAACGCCTGTGGTCATTCGTGGGCATGGTCTTACCATCACTGGAATAGGACTTGTCGGGACGATTGATAACGAAGAGTTTAAAGTCTTGCAAGATGTTCAGGTAGAGGTGTCATCATAACAACGATGAGGGTTTGCTGTTGCTGCCTTTTGGTTGTGCTATGGATAGGCACCGTAACCCCGAGGCTACTTTTCGCACAAGAAAGCGAAGAGACACATATTCAGTCTGATACGATGACTGCTCAGAGTAAAGAGCGGCGAGCGATATTCAGAGGAAATGTTGTGTTGACTCAGGGCGAATTAGTGGTTCATTCAGACTTGATGATTATATGGTGGAAACCTTCGCCCGAAACCTCTGAAGGGCCACAGACTGAGGAGCAAGAGGGTTTAAAAAGCCAAAATAAAATTGAGAAGATGGTGGCCAAAGGGAATGTCGTTATTATCAAACCAACAGGAAGAGCCACAAGCCGTCAGGCTGTCTACTTTAAAGATGAAGAGAAACTTGTGTTAACGGGCTCCCCTATTGCCTGGCAAGATGGGACACGAGTCAGTGGCTCAAAAATGACGATGTATCTGAAGGAAGATCGGAGCGAAGTCGAAGGGGGAACGCGTGTAATCATGAAAGATGAGGAAGGTGCTTAAGTGTGCACGAGAGCAGTTAGTTTGTGATGACGGTTGATACGCAGAAAAAACCTCGGCACCGAATACTGGCAGAGGGACTTCGGAAAAGTTTTAAAGGGCGGGAGGTGGTTCAGGGTGTCAGCCTTGACTTAGAAGCCGGAGAAATTGTTGGGTTGTTAGGCCCCAATGGTGCCGGCAAGACAACCATCTTTGATATGGTGGTTGGTTTATGTCAGCCGGATCACGGGACCATAATGCTTAACCGTAAGGCCATCACTCAATTGCCGATGTATCAGCGAGCCCGACGTGGTATTGGCTATTTACCACAGGAGGCCTCAATTTTTCGTCGATTATCTGTTGAAGAGAATATTCTGGCAGTCTTAGAAACATTGAGATTTAGCAAGCAGGAGCGATATCAACGATTAGATGAATTGCTCAACGAGCTCTCGCTTATGCCTTTGAGAAAAAGTAGTGCGTATGCGCTTTCAGGTGGAGAACGGCGGCGATTGGAGATCACTCGAGCGTTGGCCATGGAGCCTCGATTCTTACTGCTGGATGAGCCCTTTGCAGGAATCGATCCGATTGCGGTCGGGGATATTCAGGATATTATTACTTCACTCAAGAACAAACATATAGGAATATTAATCACCGATCACAATGTTCAAGAGACATTATCAATAACGGATCGGGCATACATTATTAATGAGGGAACGATATTGGAGGCAGGTACACCTGCCACCATCGTGTCGAGCGAAAAGGCGAGAGCCGTGTATCTTGGCGAGCGGTTTAGGCTCTGATGGACTTATTGTTCTGGAGACTTTATGTTTGCCAGTTGCTACTATGCTGTGTTACCGAATGGTTTGAATAGCTGTTACATTGACAGTGAGAAACGTTTGCATATTCTGAATGACCCCTATGAGTTACTCTGAATATGACAAGAATGTGTCGATTCCGAAGACTTCCCGTATTGACGATTTGGTTTGGCTTTTTTGAGTAAAGGCGAATCTTTATGGATCTTCGATTAGATCTTCGACTTAGTCAGAAGTTGGTGATGACTCCCCAGCTTCAGCAGGCCATTAAGCTTTTGCAGCTGTCTCGCTTGGAGCTACAACAAACCCTGTCCCAACATTTGGTTGAGAATCCGTTACTAGAAGACTTGACGAATGAGGTGCAAGATGAAGAAATTGCTCAGAGTGAAGAGGGAACGCTTGAAGTCAAGGACTCTGGCCAGGAAGGAGAGAGTGTCGCTGAGGGAAGTGAGCCTGAGCCAGAGAAGGATGTTGAGCCTCTGACATCGGAAGAGTGGGATAGTGTCTTGGATGGCGATTGGCGATCTGGGCCAATGGAACAGACGGCTGCTTCAGATGATGACTTTCCATCATATGAGCAGACACTGGCCAAGCCAACTTCTCTTGAAGAACATTTGGAATGGCAATTACGGCTGTCTTCACTTGAAGGCAAAGATCGAATCATTGGTCGAACGATTGTCGGCAATCTTGAGGAAAATGGGTATCTCAGCGTTCCGATTGAAGAAATCGCTGAAGATAGTCATGCCACTGTCGATGAGGTGGAATCCGTTCTCCGTCAAGTTCAAACTTTCGATCCACCAGGAGTCGCGGCTCGTGACTTGCGAGAGTGCTTGCTGATTCAGTTGGGCTACTTGGCTTGTGATCCCATTGGTATCGGTAGTTATCTTCACTCTCATAGTAAAACTGATCTCGTGGCCGCAGTAGTTTCTGAGCATTTACCAGACTTACAAAAGAAACGCTACTCCAATATCTCAAAAGCCTTAGGGGTTCCTGTTGAAGACATTTATGAAGCCGTTCGAGTGATCGAATGTTTAGAACCGAAGCCTGGACGTCCCTTTTCGACTGATAGTAATTCCACCATTATTCCAGATGTGTATGTCATGAAACATGAGGGAGAATGGGTGGTGTTGTTGAATGAAGATGGGCTTCCTCGACTACGGGTCAGTCCGTATTATCGGCGATTGATGACCAATCAATCGGAAGGCCAAGAGTCAACCAAGACCTACCTGGAAGAAAAACTTCGGGGAGCTCAATGGATCATTCGAAGTATTGATCAACGAAATAAAACTATTGTGAAAGTTGTGACGAGTCTCGTGAAGTTTCAAGAAGCCTTTTTGGAAAAAGGTATTCAACATCTACGCCCTCTTGTACTCAAGCAGGTTGCTGAGGATGTGGGAATGCATGAATCGACAATTAGCCGCGTGACCACGAATAAGTACATGCATTGTCCTCAAGGCATTCTCGAATTAAAGTACTTTTTTAATGCCGGCATTCAGCGGACTGATATGCATGGCGAAGAAATGTCTTCTGTGACGGTACGGGAAATGATTCGGGAGATGGTGGCTCAAGAAGATGCCACACGTCCATTGAAAGATCAAGAGATTGTCTCGCGTTTGCGAACAAAAGATATAATTATTGCTCGACGTACTGTGGCAAAATATCGAGCCGAGCTACATATTGCTTCGGCAAGTCAACGTAAACGGATCCCGTCATAAACCTTCTGCGAGACACCACTTACATTCATTGTGATACGCGGTGAAGTGCGTGAGACGAGAAGAAATCTTGAATTTCTGCAAAGCCATATACCCATGATTCCCCTGCATCAACGAATGAAAAAGAGAGCCCATTCACTCGACGCATAGCGAACTACTTTATGTCGAACGACGATAAACCTGGTGGTTATTCTGAAGTGTTAGCGGCCCTTCGACTCGTGATCGTGACGGGGTCGTCTGGTTCTGGAAAAACCCAAGCGTTGAAATGCCTTGAGGACATTGGGTTTTTTTGTGTGGATAATCTTCCGCCTGCCTTGTTTCAAAAGTTCATTGAACTGTGTGCCGAGCGAGGGGGAGAAGTAAAAAATATCGGGTTAGGGATTGATATCCGAGAACGAGGATTTTTTTCAGACTTTTCAAGTAATCTAGAGCGTTTGAGAAATCATGGTTATCAAATTGAGCTGTTGTTCCTTGAAGCCCAAGACGAGATTCTTGTCCGTCGTTTTTCCGAGTCTCGAAGACCGCATCCCCTACTTCCTCAGCAGCCAGTCATTGAAGGCATTCTTCTTGAACGGGAACGTCTTCAAACATTACGCGAGCAAGCCGATCGAATCGTCGATACATCAGAATTTTCAATCCACGATCTGAAGCAATGGGTTGGACGTCAATATCAAGAACGAAGCCAAACAGAAAAAATGAAGGTGACGCTGCAAACCTTCGGCTACAAACATGGCGTTCCTTATAATGTGGATATGGTTTTTGATGTTCGATTTTTACGGAATCCGTACTTTGTTCCAAGTCTTCAAGCTCTCACCGGAGAGGAAAAAGAGGTCCAAAAGTATGTGTTAGAGACCGTAGAAGCGCAGTCGTTTCTGCAACACATGCAAGGGTTATTCTCCTTTTTACTCCCGCTCTTTGAACGTGAACAACGGAGTTATTTAACGATTGCCATTGGCTGTACGGGAGGCCGGCATCGGTCGGTCGTGATGGCGATCCAGTTATGTGAGATGCTGGAGAAATTGGGCTATAAGGCTTTATTGCGCCATCGAGAGATTGTGAGTACCTCGACCGAAACAGAAAAAGTTTGATGCTTCTCATTCATGACATCTCAAGACTTTCCTCCGCATTCTTGGAGAAATAGTGAAGATTTCACCTTTTTCTTTTCGTTTTTGAGTTTACCTTTCCTATTCTATAATCCTGCGCGTTTCCTACCTCTCAGGCAGCCTTGACTCTCAAACTCTTTTCTGGCTATTTCTGAATCTCATGCAGCGTCAAGCATTCGGCTCAGGCTATTCGTCTTCATTGCTGATTTATGGCGTTTCACATAACTTCCAATGTCTGGCGCAGTATCACGCTGTCTTGTCTACCTCTAATCAACACCTTAGGGGGGAGAACCGGGCTCTAAGCTCAATGCCTATTCGGCTCTGTGTTAGGTATACAATGATCGTAGCCAAGGCGACTTTGAGTTGAACCCTCAGTGGCAGAACGGCATTCAACGTCAGTTGCCATTGTGGAGGCATACGGCTACGAAATAATCGTTGCTCAGGTCACCTCTGGGAAGTAATTGTGGCCGTCCTTTCTTGGCTGTTTTGAAAGTAGGAGTCTTTAGTTTCCGTAGAGTGTGCTGAGGGTGAAGATTCCAATATGTTCTCAGTTGAGAGCACGACACATCATCGAACAATAAGTATTTTATACTGGGACGCAGGATGCCAAGTTTTTTTACAAAGAAGTACCGAAAGCCCATTCAGCCGTTTTGGGAAAGGCTATACAAGAAAATTCGACCGTCTTCGCACTACTTAGGGTTGGATATCGGATCTCGTCTGATCAAAATCGTACAACTGAAACATCACTCAGGTGAGTGGCACCTATCTGATGTTCGAGTAAAAAATGTCTCGATTGAAACGGATACCTCGATAGACAACAATGAGGAATATGGTGTTGTGGGGGTGTTGAGACGTCTGGTTATGGATATGGGTATTGAAGGAGAAAATGTCGCAATTTCTATCTCAGGGCCTTCGGTCATCATGAAGCCGATAGAGATGCCTTGCATGTCTAAAGAAGAACTTGAGGGGCATCTTGAGTGGGAGGTGGAACGATATTTACCCTATGAGCGTGAGGATGTGTATTGGGACTATTATGTCCCTCAGAGGCCTCAACTGGATTACGCATCGTCAATGCAGGTTTATCTTGTGGCAGCCAAAAAGAACATTGTTGATCAGCGGGTTGCGTTGGTCAGGCAAGCAGGCTTGTGCCCAGTCGTCGTCGATATTGATTGTGTGGCTTTAGCGAATATGTATACGTTACATGAGCAAGTATGTGAGCAAACGCCAGAACTATTGATAAACGTGAGTCCCAGCGGTCTGAATATGATCACGGTAGGAGGGCCAGAGCACTTTTCAATGCGAGATGCGGCTCTTGGAGGAGAATGGCCTTATCTTCTTTTCCATGAAGGAGGTTCTCAACGTGTGAGAGCTGATGGGACGAGGAATAATGAACAGGTTGGAGGGAAAACAGACATTGATGAACTTTTGGAAGAGGTCTATAGAGATATCCTTTATGAAGTTCGACGAGCTATAGACGATTGTCATTCGTACGAGAACAGTCAGGCGATTCAACAGATATGGTTGTGTGGAGGATACGCTCACCTTCCTGGGCTTGGCGCACGCCTGTCTTCGCAATTACACGTGCCTGTCAATATAATTAACCCTTTTCACCATCTCAACAAGACTGCCATTGCTGATCGAGAGAAAATAGTAGACTCTCACTTTTCTGTCGCAGCGGTGGCGGTCGGATTAGCCTTACGATGCAGCAAAGATCAATGATTACGATTAATTTATTGCCTCGTCGTCCTTTGCCAATGCGTCGAGAGTCCGTAGACTTATACCGGCCATTGGTTTTAGGGATTCTGGCCGTGCTGTTGAGTGGAACTGTTTGTTGGGGTTGGGGCAGCTCTTTGCTTGAACGGCGGGATTTGATGCGACAAAAGAAAAACTTCAAGGAGCAAATGCTATCAAGCATGATCGCGAACACGCAATATGGAGAGAAGTTTTTGGAGGCGCAAGATCGCCAAGGCCGATTGATGGCTCATGCTCAATTTTTAGCGAAGAATAATAAGCAACGGAATCTTCCGATTCTCATTTTAGATGAAATTAGTCGAAGTCTAGAGTCGTTAGATCTATGGCTTCTAGCCTTATCGATAGAAGGAAATGATGTATCCATAGAAGGGAACGCCTTGTCTCACAAAGCCGTAGGACAATTTATCCAAAGCCTTGAGGAGTCAACAATGTTTGGACGTCTGGTCCGAATGGAAACTCAACCTCATACACTTCATGAAAATCATGTTACGCAGAAATTTTCTCTCCAATTTACAACGCAAGGGCCAGAGCTATGATGACGAATTGCTTCAACGCAGTACCGCCTGCCCAACGTCTTATGTTGTGCCTTGTGGTAATTGGATTCATCTGGGCAGGGTTTTATGCCATGGTGTGGCAGCCGACCACAAATGAAATTGAGGCATTACATGCCAATGTCATGTATCTGGAGCAGGAAATTGAACGTCGGAAGGGTCATGTCTCTGAATTGGATAAAAAAACATCAATCGATGTCAGTCCAGAGATGATGCTGGGGAAGGTTGTGTCTTCGAATGGACAGATCCTCCGTCCCAGGAAAGACGTGATGGAAATTACAGAGAGTTTTGGGTTATCACTGACATTTTGGATGCCTGATAGAAAAGAGAGAGGTTCTGAAAATTTTGAGGAACAACCCTTAGCGATGCGAGGAAGGGTTGAAGGAGGCTACCATCGTATTGCTGAGAGCCTTGCGACAATTCTTCAATTACCCTGGGTCGTAGAACTCAATCACATACGCTTGCATGTGTTGAGAGAAGAGGGGAGGGGGGAGCCAGTACTGTCAGCAGACTTTCAACTGCAAGGGCTTGCTCCTGTACCACTACAGGATTCAAGCCAGGTGATAGGCAATCAATTGTAAGGAGTCTACTTGTTGAGCTATCTGTGGATGAAGAAATATTCCTCTTGTCGGCGATATTGTGTTGATGGAGAATGCAGACGACCCAATTATGACCATAGAGTTATGTGGCTGTGCTTGGGGGCGGGTGCTCTCATGCTTAGCGTTAGTTGGGACCAGGTGGAGGCCAAGGACTTATTTCTTGAAGATGTTAGCCGATTGCATGGGTATCGCTATGTCTCAGAAGGTCGGCGTGATCCATTTCGGACGATTGCGGATCCGGCAAGGCCGACGATGCTCTCTGAATCTGATATAAGTACCCCCTCTTTGCCAGGGGCTCAGTGGAACCTTCTCGGAATCATATCTGGCGTGACGGGTCAGCACGCTATGCTTCAGAATTCTCATGGAATTCGATATCTTGTGTCTCTTGGTGATATTCTCCCTGATGAACATATTCGGGTTGCACGTCTCACCAATACGACGGTGACGCTAGAAACATTGGGCAACAAGAACACGGCGGAATTTCCAAAAGGCAGGGTACAGCCACAATTCTTCGAGTTGACGTTTAAAAATGGTCGATAGGCTATAGTTGCTAAATGCTCGGTCATATGAATTTTCGTGGTCAAGGTTGGCTGGAATTTGACCATCTCTGAAAAAAATAGTCCATGGATTGTTGTGTCAACAACTTCATGTAGATTAAGAAAAACCCATGGATTCCGTCTGCTCACATTCCAATCACCACTTGGAAGTTTCTTTGTTTCCCTATAGAATCCACCATGCGAGTAAATGTTGGACGTGCTGGATTGACATTGACCGAAGTAACCGTCCAACGTCAACCTGCTTCTGTAACTGTGATTCTACGAGGTCAGGGGCCCATTCACTATCAGCCTGTTGCGATTCACAGGTCTCAATTGGCTCTAGATCTTTCTGACAGCTTTTCGTCATTGAAATTTGATAAGCTTCAAGTCGGACATCGTTTGCTCAAAGACATACGCATAGAACAATATACTCAAAAACTTCGGCTTGTCTTTGCCTTGGCAGCACGGGTTCGGTATGCCATTAAAGTTAGTGGAAATGTTCTCGCGATACAATTCAAGTGATAATAAACAGTTAAGAACATTTTATGTGAGAAGGTGGACGCTATGTTGCGGTATTTAAATGCTGGGGAGTCTCACGGGCGATGTTTGATGGCGGTCTTAGAAGGGGTCCCCGCCGGACTGCCCCTAACGGCAGAAGATATTGATGTGGACCTCGTTCGGCGACAAGGTGGCTATGGACGTGGTGGTCGAATGAGGATTGAAAAAGATCGTATCGAGTTTTCCTGTGGTGTACGAAAGGGGAAAACTCTTGGCAATCCGTTGGGCCTGACGATCGAGAATAAGGACTGGAAAAATTGGGTGGACATCATGGCGGCAGAGCCAGGGCCTCCAGTTACAGAACGAGTGGTAACCCGCCCCCGTCCAGGACATGCCGATTTGGTCGGTGCGATTAAGTACGGACATCGGGATATTCGTAATGTATTGGAAAAGGCTAGTGCCCGCGAAACAGCGATTCGAGTCGCGATAGGTGGAGTTGCAAAAGCGTTGCTTGCACAATTTGATATGAGAGTGGTGAGTTATACCACCGAAATTGGACGAGTAAAGGCCCCGATTGCTGCTGATCCTTTAAGTGCGTATGAACAGGCTGAACAGTCACAAGTGCGCTGTCACGATTCTGTTGCTGGTGATAAAATGATCGAACTGATCCGGTCGGCGAAACATAAGGGAGATTCTCTTGGCGGAGTGTTTGAGGTTGTGGTGACCAATCCTCCTATAGGATTGGGAACCTATGCGCAATGGGATCGAAGGCTCACGGCTCGTTTGGCGATGGCGGCTATGAGTATTCAAGCGATGAAAGGTGTAGAAATTGGGATGGGTTTTGAGGCTGCGAGAAGCTTTGGATCTGAAGTCCATGATGATATTTATCCTGGCGACGAGGGGCAAACGTTTCTTCGAAAAACGAATAATGCTGGCGGGCTGGAAGGCGGCATTACTAATGGCCAGTCAATCGTCCTGAGAGTCGCAATGAAACCGATTGCCACGCTCTATTCTCCCAAACATAGTGTTGATATCCAAACCAAAGAACCGTTTGAGGCCACGGTCGAACGTTCTGACATTTGTACCGTCCCAGCAGCTGGGGTTGTCGGTGAGGCCGTCATTGCATTCGAAATGGCCAACGTGATGGTTGAAAAGTTCGGTGGCGATACTCTAGAAGAGATGAAGCGGAACTTTGATTCCTATCAAGAATATGTGAAGTCTTTCTAGCATCTGTGCATGTGACTTCTCTCTAATTTCTTCAAATCGTTCATTGCAGGATGTTGTCGTGCTCATCGATGATTATCATCTATGAATTTTTTTATATTCTTCTCGATTTAATGAAATGAAACAATCTCCTCGCCAGAATTCATCTAGACTGACCGTTCCCGTGGACTTGGGGCAACGGAGTTATCCCATTCATATTCAAGCAGGGTTACTCCATGACATTGGGGATTGTCTGCAGCAGTCAGGACTTTCCGGTCGCGTCGTCATCGTGACAAATCCAATCGTTCGGCAACTCTATGGAAGCATTGTCAATTCTTCTCTTAAGCGAAGAGAGTTTCGTCCCTTATTTATTGAAGTCCCTGATGGAGAACGTGCCAAAACGTTAGGTTGGGCATCCAAGATTATTGATCAGTTGGTCGCTCAGCGATTCGAACGCTCGGATATCCTTCTGGCGTTAGGTGGGGGGGTGGTTGGAGATATTGCCGGGTTTGCGGCTTCAATGTATGTACGAGGAATTCCTTTCATTCAGGTCGCTACTACATTAGTTGCCCAGGTAGATTCAAGTGTTGGAGGGAAAACAGGAGTCAATCATCGCTTAGGGAAAAATCTTATTGGTGCATTTTATCAGCCCAAAATGGTTCTGATGGATACTCAAACGCTTCGTACGTTACCGAAGCGAGAGTTAGTTGCAGGATTAGCTGAAGTGATTAAGTATGGAATGATTTATGACCGTCACTTTTTTCAGTATCTCGAAGACCATATTGAATCGATCTTAAAGCTCGAAACTCACCCGATTCAATATCTTATTAAGCGCTGTTGTGAAATTAAAGCTGACGTCGTTGCCAAAGATGAGCGGGAGTCAGGATTGCGACGAATTTTAAACTATGGCCATACGATTGGCCATGCTCTTGAATCGATGTCTGGCTATCGTAAGATGATTCATGGGGAAGCTGTAGGTATTGGAATGGTACAAGAAGCTGATCTTGCGTATTCGCTTGGGCTGTGTTCCTCCAAGGTTGTCACGCGGCAGCGAGAAATCGTGCAAAGAGCCGGTCTCTCATGTCAAATTCCCAAGATGAAATTTTCTGAACTTTGGACGGCTATGCAACATGACAAGAAAGTGGTTAATGGGAATATTCATTGTGTCGTTCCCAAGGCCATTGGTCGAGTTTCAGTTATTCCGTTAGAGCAAAAGTCTGTAAAAAAATGGTTTGCCCAAAGACGGTAATGCTGCCTACTTGTTACTTTATAATCACCGTATTTATAACTCTGACGAGAGAGGGTTTCATGGATGGCGTGGGAGTGACAAATGGCTGGTAAACGACTGCAGACAATGGATTCTCTCAAACAGACGTTACGTGAACGAACACGGGAAGTCGAGGTGTTACACAGGATTAGCAGGTCGATTAGTAGTACCTTGGATCTCGAGTCTGTCTTGAGGCATATTGTGGAAGTCGTAGTGGAGGTGACGAAGGCTGATGCCTGTTTGCTCTATTTGTTGTCGGATCGACGTGACGAATTAATCTTACGGGCATCAAAAAAACCACATCCAAAGTTGATTGGTCGTGTGTCGATTGGGCTAGGCGAAGGGATTACCGGTTGGGTTGCGAGAGAAAATATGCGAGTCGTGATCCCCAAGAATGCTAGTGATGACCCACGATTTAAACTCTTTAATCGTCTGCCGGAAGATCGCTATCAGGCCTTTGTGTCTGTGCCGATTGAAAGCAAAGGTGTGGTGGTCGGTGTGATCAATGTGCAACACAATCGTGCCAAACGTTATAGCGACGAAGCCTTAACGCTTCTCTCTACCATTGCTCATCAAGTAGGGGGAGCCATTGATAATGCTCGATTGTATGAAGAAATGCAGTCTCGAGCGTTACAACTTGATACTCTATCTCAAGTATCTGAGACGGTTGCATCAAACCGATTGATTGACGAGGTTCTTCAACTCATTGTGACGACAACCGCACATATGACGAATTCAAAGATTTGCTCTATTATGCTCCTGGACAAACGTAACGGAGAACTTCGGATTGAAGCCACACAAAGTTTGAGTGAACGCTATCGTCGAAAACCGGTCTTAAAGATTGGGCAAAGTATGAGTGGACGTGCGATTAAAGAGCAGCAACCGGTCTATGTTCCTGATGTGAAAACCGAAAAGGATTACTTCTATAAAGATCTCGCGAAACAGGAAGGGCTCTGTTCGCTGGTCTCGGTTCCCATGATGATGAAAGATAAAGCCATTGGTGTGATAAATTGCTATACCTCGTCCGTCTATGAGTTTTCCATAGAAGAAATCAAATCTTTACAAGCTATTGCCAATCAAGCCGCGGTCGCTATTGCTCACACAAACGTGGTTGAAAAGTCATTTGAAATGCAGGAGGCCTTAGAGGTTCGAAAGCTTGTAGAACGTGCGAAAGGCTATATTATGCAATCAAGAAGCCTGTCAGAACCTGAGGCGTTTCAACTCATTCAGCGACAAAGTATGAATTTGCGAAAATCCATGCGAGAAATCGCAGAAGCCATTATTCTTTCGGAAGAACTTCAAGCGGCAACGAAAGCCTAATAAATGAATTCTGAATGAATCCTGTAAATACGAATATTGCTTTCTTGTGCTTGACACCTGAAGAGATTGGTTGCTACTTCTTAAGAAGATGAGGGCTATAGCCGTTTCAAATAACTTCCGATGTTTGAGACATAGAATTACGCTGTCTAGGCGACCTGTTATCATCAATTCAGGGGACAACCTCATGTCATCGTCGGTGGCCCATTCAACCCGATCAAGAGGTACGCAACAATCGTCGCCTAGGCGACCTGTTATCATCAATTCAGGGGACAACCTCATGTCATCGTCGGTGCCCCATTCAACCCGATCAAGAGGTACGCAACAATCGTCGCCTAGGCGACCTGTTATTATCAATTCAGGGGACAACCTCATGTCATCGTCGGTGGCCCATTCAACCCGATCAAGAGGTACGCAACAATCGTCGCCTAGGCGACCTGTCATCATCAATTCAGGGGACAACCTCATGTCATCGTCGGTGGCCCATTCAACCCGATCAAGAGGTACGCAACAATCGTCGCCTAGGCGACCTGTTATCATCAATTCAGGGGGACAACCTCATGTCATCGTCGGTGGCCCATTCAACCCGATCAAGAGGCATGCAGCAACCGTCACCTAGGGCTGCCTTTCTAAATCAACTGGAAATTAATTGGGTTCGCTATAGACGTGTGAGACAATGACGTCTCATCTTGGTCACAACATATCGTCGTAGGACAAGGGCGTCCTCACTCTAGTTGGAGTCGAGGACGTTTTTTTATGCAAACATTTCGAATTGCCATGGTGCAAATGAATCCCATTCTTGGAGACTTGGAGGGGAATACCCAATCAATTTGTCGGTGGTTAAAAGAGTCACGTAAAGCAAAGGCAGATGTGGTCGTGTTTCCAGAACTGGCAGTCACGGGATATCCGCCAGAAGATCTTTTGCTCAAATCAAGGTTTTTGTTTGACGCGAATCGAATGATGGAGCGCATAGTCAGGCAAAGCCATGGACTGAGTGTCGTGGTGGGATGTCTGACGGGTAATAATATAAATGACGCGTTGGCGACACAGACTGTGCCGACAGCGTTCAGTCATCTTTACAATGCTGCGACCGTGATTGCCGATCGTCGTATTTACGGCACATACTGCAAGCGGTACCTGCCGAATTATGGGGTGTTTGATGAACGTCGATATTTTCATGCTGGCCATAAAATCCCCGTGTTTGTCATCAATGGAGTCGTGGTGGGTATTAATATATGCGAGGATATCTGGTACCCAGATGGTCCCTCGCGTGTGCAGGCTTTGGTCGGCGGCGCTGAACTGATCCTCAATATTAATGCTTCTCCGTTTCAATCCGGTAAGGGGCATCATCGTGAGAGAATGCTGGCTGCCCGTGCTCGCCAAAACGGTATTCCGGTGAGTTATACCAATATGGTTGGAGGGCAAGATGAACTAGTGTTTGACGGAAATAGTATGATCGTCAATGAAAAGGGTGAGGTTATCGTTCGAGGCAAGGCATTTGAAGAAGACTTTCTTGTAACTGATCTTCGTCTTGGGATTTCTAACGTCTCTCATTCATCTGTCAAGGCTAAAGCACGAGCGACCAAAAAATTTGGAAAACAAGTTGAGCGGATCGTCGTCTCGACTGCCACACATTTTGCTACAAGAAAAATGCTTGAGTCCAGATCAGCTCCGATGCTCGAGCCGCTTGAAGAAGTCTATCGAGCACTGGTGCTCGGTGTGCACGATTATGTACAAAAGAACCAGTTTACGAAGGTGCTGATTGGTATCAGTGGAGGAATCGATTCAGCGCTCACTGCCGTTATCGCACGTGATGCGCTTGGCTCAGAAAATGTTATTGGGGTCTTCATGCCTTCGTCCTATACGTCTCAGGCCAGTCGAGTCGATGCTCGGGCATTGGCCAAAGAGCTTGGAATGGAATTGCTCAATATTCCAATTAGCCGTCTGTTTCACTCATACCTTCGATTGCTTGATGGAGTATTTGAGGACAGACCACCGGATACGACAGAGGAAAATCTTCAGGCCAGAATTCGTGGGAACCTCCTAATGGCTCTGTCGAATAAGTTTGGCTACTTAGTCTTGACGACAGGAAATAAAAGTGAAATGAGTGTCGGCTATGCCACATTGTATGGTGATATGGCTGGAGGGTTTGCGGTCATCAAAGATGTTCCCAAGACCATGGTGTTTGAATTGTCGCGTTGGAGGAGCCAGTACGAGGGCGACACATTTGACCAACTGAGGATTCCTCAACGAATTCAAGATCGACCGCCAACAGCTGAACTCAAAGACAATCAATTGGATCAAGATACGTTGCCTCCTTATTCCGTTTTAGATGAGATTCTTAGAGCGTATGTTGAAGAAGACCTCTCCTCAGAAGAGATTGCGGCCCTTGGGTTCAAACTCCCACTGGTGAAAAAAGTCATTTCCATGGTTGATCGAAGTGAGTACAAACGTCGCCAAGCTCCGATAGGTATAAAGATTACTCCTCGAGCGTTAGGGAAAGATCGTCGGATGCCGATTACGAATCGATATCCACACTCATGAGTGCCAACATACAGGTTGAGTAAAAGTCAGAGTATACGGGACTATTTAAGATGAGTGATTTAGCTGATACTCCTCCCCCTCAAACGAAACTCACAGATTCCTCAACATTTCCAGATCAGTCTGCTTTTCAACGACGGCGTGAAGACTTGCGAGCGCAACTTGTTGCCGGGGTCACTGGAGCGGCGATTGTGGAATGTCTGACCGATCTCGTTGATGAACAGTTGATCAGCCGATACCGAAATCTTATCCATCATGCTGGTCAGGACGCGGTGACTGACGTGCCGCAATGTTGTCTTGTAGCGGTAGGCGGCTATGGACGTCGAGAATTAGCTCCCCATTCGGATATTGACGTGATGGTCTTGTCAGACGCCTTGAGCAATTCTCAAGCAGTCTTGGATTTATCAAAAGGTCTCTTTCATCATTTGTGGGACTTAGGATTTCAGGTTGGACACAGCGTTCGTTCTATAGCTGAAGCGCTGTCATTGGCAGGTGAAGATTTACCAGCGAAAACGGCATTAATGGAGTCGCGCTTTCTTGCCGGAAATTCTGTGGTGTTTCAAGATTTTCAAAACCGGTTTGTTCGTCAAAATTTGGGAAAACGGGTGGCCCAGTTTATTCAGCACAAGCTAGAAGAACGCCAGCGGGAATATTCAAAATTTGGAGAAACCGTATTTTTGCTCGAACCCAATATCAAGAAAAGTCAAGGCGGATTACGCGACCTTCATCTCTTGCAGTGGGTTGGAATGGCCAAATATCAAGCAGCCACTATTCAAGAGCTCACCAATTGTGGCGCTCTTGCACGGAAAGACGCTATTGCGATACAAGAAGCTCGAGAGTTCTTGTGGCGCATTCGGTGTCTGATGCATTTTGAGGCAGGGCGGGCACAAGATATTTTGACGTTTGAAGATCAAGAACAGCTAGCCAAAAATTTTGGTATGACTGATCAACCTCATCTGCTTGCGGTTGAACAGTTCATGCAGCAGTACTACCGTCATACCATGGGTCTCCATGAGCGATGTCTGCGGTTTATCGATCGGACCAGAGAGTTTCCTTTGTGGAAGCGATTATGGCATTCCATACCTTCACCGTTGCTTGAAGGGTACTTTCTAAAGGTTGGAGATCGGTTAACGGTTCCATCTGAGAAACTCATGCAGGTTTTAGGGAATCCAGAATTACTCGTTCGGCTGTTTCGACTCAGCCAAGAACGTGGGTTGCCTGTCGAAAGCCAAACGATAGACGAATTGCATGATTACTTGGAAGATATTCCAAACGAAGAGTTTCATATTCCGTCGGTGAGTCGTATTTTTCGGGAAATTCTTTCTGAGACGGGGCGAGTCGCTCATACGCTGGCGGCGATGCATCGAGCCAAGCTTCTGGAAAAACTCGTTCCGGCATTTGCTCGCGTTCGTGGACTCATGCAATTCAATCAGTATCATAAATATACGGTTGACGAACATAGTCTTCTCGCTGTTCGGCAGGCCGAGTTGTTGGAGAAAGACCAGGGACCACTTGGGACAGTCTATGCGGAGATTAAACAAAAGGATCTTCTTCATCTGGCCGTCTTGCTTCATGATCTCGGAAAAGGAAAGACCGAAGACCATAGTGAGGTCGGGAAAACTATTGCGCAAAAGACATCTGAACGTCTGGGTTTGACGCACGAAGAGAGTCGAGTCTTGGAGTTTCTCGTCCATAAACATCTGTTAATGGCCCATATCGCGTTTCGTCGAGATATTCATGATGAGAAAGTCATTAAAAAGTTCGCTCGTGCCGTGAAAACGCCTGAAGTGTTACGGCAGTTTTTGATTTTGACGGTTGCGGATATTGCAGCAGTTGGACCTGATGTCATGAATAAATGGAAAGAGACGCTTTTAGTCGAATTATTCTCACACACGCATGCGACATTTTCTGGTCAGGGGGATTTCACGCTGGATGAGCAAGACGAGAGAGAACAAGTGCAAGAAGTCGAACGACAGCTTCATTTTCACGGACAGACTCATGGTGCTGGAAAGCACAACGAGGAATTTGATCAACAATGGGTGCAAGAGCAACTCACACAGTTTCCGTCTCGTTACCGTTTGAGTACATCTCCAGACCGTATTGCATTACATCTTTCCGCTATTAAACGATTAACTCTTGATTCTCCGTTGGTGGAGACACAGTTTCATGAAGATCTAAATATTACGGAATATACTTTGGTGGCTTATGGTGGGAATAAACCTGGGATCTTTATGAACATGACAGGAGTGCTAGCTGCGTTGGGCCTAGAAGTACTTGATGCACAAATTGTGACGAGGAAAGATGGTATTGTGGTCGATTCATTCTCTGTGAAAGACCCAGACTACGATGGTCGTCCCCCTTCCAGAAGGCTCGAGCGAGTCTGTCAGACGGCTATCACGGTGTTGAAGGGAGAAGAGACGGTTGAGCAAGTCTTTGCCAAAGGGAAACGAGTCGTCTTTGGTCGACCCTATCCGACAGGTCGCAATGAAACAGAAGTGCAAATCGACAATGAGAGCTCAGATCAGTATACAGTGATAGAGGTGTTTGCAGATGATAAACAAGGGCTTCTTTTTATCATCGCTCAGGCATTGGTTGGCCTGAACCTCTCCATTCATTCTGCTCGAATTGGCAAACGCTTGGACCAGGCTGCTGATATCTTTTATGTAACGACTGAAGGTGGAAAAATTGAAGATCAATTGGTGTGTGGACAGATAGAAGAAGCCATCCAAAAAACTGTTGATGCGTTTCTTGATGAAATAGGCACCTCACCTAGCGCTGAGACGTGAAAGCCATAGTGTTGTTCGTAAAAGATAATAATAGAGAGCCTAGTTGGAAAGTGTTTCTGTCTTGCGCTTATGGCTTCTTTCGAAGGCATGTCGGACAGCCTGAGCGAGATCATTAAATCGGTAAGGTTTGTTGAGAAAAACCGGAATCCCGATTGAAAGGGCTTTTTCCT
The DNA here is from genome assembly GCF_965152625.1 of Candidatus Nitrospira salsa. Taxonomy (NCBI): domain Bacteria; kingdom Pseudomonadati; phylum Nitrospirota; class Nitrospiria; order Nitrospirales; family Nitrospiraceae; genus Nitrospira; species Candidatus Nitrospira salsa. The sequence continues at coordinate 1,093,373 of NZ_CBCUCO010000004.1, forward strand.
CGTTAATAATGTGACTGAATCCGGTACAGAGAACAAGTGGGATCGTTGGACGGATCTTTAAAATGGCCTTTGCCAATTCTGTTCCTGTGCATTCGGGCATTGTCTGATCTGTGATCACTGCGTCAATCGTGTGTGGATTTTCTTGAAAGGCTGCAAGCGCCTCTCGGCTGTTCGTATAGGCTTGCACATGATAGCCAAGTGTTTCCAGCATTAATTTCGCTGATTCAACAATCGAGGCTTCATCATCTATGAACAGAACCGTACCTTCGCCCTTGGGCATTTTTATGATGGTGTTAGGAGAAGGCCTCTCAAGAATTTCGACGGTTCGTGGAAAATGTATGACAAACGTTGTTCCTACTCCTGGTTTACTTTGAACCGAAATCATTCCTCCGTGATCAGTCACAATGCCATGTGTGACTGATAGTCCCATCCCGGTTCCTTCTCCTACATTCTTTGTGGTGAAAAATGGGTCAAAGATGCGAGAAAGAACTTCAGGTGAAATGCCATGGCCCGAATCCGTCATCGTGAAACGGACGTAACGACCGGGCACTATCCCAGGAGGAGGACTTGCCCCTGGCTGCTCGACCGTCACTTCGTTGAGTGTAACATGTAACGGTCCACTTTTTTCTCGCATTGCGTATTCGGCGTTGGTGCCCAGATTCATCACCACTTGATGAATCTGGGTTGGATCGGCAAATACGGGGCCAGCAGTTGCCTCCAAGTCCTGATGTACTGCAATGGTCGAGGGGAGTGAGGCTCGAAGAAGTTTCAGCGCCTCCTCAACGATATCTTGAAGTTGGATTGGCTTTTTCCCTACATCTCCTTGCCGGCTGAAGGTGAGGATTTGTTGGACGAGATTCTTGGCACGATATCCCGCTTGCAGCACTTCTTGGAGATAGGAATCGTTCGGGTCGGGTTTCCCAGCTTTAGCAATTGCGAGTTCCGTAAACCCAATGAGTGCCGTGAGAATGTTGTTGAAGTCATGGGCGATACCACCAGCTAAGGTCCCAATGGCTTCTAGCTTCTGCATTTGTCGCCGTTGTTCGTCTCGATTCCGCAGATGCTCTTCTGCTCTTCTTCGGTCTGTGATGTCCAGTGCATAAACATTCATATAGTTCGTTCCGTCAATCACAGCCAAAGTGAGAGAAAAGACGCGTCCGTGACAGATCATTTCTTTTCCTTTGGCGCTTCCATGATTAAACGCATCTTGAATAAGATTTTGCCATGGCTGTGGTTGCTGATTGCCATTCTCGAGGTTGAGAGCAGAGAGAAAGTCTGTTGCGGCTTTATTATGATAGGTGATCGATCCATCTCGCAGAACCCTGAGTACGGGGTTGGGATTTTCTTCAGGAAATCTGGCTAAAATTTTTATTTTTTCCTGTGATTGTGTCCGATCGATGAGTTGGCCTATTTGACTTCCGACGCTCTGCATTTGTTGAAGTAGAGCGTCGTCGGGTTGGTGTATATGAAAACTGAAAAATTCCATGACTCCATAAATTTCAGTTCCAAGCTGAATGGGAAAGGCAAAGGCCGCATGAAGATTTTCTTTGTCAGCAAATTTAGCTCTAGGAAAATTGGAGTCCTTGACTACATCAGGAATCCAAACAGCTTTACCGGTACTCCAGACTTTTCCAGGTAGGCCTTGTCCTTTGAGGAACCTCGTCTCCTTTGTTGTCGCACAGAATTCAGTGAACTGGTCTGGTGTGTGACACCAGAGTTCGATGCCCCGGAGGAAATTCTTTTGGGTATCGACCTGCCAGAGTATGCCGAGTTGCCAGCCTAAACTTTCACAGACTGCTCGAAGAATTTTAGGTGCAGCCTGCTCTATTGTTATTTGATCAGCAAGAATGCGAGCGACCTCGTATTGTGCTCTCAGACGTCGTTCTGCCATCTTCTCTTCTGTAAGGTCATGCACGAGACAGATGAAAATTCTACGTTGAGAAAACGTGACTTCCGTGACGGCAAGAGATAAGGGAAATGTTGTGCCATCCCGGCGTTTAGCTGTGACTTCCCGACGAGTGCCTAATCTAGAGCGTTCTCCCATAAGGAGATATGTCTTGATATGGTCTTGATGGTGTTCATTGTTAGGCTTAGGCAGCAAGGCCTTGAGGTTCTTCCCGATTATTTGGCGAGAGGGATATAAGAATATGTGCTCGGCTGTTGTATTATATGTTTCAATCGTGCCTGTTTCGTCAGTCGTAATGATTCCTTCTCCAGCATGGGTAATTATGGCACGCGTATAGGCTTCACTCTCTTCCAGTCGTTTAATAATTGGATGGCTGATCCGGAAGAGTAGAAACCCGCCGAGTATGATGATACTGATGCCAGAAATTCCAGTGATAATGCCAGCATGAAGGAACGGTGTCCGAATCTCTTGGAGGTCAATTTTCGAAACGAGACCAAGCTGAAGCAGGGCAACAGGTTCATAAGCAGCCAGCACCATTTCTCCACGATAATCTGGGGCCACGATTGTTCCTGATTTCCCGGAGAGGGCGAGGCGCATGGGCTCGGCCAGCTTTCCTGAAAGTGGGAGAGGCTTAGGTTCATCCAAGTCAGAGTGCCGATGAGTCAAAAGCCAGACAATCTGGTCACCTACTTGCCGAGCCAACGTCATTTCACCAGTTTGACCAAACCCTTTATTGTACTTGTGAGCATCGATGATTTGGCTGAGTGTTGCCGCGGCCGAACCTTTTGGGTGAACCTGCTCACTGTACCGCTGATCAAACCGCGCCACGGCTTCCATTAGTCGTGCTTGTGCGTGAGTTACTTCTGCAAGCCTGATTCGCTCTTCCTCAAAAGCCGCATGATACAACAGCGTGATCGCAACGCTCGCTGAGGCCAGACAGGCCAAAGTCATGATCACAATGAGAAAAAAAACACGCTGAGGGGCAGTCCAATGCATAGGTTTTTGAGAAACGTATTTATCGTTCGACTATTCGAGGACGGTAAAAGACAAATTGATTGAGATAGAGCCTATGCTATCTGTTCAAAGAGGCCATTATGTACGAAAGGTTGGTAGAGGAGAGAATCAGGGGAAAATCCTTCATTTAGAAAAAAGTATAAGGGGATAGTGTATTCAGTTTTATTGGGTTTTGCAAATATGTTCGAATAAGTCTATTAGTGAAGCATTGTCTAAGGTTTTTCAGCTTCAGAGCAGACTCAAAAGCTACTACTTCACAATTTTTAGAATTTACTCAAGAGCTTGAGAGATAAACCGTGTTGGTTATGCGTTTCTGTACTTGAACGCGTAGCGACTTTTGAGTGGTCGAATAGTCATGGATTTCGTTGACGCATAAGTCTCCCAGGTTCTAGCTGTTCCAAGAGTTCCTTCTTTTTTCCAATCCGGCCAATTATAGCGAAACCAAACCGTCTCCATCTGAACGACATCGACTAATGCAGCGCAACTCACTATATTCAATGTGAACGGTTGAAATGTGCCCTCAGCAAAAAGTGCAAGCGTTGGAAGGGATGGGATTTCAAGATCCGCAGGAATGAGATGATTCTCTTGCACGTTCATGTTCAACACAATGATGCAACTACCAAGTTTCTCTTGAATGAGCTCAAGTTCATTCAGGAGTGCATGGTAATGACCGCAGCCTATAGCCGTTCGATTCTCTCTTGAGGGTTGAATATGTAATTGTGCTCTGGTTGTGTGAACGACTCGGCTAAAAACTAATTGCGTTCGCTATAGTTGCCAAAACTCAATGAGTACTGGAACAGAAGCTTCCGCAATGCGACGATCAAAATCTCAATCGGTAATCTCTGCAATCATCAGCGATACCATCGCAAGATTTGTAGGTGTTATGTTGGTGTTTGTACGGTTGCATGAGCCTCAATGTCTTTGATGTCCGGTTGCATGAATTGTAAGGAATTTTTTAGTTTTTGCGAAGGCGGTTGAACGAGATGGGAAAAATGATGCTCCGTGACTTCCAGGACTCTCGATAAACCTTTGACGTTTAAGTCATGAAGTAATCGAAACTCTAATCGATGATCTTGAGCAAAAAATAAGGTCTCACATCGTTGAGAGACAGGATTGTGGGAGAGGCCCAGAGAGCGACTTAACCGGCGTAATGGATCTGTGAGCAGTGGAAGGCGAAAATTTGAAGAGGGGAGAGCCCAGGGTAAGTCATAATTCATATACCGTGAAACAAGTGTGGCAAGAAAGGCATGACGGTTGTGGAATTCCGTGACGTGCGCTTCGAGGAGCCACGCTTGTGCCGCAGTGAGTGACGGTGTGCACAAGAGAACTAATGGTTGAGAGGTGCAGTGAATGAGAGAGGAAAAGGTGAGCGTGCCTTTGATGAAAGTGGGAACGCGCCAGGCGGGAATAGGTGATCCAATTTTCATGAGTATCCTCCAATAGCAAGTGTGTCGGAAAATGGGAAAACAGAAGTTTTGGGTTGTGTTGCACGTCTACACGCATATTCATGGTGCAGGAAATTCATGAAGTTGAGTTTGCTCAATGGAATCTTGTCAGCCTCAAAGATAGGGGAGGGCCAAGAGGCAGCGAGGAGGAGAGTAGGAGCATGGGTGCGCCTCCTGGCCAGGAAAAAGAAATTTCCAATCCCCAGTGGAAGATGTTCGATATTGGGTGGTAATGGGTAGTCATGCATGGTTTGTTTTTATTATGAATATGATAACGATTTTCAATATCATAGTATGATTGTATGATCCTGTCAAGTAGGTTGAAGTCTGCGGGATCCCAATTTTGATGAAATTTTCGGTGATATTACCTAAATATATGAAATGATTGTGAGAAGTTGTTTCATCGAAGATGATAATGAGTTTCAATTTTAGTTATTTGTACCTAGGACTTTATATTGACTTTTATTCGAATTTCGCCGATAATGACTTTAGGTGAATCATTATATTAAATTTGAACAAAAACCTATCAAGGTTTCGATGGAATTATTCATGTGTACGAAGTAAAGGAGGCCGGACATGAAAGGCAAAAAAGGCGTTGTTGACCTATTAAACAAGATTTTAACGGAAGAACTGACGGTTATTAATCAATATTTTTTGCATTCAAGGATGTGTGAAAATTGGGGATTTGAACGTCTCGAGCACAAAGTTAAAGAACGCAGTTTCGGGGAAATGAAAGATGCCGATGAGATTATCCGGCATATTCTCTTCTTAGAAGGGTTGCCAAATGTGCAGCGTTTGGGAAAAGTCACAATCGGAGAGACGGTCCCTGAGCAGCTCAAGCTTGACCTTGTAAAAGAGAAGGAGATGGTTAAACTGCTGACAGAGGGAATTGAGCATTGTGTGAAAGTGGGTGATTACAACACTCGCCAGAAGCTCGAGGAAATGGTTGAAGATGAGGAAGAGCACGTTGATTGGATTGAAACTCAGCTAGAAACGATTAAGCAAGTTGGGCTTGAAAACTACTTGAGTGAACAAATGCATAAAGAAGGCTAATGCAGTCTTCATAGGTTTCTGCTGTTTGTCAGCAGCATGAGTGGGAAAAGGGGAAGCGCGAAAGCGCTTCCCCTTTTTTTTGTATCCACCATAAATTGAAAGAATTTTATTTGCTTTGAGTGAGCGGACGTGAGACTGTTTGATGCCTGGTGTCTCGAGCCCACGCCTGAGATGTAATAGCCATTCGACAGACCGTACATTTCCAGTAGGCTCCAGTTGGCGCGAGGCTTTCTTTTCCACAGCGAGGACAATGTTGAATGATCATGTAAACGATTCCTTTCTTGTTCCTCCCGAACCCACAAGAGAATGATCTGAATACTCCTCGGAATCTGGCTTGAGTGGTATACGATGGTGTGAGTTCAATGTATGCTTTTGTTCATGCTCAAGGCGTGCGGCGAAGAGAATCCGTCCGGTGTACGTCTGCATAAATTTTGTAATGACAATGTCGACAGTCTTTTGTACATACGCCCGTGCTTGATCCACGACCACCATCGTCCCATCGTCAAGATGGGCGACGCCTTGTCCGTCTAAGTCTCCTTCCTTATTGATAAAGACTCGTATCGTGTCGCCAGGTAAGACTGGAGGTTTGAGCTGGTAGGAGAGGCGATTGACGTTGAGGGTTTGGACGCCTTGAAGCGCCGCCACTTTGGAGAGGTTCCAGTCATTCGTGACAATTTTTCCTTGGGTATGTTGAGCGAGTTTGATCAGTTTATGATCGACTTCGGGAATATCCGGGAAATCTTGGTCTGTCACCTGAACCTCAATGTCGGAAATGGTTTGCAGGCGATGTAAAATTTCTAGACCCCGCTTGCCCCGTGCGCGTTTCCATGCTTGAGAAGAGTCAGCGACAGAATGTAATTCAAGAAGGACGAAGCGCGGGATGAGGACTGGTCCTTCCAGAAATCCAGTCTCATAAAGATCGAGAATTCTTCCGTCAATAATCGTGCTCGTATCGAGTATTTTTAAGGGAAGGGTGGTCTGTGCCCCGAGAGGCCAAAGTTCGCGGATGAGTCCCGGTGCGTCTTCCTGTATTCGGCTCCTGATAGAGTAGGTCAAGTAAGGACAGGCAAGCAGACTTGCGAGGGCCATGAACGACACAAGAGTTGATGATGTTGGAAATAGGAGGGTCGTTATCCAGATGAACATTGAAGCCAGCACCATTCCAATCCCAACACTTTGTGCTACATGAATGATACGGGAGGCGGGGAAGCGTAGTGTCATAGACTCAATCGTGATAATGCCCAATCCAAGCATGCTTCCAGCAAGTCCCCACCATAGTGCGATGGTCCAGCTATGAGGATAATTCTGCCAACCGAAGGCGCTTCCAAGCAGAAATCCAAGAAGGACAAAAGGCAGGAAAAGATATGGCGACTGTAGGAGATACATTCGAAACAGCAGATGGTTCTTGGCTGTTTCAGGTGTAGTCCTGCTCATGGGGTCTTCATGGAGGTTGGATGAGGGTGGAGTTAACGGCTGCCTGGTTTGTGGACTTTTATAAATTAGCGATGTGTTCATGGTCTTAGCCCTTTCTGCTGAACGGTTTTTCGTCTGTCCAGGTGGGTGATTGAATCTGAAGGACTTATCGTTCCGTTTGATTAAATGATGCGGGATTCAATGGGAACGTCCAGTTTCGTTTGCATCGTGGGCACCGGACTTCAATGGCTGTCCCATCAGTCGAGAACCTGGCAAGTAACCGACCACATGTACATCGAATATCGTGGTCGGTTTCATGATTTACTATATCGTTTGAGTCTAATTTCCGAGATCGTTCTGGAGGCGTATCATGTTTCATGAATATTGCCGTCATTTTGTCTGTCTTTTGTCTTGTCTGTATTCATATTGTTGAACGTGCTGGTCATGATCAATAGTAAGTATTCCTGGACTGATTAACAGGTCAAAATGTCAGGAAAACATGTTCACCGTTCTACCTGCCTTAATAGCACAAGCCGGCGTTTATCCTTTTGGTTTTAGCCTCTGTTTTTGACATAAGGGACAGTCTTGACAGGTGAGTGAACGGGTACGGTCCGGAGTGATTCATCAGAAAAGAAATATTGCTCCATGAATTGTAAAATCATCGGATCAATCCCCGGAACCTCAAGCTGCTGTTGTAAGATGTTATTTACAGTGGTGATACAGCAGATTGGGAGTTTCGCCCCTCGAAAGGGAAAGAGTTCATAGAAATTTCCTGTCAAGTGAGAGGGCGTGAGTACGGAAACCTTCCAATTTGGATGCCATAGCTGTAAGTGCGTAAACGCCTTGTGTCCGAAATACTTGCGTTGGGTGTCGTGTTGTGAAAACATTCTGACTTCCCATCCATGAATTCGTCCAACGCGTGTTCGGTCACGAGGGTCATGAGGAGGAGGCGGCCATTGAGAAGAAATCCCTTCGAGTAGAGGTTTCATGGTTATGAGGCTCCTAAGATTGTGAGACCGGGTACTGAGTGAACGCTATGGCGAATCCAAATGTCTTCCAGGTGACTCATCCAACTATCGCTGCGTCATTAAGCACTTCAAAGTCTTGAAGGTTCATTGAATCGGCCATAGGAGGTGTTGAGCGTCTTCTGCGTACTGGAGGAAGACCCCTTTCTTTCCGAGAAGGATGCAGCTCAGTTTGAAGAGAAGACGGCGAATGAATAATGCATCCAGTACAGTCTTGTTGTTCGAGCTTATGCATGATGTCTGAGAGTAACCGTAGGCCTGCCTTGTCGATCATGCTTACGGGTTTCAGGCTCACGTAAAAATCACGAAAACCCATACGATACGCACGTCGAGCGGTAAAGGAAAACTCTTGGGCCGTTTCAGCATCAAACGCCCCGTGAATACTAATCGTGATAGTGTTATTTTCTAGGCGTTCAGAAATCATCTTGATCCCCTCTCTTGGTAGATCGTTCACTCAATAGCGTTGCTGGTGTTGTATGTATTCACGCAAAAATCGTTGTCTGCCCGCCCTCAAGAGTTCGTGATCTCAAGGGCGAACATGTCTTATGGGTTCATCTTGGTCGAGGTCTCTCCAGTCGCCGATGATTCCGTACTCTGTCCGGGCATGTTTGTGTTTCCCTTGTCAGCTGTGCCGGCATGAATGCCTGACTCAGATGCTTGAGGAGTCTCATTGCTTCCGTGAAGGGCCAAGCGTTTTCCACTTGTGCCGTCAATATGGACGTCTTTGACCTTTCCATCTGCGGCGACGACTTCAATTTCCCACATGAGTGGCCCATGTTCTTTTTCGAGCTCAGCTTTAATCACGGTGCCAGGCACCTCCTTGATGGCAGCTTGAACCGCTTGGTCAATGGGAATGTGTGCTGATTGAGCCATGTCGGATTTCACTTGTTCATGACTTTGAGCTGCGAGCGCAGTTCCGGAGGTGAGCATCATGATTCCCAGACTGATGAGTAGCGAGAGCCTACGTCTTATTGGTCGAGCGTGATTTGATGCATTCATGAAAATCTCCTCCTTATTGGAATGTGTGTATGGTGCAGTGACTTGGATGCCTGTGTTCTCTGTATCTGTTTCCAGGTCTCTTTGAAGAGAGCCTTTTCGTTGGGGAAACTCTTCATTGAGAACTTCAGGGAATCCCTGTGACGAAGTTCGAACGTGAAAATTGTTTCTTGCTGAGTTCCGTCTTGGAGCCATTGTATGAATCGATGCGCTCCTCCTGCTGTTATCATTGCGCATTCTCCGAATATGTGGCCTCATAGAGGATGATATCGCATGAACAGCCTTCGACCTATTGATCAACCCACATGTTCATGTGACCATCTTGATTCTCGTCGTACCAATAAAATAAAGGGTGTTCTTTGGTGTGGACGACGGTATTCCAGAATTCGTTGTACTCAGATACGATAATTTGGCGTGCCGTTTTATAGTCGATGACGCCATTTTGCATGAGCGAGTATTCGCGAAAGTACAGGCCTGCGATACTATTAACTTCCTCATTGACGAGGTACTCGTCTTCAGGTTCGATGGGTGGAGCGGCAGAGGCAATGGCGGTCAGGCTCCAGAGCAAAAAGAGGGGCACAATGAGAGAGCTGACTTTTCTCACTGATCTGCGTCTTCGCCGTGTTTTCCGTAATAGTGATATCATGGCGTTGCCCTTAAATGATATAGGTTATCATTATCAATTTCATAATACTTGTAGGTGGCGCACTCGGCCATGTCAATTAAAAGGAAAAAACATGTTCAAATTCCAGAATCGCATACAGAATATATGGAAATGGAATATGAGGAATTGTAGAAAATGAGGTGGAATTTATGAGTTTTGGACAAGGACCATGGCTGGACCCTTGGCAGGGTCGGATCATGATTGGCTGGTGGTTCGAGGGTCCTGGTATTCCGAATGTAAAGCTTTTTGTCGGGCTCGTTGTTCTCTGACGACCTGCAGTCTCCACAGCCACAGACCGCTCAGGCTCATGATGAAGATAGCTAGACCTGGAATGTTGAGGAGGGTCTTGTTGAATCCGAAGAAGTTGAGTTGATGAAATTGCTTGACGAGAAAATGAACTTGCCGCCATGTACTTTCATCCTCGAGAATTTTTCCTGTGTGACGGTCAAGGATGATCGTGGCGGGACCTGGTTTTCCAAAATTGATACGGATGGCTTCCAGGTTGATCGTGGTACCGTGAGGAACATACTGTTCCATGGTGACGTTCGTGATTTGAGAGTCTGTCTTGATATATTGTCGGGCGATCATTCCAGCGAGGTCCTGGGAAAGAGGGGAGAGGCGTTCGTTTGTGAGCGCATCGATGAGAATCGCTGATGGCGCCTGTTGGCCGGAGAGTCGAACCTCATACAGCAATCGGCCAAAATCCTGACGGAGAATGACTTCTTCTATCGTTCTGTCTGACGCAATGGGTTCATGGTTTAATTGTTTGAACAAGTCGTCCAGGGAAACCTGTGCGGATGTTAACGGGGGAGCCGGTGCTATTCGGCCCACCCGTTCTTTGTATCCCTCATCCCAGTATGTGAATCGGGCATTAGCCCAAAGCAGCCCGGTGATGACCATAAACAACAGAAAACCAACGGATGATAGGCCAATGATTCGGTGAGCCTTCCGAGACCATCGTTCAGTTCTCCATAACATCGGATGGTGCTATTTCCCTTGCGATTCGACAACATGGATGGTGAGCGTTGCTCGATGCCGAATCGCCTCATATGGTTGATCTTGAAATTTCCCTGGTGTCTTTTCCAGATTTACATAATCAATGACATACGTTCCTGGCCAGATCGGAGTAAAGTGTGTCACGCCTGAATCATTGGTCTCTAATTCTTTGCTCCATCCATTAGGCGCATAGGCGACCGGTTTCGCTTTGGCAAGTGGCTGTCCTTTAAAGATGACTTGAAATTCCATTTTCTCATTCACGGTCAGCGAGTCGGATGACTTGGATGAAGCTGGCTGACTGGGGACAATATCTAGCTGCAGGGTTTCGGCCGTCTGTGTGTGATGTTCTGACGACGCAGGGGGTGCTGCAATTGAAAATTGTGTGCGAGCATAAAACATCGGCTTATAGTGCATGCCGATACTGGGATAAGGCGTCCCGTCTCTTACGGGTTCGTCTTGATCAATCGCCATCAGATTGTACATGCCGGGATTGTTCAGATTGACGGGTATTCGAAAGTAGTTGGTTTCTTGGGTTATCTCGAGGACACGCTTGTTTCCGTTCGGCTCAATCAGCCATGAGGTCAAACCGGCGCGTTCATCCAGTCGTCCTCCAGTCTGTTCTTTGAGTGATTCCTGATATTCCCCAAAGTAGGCTTTGACGATTGTCGATTGATTTGGTGGAAGAGCTGATGGACTTTCAATCCAGACAAAATGTGCAGACGTATTGGTGGCTGAGAGCACGAGTCCTAGCAGCAATGCCGTAAAACCAGTGAAAATTCTATATGTGTGTAACATGATCGTCTCCTTCAGATTAGATGAGAGTTAAAAATCGAGCGAAATGCCGCCATAGAACACTCTGGTTAACCCCGGAATAATTCCATTGACGAATGCCTGACGCCGAATTCGATACTTTTCATTGGTAATGTTGGTCACGCCCGCAAAGAGGTTCATGTCTCCTGCGAAGGTATTGGGAATGCCGAAGTCCAGTCGCAAATTGGTGACATGATAGGAGGGCAGTTGACCGTTGCTTCCGTCCGCAGTTTCTTGAACGGTATTGGCTGCATCGGCAAACTGTTCAGCCACAAAGGTTCCATCCATTTGGATTCTGGCCAGGCCCAGATCGGTGTCAACGGCGTAGGAGACAGCCCAGTTAAAGAGCAATTCTGGTGCGCTGGGAAGTTCATTTCCCTTATTGACCCCGGTTAAAAATTCGGTTTCGAGAAGTGTGGCATTAAAATTTGCGTTCAATCCATGCCATGGTCCTGCATTGATAGTCCCTTCGATTCCTCGATGCCTGGTTTTTTGCGCATTCGTAAGGACGCCGGCTTCTTCAATGATTTGGTTGTCGAAATTGATCCAAAACCCGGTTCCTTCGATGAACACTAAATCACTGATGTTGGAGCGAAATCCCAGTTCATAGTTGTTGCTGGTTTCTACACCAAGATCATTGGCTGTTCCGGACGTGGGATCAGTGGCCTCACTAAACGTGGGAGGTTGAAAGTTTCTGGAGTAATTTCCAAAGACTTCAATGCCAAGAGGTAGGTGATATAAGAGCCCGATTCCACCAACAACTTCTTCGGTTGTTAAGCTGCCGCCTACGGCCCCTGTGCCTGCCCTCAATCCAACTTCTCGTTCTTGTGTGAACCGTTCAAAACGGATGCCGGGTGAAATAATCAGTCCTTTGATGGGTTCTAACTTGGCGGTGGTGAAAACTGTTCCTGCCAGAGTTGATAACTCAGCCTCTTGGTCGACGGTTCCATTTCGAGCATCAGGCGTTGTCCCAAGGCGGACAATGTCTTCTTGTTCTTCAAAATGGATTTTTCCGCCTCCAACGACGTTGATTCGACTATTTGGAGACCATTCCACTGTGGGTCTAATTCCTACTACAAAGAAGTCACGGACAAATTGTGAATTCCCTGTTGCGGTGGCATCTGGGCCGTCGGCAATAAACCAATCACGTTGAAATGAATTGGTATAAGTCATGGCATCAAACTTCAGACTCTTGGATATCGGTTGGGTCAATCGAAAATAGCCGGAGTATCGACGTCCAAAGAACTCGTCATTCGATCGCTGACTCTGCTTTGGATCATCCTTGAACTGAGCGGCCGACAAGCCGCCAGGGGTATCCGACTCTTCGACATATCCGCTCAAGCGAAGATCGGCTTGTCCGCTATGACCAACGGGAAAGGTAAAGCGCACCGCCACGTCATTGAGTTGGATGTCGGTATTCTCCCGGACCAGCCTCCCGGTATTGTTGGTGTATTGAAATTGCACCCCGGTTTCATTGAATGTGTTGCCATAGGAAACGGTTGAAGAGAACTGTTCGCCGGCGCGTATCGTTTCACGGATATTGATCTCTTGAGTCAGCGGAGGGCGGTATGTGATGTAATTAATGACACCGCCAACCGTGTTGGGTCCATATAAGGCCGATGCACCTCCTCTGAGGACTTCAATGTGTTCAATCTGCTCGATCGGGACATTAAAGTACGCGGATGCGGCTCCATACACGGCCGGTTGGATGGGTGCTCCGTCAAGCAGGAGCAAGACATTTTCACTTCGGTTTGGATTCATTCCTCGAATCCCGATATTAGGACGAAGTCCGCGGCCATACTCATCCGGTGCATGAATGCCGGGGACCCTCCGGAGAATTTCAACGGTGCTAATTGGTTTAAAGGCTTCGATAGCTTCCTTCGTAATCACTGTGGCGGCTCCAGGGTGTTCTTTCAATTCTTGCGTCTTGGCCTTGACTTTAATTTCTTTTAATTTCACTTTGAGGCCTTCTTCTTCAGTGTCAGGTGTGGTGCGCATGGCCTCAGATGTTTCGGCTTTAGCCTCGTTGTGTATAGGGAATGTACAAAGAAATATTCCCATACATGAAAGATATAACAGTGCGCGCTGTAACCTGATTGCCCGTTGGATCATTCGTGTCTCCTTTGATGAAATAAAAAAGATAGACGTCTTTGAGGAAAGAGGTACGGTGTCTTCCTCAAATGCCGCCAATCAAACGACGTTAATTCGAAGGCATGGAAACATGTAGTGTTGTATTTGAAACGGAACGTATGAATACTTGAAATATAGAGAGAAGGGGAATGTTTAAAGTCCAGAAATAGATGTGCAAAAACCAGGAACGATTAATCAATAGAAAACGTGTATATTTTGAAGTGACGAAAAATAACATGATTCAGCACGGTGAAATTTGTGCAAGAAGCGTGGCGAGGTTGATGTATGGAACGTCTTGTCTTTCAGGAAAGGCGCCCAACACATCTGTGCCTGTTTATTGGTTCATATGAATTGCAAGAAGAGCGACCAGTTAATAATTTTCATAACGGTAGGACAGGACATACCCAAATACCAATGAGGTAGATTGCGATGAGTGTGAGCGAAAACGCCAGGCTAATGATGGCGGCTGACTCTCCCTCAACAAAAATGTGCCGTGACTTCATGGGTGAGATACTCTTGTTTGTGTGTAGCACGTAGGAGGGGGGAAGCCATCATTCCTGACATTTCCAGGTCTGGTGTTTGCTACGTGTGCTCGGCCTAGCTGCGAATCCTTGGACACGAAACGATTGCAGATTGACAATCATGACCTGAGAAGAAATTATTGGTTAATAAAAAGAAGGCCAGAGCGCCCCGGAGGAGAGGCGCTCTGGCTCGGAGGAGGGCAGGTGACGTGGCCTGCCCTCTGGTGCAAATGGTTGTGGCCGAAACATCGGTGGTGCCTGGCGGCTCATGAGGGTCTGAGCATAATAATGACAGGAAGAAGAATGGGCGTGACGTTTATTTATGAATTTGAAATGCATTATCATTTTCAATTAATAGCATTGACTCAGGCCTTGCGGAATGTTCATTTTCCGGAGAATTATGCAAATTTCCAGGAAATGTATCGTGAAGCAAGTATGGGGTACGACAGATTCAAGAGGTGATGGATGATTCGATGATCATGCGAAACTCCAAGACAATGACAGGTGGGGATAGAGCATGTTGCCCATAGTCTCGTTCGATTTTCACAAAATTCGTTTGCAGGGATAACTCGTAGGCATTGAGTATGGCTCAAGAAGGTGTCACAACCTTGTTGAAGAGTTGTGACACCTTCTTCTTGATTACCGCAATCCGACTTCTTCTATCAGAGTCATGGCCGGATCGTGTAGTTCACTCAGTTGGCCAAGCGGAACGGTTGCGGCACGAAAACTTGATCGTTTTGGCAGAACGTCGTTCGTTTTAACTTCTGGGTTCAGCGGGTATTCTTTATTCATATCCGCAAACATTTCTTGTCCCTCGGAAGAGGCTAGAAACGTCACGAGCTGATGAGCCTCGTTGACATGGTTACTTGGCTTTGTCATGGCTATCCCGGCAACATTGAGAATGGCCCCCATCCCTCCGTCTTGTTGATCAGGCATGAGCGTCGCAATCGGGGATTTTGGCTCTTCTGCTAACTGCCGATAGACATAGTAATGATTCACGAGACCAATCGAGACCTCGCCTCGTGTGACCGCCTTGACGAGTTGTGAACTCTTTCCATACACGTGGTTTTCGGCGTTGTCTTTGATGCCTTTCAAAAATTTTCGAGTGACATCGTCTCCATGTGCGGCCTTAATCACCGACACTCCAGACTGCAGGTATTCGCTTCCGGCGTTCTCTATGGCTAACTTTCCTTTCCATTTCGGGTCGGCCAGGTTGAGAATGGATTGAATGTCCTCAGGTTTCACCATCGTGGTGTTATAGACCACGACATAAAACCTTCCAGATAATCCAATCCAGCTATTGTCCTCAGCACGATAGGGTGCTGGGATATTGTCTAAAATATTTTTCAGATCTGATGGAGGATGAGAATCCGCTCCTTTGCCCGAGGAATGCGCTTGAATGTCATCTTGCGATACGAGGGGTTGGAACAAGCCGAGTTGTCGAGCCCGTTCGAGTCCTGTCGCATCGTTGGTAATGAGCACATCGGCTGGTGTGTTCTCGCCTTCGGCCTTGAGCCGGTTTACGAGTTCTGTTGTCTTCGAAGTCAGAAGCTGAACCTTGATTCCCGTTTGGTCTGTAAAACGGTCAAGAACCGGTTTAATCAACCGCTCGGCTCTTCCGGAGTACACCACAAGCGAGTCTGCTGACTGCGCAGGTCCGGGAGTGAAAAGAGAGAGGACTACGCCGAATCCGCAAAGAAGAACGGAAAGGACGGTAGAGGGTGATCGTATGGGACGCAAGAGTTTCACGATATATTCCTTTCGTCAAGATTGAAAAAGTTTGAACTACCATACGGCACCAGCACTAGGTAAAAACATGTTCAATCGCCAGAATTGGAATGTGCATTTTCCAGAAAATTGTGTGAATGGAAAGGACGTGTCAAATGAAGAACGCTATTGAGGGGAAAAAGTCAAAAGACATCGCTAATGAGATGTCGACAAAAGAGCGGATATTAAATTTCTCGAAACTGTTAGGGCCTATGCTTTTCATTGTCATATTCGTTTTTAACGACTGTCTTTTCATGATTCGTGAGCTCACATGGGGTGCCAACAGTGCGTAGTATTCGCAATGCAACGTAGAATGATCCATTAAATTTTCTTGACGATATTCCCCGTTCGAATCTTGCCGGAATGTTTAACTAAGGAATTTGAACATTCCTTTCAAGGCGATGTTCGTCTAGGATACCGCTCCATTTGTTTGCGCCCCCTTAGCGTCATTGCAGTGCCAATTTTCAATTTCTTTCATGTGTCGTCCCGATTTAGAGGAATCAATCTAAGGAGAATTTACGATGTATCTTGTGTGTTTGAACGACCACAACACACCATGGTTTCAACGTACCTTTTGGTGTGTAACCGTTGGATTCCTGTTGAGTGGCCTGGTATTCGGTGAGGTCAGAGCAGATGAGTCAACTGTTATTCAAGTTACACAGCAAGAGGCTTCGCCGTTGGCCTCAGACACTGACCGTAAATTGAAGCAGTTTCGAGTTTCACCAGGAGAACTAGGGTCAGCGTTAACGAGCTTTGCTAAAGAGGGTGGAGTTCACCTGACCTATGATGCAACGTTAATGAAGGGACGACAAACGCAAGGCGTTTCAGGAAAATTCACCCTCGACGATGCCTTGAATAGATTGCTAGCTGGAACGGGCCCCTTACATCGTCCGAACCATACCGGAATCATCCGTGTCTTCGAAAACTCAAATGAAGAAAGTGAGAGCACGCAGGAACAGCAAGGACGCGATACTGGGAATAAGGTCGCTGTTAAGCCGATGGCTACCCCACTCTGTTCCTCACGGAATTGATTCGAAATCATAGTAATGACCACTAGAGAAGTTCTTTATTTCTCACCAGTCATGATCGAGAATATGTATTGGATTTTGAGTTGACTTCTGTTTTTTTCTTTGAGGCCACGTTCGAGAGACAAAACTCATGATGCCGAATATCCCTAAGAGCACCAGGGCGCCAGACGTGCTCAGTGCAAGAAGTGTATACGGGATTCCGCCAATTTTTGATGCATGTAGTGGATAGAATTTTTGTGTAATGCGCATGCCAAATTCTTGTTGCTGGGCATTAATAGCTTGGAGCACGTCTCCTGTGTACGGATTCAGCAGAACAAATGAACGGCCGTTGGGGTGCCACTCCTCCGGCATACGTTTCCGAAAGCTCATGGCGGCGTTGTCTTTACTTGGTAGCCGGACAGAAATTAATTGGCCGTCCGGTAATACCTTTGAGACGGTTTTCAGAATGGTGGTCCAAGACTGAATGGGCCGATCGACGTATATGACCGTGGCTGAAGGAATCGTGGGAGGCTGTGAATCAAGAAGAGACGTGATGGCCGTGACAATGGGACGATTGAAGACCATTGTGATACCAGTGGCGACGATTAAAAGAATCGCGGCAGAAAAGATGACGCCAAGTGCGGAATGAGACCGCATGAAATGAAGTGATGTTGAATGTTGCGGGATGAGAGAGCGTATACGCCATTTTTTGCGTCGAGGCCACCAGAGAACGAGTCCCGAGATGACAAAGCCTAAAACAAGTATGCCCACGATGCCATTCATCTGCTCACCCACTTCACCGGCGAACAAATGAACATGAAACTCAAAGAGGATATCCATCAGCGATTCATCCCAGGTCCAGCGAGTGATCACCTCACCGGAGATGGGATGCACAAAGGCTTCAGAGCCATCGCTTAACCAAACTTGAAAGGCATTTTTCCCTTGCATGGGAAATCGAATCTGCCGGATTGAGGCATCGGGGAGGCGATGTTCGAGTTCTGTCAAGACGGTCGAGTAGGCATGATCTTGTTCAGACGTGATTGGATTGCTGAGTTCCGGTAAGGAGAAACGAAGGGCGGCATCATGAAAAATCAGGATGCCGCCGGAGAGGGCAATGGCAACGACGATGAAGCTGAGGAGCAGCCCCAGCCATCGATGGAAGAAACGAAGAACGGTCACGATTCACTCATATGGGTGGTAGAATTAAAATTCATGTTGCCAGAACAATGAAAGAGAGCGTCCGCTCCCGGCAAAAAACGATTGGTTGTTTTGAGATGGATTGACCTGGGAAAAGTAGGTCACATACTGATTGTCAAGGAGATTTTCAATGCCCAGACTAAACTGTCCGTACTCGGTCTGTTGAGCGATCAACAAATCGACGAGCGTGATGCCGTTGAAGTTGGCATTTGGATTGTTTGATGCTCCCCCGAAACTTCGTTTAAACAAATGTGACAATTGCACTCGACCGCTGAGTCCGTTGTCGAGCGAGATAGTGCTAAAGAGGTTCAGCCGATTCGGTGAGATGTTAACGCCATCGAGTTCCGTGTCGAATGACCCATTATCATCTGAATCGATTTCTCCTTGAATCCAGGAATAATTCAACCCGACGACAATCTCATCTGTGACATCGACTGATCCGGTGACATCAAGTCCGTAGATGCGAGTTTTCTCGCGTTCGACGGTAAAGCTGTCATCGGGATTCGCCTGTAGCCTGGCTGCGAGATCTGAATCTGAGCGATAATAGGCGACATGTAGTTGCCCTCGACTGAAGTTCATGTTGACGCCGAACTCAATGTTTTCCGTGACCACGGGGTCGAGATTGAGAAAGGAGTCCACATCCTGTCCTGGAGTATCAATGCCGCGTAACACTCGGCCGACATCCGGCATGGTGAAGCCTTCTGCGTATGAGCCATAGACAGACATCCATGGAGTGACATCGAATGTAATCCCTCCGTTTGGCAGCACTTCCTCAAATGTCGGATTGCCGCCGGAGACAAACGTATTATTTGTTACCGGAAGTGTCGTGAAATCGTCGACGGTGAGTTCGGCAAAGATATAGCGTACGCCGGCAGTCAGGTGAACCCGATCGAGTATCGTGTAGTCAAATTGAGCAAACGGGGCGTAGCTGTCGAAGATCGTTTCCGGCATAAAGCTGCGACCTGTCTGCACGAGCACTTGTGATGTGTTGTCTCGGGTGAAATCAAACCCAAGACTTGGCGTCATATCCCAATCCTCCAGACCGTTCCAGGAATAGATAAACTTTGCCCCGTATTTTTTGGATTTTAATGTGGATTGATCAAATTCGGCTGCGCCGCCAGGAGTCAACGTGTAAAACGTATTAAACCCGCCTGCGAAGACGGCCGCAAAGTCTTGATAGAAAAACTGAGAGGTGAGTTTTCCGTTAAACAGTGAACTGTGAGTGTAATCCACAGACAACGTCGTGACGTCGTTTTCAGGAGGATCCAGTTCCCTGGTAAAAAGTCCGCCTTTTTCCGTCGTCGTGAGGCGTCCTGTTGAACGGTCGCCGATGACTGGTCCAAAGTCTCCATCAGATTCAAGATTGAAATGATTGACCATCACTTGAAGGCGTTGATGGTTATCTGGTTCAAATCCAGCCTTGAAAAAGACATCCCACGATTTTGAATCCATTGCGTCGCCTTGCGATTGATACAGACCCACTCGGTCACCATTGCCGTCAAAGAAGAGCCCTCGGTGATGAAAGGTGGCCCCTCCAATGACGTCAAAAAAACGTTCAAATTTTTTCCCGGTCAACCCAGCGACTTTGTAGGTGAATCCGTCTTGATTGAAGCTGTCATGCGAGGTCACGCCGGCTCGAAGCAAATTCGTCCAAGTCCCATCGGTCCGAGGCGAGCGGGTGACCATGCTGACAACACCGCCGGTCGCCCCCACACCTTGGATTGAGTTGGACCCATGTATCACTTCGATGCGCTCAAGAAAAAACGGGTCAATCGTTTTCCCGTCGCGTGAGGCGTTTCGGAGCGCATTGAATTGCGGGACGCCGTCGATTAAGTACAGTGGATTTCTTCCACGGAAACTCTCGGCTTGTCCGTTTAATCGTCTCAGACTTGGTCCAAATCCGGGGACGGTATTTTCGAGAATACTTTGCACATCATCTCGGATCGTCGTTTGCTGGGTAATGGCTTCTCGCTCCAAAATCGTGACGGTATTGGGAATGGCGGAAATGGGTTTTTCCACCCGTGTCGCGGAGACCGTGACTGGTTTGAGTTTGATCTTCTGAACCGCTGTCTGTTCACTTGATGCGTCAACGGATGTGTTGGATTCTGTGGACACATCACCAGAGCTCTGCGGCCCATCTGAATGTGTCTTTTGTTGAGAAGCTTCTGTCTGCTCTCTCCCTGTTTCTGCCATACTTGGAGTGGCCATGTGCAGGCAGCTCATGCAGACGATAATGAATGCCAACGAACGATTGGTGAGGATGCCCATAGATTCTCCTACTAACTAGTTGGGGAAATGTGCGATGTTGGCTGGCAACCCAACTGACGGTAGAAGCTACCCTGGGACGCTGGCGTTGAACTATTTGGTCAGGAGCAATTTTTCCTGACGTGTGACTTGTAACGTATATTCTTGTCCTTGATGAATGATGGTAATTTTCTGATGGCCTTGGAAGAGGTCCAGGCTCTCAAAAATCGGATGTGATGGGGTTCTTGTCCTGACAGGTTTTCCTGAAGTCCCTGATTGGGTCTTCAGGTCAAGGTTAGACATGTTGGTGCTTAAAGACTTCATAGGAAATTTTGATAGGAGCGGGGAGGAGTATAAACAAGGTCTGTTCATTAAGAGAATGTTCATTTTCCAGAAAAATGTGTTGGATGACTGGAAAATGAAAGCTTAGGGAAATATTCTTCCCCCTTCTTCTATTGAACGAAGGGCGATGCTGATGTGTGGGCTTTGGCCTTGGTCTTGACACCGAAAGCGACCTCTTGCCGTTTTCTATGAAAAGGCTGATTTCGACAACATGCAGTTTATTAATATTGTACGCGGTAGCCCAGCGTGACGACCATCCCTCGTGAGGCGGTATAACTGTCGTTCCTTCCGGTCCTCAGAAGTTGAGCCGTAGTATTGAAATAATCTTGGTTAAGAAGATTTTCTATGCCAAAGCGAAGGAGTCCTGGTCCAGCCTGAATTGTGCTAATGAGATCCAGCACGGTATAACTTTCAACTGGCCTTCCTCCAAAGGACATAGGGTTTAGCCCGGGGTTACGATTTCCAACATAGAGAATCTGAATGCGGTTTTTCCATTTCCACTCAGGGACCGTATTGTGTTCAATATATCCGGTTAACTTGACCGGTGGTATCCGAAATCCATTTAGCGCATCGTAGTTGTCATCGCGGTCTACATCGTTTTCACCTTCGAGCCAGGTGAGTGTGCCTCCCAAAGCCCAGGCTTCGTCCGGTTGAACGTCAAATGTGCCTTCGATTCCCCATACGCGTTCCGGAGCGCGTATGACATTTGCGGCGAATCCGTTGGAAGAGACGCCAAAATCCGATTCGCTATAGAATCCGGAGAGTGAAGTTTGGAAGGTGTGCCATTCTCCGCGAATTCCCAGCTCATAGGTATCTACTTCAATGGGTTCAAGTTGAGAGGACGCAAAAGAAAAGCTGGCGGGAGCGCTTCGAAGAATTAATCCAGTATCGGGAATAGAAAAGCCTTGTGAATAATTAAAAAAGACATTGACAGCATCCGTGAGAAAAACGACTGTTCCGGCATTGAAAACGGTTGCGTCAAAATCAAGATCTCCTCCTGCAATGGTATTTCCAGCCAGTGTTGTAAACGATTCAAGGTTGAGATCAATGCGTTCATAGCGAATGCCTCCTTGAAGAATCCAATTCTCCAATAGGCTCCATTCCAGTTGTCCGAATAATCCAAGATTGCGTTGTTCCAACGGGGGAACCCACACACGATCATCAACCTTTTGAAATACAAGCCCGTTCGAATTATTGAATGCGGTAGGATCCATGATTGCAACACGCTGAGAAGCTTCTTCCCGAGAGAAGTCGAGTCCCCACAAAAGGCGTGGTGATGTGACGCGTGGAAGCGGAATGGGGGTATTGATCTCCAGTCGAAATCCGATTTCCTCTGATTCCACTCGTGATTGCGTGATGTTGTTCCCAAGACTGGCAATGGCCTGACCGTCAAAGGGCTGAAACCGTGTTAACGCATTGCGATAATAGGCCAGGGAATGCACTCGACTTCCAAAGATATTCTGATGGGTATAGTCCAGATTGACCATGGTGTTCCGGGATTCCGGTTGATCGTCTAATTTGAGACCTTTACGTGATCGAGCACGCACGGATTTTAGAGGAAGCGTGTTCACCGTTGGGTCTGACGCGTAATCTGTATCTTGTTGTGACTGGAAATGATTGACGGTAAGTTGGATGCGTTGTTGAGAGAAATCATAGCCAAATTTTCCCATGATGTTGTAGACGCTGAGATCGGATAGTCCTCCTTGAGCGCTTAACAAATCTGGGGGAACCCGACTGGCATCGGCATCAAACATCCCCCCGACATATTCGTACGAACCACTTACAAGGTAATCGACGCCGGATTTCTTTCCTGAAAGTGATTGCGCAAACCGTCCTCCGAAACTGGCTGACGGATTCGTTGGAGCAGAGTTGATCATGACATCAGTTGTCCATGTCGGAATTTCTGAATTTGGTCGTTTAGTGATGATATTGATGATGCCGCCAGTGGCGCCATCGCCATAGATCGATGTGGCACCACGAACGACTTCTATTCGATCAATTGCAGAGGGGTCAATAGTTCGCAGGTCCCGGCCGGCATTCCGGATTGACGTTTGCGGGACGCCATCGATCAAGACTAATGCGGTTCGACCTCGAAGTGTTTGTCCGCCATTACTGCCTATAGGATTGTTTGTCGGTGATTGATTGCCCGGGGCCAGGCCAGGAACGAGTTTTCCCAGAAGATCGCTCGGGTTTCGTGTGAGCAAGCTTTGTTCTTTGATGGTTTCGGGTGGAATGACTGTGACGGAGCCTGGGATAGACGACAAGGGTGATTCGAACCGAGTTGCCGTTACGGTCACGGGCTTCAGCTTAATCCTTTGAGGAGATACTGTCTGATTGATCGATGCTTGGGGTTTTACTTCATTGGCTGCATCTTGTGTATCGAGGGTTTCTGTAAGGGGAGGTTCGGTGTTTGGCTTGTGCTCTTCTACTATTGAAACTTCTGCTGCGCTAGGTAATGGCAGCCCCGTCAACCCAAGCCAACTGACAATGAGTAGTACCAATCGACCATCATGAATACGCATGAATTCTCCCGTAAAAGATTTTGTCAATGAATCGTGATGCCGGTTGCCGAATGGAAATAAACGAAACACAGATGTCGGTGCGTCTGTTATGTCTTTTAAGTCGTGACTCAAAAAGGCTGGTCAGTATAGGAGAAGTTTGAGCATGCGGAGAATGTTCATTTTCCAGAAAAAGATATTGATTTCTGGAAAATCAGCATGAAATGCAAAGAAGAGCTGGCGATTGCCTGAGATGAGAAACTATCGTTTACCCTCTAAAGGGAATGGTTGAGTGAGGCGTGGCAAATAAGCATTGTTATGAAAAGAGGAGAGCGTCTCTTGGCGAGGTCGAGTATTCCCGAAGCTATAGCGAATCCAAATAAGTTCCAGCTGCAACCTTGGCGACGATTGTTGTGTGATCCTGCGTAACCTCAATAGGTCACTGACGTTCAACGCGGGTCTGCTCCTGAGGTGTCGACTTGAGATCGCCAAGCCCGCGCGATTACTTGCTTCAAACATGAGGAAGTTATTCGAAGCGGCTATAGGCATTCGTTATTTAGTCTATCTTTGTGGGGAAATTATTCCTTGATGATGGAGAGAAAAATTCAAGCGAGAGGTAGAGAAGATTACTAGAAAGATCTGAAGGGTGTCCAGTTCACTCTAACTATTCGGAGAATAGTCGAGACGGCCATAGTTTTTTATGCCCATCTCGGCTAGGTCTTTCAAAGAGAAGTTAACATGTATGAATTCGCCTCATTGCTTGCCGATTCTAGTTGAAGCTATTTTCGCTCGACAGCCAGACTGACTTGTTGAAAGCCCTCGCCTTTCACTTCATCGACAACGTCGACAAATTGTTCAAGCTTAATAATCCGGTCTGCCCGTACGACGACGAGAGTTTTTCGAGGAAACTCTTGTAGCTGGGCGATAAGGCCTTCTCTGGACATTTCTTGGTCGTTGAGAAACAGCGTTCCCTTTGACGTCAAGGTGATGCGAATAGGTTCATCAGGTTGGGCGGCTGCTTCTGATGCCTTGGCTAAATCGACTGGAATATGACCCGTGGTGATGAAGGTGGCCGTGGTGAGAACAATCACCAACAAGACGAGCATCACATCGACGAGTGGAATGACATTGATTTGATTCATTTCAGGATCCATGGACCACCTGATGTTCTGTGAGGAGTTCTGTGACTCGTCGACGCAAGGCATTATTCATGACGACACAAGGAATGGCGACGAGGAGACCAACGGCTGTCGCTTTTAAGGCTAAGCTTAATCCGACCATGATGGTGCTGACGGTAATGGTTTTTGCCGTTCCCATGCTTTGAAAGGTCATCATAATCCCCAGGACTGTACCCAGAAGCCCGATGTATGGCGCATTGGCCGCGACGGTTCCAATAATGACGAGCCGTTTGGTTAAAGAAATTTCGAGACGTTGTCGGTCTGGAAACTGAGCAAGGTTGAGTCGTCGATAGAACATCCATCGTTCCGTTCCCACAGCCAGGGCCCAAATGCTTAAGGCAATCAACAGCCCGATGATTCCGTAATCGACGAGCGCTTGTAATGAGTTCATGAGAGAGGCTCCTTTTTACGTTCTTTCTCCAATGATGCTATTTGGTCTTTGATTGAGACTGAACACTTTCTATTGGGGTATTTTTTGTGAAAACAATAGTTCGCAAGTCCTCCACCGGAACTTTAATTTGCCCAAAGTCAGAGTCTCCAATCAGACTCACACTCTTGGCTAAAGGGAATTCACCACTTTTTCCATTTTGAAGCGAAATGTTCAGAGAGGCCGTGCCTTTATCCGCTTGCCCAGGCTTCACGTCGATATGTTTAATATTTTCGAACTTGACATTCATGGTGGCGGTGCCTCGTTTGACAGGGACATGGGTAATTTCATGCGGGACAAACGTGGTGTCATCAATTTGGTCTTCCCAGTAGAGCCGTGCATTGTCCAGCGTCATCTCGACGCCGCTGGCATCGGTGGTTTTGGCCGTGAAGGCGGATGAATTGGCCAGAGCTATGGTAGTGAACATGGGGCATCCGAGGATGAGTAGGGTCATGAGCAGTCGTATGAGCATGGTCGGTTCTCCTTTTATTACGTCCATAAAAGATTGATGATCTGTTCTCGGTGATTTGTGTATCGGAAACATTGAATTGACTCGGTTGTTGTTAGAGGTTGCGTTGTCGTCATCGTCGCAATTCAAACGACACGGGGATTTCAATGGCGGCATTTCCCATCATCGAGGGTGGCTTCATGGGAATCACTTTTTTAATGGCGTCCAGGGCGGCTTCATCTAAAATTGAATGCCCTGAGGGTTCGGACACTTTGAGCAATGTGAGGTCTCCGCCTTGCGATAAGGAAAACGCGACGGTGGTGACGCCATGATAGCCAAGTCGTTTGGCAATACGTGGGTACTCACGATGCCTCTGAATTTTTTTCCGAAGTAATTTCAGGAAGTCCAGAACTTCAGGTGAGAGGGTGTTTGATGTGACGCGTGTATTTTTAGAAGGTTTTGGTCGCGAAGCAATCTTGGGCTTAGCTGCTGAGACAGGTTTCGCCTTGGAGGACAGACGTCTCGTTACTTGACGATCTGGACTTCCAGAAAAAATGGCTGGTTTCAGGCGTTGTTGTTGTGTATTTGATTTTGCGACCACGCCTTGTTGACGACTCAGTGGGCGTTCAACGGCCGAATGGGGCTGGACCATTGAGTGTACTTTTTCCTCTTGGATTCTGGATGGTTGAGAGATGGCTTTGGCGACTGTCACCTGAGACGTTGCACTCACTTGTTTGGGAGATGTTCTGACTGGTGTTGTCTGCTGTGCACTGCTCTGTGTTTGGACAGTGGTGACGGTTTTGGCCACGGCCTTTGAATGTTTTGTATTTGTCGTCTTCACTGTCGTTGCATGTCGTACTTGGCGTTGAGTGTTTACGGGTTGAGCCCGAGTGGTGATGCTTTGATGAGGTGTCGTGACCTTGCGTGAAGGTGATTGTCGCACCGCGGTTTGTTCCATGGGTTTTGGTAATGATTGTTGAGGTATCGCTGATGGTGTGGTAACAGGCCGACGCAGGGGTCGGTGGACGACTTGGTGAGTGATCGATTGTTGTGTCCGAAGTTGGCGTTGAGCGATCTGTTTCTTTGGCTGAGGACGAATGGCCGGAGCTTGTTGTGTTGGCTTGACTCGTTTGACCGTCTGACTTGGCTGTGGCGGTTGTGGCGAGGGCATGGGTTTGACGAGAGAGACATTCCACTGGTGAGGCTTTGATGACGGTGGGGGGGTGACATGTACCATAAGTTCCAAGGCTAGAAAGATAATGAGTCCATGGAATATGAACGAACCTATCCAAGAGGCGACAGTGAATCGAGATGTTTTCTGGTGTAACGTGACGTTGGAATTCATGAAATTAACAAGCTACTGCAATGGCATTCTGTAGTGCTTTTTGTTGATATCGAAATTCAAAATCATAACAACTTTAACATCAACCATGGTAAGTTCTACATGTCCAAACTCCAGAAAAACATGTTCAAATTCCTGTTTGACGAGATGATGGGTTATGTGGAAAAGGCAACATTCATCACAGGATTCTTGGATGATGATGGGTCGGCAAAGATAGTTGTCATGAGTGTTTTTAGAACATATAGTGTAACCAGTAACGATATTCATCCACTTATTTCTATTGTTTGAAAGGGAAGAGATCTATGCGACGTATTGATGTTCTGATGTTCGCTGGGGTGTTGGTCTGGAGTTTGTCTGTCGCGGGGCAGGTCGTGACGGCTGAAGACACGAAGTCAGATCCTAAGAATGGGCGAACCATTTTTGAAGCGAATTGTGTGACCTGCCACGGGGAAAGCGGAAAAGGGGATGGTCCCACCGGGGCGTATCTCAGTCCACCGCCTGCAGATCTGACCAGTGAGGATGTCCGCACTGATCCGGACTCCGAACTGTTGACCATTATCAGTAATGGAATCACGGATAAAGGTATGCCCGCTTGGAAGTCTTCGCTCTCGGCTGACCAAATTCGTGATGTGCTTGCGTACATTCGAACTTTAAGTGTTTCGGAAAACTAGTCATCCTGAACGACGATTTCTTTTGAGGTTCTTTTTACATAAAGATGTGAAGCGGACATGTTGAGTATGATCCACGACCATCTGGTCTGTGCTTCTATCCTCGTCACGGTCTATGCCGCAGATGTGGTACGAGGTTCGGTTTGATTGTTCATGCATGGACTTTGAGATTTCTCTGTACATTGTGACGAAATTGCCTGGGAGACTGTCCTGTTGTCTTCTTAAAGAAGTGACTGAATGCAAATTGATCCCCGAACCCCAATTCGTCGGCAATATGCGTGAGCCCGATACTTTCATCTTCCAAGAGTCGCTGAGCTCTTTCAATTCTCACACGTCTGAGATAAGCAGAAAAAGACTCCCCCATTTGTGATTGAAACAGTTCGGAGCAATATTTCTCAGAATACCCCAGAAATTTTGAGAGATCTTTCAGTGAGACGCCATGACGAAGGTTTGACATGATAAAATCATGAATTTGTCTTGGCAGGGGGTTCATCGTGTGTGACGGATTGATCCCGTAAATCAAGAGTTCATCCATCACTTCCCGGGCAATGGCTTGTGGCTCGTTGACGGGTTTCAGGAGTTTCATTCGATTAACCCAGTTTTCTGTAAACTCACGAAGTTCTTGGATTAAGTCTCTTTCACCTCTTCTATGCGACTCTATCTGGGGTGCAGTTAACTGAGATACGGTCATGGTAATCCTCCCGTACGTTAATTCACGATCAGCCTGAGCTGTCTGTCTTTGTTGTCTGTATAGAAATTTTTCAGTCATCAGATCGTTTGGTTGTTCTTCAGGGTGAAAAAAAAGAGCCCAAAGTGTTGAAACACTTTGGGCTCTGGGATCAGGTCCTCTGGCCATATGGGTTGCACTAAATTATGGGTCAATCGTCATGCTGACTTTCCTGTCACTTTTTTCGATAGTACAGGGTTAATCCGATGAGTCCCGAGCCAAGCAGAAGCAATGTTGAGGGTTCGGGGACTGTCGCCGAGCTTGCGTCTGCCTGAGCCGCCACGGCCATTTCGACAAATGTTGTTCCGGTAGGGAGAGGCACACCAGAATACGTCTGTGTGATGGGAAATCCTGGCACAGTGTTTCCTGAGCCCATACTGAAATTTGGCGAGGTACTGTTGTCTTCGAATATTGAGGCCTGTGTAACATCATTGATGAAAATTTCCAACGCGATTTCAGCATAGGCCTCTTCAGCATTCGGATGATCGACAGAGCCTTGTAGTGACCATTCGTAGATTACCGTGAGGTCAATATCGACGGGATTTGTGGTCGTATTCGTCAACTCGATCACCCCGAATGCTGCACCGATTCCCATGGCCGATCCTGAGGGCGATGCATTCGCGGTTGCCTTGGCACCCGCTTGAATTCCATGATTGATGTCCTGTGGGGTGGGAGCGAAGGCGGTGGCCGATGCGTGACCATTTTCGATGGTGTCGGTGATTCCGAATGAGTCAATGATTCCAAATTCAATTCCGGTAGACGGTATCGCCAATGTCAATTGAGCCTGAACGTCAGCTTCGCTTAAAGCCGTGGCGTGAGCAATTGATAGAACCATTAGACTGCAAATCACAGATGAAAAAGCAATAAAGCATGTCTGGCTCCATGAGGATCGTGGAGTGCGTCTTATGTTGTCTTGTCTCGTCATGAATCTGACTCCTGATTGTTGTGGCGAAATCCTGGTTTAACTGTAATCTTCGTTGAGTGATTTTAAAAACAAGACCAATGGCGCAATATCCTGTTCCGTCAGCGCAATATTCTTTAGTCGTTGATCACCATTTCGAAGGGTTCCCTGCCGTCGCATTTCGGAATTCGTGATGTAGCCGCGTACGACATCCTCCAGCGTGTCAACTTGACCCGTATGACTGAACGGTGCCGAATGACTCAGATCGCGGAGGCCCGGCGTTTTGAATCGGGCGATCGCTTTCGGCAGAAGTCGGCTGGGCCGACAGAATCGAATAATGTTTCTCACTCGAAAACTCTCACTGAGCGATTCCTTACAAAGAGTGATCCAGATTCGTTCCTGAGATTTAGGGAAGTCAGGATTCATGAAAATATTCCAGATCCCCAAATCCGTGTATTGAATGTTTTCTGTCGTAGGAATCGTTCGAAATGGTTCCTTGGCTTGCGGGTGCTGTTCGGTGGCGGGCAAGTACTCGTTATGGTGACGATAACGTTGCCACAGGTCTGGAATGTTGAGCTGGGCAAAGGCTCCAGTGCCATGGATTCCGTCATACTCTGCCTGTGCAATGCCCGTATTGTGAAATTTGAAATCTGTAAAATTTGGCGCTGTATGACAGGCTATGCAGTTCCCTATTTTGCCTTGAGCCCGGTCACTTGGTTGAAACCGATGATTTTTCTGGGTAAAAAATATCTTGAGCCCTTGTAATTCTTGCTCGCCAAAGGCAAACGACTGGTCGTGAAATTCGAATCCACCATCGGGTGTATTTGGATTTTTAGTGATAAACTGTAACTGCCATTTCTCTTCTAATCTTAGTATCTTTCGAAGCAATTGTGTGCTGTACCTGAGGTCCGATTCCCATTTCTTGGTCTGCCGTGGTAACCCATTGATTTCGAGAAATACATCGTAAGGCGAAAGATTGAAATTGCCATCCTCGTCTTGAGAGAAACGTAAATCTTCAGTGTAGGCGGCGATGAGTTTTGCTACTGCTTGAAAGATTTCTTCATCCGTGGCATTCAGCACGTCTGCCCGAAATTCGTCCGGGAGGATGAAGTCTTTTGGAATGACTGGATCTGTTCCTTTGAGAAGTACCGAATAGGAGAGTCCTCCGAATTCTTGAGCCAAGTCACCTGTTCCCTTATCTTCTCGTACGATTCTGGCCACATGGGCGATGGCTTCGGCTTTTTCTCCAGGTACCCAGCCATAGTTACGACCGGTCAATGTCCCTTCGACCAGGTCAGCCACGGTTGTAAATTCACCATCAAGATGTAGGAGAAAATTTTTGCGAGCTAATGACGCATTGACCAGTGCGGGTGCATTTCGTACAGCGGTCGTTTTTCCATCTTCTCGGGCAGGGATAGGACTGCGCCGAGCGAAATCGGAGTATGTGCGCATTGAATATCCCTCTAAGGGCTCTTCGACGCCAAGTTCATCAACAAAATGGCAACTTCGACAGTTCATGGATTGACCGGCGAATGGACCGTTAGCTAATTGTTGAGATGTCAAACTTGCATTCACGGTTCTATCGAGAGCGGGGTCCCCTGTTGGAAGAGAATCGTTCGTATCGCCACCATCATCCAGAAATGTTTTAAAAAATTGAGCAAACCGCGTTTCGACAAACAGGCGTTCGCCGGCTGTAATTTCTGCTGGATCGGCTTCTTCGATTTCTTGGGCAAACGTATTGGCTGGATTCGTTACGACCCCCAGCCCCAGCATCAGTGACGCCATCATAAATGCGTATTGCAACGCTTGGTATCTGTCGACTTGGGATTTCATTGTTAATCCTCCGTCAATTTGAATAAAAGACCTGCATATAAAAAGAACATAATCTACTGTCGGGAAAAAATTTCCTAGGAACGCAATGAAATTCCATGTCCATTTTCTGGACGTCGGTACTCTCGTACATGCAGAGGGGCGGAGGGACCAGGAGGACAGTCCCCCGCTATCTGAAGCGGATGATGGGTCCCGCCCCTAGCACGAATAAAAAGAGCCCACGAGAGGTTCGTCACTCTCATGGGCTCTGGACTCAAGGTCTCTGGCCTGTTTGGAATGTTGTCTTGAATTACGAAAACGTCATTTTAGTCGTCGTAGTCGCTGCTATACGTCAATGCGTTCTTGTGAAACCACATTTCGCGCATGGGAATGACAAACATAATTAAGAAGCCGATAGTCATCAAAATGTCACCGCCTAGTAAAGTCAGGACATAGACTGGTGACACATAGGTAATCAGCCATGGTGAAACAAGATCTAATGTCACTCCCAAAAATGAGATCCATGTCGTGACAACTTTAGTGATCGAGCTGGCCATCGTGAGGTAGAGGACATGTACCATGATCAAGAAGACGACGGGCATTGTGAATAAATGAAAGTGGGTAGTCTCGGCTAGCTGGCCAAATGACATGGGTTCGCCAAAGTTGGCATCAGAGCCGCGATAATGCTGGGCGATGCCCTTTGGGGACAGATCTGTCATGCTATGGGCCCAGACAAAGGTAAAGATAAACCCGGCCAACATGATGAGAAGAAACCAGGTGTAGACCAGTCGTATTTGTCGATCGGTGTCGCGGAGGCGAAACCGTGTATTAAAATTCCGCATGCCGTATCACTTGTCATTCAAAATCCTAAAATGGATTCAAGGAAGCCTTTTTCTGCATTTCCCGCGACGAGTGTGTTGGTTCCCAATCCTAGCGGTTTTAAATAAAATTCATTGACAAGGACAAGGACTCGCTTGACTCCGGCACTGGCTGAACGCACGGACATGGTTGCGCCGGAGATATTGATGATATCGCGATTGATTCGAATAGGATCCCGTAAGTCCTTACCCTGATATTGATAATTGAATCGTTTGGTCGCAATTTCGTTACCTCGGGCTTCCCGATACACTAGGACTTCAAAGTTTGTGACTTCCCCCTCAGTATCGACGGAAACCATGTACGTGATTGGGCGGTGTTTGCCGATCGTGTTTTGGACCATGGCATATCCATCAGCCTTTCCACCCGTTTCCCCGATATAGGTCGTAAAGGAGGTTTCAGGAAATTTCCATCCAATCTGTTCTTCGACTAATTTTTTTTGTTCGGGGTTCAATGATAGGGTGGCTTTGCGAATGTTGTCTGAATCAGGAAACATGACTTTTGCCGCTTCTTCCTCGGTGAAATATACCTCCAAATGCCCGAGTTCTTCGGCGTTTAGCCATCGGTTCAATTCATGGTCCCAAATTCGTTCAAGCTGTTGTTTGGCGTGAGCGGTTGTGGCAATCATGCCAGAAAATACGAATAGAATAAGTCCCACATAACATGCAGTGATGATGGTCGATCGACGATGAATAGTTAACATGGTGCCCTCTTCAGTTTAGCTTGAATCCGTGCTGCAAGTTGTCGTTCTTGATCTTCGTTTGCTGGAATTTGTCTCCAAGACCTCGATTGCACTCCTTGGGGTGACCAAAACTCTCGAATTTGTTTGACCGTGACCGTGCTTTGTCCTGTATTTTCAGGTTGAATGGTCAAGACGAACCGAGCCCGTTCTTCATTGAGATTTCGATTCATGAGTCCGCTAAGCCGACTTGTTTGTACCTTGATCCACTCGGTTTCGATAACTCGAGTTTTTTGATCGATACTGCGAAGTTCAAATTCTTGCAAGCTGGCAAGGGCTACACTCCATGTTTGTTCAAGTGAACAGTTTGTCTCTACGCTGGGTGCGCTGGTCCAGCCAACGCACCCAGACGTGAGAAATAGCAGAAATAACATGACTAAAAACAGTTTAGACATTGTGTACCTTTTCACTCATAGAGCGATCAGCACTCACTTAGAAATAGGTCGCCATACTAAATTGCCAGCCGTTTCGTTGTCCTGGATCATCTTCGTGATCGTTGAGGGTATAGGCTAACTTGATGACTGCGTCTTCAACGGGACGGAAATTCACGCCGAAGGTCAGTCGACTCACATCATTCACATTGTTAGAGTTTTGAGTATTCGTATCCACTTGCCCCCAACGGATCACCCCCGTAAAGGTTGACGCATCGGAAAAGAAGGACGGAGCCGCTTGTTTCAACACGTTCGGCATAAAGTGGTAATTGCCCTGGACATAATAGCCAGCCATTTTTTGTGGAGGAATACCTGCGGCCGTATCCGGTGTGCGATTGCCTCCTTGAACGT
Source organism: Candidatus Nitrospira salsa (assembly GCF_965152625.1). NCBI lineage: Bacteria > Pseudomonadati > Nitrospirota > Nitrospiria > Nitrospirales > Nitrospiraceae > Nitrospira > Candidatus Nitrospira salsa. The sequence goes on from NZ_CBCUCO010000004.1 coordinate 1,126,298, forward strand.
GTGTCCAGGCCGCTTCGCCAAGCACTTCAAATGGTCCGCGTTGAAGTAATCCATCAACGGCCACGATAGTCATGTTGTGTCTTCCCTCATCATCCCATTTGCCGTGATGGACCGATCCGGCGACCTCAATTCCGAGAATCGGACTCACCGATATGCGGCTGACAATGGCCTTGTTCTGGTTGTTGTCCGTTTGAAAGCTTCCACGATTTCCTCGATACCCTCCTTCTCCGAAGGTTCCTCCAATGTTGCCCTGGCTGCTTCCTCCGTCAAATCCTTGTGTGACGTAGAATTCATAGTCGACCTTGGCTAATTGGGTAGGATAGACCGTACCAAAGATCCCAATGCCGGATTCAGCAAAGGTGGACGGAATGATGAGTCGGCTGACCATTGGCCGAAGAGGAAGATCGTTGAGTGGAGAGTCATGAACGAGGTTAAACCGTCCAAGAGGAATTAATAAAATTCCACCGCGAAGGTTGAGCCAATCGGTAAACCGGTAGTCCATCGTAGCGAATTCGATTTTGACATCGCCGTCGCCTTGATTGCCTTGAGGTCCGCCATGTTCAATTTCGACTTCAGCACCGATGCTCAGACGATCGGTGATCTGGGAATAGAAGAATGGGACAAAGCGCTCCTGGTCAAATTCAAGGCCTTCTGAGCAATCCCGAGAGCCGGCATGATTACAATCTGAAATAGTAAAGTCCATATATCCACCGATGATCGTTTTTGGCGCGCGGATAAATGGTTTAGCATAGATGGTTCGACCACCTTGAAGAACAGAACCACCTGTCACCCAGTCCACTCCTTGCTGCTGAATTTGGGTTTTCGATCTTTGGGGAGTTTGTGTGGTTTCCCCGAGTCCTGGGGGTTGACTAAAGTCTTCTGGCGGAGGGGGCTGCACTCGGTTGTTTAAAATGTCTTCCACGCGCTGATCGACGATTTGATTAATGTCTTCTGCGGATAAGGCGCTCACCGGTGTCGAGGATTTTGACTCGAAACGGTCGGCGGCATTGGCCTTGTCCATAAACCCATACGGTCCCAACAGCATGACGGCGACTCCTAGAGCCCCCAACGTCAACGTTGATTTCATTGCACGTCCTCCGATGTAAACAGCTGGGGACTCACAGGGTCCTCTGAGGTTATTGAGTGATGGGACTCGATGGTCCGCAGGTTGTTGTTCGTCAGTCTCTTCGCAATCGCTTATAATGGGGTTTGAAGCGTTGGTGGGGCTGAGCAGAGTTGAACGGTGACTTCAGAATCAGCAAGGTCAGAAAAAGATATAGAAACAAGACGTTTGCACCGTTTGCACTTCAGTTCAACACCCTGACTGCCAAGTTTTGCCACCAATTGCCCGCACTCACAACGAGCTTCTGAGAGCTCTTGGCTAAATGCGGTTCCCTCTGGTGACTTTGGACTTACCTTCATAACTCGCGATAAATGTGAAAACTGTTACAATGCGAAATTGATTATGAGTACTATATAATTTGAAATTGATAACCATTATTAATATCTAAGTGCGCAAGAGTTTGTCAACCCTCGTCTTGTCTGATACAAGTCGTTGTTTATATAAATGAAATTGTGTAGATATCGTTTTATAGAGTCAGAGATGGGAGCCATTATTTGATACATGGATAGCCAATGGTAAAAAGTAGGAGAATGTCATGTTTTCATTTCCCTTGACCATGTGCGGCAATAGATGGAAACTATGGACTGTTCCTTTAATAATAGCGGTTTATGGTCTTCTTCTTCCGTCGTGTGCCACAGTTGAGGGTCAGGCTGAAATGAGTGAAGAAGGCGAGCCTTCCATTGTATTTGGGCGAATTGAGGTGAACGAAATTGGACCGAATCCACGACAATTCCCTGCACGTGTTCGGTTCGTGGATGTCGTCCATGTGCCAACGCAGGATTGGACTCGTATCAAGATTAATCCGACGTCTCAAACATTTGCGGTATCGCTCAGCCCTGGGCGCTATGAAATGACTCGTCTTCAAGTTACTGAAGGGCCTTTTACGGCTCAGTCTTATTTGAGCGGGACCTTTAATATTGCGGCGAATGACGTCACGTATTTAGGAACATGGCAATTGAACGTCGATACTCCGCGAACTCAACGTATGATCACATTCGATGTCTCTGACGGCAGTTTGAATTGGGATGAGGTGTTTGAGAATTATCCGGCGATGAAGGGGAAGTCAGTCGTCAACGCGTTTCCGAAGCTGGTTGAGAACCAAGCTCGATTATATGCTGTGGCACCGAATCCAAAGTTGAAATACTTTTATCGCCAATAGGGTTGAGTCGAAACCCTATGTGCACATGTGAGGGAGGTCCGTTTTCTTATGACGGTGTTGTCACGCCGAATGTTCATCGTGAGAGTCGTCTTGCTCTTGGTCCTATTCGTTCTAGGGAATGCGAGTGTTGCACAGAGTGCATTGGTCAAGCGAAGCCAATATTTGATGGGAACGCTTGTGTTTGTGACTGGTGTGGCTTCTGATCATGCCATCGCTCAGCAGGCTGTGGATGCCGGATTAAAAGAAATTCGTCGCTTGGAAGAACTATTGAGCACCTGGATTCCCGAAAGTGAACTTTCTCGGGTCAATGCGGCAGCCGGCCAACATTCAATGAAGGTGAGTGTTGAGACCATAAACCTCTTGGAATATTCGTTAGAAATGGACCGCTTAACAGGAGGGAGTTTCAATATTGCCATTGGTCCTGCCGTGGATCTCTGGAATGTAAATGAGAACGGGAGAGTGCCGACGTCGCAAGAATTGGAAGCGGTACAGTCACTTATTGATTTGTCGCAACTTCGGCTCAATCAACAGGCCAGAACGGTTTCACTTGGCCGTTCCGGTATGCAGGTTGATGTTGGAGGAATTGGGAAAGGTTTTGCTGCAGATCTTGCAGCGGAGGTGATGACATCCGCTGGGGCCACGGCGGGAGTCGTGGCCATATCAGGAGATATCAAAACGTTTGGACGTATGCCAGATGGTCAGAAATTTTTATTTGGCATCCAACATCCACGAAAAGAGCAGGGAGCCGTGTTAGCCACGATTGAGTTGGAAAATGAGGCCGTGTCAACTGCTGGTGACTATCAACGATACTTCGAGCTGAATGGCATTCGCTATCATCATATTCTCGATCCTCAAACACTTCATCCTGCACGTTTGGCGCAGAGCGTCACCGTCATCGCATCGCAAGGCGTCATGGCAGATGGACTCGATACGGGAATTTTTATCATGGGCCCAGAAAAGGGCATGGCTTTGATTGAGCGGTTGCCGGAAGTCGAGGGGGTTATTGTGGATGCGGACGGAAAGGTAACAATGTCTTCTGGGCTGACAGATCGATTGAAAATCGAAACTCAGGTTAGAAATTAGTGACTTTATATCCGATTCAATTAACTTCCAATGGTTGACCTGGGTGATTACGGTGGGTTATTTGGATACCTTTAATGCCGACACTAAAAGGATTACTAAGTCGCTAATTTTGATTGCCCATCAGTAAAGCTTGGTCTTGGGAACGATCGTATCCACTGAGGCCATCTATGATCACCATATTGAATGACCATAGGACTTCTCAGTGAAGGTTGAACAGATATGACGAGTAGTGTGTTGTACGTTCATGGCCTGAGCACACCACTGGAACTTATTTGGATGTGCTATAATAATCCATGAACACCATGCCACATCTAAAAATTTTACGCGTAATATTAAAAAGGCCCCATAAGGGGCCTTTTCTCTATCTGGAACGACTGTCTCGTTAGGTGTTTGTTCAATAGCCAGATTTGTCTTTATCTTTTCCGTGATGCTTGTACCCGCCTGGATGCCCCTTTTTCCCCATACCGTCTGAGGAGTAGGCTTGCATGCGATCGTGTACGGCTTTCATGCGGTTTCGTTGTTCGTCGGTCAATACGGCTTTTGCATCGCGGCGGGCCTTGATAGAGGCCATATACAGATCGGCTTTCACGTTATGCATATCTTTAAGTTTTGATTCAATATCCGAGAGGTTCGAATCATCTTTCTTCAGCAGTTCGTGTAAATCTAAGTTGGCCAGTTCGACTTCGGCTTTCTTTTTGATTCGGGTTTTCTTGTAGGTTGTTTGGATGTCATGTAACTTGGCTTCCTGCTCATCGGTAATCGCCATACCTTCTTTGTATTTCAGCACATGCTGGATGAATTCACTGGCACTTTGATGGGCTCCGCCATGCTTCCCATATCCTCGTTTCCCATGTCCGCCACCGTATCCTTTGCCATATGGTCCATGTCCGCTGCTCATGCCATGACTTTTGCTTGAACTTCCATGATGTCCAGTGCCATGTCCTGAATAATTGGCCTTTTGATGTAGAGAGCCATGATCGTTCATGCCCATGCTGGTATGAGGATTTGCTTGTCCTGTATGGTGGCTTTCGTAGCCTTTTCCACTTGCATAAACCGATGAGCTCAACAGCATGAGCGTAAGACAGCTCGGCCAGATAACGGATACGAGTAACGCGCGTTTGATTGTCCAATGTGTCATACCTGTCCCTCCTTTAGCTTGTTGATTCAGTTGGATGTTCAAATAATACTGTATGGGTTGCGATTACTTCTAATGAAACCTTCAGGTCAATTGGATGAGAATGGTCAGATGGTTGCACACTATGAACGATATGCCCTGAGGCCAACTGGATTGCGTAGAGATGTTGTGATCCTCGAAATTGGCGGCTGATGATTCGGGCATGGCCGGTGGGGTTGGCAGTGATCTTGACATCGTCGGGCCGAATCATCACAAACACTTTAGGATTACCGCAGTAATTTCGTTGATTCGGAAAATCCCCAATTTCCGTCTCAACCTGACTCTGTTTTACGATACCAGGAATGAAGTCAGCTTTACCAACGAATTCAGCGACAAATTGGGTCGTGGGAAGGTGATAGATCGCTTCAGGGGAATCATACTGGACCAGTGTGCCGTCTTGGAGTACAGCGACTCGATCGGCCATGGCAAAAGCTTCTTGATGATCATGCGTGACAAGAACGGCCGTCGTGTTGGTTTGCCGCAGTAACCGGTAGAGTTCTTTTCGCATTTTGATCGTCATGTCAGGGTCTAAATTGCTGAACGGTTCATCTAAGAGCAAGATAACCGGGTTGGGTGCCAAGGCTCTCGCTAATGCCACCCGTTGTTGTTGCCCTCCTGATAATTCGTGGGGATACCGATGTTCAAATCCTATCAGGCCGACAAGTTCCAGCATGGTTTTTGTACGTGCCTCACGTTCGACTTTGGACCAGGTCTGTAATCCAAATGATACATTATCGTACACCCGCAAATGCGGAAAGAGGGCATAGTCTTGAAAGACCATCCCGACACGTCGACGTTCTGTTGGAACATGGGTGTTTGGTGACGAGACGAGTTGTTCGTTGAGATAAATTTCGCCAGCCGTGACTTTTTCAAATCCGGCAATCGCTCGAAGCGTTGTCGTTTTTCCGCATCCTGATGGTCCTAACAGGCAAATAATCTCTCCCTCGTGTGCCGTAATGGAAATATGTTGAACCGCAGGTTTCTCTGGTTGATAGACACAGGTCACCTCGCGTAGATCGAGGACCGTGTTTCGCGTATCAGCAGGGTGTGTGTGTGATGTTGTCATTGCAAGAAAGAATGTGGAATTGCTATTCGAAAATAGCTGTTATAAAGGATATTCAATTGAAATTTAATCAATCTAAATAACTGATTATCAGTAACTGATGTGACATAACCTGTAAATAGAATACGGTGGCTTTATGAGTTATGCAAGTTGCTGTTTGTCTTCGATTTAGATTATTCAGGTGCAGTCCAACGCGTTTATTATAGGTATTCTAGAATGCGGTGGTACTGTATGCTGCTGGTCATTTATTCGGGTATCCTAGTTACAGGCAACCATTTTTCTTACAAGTAAAAGATATTCTAGGATACGATCGTTCTGTATTATCTAAGCCGTAGTTAGTCCTTTACATGGCATAATTCAGTTGCAGGCATAGACCTTTATTACAGGTATCCTAGTATTCTACTCTGGTTTTAGGCAGTCTGCCAGTTCTTCTTCATGAGGAGTAAAGCCACGGGAATTGAAATGATCACGATGAGGAGAGCTGGGGGTGCGGCAAGTTGATAGAGTTCTTCACTGGCTTCTAGCCATATTCTGACGGCTAAGGTATCAAATCCCACAGGTCTCAATAGCAATGTGGCGGGAAGTTCCTTCATGGCTTTAAGAAACATCAAGATCCACGCGACCGTAAAACCTCCACGAACCAGTGGAAACGTGACGTGTCGAAAGGTATTAAAGGCGCGTCGCCCCAAACTTCTTGACGCTTCTTCGATATTCGGATTGACTTGTTGGATGGCTGACTCCATGGCCTGAAGCCCGGCTGGCAGGAAGTGGATGAGATAGGCGAGAAGCAAGATGACCGCGGTACCGTAGAGATAAGGCAGGTGTTGAGTAAAAAGCGTTAGAAGAGCCAACGCGGCAACAGGACCTGGTAATACGTATCCAGTATACGCTCCTTGAAGATACAGAAGATTGATTTTCGTGGGATGTCGGCATGCCAGGTAGGCGAGGGGAGTCCCGATAACGACGGCGATCGTGGCGGCCATACCTGAGAGCACGGTACTATTCCAAGTATAGGTTAGAAAACCACTGGCCATGCTTCCTTCAACCCAAGCCTGCCAAGTCCATTGCACGAGTAAGAGAATTGGGACGCCAAACGCTGCACTGAAAATACAGAAAATAAAAGCCGTGATGCCCAGAGTTTGGAGTGGGCCGCATGGTGTAGCCGGTCGAGTTCGAATATGCCCGCCTGTTTGAAAAAACCGGCTTTGTTGACGAAACCATCGTTCTGCGATCAGAAAGATAAAGGCAAAGAGCACAAGAAGAAGACTTAAGATGGATGCGGCTCCATAGTCATATCTTCCGGTCATTTGTTGGTAGATGGAATAAGTAAACGTTTGAAAACGCAGGAGCGAGACGGCTCCAAAATCAGAGACCACATACAAGGTGACAAGAAAGAGTCCTGCAACGAGAGATGGGCGAATGAGTGGAAGTGATACGCGAAACATGGTTTGCCACCGTGTGGCACCTGAAGCTTGTGCGGCTTCTTCGAAGGAAAGGTTAAAGTTTTGCAAGGCTGCGCGCGCGAGTAGGTAGACATAGGGAAAGGTATTCAGCGTCATCACCAGCCATGCTCCGCCGTAGCTGTAGGGAGAGAAAATCCGTGCATCTGGCCCCATGAGCCATTGCCAGCTTTGCTCAAGACTTCCCCCGGTTTCTAAGACATATGTGTAGATATAGGCTAGGACGTATGAGGGGATTGCGAGTGGAAGAACCAAGCCCCACTCCCACATTCGCCGACCCGTAAATTCATACCGCGTGACAAGCCAGGCAAGCGATACCCCAAGGAGTAACGTTGCGATTCCCACTCCAACGGCGAGCGACACTGTATTGAAGAACAACTCCGGGATTCGAGTCGCCCATAGCCGTTCCCACACCGCGCTCTTGGCTGAGAAGGCCGAATAGGTGACATACAATAATGGAAAGGCGAGTATGGTTGCGATGAGGAAGGCGAAGAGAGGCAGGGGAGAGAAACCTGCCTGTCGCCGGAAAATCGCGGTCATGTCATTGCAATTAGCGAAGGCCGGAGCGTTCGATCAACAACATAGTGGGTTCGCGAAGTTTTGCGAGCTGGGCCAGAGGTACCTGAGCAACATGAAAACTGTTTCGTGGAGGAAGAGCTGGGTCAGTTTTGACCTCGTGATGGATCGGGTATTCCTTATTACGATCGGCAAACATCTGTTGTCCAGGTTGTGAAATCAGGAATTGGATTAATTTTTTGGCTTCTGCAATACGTTTTGACTGTGTCACAACCCCGATGCCAGTAGCATTCATGATCAGGCCCATCTCGCCGGTTTTTTGATCAGTCAAGAGCGGGGCAATTGGGGCATCAGGATTTTCCGCAAGATAGCGATAGATATAGTAATGATTCACGAGCCCCATGGCGACTTTGCCTTTAGCCACGGCATCTACGATTTGTCCGTTATGGGCATAGGTAGAGTTTCCGGCATTATCTCGAATGCCCTTCAAGAATGATTCGGTACGCTCGTCTCCTTTGACGGCGCTAATCACGGAGACTCCAGCTTGCAGGTACTCACTGTTCGCGGTCGGGATGGCAAGTTTCCCTTTCCATTTTGGGTTTGCGATATCAAGAATGGATGTGATCTGGTCAGGCTGAATCATATTGGTATTGTAGACAATGACCCAAATCCTGCCTGATAATCCAATCCAACTGTTATCTGGAGCTCGAAATGCAGGAGGAATGATGTGTTCGATGCCTTCAATTTTGATGGGTTTCAACAGATGAAGTTCTCGCGCTCGTTCAAGGGTACCAGCATCGTTCGTGATAAACACATCGGCTTGCGTGTGCGTACCCTCTGCTTGAATGCGGTTGACCAATTGCGTGCTGCTTCCCGTTAGCAGTTGTACCTGTATGCCGGTTTTATCTTGAAAAGTATCGAGTACTGGTTTAATGAGGCGTTCTGCACGTCCGGAATACACAACAAGTTGATCGGCAGCCACGCTGATGGTTGGAAAAATAATCAACCAGGAAACGAGAATCAGGATTGCGCTATATATTTGAACAGTTCGCGAGCGTGACAAAACTGAGAGATACATCATGGTAAAGATCCTTTAGTGATGAGTGCTGTCAACCTGGTAGGGTGCTTGTGCGGTTAATGGACGGCTACAATTTTTACAATTCCCACTGGATAAACGGATGGGGTCGCAATAGAGTTCAAGGCGATGGGTCTTGATAGAAAACCCATTTTTCGCCGCGACTTCTTCCTGAAGTTCTTCAATCTGGCAGTTTTCAAATTCGATAATTTTTTCGCAAGCCGTGCAGATGAGATGATCGTGATGACCTTTATGAGCAATATTGTCAAATTGGGTTTGCGAGCCAAAATGTTGTTCTTGCGCGACACCCATGTCGCAAAACAGTTTGAGTGTTCGATACACGGTGGCGAGTCCGATGTGAGGGTCTTTCTTCGATAAGAGGCGATACATTTGTTCTGCCGTCACGTGTTCCATCTTTAAGAAATTACTTAAAATGTTTTCACGTTGACGGGTGAGCTTGAGATTGTTTTTTGTTAAATGATCTTTGAGCAGCTGCAGCTCTTTGGTATTCTTGGCCATAGTGAAAAAACCTTTTTGAAAAGAGGCTTATTTAAACTCAAAATGATCGCATGGTCAAGTTCGTTGACATCTCATTGTTTGCGTTTATTCATACTGACCCTGTGAATTCATGTCCTTGGCCCTCAAACTTGTAGATCACTGGCTTGGCCACATGTAATTGATGTAGATTAAGAAGGTCTGGAGCGTCAGACCTTGAATAAAGCAGAAATGGCAAATGGGTACAGAGCTACCGTGGCCAAGGCTACCTATGATCCCCACGATAGACACCCTATTGATTCAAGCGAAATATGTACCTTCATAAGCTAGTGGTCTAGTCAACGTTCGTATCCAAGGATAGCTATAATCCCAATCTTTAGGCAGCTTATTGACTCAAGTGAGAGATGTGCCTTTATACGGCTAATGAACTATGCAACATTCCTGTCTAAGACGCCGTTCTTGAAATTTTAGTAACCATAAAGCGATAACCGTCGATATTTCGAGGGTTGTACAGGGAAGTGACTAGAAACGATCATAATGCAACCATCGTATCATTCATTCGGTTAGATCATAGTTGCAAGGGATATGGAAATTCATGCGAAAGCCTTCTGAGATTACTGTGGATCGAGGACTGTTGCTGTATTTACTCAATTTAGCTGAGCCTCATGGGTTTATGAGTGATGTCAAGTTTCAACAACTGATGTTCCTAAGCGAATTACAAATGTTTGGAAAAGGGTTTAAGGGGCTGCATTATGAATTTATGCGGTTTGCCTACGGAGCATTTAGCAAAGAGGTGGACAATGATCTGTTGTTTTTACGGAAGAAAGAACGGTTGGAAAATTTTAGTCTGACCGATCAAGCCCAGCAGGTTGTGGAGCTGATCGATCAAGCTGTGAAAGAATCTGAAGTGAATGAACAGATCATGGAAATTCTACAGGAAGTGGTTGCAACGTATGGGCCTCAAGACAATGGCCAGGTCATGGAATCAGTTGAAGCGATTGAAATTAGTTCCACCGATGAACTCGAACAAAAAATAGCTATTCGTGACATTTCGTTTCATACCATCATGCTTGTTCCATCGCGTATTGAAGTCACAGGTACGTTTACGGTTTCATCTGCGGAACTTGCTCGCCTCAATAAAGGGCTCGGGGCTTAATGGTGGTGACATTCGGAAAGGACCATCACGGCTTTCTGTCTCTTGGAAGGTGTGAAACGTGAGACGAAAGCCCGAGTGTACAACGATGCGTTTCGCCTCACGTTTGACGTATGTTCTGTATGCGAAATTTTTATTTCTTTTTTGAAGATTTTTCCACTGTGATCGAGTCTTTGAGCATTGCCAACTTCTTTTCCCCAATGCCCTTCACTTTGGCTAAATCCTGAATATTCTTAAAATCCCCGTTCTCTTTTTTGTAGTCCATAATCCGTTCTGCTAACTCAGGCCCAATACCGGGAAGCGTTTCAAGCTGAGCCGAAGTGGCGCTGTTGAGATTAATGGACATTTGCCCCGCAAAGCTCATCGTCGTGCCGAAGAGAAGCGTTGAGCAAAGTAAAGAAAAAACAAATACCCGCTTGAGTAGTAATGTGAATGGCATTGAAGCCTCCTTTTATGTATGAGAGCGGATGGTTCCACTCTGATCAATAAATGAAAGAAGGAGATTCCCCGTCCTTGGCGTTATCCCCTCACAGTTGCACCATGTCCTGGAGGGTAGCCTATGTTTCGTGCCCGAGAGATTCAATTAGTCTTCTGGGGTATATGGTGGGATCTGTTGAAGAAATTCGCTGCCGATGTCTGAGGTCATAAAGAGGGTGAATTCCTATCTCAATACATATGGTTATTATGCATTCTTGCGCACGGGAGGGTAGAGATTTGGTCGGAAACCATGTCTAAACGTTGAGAGATCTGTGGATGCTAAAACCACTATGTTTCCGGCTTGATAGAAAAGTCATAGAGGTCGCCGAATTTGTGTTCCAGATAGTTGAGAAATGGTTCTGGGCTAAGGTCTTGCCCTGTCACACGGCGAACGAGTTCTTCAGGCGAATACTGTCGACCCCAACGGTGAATTTTCTGGTTGAGCCATTCTTTAAGTGGAAGCAAGTTGCCTTCTGCTATGCCACGTTCTAGGTTGGGAATTTCTTGCTTGGCCTGTTCATAGAACATCGATGCGTACAGATTGCCCAAGGTGTACGTTGGAAAGTATCCAAATGCGCCGAAGGACCAATGAACATCTTGGAGGACGCCGTTGGTATTACGGTCGGGTGTGATTCCAAGATAGTCCTGCATTTTTTGATTCCACACTTCAGGAAGATCCTCCACGCGGGTTCGTCCTTCAATGAGATCAAGCTCTATTTCGAATCGCACCATGATATGCAAGTTATAAGTCAATTCGTCAGCTTCCACACGAACGAGGGAAGGTTGGACGTGGTTAATCGCCAGATAGAATTCATCAAATGCCGTATTGCCGAATTGTTCGGGGAACACACTTTGTGCAAGCGGAAAGAAATGTTTCCAAAAAGGCCGCGAACGGCCGACGGCATTTTCCCACAATCGTGACTGACTTTCGTGAATGCCTAATGAAACGGCTTCACCCAGCGGCGTGCCGTAATGCTCAGGCAAGAGGCCTTGTTCATATAGGCCATGTCCACCCTCGTGGATGCAGCTAAACAAACAGGATTGAAAGTCTTGTTCAAACACGCGTGTGGTCACACGCACGTCATTGGGATGAAACGAGGTGGTAAAGGGATGGGCGGATTGATCCAAGCGGCCTCGATCGAATTCATAGCCCATCTTTCTGAGCACGGTTTCCCCAAATTCAAGTTGTGCCGCGTGAGCAAATGATTGAGTCAAGAGGGATGTCTTTGGCTTAATCGAGGAGTTGAGGACATGTTGAAGCAGTGAGACGAGACGAGGCCGAAGGGTCCCAACCAGAGGTTTTAGCTGTTCGACAGTAGAGCCGGGTTCAAATTCATCAAGTAAGGCATCGTATGGGGAGTCTGAATATCCGAGATATTGGGTTTCTTCGAGCTTGAGTGTGACGACCGTGCGGAGATTGGGTAGGAACAACGAAAAGTCATTCTTTTTACGAGCTTCGGTCCACACTTGTTGAGCCAAAGAACATTCACGTTCGAGTGTATTGACAAAGGCCGATGGAAGTTTGCTCGCGTGATTGAAGTCACGCCAGATTTCTTTGATGAGGGCTTGTGAAGACTTTGCTAACGTCGTGCGTGCTTTTTCGAGAAGTTGTCCTGTAGGGATATCGACCCAAGTACCCAAAAGTTTTTCAGTTTCTGGAGATATGAAGGCTTCATGTGCAAGGGTTTGAAGCGTGGCGATTTGCTCCGCCCTGGCAGGCCCTCCGCCAGATGGCATGTAGGTTTCCTGATCCCAGGAGAGCACGGCCGAGGCGTTTTTGAGATGATGGATTGTGAGTAATTTGGTTTTGAGGGAGTCAAGCGAAGCGTCTGAACCCACAGGAGTGGCTCCTTGTTATTGGTGAGTGGTCGAAACGTTGAAGCAACTGTACGACAGGGATGCTGTTTTGGCAATGTCAAACATAGGAAGACTGCAAAGGAGTTCTAGAAGTATGTTAAGCTCCTGACATGACGAACAATATGAAAGCGTTCATTTTATGAAGTCACTAGTATTACCAGAAATTGAAGCCTATGCCGAGGCGCATTCGATGGTCGAGTCGGATGTGTGCCGGCGTTTACGCGAAGAGACCTATCGGACGATGGATCTCCCGCAAATGGTGGTTGGCCCGTTAGAGGGCGGGTTCTTGAAAATGATGACGTGTCTGGTGCAGGCTAAACGGATCCTCGAAATCGGGACATTCACAGGCTATAGTGCTCTCTGTTTTGCTGAGGTGTTGCCCTCGGATGGATCAGTGATCACTTGTGACATCGATGTGAAGTCGACGGCGCTTGCCCAAAAATACTTTGCCGAAAGCTCACATGGACAGAAAATCGATATCAAAATTGGCGCGGCGTTCGATACGCTCCAGACCATGACTGGTCCGTTCGATCTTATTTTTATCGATGCAGATAAGATCAACTATGTGAACTACTATCAACGAGCACTGGACTTGGTAACTGAGCGAGGCGTAATCTTGATCGATAATGTGTTGTGGAATGGAGATGTTGTGCAATCACCGCCAGTTGATGACTCCACGGCAGCCATTCAAGAGTTAAATCGAGTCGTCCATGCCGATTCTCGTGTGTCGGCCGTACTCGTAACCATTCGAGATGGCGTGCTGGTCATCACACCTCATGCCCATTGATTAGATTGAGATTATGGATCAGGTACTTCTCACATCATTGTTACTGGGTCTGGCCTTAGGTGTTGCGCATGCCCTTGATCCTGATCATCTTGTTGCCGTGGGCACGTTAGCAGCCGAATCGAAAAATCTTCGGCGATCGGCACTGTTGGGGGTCATCTGGGGTGTTGGTCATACGTGTGCATTGGGGTTGGTCGGTGCGTTGGTGTTACGCTTCAAGTGGACCATTCCTGAACAGCTTGAGACCGGACTGGAAGCGGCCGTCGGCGTCATGATCTTCGTTCTCGGTCTGCACCTTCTTTGGCGATGCTGGCAACCCTGGACGGTGCATGTGCATGAACATCGTCATGATGGAGCGACGCATTCCCATGTTCATCTTCATGGGCAAGATCAGCAAGCCCATCAACATCACATTTTGGGCTCGCGAGTGAAAGCCTTAACGGTAGGGTTTGTGCATGGCGTGGCTGGAAGTGCGGCACTCAGTTTAGCGGTGATGACCACGATGCCTTCCATGACAATGGGAATGAATTATATCGCCGTGTTTGGTCTCGGCTCAATTGGGGGCATGCTGCTTATGAGTACAATCATTAGCCTTCCATTTGTGTTTGTGCCAGGGACATGGCATCACAATATGAAAGTCAGTGCGGCCCTTCTCGCTATCGGATTCGGTGGGTATTTTACCTGGTCGCTACTTGGGTAAATCACCTCACCAGCTTCTCCAGCATCACAAATACTTTTCCTAGCGGTTAAAAATTCTCTGGACGAGTTCTCGATACTCGTTGCTCGTGAAAGAATGTGAAGCGTAACAGAAAAGCCAGAAAACTCTTCCTACGGAATACGAACGACGAGATACGAGATACGTTTTTTCTCCTACGAGCGACGAGATACATTTCTTTCCCTTACGTGATTAACCTTGAGGAACATCACGACCGTAGATCTTGGGGGTTCTTTAACACCCGACACAATGCCTATTAATTAGGCAGATAGGTGAAAGCAATCTCGGTATCTGCTTCCAGTGATCTCATTCCAAGGTTATGCACAACCTTTTCCCCATTATCAGGGGATATAGCGAAACCAAGTAATTTGAAATGAGAACCCTAGGCTACGATAGCTCAACACTTCCGTTTCTCATGACGGTTCATTTATTCTTTTGAGCACGTATGATACATGAAAATAGAATTACAGGTGCCTAGGTGGCTACGATCATTGCGTGGCCCAAAAACAATCGAACAGGTACCAGCCAAGACAGTACGAAACATCACTTCATACGTGTGGAAGTGTAGTGGAACGGATATCTTTTGAACGGATTTAGAGATAGAGTCGTGTCAAACAGGGTGTCATTGAAAAAGCGATTTCGTGACGACGTTTCTTTTAAAAAAAATGCCTCCCAAACTCCTCTTAATTTCAACAGGCAATATCAATAACCTTCTTCAACTCTTTCTTCAAATTTACCTCACTTGAAGACCGTGTTACGAGAATTTGATTTCGTAGAGTTAAGTCGCACAACGGTCAAAATTCACAGTTAATAGACTCTCTTCTGAAATTCAGATAACCGCATTGATTATTCGGCGGCCGCACCTCTCCGAGTTTTTAGCCGTGTTCTTCTATATGAACTGCCCTTTGACTAAAAACGACATTCCTAACTTTAAAAACTGAAGAAGAGTAGAATTGATGTCCCAAGAATGGTTAGTAATTAATCAACAACAGGAAGAACAAGATGTGTGGGGTATGAGCTAGAGCGATAAATCGTAAAAGTAGGATTCTTCCCGGACAAGACTGAGAAATGGTCCTTATCCACACCAGCGATCGCAAGGCGGATTTGATGGCCTTGTTTAAATTGATAGGACGTAGGAAGAAGAGCGAAGGAAAGCTTGGCGACTTCACCAGATACAAGCGGCGAAGCGTTCTGGCGAGTAAACGTTCGGTACGGAATACCCTTAGGGTAGTACTTGGGGGAATTAGCGACTTTTCGATGCAGGGCCCGTAACTGGCCTTCTGTGACATATGTCACTTCTCCTACTTCATCTATATCCTCGAGATACGCAAAAATTGTTGCATCAGTTTTCGTTGTGCTGAGATATATGGTGACCGTCGGATGTCCAGTCACCTCGATATTATGTTCCAGTGGAGCTGATGTATAGAGCAATAATTGGTCGATTTCCTGAGTTCGATCAGCGTAAGGGGTTGGCAGTGATTGACCAATCAATGTATCCCACCGGCTCTGGTGTCCCGTTCCAACAGAGGGTTTCACGACATACTGATCCTTTATTGTGTCATGGTTGGGAAGGTTCGTTGTGAGTTGGTGGTCTGATTCCAAATAATACTGAACGTTTCTTGCCTCAGGTGGCCATGTCTCACTGGCATTCCACTGTTCTTCGCCCATCGTGAAATAATGGATAGGAGCTTCCTCCTGAATTCCGGTGTTGACGTTTTGTAGGTGGTAATCAAAAAACTTTAATAGCTCTCCTTGATGATCAAATTCTGCAGGTGCGACATTATACGGACTGATATTACTTTTTCCACCATGGTCCCAGGGGCCGATGATGAGTTTGTTGAGTGGTGTGTTGTGTCGAAGGTGTCGTTTGATGGCTGCGAGTTGATAGCCTCCATCAAACCATCCGCTGTAGCTGTAAATCGCTGCGCCAGAGTCAGCAATATCGTTGGCGTAGTGCTGCGTACTCAGGTGATCGATGCTGGGGATGTCATGTGACAAAGGAATATCATCGCGGAAGATGAGACCAAGCGCTTCTTTGTGTGGACTCCAGTTTGCTTGGTGTTCCGTGAGCGCCATTTGAAGGAGCGAGCGATCACTGTCGTCATCGACTGGACTAACTCCATGAACCAGCGCTTGGGTCATCCAGCTACTAAACGGCAACTGATTCTGGTCAAGCTGATTATTGATGTAGGTCCATGTTTTGGTGAACCAACTCAAATGAATACCGCCAGGAAAGGCGATTTCAGGATACAGGTCATATCCAGAAAAAAGTGGGGCCACGGCTTTGACGGCAGGATGTTTGTTGACGAGAAGCATTTCTGCTGCAGCACCTGCATAGGAAATGCCGAGCGCTCCGACGCGACCATTCGACCATGGTTGCTGTATGATCCAATCGACGATTTCTGATCCATCTTGAATTTCTTTTTGCGAATAAGCATAGGGTCGGGATCCGAACGACGCGCCGGAACCTCGCACGTCTACATCAATCCAGACATACCCGTTGGAGAGAAAGCGTGTCGCGTAAGTCCCCATTAACCCGCGCGGTAGATTTTCTTTAAACAGAGATAAGGGCCAACGGTATTCGATGGATCGCCAGTAGCGGGTTTGGTGCAAAATGGTTGGGTGGCGAGTGCGGCTTTTGATACTGCTGGGTTGATAGACCGTGATCGCAATCTTCACTCCATCTTGCATGGTGAGGTAGCGTGAATGCCGTGTATAGTCGGGATCGTCTGAAGCCGAGGTGCCGTGATATGGCCGAGGAATTGTTTGTGCGGCATCGGTGTGCGCAGAGGCTGTGGGAATACTTCCCGAACAGAGTAGGACGCACGTTAGCAGTAACGGAACAAAATTGATATCCCATAATCGGGCAACCCGTGATATGTTATTGATAGGGTGGCGATGAATGACCATCATCATTAGCGCAGAAATGAGAGACAAGGGGAAATTTCTATGATGACGAATGACATTTACTTGCAAACGTTTTGAATCTTTGTTTTCTTGTCATGAAAAAGTTAGACCTATCATACAGGCAATATGAGCTTTGAGCTACCGAACTTTGTACGTCTGTCTTCTCTCCTTCGTCGGTGAGCTCCTTATTGTTTATACACGTTTTCTGTAAACGCGATTTTGTACTTGAAATTCAAGGAGTACCTCTATGACTGCTCAAAATGGTTCACCGGCAATCGCCGCTGTGGCGTTTGATCTTGATGGACTGATGGTGAATACGGAAGAACTCTACACCGAGGTTGGCGGAGTGTTGTTGGCGCGACGCGGCAAGCAGGTGACTCGAGAGCTGCTTGATAACATGATGGGACGTCAAAGTTCCGTGGCGTTACAGGTCATGATTGATTGGCATCAGTTAGATGCGACTGTTGCTCAGTTACAAGAAGAAACTGACGAAATTTTTTCAGGACTACTAGAAGATAGACTGGCTCCGATGCCGGGTCTGTTGCCATTGTTGGATAAGTTAGAAAAAAACATGATACCGAAAGCTGTCACGACGAGCAGTCGACTCCTGTTTGTCAATCGTGTACTTGCGCTTATCGGCATTGCTGATCGGTTTCAATTTCTCTTAACAGCCGAAGCGATCATGAAAGGTAAGCCAGATCCAGAAATTTATGAAAAGGCGGCTCAACAGTTTGACGTAAATTCCACTCAGCTTCTTGTCCTGGAAGATAGTGAAATCGGTTGTCGGGCTGCGATAGCCGCCGGGGCCTATACCGTCGCCGTGCCTGGCGAGCATAGTCAAAATCATAGTTTCTCCGGAGTCCATTTGATTGCGGAGAGCCTGGCTGATCCCGCTATTGACCGCGCCTTGAAACTCTCCTAACAGACTTCTTTCATCTTCTCGTGGAGTGAGTGCTCATGGCTTCTGCCTTTTCCCATGCTCTTGTTGCCTATGCCATAGGGCGTTCACATCGCTGGACAGTCAATGTCAAACGGTTTTGGACCTTGACGATCTTCTGTAGTATTGTTCCTGACATTGATGTTTTGGCATTTGCTGTTGGTATTCCCTATGAGCACGTCTTAGGACATCGAGGGCTGACACATTCACTCTTCTTTGCTGTTGTCGTAGGTTTTGGAGTTGTCCGACTTGGGTTTCCGGAGATCTTTGGGTCTGCAGCAGGTAATAAATTAGTCGTGCATTTTTCTCTTGTCACGGCTTCACATGGATTTTTAGATGCTCTAACGGACGGTGGTCTTGGCGTGGCTTTTTGGGCACCATTTGATAGCAGCCGCTACTTTTTCCCATGGACTCCGGTGAAGGTCTCACCCATTGGTATCGTCAGGTTTTTCAGTGAACGGGGTATGCAGGTTTTAGCGAGCGAGCTACTATGGATTGGGGTACCTATAGGTGTATGGTTGGTGGGTATCTGGGCTGCACGCTGGTATGCTAAAAACAGATATCTTCCCAAATAGTTTGTGCAGGAATGATCGACAGCTCACTAATAAAAAACAAGAACACAGCGGGTCCATCGTTACCCACTTCTGCTTGAAAAAAAACGAAAGAGTTTAAAAAAGAAAAGGAGTAGTAGCAAAAATTATCGTACTGGCCTTTGTATCTGGTGCTTAAGCACGAGCTTCCAGACAGAATAGGTAATTGAAAGTCTAGTAATTTCCGCAGTTCGAATTCTGCACCTTCTCGAAATCGTTCCGCGTCTTGCTCCGCGGGGAATGGTCCGTATACCCTGGACCCCGGAACATTGCACGTGACCCGAACAAACCATTCTTCAAATCCTTTTTTTGCTCTTTTTAAAAATAGTCGATTTTTGTGAAGTGCCGGCTTGTGTTGCCATGAACGTGCCTCCTAACGCGTCGGAGGTTTTTCCACACCACGGTATCAAGAAAACCACGCTGCAGGTTGTAAAAAAGAGGGGATCACATTACACACGAATGATGCCGGCAGGAAAGCTGAATCACAACTGGTATGGTTAGGATAGAACTCAGCATACAATACTTTGTGTGCTGAGTAAAGTATTTTAGGGTTTTGAGTCGGGAGTGTCAGGGGCGTGATGCGGTTGGAGTTGTGAGAACCGAAAGCAATCCGTCGTGTGATCATTGACCATGCCGATGGCTTGCATAAAGGCATAACAAATGGTTGATCCTACAAATGAAAACCCGCGTTGCTTGAGGTCTTTGCTCATCGCATCGGAAATCGTCGAACGGCAAGGGACTTTTTGGTGATGCGTCCAGTGATTCTGAATGGGTTTCCCATCGACAAATTGCCAAATGTATTGATCAAAACTTTCGAAGGTCTTTTGAATGCGTAGATAAGATTTGGCATTGCTCAGAGCGGCTGTTATTTTAAGACGGTTGCGGATGATGTCGGCGTTGTGCAGCAGTTGGGTAACTTTTTGAGGGCTGTATCTGGATATTTTTTTGGCCTCAAAATTATTAAATGCCAAACGGAAGGCCAGGCGTTTTTGCAAGATCGTGTGCCAGCTTAAGCCGGCCTGCATGCCTTCGAGAATGAGGAATTCAAACAGTTGCTGGTCATCATGAAGAGGAACGCCCCATTCACTATCGTGGTACGCAATGAGTAAATCCTTCGTTGCCCAGGTACAGCGTGTCATCTGAGATCGTCCATGTGTACTCAAAATTGTGAGGATCGAACACTCTAGGAATAAGACTAATCCTAGTTTATCGTCCTGCAACGAAAGATGACATGAAGGATTGGTGTCACTGCCGTTCTATTTTATCATGCTGAAATCGATTATGTGTGACCTATGGCCTCTGGTTCGAAAACAGTCATCTATGCTGCATTAATCGGTAATGCGTTAATCGCGGTCACCAAGTTTGCCGCATCGGCCCTGACGGGGAGTTCGGCCATGTTGGCCGAAGGCATACATTCATTGGTGGATACCGGAAACCAAGGCTTGTTGCTCTACGGACTGCATAAAGCCAAGAAGCCTGCTGACGATAAATTTCCATTTGGCCATGGGAAAGAGGTCTACTTTTGGAGTTTTGTTGTCGCCATATTAATTTTTGCGTTGGGGTCGGGAATCTCACTCTATGAGGGAGTCTTACACATCTTTCATCCTGAGCCGGTTGAAAACCCGATGATTAATTACATCGTGTTGAGCCTGGCGTTGATCTTTGAAGGCGGTGCATGGTTTTTTGCATTTAAAGCGTTTTCTCAAGCCAAAGGAAAATGGTCGTACATGCAAGCGGTACAGCGTGGGAAGGATCCGACGATCTTCATGGTGTTGTTTGAAGATACGGCAGCTGTTCTCGGTCTCGTTGTCGCGTTCTTCGGGATTTGGTTGGGACAGGTGACAGGTCTGACATATTTAGATGGTGTGGCCACAGTCATTATCGGGTTGATTTTGGGGGGAACGGCCGTCTGGTTAGCCTATGAGACGAAGGGGTTGTTAATTGGTGAAAGTGCAAACCGTGAAGTGGTTCAGAGTATTCGGCAGCTTGCCGGAGCGTATACTGAAATTACGCATGTGAATGAAGTGCTCACCATGCACATGGGACCTGAATTTATACTTGTGAACGTGAGCGTGGCCTTTCACGATGGGCTTTCTTCGGAACAAGTAGAATCGACGATCGAGATGATTGACTGGAAAATCAAAGATGCGCATCCACGTGTGAAAAGGATTTTTATCGAAGCAGAAAAACGAACGCGGAAAAGTTAGGGAAGCTTGCCGAGAGTGTTAGCGATACGCCATCTAGGCGACCTGTAATCATCAATTCAACTGAAAATTATTTGGATTCGCTTCAATCCTCATCGTGATTTGTGATCTCGATGACGACAGGACAATGGTCGGACAAACGTTGATAGGCGGCTGGGTAAGCCCCTTTAATTTTTTGGCATTGTGCGACACCGCAATACCCTGTCACGCGGGCGTTTGTCCCCTTGATTTCCTGCATGCCTTTCGTGGCAAGCACATGATCAAGCCAGCCGCCATGTCCGCGGAAGTATTGTGAGCAATGAGGAGTCAGTGCAAGATCCTCAAAGCCCGGGCTTTCATTGGCGACTTTCCGGCGAACGAATTTCAGTTCGGATGTCTGTGATTGCCGGTCCCCAGACCCCATCGTATTGAAGTCTCCAAGAATCACCACATCCTGATCTTGTTTGAGAAGCGGGGCGACTGTGCGGTCAATGCGATTCAAGGCCTTATGACGTTCTTCTGCAGCCAAGACGGTCGGACCTGATTTGAGATGAAGTCCAATGAGATGAAAGTCGGCCCCGCGGGTGTTGCGAGACTTGACGCGAACGTATTGTCCGGGACGGAGTCCAAACGTACAGGCTTTCTTCGGAGAGTTGGCTTTCGAATTAAATTGCCACAGACTTTCAAATTGGGAAAGTTCAACGTGAGAGTCATTCCATAAGAGCCCAATGTGATGGTCGTTGGGTCGGCCACAAGGTTGTCGATACCATTTCCATTTCCCACCTGTTTTCTTCGTGAGTATTCGCGTCACAGTGTCCCATGCATGATCCGCGAGAGACGTTGCGAGGCTTTCTTGGACGGTTAAGATGTCAAGTTGCATCCACACAAGGGTGCAGATCAGCCAATCAATATCAGTGGGTTTGGCAGATGTATGCTGTTGGTCCTTAGGTTGCCCAATGGGAAACCATCGAAGATTCCATGTGGCGAGGCGTAACGTTTCAGAAGATGCTTGAGCCATCCGTCCTCCGTTCCGCACCACTCGTTCGCACCCGTCACGTGAATTCCAAACTTTCGCTTCATCCTCTTTTGATGATGGTGATTGTGAAACTGATTGCGTGTGGATGCTTTTTGTCTCGTTTGGGTGACGTGCAGGGTTTTGTAGAGTGCTGGCTCGAATATACTTAATGCTGACCCAGGCCCGCTCCCCAGAGGGTAGACGTATGATCAGCCATTGGCCGTCCGGAGCGATGTCCTCAAGTGTCACTTGTGTTTTGGTGGGCACATGTTTCCAGTAGTTTGGTGGATGTTCCCGATGCAGCGGGACTCCGACGGGTTTCGTCGCTTGAAGCGTGATGGGCTCGCCGACTTCAAACTCTTGTGCGAACACTGGGAGAATACTGCCGAGATATACCAGTGCGACACAGAACGTCATGTGAAAGATCCGTGTCATAGGCCTCCTTTTACGGTGAGAAGTCCGACGCCACAAGAACGTGAAGAAGCAAGAAGAAGTTCGTTGGTTGGGGCCAAATTGTATGCTGGCACAGTACCCATGCTTACAATCCACTGTTGCCCAGTATGGGTTTATCCTATGATGGCAAGGAAGTAATGTCTAGTATTGATCATGAAACGCGTTTCAGTCGTCATGAGTCTATCCCATAGTATTGCGAACATCGTCGTTGGTATGATCGATCGTTGCAAATCTTAACTTGTGGGAGAAGGTTATTATGACGATGAGCAATATTGCTATTGCCAATCAGGCGGTGTTGGCGCCGATTGTGGATCTTGCCAGAACTCGTTTGGGTCTTTCACAGGAACAACTCGAACCTTATGGACGCTATAAGGCCAAGATCCCGCTTTCTGTCCTTAAATCGTTTCACGATCGTCCCGAAGGGAAATTGATTTTGATGACGGCCATGTCTCCGACAACGGCGGGTGAGGGAAAGACGACAACGGCGGTCGGTCTGGTTGATGGGCTCAATAAAATTGGAAAGAATGCAATGGTTGCCATTCGTGAACCAAGTGTGGGGCCTTGTTTCGGGATGAAAGGCGGCGCTTGCGGTGGGGGATATGCACAGGTCGTCCCCATGACCGATATTAATCTGCACTTTACTGGGGATTTTCATGCGATTACCGCTGCGCATAATTTATTAGCGGCAATGGCGGACAACCACCTCTATTGGGGCCATGCCCCGCAACTCGACGCCCGGCGTCTCACTTGGCGGCGAGTCATGGATATGAATGATCGATCATTGCGTCTGGTGGCAACAGGACTTGGAGGAGCAGCCAATGGTTTTGTCCGAGAGGCGCGATTTGATATTACCGCAGCCTCTGAAGTGATGGCGATTCTTGGACTAGCTTCCGATCTCAATGATCTCCAGCGACGCTTAGGCAATATTAAGATTGGGCGAACCGCGAACAAGGACATGGTCTTTGCGAAAGATTTGCATGCCCAGGGTGCGATGACGGCATTGTTGAGAGACGCGATCAATCCCAATCTGGTTCAAACGCTGGAACAGAACCCGGCCTTGGTCCATGGTGGGCCATTTGGGAATATCGCGCATGGTTGTAATTCGGTTGTGGCGACGCAAACCGCATTAAAACTCGCAGATTACATCGTGACCGAAGCGGGATTTGGCGCAGACTTAGGTGCGGAAAAATTCTTTAATATTAAATGTCGACGTTCAGGGTTACGACCGGCCTGTGCAGTTGTCGTCGCGACGATTAAGGCGTTGAAACTTCATGGAGGAGCCGATGCGAAACGGCTTGAGCAAGAAGATCTTAAAACATTGCAACAAGGTCTTCCTAACCTCTTACGACATTTAGAGAACGTAAAAAAGTTCGGGGTGCCGTCTGTCGTGGCCATTAACCAGTATACCTCCGACACGAAGGCTGAAATTGAATTAGTCAAGAAAGACTGTGCAAGCTTAGGGGTCAAAGTGGTTCTGGCCGAACATTGGGCAAAGGGCGGGGAGGGGGCTCTGGAATTAGCGGAGGAAGTAGTACGCATGTTGGATCAAAACGATGCGGACTTTCATGTACTCTATCCAGATACCTTGCCGCTGGCCGATAAAGTTCGAATGATCGCACAGGAAGTGTACAGAGCTGATACTGTCGAGTTTCCCAAGCCCGTCTTAGATCGATTTGCTGAACTCGAAAGATCGGGTTACGGTCATTTTCCAGTGTGTATTGCCAAAACGCAGTATAGTTTTTCAACGGACCCCGCCAGAAAAGGCGCGCCAGTTGGATTCACGATTCCCGTTCGCGAAATACGCCTGTCTCTTGGGGCGGAATTTATCGTGGTCTTGACTGGAGATATTATGACCATGCCCGGGCTTCCCCGTGTGCCTTCCGCCAATGCGATTGGTGTGAATGAGAAAGGCGAGATTTCAGGCTTGTTTTGACCAAAGGGTAGGTGCCTGTTTTGGGAGAAATTGAGGGTATGATTGAGAGGCTGTTGAATACTTTCCTTCTTAGTCTAAAGAGCTTTCCATAACAAGCTTAGAATCATAATTTATGAGGGAATGTTCAAAAAAGTCTTGGCTCATCTTTGGCCTGTTGCGCTCTCACGAACACTTCAATCTGCGAGTGACAGGGCCATGCGCAACCACGACAGGGAAATGCGAGCCAAGCCAGCAAGGCCCAGCCCTCGGCACGGTTATCTTTGAGGTAGTACCACTATGACACTCATTTTTTGTTGCAGAGAGTCTCCCTCTTACATAAACGATTAGGTGACGCCCGGAGCGTACTGGCAATACGTGAGCACGGCAAAAGGGCGAGAACGCCGCTGGCGGCTTGTTTCAACATTCCCATTGAGTGAATCTATGGCCGCCACGAAGATGGCTATATCACACGGCCAGCTCAAGGATTCTTGAGCTGGCCGTTGATATTTGAGACGTGAAAAAAAACCTGATCGGAATTTGTTGACGAGTACTTTATGATGACAGGGTAGATTTTCGTTGTTTTCGAAGGCGATAGGCTAGCAGCCCACCAATACCTGTTCCAAACAGCAGTATCGTTGAAGGCTCTGGATTGACCACGGTCCCTCCGGGATTATTAAAGTTTGGCCCACTAGGAATGCGGTCCGCGCGAAGTGTGGAGGGAACAAGGCCAACAGTGGTAACTGTCGAGCCGATGAAGATTTGAGATGTGCCCACATGCTCGCCATTTACATAGACGCCCTGCGAGCTATTTCCACTAAAGAACCCGAAACCGCCATCGCTTGGGATATTCCAGAGTTGTCCGGATGGTGTGTCGCTTCGTCCGCCTGTCAGAAACGTTCCAGTATTGGTGTCAAAATTAAAATTGAACGCAGATGCGCTCTCTCTAAACGCAGATGTGCTTTCTCCAGAGGTCATATCCCAATGGCCTAACGAGGCGTTGTTTTGAAAGCCTTCGATTGAGAAGCTGTCTAAGTGTGTGCCGTTAATCACCCCCGTCAGGCTATCGGCATGTTTAAACTTCCCTGTCATGGCATGGCCATTGTCGCCCGTCCAGGAGATCTTATATGACGCGGCATGGCTAGATGTCGAGAAGCTTGCGAGGCAGATTACACTGAGGAGAATCCCACTGAACATGGAGTGTTTCATGAACAATTTCTCCTTATTACTTGGGCCTTTGTAAGGTATTAAATTGTGAGTCGAGGGGTGACGTATGTTATGTCGTGTATGATATAGCAGTTTTAAGGTTTTTAGCAATGAGGGTGGGGGCAAAAGTGTTCCTACTGAGCGTTTCGACCAGGGGCCATGCCTGCTTTTCTTCACTCATGGTACATTGGCGACATGAAGCACGAACAGATCTTTTCCTTACAGTCAGACTATTCACCTAAAGGGGATCAAGGCAAGGCGATTGCGTCTCTTTCTCAGGGGGTTCAACGAGGCCTAGCGCATCAAGTCTTGCTCGGCGTGACCGGGTCCGGCAAAACCTTTACGATGGCCAATGTTATTGTCAATATTCAACGTCCAACCTTGGTGGTAGTCCATAATAAAACGTTGGCCGCACAGCTGTATCAAGAGTTCAAAGGCTTTTTCCCGGATAATGCCATTGAATATTTTGTGAGCTATTACGACTATTACCAGCCGGAAGCCTATATTCCGACAACCGATACTTATATTGCCAAAGATGCGTCAATCAATGACACGATTGATCAAATGCGACATGCCGCGACCACGTCACTCTTGGAGCGCAATGACATTATTATCATTGCATCCGTGTCTTGTATCTATGGACTTGGATCGCCCGAGGTCTATCATGACATGTTGTTGTATTTGGAAGAAGGAATGGAAATTCGCCGCGATGCGATGTTGGCCAAGCTTGTAGAGATTCAATATTCCAGAAACGATTTAGAGTTGCAGCGTGGGACATTCCGTGCCCGTGGAGATGTGGTCGAAATTTTTCCAGCTGCCTCAGATTCCAATACCATTCGCGTGGAAATGTTTGGCGATGAAATTGAGGCCATTTATGAAATTGATCCGCTCACGGGACAATCGTTGCGACGCATCCCGAAGGTTCCGATTTACCCTAAAACCCATTATGTGATTGCGCCGGATCGACATGAACGGGCGATCCAGAGCATCGAAGAGGAACTCGAAGAGCGTGTCGCCTATTTTCAGCGAAACAATCAACTATTGGAAGCTCAGCGAATCGAGCAACGGACGAAATATGATTTAGAGATGATTCGCATGATGGGTTATTGCCATGGGATTGAAAACTATTCTCGGCATTTGAGTGGGCGGGCTCCGGGAGAACCGCCGCCCACATTACTGGATTACTTTCCGAAAGACTTCCTGCTGATTGTCGATGAGGCCCATGTGACGATCCCACAGTTTGGTGGCATGTATGAGGGCGACCATTCTCGAAAGCAAAACTTAGTGAATTATGGGTTTCGTTTACCTTCAGCGCTCGATAACCGTCCCCTCAAATTTCCCGAATTCGAACAGTGCATGCATCAAGTCGTGTATGTGTCAGCCACCCCCGGTCCTTATGAATTGAAACGGGCCGGGAAGGCTGTGGTGGAGCAAATCATCCGTCCGACAGGGCTGATGGACCCTATCATGGAAGTGAAGCCGGCTAAAGGACAGGTTGAGGATCTGCTGAAGGAAATTCGTGATGTCATCGAGAAAGGCCATCGCGTTTTGGTAACCACGTTGACGAAGCGAATGGCTGAAGATCTGACCGAGTATTATCACGACGTGGGACTAAAAGTTCGGTATCTCCATTCGGATATCAAAACACTCGAACGCGCTGAGATTATTCGAGATCTTCGACGGGGTGTGTTTGATGTGCTTGTCGGCATTAACTTGCTTCGAGAAGGCTTGGATCTGCCAGAAGTCAGTCTTGTAGGGGTTCTGGATGCCGATAAAGAAGGATTTTTACGAGGACAGCGGGCTCTGATCCAGACGGCGGGACGTGCCGCCCGCAATAGTCACGGTAAGGTGATTCTTTATGGAGATGGTGTGACGAACTCCATGCAAGTAGCGTTGAGTGAAACGGCGCGACGGAGAGAAATCCAGAGTGCGTATAATGTGGCGCATAGCATTACACCTGTAACCATTAGCAAACGTATCCATGATTTGGAATCACAAATTGCTGAAGCGGATTACCCTGAACTCACGCTTGCCGCGGAAGAGGAAGAGGTGTATCAAACCGAAGGGGGGATTGATAAGGCGATTGGTACGTTAGAGAAAGAGATGAAGGCCGCGGCCAAAAACTTAGAGTATGAGAAGGCGGCAAAGCTGCGTGACAAGATTCGGAGTCTTCGGCAAAAGGAATTGCAAATAGAGAGATAGGGCTCGCGATCGTTGGGTGTTTTTTGTTGTTCGTACGGGTGTCGCGTTGGACTTGTGAGTCCCTTTCTGCTGATGTGAAGATTGAGGGTGGGCTAATGGGGGTGTTGATTGCATGTGCCCTTGGAAGCGATAGTTCATGGTTTAAAGCCTCTTGTCGCGTGTTTTAATTTGGAGTGGAGCCGAACAATATTGTTGTGGGGATTAGAGGTACCCTAGGGCACGGTAGTTGAGCGGGTATCATGCTGGTGGTAGAGGCATTGCCGGGTAAGGGATGCTCAGGGTTCAGGAAGGTTGTGATTGCAGGTGTCCTTAGGAGCGATAGTTCGTGGTCTAAAACATGTTGATGTGTGTCTTAATTTGGAGTGCAGTCGAACAATATGGTTGTGGGATTAGAGGCTCACAATCTAGAGATTTTTATAAAGATAAAATCCAAGGACGGCACCCACGAAGGTGAAGAAGTTCATTTTGAGAAGGAATCCGAACGTGACCTTGATTAGCACGAGGTCGACCGTGACTGGTGGGTCAAGTCCTGGAGATAATGCTCTGGCAAAAATGTTTTGAACGGTGCCTGGCGGAGTCGCAACTCGAAAAATCTCTCCTAAGATACCACCGAATAGTCCACCGACAAGGACGAACATTAAGAGTGTCCAGCCTGTTTTTCTCATTTAAATAAAGTTCCTCATAATCGCTCCATGATGATGAGGCGATGCGTTAATGACAAGGGTTGGGCAAACGACTGATTTGCCAGGATCGAGCGGAAAAATATGCTTAGGGTAAACTGCTCATCACGATACTAAAACCCCTATGACCTGTCAAGCCCGACGAAGAAAGTTGAACTTTGCGCTAGCGGCTTATGAGTGTAGTTTGATTACGGAGTCGAATGTGTAGCCACTGAAAATCTCATCGTCCCCATCATGTTAATGGGATTCACTTCGAAGCCTACATAGATTTCAACACGATAAGTCCCAACTGGCCAATGCTTTGCTGGTCGGTCAAATTGAAGGTACCCGCCGTCATCCTCTGTGGCGAGGTATATGGCATCTTCCTCGATCAGGGCAGATGAATCTTGGCCCTCGATATGTTCTGGGTAAAGACGGCCAATGACCTGATATGGTGCATAGTGTTGATGCACGTGAAACACCAGAAACACAAATGGACTCTCTGGAGGAAACACCTTCGTGGGCTCCACGGATACAATCGTATGACCTTTTCGGAGACCCTGCGCCTCTTCAAATCCCTTGGCGAATTCTATTCGATAAAAGAGTCCGCCTGGAGGCTGGTCCAGAGCTTTGTTGAGATCTGATTCTTGATCTGGAGATTGTTCTAATGATGCAGGTGGGTGATGGGGGATGCTTTCATATTTCGAAAAACCATGCTGTGTTTCATCGGGTTGAAAAACAGGAGGGGGGGCGGGATCAGCTGATTCAGCGTAAAGAGGACAGAAAACTGCGGTAGAACAGAGCCACCAAAAAATAGATGCAACGACCGAAGTCCTGATGGCTGGTCGAAGAAGTAGCCGCATGCTGAGATTGTTGCTCGCCAGTGAATTGCAGGATGATGCCAAAACATTGATGACTGACTGGTACTCTCTACTCTTTGTGACGAGAACCTGTCAAGAATCTCGCAATGCGCCTTGCAGGGGGTCTGGCAGTCTGTTAAAATCTCTTTCTTTAGCAAATTCAATAACTTACGTTACATGAAGGAATCATATTGCTATGGCTGCGTCTTCCACGTTTGATCCTGATGCTCTTCCTCAAATCATTGGAGACTTTCGTCCGGTTGATGAATGGCAAGTGCATATTAATGATGTGTTTTATGGGCTGAGAGGCTCACGGCTTCGCGAGCTTTACCAAACATTTGCTTCCGCTGATTATCGTCTCGGCTATGCGTTGGCAGAAGATTATTATCGCCGTGTGTTGCAACGTGCAAAGCAATCTTCAACTGGAGATTCAACGCCAAGTTCGAAATCCTCGCTGATTCTCATGGAATGGGGATGCGGGAATGGAAATCTTGCAGCTTGTTTTTTAGATCGTCTGCGAGCGCTGGATACAGACCAGCAGTTGTATCCATTTATCCAGTATCACCTCATTGATAAAAATGACGTGGTGCTCAATGAAGCAAGAAGTAATCCGGATCTGGCCCGTCATAAAGAGAGAGTGACGGTCACGCGTGGAGATGTTGATGACTTGCAATCCTTCCAAGACTGCACAGTAGATCGGATTATCTGTAATGAATTGTGGAGTGAGCTTCCGACAAAATTAATGTATCGAAAAGCCAGTAATTTGCATGAAGAGCATCTTCGTCCCAATGTCAGCGAATCGAAGCTCGCAGAGATCACCGATTGGTCAAGATTTGTCCAAGCCTTCGATCACAAAGATATTGAAGGGCTACAGACGTTTCCTAGCTTTTTGGAGGACTTGGTGTGGGAGCGTGAATACCATGAAATTGAAGCCAAATCGTTAGCCTTTCGTCGAACAATTTCAGAGTTTTTGAAAAACATTGACGAGGAAGTCCTGGTCCCGGTGAATACCGGTGCCGCGGCGACAATCAAGGAGGCAATGCGTCTCTTGGCTTCTGATGCCATTGGATTTAGCAGTTTTGATGCTGGAACGTTTGACGCTCATGTGCTGAACGATCCAGAAAAGCCCTGCTATTCCGTTCATGGTGGACAGTTCAGCTTTATGGTCAATTTTGCCTTGCTGGAAGAGATTGGCCGTCATCTTGGAGCCAAGAGCCTGGTTCTGGAATCGCAGCGGGAATTTGTCGGAAAGAGTTTAAACACTAATGTGTTGACGCTGATGGATCTGCTGGCCGCCCATCCCAATCTTCCAAACTCAAATTCATGGGAATTCGATGCCCATGTTGTTCGGACTCTTGAAGCGATTAATGCCGGCTATTCCAGCCCCTATACGCGGCGCATTGAATTTCCTCTTCGCGATGCGATGCCCTCGGATGAAAAGGGCAAGCTACATGAGGTTCTGTCTAACCTGAAGTCAGACGGTCTTCCTGATATGATCGCCTATATCACGGAATCAGAAATACAAGATGCACAGCCAGCACTTGAGAAGTTAGGATATGACCGTGAGGGAATCAAAATGATTTTGCAATCTCCTCCTCAATTAGTAGACTATACGCATTTTTTCCTCTCAGCGTCTTCATAGGCGCTGCTGTGAATTAGTGTAGATTTTTCTCTGTTGCTCTTGTATACTAGTCGGATTCAATGAAAAGTATGAGATCTATGAAACAGCGGGTGCAACGAAAGGTTTCTTTATGATTGGGTCCTTTGGCTGGATGGAATTATTGCTTATTCTGATCATTGTGCTGATTGTGTTTGGCGCAGGGAAAATTCCACAGCTTGGGGAAGGATTAGGGAAGGCTATTAAGGGATTTAAAAAGTCTGTCAATGAAGCAGATGCGTTCGATGTGACGCCTAACCCGGATCAACCCAACATGGCCCAAGATGTTCCCCCGCAACCAGAGCAAGTTACATCGCAGCAAACAGCTCAACCGGTCTCGCCACCGACGCAGCCCCAGGCAGAGACCGTTCCATCACCCCAACCAGAACAAGCGAGACAAGGATAATATTCGTGAGGAAAAGGCGTGGAGTGTGAAAGGTCTTCAACTCTTTCAATCTTTACACGCCACTCCCCACGCATAACGAGCAAGAACGATGTTTGGTCTAGGAGCCATGGAGATTCTGATCATTCTCGTGATTGCGTTTCTCCTCTTTGGTCCTAAAGAACTCCCAGAAATCGGCAAGCAAGTTGGTCGAGCCGTCAAAGGTTTCAAGGAAACTACGGAAGATCTCCGTCAGTCAGTTGAACCTGAAATCAATATGATACAGCAGGAGTTTAAGGCCGTTGAACAAGATTTAGAAGCATCAGTAAAAGAAGCAGAAGAATCGATTAAAGGAGCGACAGATTCAGCAACAGAGACGCAAGGAGGTAATAAACTAATTTAAGAATTTGGAAAGGGAGAGCCACATATTATTTTGCCATTATAAAGACTTTATTATCCTGTTCATTACTCTTTCTCCTTGGTCATCTCCGTTTCAAATCAAAATTAGTTAAGGCCGTATCAAGGCAGCATTTCGTACTTTACCTTCCTTTTGTTGTGTTTTTGCAACGTCACGTCTCTTTATTGAAATACTTTCAAGATCAGCATGAGAACAGATTGAACGTTAGATTCACATAACTTTCAACATGTTATATGAATATTACGATACTGGTATGTTTTTAGCAGAGGCGTAACATTTGGCAGATGTATATTTTGATGCATTTTCCAATCAATCCTGACAACCAAGAAACCAATCAATTTTAGATACGTTCGTTCGTATATAGCGAAGAGAGTCAAGAGGAAGAAGGTAATTGTGTTCGTGTGCAAGGAGATGGGTTCTTGCTACGAACAACTGTTCGTCCCTGGTCGGTCGGGGACTCAACTAACAGGAGGAGTGCAATGAGCGATTTTTATCGTTTTTCCAAGTGGTTCACGGCAGGGTGCCTGATCGTGTCCATGTCGGCTGTCCCAGCCTTTGCGGCCAAGACGACTCCGGCAGTCGACAAAAACACCAATGTTCCGGCAGTCCCTCGTGCCATTCCGGATTTGGAGCCGTATCATGCCTTTGATCCCCCGCAGAGTCCGGCGTTTGATTTGCAGAACTTAACGATTTCTGGTGACATGCGGGTGCGTCCGGAATTCAGAACGAATTCTGGTTTCGGGACGAACTCGACAGGTGTTGCCACGAAAGATAACAGATTCTTTACGCAGCAATTGATTCGTCTGGGGTTCAATTATGATTTATCCCCGGACGTCGTGTTTTTTGTACAACCGCAGGTCTCAAATAACTTTGGTTCCTTAGAAACCAATGAGGCTGGTGCGATCAACCCAGGTCACACAGGTGCTGATCTGTTTCTTCGTCAAGGGTACATGTTAGTACGAAATTTTTTGGTGCCCAATTTGTCGATGAAAGCCGGACGTCAGCTCGTCGTATGGGGTAACCATCGTATTTTCGGTCACTTTGATTGGAATAATGTCGGCTTTGCATTCGATGGTGTCACGCTTCGGTATAACCATGCCAAAGTGCCTGTGGAATTAGGGTGGTTGGTCGTTGCAGAAGGTAATTGTACCCAAAATTCTGGTGGTTGCGGTGCTTCTACGAACGGCGGCGGATACGGTGGAGATGGAAACATCCTCTTCGCGCGAATTCCAATGAAAGTATCCGGTATTGCTATTGAACCAGCTTGGATCTATGAAGAAGGTGGTGCGACGGCTGCTAATGGTGCCGGTGGACAGCGTGGCAACCAAAGCCGACATACTGTCGGAGCCCGAATAGCCGGCAATGCTGGTATCGTTGATGCGACCGTTGAAGGGTACTATCAGTTTGGACGAATTGGTCCAACGGGGGGAAACACGTTTGGGGCCGGGTTTAACAGAACCATCAATGCCGGTGCGTTCCATGCTGATGCCGGTGTGACGTTGCCAGTTCCCATGCAACCTCGCATTGGCGCTGAATTCAACTGGGCATCTGGTGACAAGAATGCCAATACAAGCGGGTTTGGTGGTGCTGACACGTTTAGCCAATTGTATCCAACCAATCACATTCACTTTGGGTACATGGATTTAATGTCCTGGCAGAATATGATGACCTTTGGTGGTAACTTGCAAATGCGACCGACCGCAAACAGCCACTTTGAAATTGCTGGTCACTATATGCGATTGGCCGAAGAGAAGGACAATTGGTATAGTGCTGGACAAGGAATTTTCAAAACCACCCCAGGTACCAACAATGAAAAGTCATTGGGTGGTGAAATTGATGTGGTCTATACGCTGTTCTTCCAAAACAATAAGGTTGGATGGCAATTAGGGTATGGTCATTTCTTCACCGGTGATTATAATAAGAAGAATGGTTTTGGAACGGCTGACCAGAATTGGGGCTACACGCAACTCTGGGTCAACTTCTAATCATTAACAACAGAGGGGAATATCTTCCTCCCCGTTATCCTAACCCTGCCGGACCACTCCGGCAGGGTTTTTTTTGTCATGTTTCTGGAAAAGAGAGAGACCGTTCAGCGCTTTTGATCTTCTGAGGTTTATGCCTTCACGTGAACATTCTTTATGAAGATCATCTTGAGACTATTACTGGGTACTTATGCGTGGTCATATTGAGGATTATTTATTCGTCGTGTTTCTCCTCAAATTCTTCGTCAAGCGTACGTTATCCGTTATCAAGGTCCGAATCGATCTGTTCATGCTTCTCATCCAAATACGAAGCGAGGATTGGAGCTCCGGCTTCCGGGTCTTTGAAGGTCCAAATTTGATCTTTGATACCTTCCAGGATCAACCCGTAGACCGCGAGTTCAATGGCTTCCCGTACCGCCATTTGCGGGGCTTCATTGCTGGCAATGCCAGCTTCGATTTCCAATAATCGTAGTGGATCGACGAAGCGAAATAGCCCGCCTTCCAACTTTGCAGAAAGAATTGTTTTCCTTGTCTGAAGGGTATTGAGAATCGTGCCACGTTTGACAGAAACCGCTCGTAGATCCACGGTCACGGTATCACGGCGAAACTCGGTAAACCCTCCGGCTCCAAAATATCTGGCTCCCATCCCTCCACTTAAGAGATTAGATTCATAGGCCACAATACCGCCATCGAGAAGAATGGGCGCATAGAGTAAGGGTGGAAGTGGGGGGAGTTGCTCTCCGCCATTGACATACTGTTTGCGGGTTTGGCGAATGATCTTTCGTTCATTGAGAAGATTGGAGAGTCCTTCCCGTTCCAGCACCGTAAACCATTTCCCGTTACCAGCATCCATCAGGGCTTTGATTAAGAGAGAAGTCGCCCCTTGTGTCACGGCTGTGGAGTATTGAAGCACGGCGTCACTGGACTTATATTGCCCGGTATGATCACGAAATTTATAAACCACCACGACAATCGGTTCTGTCGGTGGTGGAAGGGAGGCCAATTGCTGAAAGACTTGAGACTCATATCCCACTTCAGCTTTTCCGCTGGTTAGTGGTTGGAATAACGTTGAACAGGCCTGTAATAAAAAGCTGCTGGCGATGATGAGAAAAAAGGCACTTCCAGAATAATGATAGCGTCTCATGAGAACGGTTCTCCTCATTATTAAAAAAATGGGACTTGGATGTTCGTGGCATCTCCTGTGAGAGTGTCGACGATTCCAATCGTTACGCCATCCAAGTCTTCCGATATTTGGACTTCAAAGTTTCCTGTATTAAACGATCCTGCCGATAAATCGCTTTCTTCACCAAAGACTTCTGCGACAACTTCTCGAGAGAGACGATTCAAGATGGCTCGATCTAACCGAGACTGAAAATCTTCTAAGGTACTTGTGTCATTGGTTTCGGTATTTTCAAAATCGTTTTGTAACACGGCAGAATTCAAGAGGGGCTGAGCATTAAATGGGTTGCCGCCAAAATTAGGATTGGTAAATTGATGCCGAAGTTCAGAGGCGTTGATTGGGGTACTGATCCAGGCTAAGCCAGCCAATTGAAGGGTAATCACCGTGAGTATCATCTTGTTCAACATAGTATTTGTCTCCTTGTTCTATCCTGCTCCGTCGCTGTTGTGTTTGTACTGTGTCCTACGGCGTATTTGGCCACTAATACATTTCAAGTTCCTGTTGAACGCGCTCTTGATCAGTCAAGGTTTGACGGAGGTTCGTAATTGCCATGCTGACGGCTTCTTCCAGGTCCCCTAATCGAGGGGGCAAGAGACGTCGAAAGACGATTTTTTCTCCGATTTGGACTGAAATGATGCTGCCAAAACGCGGATCGGCTAATTCACTAATGACAATATTTTGAGTCGTCGATGAAAGGTTCGTCCATTGTGCCGTAAATGCCTCGTAAAAATTTCGACCAACCACGGTTCGAGTTTCATCAACAATTAATCCGGATATTCCTAAAAATGAATCTTCGGATTCTTCCGAAGAGACTTGTGTCGACCCAAGGGTGGCTTGCGGAGTCACGAGATATATGCCGCACAGCATCAGAGCGAAAATCCACAATAGATGTTGTATGAGTAAGTTTTGCCGATGATTGATAAATCGAACCATGAGGGGTTATCTCCTTGAGCCTCGTTGAATAATCGTCGCTTTATTGCCAGCACCCCGTTGGCGAATGCGACTCGTATTCTCATCTCCTCGTTGAATCGAAGTGGCCTTGTTGTCTGTGCCGTCTTGCTGGAGATCCGAATCGTTGCGGTCTCCGTGTTGTTCTAATCTCAAGTCTAGGTGTTCGCCTCGCTGCCTAATGGTTTTTTTATTATGAACACCGTTCTGAATAATAGTTTGGCGATTGGAATACATCTGTTGATCCTTATCTGTTGAGTCGAGAGAGAAGTGTGTTCCCCCTGCCGGAACCGAATACAAGAAGAGCCAAAGTCCTAGGCCGAGCGCCCACCCCGCAGGGTAGGCGCTCCATTTCCAGTTCTGTCTATTGCTGATCATCGTATGAAGCCTTTGTTCATGGATGATTAAGGATTGTATTGTGCGACGTTTCCGTTTCCAGCTTGCATAACGGTTACCGCGTCGTATTCATGGCCAACCATGTTCACAAACGCCAGATTTCCGTCGCCGGATTGATCGACGTGCGCCACATTGTCCATACTTTCATTTTGAAGAATGGTGGCAGAATTGTAATTCCCGCTTTGATTCACTGTGGCTTCATTGTATTGTGCGTAGTCGCTCTGGAAAATTTCGGCTGAATTATCATTGCCACTTTGATCAACAGACGCATAGTTGTCTGCGGAATCATAATTCTGTTCGATGGTTGCAGAGTTGTAATCGCCACTTTGATCGATCGTGGCGTGGTTGTAGAATGAGTGATAGTCTTGAGATACCGTCGCAGAGTTGCCATCGCCGCTTTGATCAATCATGGCATAGTTCCCCTCAGACTCTTCCCGCTGAATGACGGTGGCATCATTGGAGTTTCCACTTTGGTCGACCTCGGCGACATTGTAGAGACTGCCGTCTTGGTCAATGGAAGCGATATTGTAGTCTCCGCTTTGATCCACGGTGGCGTCATTGTATCCTGCCCCATAACTTTGTGAAACTTCGGCTGAGTTCTCGTCGCCGCTTTGATTCACGGTGGCAGTGTTGCCTTGTGAGCTATCGTTTTGCGAAATCCAGGTGTTATTGTAATCGCCGCTTTGATCGACCGACGCGTGATTGTATTCTGAGTCCCAACTTTGAGAAACCCCTGCTGAGTTTCCATCACCACTTTGATCGATCGTGGCATAATTGGCCACAGAACTGTCGTTTTGAGAAACCCAGGCAGTATTGTAATCGCCGCCTTGATTCACAGTGGCCTCATTGTATACGGAGTACCAGCTTTGAGATAGATCAGCCGAATTCCCATCGCCACTTTGATCAATCGTCGCCACATTGTATGCTGACGAGTCGTTTTGAGTAATGGTCGCATAATTATAGTCGCCAGCCTGATTGATGTAGGCTTCTAAGCGTATACCGTCTGGATCTGGAGCCTGGACAATTGTCGCAGTATTGTCGTCTCCATCTTGAATCATTTCCGCCACGTTATTGGGTACCGATGCCCATGCCCCTGTGGTCAGCAACGCGAAGAGAACGGCGGTGCTGATCCCGGCGAATGGTGTATATCTGTTGAATGTGCGTGACATAAAACCCTCCTTGATGAATGTAAATGAATTGATGAAATCACATGGGAATGAAATTTCCCGTCCTGCGCGCCGGACGAGCCGCACCCTTTCCCTGGAGTGCTACGGACTCATGGCTACCGTCCCGGTGGAGTCTTGTGTGACAGTAATGGCAAGCCCTTGACCTTCTTGCGTGATGGAATAGGCTAGTCCATCACCAATCTGCGTGTGGGTAATTGAGTTGTCTTGACCGAATTGTTCGGCTTCTGCGGTATTGTTATTCCCAATCTGTGTTTGCGATATCGTATTTCCATAGCCGTGCTGTCGGGCAGAAGCTTCGTTCCCGCTCCCCTCTTGTTCTTGCTTGATCTGATTGTCGTCGCCCAATTGAGAGGCGGCGAGGATATTGGCATATCCTTCTTGATGTTGGGTCATTGTGTTGTATGCACCATCTTGGTGGGCTGACGCCACATGGGCCGTGCCGAATTGTTCAACGGTGATGTGGCCTTCATGTGATAACGGGCCTTGTCGAATATCAACTTCGTGCGCATCACCGTCTTGATTCAGGCTGAGCCGATTCGCTCCACCCTCCTGAGAGAGTGTGGCAACATGTCCTTCGCCAATTTGTGAAATATCGGTCATGTGATGAAGCCCACGTTGAAGGACTGTTGCATGGTGCGCGTCGCCGACTTGTTCGATTGTGGTGTGATTCTCACGTCCGTATTGAGAAAGAGAGGTCTGGAGTTGGTTGCCCTCGTGAGTGATGCTCCCTCTCTGTGAGTCACCGGATTGGGTGAACAGGGCGTCATTAGTGGCACCTAATACGCTAGTACAGAGACAAAGAGTGAACAGCAGACACAAGGGCAACTTGGTCATCCCAATCATTTTGAAATACATGAGGGGACGATGTCGTGCAGAGTTGCTGTTGGATTGATGCCCGAAGATGTTAAAGAGAAATATATGTCTATGATCAAATTCTTTTTGAAGAAATGTGTGTTGTGTCATGTCAGAACTCCTTGTATGAATGAAGTATGTCAATGAAATTCTAATAAAGCAGAATTAATGCCAGGCACGAACTGCATGTGAGAATACATAAAAACTAACTGAAATATGAGGGTTTTTACAGGAGATTTGCTTGTAAGAGAATTGATAGTGAGAGGGAAAGACAAGGCCCAACTAAAACTCAAAAACGATTCAACACGATACGTTCAGTATCTTTTTAGATAAATTTCGTCTTTCCTGTATTGAAAGGAGAACGGATGTTGAACTGACTGAAAGAATGTGATGATGTGCGAATGACGATATGTTTTGATATAGCGGCCTACGAGATTGGAAAAGAGTGGAAACGATATGAGTCGTACAATGCGGATGACAACCGTTTGTCATGTATGGAGAATAAAATGCCCGTCCATCGACTCAACCATTCAAGTGCTTTTGTGTCTGCACTGATTCTTGTAAGGTCAAATGTGAGTGTGATTCGTGAAGTGTGTCGATGTGTCGTGTCTCGATAAAATTATTGAGCCAGCGGAGTGTTGAGGTGGGGCAAGGCTTGAGATTCGGTGTAAATTACTTCTGCTATACTTTCTAAATTCTTAAGAAACTCTCCAAGCGTAACCGTGCCGTCTTGATTGTGATCTGCTTTCCCTCGCAATCCGGCCAGCAGCTGAGTTGGTTCTTGTTTAATTTTCTCTTCCGCAAGTCGTCGAATTTGAATGATCAGGGGTCGGGATGAATCCATAGAGGAAATGGACGCACGCCAATTGGGTGGGGTTGCCCCGTTCAATCCGACGGCGGTTCCTGTGTCATCTAAATATTGAGCAACGGGCGTATCCAAGAATAAGAGCGAAAGCTTGACCTTGAGTTTGCCTAGGACACGTTGAAGGCTTCGTAGTGAGATTAGGTGTTTTTTTGAAGCGGTGAGTGAGCCTTCATACGGAACGAGGTACACCTCTCCCTTCTCCGGATCGACTAGAGCATGACCAGCGAAATAGAAGAAGAAGATGGTATCGGAAGTCAGCTGATGCTTTGCCCAGGTGAATAAGGTTTCTTCTATGTCGGTGCGAGTGGCATGGCTTCCATTTAGA
Source organism: Candidatus Nitrospira salsa (assembly GCF_965152625.1). Taxonomy (NCBI): domain Bacteria; kingdom Pseudomonadati; phylum Nitrospirota; class Nitrospiria; order Nitrospirales; family Nitrospiraceae; genus Nitrospira; species Candidatus Nitrospira salsa. The sequence continues at coordinate 1,165,545 of NZ_CBCUCO010000004.1, forward strand.
ACCTTGATGCGATCTTCGGTGAAAGATCCTGTTTCGCCAAGAACGCCGGCCAGACGTTGTATCTGTTGTGCTGAAACCTGGTTGGCCTGTGGCCATGGATCTCGATACTCATTGAGTCCAACCACAAGAGCGTAATTGGAAATCTCTTCTGGCGTGGTCTCTGGGGGATTCTTGCTGTTTCCGTCCTCAGGAGATGGGAGCATGCTTTTTTGTGGCGTCTGTTGAAATGAAGAGGTCCCGGGTTGAATCGCGGCAAGAATAGTATGCGCGCCGGGCGGAATGCCATGGGACAATGAAATCGATACTTCCAGCTCCCCCTTTTCTTGTTCAACGGTCGCGGGCATGCGGCCGCGTACTTCTGTCGTTTTACTTTCTCCGGCCTGTAGTGGGCCAATCGATATAGGTAATGTCGTGACTGTTGAAAATGCATTGACTATGGCTTGACTCCCACGTAATTCGACATAGGCGGATGGCAATGGTGTTGAACTGACATTCGTCGTTTCAATTTGAAGAATCACGTTCTCTCCACCCTCGAGGACTAAGTTATCGTTCGCATCCTGGAGCTTGGTCCTGAATGAAAGAGAAGGGTGTTGTTTGGATATTGGTTGTGAGGGAACCTGTGCGGTGTTGCTTCCTCCTCCCGCGACAGGTGCCTGTGGAGATTGACCATAGAGACGAGGAAGCACGTTGGCCATTTCTTTCGCTAAGGTTGCAGCGGCGTCTTCTACCACGGCATCAAACTGTCCGGTTACGCATGACTGTGTTTGGCTGGTGAGTGCTGGAGTCCACATGTTGACTTTATCTTTGTAGTCAAGCGGGGTTTGAGCTAAGGCCTTGCCCTGGGAGTCTTGATAGACGGCTTGGAGCTGGAGCCCAACATTGGCATGATACCGATCTTCTTCGCCTGAACGGCCGACTGGTTCAAAATTCATCTGAACAAACTTTAGGTCAATGGTGATTTCGTTTAGCGAGTTGGTGGAGCCAGCTGAGACTGTGGGCTGAGTGCCAACCGATGCAAAATGTTCTTGTCCCACCTTGAGAAAGGTTTTAGTAATGATTTCGCCGGATTTGATCGTATGGGGCAAGCCGCAGGCATCAACGACTTGGGTATGTTGGACCAGCGAGGGATCAAATCGATAGATAACGGATATGGGGAGCTTGGACTCGGGTTTTTCATCGAACGACAGGCGAGGGATGGAGATCTTATCGCATGCGGTGAGCGATCCCACGAATAAGACCCAGAAAAACATATGCAACCATTTCTGCGTTGGACTCGACATACTGGTAACCTACCCTATGACCTCGGGAGATGCAATATACTCTTGGGTCGAAGAGTGAACTTTCTTGACGTCATTCGATGTGGAGATGGACAATATTCAATATTCTCAAATTGATTATCGTTGCCTGTTCGATCATCCACAAGAAAGGAGCACCATGCACGCTATTCTCATTATGAGCCTTGCGGTAACTTCCCTGATCGTAAGTAGTTGTATGACGCAGTCTTTACCCGAACGGCTTCCAGTCTATTTCGGTGTCGACAATAAACGATGGTCAAATTTTCCAACAGATTCTATCCCTGCCGGTCGTTTAAAAGCCGGTCTCTTGGCCGTGAATGATACGACGGCACCACAGTCAGCTCCTGCACTTTCTGATGGCGAGTTTGACAGGTTTACTCATCGTTTAAAAGCGAATCTTGACGAACAGTTTCCCCTCACCGTTGTGAGCGTGATTGACTCTGATCACCTCACGCAGGGGGAGAATGTTTCCCAGTTTGTTCGTCTTGCCCAACAGGAAAGGTTGGACTATCTCCTTTTTGCCGTGCTTTCGAGTACTGAAAAAGAGGTCTCCGATCGTTTCCCGTTACAGGGCACTCTACAGGGTTCAGGAGCTCGGGGAGGGCTTCTTGTTGGCGTTCGCGCTGAAAACTACGCGCTTGTTGAGTTGGCTTTAATCGATGGCACGACCGGCCTACCCGTTGTTCATGCGAATGGTTCTGCTTGGTCAGTCCTTGAACGTCTCAACGTGCCGCTTGAATCTAATGTCTACCCTGTGGTTCGTCGTGATGTGACCCAACCGCCAATCTATCCGACAGAAGAGACCGCGTATGACTCACTTCGTGCCGTTTCGGCCCATGATGCGATGAAGCAAGCACTGATGCATTTTCAAGAGGCGTGGAGGAAGCAGCCGTCGTCATGAGACATTATCAAAAACAACTTGGTCTTGGAGTCATTATTGGTGTTCTTGTGATAAGTATATGTGGGTGTGTTTCGACTCTAAGGCCGCGAATGCCAGCGGTTCTTGGGCTGTCTGTAGACAGAATGGCCCTGAGCTCGAAACCGGTAGGTCTCTGGTCAAAAGATCGGATATTTGGGCTAGCCATCCATTCTGATGCCACTGGTCGAGAGGCGGCTCCCCCTATTTCGTTGCCTCTGCTATCCAAGCTTTCACAGAGAATACAGGTTTATCTTGGACAACATTGTGGTGTTTCTGAAGTGAAACGTATTCCAAGAGATGGAATCCAAGAAGGGGACGAGTTTTCAGCTCTTCTCAACGCGGCCAAGCCACATCATATCGATGCATTGATTGTTGCGTTATTTTCAAGCACGGAATCGACACATGTGGGCACCTTCGGAGAAAGCCGGATGATGACGCAAATGCCGGGAACGACGACATTCAATGTGGCCTTGGTCGAACTTGGGGTCATTGATGTCGCACAAGAACTCGTCACCTTTCAAGTGGAAAAGACCGCCACCGAACGGATGGATCGCCTGAAGGTTCCCATAGGCCAGGGTCAGGGAACGCTTGAGGAGGCGCTGGATCTTCTTCGCGCGAATAGCGCACAACAGGCCTTAGATGACGCACTTCAAGACTTCACGAGCGGATGTCTCTCGGACTGATCGCTCAAGAAGGTAACGAAAAAGCTTAGCGATAATTTTCAAATGTGAGTTCAATTTCAAAGTCTTCCTGTCTAAGAAAGCTCATCACCGTTTGGAGTTCGTCTTTACTCTTGCTTTGAACGCGAATTTGGTCTCCTTGGATTTGTGCTTGAGCTTTTAACTTTTGTTCTTTAATGGCTTTCGTAATAATTTTCGCCTTATCCTCAGGAATTCCGCTCTGAATCCCAACCTTTTGGCGGACGGTACTTCCTAAGGCATCCTCCATTTTGCCAAATGCGAGACCTTTTAAAGAAATATTTCTTTTAATACATTTGCCTTTCAAAATATCAATGACCGCATTGAGCTTGTATTCGTCATCGGAGACAATTTCCAGTTCTCGCTCTTTCTCTTTCAGGGTCAACTCTGTTTTTGATCCTTTGAAATCAAATCGCTGGCTGATTTCTTTGTCTGTTTGGTCAACCGCGTTCTTCATTTCCTGCATGTCAATTTTTGAGACGATATCAAATGAGTATTGATTAGCCATACCGTTCCTTTCTGTGAATGCTCAATGACGCCTACCAGTGGCATTTTCCTGAATAGTTGCTCGTTGCTCGTATTTCGAGGGAAAAGTGTTTCTGTTTTTTACGAGATACGCTTCACGCTTGCGCGCCGGGCCTACTTCGCCGAAGTGGCTACGAAGGCTGAAAGCGCAACAGCGCGCAGGCACGCGATACGTTATACGTTCTTTTCCTCACATGGTCTAACAGCAGCGTCCCGCTGGCAGCTGAATACCTTCGCCCTCCGTCACTTCACTGTTCGTGTACGGCCGTTTTAAAATGAGGTACCCATACCACTTCATAACGCTATCGATGAGGACGACGATTGCCAACGTCGCAACAACTCCCACGAGAGTGGTGTTTACCCACATGGTGAAGACCTGTGTGCTTGGGCCAGTCAATGCTCGCTGGAGGAAAAGGTGGAACAGCTCGTAACATCCGGCCAAGGTAATGATTCCCACAAAGATCATTGGCATGACGGTGACCCAAAGATACTGAGCTTTGTTCATCTTGATTAAGACGGTCGTGGCGATGCACAGAGCTAACATCCCCAGCAACTGATTGGCCGCTCCGAACATGGGCCAAATAGTCGAGATGGATCCAGTGCCGATTAAATACCCCCAAGCTCCGACGACAAGTCCGCTACATCCAATGACTCCAGGCCACCAGTTAATCTGCTTGAGCGGTTCGTAGGCATGTCCTCCAAGTTCCTGCACAAGGTATCGTGCGACTCTGGTCCCTGCATCAATCGTGGTTAAGATAAAGAGAGCTTCAAACAAAAGAGCAAATTGATACCAGTAAGCCATGAGCCCGGACATGCCTGGAAGGGCTGAAAAAATCGAAGCCATCCCGACGGCAAGCGATACGGCACCACCAGGCCTGCCAGAAACATCCACCTCGACCATGTGAGAAAGCTCATGAATCTTTGAGACAGGAAATCCCATAGATGCGAGCGTTTCGATGGAAAGATGAGTATTGATGACAAAGTAATCTCCTGGGATAAGGAGGCAAGCTGCGATGAGCGCGATGACCCCCACAAAACTTTCCAGTAACATCGCGCCGTATCCTACGATGGCCTGAGATTCTTGGCTGATGAGCTTCGGGGTTGTGCCGGAAGATACTAAGGAATGGAACCCGGAAATGGCACCGCAGGCAATCGTGATGAACAAGAACGGAAACAGCGTACCTGGGATGATCGGACCATTTCCATGAATAAATTCAGTGGTGCGTGGCATTTCAATGACCGGCGCGAGCACGATGACACCGGCACCGAGCAGGGCGATAACCCCCAGTTTCATAAACGTTGAAAGGTAATCACGAGGCACTAAGAGCATCCAGACAGGAAGCACCGAGGCGAAAAAGCCATACATAGCCAAGCCCCAAACGAGGGTATTTCGGTCAAGAAGGAACCAGTCAGCCCAATCAGACAGGGCCACAGCTCTTCCAGCAATGATGGCTATTGTCAGTAAGCCAACGCCGATCAGCGACATTTCTCCGATTCGGCCTGGACGAACTTTCTGCAAGTACATACCCATGACGAAGGCAATCGGAATTGTCATCGTAATGGTAAAGACTCCCCAAGCATTCTCATATAACGCATTGACAACAGCAAGTCCCAATCCAGCTAGCGCCACGATGACGATAAAGAGTACGGCAATGGCTGTTGCCATTCCGGTAACCGATCCTATTTCGGCATGAGCAATTTCTGGAAGCGAACGGCCGTTTCGGCGCATGGAGGCGACGAGAATGACAAAGTCTTGTACGGCTCCGGCCAGTACTGCACCAACGACAATCCAAAGAAAGCCTGGAATGTACCCAAATTGGGCCGCTAGCACAGGCCCAAGAAGTGGCCCGGCTCCTGCAATTGCAGCAAAGTGATGACCAAAGAGAATATATTTATTGGCTGGATAGAAGTTGGTGCCGTCTTCAAGACGATGGGCAGGCGTGCGTCGTTGGTTGTCAAGGTTCATGACCCGTTGAGCCAAAAACCGTCCATAGAATCGGTAGGCCAATACATAAAAACACGAAGCGGCCACGACTAACCACAGACCATTAACTTTTTCTGATGGGTTGACGAAGCCGACCACATGTCCGAATGCGATCGCACAAAGGATCGCAAGGCTCATCCAGCCGAATGTCTGGAGCGTACGCATCGAAGGATATCCTAGCAATGGATTCGCAGGGAGTAAATTGTTGGGACTGGCATGGGTGATTGTGCGCCGTGTTCGGATTCCACGGATTCAGTCAAATGTAAACGGTGGCTTGTCGACCTTTTTCCGGAGCGCATTGATGGTCTTCAAAATGGTTGGATGTTGAACGAGTTTTTTCTCCAGTCGATGTTTGCCCGGGAAATCGATAAAGAGAATGCCGAGAAGCATCGTGAGTAGCCCTTGTCCTGGTAAGACCAACATGGCAATTCCCGCAAGAAGAAAAATCATCCCGATAATATTTTTGACGAAGAGGCCGAGAATTCGTACCACAGGATGATGATTCGCAAACCAGGGTTTGTGGTGATGGTTTTGGAAATAATCAGGAGGCATCCGAATGAGGATCGCTGGGATAGCGAGAAGAGTGCCGATAAAGGCAATAACCGAAAATGCAAAAAGACCTACCCAGGCTTCCTTCGATATCCATGATTCGGCGAATTGTACGAGTTGATCAATCATTAGTCGATGCTGAGTTGGATGAGCTGGTGGAATATCCTTACCATATCGGGCTGATCATCTTGATCGTATTCACGGCTATGGACATCCTATACCTCGCCAGGTACATTGATGCGTTCAGGGCAAATACTTCAAATCCGCATCGCACGAAAACTCCAAGTCTCATGTCTCAATATTGGTTATTAAAATCCGAACCACGGACCTTTTCTGTCGATGACCTCGCCTCATCCCCACGTCAAACGACTTGCTGGGAAGGTGTACGAAACTACCAAGCTCGAAACTTTTTATGTGCGATGAAACGCGGTGAACAGGCGTTGTTCTACCACAGTAATGCCGATCCTCCTGCCATTGCGGGTCTCGTTGAAATTGTCAAAGAGTCGTATCCAGATCATTATGCGTTTGATTCGAAGAGCCGGTATTATGATGCGAAAAGCACACCAGATGCATCCAGGTGGTTTATGGTTGATGTCAAGTTTGTGAAGAAATTTTCTTCCGAGCTCCCGCTTTCTTTCTTGAGGGACGTTCCTGAATTGCGTCAAATGGAACTTCTTCGAAAAGGCTCTCGGTTATCGGTGCAACCGGTACGCGCCCTTGAATGGAAGGCTATTCTGCGACTTGCCGGAAACACATTGTAAGGCAAACCGGAGTGACGAGTAATTGTTGAGTTGCGGCTGTTCACAATACGTACAGGCTATGTATCAGGTGATGATTCAGGAAGTACTTGTGTGAACGGATGAACCTCCACATGCTGAAAGACGCCGTGGATGGTGTACGGGTCTTCTTGAGCAAAGGCTTCGGCTTCTGCTAGAGAGTCAGCATCGATGACCATGAGGCTACCTGATTGGTCGGCAAAAGGGCCGGCGAGAATCAGGCGTCCTTGCTTGTCTAATGTTTTGAGTCGCTGTAAATGGGAAGGCCGATAAATAGGGCGCTTCGTTGGTCCTTCAGGCCCATCATGGCCAATAATGGCAAATTTCATAAGCGAGTGTTTTCTTGAAGGTGGTGCCTATAGCGAATCCAAAGAATTTTCGGTTCAGGTATCCCAGTAGCTCAGCGTGGGCACTACTTCAAACATCGGGAGGTTATACCCGCTTGAATTTACTGATAATGATTGACGTGTTATCTCACGTATTGGATTTCAACATTTTGGCGCTTTACCGTTTCGGTATAACTGAATCAGCTATAGGGAAATTCATCAAGCGAATGTCGACTGAATGTGGTCTTGATCTCGTAGATATGCAGGGATGCCAATCTTGTGTATGGTCAATATTATCAACTCGTGCTCTCTGGTAAGACCTGACGACCGGAATAGCCGCTACTGATTTCGTGCCACCACGTGATTCTATCCTCTCCGAGTTTCCAGCACAGATACACGATTTTTCCATCAAGAAGGTAAGGAAAGTCACATAATCCTAAGTCGACGTCTTTGACAATGATTCCTAACTCATGAATGGTGTGTAGGCTTTCATTAATGTCTTTGAGTGCTTGAATATATTTGGGGCCGGCGATACTGCCTCCGCCTAGGTGAGCGTTGGCGCTGGCTTTTTTAATTTCGTCCCGAGTCTGAACAAGAACGGTTTTCCCTTGTTTAATCAGCGCCCAGAGCTGTTCGAGCTGAGGGATAAGTTCATTGGCCTCATCGAGTGTGAAAATTCGTTCGTTTTCTTGTGGATCTTCTTGATTGTGCATGATGAAAAACGGGTATGAGTCTGTGTTGAGCTTTATCCTTCATTTATCACAACCTGTATCCGGGCGCAATCACGCCTCCGATCTTTATCGCTGCATTCTTTTTGCAGGCCTGGTGGAATCGTTCAGAGGTTTGCTTGTAACTGCTTGTATCTTCTTTGTTTTTATCATTACCTTTATTTTGATTTAAGTTTAAGCAAAAATTTACCGACAAAGACTATTGACATTATGATCATCCGTAAGATACAAAATTGAATACACCTTCCCGACTCTTTGGAAATCATTTCTGCCTGCGTAGCTACCCGGATCTACCAACGTTCATTCAAAGCTCTGGGCTGAAAAACAAGTTCTTAGTCAGGATTCAGATAGTGGCCTCTCAGTTTCTCTAATTAGTCTTCCAATACACCTAGACATACGTAACCAGAAGAATTGATCCCAACACGTGTCCTTCTTTCTGTTGTATTGTCCACACTATGACATAGCGTTTTTATTCTTTTTATTAATGTCACCTTAAGCTCATGGGATAGTCTGAATGATGAATGTCCAGAAACTTGACCCTTAATGGAGAATATTATGCACTTGGCTGAACTGAAGCAGAAATCAATTGGTGAACTCAATGATCTTGCCCGTGAACTGAAAATAGATGGGGCGCCGAATCTTCGAAAGCAAGAGCTAATATTCTCCATCCTTCAGGGGCAAACAGAGAAAAACGGAGTGATTTTTGGGGAAGGTGTCCTTGAGACCCTTTCTGATGGTTTCGGGTTTCTTCGTGCTCCGGACTCAAACTATTTGCCTGGTCCTGATGATATTTATATCTCGCCATCTCAAATTCGTCGATTTAATTTACGAACAGGCGATATCGTCTCAGGCCAGATTCGACCTCCGAAGGAGGGCGAGCGGTATTTTGCCCTCCTGAAAGTCGAGAAGATTAATTATGACGATCCTGAAGTTCAACGAGACAAAATTCTGTTTGATAACTTAACTCCACTCTACCCAGAAGAACGGATTAACCTTGAATTTGATCAGGAAGAGTACTGTACACGAGTGTTGGAGCTGACAACGCCCATTGGAAAAGGACAGCGCGGTCTGATTGTTGCCGCTCCACGAACCGGGAAAACCATGCTTCTTCAGGCAATGGCCCGGGCGATCTTGAGTAATCATTCAGAAATTACGCTCATTGTGTTGTTGATTGATGAACGTCCTGAGGAAGTTACCGATTGGCAGCGGCAAGTGAAATCCGCTGAAGTGATTAGCTCAACCTTTGATGAACCGGCTCAGCGTCATGCTCAAGTTGCCGAAATTGTGATGGAAAAAGCTAAAAGACTTGTCGAGCATAAACGTGATGTCGTGATTCTTCTCGATAGCATTACACGGCTGGCTCGGGCATACAATACAATTGCTCCTCCCAGCGGTAAGGTGCTGTCCGGTGGATTAGATTCGAATGCGCTTCAACGTCCAAAGCGGTTTTTTGGAGCAGCAAGAAACATTGAGCACGGTGGGAGTCTGACCATTTTAGCCACCTCGTTGGTCGATACGGGAAGCCGTATGGATGATGTCATTTTCGAAGAGTTCAAGGGAACCGGAAATATGGAAGTCCACCTTGATCGTCGTCTTGCAGATAAACGGTTGTTCCCGGCCATTGATATTAATCAATCTGGTACGCGAAAAGAAGAACTCTTGGTTGATCGAGATCGTCTCAATAAGATGTGGATTCTTCGGAAAGTGCTGAGTCCCTTGGGGACCATGGAGGCGATGGAGTTTTTGATGGATAAAATCGGAGGCACCAAAAACAATCAAGAGTTCTTGCAGTCGATGAATCGGTAAGACGTTTTAGAGAGTTTTTCCTGGGTATTGAATCCAAACCCGTAACTCTTGCATACTAGTACACCTATAATGGCAACGCTGTATGCCAAAGCCCTTATCCGGCAAATGAGCCATAATCAAAGGGTAATTAAACCTGGAATTATCGTGTACTAGAGCAATTCTATATACGTGCCAAACGGGAAAACACAACATCAGATTAATTCGGAGGGCACCATGAAAAAAGATATTCATCCGACGTATGAAATGGCGACAGTGAGTTGTGCGTGTGGAATGAAGTTTGAGACACGCACGACGGTTGGAGATTTGAAAGTTGACATCTGCTCAAGTTGTCACCCATTTTTTACCGGCACACAGAAAATTGTAGATGCTGAAGGGCGTGTGGAACGGTTTAAGAAAAAGTATGCAAAGAATCCAAAGGCTTCCAAAACAAAGTCTTAATTAATTTCTCAAGACGAGACTGACATCAGCTGAACTCAGTGTAGTGTAAGGGCAAACGTTTTGGTGTCTCTAGAAATACTCCTCCCATGGCAGAACAAGGAAAACTGGACACGTCCGAAGGGTCGTTCTTAACAAAGTGGGAAACGATTGCCAATCGATATGAAACGCTCAATGATCAATTTGCTGACCCCGCCATTCTGAGCCAACCGTCGCTGCTTGTTTCTCTCAATAAAGAACGGTCTGAAATTGAGGAAACCGCTCATTTATATCTCTCCTACCAATCAGTTCTTACAGAAATCACCAATACACAGCGAATGCTTGAAGACGTTGGTCAGGATGTTGAGCTCCGTACGCTCGCTGAAGAGGAATTAACGGCGCTTCAGGCGCGTCGTGAGGACATGGAGCAACAGGCTCAAGAGTTGATGCGTCCTCGTGATGCGGGAGCCGACAAAAATACATTTATCGAAATTCGTGCAGGAGCCGGTGGGAGTGAGGCCGCGTTATTTGCTGGGGAACTGCTTAGGATGTATGTGAAATTTTCTGAGGCCAAAGGTTTGCACGCTGAATTGGTGGAGGCACATGAAACCGGAATTGGTGGATACAAAGATGCCTCGCTCTTAGTGGAAGGGAAAGGCGCTTATGGGTTCTTTAAGCATGAAAGTGGTGTCCATCGAGTGCAGCGAGTGCCGACAACTGAGGCAAATGGTCGTATTCACACGTCGACAGCGACGGTAGCAGTGATGCCTGAAGTTGAGGAAGTGGATGTCCACATTGACCCCAAAGACTTACGGATTGACACGTATTGTTCGTCTGGAGCCGGAGGACAAAGCGTTAATACGACCTATTCCGCTATACGGATCACGCATATTCCCACTGGCGTAGTGGTGACCTGTCAGGATGAACGATCGCAGCTGAAAAATCGTAATAAGGCGATGCGAACTCTTCGCACGCGTATTGGCGATGCCGAACGTGAAAAACAGGATGCGTCCATTGCTGAAAACCGTCGTTCTCAGGTCGGGACAGGGGATCGTAGTGAGAAAATTCGAACATACAACTTTCCGCAAAATCGCGTCACTGATCATCGTATCGGCCTCTCTCTTCACAAGCTCGAACGTGTGCTTGAGGGAGACCTTGATGATCTTATTGACGCATTAAGCGTTCAGTAAGCATTACCGCACACTCGTGTGGTTGCTATCCCAAATCTTTAGACAATATTCGAACCCTCACTATCTTTAGAAGGCTGAACCTTTGTGTCATGAGTCGACTCATGTCGTATTCGCAATTATATCGAGAGGCGGTGCATAGGCTTTCTGCATGTGGCGTGACCAATTCCCTCAATGAAGCGGCATGGATTCTTGAGCAGACAATTGGTGTGACACGCTTGATGATTCATACATCACCGGATTGCCTTCTGACTAATGACGATCAACGTCGAGCGTGGAAAAGTATCGAGCGACGGTCAACTGGTGAACCGCTTCAATATATCTTGGGAACTCAAGAGTTTTGGGGGATGGAGTTTATGGTTTCAAACCATGTCCTGATTCCGCGGCCGGAGACGGAGTTGTTGGTTCAGGCGATGATGGTACGTCTCGAAGCCTTTTCTTGTCCAATCATTGTCGATGTCGGTACCGGTTCGGGTTGTCTGGCTATTGCGTTGAGCGCAGAGTGCCCTTATGCCATGATTGTGGCAGTAGATCGCTCTCTTCAAGCGCTACATATAGCCGTGCGCAATGCCGAATTTCATGGCCAAAATGGCCAGGTAAGATTTTGTGTTGGCGATCTCTTGGCCCCCTTGTCATCAGCTAGCTTCCTAGGTAAAGTGACGGCGATTGTAGCCAATCTCCCGTATATTAGCGAAACGGAGTTGGCCTCCCTCTCCCGTGATGTTCGTGATTTTGAACCGAAGCTTGCCTTAGATGGGGGTGCTGATGGTCTTGCCGTCTATCGGCGCTTGCTTCCTGAAGCCGAAAACATTTTAGCTCCCGATGGGCATCTCGTGGTCGAAGTCGGTCAAGGCCAAGCCAGTCGTCTCTGTGACGAAGCCTGTGCGGGGGGACGCTTTCGTGTCCATGAAATTATTCATGACTCGTTGGGAATTCAACGAGTCGTCTGTTTAGAGCGAACAGGGTAACGCCTTTCGTCAAAAGCTTTGGATCAAGTCGTTATTTCAGGTGGGCGCTGTTTAAAGGGAGAGGTGACGATTGGTGGCGCGAAAAATGCCGCTCTGCCAATCTTGGCTTCTACCTTATTAAGTGGTGGTGACTGTGTCGTCTCCAACCTTCCTCAAGTGAAGGATGTGTCGACGATGGTCAAGCTCCTTCACCTTCTTGGGGTTAGCTGCAAATCTGAAGGGTCCTGTGTGACTCTCAATGCAACGGATGTTCATGCTACCGAGGCTCCCTACGATTTAGTGAAAACCATGCGAGCCTCTGTCTTGGTCCTAGGGCCATTGCTCGCCAGGTTTGGCGAGGCGACAGTTTCGCTTCCAGGCGGGTGTGCAATTGGCACGAGGCCGGTCAATCTGCATTTGAAGGGGTTAGTGACCTTGGGTGCGGATGTCTATGTTGAGCATGGCTATATTCATGCTAAAGCGTCAAAGCTTAAGGGTGGACGGATTGAATTAGATTTTCCGACTGTCACGGGAACAGAAAACCTTTTGATGGCGGCCTGCCTCGCTGATGGAACCACGGTGCTCCATAATGCAGCCAAAGAACCAGAGATTGTTGATTTAGCTGATTTTCTCGTCAAGCGGGGCGCAAAAATTTTTGGTGCTGGCACCGATGCCATCACGATTGAAGGTGTCACAGGACTTCATGGTGCCGAGTATTCTGTCATTCCTGATCGGGTCGAAGCCGGGACGTATTTAATGGCTGGAGCTGTTACGCAAGGCGATGTGTTAGTCGATCAATGTATCCCAGGGCATTTAAGTGCGGTTCTCAGTAAACTGCAAGAAGCTGGGTGTGTTGTTCACGAAGAGCAACATGGAGTGCGATTGACGGCACCACAACAATTACGACCGCTAGAAATTAAAACGTTAGTCTATCCTGGATTTCCAACGGACTTACAAGCTCAGGTTATGGCGTTGATGTGTGTCTCAAGCGGAACAAGCGTCGTGTCTGAAACCGTATTTGAGGGACGGTTTTTGCATGTGCCGGAATTGCATCGAATGGGAGCCACGATTGAGGTTGATGGACACCATGCGGTCATTCAAGGCACGCCTGTTCTCACCGGTGCGCCAGTCATGGCTTCTGATCTCCGAGCCAGTGCCGGACTGATACTTGCTGGTTTAGCGGCTGAGGGTGAAACCACCGTCTCGCGCGTCTATCATTTAGATCGAGGATACGAGAGGTTTGAGCAGAAGCTGCAAGGGTTAGGTGCTAATGTGCAACGTGTGTCGGAGGGATGATGAGCGATATGGTTACCATTGCCCTTTCAAAGGGGACATTACTGACGCCCACCTTAGACCTCTTTCGTCAGGCTGGGTATAAGGGACATAATCGTAATATTGATGATCGTCGGTTAGTCTGGGATTGTCCGGAGGACGGTCATACCTTACTCATCGTCAGGCCGAGTGATGTGCCAACCTATGTGGAATATGGAGCTGCTGATGTTGGGGTGGTCGGAAAAGATGTGTTACTTGAGCAAAAGCCGGATGTGTATGAACCTCTTGATTTACGGATGGGGACCTGTAAGCTTGTTGTGGCCATGCCGAAAGGGAAGACCTTTCCCAATCGTTTATCGTCAAAGCTCCGTGTTGCGACTAAGTACCCCAATATTACGGAAAAGCATTTCAATCAATTGGGAATCCCAATTGAAATCATTAAACTCTATGGTTCCATTGAATTAGCGCCCCTTGTCGGATTGACCGAGCGCATTGTCGATCTCGTTTCAACTGGCCGGACTCTCAGGGCCCATAACCTTGTGGAAACTGAAGTCATCGCATGGTCATCTGCACGGGTGATTGTGAATCGGGCAAGTCTCAAAATGAAGCATGCGGCGATCACTGAACTGATTGAGCGACTCAAAAAAAGTCGACCATAGCGTATTTCACGATTCCACAGTCTCCTGCGGCAGATGATTGTTCTCTGTCATGTGGAGTGTTATGTGAGAGGTGATGACGATGCAAGAGGAAAGTGCTATAAAAAAAGGCTGTCTTAACGCAATATGAACATCATTTCACATCAAGACAAAAATTTTTCTCGGTTCTTAAATGGCGTCATTCACCGTTCGGCTCAGCAGAATGAACAGGTAGAAACGTCAGTCAAGAGTATTCTTCAAACCGTAAAAAAAAATGGAGATACGGCTATTGCCCAGTATGTGAAAAAGTTCGATCAATTGAATCTTCAGCCAAAGCAATTCCCTGTTACCCGAAAAGAAATTCACAAAGCCCATACTCTGATTGGAAAAGAGGAAGAACGTGCCCTTCGATTTGCGGCGAGTCGCATCCAAGAGTTTCATGAGTGTCAGCGGACCTCGACATGGACATATAACAAAGGTGGAGTGCGGCTTGGGCAGTTAGTCACCCCACTTGATGCCGTGGGGCTGTATGTCCCAGGTGGAAAAGCCCTCTACCCCTCTTCGGTGATGATGAATGCCATTCCTGCCAAAGTTGCCGGGGTTAAGCGAATAGTGATGTGTACGCCAACCTCTACTGGAGAGATTCATCCTTACTTGCTCGTGGCGGCCGAAATCGCCGGGGTCGATGAAATCTATCGAGTCGGTGGTGTGCAGGCGATCGGGGGGATGGCATTTGGAACCAAGACGATTCAACCTGTCGATAAAATTGTTGGACCCGGGAATCTCTATGTGGCCACGGCGAAGCGGCTCGTCTATGGACAGGTGGATATTGATATGGTGGCCGGTCCAAGTGAGTTATTGGTGATTGCTGATGGGACAAGTGATCCTGTCCATGTGGCTGCCGATCTCTTGTGTGAGGCTGAGCATGATGAAGAGGCGCGTGTCTATCTTGTCACCACATCCAAGAGGTTTGCTCAAAAGGTGGTGATGATGGTGGATCAGCAGCTTGCACAATTAGGTCGAAAAAAAATTGCGACAAAGTCCATTCGAAAATATGCTTTTGCGTTTGTGGTGCCAAGTCTAGCCAAAGCCTTTGCCCTGTCGAATCAAATTGCGCCGGAACATTTGGCGGTCAATCTTGATCGAGCAGAAGAGTATCTTCCGCATATTCGACATGCCGGGGCAATTTTCCTTGGCCGCTATACGCCTCCGGCCGTCGCAGACTATGTGGCCGGACCGAATCATGTTCTTCCGACAGGAGGGAGTGCACGATTTTTTTCAAGCTTGTCGTTAGATGATTATGTCAAGAAAAGCAATCTTGTTTCCTATTCCCGAAAAGAATTGAAGGCTGTTAACGAACACGTCGTGTGTCTATCCCGAATGGAAGGGCTCGATGCACATGGAAAATCTATGGAGAGTCGCTGGCTATGAGTAAAGCAAAGGATTTTCGAGGTGCGTCGATTGAACGTACGACTGCGGAAACATCTATTCAGGCTTCCTGGACTCTCGACGGCACGGGGACCAGCGATATTCAGACGACGATTCCGTTTCTTGATCATATGCTGACGTTGTTAGCCAAACACGGATTTTTCGACTTGACGGTCAAGGCTAAGGGGGATACGGATATTGATGATCATCATACGATTGAAGACATTGGGATTGTTCTCGGATCACTCCTCAACACAGCGCTTGGCAGAAAAGAAGGCATTGTGCGTTTCGGATGGGCGAGTGTCCCATTGGATGAGACCTTGGCTCAAGTCACGGTTGATCTGAGCGGGAGACCGTATTTGGTCTATAATGTTGATCTTCACTCGCAGATGATTAAAACGTTAGACCTGGGACTCTTTGAAGATTTCTTTCAAGCCTTCGTCAGCCAGGGTGGGCTGAATCTGCATATTAACCTTATGTATGGGCGAAACCCGCATCACAAGATGGAAGCGATTTTTAAAGCCTTCGCGAAAGCGTTGGCCCAAGCAATCAGTCGTGATCAACGAGTGGTCGGCGTTTTGTCAACGAAAGGGTCGTTATAATTCATGGACCCGGGTGTGCAAAATCGATCCAGTATGGTGTTACGATGATTGCAATTATTGACTATGGAATGGGGAATCTTCGTAGCGTCCAAAAGGCGTTCGAAGCGGTAGGACATCAGGCCGTCGTGACACGAGATTCGTCAAAAATTGCCGATGCAAGTCATGTCGTGCTTCCAGGAGTTGGGGCGTTTGGCGACTGTATGGATAACCTCATGCGTTATGAATTAGATGTTCCGCTTCGTCAAGCCATTTCCAGTGGTAAACCGTTTCTCGGTATTTGTTTGGGACTTCAATTGCTGTTTACAAAAAGTGAGGAATTTGGCCAGCACCAAGGGTTAGGCATTCTTCCAGGCGTTGTGAAACGATTTCCTGCTGACTCGTCATCGACTGCAGGATTAAAGATTCCCCATATGGGGTGGAATACGATTACCATACATCAATCTTCACCTTTGCTTGAACAGATTCCTGCGGAGAGTCATCTTTACTTTGTGCATTCTTATTATGTCGAACCTGAAGATCAGCAGGTCACGTGCACGACCACGGAATATGGATTTCCCTTCGTATCGAGTGTGTGGAAGGACAATATTTTTGCCGCACAATTTCACCCGGAAAAGAGCCAAACGATCGGCCTGCAACTCTTTCGTAACTTTGGGAATTGGCAATAATGGGGGTATTCTCTTTACAGTTTCATGAGCAGAGATATGCAATGTCTCCGGGGTGGATGGTTCTCTTGCTGAGTAGTCTCCTGGGCATGGAGGCCTGTGTGCCTTCAAAAGTGACCGTGACCTCTTCTCCAAGCTTCCGACCGACAACGATTCATCGGCTTGCCGTTCTTCCCTTTCAAACACTTTCGACACCTCAACAGTTCGTGTCTCGTCCATCTCAGGCTTTGGTGAATCCTCCAGAGATCCGTTCTCAATTTCAATTCCCGACTTCGCCATCGGAACGGGAGCAACTCACACACTCCGAAACGCTTAAAGTTTCCAATCTTGCTGCGCAACGTATTACAAGGATGGTGTATGAGTCTCTTGAACATCGAGCTGGCATTCATCTTGTCCCATCGTTTGACGTGACTACGGCACTGACCTCTTATAGTTCTCCGGATTCAACGGAAAATTGGAAAGAGACGGTTAAAGAAATTGGAACGCGTTTGGAAGCTGATGCCGTCGTGATGGGTCTTGTCCGAACCTATCGAGAACGTGTGGGGACAAAGATTGGGGCCACACCGGCGGTTGTGGGATTTGAAGTTCATCTCGTGGATCCGCTCAGTGGAAAGATTCACTGGACTGGGGAATACTACGAAGAACAAAAACCCATGAATGAAGATCTTATGGGCTTTATTGAACGGAGAGGGGTCTTTGTCACCGCTGACGAACTGGCTCAATATGGTGTTCAGAACGTCATGAAGGAATTTCCCGTGGGTGGTGAATGATTGTGATATCTTCACGTCGAGGGTTAGCAAAATTGATAGAGAGAACGATGGATCGTGTATGAAAATTTTTCCAGCAATTGATCTCAAGGGTGGACGGTGTGTGCGTTTGCGGCAAGGAGATATGGCACAAGAGACCCGCTATTCGGAAGATCCGCCGGCGATGGCGAAGCAATGGCAGTCTTTGGGAGCCGAATGCCTTCATGTTGTGGACTTGGATGGTGCGGTCGAAGGGCTTCCTCAGCACGTCACGGATATTGAAGCGATCGTGAGACAGGTGTCGATCCCTATACAGGTTGGCGGAGGCATTCGATCGTTAGAGACCATTCGTCGCTATATGTCGATCGGAGTGGCTCGTGTCGTGCTTGGAACGGCTGCACTTGAGCAGCCCGAACTGATTGCCAAAAGTTGCGAAGAGTTTCCCGGAAAGATTTTGGTAGGAATTGATATTAAGCAGGGTGAGATTGCACTTCGAGGGTGGGTTGAGGGGTCTGGGAAAAAGCCCGACGATGTGGTGCCGTTTTTATCGCAGTATCCCCTCGCCGGCATCATCTTCACAGATATTTCACGTGACGGTATGTTGGATGGTCCCAATATTCAAGCGCTTGAACATGTGACGTCTTTAACCACACATCCATTAATTGCATCAGGAGGTGTGACGAAAGTGTCAGATATTCACGCAATAAAAAATATTGAACCGCACGTTTTTGGTGTGATTATCGGTAAAGCCCTGTATGAAGGGACGATTGAGCTGACTTCTGCGCTTCAGGCGGCCTCTCGATCGACTTCAGAGGAAGCCCGGTGTTAGCCAAGCGCATCATTCCATGTTTGGATGTGAAGGATGGCCGTGTGGTAAAAGGTGTATCCTTTGTTGATCTTCGCGATGCTGGGGATCCAGTCGCCGTCGCGAAAGAATATGATAAGGCCGGGGCTGATGAACTCTGTTTTTTGGATATTACGGCTTCTCATGAAAATCGTGACACGATTCTTGATGTGGTTGCCCGTACGGCTGAACAGGCGTTTATGCCACTTACGGTTGGCGGAGGCATTCGGACGTTAGAGGATGTCCGTCGGCTTCTTGTTGCAGGGGCTGATAAGGTCAGCATCAATACCTCTGCTGTTCAAGATCCGGAATTCGTCAAATCCGCAGCACGCCGTTTTGGATCACAATGTATTGTGGTCGCCATTGATGCGAAGTCCAAGAGGGCTTTAGGTCAAACGCAGAGTTCAGAAACATGGGAAGTTTTTACCCATGGGGGACGTCGTGCGACCGGGCTCGATGTTGTCGAGTGGGCTCAGCGAATGGCCAATGATGGTGCAGGAGAAATTTTGTTGACCAGTATGGACCAAGATGGGCAGAAAGACGGGTACGATTTGCCATTAACGGCTGCCGTTTCGAGAGCCGTACCGATACCGGTCATAGCTTCGGGAGGCGCCGGTACCCTACAGCACCTGTATGAGGCACTGGCCATCGGTCAGGCTGATGCAGTATTAGCTGCGTCAATTTTTCACTTCAAAACGTATTCCATTGCAGAGGCGAAGACTCATTTGGCTCAACAGGGGATTCCTGTCAGAATGGTTGAGGCCTGTTCGGTGTCATCCGTATGAACAAAACCCTATCAGCCAGGCAGGTTCAATTTGGAGAGAGCGGGTTGGTGCCCGCTATTGTTCAGGATTGGCTTGATGGAACCGTCTTGATGGTGGGGTTTATGAATGAAGAAGCTCTGCAGGCCACCAGGAATACGAAGCGGGTGCATTTTTGGAGCCGGTCTCGACAACAGCTTTGGAAAAAAGGCGAAACATCAGGCCATGAGCTCATTCTCAAAACACTCTTTCTTGATTGCGATGATGATACAGTATTGATCAAAGCCGAACCCGTCGGTCCGACATGTCACACCGGAAATCGATCCTGTTTTTACACGGAGATGGAAGGAGATCATGGGGTTCGTGACGTAGGGCCAACCAACGCGGCGTGGGGAGGGGTACTCGAACGACTCTATGATATGGTGTTGTCACGTAAGCATACTCCTCAGGAAGGTTCCTATGTCTCAAAATTGCTTCAGGGAGACCTTGATCGCATTCTGAAAAAAGTTATCGAAGAGTCCGGAGAGGTGGCCTTGGCCGCGAAAAATAAAGATCGAGATGAGATTGTGTATGAGGTGGCCGATTTATGGTTTCATACTCTGGTGATGCTTGGAGAGGCGGAAATTCCACCAAAAGAAATTTTCGAGGAACTCGGGAAACGATTTGGGAAGTCAGGTCTGCGAGCGGAAACGGAGCCTAAGGCATGAGTGACTGCATTTTTTGTCAAATAGTCGACGGGTCGATTCCCTCGACAACAGTGTATGAAGATGAGGATTGTCTCGCTTTTGAAGACCTGAACCCTCAGGCGCCTGTGCATGCGTTAGTGATTCCCAAGCGGCATATTATCTCCTTGGCGAAGATCCAAGAGGGTGATCAGAGTGTGCTTGGACAGTTGATGATTGCGTGCTCCCGTGTCGCTCAACAAAAAGGTCTTGCCGAACAGGGCTATCGGGTTGTGACCAATATTGGGAAAGAGGCTGGGCAAACCGTATTCCATCTTCATTTCCATGTACTGGGTGGAAGGGGATTTCATTGGCCACCAGGATGATGGACAGGATGATGGGATGATGTATATCTAGGCAGCAGTCACGCATCAGGTGTTTTTTTTGAGAAGGAGTCATTATTGACTTTAATCATGTCATATTGAGTCTAGAAGATATATCCGTACATTGGGAGGAGAGGCTTGGCATTGGTTGGGAAAGGTGTTCCTCCAGAAACTCTTCAGCAGATTCGAGATCGCATCGACTTAATCGATGTGATTTCCCGCTCGGTGACCCTCACGAAAACGGGTCAAAACTATAAAGGGCTGTGTCCCTTTCATTCTGAAAAAAGTCCATCGTTTTCTGTGAGTCCGAGTCGTCAGGTGTTTCACTGCTTTGGTTGCGGTGTTGGCGGTGATGCGTTCACGTTTCTTATGAAACGAGAAGGCCTGGGGTTTATGGAAGCAGTTCAGGAACTTGCCAAGCTTGCCAGTGTGCCGTTGATTCTTGAGGCACGAGGCGGACAAGACGAGAAGGCTCACTCGAGACGAGAACGGTATCAGCACATCCATGCTGTTGCCGCCGAATGGTTCCATGCCAATTTGACGGACCCTGAACGAGGGAAGACTGCCCGCCGTTATCTTGAACAGCGGGGAATGACGGACGAGACCATCAACATGTTTGGAGTCGGCTATTCTCCTGCCGGATGGAATGGTCTTCTCGACAAACTTGAGAAGTCAGGAGTGAATCGAGAAGAAATGTTTCAGTCAGGATTGATTGTCAAAAAAGAAGAGCGTTCGCAGGAGGCTAAAGTCGGAGGCCAGGGATACGATCGCTTTCGAGACCGAATCATGTTTCCGATTTCGAATCATCGAGGACAGGTGATTGCCTTTGGCGGGCGAGCGTTAACAGATGAGCAAATGCCCAAATACCTTAACTCTCCAGAGACGGCGTTATTTGCCAAGGGCCACACACTCTATGGATTTGATAAAACACGGGAAGCGGCGAGTCGCTTAGATCGACTGGTGCTCGTCGAAGGCTATTTTGATGTGTTGGCTTTGTTTCAAGCCGGAGTCCAACATGTGGCCGCTCCGCTCGGGACGGCGTTGACGACTGATCATGTGCAAACCATTCGGCGTATCGTCAAGACGGTGTTCTTATTTTTTGATGGAGATGCGGCTGGTATTCGTGCAGCACTTCGGACTCTCGACCTGTTTCTGAATACCGGGCTAACGGTGAAGGTGATGGAGCTTTCACCTGGAGATGATCCTGATACCTACATTCGATTACAGGGAATCGAGGCATTGACGCAACTTGAAGCCCGTGCGCCAACGCTCTTAGATTTTGCGATCCAAGCCTCGCTGAAAGATCGAAAAACGGAATCGATCGAAGATCGTGTCCGATGTGTCGACGAGATTCTCCGCATTCTTCAAAAAACGAACAATCCTATCGAAAAAGAAGAGCGTATTCAGTTGGTTTCAGAGAGATTGGGCATTCGTGTGCAAACACTAATGGACCGGTATCCCATGTTACGAGCGAAGCCGAACAGGGCTCCTATTCGCACACAAGATCCACAGCCCAAACTTGCCACGCCTCAGCGCTTACCAAAGGGGAGTCCTGAAGAACGAGATATTGTGATCCTTGCCTTACAGGGAGTTCTCAGTTTTCAACATATTCAACAGCTCCGCAGTGAAATGTTTCGGGTCCCGCAGTATCGAAAAACGATAGAATTGATCTTTGAACATGTCGATGCCGAGGGCCGTATTGATATGGAATCCTTATGTGCAGACGCCCTGCAAGACCCTGAATTCGGACCCGTCGTCACGCAACTGACGTTAGCCGACTCGCATTTTGATGATCATCTGAGCCATTTCCAAGAGTGTTTGGCCACACTGGAGCGTCAGCATATTCAACATTCTTTGAATGAACTCATTTCTCAACTTCGGGTAGCGGAGCAAGGAGATCAATCCGATGATGTCCAAGGTTTGATGGAAAAAATTAATGAACTTCGCGGGAAAAAGGCCGCATTGACAACGACGTTGCCCATAGCTAAGCCTGGAGAGCCTTAACATTTCAACGAAATATATTTAGATAGATAAATGTAAGTTACTTTAATTAAATGAAGTTTTTGATATGATGATTGTTGTAGTTAAGAAAAGCAAAAAGTATAAAGAAAATATAAATTTCCGACTGAGAAGAGAAAAAAAGTTGCTGAGATCTCCTCTTGTCGTTTAAAGTGGAGACCATGCTGGGTTTCATCTTGGGCCCATAGCTCAGGTGGTTAGAGCGGCTGACTCATAATCAGCTGGTCCTAGGTTCAAGTCCTAGTGGGCCCACCATGTTAGGAGAGTGTTACGAGTTCCGTGAGTCCTCGACTGAATCTGGGTCTCGATTATTTTATTTCTTTTCATCAGAGGTTCCCTTGAATTCTCAACTGCAATTTCTCATTGAACTGCAACAGTATGACCTCCGCATCTTTGAAATTCTCGACCATAAGAAAAAGCTTCCCGATCTCGTTCATGTCGCCAAAGCCCCATTGTTGGAAGTCAGTAAGCAGCTAGAAGTTCTTCAACATGCCGGTGAAGCGTTAACGAGACAACGACGTGACGGTGAACAAGAGCTGTCGCTTCAGGAAGAGCATGTTCAAAAAATTCGAGGTCGGTTGAATGATTTAAAAACTAATAAAGAGTATCAAGCGCATTTGTTTGAGATTGAGTTAGCCAGAAAAAAGAAAGAAGCTATTGAAGAGTCGGTGCTTGAAGTCCTTATGCAAGTTGAACAAAATGAAAATGAGCAAAAAGAACTTCAAGTGCGTATGGGGGAAGTCGAGCAGGCGTTTGCCAAAGCGAAAGATAAGTTGGAATCGGAGAGTCTCTCGTTAGAGCAGGAATTATCGACATTAGAGCGGCAGCATGGAGAATTAACCGTACAGGTTGATCGAGAACTGTTAGTTCGCTATACGAAGCTCAAGTCATTACGGAAGGGGTTTGCGATTGCCAAGGTAAAGAATGGTGCCTGTTCTGGATGTCGTTTGCAATTACCACCTCAACTGGTGGCTGAAGTGAAGCGAGCTGATGAGTTATTGAATTGTTCGTACTGTCATCGAATACTGTATTGGGACCCAACACCCGAAGCGGTCATTGATTCTCAAACTTCTGCTTCTGAGGCAGATAATGTCCAAGAAATTCGGTGAACAGTAACCTCTGATAGAAAATACTCCCTGGGCATGTCATAGCGTTCTGACTTTCATGTCTCCCGTATCATTGTGTGATGAGTTCTGTCCGTGTCGATCCTTGCAATCCATTCACCGTGCACCCTATGATGGACGAGGCGTGAAAGGAGTGGGCTGGGTGATCGCTTACTTTTTATGAGTAAGAGGAAAGTCCGGACTCCAGAGGGCAGGGTGCTGGGTAACACCCAGGCGGAGTGATCCGACACCGGCGCCACAGAAAACAAACCGCCAACGACTGGGTCTTCTAACCGATGACCAAGTCAGGTAAGGGTGAAACGGTGGGGTAAGAGCCTACCGCGCCTGTGGTAACACAGGTGGCACGGCAAGCGTCACCTGGAGCAAGACCAAATAGGGGGACGATTCAATCTGGCACCTTTAGGCCCAGCGATGGAAACCGGAGCAGTGACAGGATTGTTAAAGGTTGGCCCGATCTAGGTTCCCGGGTAGGTCGCTAGAGGCTTAGAGCGATCTAAGTCCCAGAGAAATGATCACTACCGATATGAGGTCACACTCAATTGGAACAGAATCCGGCTTACAGGTCCACTCCATCGCCACTTAAATTAAATTTCAGTAAAAGCCATGTAACCGTGATATGATTAGTGCTCTGGGGAAAGTGTGATAGGCTTCATCAGTGTTTGACTCGCATTTTTCGCATTGTTACAATGTGCGGCTTGTGTGAAAGTACCGTGTTGAGCAAATTTTCTATAAGTCATGAGTCGTGTACGCGAGTAGAGTGTATGGATCAATTGGCCTAACTTGTGGGCTCCTACCACACTTTCTGTATTCTTCGCACATATTTTATACACGAAACAGTTACAGTTATTGACAGCGAGTGGTCTTGTCCCCATCGTCTAGCCTGGCCTAGGACACCAGCCTTTCACGCTGGTAACACGGGTTCAAATCCCGTTGGGGACGCCAGAAATAAGCCGCTAGAAGAGACCCTCTTCTAGCGGCTTTCTAATTATGGAAAAAGATTGGTAAAATTTCTCAAAGTCAAAGTCGCGAAAAGTTCAGATGAGATAGCCTTGTAGGGTATTGATCAAAATCATGCGCCCTCATAAGGTTTGTTGTCATGTCAACCATATTACTTGCCTGTAGAGGACACTATGAAATGCATTCTAACGTTCGTCGTGGCGGGTGTGTTGTTTGCCTCATCAATTTTTTATGTAGCAGTGGCGGGAGCTGAGGAGGAAGGGGCAGCGCCACAAGAAAATGAATCTGAAGATATCCATGAATTAGGATCAATGATTCTTATTCCAGCGGGAGAGTTTTTGATGGGCGATAATGAGAGTCATGGAAATGAGCAACCAGAACACCAAGTCTGGCTGGATGATTATTATATCGATCGCTTTGAAGTGGCGATGTCAAAATATCAAGAATTTTTAGATGAGAATCTCAAACTTGAACCTCCGCCACTCTGGGATGACGGAATGGCTTTAAATGAGGCTGCCGATCGTCCTGCCGTTGGAGTCACATGGGAGGCGGCGAATAAATATTGTCAGTGGGTGGAGAAGCGACTACCGACTGAAGCTGAGTGGGAGAAGGCGGCGCGAGGGACTGATGGACGTCGGTATCCTTGGGGGCATATGCAGCCGTTTGTGGATATCGCACGATATAATCTTGGAATTACCGGATGGGTGAGCTATACGTTGACACTGGCCTCAGTGAGAGGCGGGGTGAAGGGCATGAGTGTTCGTCATGGTCTGAAGACAGGTGGGAAAAGTCCCTATGGTCTCTATCACATGTCCGGGAATGCGGCTGAATGGGTGTCAGATTGGTATGATCGTTATTATTATGAGGATAGCCCTGAAAAAAATCCTCAAGGACCTGAAACAGGAACTCGGAAGGTCTTACGAGGTGGGTCGTGGGAAGATGAGCCGAGAAATATTCGAGTGACGGCACGGTCCAAGGCTGATCCAAAGTTTAGCGATCTGACAATTGGGTTTCGTTGTGCGAAGGATGCGACAGGGACGGAGTCAAAGGCTGAGCAATAATGTCTTGTTGTCTGGAAGTTCGTTATTTGTTGGTCACGCCCGTATTTCGTTTTTGTCCATAGAGCCATCGAGCGGTTTTTCCGCCAATGTTCCTAATCGTATGTTGAATGTCAGCCGGAATGTGGACTTCTTCTCCAACATCCGGCTGTATTCGATTTCCTTGCATTTCAATTTCAAGCTTGCCGGATAGCACCATCAACAACTCTTCTGCTTTATTTTCTGTGCCGTTCCATGTACGGCCGGCATGATCAATCCAGAGTCCACACGTAAAGCCTCGCGCATGCCAGTTTTTTGCTACCTCGGAACGTTCAGGGACAACGACTGAGGTCTTCATAAGACCTTCCTCCAAATTGTGAGTAGACATTCTATGAATCTCTTCGTGTAGTTGTTGAGGAGTCGTCTTGTTCAATGGCGTTAAATCGTAGAGGTCAACATTGATTAAATACCGACTCTGTCTTCTATTTTGTGATTTTTTAGTTCAGGGAATTTTCTAAGCAAGGGAAAATCTCCAAAGTCAGAACTTACAAGGCACGTGGTAAAGTCTTGACTGAAATATCAGGGGTAAAAAACGAAAGGAATGTCACCACTTATATTCAGTTGACGAACCCATGTCAATGCCGAATTAATGTGGAAAACATGTGAAATGCAGTGGACAACTTTAGTTGTAACTTGAAACGTCTTCTAACTATGAGCGTTTCTATTAACGCAGGTTGGGGATATTGTGAAGGGAAAATATTTCTATAGTCTTTTACTTTTTCATTAGGACATATTTGTGGAAGCCTTTATCTCAGAGTGTCTCCAGCCCAAGAGCATTGCCCATTCTACAGATACCGAGCCCTCTTGCTGCATGCTGGGGATCAGCGTCCGAAGCCCTTTTGTTTCGGCAAAAGGGCCCAAAACCATTGACGCCCAGACCAGACTTCTGTGATGAGTCGAACACCTATTGGTGGGGCGGGCCAACTCGCTTTGCTCAAACAAGCCCCGCCCGGTCTTGGAGGCGTTCGCTCAGCGGACTGGCCAGGAGGCGTCAGGTCATATCGTAAGCTTCCCCGTCAAGCAGACGTTCAAATATATTTCTTTTAAGTCATCCCGTCGATTTTTATAGCACTACCATCTACCAAGGCGTTTATTGACTCTACGATCTTCATCCCACCATTCAGCCTGTTTCTTATATATATCTGCTATATTATTAAGCATCTTTCCAACAAATGGATTTTTATTCATAACTTTATTCCCCATTTCCCGATATTTTTTTGCTTTTGACCTCTCCCGAGAAGAGTCTATTGCTCTCATTTCCGCGCCCCTGGAATTATGAAATCCGATCTCCATACCAGTTGAAATTTCAGATGACCCTATTTCTTCAAAAACCTCACGAATTTCTTCTCTTGGCCAAATGCCATCTTCACCTTCGGATGAAGTTGATAAAAGTTTTCCAATCTGTCGGTCTGTATTATCTTCTCTGCCGTGTTCTTTTGCAAATTTTCTAACTTGCAAAATCCATTCGCGCAATTGCCTAACATCTATAGAACCATTCTTGTTGGTTCCTGGAATCACACTAAGACAGTCAAGTACGTGGTAGGCTTTAGTGGCAGTAATCCTTTTTGATTCTTCATCTTGTGGTATATTCCATTCATCTGGATCACTACCACTTCCCTTGCGTTCGAATCTATATGCTACCAACTGTATAAAGAATAACGGTGATTCAGAGACCTCTTTTGCTAAATTAGGTATTCCATAGCTTGAATGAGAGTGCAGTATATCTACATAAAGATATTCCAATTTGGTCAACTCCATGCGATCAAAGTCATCTCTTTTATTTAGAGTTGTCAGCGCCTGTTCAATATGATGCTTTGATGGCTTGTAATGAGTGTCTTTTTCAGATGTATTGCATGCTATAGCCTTTAGTAGCCGCACAATACACTTGCTCTCTATCTTTTCAAACTCAAAGTGCACCATATTGAAAGCCGTAAAAGGGCGTTCAGCCTCCAGTAATTTGTCGACGGCAAAGTTGAAGTCTATGGATGATAAATCTCTCAAATCTGGCAGAATTTTCTTCCAATACTCACTTTGTACCTCAGGACTCCATTTCCCAAGTTGATTCCATGTGCTCCTACAGAAGGGAGAAGATAAAAACATTCTCAAAATGATATCTTCTTTTTCTTGCTCGAATGGTAACCGTCTTATGAGGTTAGTAATGAACTGTTCTCGCTCATCTTCAGACATTTGAAGCAAAATCCCTGAAATACAATTATCAAATTCATAGGGATTATCCCAATCGACATTCAAGCCAGACAAAACGAATTCCGTAAGTTCATCCTTTTTCAAAACGTCATTATGCAAATACATACCAATTTGAATGTTTGAGACACTCTTTTTAATTAAATCCATAAGTCCTTGAATTCCGTATTTAGAAAAGATTTCGTTTAACGCGTTTCCCCTCTGTCTTGCCAAACCTTTCCCCCTAGCATCATGATTAAAGTCATCTACTTCTAGCTCTTCGGGGGTATATTCTACCCACTCTTTAGCAAATAACCATCGGTGTTTTAATAGTATATCTTTTGGCTCCAGCAGATCATATAACTCCTTACCACAGACATAATTATGATTGCTATTTTTTTTCTTTTGGCGTCTTAATGCACGCGTAGTCATCGTTCTAGTCCTGACGTGCTCTCGAAGTTCAATAACTTCTTCATCATTTGGAGAACTTTGAACCCAAGCCTTTACTTGATCAATAACTTTTTCCCTGTCTTTAACTTCCATAGATGGTAAGCAGTCCACCATATCTTTTAATGTTTTCATTGAATGTGATGGCCATGAGAGCACTAGGTCAAGACATTTCAATGCATAGGTCCGTACTTCTCCACGAGTTGCAGTATTTCCAGCGCCACTTGCATCGCTACGCCAACTCGGACGATAGGTGCCAGATGTAAAGTCGCCGCCCGGCATAAAAGGCTGGATGCTCAATTTCCAACCTATTTCGGGATTTTGACTACAAAGCATCTCCAATATCTCACACCTTTGCTCTACTGATGCCGCTGTCTGCGGTCTCCACATCAGCAATATATCCACCAAAGAATTGATAGGCTTGTTACTCCAATTATCTTCAAGCTCATATGTCGAAAGTTTCCCCAGAACTTTTACAACTCTCGCAAGCAAAGACGGATTCCACGCAAGTAACTCAAGAGCCCAAAGCATTCCGGTTCTGTCACACCGAGAGAACATTCCACTATCGACAGGTTCAAACAATATTTTGAATGCGGGTGTATCTCTTTTGAGTTCTTCTTCTACAATGGATAAGAACATCTCAGGTGCGGCTTCAGCATATTGAGGCAAATCACTTTGTTGAGCTTGCCAAACTCTTGAATCTTTATTCTTAAGTAAGGCCTTAATTAAATGCGATACTCTACTTACAATATTAAGCCCGAGTCGCTGACCAAACAGTGCATTCCCGTGGACAGACAATATAATCAAGTTTTGACATATGTTTTGCCTGATCGCAGAAGAATGATCACGAACTTTGTTGTAGATATTTGCAGCCCAACGGTCCTTTTTCTCGAGATCAAGGGCAGGATCGTCTTCGGACAATACATATTCAGACAAGTCAAAAAAGCTTGTTATGTCCTCTTCTGTTAGATGATCTGAAATGGCATGAAAACATTCCAATTCAGAAATTACTCCTCGATACTTTCCTTCACTCCAAATAGGCGAATCATCTAAGCTTACGAGGTCAGCTATATCTCTTTCTATCTCCGGGTAGGTTTTATTAGCTAAGCAAGAAAGTATTTCCTTGTCTGCTTCTTTGCTTTTGTCCCATGAACCGGCCAACACCAAGGGAATCATAGTTCTGTGCCTTTCCGTCGATGTCGCCCATTTAGGGTTTCTAAGCACAGGTACTTTTGCTAGCAGGCGTCGTAGTATCGTAGGTGAATGACCTGATTGGTTTGCATATACATTTATCTGTGCTTCATCAAACCCCATGTCATTAAGGGCTTCATTAAAACTTTCAAAATTTGGTAGATCTAGGCAAATATCCGGCTTTACTGCTTTAATATTTCGCTCAGAAATTATGATGGAATGTCGTTTTCCAAAGGAAGCAACAAGTTCTTGCTGAGCTACATCCGTATCGACTACTGGAATAAAGTCCGTAGAAATATCTGCAAGCCTTTTTACAGTTTCAGGGGAGGATACAAAAACCGCTTGGTCAAGAAGTGGTTGTAGTTCATCGACCTGCTCTACAATACAGAAAAGAAAAGCTTTGGCCTCTTCTTTGGATGCCGCAGTTATAACAAGAGAATTTGCAGGGGTTGATTGGTACCAGCTTTTAACCTTTTCACTGTGATCAGAAATTGCACTATTAAATATCATTTGACTAATAGTTGGTATAGCTGTTTCAGACCAGAATAACCAATAGCTATTTAGTGATTGAGATTCACTTGTAGGAAGCCCTAACTGTTCGGCCATCCATACTTGCGCTGATACGGACATTTCTAACCACTGCTCAATATCACCAGCATCAAAAGCACGAACATCCTTCCATTCATTTTTTGCTTTGAACTCTTTTATCCAATCAACCTTTTTCCGCCAATTTCTTGGTGTTACAAAAACAAAGGTTATTTTCTTTCGCTCGGATATTGGAATTGCCTTAGTACGTGTTTTGAAATCATCATTTGCCTTTGCCCTTGGTTCCTTGTCACAACCAAATTCCCAACCTGACAGGCCAGATGGTATCCACGGCGTAGCATTATTTGACTCTATAGTTCCGTCCCAGCCTGGAGTTTGCGATTTATCATAAGCTGAAAAGTTACAAGCAACTATCTCTCCACCTGTAGAGTTAATCAATCGCCTTAACAGTACGGGCAACAAAGAGCGTGCTTCAATTTTTTCCGCCCATGTCTCTATATGGGTCGCCGTGATCGATAAAAATGATGGTGTGTAACTTTTTACAGCAATACGTTTTTCCTCTTCCTTATTAATAAATGAATCGTATTCTTGCTGAAGCGCAAGCAAATCCTCCTTTTTTGCGCCAAAAGCCTTTTCTAACCTTGTTGCCATGTCCAGGGACAAGCTCGCTTTTCCATTAAGGAAATTGGAGAGAGCTGTACGGCCAATTCCCATCATTTCTGCAGCTTTCTTTACAGAAATCCCTTTGGGAATAACATTTTCTTTAACGTAACTGCCCGGATGAGCAGGGGAAACATCTTCAGGCATGACGCACCTTTCAGCATTGTTTTTAAATAAAATCCAATCATGGTGTATTGCGTTGCGCTACACAACGCACTATTCAATATCATTTACTAAATGACAAGAATTAATTTGATGCTCGACAACTTATAAAACTCTCAACGTCTGCATTGTGTGATCTGTCATCTGATAGTACTAAATGCCTAGTGTCAGCTTTAGGTCCAGGCTGTGTGAAAACTCGAAATTCTCTTGATTCAGGGGATTCCTGACCACTTGCTTATACAGAGATCGTGGGATACAGGCGTCCTCGGAGTCTAAATTTTTAGATCAAAATTTTATACTGAGTTATCACACAGTCTGGGTCGTGATCTGCATTTAGATCTCTCAACCTGAGAGAAGTCGCATTGCTACTGCGTCCGCTATCTCCAACAGGATGAAAAGTCGACTTCGTAACCCATAGACAACTCTCTTTTTTGTTCTATGGTTAGTGAAAATAAAAAAGCCGCGTCATTCCAAAGGACAAATCCTCCAAAACAATCGCGGCCTCTCCATCTAAACGACGGTGCCTTTGCGTAAAACTATTACTAGACTATCAGATCAATCCATTCGGAATCTTGATCCATGCACTACAAGACCTGCATTGAACATAGATGATCCCTTTCACCTTCTGGATCTTTTTATATCTTGTGACGAGTTGCCCTTTTCCCTCATGAGCACTTTCGATTACAGTATTGCGACAAGCCCGGCACCTAATTTTGAAACGTTCTTGGTTCATCTTTCAATTCCCGCCATTATTCCATTAAATGATATTTAAGGAACTTTCTACGAACACCCGTTTGTGGCGCCGCAGTTATCACATTTTAGGCACATACCATTTCTCACCATCTTGAACTGTTTGCATTCTTGGCACGGATCGCCTTCATAGCCTTTCAGTCTCGCGATTTGGACTTCAGTGTATGTCATGGTCTCTCGTTTGACTTCGACTTTATGGGCTATGCTTCCCCCATTGCCTTTATGAGGTTGACTGCCCCCATTTCGAGCTTGACGTCTGGCAGGAAATAAACCCGGACTGACTGAGGTCGAAGCTAGAGACTTCGGATCAACAAATTCTTGGTCGTCATCGTCATCATCGGCATCATGTCTGACTGAGTCTGCCCTCAAATCGTCCGGGGCGACTTGTTCGAGATCATGACGACCCAAATAGGTAATGGCTAATTCACGGAAAATATAGTCAATAATCGATGTGGACATTTTGATGCGATCATTAAGTTTGACCGGTCCATTCGGTTCAAATCTCGTAAAGAGAAAGGCGTCCACAAATTCTTCGAGTGGGACACCGTGTTGCAACCCTAAAGAAATCGAAATAGCAAAGCAGTTCATGAGGCTTCGAAAGGCCGCACCTTCCTTGTGCATGTCCAGAAAAATTTCACCTAATGTGCCGTCTTTATAATCCCCGGTTCTCAGGTAAATTTTGTGCCCACCCACAACGGCTTTTTGGGTGTACCCCCCTCGACGGGTTGGCAAGGGACGGCGTTTGGCCAGATAGCGGACTAAGACTTGCGTGGCCGCTTGTTGAGCCGTTGCCATGATGTGATCGGTCTGCCCACTTGATTTCTCAGCGTCGACCGAAGAATTTAACGGTTGACTCAATTTTGAGCCGTCTCGGTAAAGCGCGACAGCCTTGAGCATCGATTGCCATCCCATTAGGTAGGCATCTTTCACATTGTCGACAGAGGAGTCAGCCGGCATATTGATGGTTTTACTGATCGCCCCACTAATAAACGGTTGTGAGCTAGCCATCATGCGAATGTGGGCTTGCGTCGCAATGTACCGTTGTCCGGTTCGTCCACATCGGTTGGCACAATCGAATACCGGTAAATGTTCAGCTTTAAGGTGGGGAGCCCCTTCGACGGTCATGGTGCCGCAGCAATAGTCGGTGGCGGCTAAAATTTCTTCTTGGGTAAATCCCAGTGTCTTCAGCATGTTGAATTGTGGGTCATTCAGTTGCTTGTCAGTGAACCCCAACGTGTCCCGGCAAAACTCTTCGCCTAAATTCCATTTGTTAAAGACGAATTGAATATCGAAGGCTCCGTCGAGTCCGGCTTCGATTCGATCAATGGCTGCGTGATCAAATCCTTTTAATTGAAGAATTTCATGGTGAATGAATGGAGCCCCTTTGAGCGTGCGTGTTCCTGAGACATAGGAAATAATGTCCTGGATTTCGGATTGCGTGTAGCCCAGTGTCTGTAGTGCAGGAGGGAGGCTTTGATTAATGATTTTGAAATAGCCTCCGCCGGCTAATTTTTTAAATTTCACGATCGCGAAATCTGGTTCAATGCCGGTGGTGTCACAGTCCATGACCAACCCAATGGTTCCAGTTGGAGCAATGACGGTGGATTGGGCATTTCGAAATCCATGTTTTTGACCAAGGTCGAGTGCACGATCCCAGGCTTTCCGAGCGGCATGCAGAAGATTTTTCGGACATTCCTCGCTATCAATGCCTTGAGGAAGAATGGACAGCCCTTCGTATTCATCTTCTTTTGTCTTGTTGTAAGCGGCACGACGGTGATTTCTGATCACACGAAGCATCGACTCTCGATTGCGAGGATACGCCTTAAACGGTCCAAGTTCTGCAGCAATCTCAGCGGAGGTGGCATACGATTCTCCAGTCATAATGGCAGTGATGGCCCCGCAGATCGCTAAGGCTTTGGGCGAGTCATAGGGGATGCCCAGCCGCATAAGGACGGATCCAAGATTGGCATAGCCAAGTCCAAGGGTCCGATAGACAAAGCTTTTCTCGGCAATGGCTCGACTGGGAAATCCAGCCATCAGAACACTGATTTCCAGGACAATTGTCCAAAGCCGTACTCCATGGCGGAAGCCGTCTAAATCAAACTCTCCCTCTTGTGACGTAAATCGGCCTAAGTTCAACGAGGCTAAATTGCATGCCGTATCGTCAAGGAACATATATTCACTGCAGGGGTTCGACGCATTAATTCGACCATCTTCCGGGCAGGTATGCCATTCGTTAATGGTCGTATCGTATTGAATGCCGGGGTCTGCACAGATCCAGGCAGCCCAAGAGATTCGATCCCACAGCTCACGGGCTGGAATGACTTTGCTTGTTGCGCCATCAGTGCGTTGGGTCAGTGTCCATTCACTATCTTGCTTCATGGCCTCAAAAAAGCCGTTGGGGACACGGATGCTGTTATTGGAGTTTTGACCTGACACCGTTTGATAGGCTTTGCTATCCCAATTGGTGTCATATTCATGGAACACGAAGTGTGTGAACCCTTGTTTGGCATAAGAAAACATGCGTTGGGTATAGGCTTCAGGCACCATGGCTTCCCGTGCGGCTTGTATGGCTTCTTTCAAGCCAGGGTTCATCTGGACGTCCGTTTCGACTTGGGATGAACCATCAGCCTTGGTGAGGTGACAGGCTGAGAGAACGGCATTCAGCCGTTTGGCACAAATTTTTGATCCTGTTACCATAGCCGCGACTTTTTGCTCTTCAATGACCTTCCAGTCAATGAATTCTTCAATGTCGGGATGATCAAGGTCCAGGCACACCATTTTAGCGGCTCGTCGAGTGGTGCCTCCCGATTTAATCGCTCCTGCGGCTCGGTCCCCAATTTTCAGGAACGACATGAGGCCGGATGATCGGCCACCACCGGAAAGCGGTTCTCGGTCCCCTCGTAGTTTTGAAAAGTTCGTGCCGGTTCCAGATCCATATTTAAAGAGTCGAGCTTCCCGAACCCAAAGGTCCATGATCCCGCCGTCATTGACCAAATCATCGGAAACCGATTGAATAAAGCATGCATGAACTTGTGGGCGCTCATACGCATCTTTGGCCTGCCTGACGCGTTGTGTTTTGGGGTCGACATAATAATGGCCTTGTGCTGGACCTGAGAGTCCATAAGCAAAGTGCAGGCCGGTGTTGAACCATTGTGGAGAATTTGGCGCGGCCATTTGTTGAGCCAGCATAAAGCAAATCTCATCGTAAAACGCTTTGGCGTCTTCAGGCGAGTCAAAGTATTGGTGGGTTTCTCCCCAATGAGCCCAGCAGCCAGCGAGGCGGTGGAATACTTGACGGGCGTCCCGTTCTCCTCCGATGACTGGATTGCCATTTTCGTCATAGAGGGGCTTCCCGGCATCATCAACCTGAGGGACCCCGGCTTTTCGAAAGTATTTCTGCGCCAAAATGTCGATGGCCAGTTGTGTCCAGTGGCTTGGTGCTTGAATATCGTCCAATTGAAAAACCACAGATCCGTCCGGGTTCCGAATTTCTGACGAACGTGTGGAAAATGGGATAGTCTGATAGGGGCTTTCCCCGGAGTGCGTGAATCGACGATTAATTTTCACAAGGCTTCTCCTTTCCAGTTCGCTAAGACGTGAAGCTTACCTGTCTTCAGACCAATTTATGAGGAGAAATGGGTCATTCTCAATCTTCTTGTACCTTACAAGAATGACAGCAGAGACGACATTAATACAGAGACTCAACGATTCTCCTAACCGAATAATGTGTTGAGCAGGCTTATGACTCTGTATAAAAGAAGGATGTTGAAACTCGGGTGGTATAAATGAATTCAGAAGAACAAAACGACCCTGCGTTAGGAGTAACACGAAAAATGGTCAATGAAGTGTGATAATTAATATTTATCATAATGTGTAAGGTACGCAATGTATAGCGGTAAGTGAAAAATGTCAACACTAAATATTGTGTTTAGCCTGTGGTTTATGGGGATGAAAGTGTATATCTTGTGTGTAGTTAAAAAGCTTTTGTATTTTAAGCATTTGTTCCAATTGGGAGGCAAGTTATCAACAAAGTGTAAGTACTTACTACTCAACAGCGGCTTCATCTTTTCGCAAGATTTTCTTTTTTCATGTGAAGCCGAATTGCGATATTGAGGGCAATTTTGTAAAACACGAACGGACTTTTCGGCCCCATGAGGAGTCCGGTATCGTATCATGGCGAATCAGGAGCGCTACCCTCATTTATAGGGGAAATAGTCAGTAAGAGCAGAAATTATTGATCGTTGGCAGTCGGAGAGAAGAGGAGTGAACATATGTATGTTTGGAGTAAACGCCTCGTCATAGGCTTAGTTGTGGTCTTTGGGTTGTTCGAGGTGGTGTTTTGGCTCACCTCAAGCGGAGGAGATGGCAGTCAATTGCAGACCCGCACGACACGTTGGATTGCGCTAAATTATGTGCTGTTGATGGTCTGGGTCTCTGTCTGGATGTTTGATCAGGCGCGAGTTCGAGGCAAAAATATTTGGATCTGGATTGTCCCGTTTTTTATTGCGCCCGTTCCGACGTTAGTGGCGTTTGTGCTGGTGCTTCAACGGAAGATCAAGTGAAGGATGCGTGTACGTCATTACCCAATGACGATTCGAGATTGCGGGAGTCGATACCGGGTATGGACCACAGTTTTGACGGCAAACAGACCGATCATCAATGGCCCAAATCGTCCGAGAAGCATGGACGTCATAATCATGATTTTCCCAAAATCCGTGAGCGAAGCTGAGAGACTGTGATTGGCGCCATCGCCGAGTGACATACCCACGATGCCTAATGCGGATGTCACTTCAAACATCAACCCGAGAAAACGCTGTTCTTCGGTAAAGGCAAGGAGAAGCGTGATAGTGGTGATCATGGCAAGGGCTATGAGAGCCAGGCATAGTGAGCGAACCGTCAGGTCATGCGGTATGCGTCGATGAAAGATTTCTACATCTTTTTTTCGGCGGAGGACAGCCCAAATCGTGAGGCAGACGATGGCGATCGTCGTCGTTTTAATGCCTCCGGCCATACTACTCGGCGATCCCCCGATCGCCATTAAGAGGAGCAGAAAATACAGGGTCGCATCCTGCATCTCATTGATGGGAAGCGATGTAAATCCGGCGGTCCGTGACACCGTTTGGAAATACGAGGCCATTACGCGTTCCCCAGCGTTCAAAGATTGAAATGTCGCGGTATTGCCCCATTCCAGGACCGCAATCCCAACTGTTCCTGCAATGAGCAGAATGCCGGTTGTGATCGCGACGAGTTTCGTATGTGTTTGGAATCGAAATCGTCGTCCCGTTATATTATCCACGACATCTTCAAATACGAGAAATCCAATACTTCCCAAAATGACGAGGGTGGTGATGATAAAATTAAAGGAAATATGCGTTTGATAGTTTTCGAAGCTGTTGGGGAAGAGAGCGAATCCGGCATTATTAAATGCCGAGATGGCATGAAAAAGTCCAGCGTACAAGGCTGGCCCAATATTCATTTCCTGGGCAAAGTGAATGGTCAGAAGAATTGTTCCGATCCCTTCAAGGCAGAAGGTGATGATGGCGACCATTTTGACGTAGCGAATCGAGCCTTCCATATCGATGGTGCTGAGTGTTTCAGTTAGCATCATGCGGTCTCGTAATCCTATCCGATGTCCAAGGATGAGGAGAATGAGTGTGGCCATCAGGGCATAGCCCAACCCACCGATTTGAATCAGCAGCAAGATGATGAGTTGCCCAACTGTTGAAAAGTCATTGGGGGTATCCATGACGATGAGGCCGGTCACGCAGACAGCAGATGTGGCAGTGAACATCGCATCAAGAACCCCCAACTCGACGCCAGGATTCGTGGAGAAGGGGAGTAAAAGCAGGAGGGTTCCAATGAGAATGAGTGCTAAGGCCGCGAGGGCAACCGTTTGACCAGGGAGAAGTTTGAACGCGAAAAACCGCGCAAGAATTGAGCGTCCGAATAATGTGCTTCGTTCAATGCTGATCACGGTTGTTTATTCCGCATCGTTATCATAGGACATAACAGCTAAAAGAATCGATCGACAGTGAGCATACTAATGGTGTCATGATCGTCTCTGCAAAGAACGATGGCAGAGATCACATCATAATGGATCGAGGAGAGAAAGTACGAAGAAGGGGGCTGAAGAGCCGTGTGACTCATGGACAAATGTGAGTGGGAAATAACGGCTGCCACGTAGTTGAAGGCCAACGATACTCTAATCGACAGTTTTAAGGCAAGAAATAGAACGTGACGGTATTGACTTAGCAGGGTTGGCCATTAAAGAGGCAAGGCTTATAACGACTGGTATCAAATTCAGTATTTTCTGCATACAGGGTTTCGTTCCCATTCACTCCATCCCGCTCTGGGTCATTCCACATTGCGTGATTCCACCAATAAAACTGAGGGTAAGGCTCAACGTAATAGACGGGATTTCCATACACGCTTCGTTGATTGTCTACCACTTTTCTTCCCGTCACATAATCCACGTTTCCGTCACCTTTGAGCGAATACAGAAACATGATCATACTTGCCTCATGATCATAAATTTCCTCGAGTCGGCTGTCTTCGTCAGGCTCTACCGGTAGTGAAGGCTCGGTGACCGCATGGGTGGCAGAAGAGGTGGCAGTGAAAAATATCAGCACAAGTAATGCGGAGACGGTGGATTTCAAAGAGCTTCCCTCTCTATGAAAGGTCAATCGCACATCCTTTAGAATGAATCTTACCACGCAATTCTTGCACGTTCAATCGCAAGATAGACAGCCATGTATTCGTTGTCAATCGCATATTTGGGAGTACTCTACCTGGAATTTGTGGATAAATGGAAATGGTTATGAATCACTGTGGTGGAACTTTGGCGAAAAGGCTTCGAGTAAGTAAACAACTCTCAAATTCGTGCGTGTAGGAATCCTCTCGCAGAGTGTCAAGCCAAATAGGAGCATCTTCTTGTTGTCGCGCGATGGCTAAACTATAATCAATCCCTATGGAACTCAAAAGTCCAAAAACTCGACGCGTCGCCTTCTACACGGTGGGGTGCCGACTCAATCAAGCTGAAACGGCCATTTTGACTGACCAATTCTGCCGCCTAGGGTTTAACCCAGTGAAATTTGGAGAGACGACCGATGTATTGGTTGTCAATACTTGTTCCGTGACGGAAGGAGCCGAAACGGATTGTCGTCGTGTCGTTCGTCAAGTGTTGCGAAAGTCTCCCCATGCGTTCGTTGCCGTGACCGGATGTTATGCACAAACCGGGGCGGAGACCCTGCAGTCCATTGATGGTATTGACCTGGTGTTGGGGACACAATACAAAATGCAGCTGCCGGAATATCTCGCAGCTCTTTCCTCATATGATAAAAAAGCACGGCCAGATTTACTGCACACTCGAAAAATCGACCATGAGAACTTCACCATTGACGGGACCGGAGATTACTCAACGACACGGGCCAATCTTAAACTTCAAGACGGGTGTCAGTTTATGTGCTCATTTTGCCTGATTCCCTTTGCTCGAGGTCGAGAACGAAGCCGTCAGGCAGATGACGCTGTCCGTGAAGCTCATGCATTAGCCGAACGTGGCCATCGAGAGCTGGTTTTGACGGGAGTCAATCTTGGGCAATATCACGACGCGGGAGTTGATTTGTTGACGCTGCTTCAACGTCTCGAAGTTGTTTCCGGTATTGAGCGCATTCGTATTTCTTCAATTGAACCGACGACGATTCCAGATCAACTTCTGGATTACATGACGACCTCTGACAAGCTCTGCCGGTTTTTGCATGTCCCTCTTCAAAGTGGAGACGACACGATACTCAAAGCCATGAATCGTCGCTATACGGTACGGGAATACGCACAATTTATAGAAAAAGCGGCTCAGAAAATTCCTGATCTCTGTATCGGTACCGATGTGATGGTTGGATTTCCTGGTGAAGGGGAGCAGGAGTTTGCCAACACCCAAACTCTGATCAATGATCTTCCCTTTTCTTACTTACATGTATTTAGTTTTTCGAGCCGTCCTGGGACGGCTGCAACGAAACTGGCGAATCCTGTTCCACATCACATCATCAAGCAACGGAGTCAGGATTTGGCTAAACTCTCACAACGTAAACGATTTGTCTTTTATCAACAATATGTTGGGCAAAAGGTCTCGGTGTTGTTCGAAGCCAAAAATTCGTCGGGTATGTGGACAGGCCTCACGGATCACTACGTAAAGGTTGGCGTTCAGTCGTTTGATGATCTCTCCAATGAAATCCGCACTGTGACGATTTCTGGTGTGACGGATGGTCTTGCGATTGGTCACCTCTGCGAGAACATCCCTGCATCTTTTGATCATACGCGCTCGTCTCCATTCATGATGACTTCTTAGCGCGTGCAACCAGGAATATTTCCCATGATCCATCAAGAATTAATTCAGCCGGGCTCGATCCATGTACCTTTCCAAGAGGTCCGTCCTAAATCCTATCAGGTCTATATGGAGACCTTTGGGTGCCAGATGAATGAGTATGACTCAGAACTCATCCGAGCGATGCTGAAAACGCAAGGATTTGGCTTTACGGATCAGAGTGACGAGGCTGATGTCATTCTCTTGAACACCTGTGCCATTCGTGAAAATGCACACAATCGTGTGTATGGACATTTGGGGAAATTGAAATATCACAAGCAAGAACGAGGAGTTGTGATTGGCGTATTGGGGTGCATGGCTCAGAACCTCAAAAAAGAATTGCTCGACAGTCAGCCGTTTATCGATGTGTTAGTCGGTCCAGACGGATACCGCCAGTTACCAAAGTTGCTGACAACAGCCATCACAACCCGAGCGAAAGGTCTGTCTGTTGATCTCTCTGAATACGAGACCTACGAACACATCATTCCAGAGCGTGTGAGCGGGGTGAATGCTTGGATTGCCGTCATGCGTGGATGCGATAATTTTTGTACATTTTGCGTCGTGCCGTATACACGGGGTCGTGAGCGATCACGTGATCCACAGGGGATTCTTCTTGAAGCCCAAGGTCTTGCTGAGCAAGGATTCAAACAAATTACCCTGTTAGGCCAAAATGTCAATTCCTTCCGATTTGACCATTGGGACTTTGCCAAACTTGTGACAGCGGTCGCTGATATCCCAGGTATTGAACGAGTCCGTTTTATGTCTCCGCATCCGAAAGATTTTCCTCCGGCCTTATTAGATACGGTGGCTCAACACCCCAATGTGTGCAGCCAAATTCATCTGCCGCTTCAGTCTGGGAGCGATCGAGTCTTAGAGGCCATGGGACGGGGCTACACCCGAAAGGAATATGTCCAATTAGTCGAAGCGATTCGACGTCGTGGGGATATTCCATTGACCACAGATATTATTTGCGGGTTTTGCGGAGAAACGGATACCGAATATTCTGCGACCTCACAGTTGATGGAAGAAGTCGGTTATCACGCTGCCTATATATTCAAGTACTCAGAACGGAAAAATACGATTGCAGCAAGAAAGTTTCCGGATGATGTTCCCGAGGCGATCAAAACGGAACGTGTCGCGCAGTTAATCGATAGGCAAAAGACGATTTCCCTGAAGAACAATCGTCGCATGATCGGTCAAACGGTCGACGTGCTGGTTGAAGGCGATGCGAAAAAATCCAGTCAGCAATGGGTAGGGCATACGGAAAGTCATGTCACCGTGGTCTGGGATAAATTGTGTCGGCCAAGTCAGCCAGGGGAACTGCTTTCGGTTTTCATCGAGGATGCGTCAGCTTCGACGTTATTTGGACGACCAAATTAAATTGCCTTCTTAAATTCCTCTCATTTCCTCTTCCTGTTTTCTCATATTCTTAAAAAACTGATACCCGAATCGCGCTAAAGGATGGCACGTGACTATTCTGAACGAAACGATCTCAAGAGGCAGCGTGACTTACGAAAAGCGTACAATGAACAAAGGGGGCCAATTAGCACAAACCAAGCCATTTGCGCCAAATGCTTGGCGTGAAAACAGCTCAAGTTGATGTGGGTTTGACCGATGAATAAAGCTATTCACGGTCATCATGACGACCAAAACCCTTAGCTCTCTAAGGTTTCACAACTAACGGTCAATATTCCTTATGGATCAACATCTTCTTCAACGAATTAAAAACTGTAAAACGCTTCCGGCCATTCCCAGTCTCCCGCTCCAAGTCCTTCAAATGTGTCGGGATGAAGGGGCAGACTGTCAACGGATGGCAGACATTATTAATAAAGATCCATCGTTTGTCGCGAAGCTCCTCAATGTCGCGAACTCGAGCTTCTATGGCGGCGCCCGTCATAAAGTGACGACGGTCACCCAGGCCGTGACGCTCTTGGGTATGAACTCCATTGCGACGCTTGCGTTCTGTTTTTCTCTGTATCGTGACTTGAAGAAAAATGGTGGTGCGACGTTTGATCATACGCGCCATTGGCATCGTTCTATTTTATCAAGTGTGGCGGCACGGATATTAGGAAAATGGGCGCAAGTCGAAAACTATGAAGAAATTTTTCTTGCGGCTTTGTTGCAAGATTTGGGAATGTTGGTGCTGAGTGAAGTGTATGTCGGGGATTATGGACAAATCTACAACCTTGCCGGAACGAACCATGACGAATTGCAGAAGTTAGAACGAGAACGTTTTGGGAGTGATCATAGCGAAGTGGGGGGATGGCTGGCAGATATGTGGGAATTGCCTGATGTGATGAAAGCCTCCGTGCGTGGCAGTCATGATCCTGAGCTTGTTGACGTCGCGGAAGACTTTCGTATGACGGTACGCTGCGTGATGTTGTCAGGTCGATTGGCCGACTTATGGTGTGATCCCTCCAAGAGCAATGCTCCGCAGGAGTTACTCTCTTTAATGCAGCAATCTTTCAAAATGGAACCTCAGGATTTCATTACGATCTTGACCGAAATTGCAGAAGTGATTCCAGAATTTTCTTCCTTCTTTCAGATTAATTTAGGCAGCGATGAAGACATTCAACGTGTCGTCGTTAATGCTGAGCAAGCCCTCCTGACTCCCAGTCCATCCTAATTTCATTATCGTTTCGATAATTTCATGCAACGCCACGGCTTCTCGTTGTGGGCAATTCTCAATTATTCAATAGAATGTTGATTCATTATGTCATATTGTGCCAGAAGTTCTGACGTTAAGAAGGATGGAAGCTGGGCTTTATGACATGAACACGATCTGTCCGGTGTTTATGTGGAAGCCGCTTCGTCAAACTCGGATAGGATCGTTTGTACGGAGTCGGGAGCATTGAGGACGGAGCCTTCAATCCCAAGTTGCCGCACGGTGTGAAGGGCAAAGCAAAGCGTTCCTAAGCTGACGTTTTCCACGGCAGTTACCGCTGCAAGGTTCAATTGCAGTTGTTTGGTTCCCAGAGCATGAGCATGACGAATAGCCCGTTCACAGGCTGGGCCAACCGTGTGATCCAACGTACCTTTGAAGCGCACCTCTAACCGGTCTTGATAAATATGTTCGGTGATAGTCATAAGTTCCCCCTTGCTTAAGTGACATGACTTCAGTACATAGGACCAGAAGGCTCATGCGCCATTCCCCAAAAGACCTAGTTAGCTGCAGGTTTCTAGCGAAGGTGGGCAAAGTGGGCTGTAAAAAAAAGTGAAAAGTGAAAGAATTGTTTCACGCACCCCTAGCTTATCTGAATGGTTCCATTGAGATATTGCCAAATGTAGTGTCTGCGCCGTTGCTTACGCGGCGACCGGGTCTCTCATGTTTGCTGCCATGACATCTGTAATTAAATGCTCTCGATCACGAGTGGCAACTGCCTGAATCCCCTGGGGCGTCGCCATGTTTTCTCAGCACACCATTTAGGCGGGGAAGGGATGGACACAATGGACAGGCAAGCCGTTGGGGCTCGAGGCAAGCCTGACCTCGTGGACGACCTCGGGAGGTCTCACCACGACACCAATATTCTATTCAAAAAGGATAACGTCACTTTTTTCACCGCTGACAAATCAAATCGCCATTCCTCAAA
This sequence comes from Candidatus Nitrospira salsa, assembly GCF_965152625.1. Lineage (NCBI taxonomy): Bacteria > Pseudomonadati > Nitrospirota > Nitrospiria > Nitrospirales > Nitrospiraceae > Nitrospira > Candidatus Nitrospira salsa. The sequence goes on from NZ_CBCUCO010000004.1 coordinate 1,208,777, forward strand.
AGGAGTAGTATAAAAAATCCTGTTCACGATCAGTGTGGGATATTGGACGACATGAGATTTTCCGGTAATTTGTGTTGTCGGTGGGTCAGAGCTTTTAGCGTTTTTGGGGTTATTCAGCGTGTTGACGCTGTAAAAACAGTACGGCATGGTCATTAAACGGTGGGGTAAACGTTGTTATGCTTTGTTCTATGTGTTGTTCTCCGGCCTGAATAATTCTATGGATCTCTGGATGAAACCATTCATACTGAAAGATTCCAGCCGGGACATCTAGCTCGAAAGGAAAGCCTTGAGAGCTCCCATCCAATCCTTTACGAGGTTGGTAGACGATGTAGGTATGACCGGGATCCGCAAGGCAATATCTTGTTGATGATAAGGAGTTATGCGGTCTCATTCGTGCTAGGTCGACTTTATCGACATAGCGTGCGATGGCCTGCATAGCGGCTGAGTCATCTGGCGTCACCCAATCTGCCCCCTGTTCGGGATCACCTTCGACGGCGTTCATGCTATGGCCTCGTGTAAACGTTCGCCATTGCCACGATCGCATCCCGGGTCCTCCGTACAGGCTAGGTTGGATATGATCGGTATCCGCAATGACGACCTTTGTCCCCGTTGCCGCTGGTGGGTCTTTCTTCCAACGTTCATCTCCGTTCCAGCGGTTTCCGTTTGGAGAGACATACTCGGCAGGACTTTCAAACAGATACGGGTTCCAATCATCTGCCATTGATCCCTCTGGCGTCGGGCGTATGTTTGATATCCCGACGGGATGAGGTCCGAATCCTCTCTGACGTTCGTAGTGGTGGATAAGGTTGATCACGTGATACATCCAATCTTTCACATGTGTGACATGGTGACATGTTTCACCCACGTCGGTTGCCACCGTTTCGTTCGAGATCTCATACAGGACATTGTCTAAGTCCCCAACCGTTTCTATCACTTTTATCACGTAGGCATCGTGGATGGCATTGACCTTCGGATTGACACGAGTATGGACTTCCCATCCCCTTCCATCGTGATCGTAATCACCGTCGATGTCGTTGATATTGTTCTGGAGATTCAACGGGTGTCCTTCCCATTGAGTATTGGCTTGAACACCTAATCCTTCAATACTCCAACCCTGAAACAGCATGACCGAGACCCAGATTCCGTTTTCACCAGCTGTGATGACACGTTGACGAAGACGATCAAAATAGGCTTGATCGAAGGCCTCAAGGTTAAACTTCGGAAGGCCGTCGATGGCATTTCCCGGCCCTGTTCGCTGATAGACGTGAGGAGGTAGCACGAGACTCTCTTCACCTTTTGGACTCACCTCGTCGCCATCGGATATGCGTCGGAAGTGTTCCCAAACCCAAAGGCGCAAAAAGTTGTGGTTATAGTGGTTGAGCTGTGCGATCAATGCGTCAAAATCAAAAGGAGGGGCTCCATGGTTGTCTACCTCTTGTAACGCACGGAAGTGATCGTATCCATGAAGAAAAATGGCTTTCCCAGTCTTGGTATCTTGAAAATAGGCAGGATTTGTGGGATGAACCACGAGTCGACCAGGAGACTGTTGAGGTTTGGGAATAGACGGGGGTATCTGGTTTTTCATTTGGTCATCGAGAATTGCCTCATATCCCTGTTGACTTGTCGCAGTTTTACAAGATTGTCGATCAAATGCTTCACTACAGCCTTGAGCAACGATCAGGCTACTCAGTATCAGTAGCCACTGATACGTTCTCCTATAGTCATTGGCCATAAATGTCCTAGAGTGAACACTAGGGATAGCATTATGAGCAAGGTATCGCACATACGCAATGATGAATTCGGTATTATGTGAAGAACGAGCGTCGTGGAGAATGTCAAAAAATGCCAAAGGATCAATCGACAGGCCAGTATTGTTTTAACGAATCATACGAATATGCACTCCTGGCAGACTTCTCGATGAAAGTGTTCTGTAAACGGAGTGATTTTGAAGAAATGCGTGTTGGTCAGGTAGAAAAAGCCGAAAGTCAATGATATGTAGGCGAAGGCTGGTGTATTGGAGTTGACGGGCCCATCGAGGGATCTGTATAAAGTTCGCTACCTTATGCATCACGCATAAAAATTCAGAATGCGCCCGTAGCTCAATGGATAGAGCACCTGACTACGGATCAGGAGGTTGGGGGTTCGACTCCCTCCGGGCGCGCCATATCTTATTGACGTTCTCTACTGCTTTTCCAGACTTTACAAAGTGCCTTGATTCTGTCGGTTTCCTCACGTCTCTATGTTCATTCGTGCATGGGAGGCCCTTATCTTTAGTCGCAGTCTTTTTTGTCGTTCTAAGGACTAAGTTTCCCGTCGTTACGTTGGAGATGGGCAAGCTAGGCCAATAATTCAATAGATTTACAGGGCTTTGGCTTTCTAAATGGATCTTTGACATATCTCAATATGTCGACTATACTGGAAATATGGACATTCAAGAAGCGGTCATTGCCTTTGATGCTCTTTCGCAGGAAACGCGCTTACGTGTGTTTCGGCTTTTGGTTGAATACGGCCAGGAGGGAGCAGCAGCCGGAACTTTACGTGATGCGTTGGATATTCCGCATAACACGCTATCGTTTCATTTATCCCATATGAGTCATGCCAAGTTGATTTTGTCTCGCCGAAAAGGTCGTTCCATCATTTACCGCGCGAATTTTGATTTTTTTACCAGTCTCATTAAGTACATGGTGGAGGATTGTTGCCGTTCAGAATTTGCGAGTGTTCGAGACAACAAGAAGAAAGGCTGCAGCATTATTGAGCTGACAGATTGTTGTGAGACTTCAAAAAAGGAGAAAACATCATGAAACGTCTTCACATTCATATTGGTGTTCAACAGCTGGATGAGTCCATTCAATTTTACAGTACTCTATTTGGAGCCGAACCCGTAAAAACAAAATCTGATTATGCGAAATGGATGTTAGACAATCCATGCGTCAATTTTGCGATTTCTACCAGAGTGACTCAATCCGGCGTTGATCATCTCGGGATCCAAGTCGACACGGACGATGAATTATCCGAATTACGAAACCGGTTACGTCAGGCTGATGCCGCAGTCTTTGATGAAGGGGAAGCGGTCTGCTGTTATGCACGATCGGAGAAAACATGGGTTCAAGACCCGACAGGTCTACCCTGGGAAGCCTATCGAACGATGGAGGATGCCGAACTCTTTTCCGGGGAAGCGGTTCACTCTGACAGTGCCTGTTGTACACCTGAAACGAAGGGCAAGCCTGATTGTTGTGAGGTGTCGAACACTACCACTGAGTGTTGCGCATGATGACTCCAGATAGAGTAGCTGTTCTATTTCTTTGTACCGGGAATTCAGCGCGCAGCATTATGGCTGAAGTGATTCTCAATGCTGCCGGTCAACCGCGGTTCTCCGCCTATAGTGCTGGAAGCTTTCCGACAGGAAGAGTCAATCCCAAATCGATTGAAACGTTGAAACGTCATGGTCTTGATCCTGGAACGCCACGCAGCAAGTCCTGGAATGAATTTTCCGACCAACAGATGGATCTGGTTGTGACGGTGTGCGATCAAGCGGCAGGGGAAACCTGTCCGCTTTTTCCTGGTCGTCCCAAAACATTGCATTGGAGTATTCCTGATCCAGCTCACGTCATCGGCACTCAGGAGGAAATTGATGCGGCCTTTGACAAGGCCTTTCATTTATTGAAAACCCGTATTGAAAAAGAGGTGTTGATATGAGTGAGCCATCGCCTCTTGGATTTTTCGGCCGTTATTTAAGCCTGTGGGTCGGACTGTGTATTCTGGCCGGGATTGGGTTGGGCTCGGTGTTTCCCGCACTCTTTCAATTTGTGGCAAACCTGGAATATGCCAATGTCAATTTCATTGTGGCGGTCCTCATCTGGGTGATGATTTACCCAATGATGACACAGGTAGATTTTTCGAGTCTGAAAGACCTTGGGCGTAAACCGCGTGGACTGTGCATTACGTTGGTTATCAATTGGCTGGTTAAACCGTTTTCGATGGCAGGCCTGGGAATTCTATTTTTTGAGTATGTCTTCGCCGGGTGGATTGAACCGCAAACAGCCAAGGAATATATCGCAGGGATGATTCTCCTGGGGGTGGCGCCCTGTACGGCGATGGTGTTTGTGTGGAGTCAGCTGACGCGGGGAGATGCGGGTTATACGCTGGTGCAAGTGTCTGTTAATGATCTGATCATGGTCTTTGCGTTTGCCCCCATCGCAGCCTTTCTTCTTGGTCTCACCGATATTATTGTGCCTTGGGAAACGTTACTGCTGTCTGTTGTGCTGTATGTTGTGATCCCTCTCCTGGCCGGCTATTTCACCCGTCGTATTCTTAACAAAAAAGATGACAATGGTGAGGCCCTGCAGCATTTTGCCAAGTATCTTGAGCCTTTTTCAATGATTGGTCTTCTGGCGACGGTCGTCGTGCTCTTCGGGTTTCAGGCTCAAACCATCCTTGACCAGCCATTTGTCATTGGCCTTATTTCTGTGCCTTTACTCATACAAAGCTATGGAATATTCTTTTTGGCATATGGGTGGTCGTATCTATGGGGAGTGCCGCATAACATCGCGTCCCCTGCGGCGTTGATCGGTACATCGAATTTTTTTGAACTGGCTGTGGCTGTGGCGATTAGTTTGTTTGGGTTACAGTCCGGAGCTGCATTGGCCACGGTCGTCGGGGTCTTAGTCGAAGTTCCTGTGATGTTGACATTAGTCGCGTTTGCGAATAACACTCAGGGTCATTTCACGCACTCCGTGCATCAAAATTTGGACAATCCTTCTCTGACAACGAAATAATGGATGTCTCAATATAGATTGCGACGACTCCAATGCAGGGTCATATTTTTTGACCTGAAGAAATAGTGGATGGTCATGAGTGATACTGAAAACAATCACCTTGAATCAACCGTAATCTGTCCTCATTGCGAAACGCAGAAGACTGAGATTATGCCTAGAGAGGCTTGTCAGTATTTTTACGAATGTGCAGGATGTCAATCGATGCTGAAGCCTCACACGGGGGATTGCTGTATTTTTTGTTCATATGGGACAGTCCCGTGTCCTTTCGTTCAGAAAGCTCTCGAGTAATGGAACTACGTCCCTGGTTCGTGTGCTCGCTAATTTGAGCGTAATTTCCATCGAATGGTCGACCACGAAGATAGGCTCGATTTCACCAATTTCTTGAAGAGCTTTCTTGCCTTTTTTTCAACGCTCGGCAATAAACCGTCCTTTTTCCTATTCACTCATAACTGGTCTGGATTCTAAATTGTATCGAGGTCAGAAGTTTGTGAAATCGAGGTAGCGAGAATCGGAAGATCTAGCGGGGCAGTGGGGGCCTTTGATAAACGTGAAGGCCTCCCTTGAAGAACATATTCGACAGGACTGCCCCACTAGTAGAATGAAGACTGGTTGCTCAGTGATAAGTCGTAAGGTGAGTCGATCGCTGAGCAACCGCAACTCCAAAGACCCGACTCTTCGAGAGCTGCACCCAGTCAGGACGCTGGATCCTAAGAAAGGGTAATTACATTTTACTCCCCAATAGGTTACTGGTTCAAGTCATCCCCGAATGGTTTTGTGAATCAACTAAGGCATGACAACGTGTTTTAAGGTCCCCAAGTTGTTCGAAAAGTACGAGATGACGATCGTTATTCATTCAATCAATATTAGATGGCCCAGGGTTGTGATGTATGTTGATATTCTCCACACACAAACGAGTCACAACATTGAAGAACAGAGGGATCGTCTCGCTATGATTTTTGAACGATTTCCTTGTATTTTTTCTTCATTGTCTGTAGCTACTGATCGTTCATGTGTTCGATTCAAAGACTCACTTGAAGTGACCGACAATCAAGTGGTACTGGATATGATCACGAGGGAGTTCGATGTCGCTTGTATCACGAGTCATTCTGTTGCTTGTGTGTTGTCTCATGCATCTCGGTATTTCGACGAGTACGGTGTGGGCCGGCCCTGTGTTTCTTAATCGGCAAGCGTTCCCTATGCCTCTAGCTCTCCATGAAATGGGCCCTTTTCACAATAATTATCTTCGAACATTTGAAGTGTGGACTCAATGGAATAACGATGCGAATGATCCCGTTCAAATGAATATTCTCTTCACGTTTTATGATAGTGATTCTGGCGGGTCAAGAATGGGAGAGGATGGTAAAGATGATATCTTGATGAGCGTCATGCAATCGGTCACCATTCCTGGGCAAGTAAGTAATTGGGGGAAAACCTTTTATCTCACAGCCATTGGCGGAAAAATCAATCAAGGCTTTGACCACCTTGAAGAAGGTGCTGGCCTTGAACTCTATCTGGATGCACAGGTGACATCCATTCAATATATCTCTACGGAGTAAACGTTCCTGCCATTTTACTCCCATTTCCTCTTTCATGCCTCTTGACCGGAGATGCATGGACTTTTTGTACGGTGATGGTGTGCGTTGCTGATCGCTTGCTCACCCCATATGTGAATGGTTAGGGTGAAACCCCTTGAACGAATTAACGAAAGATCATGGTTATGAAAATATTGTATGCCACTAATTTTGCTATGAGATATCTGGGGGCACTCTGTTGTCTGCTCATCTTCATTCCTCTAGAGGCTGAGGCGTTTCTGATTACGAATGGTGACTTTGAGTTGGGTGATCTATCCGGCTGGACGGTTTTTGAAACACCGAATGGTTCACTAGGCGGTGAAGGATTTCCCCGTTGTGTCGACTTTGACATCACGGGACATGGTCTTGTGTCGAAAAGCGCCGTGTTTAAGGTTGGGCAACAACAGTATCAAGCGGAAGGGCCTTCTTTAGCGGGTGGCGGAATTTATGCAACTCTTCAATTAGACGGGGGGCGCATTGTATTGGCTGCCGATATTGCTTCTTCGTATTTCTCGCCGAACGATCGCCGAAATTTGGCCGGAGGACTCTTTGAGTTGTTAGTCGATGGGAAGGTTATTGCGAGTCATGACTTCGGTCCAATTCCAACTGCAACGACACAGCATGAGCGGTTGGAAGGCACTGCCCATATTTCGGCAGGTATGCATGAAGTGCGTATTCGCATTCAACGTCCATTTAGAAGTCTTTCCCCTGATCAGGCACCGCAACAATATCTTGATAATATTCAGCTAAATCTATTCCCTCACTAGTTCTTTCCCTTCGTTATCAGTCCTAATTTATTGCTCCCGACGTTTTTCTGGAATGATGCCATGAACGGTATTGCTGAGTGTTAAGTCAGGTGCACCATATACCGATAGAAGAAAGAACATCTATTGGTAATGGCACAAGACGGGATTGGAAATGGTCATATCTGAAAAGAGAGTCAATGAGCAGGTCATCATTGAGAAATTTGTCGGGTGTTTCGATCAAAATGCTCGGCAGGATTTTAAATGGAGAATTGACACGGCTGTCAACGACGGTCTTCGTTTTATCATCTTGAACATGACGGAAGTTTCATTTATTGACAGCGCAGCGTTGGGATGGCTGGTACTCTCACAGCGGCGTTTTCAAAGAATCCATGGGAAGTTGTGTATTGTGGCACAACAGGGATTTGTTCGAGACATTCTGGATTTGACTGAAATATCCGAATGGATTCCAGTATTTGACTCCGAGGACGAGGCGATTTCATCCATTCCTACGGTTACGGCATAAATGATTCGGTTATACAAGCAAAAACCTGGGTGCAGACATCCGTTTGTTCGACGAGCTGTGAGATGACGACGAACTCCAAAGAGCGACGTGATGGATTTCGAGCGCGTGTGGTTGAGGGGCTGAACCTTGACTCGGAATTGCGTTGTAGTAAAAATAAAGCTTGGCCCAGTAAGACGCTGAACCTCAGCCTCAACGGTTGCTTGTTAGAGTTTTCTAAAGATCAAGTGCCTTCGCTTCACGTTGATGAAAAAGTATCAATCAAGCTCTGTTGTCAGGAAGATAGTGTCTGGGTTCCTGGTGTGGTCAGGCATCAACGGGCCGACAGGGTTGGAGTCCATTTCCCTGAATTCATGCACGCAAGCGCCAAGTCAACTGAACAGATTATCTTTCGTATTTTGCGAGCCGTTGAACGAGGCTGGCTTCGTCAGAACGCCAAGTAGTTTTTCTCCGCATTTCTCCCACTCCCTATAGTGTCCCTTCTCTTCTTTCGTTCTGAATCTGAAATACAGAGATCTTGATCATCGAAAGTACTGCCGCTCGTCGAGCGCGGGGCTATGCTTTGTGTGGACGATGTGGGTGTGGAGAAGATGCCCCATTTTTCTTAGTATTGGACGTGTTCTTTTTGGGGCGAGGGGAAGAGTGTGGTTGGTGTAGAGAGAGAGTACATTCCATACGCGGAGATTCGGCATCCACTGATTTGTAGAGATGAATCTCGGTGATGCGATTATCGTTGATTCCCAGGGCATTGCAGATGGCATCTTGGGAGATTTTAAGCCCTCCGTCGAGATCTCTTCTCAGGGCAGTCGTAAAATAAAACCAGACAGAGAGTGTGAGAGAATGGGTTTTGAGGTTATCTTGGAGAGCGGTACGGTTTGGAGATGATGTCAACGTGGACAGGATTTGTTGCGCGACCATAGTTTTATATTGTCGACTTTTCGATGAGAGAATGCGCCGTCCATTGACCGTTGCGTACTGCTGATTGATGCTTGGAGGAATAGGGAGTGTCAGGAAGAGTTCTTGAGATGTCACACGAAAGGGAATTGAGGAAGCAGTTCCGGGGAGTGACAGAATCAAGGGGCGTCGCGTTGTGCTTCGTGCGAGGCCTTTACCAGGACGTGGAACTCGTCCTGAAAGGTCTTCTAAGCTATGAATACGTATGGGGTTTGACACGAGGGAGGAATACGAAATGATGGAACGAATGTAAATGCTGCTGATTGTTTCAAGAACGCAAAACCCCAGGTGTGTTGATCACAGAAGATTCAACAGCTTGCTCTGAATCTCTTCAAATTTTTCTGCATTCTTCATGACGAATCGCCGCCAATCCGATGGATTCCATATTTCAAGGCGGTGGTACATTCCGACAATCACAATTTCCAAATCATCTTCCAGGGGAATGGTTTTCCTCAGACGTCCAGGGATTAAGATTCGACCGGCTTTATCCATGTCTGAAGATGCTGCCTCAGCAACAAGGTAATGCATGAAGAGTCGACTTTGATCTTCATCGCACGTTTCTCTGGCTCGTTCGAGCACCTTTTGCCATTCGCTTGGTGAATAGGCCGAGAGCGGTAAATCTTGCCCTTTCAAAAAGACAACACCTCCCTCACCTTGCGCCTCTAATTGTTCGCGAATAGGGCTGGGGACGAGAAATCGTCCTTTTTCATCGAGCTTACATGGGTATTGTCCGGCAAACATCCCAATGGCCTCCAGAGCAAAGCAATAATCGTTCAGCTAAATCTACCTAGGTCATAGCATATCGTATGAAATAAAAATGTCAAGTAGTTTTGCTTGAGGACATCTGCTCATTAAATCCTAGGGTTTCTACGTGATTTCTGCAAGAAAGCCATGTCGCTCACTCAAAGTATTCGTGCCAGCGTGACAACATAGACGTCTCCCGACCCGGCTTTCCGAATGGTTTTGGCACATTCGTTGACCGTCGTGCCGGTAGTAAAGACATCATCGACCAGCAGTACTGTTTTCCCTTTGATTGATTCAGGCGAAGTGACTGCAAACGATCGACGGAGATTTTTGAGGCGGTCCTTACGTGAAAGAGCGGTCTGTGGTGTGGTTTGACGAGTTCGAATCAATGTCGTGAAGGTCAGCGGAATATGAAAGTGCGTGCTTAGCCGATGGGCAAGCAGTAATGATTGATTGTACTCCCGCTCGCGTAAACGAGCGGAATGCAGGGGGACTGGCATAATGAGATCAATGGGAGGGAGCGACCTTAATGACGAAATCATCAGGCGAGCCATTGGGCCAGCTAAAGAAATCTTTCCGTAGTATTTCAGTAATCCAATCGCTTCTTTGAGGGGAGATTGATAAGGATACAATGTCCAGGCTTGGGTAAAGGCTGGAGGGCGTGTTCGGCAGGCGCTGCAAGAATGTTTCGGGCTGTATCGCAAGGCCATGTGCGAAGCAAAGGGGAGAGAGCAGCGAGGACATGACGGGCCAATTATTGGATGGATGGTGTTCCAACATGATCGACAGAAAAATGGAATAGGGTCACCCCAGAGTAGACACTTGCAACTTGCACAGTTGACGGGAAGAAGTGCATGAGAGAGTTGACGAGCGAGTGTCTGGGATTTGGCCGTGAAGGAGTATGTTAGCATTGGTGATAATTCAACCTGTTTTAGTCTGCAGGTGTAAACACGGAATTCCTGTTTCTTTTCGTTGTGAGAACGGGTTTTCCTGTGATATACGAAGTGAGGCTGATACTTGAGTAGATTAGGCCACTGTTTTTGCACGAGTCAAACGGTGTATGGCTTGATAGAAGGCAGGCATGTGTCGTGGTGACGTTTCAACATGTTGTCAAACATTATGTTCGGGGCTCTTCGGTGATCACGGCACTGTCCGATGTGTGCCTTGAAATAACTGCGGGACAATTTTTGGCGATCATGGGTCCAAGCGGTAGTGGGAAGAGTACGGTTTTAAACCTTATTGCGGGATTGGATGTCCCGACATCTGGAGACATCTTGCTCAAAGGTCAATCCACACGTCAATTTGGAGATCGAGAATGGACAACTGTTCGCAGAGAGTGGTTAGGGATTGTCTTTCAAGCGTTTCATCTTGTGCCTGGCCTCACGGCAATGGAAAATGTTGCTCTTCCTCTCCGTTTGCAAGGTAAACCGTCACGCGTGATTCGCCAATCTGTTGAAAATATGCTAGAAATTGTCGGGCTTCAAGGACGTGCCCAGCATCGGTCGAGTGAGTTGTCAGGAGGCGAACAGCAGCGGGTGGCCATTGCACGTGCATTTGTCCATGCCCCCAATCTCATTTTAGCGGATGAACCCACGGGTAATTTAGATTCTCAGAATGGTATGGAAATCGTCTCGCTTCTGAAACGCTGCTCTCAAGAATTTGGTCAAACGGTTATTCTTGCCACACATTCTGAAGCTGCAGCCGCAGCGGCTGATTTCCAACTGACATTATGTGATGGACATTTCTCTTAATAGCCGTTTGAGTTATACCGAAATGATAAAGCGCCAATTTGTACTATTTTATATCCAATAGGTGATATGACACGTCAATCATTGCCAGTTATAGCAGATTCAATGATTTTTCGTACTTGGATATCGCGTTGAAAGTCATTATGGTTTAGATGGAACGTATTTGTATTCGCTATAATCCAATCGGGTATAACCTTCCGACGTTTGATACGTCTGACTTCGTTGTGGAAGTCTGAATAGTTAAATGAGAAATTAAATTGGATTCGCTATAACTCCATGGATCTTTCAACAACCATCGCTGGTGTGCACTTTCCAACCTGTCTGATGAATGCGTCAGGTGCTCGATGTGTAACGGAACACGATCTGCACAAATTAGGAAATTCTCATGCCGGGGCCATTGTGACGAAGTCGATGACGCCGCACGAACGAAGTGGGAATCCTGAGCCTCGTTATGTTTCATTTGACGGGGGGTCTATTAACTCGATGGGGCTTCCCAACCTCGGCTATCAAGCCTATGCCCAGTTGATTCCAGACCTTCGTCAGTACAAGAAACCTGTTGTCGCAAGCATTGCCGGTCTCAAACCTGCCGATTTTCTTGAAGCGGTTAAAGCGATCAACGTCGCGAAGCCCGATCTTATGGAAATCAACTTGTCTTGTCCTAATATTCCCGGTAAACCGCAAATCGGCTATGACTTTCAGGCATCTGAAGAATTGCTCATGAAAATTCGTGATCTAGCCGTTCCCCCCATTGGAGTCAAGTTGCCTCCATATTTTGACCCTGTCCATCATGAAGCCATGGCCGAAGTCCTGACCCGTGTCGGGGTCTCGTTTATTTCCGTCATTAACTCTGTGGGAAATGGACTCGTGCTTGATGCTGAGACGGAAACCGTGGTGATTAAACCAAAAGGCGGATTCGGGGGGCTTGGAGGACGAATCATTAAACCCGTGGCCTTAGCCAATGTTCGAGCCTTTTGGAAATTAGTCGGCGAGAAGATTCAGATTATTGGTACTGGAGGTGTTGAGACAGGCCAGGATATATTCGAGCATCTCTTGTGTGGGGCTTCGGCTGTGCAAATCGGCACAGTCCTGGTAGATGAAGACGTGAAAGTCTTCGAACGCCTCAAGCACGAATTAGCTGGCTGGCTTCGTAAAAAAGGATATGATTCGGTAGCCGAATGTCGCGGAAAGCTAAAAGCATTGTAAGGTACGAATTCGATGCCAGATGTGGTTATTTTACCATCGATCCTTTAGGGATTAGGCGAAGCGCAAGAGCTTGGCGAAGGAGTTGGGCCACATTTCGAACGCGGAGACGGCGCATTAGATTGAAACGATGAACCTCCACGGTTCGAACACTGATATCGAGCCGTTCCCCGATTTCACGATTGGTGTAACCCTGTGCGACAAGCCGGAGAATTTCTTTTTGTCTGGTAGTTAGGGACTGCTCGTCATTCTGGTGTGCTGGAGGATTCACATCTTGATCCCGTCTAGAGGGCTGGGTTTCGGTCACGCTTGACCACTTAAACTCACGCATCTTTGTCTAGTTAATTTACCATAAGCTTATATCCTGAGACAACACTCTATGTACGCAGTGTTTACGGCTACATTCCTGCTTGTCCGAGAACATCTCAGGCAACGTCCAATTCGCACGAGTTTGACCATTTTGGGGGTTGCGATCGGCGTCTCGGCCTGGCTGGCAATTCGCTTGGCGAATGGCGAAGTCTTTCGATCATTCGAAGCCTCTGTGGAAACCGTGGTTGGTGAAGCCTCAATTCAGGTTTCTGGTCAAGACGGTGATCTTGATGAACGTCTTTTACGCACTATCAGGACGCATCCAGCTATAGAGGCAGCCCATCCCGTACTTCAGACTTTGGCTTCAGCTAAGAGAGAAAACTCCCGGGAGCACCAGATCTCTATTCTTGGCCTGGATTTGCTTGAACTGGCCAATATGGATGGAGTGAATTTCTCTGAAGTAGAGGAAGAAGAACCTAATCTTGAGTTCCTGTTGTCCATGGATTCAGTTTTTTTAGGGCATGGATTGAGTCAAAAAATGGGATGGGAGGTCGGTGATATTCTTGAGATCGATGTTGGGCAACAAAATGTTCAATTGGTGATACGCGCCTTTCTCACCCCTTCCAGTCCCACCCGTCGACAGTTGGATGATATGGCTGTCCTCGATATCGCCGCTGCACAAGCATTATTTGGTTATGCAGGCCGATTGACCCAAGTCAATCTTGTTCTTTCAAAGCAGGCTGACATTTCTACCGTGATGGAAGAGCTCAAGGCGATGCTTCCGTCTAGTACGAGGCTGACTCGAACGAGTCAACGAACACAACAGGTTGATGCAATGGTGAAGGTTTTTCAGTTCAATTTGACGATGTTGAGCACCGTAGGGTTGTTGGTCGGTCTCTTTCTCGTCTACAACGCGATGTCTTTTTCTGTCGTGCAACACCGTCGGGAAATAGGAATTTTGCGTGCTATTGGTATGTCACGAGTTCAGATTAGTCTGGTTTTTGCTTGCGAAGCCATGGTGGTGGGCTTGGCCGGAGGACTTGTCGGGTGCGGTCTTGGCTTCATCATGGCACAAGTGCTTTCATCTCTTGTTAGTCAAAGCGTGACAGATTTGTATGGTGTAGTCACGGCTGATGTTGTGACGTTATCTTTATCCATGGTGGTTGAAGGTGCAGGTCTGGGGCTTGTCGTGGCGCTCATAGGAGCGCTTCGCCCCTGTTGGGAGGCCAGCGGAACTATTCCAACTCAAGCCTTAGCCCCTGGGGATTATGAAGAGGTGACAACGCGGCGCGGCGGATTTTGGGCATGGGTGGCTTTAGGGCTCTTTGGATTTGCGGGAGTGTTGAGCCTCTTCCAACCGCTCTGGGGTGTTCCAGTTTTAGGATATGCGGCGGTGTTTCTGATGTTGCTTGGTTTCACATTATTGGGCCCGCTTCTTATTCGCAGTTTACAGGTATTTACGTCGGCTCGTGCATCTGGTGAATGGAGTGTGGCCAGTGCATTGGCTGCCGAGCAACTGGTTCGGAATCCCGGGAGAAGTAGTGTCACGCTGTCTGCGTTGGTCATTGGCCTTGCGATTATGGTGGGTGTGGGAGCCATGATTCAAAGTTTTCGGTATACGGTAGAATTGTGGATTGACCAAACCATGGTGGCTGATGTGATTGTTGCGCCGACCTTGTGGTGGGAGGGCAGTGATCGCGACAAAGAAGACGCGAGTCTTTCGTCTGATTTGCTAGGCATCGCACGGGACATTCCAGGTGTGACGGCTATTGATCCATATCGTGAAGTGCAAGCTTTGGCCGAAGGCGTTCAGGTTGCATTGGTGTCTCGCGATATTCGCCTGCATGCTGAACGCAGCCAGTATTTATTCGAATCAGGTGATTCTGACACGATTTTGAATCAGATGGTCAGTCTGAATGGCGTGATTGTCTCGGAGGTGTTGGGCGAACGCCTGGGAGTGCAGCGTGGAGATGTCGTGCGCATTGCGACTCCTCAAGGCCTCAAAAAGTTTTCCGTCCTGGGAAGATTTTATGACTACTCGACAGATGGTGGAAAGATCGTCATGGACCAGAGTGTGTATCAGGATTTTTGGGCAGATCACGAGGTCAGTGTCTTGGCCGTTTATCTCGAGCCCGGAACGGAATTGGCGAAGACACGCAAACACATTGAAGATCTTTTGGGTGTGCGGCAGCCTGTCACCACAATCAGTAATGGAGAGCTCAGAGCGGAAATCTTAGAGATTTTTGATCGTACGTTCCGTGTAACCTATGTCCTAGAGCTGATTGCACTCTGTGTGGCGGTGTTAGGCATCGTGAACACGTTGATCACGGCAATTCTTGAACGACAGCGGGAAATGGCGACGTTACGTGCACTTGGGGCCAGTTCACCCCAAATTCAAAAACTGGTGTTTTGGGAATCAGGGTATCTTTCAGCATTAGGCGCTATTCTGGGTGTAGCCGGAGGGTTAGCGTTATCGATTCTTTTAGTAAAAGTTATTAACAAGCAATCTTTTGGGTGGACGATTCAACTAATGATTCCATCGATAACCATTATTGAAGCTGTCTGTGTCGCCGCTGTCGCTGGTCTACTGGCTGGATACATTCCTGCTCGCTGGGCCGCAAGGCAGCCCATTGCAGAGGGATTACGATATGAGTAGCAACCCGATTGCTTGGATGTGACTCTTCTTGGTTTCCCCCTTTCCCTTTAACATGATTAATGGCGGAATTACAGAATTGCTGTTATACTGAAACCATGCAGAGTAAAGTCACTATCAATGAACGCGGTGCTCTTACTATTCCAGCCAGAATGCGGGCGACTCTTGGAATCAAGGCCCATGACGAGCTGATCATCGAGGACACCGAACAAGGCTTACTATTACGTCCCGCCTTCAGCGTACCCATTGAAATCTATACCGAAACACGAATCAATGAGTTTGCCAGTGAGGAAGAGGCCATCGGCAAGCTATTGCCCCCCGAAAAGTAGATCAGGGAGACTTCGTGATTTGTGTCTTTCTGGATGCCAATGTCTTGTTCTCAGCGAGCAATATTGGCGGCAACATCTTTCGCCTGGTACACCTACTTATTGAAAGAGAAGAGGCCGTGACGAGTGACTTTGCCGCTGAAGAAGCTCGGCGGAACGTTCAACTCAAACGACAGCCATGGGCTGAGAATTTGAATGCGTTACTGCGTCAGGTTCGGGTGGTTCCATCAATCCAGTTCGATCTGCCGGTCAAGCTATCCGACAAAGATCAACCGATCCTCTGTACCGCCATTCGTTGCGGATGCCAATATCTAGTGACTGGTGATAAGCAGGATTTCGGACACCTCTATGATCGCAGTATTGACGGAGTCACAATTATCACCTTGACACGGCTCGCCAAAATCGTGGTACAGGCACGCAGGAATGTTGAAAGACTATGACGCTGTCTTACTGCCATTTCAACAATTAACCGACTAGCTTTTGTCATCTAAAGTAGATCAAAAACTTCATGCCCGGATTATCCGTCGGTTTGATGCTCTCAATGTCGCCCGCAAGCTCGAAGATTTGCAACTTCCAGGCTTCGACCTTCATATGCTCTCGGGCCACAAATCAAAACGCTATACGATCTGCCATGCAACTGAGTATCGCCAAAGCTGCTGATTTAATTGGTGTCACGCGTCAGTATCTTGGGGATGTGGTTAATGCCAAGAAGCCCATGTCCATGAGTCTGTGCTACAAAATTGGCAAACTCGCCGGTAATGGAACAGACCTTTGGGCCAATATGCAAACAGCGTACGATCTCTGACAAGCGAGGCAGGACAAGACACTCCAGGACAACGTAAAAAGTATGCCGACCTTTGACATGATAAGTGCGTATCGTTGAACTCACCACCAATAGCGGCCATTCGTGAAAACGAACATGGGAAAAGTGGCCTGTCTTCAGTATCCTTTTTACAGATTTTTTGAACGAAAAAACTTACGGATTCAGGTTAAAAGAGAGCACGGCATGGCAATTGATATTGGCGGGAGCCCGATAGCTTTGGAGGCTGATGGGGAGATTCCACCAAGCCTATCCTCCTTGATATTTACTCACAATTTGTTCTCTTCGTTGTAAAATGTGTAGCCGGTATTCGGGGACTCGGAGTTTTGGCGAGTTGCTTCGATAATCTCTTCGGCATAGATCATCGGCGAATCAGAGGGATCATTAAGCACCTGCTGTAAAGTGGAATCTTCTCGGACTATCTGAACGGCAGCCATTTCCGCAGCCTTAGGGTCCTGTGCTTCAACGAATCGTCGTATAGAAGCCGAGGCGTTTTTGTTCTCCCTCCAATTCGAGCAAAAAATTACAACCATTCAGTAGTACACGCCATTCAGCCATTGCACCGACCATTCAAAATCAAATCGCATAAATAGTGAACATATTGGTCAATATAGACCAACCATGTAACAATTCCCCTACGCGATCTGTTTCATGTTAATCTATTCATTCCTCTTCTTCTCCCTCGCAATTCAAGCCCTGTCTCCGGAGCAATGGATATTGTCGCGACAGGCTTTGGCCTATCTCCCCCATAACCCTAATGCCCGCTTTGGGTCGTGTTCTGCCGATCAGGTTGCGACTCGTTTTGACGCCGTCTATCAGGTCAAGTGCTGTTTTAGACGGTCTGATGGACTGTTGCGGTTTCCGGCTGATAGGTGACTTCAACGGTAAAACCAAGGTCTTCAATCATGTTTTGGACTTCGGCTGCGGGTTGGCCTGGTGTCGTGAGATACCCATCGACAAAGAGTGAGTCGGCTACATAAAGAGCCAAGGGTTGTAATGATCGAAGGTTCCATTCTCGGCCACCGGCAGCCCGAATCTCTCGTCGTGGATGGAGGAATCGAAACATGCAGAGAATTTTGAGGCATCGACGAGGAGACAACTGACTTGTGCCCTCAAACGGTGTTCCAGGAACCGGGTGCAGCATATTGAGTGGTATGGAATCTGGATCAAGGTCTCGAAGGGAAAAGGCTAAGTCGATGAGATCTTCATCGGATTCACCCATGCCGATAATCCCGCCTGAGCAGAGTTCCAGGCCAGCCGTTCTGGCATGCTTCAGAGTAGCCAGTCGATCTGCAAAAGTGTGAGTCGTACAAATCGAGGCATGATAGGCTTCGCTGGTATTGAGATTATGGTTGATGCGATCAACCCCTGCCGCTTTCAATTCTTTGGCTTGTCCTTCATTCAGTAAGCCCAATGAGCAACAAACTTGAATCGGGATTTCTTCTTTAATCTGTCTCACGGCAGTTGAAATTTGAGAAATTTCTCGATCAAGCGGGGAACGGCCGCTAATGACAACGCAAAAGCGTTGGGCTTTGGCTTCAGCAGCTCGTCGTGCTCCTTGAAGCATATCTTTGGGTGAAACCAGCGCGTAGCGGTCAATGTCTGCAGTTGAAACCGATGATTGAGAACAGTAGTGGCAATCTTCCTGACAGGCCCCGCTTTTGGCATTGAGTAACATTTGAAGCCGTACCGTGTTCCCAAAATGAGTTCGTCGAATACGGTAGGCGGCGTTAATCAAGTCAAGTAATTGTTCATCCGGAGTTTGAAGCAAGGCAAGGGACTCTGTTCTGGTGAGACAGGTATCGGCTAATGCGCGGTCTGTGAGATCTATCAAGTCAGTCATGTGAGTCCCCTTGTGTCAGCAATTGAAATGCTTATGCCGTTGCTTAAACTACCAGGCTTAACTGCCATATCGGGCGGTAGGCGATGGTGTCTTTTTAATGGTTTGGTAGGGATGAGATGGTTGTTCTTCATGTGTTAGTTCAGGAATGGGAATGCGTGGAGCATCCGACCACATCTTTTCTAGAGCATAGTATTGTCGGAAATCTGTTTTAAAGATATGCACCACAATATCTTCATAGTCCAGCAAGATCCACATGGAGGTTCCTGCCCCTTCTATCAGCGGAGTTGTGTGGTACTTGGTAGCTATTTCTTGAGCAATATAATTGGCAATGGCCTTCACTTGACGCTCGGATTCACCTGATGCCAGGATGAAGTAGTCAGCAATCGAAGTGAGGTTTTGTACATCAAGAACCAACACATCCGAGGCCTTTTTGCTCAAGGCCGCTTCTGTAATGGAAAGAGCTTTCTGTTGAGAATAGGGAATATCAGAAGTCACAAAAATTAGGCCTGAAATAAATGATGCTCAAGTATATAAGATTCTATAGAAGGCGGCAACCAATCCGAAACGGTGCGCCTTTCTTGTAGATATGTCCGAATCAACGAAGCCGACGCCTTGCATGGGGGGAGCGAGAGGAATGTGAGCTGTTTTCCTGTGGGGAGGGAGATTGGTAATTTGTGAATATGGCCCTTCTCAAGATTCTGTAGGCTTTGCAGTGAGATCGGTGGTAAGCACGATACCGATGAAATATTTGTGAAATCGACATCAGGTCGTGAGCACACAATAAAGTTGCATAGTTCTAATAAGCGAGGGGCTTCTTTCCAGGTATGGAATTCTAAAAATGCATCAAGTCCAATAATGAATGACCAGTGTGTCACCTCTTGATGCATGTGTTGAAGCTTTGTCAGTGTGTCGACGGTATAGGAGACGTTGGTAGATCGAATCTCGATATCCGATGCCGTAAAGGCAGGGTTGTGCTCAAGTGCCATTTCAACCATCCTCAGTCGATGGTGTGCTGGAGCAAGAGAATTGGATTTTTTATGGGGCGGATCCCCTGTCGGAATAAAGAGGATGTGATCAAGGTTGCACTCGGCTTGTGCCTGTTCGGCAATGTGCAGATGACCGCAATGAATAGGATTAAAGGAGCCACCTAAGAGTCCGATGTGCATAAGAAAGTCTAGACTGGAGATAAAGAAAGTTTCAGGTTTAAGGTCTCAAGTTTAACGTATTGGCTGTCTATTTTAGACCTTAAACCTGAAACGTTTCTGCTAGAGAATGACCAGGTTATCCCGGTGAATGACTTCCTCGTACTCACGTTTCCCGAATTGTTTTTGAATATCCCGCGTGTTGAGTCCTTTGATTTGTTGAAGAACTTGAGCAGAGTAATTGACTAAACCCTTGGCAAACTCTTTGTCCTTCTTATCAGTACAGGTGACGGGATCGCCTGCATTAAAATAGCCTTGTACGTCAAGGATTCCAGAGGGGAGAAGACTTTTCCCGCGTTGCTGTAATGCCTCAACGGCACCATCGTCTAATTGGAGCTGTCCCTTAGAACGCAGGGTAAAGGCGATCCACTGTTTGCGGCTCTTGAGCGGGCTGATGTGAGGGAGAAAGAACGTGCCTCCAGGTTTCCCGTCTAACACGTTGGGAAGTAGTCCCTGTATCTCCCCATTCAGGAGTAAGGTTGAGACGCCAAATCGTGCCACATGCTTGGCAGCTTGAATTTTTGTGACCATGCCTCCTCGGCTTTCCTGGCTTCTCGACAGACCAGCAGTTTGCTCTATTGATTTTGTGAATTTCTCGACTAATGGAATCAGAGTTGCCGAAGGGTTCTGGCGAGGATCTGCGGTATAGAGGCCATTAACATCTGAAAGAATGACTAAGAGGTCTGCATCGATCAGGTGTGCAACTTGTCCGGCTAAGTTATCGTTATCACCAAATCTGATCTCATCAACAGATACCGTGTCATTTTCGTTAATGATCGGAATGACTCCATACTTTAAGAGAGAGGTTAACGTATGACGGGCATTGAGAAAGCGTTTCCGATCTGCAAGGTCTTGGTGAGTGAGGAGAATTTGCGCGACCTTGTCTCCGGTTTTTTCAAAGGATTTTTCATAGGCGCGGATGAGTCGGCTCTGCCCCACTGCGGCAGCCGCTTGCTTGAGAGGAATCGATTTCGGGTAGGCTTTTAGGCCGAGTGGATGAATTCCCGCAACAATGGCTCCCGATGATACAACCACGACTTGCCGGTTGTTCGCATGAATTTGAGCGAGATCGTTGGCAATGGATACAATTTGCGCAATTCGAAGGCCGTCATCGCGAGAGGCCACTAAGCTGCTTCCAATTTTGACGACAAGGCGTTTGGTTTGTGTTAGGAGCTGGTCTCGCATGTATTTCTCACGTTGGAGACTTGCTGCGCTAAAAAGGCTAACAATGCTGGAAGGCCTTCACGGGTGACGGCAGAAATTGGGAAGAACGAAAGCTGGTGTGATTCACAATACGACTGTAAGGTTTGTCGTAACTCTCCAGTGCCTTGACTATCTATTTTTGTGGCCACAACGGCAAAGGGGCGTTGTGCTAAATCGGCATCGTAGGATTCGAGTTCATGTCTCAGTGTGAGTAAGCTCGTGACAGGATCCTCAACGGACCATTCTGAAATATCAAGAAGAAATAACAAAAAGGCTGTACGTTGAATATGTCGCAGAAATTGAAAGCCTAAGCCTTTGCCTTCATGGGCGCCTTCGATCAAGCCTGGAATATCGGCGACCACAAAACTTTGGTCCTCTGTGACACTCACGACGCCGAGATGCGGACGTAGGGTGGTGAATGGATAGCTGGCAATTTCCGGATGAGCAGAGGAAATCGATGAGATGAGTGTAGATTTCCCGGCATTGGGAAGTCCAACCAGTCCAACATCCGCAAGAAGTTTCAGTTCTAAAATCAATGAACGTTCTTCACCAGGAGTGCCAGTTTCGAATTCCCGAGGGGCACGATTGGTTGGCGTGGCAAAGTTAGAGTTTCCGCGACCGCCTTTTCCACCGTGGGCGATAATGACAGTTTGTTGATCGTTGATGAGATCCGCGAGAATGGTCTCTGTGTCTTCTTCCTTGATAATTGTGCCAATAGGGACGGGGATAATGACGTCAGCTCCTGCGCTACCTGATCGGTTGGAGCCTTGCCCGTAGTGTCCTGAAGGGGCTTCGTAATGACGGAGATATCGGAAGTCGAGCAACGTCGAGACGCGTGTTGAGGCCTTGAAGATAATATGGCCGCCATGGCCTCCATCACCGCCATCGGGCCCTCCTCGAGGAACGAATTTCTCTCGACGAAAACTGCACGCCCCATCGCCTCCCGAACCAGCTTTCACAGCGATGCGGGCTTGATCAATAAACATGGATGTCCTTGTTGCTCAGGAAGATATTTCGCAGCAATGTTCAGGAAGGAGCCAATCTAATGATTGACGAAGAAATCGAAGCGAGAAGCCTCAGTGCTGATCACGCAGGAGGGTAGATACTCACTTTTCGCCGGTCTTTACTTCCTTCGAATTTCACCGTGCCGGTGACTTTTGCGAAGAGGGTGTAGTCTTTTCCAAGCCCGACGTTCAGCCCTGGATAAAACTTGGTTCCCCGTTGTCGAACAATGATGCTCCCAGCGCAAACGGCTTCGCCTCCATAAGCCTTGACTCCCAGGTATTGAGGGTTACTATCACGACCGTTTCGAGAGGAGCCTCCTCCTTTTTTATGTGCCATTTGTCAATTCTCCGTTACGGGTAAATGCGTTTAGGAAGGGTTTACGATTTCCCCAATGCGAATTTGTGTGAATCCTTGGCGGTGGCCTTTAGTTCGGCGATAATTTTTTCGTCGTTTTTTCTTAAAAACACGAATCGTTCGAGTCCTCCCGTGGCGAAGAATTTCAGCTTTGACCAAGGCATTGTCGATTTTTGGAGAACCGAAAATTGCTCCACTGTCACCGTGGATACATCGAACATCAGGAAGCTCAATAACTGCCCCTACGTCTCCGACCAACGTTTCTACTTGAAGCACGACCCCAGGCTCGGCCCGGTATTGCTTCCCACCTGTTTCAATAATAGCATACATACATATTCTCCCTTATTGTACTGATTTTTATCACGGTACTTAAAATGGTGTCAAGATTTTAGAATGACCTTACATCGTCCGATACGTTCGTTGACAGCCAATCACACCACTGCTATATACCATTCGGGAAGCGGTTCGCGTAGCCTTATCGGTAGGATTGATATATGGACACTCCGAGTCAAAAAATTTGGATGGATGGAACGTTTGTTGATTGGAATGATGCATCTGTCCATGTGTTAACGCATTCTCTTCATTATGGGTTAGCTGCATTTGAAGGAATCCGTTGTTATCAAGGCGAGGTGGGGTCAGCAATTTTTCGTTTATCGGAACATGTGGACCGTCTCTTCGAATCGGCGCATATCACCATGATGAAGATTCCCTATTCGAAGAAAGATGTGACTGATGCCATTATTGAGACGGTTCGAATTAATGAACTCAAATCCTGTTATATCAGACCGATTGTCTACTTGGGCTATGGTCCAATGGGTGTGTACCCCGGTGAGAATCCCGTTCGCTTGTCGATTGCTGCATGGTCTTGGGGCGCGTATCTCGGGGATGATGCGCTCGCAAATGGAATCCGGGCCAAAATATCCTCTTTTACCCGTCATCACGTCAATGTGTCGATGACGCGTGCAAAAATCTCTGGTTACTATGTGAATTCTATTCTCGCAAAATGGGAGGCCAAAAAATCTGGATACGAAGAGTCCATTCTTCTAGATCCGGATGGATATGTTGCTGAAGGAACCGGTGAAAATGTGTTTATTGTCAGTAAGGGTATTCTGAAAACCACTCCCTTAACTTCGATTTTAGAGGGGATTACACGAAGTTCCATCATTCAATTGGCTAAGGATAAGAAAATCCCTGTCCTTGAAGAGCGATTTACGCGAGATGCGATGTACGTGGCTGAAGAAATATTTTTAACGGGTACCGCGGCTGAAGTGACGCCTGTTCGTGAACTCGACGATCGAATGATTGGTCAAGGCAAGCCCGGCCCCATAACAAGTACCTTGCAAAAAGGGTTTTTTGATATTGTTCAAGGGAAAGATCCTGCCTACGCAAACTGGCTCACCCCTGTTTTCTAACCTACGTTTCCATCCCTCGTAACTTGTCTTTTAAGTATTGGGAGCAATAGCCGTTACTGGAATGAAACGCACTCAGGATGTGTTGTGCGTGTTATTCTGTTTTGGGTGGTGGCGCTGTGGCTTCTGGATCAGGGTCCGCTAACTCAGGTGCAGCGGGAGAGGGTTCTTCTGAGGTTTCCGTTGATGTTGCTGCCGGTGCTGACTCGACTTCATTAGCTGGTGTTTCGTTTTTAGCCGGTGTTGAAAGGTCAATCACGGATGATGCCGTGTTTTCCTGTTTTGATAACAGGGCCAAACTCAATGAACTCATCATGAAAATAATGGCGGCTCCAACAGTCACCTTACTGAGAAATGTACCAGGTCCTCGACTCCCAAAGACCGTTTGACTCGATCCTCCAAATGATGCGCCAATTTCCGCTCCCTTTCCTGCTTGCAATAAAATGGCTGCAATCATCAGAAAGCACACAATAAGGTGGATCACGACGGTCAGGGTATACATAATCTCTCTCGATTTATCGTGGTTAATTTAGGGAACGATGAGCAGAGCCTATGATCTTAACAAATGAGTCTGGATTGAGACAAGCTTTTCCAACCAAAGCTCCATTGATCTGAGGAGATTGAAAGAGAATATCGGCATTGTCAGGATTGACACTGCCTCCATACAAAATACGAATGGCTTCTCGTTTGGTTTCCCATGTACTTTCTAGTATTGCACCAATGAGCGAATGGACTTCGGTGGCCTGGTCAACTGTTGCGGCTTTTCCTGTGCCGATTGCCCATACTGGTTCGTAGGCGATTGTCACCTGGACCATGTGTTCTGCACTGACATCCTTCAATCCCCCGAGGAGTTGTTTTTTAATCACGGCATTGGTCTGCCCCGCTTCACGTTCCTCTAGTAATTCCCCAACGCAGAGGATTGGTCGAAGCTGATGGCTTAAGGCTGAATGGACCTTCCTGTTGATCAGGTCATTGTCTTCACCGAAATGTTGTCGCCGTTCAGAATGTCCTAGAATGACCGACGTGCATCCGAGATCTCTGAGCATCGGAGGTGAAATTTCACCGGTAAAGGCCCCTTCGTGTTCACAGAAAACATTTTGAGCGGCTAGAGAGATAGAAGACGATTGTAACGCATCATGAAGAGCTTGAAGGGCGGTAAAAGGTGGGGCAACCACAACATCAACAGGAGATTGTGAAGTGTGGAGCTTAAGGAAATCGCGAATAAACTCCCGCCCTTCCGAGGCGGTCTTGTACATTTTCCAATTGCCGACAATAAGAGGTGGCTGCATGTCGTGTGATGAGGTCAAAATAAAGGGATACGAAATCTTGCGAAATCGGAGGGGTGGCTTACGGTTGATTTGGTAGAGCTGCCAAGCCAGGCATGTGTTTTCCTTCAAGCAGTTGCAGAGCCGCTCCTCCACCCGTAGAAATAAAGGCCATACTGTCTGATTCTCCAGCACGGTGTACCGCAAGGGCCGTATCGCCACCTCCTACTACGGTTTTGGCATAGGCATTGGCGACGGCATGAGCCATTGAAAGGGTACCGCGAGAAAACGCATCCCGTTCAAAAACCCCCATAGGGCCGTTCCACAAGATCGTTTTCGCATTTTCGACGGCTTCACTAAACAGCTTGACCGACGCTGGGCCGATATCCATGCCATACCAACCTTCAGGAATTTCTTGAATCGGGACAATTTTGGTCTCGGCACTGGGTTCCTGGCTTGCAGCCACCACACAGTCTACCGGTAAATAAAATTTAACACCACGGCTCAGAGCATGCTCTTGAATCCCTTTTGCAAATTCCAACATATCATTTTCAACCAGTGACCGACCAATTTCGTGGCCCATGGCCTTAATGAAGGTGAACGCCATTCCGCCGCCAATGATGACCTTGTCCACACGTTTGCCAAGGTTTTCAATGACACCGATTTTTCCGGAAACCTTCGCGCCTCCCAGGATGGCCACAAAGGGCCGTACTGGATTTTCAACAACGCCTTCCAGGGCTTCGACTTCACGCTTCATGAGATATCCAGCGGCAGAAACCTTCATGAACTTCGTGATGCCAACAGTCGAAGCATGGGAACGATGTGCCGTTCCAAAGGCTTCATTGACATAGACTTCACCGAGAGAGGCTAGTTGTGATGCAAATGTTTCATCATTTTGTTCCTCTTCGGCGTGAAATCGAAGATTTTCGAGCAGTAACACATCGCCGGGTTTCATTTGGCCAACTAATGCACGGACCTCGTCTCCCAGGCAGTCATGAGCAAAGACGACAGGTTTATCGAGAAGACGCTGCAGTCGCTTAGCGATAGGCGCTAAGCTCAAGTTGGGATCAGGCTTTCCATCAGGCCGACCCAGATGAGAGCAAAGGATGACGCTTGCGCCTTCGTCCACGGCATGGTTGATGGTGGGTAGCGCCGCCCGAATACGTGAGTCATCGGTGATCTGTCCGGCATCGTCGAGAGGGACGTTAAAGTCCACCCGTATGATGACGCGCTTGTTGCGTAAGTCGATGTGGTCGATGGTTTGTTTGGTGAGGTTCATATATCCCCCTTTTTTCACGCGAAAGACTTTATCGCAAAACGGGGTAAGGAACCAGAGACGGCAGGTTCCCAATCAAGATTGTTGGGCCAAAAACTTTACCAAGTCACGTAAGCGACATGAGTAGCCCCACTCGTTATCATACCAGGCAAAAACTTTCACAAATCGTTTGTCCATCACCGTTGTCATGGGTGAATCGAGTGTGGCGGAATAAGGGCTCCCGTTGAGATCTGATGAAACAATGGGCGCGACTGAGTAATCAAGGATATTTTGTAATGAACTTTTCGCCATGGTTTGAAAGGCCTTATTGACAGTGGCGACATCACAGTCTGTTTCTACTTCCACGGCCAAGTCGATGAGGGAAACGTTGGGTGTGGGAACACGAATAGCAACCCCATCCATCTTCCCTTGTAATTCAGGGATGACCAAGTGCAGCGCTTTCGCTGCTCCGGTTGATGTTGGAATCATCGACAGACTTGCCGCGCGTGCTCTCCGTAAATCTTTATGGGGCAAATCAAGGAGTTGTTGGTCGTTCGTGTAGGAATGGATTGTTGTCATGAATCCATGCCGAATTCCAAATTGTTCGAGCAGAACTTTGGAGACCGGTGCGAGGCAGTTTGTGGTACATGAGGCATTGGAAATTATGGAGTGTTCTTGAGGGTTATATTTGGAGTCGTTAACACCGAGCACAATCGTCAAATCGGCATCTTTGGCGGGGGCTGAAATGATAACTCGTTTCGCCCCGGCGGAGAGATGTTGGCTGGCACCTTGACGATCCGTAAAACGCCCGGTTGATTCAATGACGACATCAATATTGAGCTGTTTCCATGGAAGTTCTTTGGGATCGCGCTTATCGAAAATTTCAATGGATTGATCGTTGACGACGAGACGTCCAGGCTGGGCTTCGACTTGCCCCTGAAACCGGCCATGAACGGAATCGTAGGTTAAGAGATGGGCGAGAGTGGCAGCATCTGTGAGGTCATTAATCGCGACCACTTCAACTTCAGGATGCCCGACACTGGCACGAAAAAAATTCCGACCGATACGGCCAAAGCCATTAATTGCAACACGAATAGCCATAATTGATTGATAAGTTTAGGTTTTTCTTGTAATTTTCATAAATAAATAATGTGTCTGGATGGTACTGACCCCTGTGACTTAAGTCAAGAACTGTAAGATGAGAATTTCAAGAAATATGCCGATTATTCTAATGGAACGTACCAAAGCGTCTTGGGGCAACGTCTTTAAATTCTCATGGCTTCTTTCACGTCCAGCATTGTCTCATGTGCGACGATAGAGGCTTTTTGTTTTCCTTCATGAATGATGTCTTGAACATAATCGGGTTTCGCCATCAAGTCGGCTCGGGTTTCCCAGGATGGCGCTAATCGTTCAACCATGACATCTGCCACGAGTTTTTTGCAATCGATGCAGCCGATGGCGGCGGTTCGGCAATCCTGATTGACTTGCTCCTGTACAGTCTGTGAAGAAAGAATTTTATGGAAATCGTAGACGGGACAGACCTCGGGATTCCCTTTGTCTGTTCGCCGTACTCTGGCTGGATCGGTCACCATTGTTTTTAGTTTCTTGCGGATTTCAGGTTCTGAGTCCGACAAATTAATAGTGTTGTGATAGCTTTTGCTCATTTTACGGCCGTCAGTTCCCGTCACCTTGGGGAATTGAGTGAGATGTTCTTTCGGCTCCGGAAAAACGGGTTGATACAAGTTGTTAAACCGTCTGGCCAATTCTCGCGTTAATTCTAAATGTGGCAGTTGGTCTTTTCCCACCGGAACAAAGTCAGGTTTATACAGAAGAATATCTGCGGCCTGAAGAACGGGATATCCAAGAAATCCATACGTGGAAAGATCTTTTTCTTTGATTTCTTCTTGTTTTTCTTTGTAGGTCGGGTTCCGTTCCAGCCATGGAACAGGCACGATCATGGAAAGAAGAAGATGAAGAATCGCATGATCGGGGACCGAGGACTGCACGAACACTGTTGAGCGGGCTGGATCAATTCCAGCAGCCAGCCAATCGACCAGCAGACCTTGGGTGTATTCTTTGATCCGACTCGTATCGGCATAGTTAGTTGAAAGGGCATGCCAATCAGCCACGAAGAAAAAGCATTGGTATTGGTCTTGAAGCGCTTTCCAATTTTCGAGCGCTCCGAGAAGATTTCCCAAATGAAGGTGTCCACTTGGCTGCATTCCACTTAAGACTCGGTTCGACACGAAAAGACTCCTTTAAGATTACAGAATTTCACTGGGAAGCACGGTGGCCGCGAGGACCTGAAACACTGACCCAATGATGGTGCTGATAAGATGCACCTGTGGTTCGATCATGATAATACCCAGAATCACAAACATGCCATAGGGTTCAATGCGACTGAGGCTTAGAGCCGATGCTGGTGGAAGAAGGCTGGTCATAATTCTTCCCCCATCGAGCGGCGGCACAGGCAGTAAGTTAAACACCATTAAGACGACATTAATCAAGATGGAAAAGAGACTCATGGCTGCCAGCGGCAACAACACCATGCCCAACAGGTCGCTTCGCGATTCCAAGCCTGGTTGAGGGGGCCAATTTTCTGCAATCGATGGATCAATGAGAAATATCAAGCTCAGCAGGAGAGCGCTGCCAATGGCCAAGGCGAAATTCATGGCAGGCCCTGCAGCGGCGACGAGTGCCATGTCACGACGAGGGTTGTGCAATTGCCGGACATCAATCGGTACTGGCTTGGCCCAACCAATCAAAAATCCACCCGGCATCAAAAAGCACATGAGCGGGACGATGATACTCCCCCATGGGTCAATGTGCGCTAGTGGGTTGAGGGTGAGTCTCCCAGCTAGCTGCGCTGTCGGATCGCCAAAAAAATGGGCGACCCGGCCATGGGCGTACTCATGGAGGACAATCGCAAAGATGAGCGGTAATGCCCGGTACGAAATGGCATGAATAATTGGTGCAATGTCATCCATGTATCTAGTTGATTTGAACGAATCGACCTTTGTCAACTTGCAGTATATAGATCTTTCGATTGAGGACGCCAGTCGAGCCAAATGAGGCGAAACTATTTAACGTGGGGAGGTCATGGCGGAGGAGAAATTGTTTCCGAACCTCGTCGCCAGAAGTGGCGCCATTGCGAATGGCATCAAGGACGAGCCAGGCGGCATCGTAGGCTTGTACGGCAAACAATGAAGGGTCAGACCCGAAACGCGTGCGGTAGCGTTCGATAAAGGCATGAACCGATGGATCGGGACTATTAAGGAAAAATCCATCAGTAAAAATGCCATGTTCAATCCCATGTCTCGCCCAACGAAAAATTTCTGAGTTATGCCAACTGTTCCCGCCCAAGAGTGGGGTATTAATATCGTAAAAGGCTAGTTGAGATGAGATGAGTGCGAGATTGACTGGCTTCCCAGGTACGAAAATGGCATCGAATCCTGGAGTATATACTGTGCGCTTTTTTTTCTTGGATATTTTTTCTTCTTCGATGGTACCGTACATGGCGAGGTCCGTGTCCTTTAATCGAACTATCTGTTCAGCGACATCGGTTTGTTGCTCAGAGTAATGTTCTACCGCAATCAATTCTCCCCCGAAATATTCGACGGCTTGGGTGAATAATTGACTCATTTCACGTCCGTAGGCCGTTTCTGGCGCAATAATGCAGAATCGAGTATGGCCAAGTTGGTTCATCGCATAGTCCACCAATTGTCGAACTTGCAGCGTAGCGGTTAGGGCCGTGCTAAACCAATAGGATCCAAATCTTCGGACGTCGAGCAAGGTGGCCGATGGCGTCAACATCGGCACGTCATAGTCATCAGCTAAATCAGCAATACTCTGGATTTCACGCGAGAGCAATGGCCCGATGGCGGCAATTGGCGTGAAGTCATTCAAGACCTGTTCAAGCTCATCGTGTAATGGATTGTTCGCAGAGGCGGTGTCTTTTACCACAAGTCCAACAGACGTTAATCCCAATTGTTCTTTGCCGTCCTCAAGGGCAAGTCGAATGCCATTCAATGAGTCTGTACCAAAACTTTTGAGCGGCCCAGAAGAAGGCAGAAATGCCGCGATGACAAATCTATTAATTTTGATTTTATGCATGAACGACTGCAGCAGAGCCATAGCTGTTTGCGCGTAGGGGTGATCGGGGAAATGTTGAAGGAACGTTCGAATATCACGTTCAGCCAAGACTTCATCGCCATGAGAGGTGTGCAATTCGATTAATCGGATGGTGGCGAGATCACCTGGGTAGCGATCGGAGTAGGCCTCAATAAGATTTTGTAGTGAGACTTCATCCATGGATTGAAGGATCAGGTCTTGAATGATGGTCTTGAGTGCGGCGCGTTGTTCGTAATCCACCAAGGCGATCTCTTCCAAGGCCGCTTTGATGGCCTCGACGTTCTGCCCTTGCTTGATATGTGCGTCTCGCATTTGACTCAGGGCATCTTGTCGAAGGGCGGGGCTCGCTGAAAAGTTAAAGACTTGTTGAAGAACGGTTATGGCGCGTTCGGGCTGTTCGAGTGTGAGATAGAGTTGACCAAGAAGGAGGCGGGTTTCATTAGCCAATGGGGACATGGGGAATTCATCGAGCAATTGCTCCATAATCGAGGCGGCGCTTTGCTCTTGATTGGTCGTCCGTAATATCGCAGCCTGCAGGAAGTAGGCTTCTTGCAAAATGGATGGGGGTGGTTGCCGGTCAATTAACGATTCCAGTGTAGACAGGGCCTCGTCGAATTCTTGGATCTCGAAGTTGGTTTTCGCTTTATCGAGCAGGGTTTGGTCGGAGTACCTCTGTTGTTGGGCAACCATAATGGGAGCCGGGACATCAGAAGAATTGGCTCTAACCAACCATGGAAGCCACAGGTCACTGAAAAGAAGAAGGCTCGAAAGGAGAAGAACGGTGACGCGCATGAATAAGGAGTGAGTCTGTTTGGTTTGTTCTATTTAGTCTACAGAGTGAGTGGCTGGGTATGGTGAATGTGAGAGATAATGACGATAACGGTGTTTTTACTACTGTATCAACTCTCTATTCTATGAGTGTACCAAAAGAGCCGCGTAAGCGCTAATATACGAATGTAATGCAGCCTGTTAAGAGTGAAACTGCGCAAGGTCAGATAATGGATACGGTCATTGAAGAGTATCTGACATCTTTGCGAATAGAAGGTGGCTTGGCTTCCAACACAGTAGCCGCGTATCGGCGTGATCTGCAAAAATTAAGGGATTTTCTCGCAACAAAAGAAATTGCGCAATTTTTACATGCTTCGAAAGAGGTCATTCAAGAGTTCCGTCGAAATCTGAGAGATCAGCAGCTGGCAGCATCGTCCATTGCCCGTTGCCTAGCGGCCGTTCGTGGGTTGTATCGGTTTCTCGGAGTGGCGAGTTCGCAGCCTGCCTTGTTGGCTCCTCTGGTGAGGTCGCCCAAGCAATGGTCGCGATTGCCCAAGGTTTTGAGTGAGACTGAAGTCACGCTTCTCTTGGAACTCCCGCTACAGCGAAGTCCAGAAGATCTACGAGATGCGGCAATGGTGGAGTTGTTATATGCCACAGGTCTTCGAGTCTCGGAGCTGATCCATTTAGAGTTGTCCCATGTGAACCGGGATGTCGGATATGTGCTTGCGACAGGGAAACGCGATAAACAACGGGTGGTGCCGCTCGGAGAAAAAGCGAATCAGATTCTCGCGGAGTATTTGAATCAAGCCCGGCCAAAGTTATTGAAGAAACGAATATCTCAAGCTCTCTTTCCCACGCGGAGAGGAGAGTCTTTTACCAGGCAAGGATTCTGGAAAATGTTACAGGCGCGTGCCAAGCGCGCAGGCATTACGAAGGCGATTTCACCTCACATGCTTCGCCACTCATTTGCGACCCACCTCCTAGAGCATGGGGCCGACCTACGATCGGTTCAAATGATGTTAGGCCACGCAAGCATCGCCACGACGCAAATCTACACCCACGTCGAAGAAACTCGCCTTAAGAAAATTCACACCGACCTATTCCCAAGAAAACAACGTCAAAAAAAAATTAGTAAGTAACGCAGGGGTGAGCTCTCCAAGCTTCTCTAATTGCCAACTCTAACACTTCTCAAATCTACACCGATCTCAGCAATCCTGCTTTAATCGCGTTCAATCCGAATGGTTATCTAAAAAACGATAGAATGGAAGGTGAGTGAGCGCATCCGTTGTCGTTCCCATGAATGACAATAGTCCGGTGCAATACCTGTCCTCCTTCGTATTGATCTCAATGACACGAGAGAGCGAAATATATATTTGACAAGTAGGGCGAAAAGTATAAGCTTAGGTAAAATTTTATTAAAAAAAGAAGGTGGCAGTGCTAAGAGGACGGTGTGGGCACTTCTTTATAAGGTTCGAATAGATTCCCCATATTTTTTAAACAAATAAGGTTCCGTCCTTTTTCCATCTTCATCCATATATTACTTTTCTTTACTGACTCAAAAAGTTCAAATTTTTTGTAGAGCTTTGTGCTTCTTGGCATACGTCTTATGAAGTAGAGCTCACGTTTTCAGCCTTGCGTCTGTCTTGCATTTCTCTGGTCATAGGCAAAGAACCGGGTGGGTAATTTAGTTGACAAAAAATGACCTTCAGGGCCGTCACGTAGGTAACGTCGTAACCCGGGCCGGTACCCGAACCCTTGTTGGTCTGTTAACCAACCCAAGAGAGATGTCATGTGAATGAATTAGCAATAACATATTGTTTGTTTTCGAGAGTTTCCAACGAAGGAACTAGGTATCGCTTTAATTCCTCTTACTTAAGGAGATATTCATGAAGAAAATTTTTCTTTTATTTGCTTTCATTCTTGGAAACGTCTTGCCAGGGGGCTTTGCTTTTGCGATATCCCTTTCCCTTGTTCCTACTGCAACAACGATCAACTCCAGTGATCCTGTCACCGTAGATGTAAATGTTGGAGAGCTTGGCAATGGTGCTCCGCCTTCCTTAGGGGCGTTTTTGGTTGAAGTGGCTTTTGATCCCAGTGTGTTGACCTTTAACTCGGAGACGTATGGTTCGTTGTTAGGGGACACGGACGCATTAGCATTTGAGACGGATATTTTGACAACAGTGGCAGCCGGTTCGGTGAGTCTAGATGAAGTATCGTTTCTATTAGATGTTGAACTCGATACGCTTCAGCCTGATAGCTTCACATTAGCGACGCTGTCTTTTTCGGGAAATAACATGGGGACAACACTTCTAGGATTTGGTCTTGTGGATCTCAGTGATGCGGGTTTCCCGGCTAATACCCTTTTCATCGATACGTTTAATACAGCCTCGGTCACAGTCGAATCATCCACGCATCCACCGAGTAACCCGATTCCTGAACCCTCGACACTGCTTCTGTTGGCCACCGGTTTGGCTGGATTAGTGGCTTGGCGACGCCGGCCGTTTCGTTACTGAGGAACGTTCGCCATCCTCTTTACGATTCAACCCTCGCTTTCGTCACTCCTCCACAAGTTATCTATTTAGATATATTCGTGTATCTAGTGGGATACTGAGACCATGAACCATAACCTTCATGGTCTGGGGTTTTCTCTAGCCTTTTTCATAGCTAAGTTCTTGTGAAACACATTTTTTTGTAGTGTTCTCAATTTTGATTGCTTGCAAAATTCCAATGGCATGTTGCCTGCAACTCACTTTCAATAGTTCGTGAAAACAAAAAATGGTCTTGATCTTCAGTTCACGAAAGAGAATTGAATTTTGCATTGTGCGTGGAACATTGAAGAATAGGAGCTCATCAATGAAGCAACTTCTCGCCATAGCAATAGCTCTCTTATTGATGACCAGCGGCCAATCTCTTGTTATGGCGGATAGCCAAGGATCATTGGAAGTTACGTTACAATTGCGTTCGTTAAACAATACTCGCTCTCTAAAATCCGCAGAGGAACAAGCTTCTGCCTTACAACACGTAACGATCATGACGCACCGTCGCGTTCAGGGCGCTCCTCCTAAACAACGAAACCCTGAACTCTCGGAGCAACAACTTGTCGTGGTCGCTCTCAATGTCCAGGGTGAGGAAGTGACACGAGTTTTGATTCCTGATCCACGAATGATTCGAGCAGAAACCGTAGAACCAACAGGAGAAATTGAATCCAGGCTATTTCTTAAGGCCAGTGGCGAATACACGATTGTTTTGCCAAATGACTCGGATATTTATAGTCTTAAAATCTTTCATCCAACGTGGACAGGTACCGAGTTTGTCTTGGAGCCACTAGGAGAAACCTACGTTCCGTGAAGGAACTATTCTTATTTCTTGAGGTCTATCAATGCGTATGAAACACGTGTCTCAGAGTGGATGGGTTATCGGCCTAATAAGTATATTTATCTTTTCTGTTCAGATAGTCAATGCGGAACCTGTGACGTTAATAAGGTCTCACGGGGATTCAGCGAATCGTGTGGATATGGTGATTATGGGTGATGGGTACACTTCGGGAGAATTAGACAAGTATGCGCAAGATGTCGAGAGAGTGATTTCAGGATTTTTTAGTCAGGAACCATTTTACGAATACCAGCGATACTTCAATGTCCATCGAGTAGACATCGTGAGCAAGGAGTCAGGTGTAGATCATCCTGAACGGAATTCCTTTAGAAACACGGAATTAGATGGGACATTTGATTGTGAAGGTATTCGACGGCTCGTTTGTGTGAATACAGCAAAAGTGGATATCGTCCTGCAAAACAACTTGCTTCCCAACCAGAGAGATATTCCGCTCGTGATTGTGAACGATGCAGAATATGGTGGGTCGGGCGGTGCGGTCGGGGTCGCGTCAACGAATATTGCAGTAATCGAACTGGTGTTACATGAATTAGGACATAGCTTTGGTCTGCTAGCAGATGAATATCAAGACAGTCCTCCAGCTTGTAGCAATACCATTGAGCCGTCTGAACCAAATGTGACTATGCAGACACAGCCCAGTCTCACGAAGTGGAATACTGGAGGAGGCCCACCGACCGGGTGGATTGATCTTAGCACCCCAATTCCCACCACCGGTTCGTCTCCCGGAATGCCGGGGTTGTATGAAGGGGCTCGATACTGTCTAAAGGGTTTATATCGGCCAACCTTCAATTCGAAAATGCGTATGTTAGGTTTTCCCTTTGAGCAGATCAATGAAGAGCAGCTGGTGAAGCGAATATATAATTTCGTATCACCTCTCGATTTGAGTATTCCTACAAATTCAAACGTACAAATCACCAATGGAGAGAGTTTGGATTTTCGAGTAGAACTGCCACAACCGCGTACGCACTCGTTAACTGCCACATGGTTTCTTAACGATCAGACTCAGAGGACAGGCTCTCAATATATTCTAGATTCCAGTACCCTTGACCAAGGGTTACACAAGGTCAGAGTAGTGATTCAGGACCCCACTTCGAAAGTCCGCCACGATCCCGCTCGAGTGCTAATGGAAGAAAGGATTTGGGATGTTGAGATAAATCCTGCCGTGAAGGTTGCCGGAGATTTCAATGCTGACGGGTGTATCGATCGTCATGACCTTGCCATTCTTCTGGGCGACATTCGTGGCCCTCAGCCCCATGATATTGCATTTGATCTTAATCAAGATGGCCGCGTCAATGTGGCTGATGCTCGAACACTCGTTGGTCTATTCACAAATCCGCGAGGTGCACCATGTGATCAATAAGAGGCAGAGTTATTTGTTTGGGCTGATACATTTCTTGCAGTCTGACCGAAGTCAATAAGGGCAGAGGTGTTGAGCCAAGAAATAGTCGATTCATTTAACGAGAAAGGGTTATAGCGCAATATCGTACTGTGTACTCTGCGAGTTTAAATGGATCGGTCAAAATTTATTTTTTGATTCGCTGTCGTTTCGCAGCCAATCAAATTTGCACCCACATCGAAAAAGCCCGCATAAAGAAAATTTACACCGAATTGTTTCCGAGAAAAGAACGAAGACGCATCTGAATCAATGCTTTTTGTGAGTTAACTGGATCGTTTTAGCCTGTATACTTTGATTGACCCTGAGCATATTTTATGATTTTGAGTGAAAAAATTCTATATTGACAAATAAGGTAAAAGGTGTATGCTCATTTTCGTCTGACCAAGGCGTGTGTGGTAAGACGGTGAAGTTTGCGAAACTTTTATAGTCATATTCTAAAGGATTTTTTTCAATTCCCAGTGCGGGGGGAGAAGAAAGAATGGTATTAGAAGAACAGCACGTACGTTGTCCAGAGTGCGGTCGGTATCAATGTCTTGGTCAATTTTCTCTCTTGCAAATTAAATGTGAAAAATGTAAATTGCGTTTTCAAGTTGTGAATACAGAAGGGAGTCTAGTGTTTCGTAAGCTCCCTCCTGTTGGTGAAAAATAATTATATAAGTGCCTGCTTGCGCCATCGAGAGCGCCCATGGGCCATTCTTCCTGATTCAGGAGGAGTGGTTTTTTTTTGTCCATTACTCGCGGCTCGCCAATAGGATTGAATAATTATCATATGGATTTAGGTGATGAGATGGACTTATAGATCTATTATTACACTCTAAGGAGGAGTAGAAATGTTTAACAAACTAAAGTGCAAAGTCTTTGTCACAATATTTGTGATGATGATAGGAGCTCATGGCCAGGCCAAAGCCGATACGATGTTGGGCATTATTATGGATTCATCAGGAAGTATCAGTAACAGTGAATTTGGACTCATGGCGGGTGGGATCTCGAGTGCCCTTAACAGTTTACTCCCAACGGATGGGAGTTTTTCTGTTGGTGTTGTGCAATTTTCAAGCAGTGCGGCTCAAACCGTAGCGCCAACCGTTATCAATTCTGCAGCGACATTGACAAGTGTGACAGATGCTTTACAGGTTCGGGCGTTTAGCGGGACGACCTCAATCGGAGACGGGATTCAGCTCATGAATGATACGGCAGATATTGCAGGGTGGTTTGTCGATCCTAATGACGACGTTCTTTATAACGTGATTACCGATGGGCAAAATAATACGAATCCTGCACTTCTTCCGACTTCAGTGGCAAATGCACGAGCGTTGGGGGTGGATGGTATTAGTGCAGAAGGTATAGGCAGCGGAGTGGATACAGCCGAACTCCTCAGCATTATTCACCCCAATCCAAATGCCGGAATCGTTTCATCTGGAAATATTCCAGACCCAAGGTCACAAGGTTTTGTTGTTCTTGCGAATGATTTCACCGATTTTGAAGCGGTCTTTTCGGCCAAAATTCAGCAAATTGTTAATCCCGGCCCAGGCCCCGGTCCGGGCCCAGGTCCTGGTCCAGGCCCCAGTCCAGGCCCAGGTCCAGCACCTGTTCCGGAACCAGGGACCATTTTTCTTTTGGGTACTGGCCTTGTTGGACTTGTCGTTTGGAAGTATAAAAAGGCGAATGGCATTCAGTAGGTAAGGCTCCGTTTTCACAGAAAACGTCTGAAATAATTGAAGCCGCGCCTTCCTCAGTTACGAAGGAAAGCGCGGCTTTTCTATTGAGAGGCTATAAGCCGTTGCAGCACGACCAACATCTATATCCATTTTGGAAAAGGCCACTTCAAGAAAGTTACCCTGAATAATTTCCGTGGAAGGAACGTTTAAAGAAAAGCCTGGACTCAGTCAAGGGGTCTTCTTGAATGCAACCAAATTTTTTCGCTTCTTTGATCTGATAGTGATATTTGCGGATTCGAGGGGGTGAGCTTTCTTTAAGTTCGGGTTGCCTTGCCTTGACGTTTTCCCTCTCCTGACCAAGAGCAGCCAATGGAAACGGCAGGTGCACGAACGGGGAAAGAATTAGTTGTGGATGGTCATGAGAAGTTCGACCAAGGAACCGAAGCGATTCTAGCGAAACTCTACAAGAAATCATTCGCTTAAAAATGGCGTGAGTCTGGATAAAAAACTGTCGGGCTCAGTTGAACGCACACGCCGGCGATGGGTAGTATCGAGAAGGCAGGCGAAATGGATCTGTATACCTTTGTGGCCACGGCCGGGCAGACGGTGGCGGTGACCGGAAAAGGAAACATGCTACTTTTCTAGCAAATGTGGGGAAGATGGTATTAATGGATGCGACTTCGACATCTTCATTTCTAAGAGCTAAGTAGGAATTGTGGCGAGTTTGCGTTGTACCCTGACTTGTGGTCAGACGAATTCCTAACTAAACTCATCAACAGAGCCGTAATTAGGAGTTGGCGGATGTGTAGAGTTGAACGCCGGAAATTTTCTTGAAGTCTGTATCCAGGCTGTAGACGCTACTCTTGTGCTCTTGTGCCAGGGCCGCAATAACAAGATCTGGCATGCCAAGAGTGATGCCTGCTTGGAGGAGCTTCGAGGAGATTTCTATTGCTAGAAGCCAGGTTGATTGAGATGTTTCGAAATATGGCAATGCTAAAAGGGCCTCTTTGATGAGGCGTTTCTCCTTTATGGATCTCGTGCCTTGAACGAGTTCTGCCAATACTACTCCCACCATGACGACTTCTTCGGTGTCAATTAAGTGATCAACCTCTTCTTTCTCTTGCGAAGCGGGACGATTAAAGTAAGGCTATCCATACTGAAGTGTCTACGATGATCATCGTGTAGGTGCTATGACTTTGCCCGTCGACGTTGCTCTGCCTTCCTTTGAGCGGGTCGGACATACGCAATGTTGACTTTGCCGATCAGGCCTTTCAGCCGATCAAGTTTTTTGTGGCGAATAAGATCGGACATGGCTAGGTGAATCGCTTTGGTTTTCGTCTTGGCCTCTGTGGCTTTCAGTTCCGAGACGAGTTTCTCATCAAGGTCTAGGGTTGTCCGCATGCTCCCTCCTTTATATGCATTTATGGTATGCATGCTACATGCATCTATCAAGGTGAAGGTGAAAGACAAAACAAAAAATTTAAGGCAGAGTTTTGACGAGAATCGTAGTTGCTTGGAGAACGAGGAGAAGAAAAACTGATTCGGTATAGTTAATAGTGCTTTACGTAATTACGGCAGTGCCACATAGGAGTTGTCAAGCGTTGTGGTACTCATGAGGTTCAAAATTGATGATTAGCGATCGGGTAATTGCTTGTGACTGATAATGAGTTCGTCGTACCAGATATACCCAACCGGGTGGGTATGGTTTTTGTTTTTTCTGGTTTGATACGGTAAGAACCAGAGTTTCCCGTACCCTTTGTTGTTACGAAGCTTTTTATCGTAATCAATGGCCAGCGCGCTCTGATGCCCTTCGCGAGACACCCATAAGCGAACTCGGCTTTTCTCGCCTGGTTGTCCATGCGTGAGACCGATCTGAAAGGTCATCCATTCATCTGGCACATACTGGACGCATGATGAGGAATTGTCTGGCCACGCAGACCTGAGGCAATAGCTATCTCCTCCCGGTTGATAGTCAAAGTCATAGCGTCCGGCTTTTTGGACGAATCCTTCGTTAAAGCCACAGGCATGGTACATGTTGGGATAGCCATGTTGATCGGTATTGACGATCACGATTTCGTTACTGGAGCATGAAGATTCATTCGCAGCTCCGATCATGCCCTGCTTCCAGCCGGCACCTGGCTTAAACTTCGTGTTTAAGAAGCTTGCAGAAAAGCGTTGCTTCCACTGAATAAACACTTTTTGGCCAGGACCGATTGATTGGCCATCAAGAAAGTCGGCAAAGCGAACATGATACTGCCCCGACCCGCCGCTTCCACTGTTTGATGGCACCGTAAATTGTAAGGTGCCATCGACAATCTCAGGACAGCTCTTGGTCGGGTCACTCTTGAGTTTCTCGCATTTCCCATCATTGGAGGTGATCGCCTCTCGTAAATCGCTGTTGTCAGTTGGTATCGGATCATTAAAGTCCTGACAGAAAATGGTGGTCGGTTGTTGGCAGAGATCTGAAAACTCCACAATTGGCGCTTTGAGTGGCGGAGGAGGCTGGTAGATAAAGATTCCGCATCCCGAGGTGGTGAGGAGGAATATCATTGCCGGAATCATGGTTACTCGGAACATATTCATGTTGACTCCATTTCCATGTAAGGCTTCATCAGGACTCTCCGAAGACGCATGGTGACCATAACAAATCATGTCTGAGAGTCAAGGTGCTCCTCGACAACGCAGGCAGAGAGAACTGGCTGAGATCCTTGAGATTATCAACCGAGTTGCAATTCCAAAAAGGCTTGTGGCAGGCTTAATACCCATTTCAGAATTTATTTTAAGAGGGGTCGATCATTATGAGATACAGAAAACAGGTTCATTATGTGAAAGGGGTCTTCACATGCCCGAAATGCCATCAAACCTTTGTGCAAGAGAAATGGCTTGAGGAATGGCGGGTACGTTGTCACAAGTGCGATTACCGGGGGACGCTCACGCATGTCTCGGTTGAAGAGCATATGGATGAAGAAATCGAACGTCGCTGAGAGTATGAGGAGGGATATTCATGGTGACAATTGGTGTCTTCTTATAGAGATTTTTCCCACACCCTCCTCCCTGGAAGGGCCGCTATGTCCCATGCTTCTTTGAATCGCCTGCTGTACTTTCCTTCAATATTTAAAAGTCTGCGAAGTTGGTGTTGTCTCTGCGTTGGGATTCTGGCCTGGGTATCGGTCGGGTTTGCCCAGGTCGGGGAGTCCACAGAAAAACAGAAAGTTGTCAGGGTCCTGGTGACCTATCACTCACTAACAGGAAATACCGAGAAAATGGCGAAAGGAGTGGT
Organism: Candidatus Nitrospira salsa; assembly: GCF_965152625.1. Taxonomy (NCBI): domain Bacteria; kingdom Pseudomonadati; phylum Nitrospirota; class Nitrospiria; order Nitrospirales; family Nitrospiraceae; genus Nitrospira; species Candidatus Nitrospira salsa. The sequence goes on from NZ_CBCUCO010000004.1 coordinate 1,249,302, forward strand.
GAACGGGGCCAAGGCTGTTCCTGACACAGAGGTGATTGTGAAGAGGGTTGGCGAGGTGACAGCCGAGGAATTATTCGGAAGTGATGCGCTCATTGTCGGATCGCCGGTTTATTGGTCTAATATGTCAGGAGAAGTGAAAACGTTTATTGATAACTGGCAACTCAAGTTTGGGGTGTTTCCTGAGTTTAAAATGCAAAATAAAGTTGGCGCAGCCTTTGCGACAGGCGGACAAGTATCAAGCGGCAAGGAAGTGACGATGCTGACTATTCTGGCTGCGATGTTGGGAAACAAGATGATTGTGGTGAGTGAGGGAGGGGCATTTGGTGCCTCAGCGACAACGGAAGGCGACAGCCCTGGAATTGATCAGCAGGAGTTGGCTGATGCAAAGACGTTAGGGCAACGAGTGGCCGAAGTTGCATGGATGATAAAGCGCGGCACGTCAGGATCCGCCGAGGAATGATGCGCCTTTATGCTTGCCCGGCAACAAGTGGACGATGGTGAGATGCGTCAGATTATTGAACCGCAGTTGCTCCGTACCCTCTCAAATTGAATTGCCAGCCTCAGCGATTATTTCACGAACCGATTGTTTTTTTCCTTTTCTTTCGCCTTCTCGACATATTTCGTCACGATCCGTCTTTAGAACAATCCAATTAAAGTTTTGAAATGTTTGTACTTGAGTTCCCGTACGGCATTTTCGCTGTATTTCTGACATGCCCAGATAGTAAATTTGGTATCATGACTCCATGTTGTTGTTTGTGGGCTGTGCGTATATAGGAGCACAGAGAAATGAGAAAACGATTTCGGGGAAAAGGGCGTGTGGGAACCCAAGCGAATCTGTCTGGAGCGATAGAAGACAGGCGTTTGGTCAAAGAACAGGCGAAGAAACAAGCAAAGCGACGAGACGTGTTCCATGCTCAGTGGCAACACCTCTATGACCAGTGCCTTGATTCGGGAAGCCGTATCCGTTTGCTCGCATTGCGTGAACAGTTCGATCGTCAGAAGCGTGGTGTCTCAGAGCCTGCTCAGGTCGAAACAGAGGTTGCCCTTTTCATGAAAGAAGCTGGATTTTCGGTGGCCTTTCTTGAAGAGTCTCAAACCCGCACAGCAGACTTAGAATGTTATCTCGGTGACGACCGGTTATTTGTTGAAATCACGGCGATTGTGCCGAATCCTTCGAGCCGACGTGATTCGTGGATGGCGGTCTCTCGAGAAATCGATGAAGTACGGCTTCATGATGATTTGCATCAAGATGTCTTGGTACGCCGACTCATTGCCCGCATGACAGAAAAGTCCCGACAGCTCAATCGGTATTGTGCCCCAGTGCTTCTCGCCATTACCGTTCCGACGATTGAATGGTTGGGCGAGGAGAAGTACGGTCAGGAACACGTCGATCTTCAACGGCTAGCCGGGTTATTGAGTACTGCGCTCGTGACGATTCCGCAACTAAGTGCCGTGTTACTCACATGCTGGAATCTCTCGGCCAAGCCTGCTCGATCCAATATTCGATTGAGCAATGCTGTCTGGGTCGCTCGGTCTGAAGCAGAGATGGCTTTGCCTCGACTTCGCTTGTTGGTAACGAATACCTCTGGGGCCTATCGTCTGGGAGAAAAAGAGGTTGTGGCGTTAAAGACTGTGCTTTAGTTAGCGGAGTGATTTCGTGCAGTCAGAATCCATTTATGTGAGGGAGGCTTGAAGTTCTTCTAGACTTTTGATAACCATGAGGTCGCCGTTTTCTGTCGCCACACTAATTCCCTTCGTGCAAACTTCACGGCATCGCTCGAAATCCTGTGCTTTTTGAAGAGCTTGTGCGAGGGCCATATAGGCTGCAGAATACGTCGGTTTCACCTCGATACAGCCCTCGAGAGCCGAAATGGCTTCGGGCCAATTTTCATCTCCCATATAGGCTTTCCCGAGACCAAACCAGAGAGTTTCATCTTTGGGGTCCATTTTGAGAACTTTTTTAAACTGCTCGATTTTAGGATTGGGCATAAGGTGTATTCGCTAAAAATTTATTTGTCTATTTAGGGAGATGATTGGAAACGTATCATGGGATCGTTCTCGTTGTCTAACATATATGCCTATGGTACGATCGGTTGATTATAGCCGTTTCAAATAACTTCCGCTGATTCAAACCTTGTACCGCGCGGAGTTAGTTGTATGTTCTTATGTGGAACGTATTTGGATTCGCTATAATCCTTCCTGATTTACGTCACTTTTCTCCACACGATTTATCCAATACGAGGTCTTGTGCGAGTGTATTTTTTCGTGATGAAATAGAGGTATGTATTGGTTTGTACTCTAACGGATAGGGTCTTGAGATGGGGCGAGTAGGGTTTGTTTCTGCTACAGCGTATTTGGAGCATGAAATGGGGCATGGCCATCCGGAGTCACCCGATCGACTGCGAGCCATACAAGCTCGTCTTTCGTCTACAGGAACGATTGATCAGTTAATACCGATTGAGGCAAGACCGGCGCAAAAAGAGTGGGTTGAGCAGGTACATGAACCGTCGTATGTGCAAAAACTTGAGTCGAAATCGCCGAGTTCAGGATATGCGTCGCTGGATGCCGATACCACGCTCTGTCCAGGCTCACTTTCTGCCGCCTACTTGGCCGCAGGCGGAGCGCTGGCTGCCGCCGATTCAGTCATGTCTCAACAGGTCGATCATGTGTTTTGTGCCGTTCGACCGCCTGGACATCATGCTGAAGCTGACCGGGCTATGGGCTTTTGTTTGTTGAATAATGTGGCAATAGTCGCAAAATATCTTCAGAAGCATCATGGTCTTGAGCGTGTGTTGATTGTGGATTGGGACGTTCATCATGGTAACGGCACACAACATACCTTTTATGACGATCCCACAGTGTTATTCTTCAGCACGCATCAATTTCCTCATTATCCAGGCACCGGCAGATCGACTGAGACTGGCAAGGGTGATGGGAATGGACTAACGGTGAACGTTCCGATGTCGGGTGGTCAAGGTGATGAAGAGTACCGTGAGGTATTTCAACAGGTGCTCGTTCCAGCTGCTGATCAGTTTAAACCCGATTTCATCCTAATTTCTGCGGGATTTGATGCTCATCGCGATGATCCGTTGGCGAGTATGAATCTGACCGAGGACGGATATGCTTCCCTCACCCGGATTGTGCTTGATATTGCCGCTCAACATGCGTCGGGCCGGGTCATTTCGTGTTTAGAAGGTGGATATCATTTGCAGGCACTGGCACAATCGGTTGACCAACATCTACTCACGATGTTAGAGGCGTGAATATGAATCGACGGCGTACATGGCGTAGACCAGTCTTTTTCCTTCTCACCATCTTTATTGGGGTGCTGGTGTATGTCTTTTATACCGAATTTCGTCCAACTGTTATTTTTGGTCTTCGTGATGATTACGCACGAGCCATTCCGTTTCAAAAAGTGCCTGTCGGGTTAAATAGTTTAAAAGCGAAAGATTGTGGATCGTGCCATAAGGAAATTTATGAAGAATGGAAGACCAGTATTCATGCGCATGCCTATGACGATTCATTTTTTCAGGCATATTGGAATAAAGATGATCATGTCTTTGTGTGTTTGAATTGCCATGCGCCTCTGGAAAATCAGCAGCCGATGTTGATTCAAGATATTCCGAATAATCGGGTTGAACAGGCGACGAAAATTCCAAATTACCGTTATGATAAGGGGTTTGAGCGTGAAGGGGTGACTTGTGCGGCCTGTCACGTTCGTGACGGGGTAATCCATGGTCCGTTTGGAGATTCAGTCGCTCCCCATCCTACAAAATTTGACCCCGCATTTCGTACGACTGAAATGTGCCATCGATGTCATAGTGTCGTTTCGGGGCCCTTTCAGTTCTACAATGGCGGTCCATGTGGGACGTATACTGAATTTGAGGGTGAATTCTTTATGAAGGAAAAAGGGTTGATCTGCCAGAGTTGTCATATGCCTGAGGTTACGAGACCTGTCGCAAAAGGTGGTCCCATACGGCATGGGCGACGTCATCTGTGGCGAGGAGGACATGACCCTGAAATGATTAAGCGGGCGATTGCGGTGCAGGTGGTGGCTGATCCGCCGCAACCGGTTCCTGGAGAGAGCATTGATTTTACCTTAACCCTTATAAATGCCGGAGCGGGACACAAAATTCCAACTGGAGACCCAGATAGACATTTTTCCGTCGAATTTTTAATTCTCGATGGTGAAGGCAATGTTGTTCAACATCAAGCTGAGACAATGGGGCGCTGGATACTCTGGCAACCGGTAATTTGGGAAGTCTATGATAATCGTCTTTTACCGCTGGCCAGCCGAGACTATCAATTTGACTATGATTTACCCAAAACCGCAACGGACTGGAAGGTTCAGGTAAAGATTCGCTACCATATTCTGACAGATGGTCAGCATGAAATGCTGCGCGAAAGCTATGGCTTAACTGGAAATGACCCCTATGTGTTTACAATTTATGAGCGAGATTTCCCATTGGATGAAACCTTGTCTGTCGAGTTGGATGCTCAGCCTGCCGATCCTCGGTTGGGATGTGCCAAGCCAGCGGAAGCTGAGGGAGTGGGATAATCGTGTCGTGTTCATGAAGGAGACCCCATGATTGAAGATTTTTTAATTGACACAGAAACCTTGGCGCAAAACCTGGGCCGAGAGGGTCTGGTGATTATTGATGTCCGTGGTCAGGCTGCCTATTCATCTCATATTCCTGGTGCTGTGCACAGTACGTGGCACGAGTATAGTGATCCGCAGGCGGTGGCGAAAGGTTTGTTAAATCCAGATGTCAACGCCATTGAACAGCGATTGCAAACCTTAGGTATTTGTCAGAATAGTGATATCGTCATCTACTCTAATCCATTCGATAATTGGGGTGATGAAGGTCGAATGTATTGGATGCTGCAATATTTGGGGCATCAGAGTGTTCGTATTCTCGATGGGGGATGGGTCAAATGGGTGGCTGAGCAACGACCCTATGAACATCAAATGGAGAGACTGCCAAAAGGCGATTTTCAAGCGACGGTTCGACCTGAGTTGATTATCTCTAAAGAGCAGCTCAAAAAATTGGTGAAGCAATCCAATCCAGGTGTAGAAATTGTGGATGCACGGAGTGTTGAGGAATATGCTGGGAAAGAAGTTGATGGTTTGCCACGGGCTGGTCATATTCCCATGGCCGTCAATATGCCATGGAGTGGCTTTCTCAATCCAGATGCGACTGTGAGAGATTTGGATTCGATTAAGAAAGTCTTTGAAGATCGAGGGCTTGATCCCCAAAAAGAAGTTATTACCTATTGCTTAGGTGGCGTTCGTGCCGCTTGGCTGTATTTTATCATGCGTCTTATTGATTTCGAGCATGTCAAGTGCTACCCAGGATCGTGGTGGGAGTGGAGTCGAGACTTTGCCGCTCCCGTAGAAAAAGATGTGAGGTTGTTGCATAAAGTGTCCAACCCCGCAGAAGTGAAGCCATCTTGATCTTCGCGCAGAGGCGTGCGAGGATGTAATGAAGTTTCCTCATTGCTGACTTTTTTATAATCTAAGGAGGTTGCAGATGATCCGAATGATTGGCCGAAAGGCAATGGTTGTTGGTAGTGTCATGGCGCTCTTATCTTTAGGAGCATTTTCATCTTCTGCGGTGGCTGATATGAACCCGCATGTCACTGAAGCGATCGCTCATGCTGAAGGCGCAGCGAAGCATGGTGGAGAGGGGCATGCTGATGCGTTGGTGACTCACGCTGAAGAAGCGCTTACTCATGCTCAAGCGGCACAGAAAGATGTCCAGAATCCGCATTTGGATGAGGGAGTCAGTGAATTAGAGGCAGCGATTGAACATGGAAAGCAAGGTCATGCTGACGTCGGAACGAAGCATGCCAAAAGTGCAGTGATGCATATGAAAGAGGTTCACTGATTCATTGATAGAGGTGAGCAAACAGGCGGGTAGGGGAAATCCCTACCCGCCTTTTTTGTCTGGTTATGTCAAAAAATATATATACTGAGCAGAATAGAGAGAGAAATTTTTAGGACTGAAGAGAGCTTTTGGTGTGGTAATTATTAGGAATTGAGCCGGATGCAATTTAGGGTGAAATGATGAGAGTCGGATTTTATCAATACGCTCCTCAATTTGGAGAAATCAAGCAAAATTTAGATGCGGTCATTGGTCGACTGGAGACAATTGACTGTGAGTTGCTGGTTTTGCCCGAATTAGCGATGTCCGGCTATCAGTTCTGCTCGGGTGAAGAGGTGGGACAATTAGCTGAATCTGTACCTGATGGACTGACGACCCGTCGATTAGCGGAATTCGCGAAACAGCGTCAATGCTATATCGTCGCAGGGCTGCCGGAACGCCATGCCGGGAAGTTTTATAATTCTGCCATATTAGTGGGACCTTCAGGGTTTATCGGGGTCTATCGAAAAGTTCATTTATTCTTTGAAGAGACGTTATTTTTTTCACCAGGAGATTTAGGGTTTCAAGTCTGGGACATCGGGACCGTACACTTCGGTCTGCTGATTTGCTTTGATTGGTTTTACCCTGAAGCTGCAAGAACGTTAGCGCTGAAGGGGGCAGATATTCTTTGTCATCCATCGAATCTTGTTCTTCCCCATTGTCCGGATGCCATGGTGACTCGTTGTTTGGAAAATCGAGTATTTTGTATTACGGCCAATCGAATTGGTGAAGAAACGCGAGGAGGGAAGCCGTCCTTGCGATTTATTGGAAAAAGTGAAATTATCTCTCCGTCGGGGAATATTTTACATCGCGCGCCTGAGAATGAATCGGAACTGACCTTGATGGATATCGATCCGATGCAAGCGCGAGATAAAAACCTCAATCCCTATAATGACCTGTTGCGAGATCGTCGTCCTCAATATTATGAATAATCTTTGTTCGTATGCTTTGCCAATTGCCGTGGTTGAGGCTATTCTATAGTTGTAGGGCGTATCCTCGATATTCTGGAAGTCGCATGTGTTGGGACTGCTGGAATGGGTCCAACGGTGGAATAACGATTGTCTGCACGGGCGCCTATCCATAAACAAGGGGGGAAGTTCATGAGAATGTGGTTGATCGGTATCATCATGATGATGGCCTTTGCCTTGTCAGGTTGTATGGTTTCTAAGTCGACGTATGATGCGGCCGTTTCTGATATGGAATCGGCGAAGGCCGAATTAGAAAAGATGCGGATGCATCGAGATGCACTTGATCAGCAAATGAAAACCCTCAAAAGTTCAAATGAAGCGGTTTCGACCGACCTGGAGATGATGACGGCTGAAGTTCAGCGAATCAAAGAAGGGCGAAAAGGCGAGCAAGCACTCTTACAAAATCGTCAAAAAGGCTTGGAACGGAAACAACAGCAGTTGGTTGCCAAGCACAAACGGTTGGCTCAAGAATATCAAAAGGTGAAGAGTCAGAATAAAGCGTTAAAAGATACGGTGGTTCGGTATCAAAAGGAACTCAAGGCCAATAGAGAAAAAAAAGTCGCGGAAGTTCCGCCTTCCTCTTTTTCTCAGAAGTCTCTCGGATCGAGGGCCGTGCCTGGCTCAAAGTCAAATTCAATGGCAGATGTTCGGTCATCCGCACCAGAGAAAAAAGTGCAGTTGGTCAATATCAACAAAGCGTCATCAAGCGATCTCATTTTGTTTCTTGGGTTGACGAAAGAAGTGGCTGATGAGGTGGTAGCGAATCGACCATACCGGCTACGTGGGGAACTCGTGGCAAAACAAGTGGTACCGAAGGCCACGTTTGATGTGATAAAAGATCGGATTACTGCGGCTCGATAGGCATCTTACTACTGAATGAAGTCTTGGGACTTTCGTCCCGATGAATTTGTCGTGTGGAGATGATCGAAGATTCGTTCAGTTAGAGGGCTCGATCTTCTGTAATGATACCATCTTCCAGATGAATTAATCGATCAGATTGCGTGGAGAGTTTTTCATTGTGTGTGACAATCACAAATGCGGTCCCTCGCCGTTGATTGAGGTTTCGTAACATGGTAAATAACGAATCCCCGGTATGACTGTCTAAATTCCCTGTCGGTTCATCTGCCAGCACCAGATCAGGATTTCGAATCAAGGCCCTGGCGACAGCAATCCGTTGTTGCTCCCCACCAGAGAGTTCCCCTGGCTTGTGATGCATTCTATGGGAAAGCCCGACTTCCTCCAACAGAGCCTTGGCTGCTTCACTGGCTTGGTTTTGGGGTTGTCGTTGGATGAGTGCCGGCAGGTAGATGTTTTCTAGTGCTGTAAATTCAGGTAGGAGATGATGGAATTGAAAGACAAAACCGAGACGGCGGTTACGAAAGTCCGCTAGTGCGGATTCCGTCATGTTCAGAAGTTGCTGTCCTTCATAGGCCAGCATGCCTTGAGTTGGTTTGTCCAACGTTCCCATGATGTGTAGTAAGGTGCTTTTCCCCGCCCCGGATGCTCCGATGATTGAGATCATTTCTTGACGATGAATGGTCAAGTTAATCCCTTTTAAAATGTCGACCCGTTGTTGTTCTAAGTAAAACGTTTTGTGGAGGTTGTGAATCTCAAGTAACGGTGAACCCGTTGAACGTGGTTGGGGGGTAGGCTTATTCATAGCGAAGTGCGCTCACGGGATTGAGTTTGGCCGCTTGCCATGAGGGGTACAGTGTAGCCGCGAAGCTAATGATGATGGCCGAAATGGCGACGAGCGCCACATCCAGACCAAGCACATGAACTGGAATCTTGGAGATGTAATACACTGATGCGTCAAACGTCCAATAGTTTTGAATCATCCATAAAAACGTATAGCCGAGAGGAATTCCAATTGCTGTTCCGGTCAATCCAATCACGAGTCCATTAAGCATGAAAATCCGCATGATGGATTTTGGGGTGGAACCCATGGCTTTCAAAATGGCAATTTCCCGCTGCTTTTCATTCACAATCATGGTTAACGTCCCGACAATATTGAAGGAGGCCACGAGTGTGATGAGGACCAGGAGAAGGAACATCATGGTTTTTTCAAGCTTAAGGGCGGAAAATAAGTTGCGATTGAGATGCATCCAATCTTTTGCAGATACGGCTGGACCAAGAGTCATTTCAATATCTCGAGCGATGGAACCGGCTTGGAACACGTCATCCACTTTAATTTGAATGCCAGTCACCGTGTCTCCCAAGTTGAAAAACTCCTGCGCTTGGGCAAGTGAAATATAGGCTAATGACGAATCATATTCGTACATGCCGGACTCGAAAATTCCCACAACCACAAACGGTCTAATTTTGGGAGTCATGGACAGAGCATTAATCGGTCCAACGGGTGAAACAACGTTGACGGGATCCCCGAGGAAGAGTCCCAGACGGGCGGCCAATTCTTTGCCAAGGAAAATCCCCGGTTTGACCTTCGCCGGTGTTTGAGGAGTTGGAGTCTTTTGGGAATGCGGTGATTGTAACGTGTCCGGAGGGTGTTCAAGATCAGGCAGTGTGCCAAATTTCAGATTAGCAGCTAATTCTGTCACTTGAGATTCTTTTTCCGGGTGAATGCCTCGTAGAATAATCCCTTGTACTCCAGATTTTGATGAGAGGAGAACTTGTTTATAAATAAATGGTGCTGCGGCGAGTGTATGAGGGACTTTTTCCACTTGTTTGAGCACGGTTGTATAGTTACTCATATTCGGGATCCCACGCTCTTGGACAATGATGTGTGCGGTCGTTCCAAGAATTTTCGATTGAAGATCTTCTTTGAATCCCGTCATGATCCCCAATGTGCCAATGAGCGCAGCCACGCCAAGGGTAATTCCTGCAATAGAAATAAACGTATTAAGGGAAATTGTTCGCTGGCGTCGTTTGGCTCGAAGATAACGAAGTCCGACGAATATTTCGTAGGGCATGCTCACAAGGATTTGTCCGGACGGAGTTGAGGGAATAGGATGACGTCTCGTATTGAGGTTTGGTTGGTCAGCAGCATCACCAAGCGGTCGATTCCGATGCCTTCACCTGCTGTTGGGGGCATACCGTATTCCAAGGCGCGAAGAAAATCTTCATCAAGATAGTGGGCTTCATCGTCGCCTGCGGCGCGCTGTTCCACTTGTGCTTCAAAGCGTTGTCGTTGGTCAATGGGATCGTTTAACTCTGAAAATCCGTTGGCGAGTTCCCGACCGCCTATAAATAACTCAAAGCGATCAGACAAGGCAGGATTGGCGTCCTTCCGTCGGGCTAACGGGGAGATTTCGATTGGGAAATCTGTAATGAATGTCGGCTGTATGAGTGTGGGCTCAACCGTAGCCTCAAAAAGTTGTGTGAGGACGGGAATCAAACCCTTCTCAGGCTCAACATGGACATTGAGTAATTTGGCAACTTCAACAGCTTTTCCCAGGTCCGTTAAAATAGCTGGATCAACTTGATTCACTTCCACGACAGCATCTAAATAGGGTAACCGACGCCAGGGAGGTGTCAGATCGATAGACTGCCCCTGATAGTCAATGGTGGTACGGCCGCATACGGTGGTCGCGAGGCTGGAAATCAGTGTCTCTGTGAGATCCATGAGATCCTGATAGTCTGCGTACGCTTGATAAAATTCCAACATCGTGAATTCAGGGTTATGAATGGTTGAAATGCCTTCATTTCGAAAATTTCGGTTTATCTCAAAGACGCGACGAAGTCCGCCGACAATTAAACGCTTGAGATAGAGTTCTGGTGCAATTCTCAAGTAGAGATCGATGTCTAGTGTGTTGTGGTGAGTCACAAAGGGACGAGCAGCAGCTCCACCGGGAATCGGCTGCATCATGGGTGTTTCGACTTCCAAAAACCCGCGTTCGGTAAGAAACGTTCGAATCTGCGAAACAATCTGACTCCGCATTCGAAAGATCTGATGAATATCAGGATTCGCGATAAGGTCGACGTACCGTTGACGGTAACGTGTCTCGATATCCGTAAGTCCGTGCCACTTTTCTGGAAGGGGTTGTAGTCCTTTGGCGAGAAACGTAAATGTTTTGACCTCAACCGTCAGTTCATCTGTTTTTGTTCGAAACAATCGTCCTTCTGTACCGATCCAATCTCCTAGGTCGAATTCTTTGGAGACGGTATACGATTCTACGCCGATCAAATCTTGCTTGAGATAAACTTGAAGCCGATCGCCTCCGTCTTGCAATGTCGCAAACGCCGCTTTGCCAAATCGTCTCAGCGCGACAATGCGGCCCGCAACTTTACAGGGAATGTGATCAGTATCTAGTTCCTCTTTATGTTTGGTGCTATACGATGCAATGATTTCGGCAACGGTATGAGTCGTGTCATAGCGAAGGCCGTAGGGTGAAACCCCAAGTTCTTTTAAGATGTTAAGTTTGTCTAATCGCTGAACTTGTTGGTCGTTTAATTCATCCATCAGTCAAACCCATTGTGTATCACGGCTTACCTTTCAATAAAGAACGTCTCTTGTCACAACCTTGGTCGAAATGATTTATGACTGAAGAGAGGCGGTTTGTTTCAGGTATGCTTCAATAAAAGGGGTCAATGCTCCGTCCATCACGGCAGGGACATTACCTGATTCGTGATTAGTTCGATGGTCTTTCACCATCTGATAGGGTTGAAACACATAGGAACGAATCTGACTTCCCCAGGCAATGTCCTTTTTTTCTCCCACGATATTTTGAAATTCAGCTTCCTTCTTTTTTTGCTCCAATTCAAACAGTTTGCCTTTCAGCACTCGCATGGCCCCCATGCGATTTTGTAGCTGGGATCGTTCATTTTGGCATTGGACGACGATGCCTGTGGGTATATGGGTCATACGGATTGCGGTTTCTACTTTGTTGACGTTCTGACCTCCAGCTCCGCCAGCTCGAAACGTATCGATTTTGAGGTCTTTGTCATCAATTGTGACTTCCACATCGTCATCAAGTTCTGGATAAACTCCAACTGCAACAAATGAAGTATGCCGGCGTTTATTGGCATCAAAAGGGGAAATTCTGACTAACCGATGAACCCCCGCCTCGGCTTTTAAGTAGCCGTAGGCATTGAGCCCTGATATGCCGAGTGTGACGCTCTTGATACCGGCTTCGTCCCCGGGTTGCAAGTCAATCGTTTCGACGGTATATCCCTTTTCTTCTGCCCAGCGTACATACATTCGCATGAGCATTTGACCCCAATCTTGCGATTCTGTCCCGCCGGCGCCTGGATATAGACTCAAGATTGCCGGGCGATGATCGTGTGGACCAGAAAGGAGACGTTCAAGCTGCCAGGCTTCGAGTGTCGCTTCGATCTGCTCTAATCCCGAGTCCAGTTCACGTTGGAGTTCCGCATCCTCTTCTTCCTTTGTCAACTCAACGAGAGCCTCTAAGTCGCTGTACTGCCGCTCGAAATCTGTGACTCGCTGAATGTCACGTTCAATCGTCGCTTGTCGGCGACCGACTTTCGCCGCGTTGCTCGCGTCTTTCCAGAAGTCTGGTTGAGCGGTTTCTTGTTCGAGCTCGTCGAGTTCAGTCTTTAGGCGAGGGAGGTCAAAGAGACCTCCGTAGGTCGGTAATATGATTGGCAATATTGGTCATGCGGGTCCGAATGTCTTCCAGCATTTGATCTCCTTTTCTTTAAGTCATGTCGTTAGGAATGCGGTATTGTGCTATTAGTCTGACGAGTTCGACGACGTTGAGTCAACGCGCATACCGTGGCCAGTATAACACAACTCCAGGCAAACACATCGCCATTTTGCGAATAAAATGTTGTGGTTGTACGAAGCGGTATGGTCCCAGTCAGGGCTTCTTGTGTGAAAACCGGTGTGGTGGCGAGAATGTGACCCGTGGGTGCAATAAATCCAGAAATGCCGGTATTCGCAGATCGAGCAAATGCCAGGCGATTCTCTACGGCTCGAAAGACGACCATACCAAAATGTTGATAGGGGGCAACGGAATCACCAAACCAGGCGTCGTTCGTAATCGTGACGAGGAAATCCGCACCTTCCTTTGCCATGTGTCTGACTAAATCTGGAAAGATGACCTCAAAGCATATCGCAACGCCAAAATTTAGAGGCGGGCGATCATCTTGCTGAGGCAAGGTGACGGTCATAGGACCGACGCCAGACCGAAAGTCTCCGATTCCTACGACAAGTTTGTCGAGAAAAAATAAAATTGATTGGAGAGGAATATATTCCCCAAATGGAACAAGGTGGCGCTTGTCATACCGTCCGGCAATTTGTCCTTGTGGCATTAACAGGTAGGCGCTGTTCATCAGGTAGGGACTTCCATCTTGGTGTCGACGTAGGGTCGGGCTGCCAAATAGCAAGGGGGTATTCGTCTCTTGAACGACAGCGGCAACTTGTTGCTGGTAATTCGGTTCTCGTTCAAAGAAAAACGGGGTAGCCGATTCAGGCCAGATCAACAGATCGGTATTTTTAGCGGCTTGGCGACTCAGGGTGTTGTAGCGGTTGACTGTTTCTTGACGGTAGGTTTTATCCCATTTTCGAGCCTGATCAATATTTCCTTGGACGACACCTACTCTGAGCGAGCGAGCCGAGGAGTGGGCGTCGGAATGTCGGTCAAGTTGCCAGGTCCCATAGGCGAGAGTGAGTCCGAGAACCCCGATGGTGGCAGTAACAGTCGGCCAGGGAAAAGGCGCCAAGTCTTGATCCAGTTTATTCTTTACCCAGCAAATACACTGAAAGATCATCACATTTGCTAGCACAATAATGAATGAAATTCCGTAGACGCTCGTGATGTCTGCAATCTGAATGACCAAGAGCCATTGATATTGTGAATAACCGAGGAGCGCCCAGGGAAATCCACTGAACAAATAGGTCCGAAGGAGTTCAAGGGCTACCCACAGGCTAGGGGCAGCGAGCCATATGATATGTGGAGATGGCTTGAACCAAGAGATTCCCAAGGTGTAAATCCCTACATAGAGACCGAGGTAACTGGCCAGCAAGATCATGAGGAAAATACTAATCACCAAGGGTACCTGGCCATACGAATGCATGGCAGTAATGACCCAACTCACGGTACCCGCGAACCCTAGGGTTCCTGCAAACCATCCCCACCAGAACGATTGTTTCGGCGATAGGCCATCAACTGCCAAATGAAGCGGGATCAGCATGATCCAGGCTAGCCATCCAAAGTCTAAATTGGGAAAACACAGGGGATAGAGTATCCCTGTAAGAAACACCGCAAGAAGTCGTGGTGTGGTAGGAATCTTCACAAGATGAGGGTCGAGGTTAAAGTGTTAGACGTATCGAGTCTTAATTGGTTGCCGTCATCTTCGGTCCAATACCTTGATTTTTCGTAATCAGAACGTGAGAGAACCAGAAACTCTCCAGATCTACTCTGAATTGAGAGGCATCAGTATTCTCAGTGGTATTCAATTTTCAGAAGGCTGGAAGGATTGCTTGTTAAAGTTTCTCAGAGACGATCAATTCGAATCTGGTGGGCGGATGAAGGGAGAAACTTGATTCTGCAGAATCATTATACGGCCTTTTGCACGAGTCCGGATCGAAGGCATCGGGTACAGACCCTTATTCTTCGAGCCCCTCCCTTAATAAGGGCTTTAACCGTCTGAAGGTTAGGTCGAAAGACCCGTTTGGTCCGATTATTGGCGTGACTCACGTTGTTTCCAACTTGCCGAAGTTTTCCGCATATTTCACAGGCAAAGGCCATGGCGAACTCTCCTACTCTGGTAATAGTTGTGAGGAACAAACGTCCTTGTTACCATAGGTTGCCGGTCGAAGACAAGTCACAAGGGAACCGTCGGTCTATTTTGATACTTCAGATGATTATCATACAATTGCCATGGTGAGACAAGGGGAAGCGGTAGGGCTAATAGACTTGTATCAGGCTTGGCAGACGTTGCTCAAGCAATTGACAGATTCACTTCCGCATTCTCCTCTCGCTCCTCAAATAATCCAACCTTTCCCTGGGAACCGGCAGGTTGGGACTGAAATCTCCCATCAAATCTTTGAAATATTAGGCCGGAGTATCTTTCCAACACACCTTGAAGCTGAATTGATGTGTCTGAGGCAATTATTGGTTGATTACGACATGCTTCAAACGCAGCAAGAGCGAAATATTCGTATCTCTCAGGCTCAGAAAATTTTGAGCGGATTGCATTCTTCCGTCCAACATGGCGGCGTTACAGGGGACAGAAAGCTCTTACGAGCTAGAGTTTCCTTCAAAACAGAAAAATTGAATCAGTTGTCTGGAACTTCGCAAGAAGATTTGTGGGATCTTCCTGTTCGATTTGGAAAAGGAGTCGGGCCAAGTCGAGCACGACTATTGGAAAAATTAGGCATTGTCACGGTTGAAGATGCGTTTTGGTTCCTCCCGTGGCGGTATGAGGATTGGTCAAACATTGTACCCATTCATCGGCTTCGACCTGAGATGCACGTGACGGTGAGCGGCCGCGTGACGGATTGTCAATTACGACGAACCTCAAGAAAGGGGTTGGTGATTGTGACCGTTACGATTGATGATGGAACTGGATTCCTCAATGCCGTGTTTTTCAATCAACCTTTTTTAAAACAACTGTTTGTGTCAGGAACGATTCTGCTTTTACACGGCGAGGTCTCTTCGGGAAAAAAAATAGGCACTTTTCTTCTTATGCGGGCCCCTCAGCATGAACTTGTCCGGTATGAAGGAGAGGCGAGTAACGGGATTGGTCGTCTTGTGCCGGTCTATCACGAAACGAAAGGGATGACCACGCGGCAGTTTCGGCATATTCTGATAGGGCTTTATGAACGCTATGGCGATGCCATTGAAGAGATTCTCCCATCTGAACTTTTGGGGAAGTTGAAATTGCCCACACTGAAAGCCTCAATGACCGCACTACATTTTCCGGAACACTCTGACAATGTGGAGTTACTGACTCATGGCACAACGTCTGCACATCAACGTTTGGCTTTCGAAGAGTTGCTTCTTCTTCAGCTTGCGTTGGCTGTCCGTCGAAGAGTGATCAAATCCGAATCTCGTGGAATTAAATTTTCCTTGAATAATCAAGTGGTTAACGATTTTCAAGCTCTTTTGCCATTTACACTCACGGATTCACAGGAACGAGTAATCCAAGAAATCCATGCGGATATGGCTGGTTCCACATCAATGAACCGCCTTCTTCAAGGAGATGTTGGGTCAGGAAAGACAATAGTTGCCCTTCATGCGATTGTGACGGCTTGCGGGTCTGGATATCAGGCGGCGTTGATGGCTCCTACTGAAGTGTTAAGTGAGCAACATTTTTTGACTATTAAGCCGTATTTCAATCAATTAGGAATCACGATTGTCCGAGTCAAGGGAGGACAGTCTGCTCAAGCGCGGAAGAGAGCTCTTCGGCAGCTTGCTGTAGGTGAAGCTCAAGTAGCAGTGGGAACACATGCTCTGCTTCAACCTGAAGTTGGTTTTAAAAATCTTGGCCTAGTCATTGTGGACGAACAACACAAGTTTGGAGTCGTACAGCGAGCTCAGCTTCGGAAGAAAGGGGCCTATCCTCCGGATGTCTTAGTCATGACGGCCACGCCGATTCCTCGCACGTTGGCGATGACGGTGTACGGCGACTTAGATGTTTCAGTCATTGATAGGCTTCCACCGGGGAGAAAGCCAGTACGGACACTGTTGTTTGATGCTCAGGAGCGAGAACGAGCCTATAACTTCGTTCAACGAGAAGTTTGTGCCGGGCGACAAGCGTATATTGTCTATCCGCTCGTGGAACCTTCTGAGAAACTGGATCTGCAAGCAGCGGTTGAGGCGGCAGAACGGTTGCAGCGAGAAGAATTTCGAGAGTGGAATGTTGGATTACTCCATGGGAGAATGAAATCAAAAGATAAGCAGGCGACGATGGCGGCATTTAAAAAAGGCCAGATCCATGTTCTCGTGACCACCACGGTCATTGAAGTTGGCGTTGATGTATCAAATGCGACCATCATCTTGATTGAACATGCCGAGCGATTTGGCTTAGCCCAGTTACATCAATTACGGGGGAGGGTGGGACGTGGAGCTGAACAAGCACTGTGCGTATTGCTCCGTTCTGTTACTAAGTCTGCGGAGCAAAACGCCTCTTCTTCTACAAGTTTGGAATTACCCTTTCCGCCAATGTCTCAGTCCTCGAATAGCGGAAAAAGCTTAAGTGAGAAGCATACTCAGTCGGAGAGTCATCGTCTTCAAGTCTTTGCTCGTTGTGCTGATGGGTTTGCCTTGGCTGAGGAGGATTTGAAGCTTCGTGGACCAGGTAATGTATTAGGAGTGCAGCAGTGGGGAGCTGTTGACTTTCGAGTGGCACAGCCTCTTCGAGATCATCAATTGCTCATTCAGGCAAAGCGAGTTGCCGGCGAGTGTCTTACCAAAGACCCATACCTTAAGTCGGCCAAATATCAGGATCTGAAAGCGGCGATGTTGCGGAAATGGGGTAAAACTTTTGAATTGGGTGCCATTGGGTAGACGGATGGATGCGAAAATAATTCAGAAAATATAGCCGATTCAATGAATTTCTGTATCCTCGACGCATTGATACCGCGTTGAAAGTCCTCACTGTTAAACTGGAATTTATTTGAATTCGCTATAATATTCACAAATTATTCACAAATTTTTGAAATTTCAGCGTTTTTTGATTTATTTTAAGGTTTGACCTCCTCAAAGGTTCATGCTAAAAATCGAGTTCATTTGGCCCGGATGGCGGAACTGGCAGACGCGCCGGACTCAAAATCCGGTTCTCGCAAGAGAGTGGGAGTTCGACCCTCCCTCCGGGCACCATTAATTACTCAAAAACAAGGGTCATTGACGTTTTTAAAGTGTTTTCATTATCCTCTTTTGAAATATTGGTGTTGATTGATGATTTTACTTGACAGGGCTTTGACAGTTGACTATAGTTTGTCCCCTTAAAACTGGAAATAAAAATAGCGCAAAAAAGTAAAGAGTAAGATGTTGAGTTGGTTTCAATCCATTATTATTTGACCGATTATTCACTTACACTTCCAAGGAGGAGCCACATGCGGAAGTTAGGTTACTTTGGAGCAGCAATTATTCTTGCAAGCTCAGTGAGCGTGGCAGTGGCGCAAGAGCGTGCGCCTCAACATTCTGGGTTCGGTTCAGGAGTAGGGGAATCTCAAGGTTCTGGAACACGATCTCGCGTCATGAATGAAGATGACATGCTGCGATATCTTTCTGCTCCAGAGACCATTCATGGAGAAGTGCTTGGAGTCAATTATGCTGCAGGAGCTCTCTATTTAGAGATGGGCGGTAGTTCAAGAGATCATCGTGAAATGGGTCGTGGTGGAAAGAACATCCAGACACTCTATTTTGACGATAAAACCAACATTGAAAGTATTAAGATGGTTGGTAGTGGAGATCTCGTAGCTGTCTCTGCTATTCAAGAGACCGATTCAGCTCATCAGTTCAGCACCGGTCGGAAGCTTGTTCGTGAAGTTTATGTTGTAGAGGGAAGTCAACTCCTTGCTGGCGAAGACAACCCGAATTTTGGTGGAGGGCTTGGTCAGCGACCAGATCCTGTTCATGCAACAGGAATTGCCGCGACAGGTGGAAGCTACACTGGTGTTCCGGAAGGTGGAATTCAAATGGGTTCGATCAACACTGGTATTTCAACGCCGGTTGGAAAAATGACTGGTGCTGCACCTTGTTGGCAATGTGCCCCACAGCCAGACACGGTAAACGAGAAGACTGCGAAGAATATCGCAAGTGACTACGGATCTGACGGAAAAAATTACAACAAAGGCACGGTTCAGTAACAATCCCATAAGGATCAGCTAACCTACCTCTGCTTGTGTGTTTGAAAGAGCGTGGCGGCCTTCAAGGTCGACACGCTCTTTTTTTTGATTAACCATTGCTAACCTTAAGTCTCTCCTGACAATTCTTTGTTGCAGCCCATTGTAGCTTGAAGTAAATTTTTTTTGTTAAAATGCCATAAGTCGATACCTCTCATCCTATGGTCTGTCTCAATAAGAGTTTGACTGACAATGAGCAAAGGCATGTTATGCCTTTGTGTCCAGGACACCTGACAATATCATCTTCATGTTGAACAAGGGCTTGAGAAGAAAGCATTTTCCATAAGCTATTGGAATGTTGAAGCATCGTGCTCTAGGCACAATTAGAAATTAATTGGATTCGTTATCGTCTTCGACGTATAGTTTTTGAGAACTTGGAGGCCAATTTGTTGTGAAACTGAATGAAGCAGAAGATGAACTAGACCTACGAGGAGTGATCTGCCCCTATAACTTTGTTAAGACGAAATTGAAACTTGAAGACATGAACCCAGGATCTGTTTTAGCTGTTTTATTGGATGCCGGTGACCCTATTCGGAATGTTCCTCAGAGTGTTCAAAATGAAGGGCACATGGTGCTTCATCAGGAGGCGGTTGAGCAGGCCTTTCGAGTTTTTATTCAGAAAAAGTCTGGTTAACAAATAATCGTTGCTAATCAAGTCTTTTAATTTTTTTTGTACGAAGTCCTTCAATCAAGACTGTAATCTCACCTTTGACCCGTTGTGCCAAGCCAGTTTTTAGTAGATCTTCCGCTGACCCTCTCAGAAATTCCTCATTGAGTTTGGTTAATTCTCGTGCGACCACGACTTGTCGTGAGCCGAAGACCTGTTGAATGGACTCGAGTGTTATTCGGATTCGATAGGGTGTTTCAAAAAGAATAATGGTTCGAGGTTCTTCAACAAGTTGGGTGAGCACTTGCGTTCTCGCTCCTGATTTTTTCGGCAAGAATCCTTGATATACAAATGCATCAGGTGGAAGACCCGAGGCAGTCAATGCGGCGAGAATAGCCGACGCACCTGGTATCGGGACGACAGCGATTTGGTGTGTGATTGTTGCCCGTGCGAGATAATAGCCTGGATCTGAAATTAACGGAGTTCCGGCATCAGAAACTATCGCAATATCAGAGCCTTCTGCTAGTCGCTGAAGGAGGATCGGGGTTTTCTCTTCTTTGTTGAAGTCGTGGTAGCTGGTAAGGGGTGTTTGAATGTCGTAATAGGTACAGAGTTTTTGAGTTCGTCGTGTGTCTTCTGCTGCAATAATTGAAACTTCCTTTAAGGTTCGAATGGCTCGGAATGTCATATCTTCCAAGTTTCCAATTGGTGTACTGACAATGAAAAGTGTTCCAGCCATGATTATTTATTCGCTGATTGCCATCGAGAGAGGCAGATAGTTTAGGATATAGTTAATCATTATGACCATGAACAGTGCCAATGTCTGATACGTATATGTACTGGATGTCAATTTTGCTGTCGGAGGTTGTTTAATTCATTTTTATAGCCGTAGTATGGTTTTTTATTGTACATATCCAAGTCGGATAGTGATGGCTCATATCCTCTGATATTGGGGTTTTACTCATTGATATGTTGGATACCATAGACGAAGCGGAAAAGACATCTTTTGTCGATGATTTCCCGAGGACAACTGATTGAATAGCAAGGGTCCAGTATGGTTCGATTGGTCATGAAAGAGAGGACTGTAGATACAGGAGGAGGAATTTTTAGGGAATATATCGCTCTGTCCTCGTCCTTGTGTGCTAACCTCCTTTGTCGATGTTGATGAAGCTACCTAGTATAGATCGTAATGAGGCACTGCGTTGGTAACATTTTTCTTTTGACCAGCTCATATTGTCTTGCGTAAGTGATGCAGAATCGTTGTGTTCTCAGGTTTACTACAAAGTGGTCAAAATGCAGGGGGATCCCTCTCTCTACCTTCCTTGACCTCCATTAGGCCCAAGTCTATACTCAAAAGTTGGATTGACAAGGTTTTCTGTATTTTTCCTTTAAAACGAAGGCATTATGGCTGAGACTCTTATCGGAGTCACAATGGTCCTCTATTTTTTAGGGACGATTGTCTTTTTAATTTATCTCTTACGACGATCTGAATTTTTGTCGAAGTGGGCCTCAGCTTTTGCCTGGCTTGGGTTTTTGTCACACACCGCCGCGCTTTTGGCTAAATCCGTGAGTCTTGGGCAGATTCCGATCATGACATTTCAAGAGGCTATGTCCTTTTTTGCTTGGACCTTGGTCTTAGTCTTTTTGAGCGTTGCGTTGAAACGAGGATTGCATGTGCTCGGAGCGTTTATTTTGCCTCTGGCCTTTCTTTCCTTAATCTCGGCGAGCATTGCTCCGACTGGCACTCAAGGGTTCCAGCCGGTATTTGAAACAGTTTGGGTGCATGTGACCTTGAGTATGTTAGGGACTGTTGGGTTTGCCGTCGCGTTTGTCGCCGGAATTATGTACCTCATGCAGGATCGCATGCTCAAATCAAAACAGTTTAATACCCTGTACGTGAAGCTTCCGCCATTAGACTTCTTGGATTCGTTAAATCAACGTTCGATTTTGTTAGGGTTTCCTTTTCTGACCCTGGGCATTTTAACAGGCTCACTCTCAGCCCATGTCACACTTGGATCATATATGAGTTGGAATCCTGAACAAGTGTGGGCGTTAGTCACGTGGATTTTTTATTTTGCCGTCCTGCTTGGTCGGGTAACGGTTGGATGGCGGGCAAAGAAGGCAGCCTATCTTACAATCGTAGGATTTGCAGCGGTGATTCTGACGTTCGTTGGAGTGGTGTTAAAGAATCAGAGTCCTTTGGGTACCCTATGAATATTATTGTCGTGGGTCTGAGTCATAAAACCGCTCCTGTCGAACTTCGCGAGCGTCTGGCCATACCGGAAAGTCGTATGGGAGAAGCTTTAGCTCGATTGCTGGCGTACCCAAGTGTCAAAGAAGGTATGTTTCTGTCAACCTGCAATCGCGTGGAAGTCTATGCAGTGGTCAAAGATATGGAGGACGGATTTTCACAGGTTCAAGACTTTTTGGTTTCGACACATTTTTCGTTATCGGCGGATGAATTATTCCCTCACATGTATCGGTACACTGATGAATCCACGATTAAACATCTGTTTCGAGTAACCGCCAGCCTTGATTCAATGGTGATTGGGGAACCCCAAATCCTTGGGCAAGTGAAAGATGCGTTTGAACTGACACTCTCCCATCGAACGAGTGGTGTGATACTCAATAAGTTTGTCAAAAAGGCGATCTCTGTTGGCAAGGGCGTTCGAACACAGACGAAGATTGCCGAATATGCGGTTTCGGTGAGCTATGCCGGAGTTGAGCTCGCGAAGAAAATTTTTTCAAGTTTAAAGGATCAAACCGTATTATTGGTGGGTGCCGGGGAAATGGGGAAGTTAGCTGCCCGTCATCTCGTGAATGCTGGTGTGAAGCAGATACTGGTCACGACAAGAAATACACATCGTGCCTTGAATCTTGCCGAACAATTTAACGGGACCGTTATTCCATTCGAAGACTTTCGTTCAGCGTTGCCCAAGGCGGATATCGTGCTTTGCGCAACGGGGGCTCCGTACTATGTCATCAATGCCGAAGACATCCAATGGGCCATTCGTCAACGGATGAATCGTCCGATGTTCCTTATTGATATTTCCGTTCCACGAAATATCGATCCATCGGGAAAGGATATTGATAATGCGTTTGTGTTTGATATTGATGATCTCAAAACGCATGTCGGCCAGAATCAAGAAGAACGACGCAAAGAGGCTGATAAAGCTGAAGGGTTAGTCAAAAATGAAGTCGAGGTCATGCTTTCATGGTTACGCGGATTAGAAGCCACTCCGACGATTGTGGCCTTGCGGAAACGAGCTGAGGAAATCAAGCGTATTGAAGTTGAGAAAGTCCTCAGTCGGTTAGAACATGTTTCTCCAAAAGAACAGCATGCGATTGAAGGGTTAGCATCAGCTATTGTGAATAAACTTCTTCACGGTTCTTTAGTGACCCTGAAGTCTGAAGCTCAGTCAAAAAACGGGTTTGTTTTTATCGAGGCAGCCAGACGATTTTTTGATCTCACTGAGTCTGAAATGAATCAAGCGCAACATCGTTCGGATGTTGCCGAGCCCTCAATGTCAGATGCAGATGAGATTGATGATCGATTGCCTTCCTCAAGCCAGGACTCTCAAGGGGGTATGTAAGGAAAAAGGGAAAGTCAAAGATTATGAGACGTAACTGTTGTGACGACAGGGATTTTGATGGTGATAAGGAGTGGTCGTGAAGGAACCAAATGGGCGTCGTGCATCATTAGTGATTGGGACTCGTGGTAGTCGATTGGCGCTTTGGCAAGCCGAGTGGGTGAAGTCACAATTACAGAAGATCGCGCCAGATGTCTCCGTACGTCTTGAACGAATACACACGAGCGGAGATAAGATTCTTGATGTCCCGTTGGCCAAGATTGGTGGCAAGGGGCTGTTCGTCAAAGAAATAGAAGAAGCGTTACTCAAGGGCGAGATCGATCTTGCTGTTCATAGTATGAAAGATGTTCCGTCCATGTTGCCGGATCAATTAGAAATTGTCTGTGTACCAGAGCGGGAAGATCCTCGAGATGCTTGGGTGTGTCGTGATGGAACATCCTTTCAAAATTTGCGACGGGGTGCCACAATTGGGACTAGTAGCTTGCGACGGCAATCTCAGCTTCTCCACCATCGACCAGATCTTGAGATTCATATGTTGCGAGGCAATTTGGACACACGGCTCAAGAAGCTTCAGCAAGGCCAGTACGATGCGATTGTCCTCGCTGCCGCAGGTCTACGCCGATTGGGTTGGAGCCAAGAAATTTCAGAATATCTTTCAACCGACTTCTGTCTCCCCGCTATTGGGCAGGGAGCATTGGGCTTAGAGGGCCGTGTCGACGATACATTCCTCAAGGACTTGGTCGTTCAGTTGGAGGATGGTCCAAGCCGTGCGAGAGTCAATGCTGAGCGAGCATTTTTGACGAGATTGGAAGGCGGGTGCCAGGTCCCAATCGGGGGCTATGCCGTTATTAATGATAGCCATCTGTTGCTTGACGGATTGATTGCGAGTGTGGATGGAAAACAATACATTCGGGAGACGATTGTCGGCTCTTTGGGTGATGCAGAGGCGTTGGGGGTGGAATTAGCTGAACGTTTATTAGCCGCAGGTGGTCAACCGATTTTGCAGGAAATCTATGGGACAGCATGACGCACGGATCTAAAACCACGGGGAAAGTATTTATTGTCGGTGCTGGACCTGGCGATCCTGGGTTACTAACTCTGAAAGGCAAAGCCTGTTTGGAGCAGGCTGATGTAGTGTTGTTCGACTATTTGGCAAATCCGGCATTGTTGGATTTTTCGCCTCCCGAATCGGAGAAAATCTATGTGGGACGACGTGGGAGGGGGACTTATCGAAGTCAGGATGAGATAAACCAACTTTTAGTCAACAAAGGGCGTGAAGGTAAATGTGTGGTTCGGCTAAAAGGGGGGGATCCGTTTGTCTTTGGACGTGGAGGAGAAGAAGCCGAAGTTGCCGCCGAAGCTGGACTCTCGTATGAAGTCGTTCCGGGTGTGACTTCTGCTGTGGCTGTTCCTGCCTATGCTGGAATTCCTGTGACCCATCGGACGTTAGCTTCAACGGTCACCTTTGTGACTGGTCACGAAGATCCCATGAAGGCTGAAAGTGTGTTGGAATGGCCTCGACTGGCGACGGTTAATGGTACGCTTGTTTTTCTTATGGGAGTCAATAACTTACCGACGATTGTCGAGAAGCTGTTAGCTGAAGGCAAAGAACCTCAGACGCCTGTTGCACTGATTCGCTGGGGTACGTATATGCGACAGCAGAGCCTGACCGGAACGTTAGTTGATATTGTTGGAAAGGCGAAGTCCGTTAATTTGCATCCGCCAACGGTTATTGTCATCGGGGCTGTGGTTGGATTACGTGACCGACTGAATTGGTTTGAGCATCGTCCTCTCTTTGGGAAGCGGATTCTTGTGACAAGGCCCAAGCATCAATCTGCTGCGTTTTCTCGTTTGCTTGAGGGCTTCGGTGCCGAGCCTGTTGAATGTGCGACGCTAGAGATTATTCCACCTGAGAGTTGGAAGGATATGGATGAAGCCATCGAGGCATTGTCCACGTATCAATGGCTGGTATTGACCAGTGTCAATGGGGTTCGAGCATTCATGGAACGATTGAAGTTTCATCGTCGAGACATTCGCAGTCTGTCAGGGCTTCGTTTGTGTTGTATCGGTCCTCGGACGGCAGAGGAAGCCGACATGTTTGGAATTCATGCTGATTGTATTCCCGATGAGTATCAGGCTGAGGGCGTGATAGAAACAATGAAACAGGCGGGCGTTGCAGGTCAGCGAGTTTTAATTCCACGAGCTGAAGTGGCTCGGGAGATATTGCCTCAGCAATTACGGGCGATGGGGGCAACCGTCGATGTGGTGACTGCCTATCGTGCCATTCCACCTTCGGTTGAGTTTGAGCAATTGAAACAACAGTTGCAAGAACGGGCAATCCACTTTATGACGTTTGCGAGTTCCTCGACTGTACGAAATTTTTGTCAATTGTTTGAGAGTCAGGAAGAACTTAAGCAACTGGCCACGCATACGACCATTGCCTGTATTGGGCCGATTACAGCAAAAACTGTTGAAGAATGTGGATTGTCAGTTGGTCTCATAGCGAAAGAAAATACCATTCCCGCACTGGCTGAGGCTATTGTTGAGTATGTTCAACGCGACGAACCGGTTGAAGGGATGTGTTCGGTGTAGAACTCATGAGATGAAGGTGATGAATAATGTCATCTTCTGTTGTTATTTTTATTGATCTTTGCGTGAAGGGTCTTATGACTACGGAGGAGTGATCTTATGGTTCCAGTCAAATCATTTATGGTGCCAATTGAAAAATTTATCAAAGTTGATAGAGATGTCAACGTTCGTCAGGCTGCGGAAATGATGCGTGCGAATGGCGTGGGGAGTGTATTTGTCACGGCTGGAGATAAGATCATTGGAATTCTCACGGATACAGATTTAGTGAGACGTATCGTGGCTGCGGGGTTGGAGCCTTCAGAAACAGAAGTTGAGAAAGTGATGTCTGCTCCTATTTTGACAATTGACGGAGAGAAAACATTACTGGATGCCAACGATCTCATGGCTAAGGAACATATCCGTCATTTAGGCGTGACCAAAAATGAAGAATTGGTTGGTATGATTTCCGTTCGAGACTTAGTCGTTTTTTTGACCAATCTTCCAAGAAAATAAATACGGTCGTGAACAAACAATGCAGTATGACCTGGAGTTGGACGGTATTGTTCTGATCTTCACCTCTACATCATCATATTGTTGAATACGTGAGAGGGTTGTATGGGATTTCCACGGCAACGGTTGCGACGGTTGCGACAGCATCAGATTCTACGAGAAATGGTTCAGGAGACGAATCTTACACCTTCCGACTTTGTCTATCCACTATTTGTAACCTTTGGAAAAGAGCGTCAAGAACCGATTGCCTCAATGCCGGGTCAGTATCGCTGGTCGGTTGATCTGTTGGTGAAGGAGGCGGCTGAGGCGAAAGCACTTGGAATACCCTCTGTGATTCTCTTTGGAATCCCTGAACAGAAAGACGAACGTGGGACGAGTGCCTATGATAAGGATGGAGTGGTCCAACAGGCGGTTCGAGTCCTGAAGACGCAATTGCCTGATTTGTTGGTAATGACAGATGTGTGTATTGATGAATATACGTCACATGGCCATTGTGGTATCGTTCGAGATGGGCGAATCGTCAATGATGAAACCTTAGACTGTCTTCGCTTGATGGCACGGTCCCATGCTGAGGCTGGAGTCGATCTTGTTGCGCCGTCCGACATGATGGATGGCCGGATTGGTTCGATTCGCGATGAATTGGACCAACTGGGATTTCAAGACTTGCCCATCATGGCCTACTCGGCCAAATATGCCTCGAGTCTCTATGCTCCCTTCCGTGATGCGGCCTTATCAAGTCCGTCATTTGGTGATCGACGGTCGTATCAAATGGATCCGGCGAATGCCCGCGAAGCCATTCGTGAGGTTCAGTTAGATATTGATGAAGGCGCTGATATTGTGATGGTGAAGCCCGCATCCTTTTATCTTGATATCGTTCGAGTGCTTCGTGAGGCAGTCACGGTTCCACTGGCTGCGTATCAAGTGAGTGGAGAATACAGCATGATCAAGGCCGGAGCCCAACTTGGGTGGATTGATGAACAGAATGTGATAATGGAGTCGCTCTTGTCCATCAAGCGAGCTGGTGCAGACATGATTTTGACCTACTTTGCCAAAGATGCTGCTCGACTACTCAATCAACATAGGTTGTTATGAGGGTTATTCGAGACCTTCGATCCTTTCCCCACGTACCTCATCCTGTCTTAACGATAGGGAATTTTGATGGGCAGCATGTTGGCCATCAGGCCTTAATTTCTGAGGTGGTCGAGATTGCGAGGCGTCACAACGGTTCGCCGATGGTTCTCACGTTTGATCCGCATCCTGCCAAGGTCCTTTCGCCTGGTATTACTCTGCAATACCTGACCTCTCAAGATGAGAAGTTTGATTTTTTTGAAAAGCTTGGCATTACAGAACTTGTGATCTTGGAATTTACTCAGCAGTTGGCCAGTTTGACCCCTCAAGCGTTCACGTGCAATGTCTTGCGTGATGGATTAGGCGTTCGCGAGGTGTTAGTTGGTGAAAACTTCGTATTTGGAGCAGGGCGCAGTGGTAATGTTCAAGATTTAAGCAACCTAGGCTCAGATTCTGGTTTTCACGTGCATCCAGTTCCTCCTGTGATGGTCAAAGGGGAAATCGTGAGTTCGACGCGAACCCGGAAACTGCTTCAGGCTGGGAAGGTGATGGAGGCGGCAGCCTGTCTTGGGCGTCCGTATTGTCTCTCCGAGCAAGTGATTCATGGCGAGCATCGAGGAGAACAATTGGGTTGGCCGACTGGAAATCTTCGTATTCCGTCTGATCGTGTTGTTCCAGCCGATGGTATTTATGCCACCATGTCGTATGTCCAAGGTGAGTGGATGCCTTCAATTTCGTACATTGGTCGTCGGCCGACTTTTACCGAAGGCGAGCGATTACTTGAGGTTCACCTGTTTGATCAACGTCGTTCATTGTATGGTCAACGCATTCACGTCAGTTTCATTGACTATATTCGAGGGGATCAGGAATTTCTCAACAGTGATGAACTCGTTCGTCAAATGGAACGTGATGGCATTCAAGCCCGCCGTCTTTTAGAGGAATGGAATAAAGATTGTTCTCAATCTACTCGTTTAACAGCCTTTCATTCGACTTCGTGTCTCTAAAGTCTCCAGGATACTCATGACCTTCATCCCCCATGTAGAAAAGTTCATGAACATGAAGCAGATGCTTGAGAGGGACGATCATGTCCTTATTTCAGTATCTGGTGGTCCAGACTCGGTCGCTCTGCTTTCATTGCTGCATACGCTGAGAGAAAAATGGAATTTAACGTTAAGTGTTGTGCATTTCGACCATGGATTGCGTGGGCGAGAATCTGAGGAAGATGCGAGATTTGTTGCTTGCTTGTGCCAGGGACTTGAAATCCCCTGTTTCGTCGAGAAGTTACATGTGCAGATGGCTGCTGTTCAGACATTGGGCCGTGGCCTCCAGGATTATGCTCGAAATATGCGGTATCAGCACTTATCTCGTATTGTAGTGGAAACCGGTGCGACAAAGATCGCGACGGGGCATACTCTTGATGACCAAGCTGAAACGGTGGTCATGCGGATGGTTCGTGGAGCAGGCGCAGCGGGGCTTTGTGGGATTCCAGCCATTCGAGAATCACATATCATCCGACCGTTGCTCAAGACACGTCGAGAGACGCTATTGGCCTATTTGAAGGAACAAGGGTTGCCCTATCGTGTTGACTCAAGCAATCAAAAATTCATGTATTTGCGGAATCGAATCCGTCACGAGATCATGCCTCTGCTGAAACAGTACAATCCGAATGTGACGCAAACCCTGGCTCGTCAAGCTGAAATTGTCTGTGAAGAGGAAGTCTATCTGAATCAATTAGCTTTGGCTGCACTGGCTAATATTCAAAAACGTCAAACGAGCAATACTCTGAGCGTATGTCGGACCGGTTGCTGTAACTTACCGTTAGCCATGCGGCGACGCGTCATTAGACTTGTCATTCAGTCTGTCACGGAGATGTCTGTGGTTCCGGGGTTTGATGCCGTTGATACGATTTTACGACATATCAGCAAAAGTCGGTCTGGTTCTGCGGTGATTGCTCATGGAGTGTCGATCATTCGAGAGTATGAAACTATTCATTTCTCTTTGATTCAGAGAGATCTTGCTTCAACCGGCGATGATCATGGTTTTAGCCAAGTACTCTCAATTCCCGCTCGAGTCCTGTGGCCACTGACTGGGCAAACACTTGAGGTTTCTCAAGAAACCGGTATCCAACCAGATAGAAAGAATGAATTGTCTCCTCATATGGCAAGGTTTGATGCAGATACGTTTGATCACTCATTAACCCTAAGGAGTTGGCAGGAGGGAGATCGATTTTATCCTCTTGGCATGAGTGGAAAAAGAAAAAAACTCCAAGATTTTTTTTCGGATATCAAATTACCACGCTCTCAGCGCTCTATGGTTCCGTTGCTGGTGGCACCTGAAGGTATTGTCTGGGTTGGCGGATATCGAATGGACCATCGTTTTCGTGTGACTGAGACCACTCAACGTGTTCTTGTCGCACAATTGAGTCAGGAGTTGAAGTCTGTATGACACAACTCTTTGGTAAGCCCTTAGTGACGCAAGAGGCCATGCGCACGAGAATTAAAGAACTTGGCCGGGATATTACGCTTCATTATGAGCACAAGGACCTTGTCCTGGTTGGTATCTTAAAGGGAGCGTTTATGTTCTATGCCGATTTGGCCCGTGCGATACGATTGCCCATCACTGTTGATTTTATGATCGTGAAAAGTCAGCAGTATCAAGGGAAAACATCTGGGAAGGTCAAAGTTCTCACAGATTTGACCGAGGAGATAAGAGGGCGAGACGTGTTGTTGGTGGAAGATATCATCGATTCCGGACTGACTGTTCAATATTTAACCAAACTATTCGCCAAACGAAAACCAAAGAGTCTTCAGATTTGTGCCTTGTTGAGTAAGCCCGCGCGACGGCAAATTGATGTGAACGTTCATTATGTCGGCTTTGAAATTCCTAATCATTATGTTGTTGGGTATGGGTTGGATCATCAGCAACAATACCGCAATCTTCCATATTTAGCCGTCCTTGACCCCAAGAGCGTCGAATCGCCGTAGAATCCAGTTCTTAGTTGTCAGTATCTCAATTTGCATGATAGAATCTAACAGCTTTCCTCTGTTATTTGAGGTAAGTCAATCAATTGGTAGGAGGTTCAGGAGGTTTTAGCATGAATTCACGGGTGAAGAATTTACTATTTTGGGTTGTTGTCTGCTTGTTTATGATCTTGCTCTTCAACCTCTTTACCGTTCCCACCAATCCGCCAGAAGAAAACATTATTTTTAGTGACTTTATGGCACATTTGGATCGGAATGAAATAGAAAAGGTGATCATTAAGCATAACAATATTAGTGCCATTTTAAAGGATGGGACGAGAGTACGAACCTATTCTGTTGAATATCCGGATTTGGTGAAGGTTCTTAGAGAGCGGTCAGTTCAGATTGAAGCGAAGCCGCCGGATGAAAATCCTTGGTACATTACATTCTTGGTCACGTGGGGACCGTTCATCTTGTTCTTAGGGCTGTGGTTTTTTCTCATGCGTCAAATGCAAATTGGGGGAAATCGAGCCTTGTCCTTTGGCAAAAGTCGGGCTCGCTTACTGACTGAAGACAAAAAGAAAGTGACATTTGCTGATGTGGCGGGGGTTGATGAAGCAAAACAAGATGTGGTTGAAATTATTGAGTTTTTGAAGGATCCACAAAAATTTCAAAAGTTGGGTGGTCGGATACCGAAAGGCGTGTTGGTCGTTGGACCGCCAGGCACCGGAAAAACCTTATTAGCCAAGGCCATTGCCGGAGAGGCTGGAGTGCCTTTCTTTAGCATTAGTGGATCTGACTTTGTCGAAATGTTCGTGGGCGTGGGGGCTTCGCGGGTTCGAGACCTTTTTGAACAAGGGAAAAAGCATGCCCCCTGCATAATTTTTATTGATGAAATCGATGCTGTAGGCCGCCTGCGAGGGGCTGGCTTAGGTGGCGGTCATGATGAACGGGAGCAAACCCTCAATCAGCTCTTAGTTGAAATGGACGGTTTTGATACCACAGAAGGCGTCATTCTCATTGCCGCGACTAACAGACCTGATGTGCTTGATCCTGCCTTGCTTCGACCTGGTCGTTTTGATCGACAGGTTATTGTGAACCGGCCTGATGTCCGAGGTCGGATAGAGATTCTAAAAGTCCACACCAAAAAAGTTCCAGTCAATGAAGATGTCGATCTTGAGCAAATTGCAAGAGGGACCCCAGGTTTTTCTGGAGCAGACCTTGAAAACCTTGTCAATGAGGCTGCGTTATGGGCGGCTCGGCTTGATAAAAAGTCCGTTGAATTAGTGGACTTTGAAAACGCCAAGGATAAGGTCATGATGGGGGCTGAGCGAAAGAGCATGGTCTTGAGTGACGAGGAGAAACGGACCACCGCCTATCATGAAGCTGGCCATGCTCTGATGGCCAAGTTACTGCCAGGGACAGATCCTGTTCATAAGGTCACGATTATTCCCAGAGGTCGTGCTCTTGGCATGACGATGCAGTTACCTATTGACGATCGCCATAGCTATTCAAAAGACTTTCTGTACAATACCCTTGCAATTCTCTTTGGTGGTCGAGTCGCTGAAGAGCTCATTTTTAAGAACGTCACGACGGGAGCTGGAAATGATATTGAGCGGGCCACTGAGCTTGCTCGAAAGATGGTCTGTGAGTGGGGTATGAGTGACACACTTGGCCCATTGACCTTTGGCAAAAAAGATGAAGAAATCTTTCTTGGTCGCGAAATTAACACACGACGAGATTTCAGTGATCAAGTCGCGCTAGAAATTGATCGAGAAGTCAAACGACTGATTCTCGAATCCTATGAGCGGACAAAACAAATGCTGACCGAAAATATTCATACGCTTAGAGCTCTGGCTGAAGCGTTGTTAGAGAAAGAAGTCCTTGATGCTATGGAAGTAGAGGAAATTGTTCAGCAAGCATCCTCCATACAACCTGCCGCTGTGTAACGAATCCTGGTCAGACTCACACATTCACCTTTCTGTTAATGGTGATGTTCCTTAAGTGTCTGACCAGGATGTTCGAACCTGACACAACATCCCATATCCGATTCCCTAATATTTGACGAACTACATTTCATAGTTTTTCTATCGGATAACGTTTCCTACTCAGAATAAATAGCGCGAGGTCTTTTCATTTCCCTATAGCCGCTTCCAATAACATCCGATGTCTGAGGCGTATCATTACGCTGTGGCAGTCTTAATAATTAGCTGGAAATTAATTAGATTCGCTATAGTCATTTATCTGCCCATGCTGACGAACGAACACGGCACAAAAATTTTCAAGGCCTGTCACTATCATTTCGAATTTGAGTCACGTGTCCTGATCATGGGAGTCTTAAATGTAACCCCTGATTCGTTCTCAGATGGGGGAACGTACCTCGATCCCATGAAAGCCGTCGATCGTGTGGCGTTGATGATCGAAGAGGGGGCCGACATGATTGACATTGGGGGAGAGTCGACAAGGCCAGGGGCTCACATGGTTGATGAACAAGAAGAAATACGACGTTTGAAGCCAGTGCTGCAGGCTGTAGGACATCGCAGTTCGGTCCCGCTTTCGATAGATACTCAAAAGTCTTCTGTCGCAAAAATGGCTCTTGATTTAGGGGCGGTTATCATCAATGATGTGAGTGCGTTGCGTCATGATCTGAAGATGGCCAAGGTGGTGAAAGAGGCACGAGCCGGACTGGTGCTTATGCACATGCAGGGTACCCCAGAGACCATGCAAAAATGTCCTGAATATCGAGACGTCGTAGGAGAGGTCAAAGACTTTTTAGCCAAGCGTCTTGCCGTTGCCGTGAAGGCTGGTATCGCGGAGGAATCTATTTTGTTGGATCCAGGTATCGGGTTTGGGAAAACCGTTGACCATAATTTGATATTACTCAGTCAATGTGCTCATTTATTAGCCTTAGGTCGGCCAATTTTGGTAGGGCTGTCAAATAAGGGTTTTATTGGTAAGATCATAGGTAAGCCAATTGGTGAGCGAATGATTGGTTCGGTCGCGGCCGTCGCGATTGCCATTTTCCAAGGTGCCAATATTATTCGAGTTCATGAAGTTGGGGTCATGCGCGAAGCGATGAAAATTGCTAAAGCGCTCAGAGAATCCAACACCTGGAGCCAGGGGTCTCGACAGGAGTACATATGAAAAAATTATTTGGTACTGATGGCGTTCGTGGCGTAGCGAATCTTGAACCGATGACTAGTGAAACGGCCATGAAACTTGGGCGAGCTGTAGCGCATGTATTTAAGCGAAGGGAAGGCCGTCACCAAATCGTTATTGGAAAAGATACCAGACTCTCTGGGTATATGTTGGAATCAGCACTCGTGTCAGGAATTTGTTCTCTGGGGGTGGATGTACAATTAGTTGGACCTTTGCCAACGCCTGCCATTGCATTTCTCACTCGGAGCCTTAGGGCGGATGCTGGGGTTATGATTTCCGCATCACACAATCCGTATCAAGACAATGGCATTAAGTTTTTTTCGAACGATGGCTTCAAATTGCCTGATGAAATGGAACTCCGTATTGAAGAGCTCATTCTTTCAAATGAAATTGAGCATATCCGGCCAACGGCAGGAGAAATTGGGAAGGCGTTTCGTATTGATGATGCAGAAGGACGGTACATTGAATTTGTGAAACGATCTCTCCCACGAGATATGGATTTTCAAGGATTGCGTGTAGTTCTCGATTGTGCGAATGGAGCGGGGTATCATGTGTTCCCGAAAGTCGTGCAAGAATTGGGAGCGAAAGTTTGGGTGATTTGCGCTCACCCAGATGGAATAAATATTAATCACGAGTGTGGGGCGGTCCATCCGGAGCAACTTCAGGAAGCTGTCCGTACTCATCAGGCGGATATTGGGATTGCTCTTGATGGAGATGCTGATCGCTGTGTGTTTGTGAGTGAGGGGGGGCATGTGGTGAATGGTGACCATGCTTTGGCTGCGTTTGCCCTTGACCTCAAGGAACGGGGAAGGTTAAAGCATAATACCGTTGTTGGGACCGTGATGAGTAACTTTGGCTTTGAATTGGCCATGACGCAGTCTGGCATCAAGGTAGAACGAACTCCGGTGGGTGACCGCTATATCTTGGAACGTATGGTGAAGGAAGACTTTAGTCTTGGTGGAGAACAGTCAGGTCATATGATTTTTCTCAATTATCATTCAAGCGGAGATGGGATGATTTCAGGGTTGCAAATGCTCAAGCTTATGAAGCGATCGGGAAAGCCATTGTCTGAACTCACCCAATGCATGACGTCGTTCCCTCAGGTGTTGCTTGGAGTCAAAGTACCTCATAAACCTGCCTTGCAGTCTTTGCCGAAATTACAACACGCAATCTCGGTGAATCAGGAGCGGTTAAATGGCACAGGACGTATCTTAGTCCGATATTCAGGAACAGAGCCACTGATTCGCGTCATGGTCGAAGGACAAAGTGATTCGATTATCCAAGAAATTGCTGAAGATTTAGTGAGTGTTGTCAAGTCGTGTATTACCTGAGTGTGTGCTCCTTGATGTTGTGATCCTTCCTCTTATCGTTGCGTTCCTCCTTGGCCTTCTTCTCGGCTCATATCTGCTCTATCTTCCATTGTTCACCTTTTCTTCGCTCGTGGCTCTAGGTCTTGTATTGGTCTGGCTAGAGCGGCTTGGCAGAATGACGATCCGCAAAAGCGGATTGGTGTTTGCTTGTACCGTTACAGGAATGGTCTGGTGGGTTGTGATGGCTTCTGCTCATGGTAACGCAGATTTACTTCAGTGGGTTGATGTTGGATCGCTGGAAATTGTGGGGGAAGTCGCTGATCCGGTTAGGCGAACTCCAGATCGTCTTGTCATGATGATTGATGTGAATCAGATCGGTCAGGGCAATGATCTTCGGGCTACCACTGGACTCCTTCGCCTTACATGGCGAGAGCCTGATCATTCGATTCATCAAGGCGATCACATTGAAGTTGTGACTCGATTGCGCAAACCCTATGGAACGCGCAATCCAGGAGGGTTTCACTTTGGTGAGTATCTTCAACGAAAGGGCGTACATGCCGTTGCCACGGTTTCTGGTTCAGGTCATGTGCGTGTTCGTCAGGTGACGGATGCAGGGATTTTCTCATTGTTTTGGCAACGGATTGATCAGTGGCGGGAAGAAGTTCATCATGCGGCGGTTCGGACATTACCTGAACCTACTCTCGGCTTATTTCTGGGTATGATTATTGGAGAACAAAGCTTCATTACCCCTGAAGTTCGAGACGTGTTTATGGCTACGGGGACCGTACACATCATTTCAATTTCTGGCTCTCACCTTGGCTTGATTGCCTTTCTCATCTTCTTTTTTGTGAAAGAAGCCGTATTACGTTTACCCATGCACTGGCTTGAGTGGCTTTCCTTGCGTCTCACCGTAACACGTCTGGCTGTGCTCATGACGATTCCTGTCGTCTCCTTTTACACGCTGCTGGCCGGAGCTGAGATTGCGACCGTTCGATCGTGGGTGATGATTCTGTTATTTCTTTTGGCCGTGTGGACGGGACGTGAGAAACATCTCTTAACTGCATTGGGGATTGCCGCGATTTTGGCTCTTTTAGCAAATCCGGAGGTGATATATGACACCTCGTTTCAACTTTCTTATTCCGCGGTGTTGGCGATAGCCTTAGTCATTCAGATGAATCGACGTCAGGCTGACATTGATCAAGAAGTTGGTGAGCAATCGAGTGGACTGGTGGAGCGCCTATGGCAACGGACCAAGCAAGCATGGTGGATGACGTTCGCCGTGACCCTTGCGACGTTGCCGTTGGTCGCGTATTACTTTAATCAAATAGCCTGGCTTGGATTAATCAGCAACCTGGTGGTGGTTCCGTTTGTTGGGTTTTTGGTCATTCCTCTCGGTTTAGTATCGGTTGTGTGGGTCTTGATGACAGGATCAAAAACGCTTCCGCTTGGGTTTCTTCATCAAGCGATTGCAGATTCTTTAGTGAAGATTGTGAGTATATTCGCTCATATCCCTGGTGCGGAGTGGTATGTCGCGTCGCCGAGTATATTGATGATCCTTCTGTTTTATGGTCTGCTCATCTCTATTGTCCTCAGTACGCACATGACAACATTACAGGTGAGTTGCGGAGTTAGTGTGTTTGCGATTCTCTGCTGGTGGGCATGGTCCCCACGCGTGAATATTGACCAAAATACGATGCGGGTCACCTTCTTAGATGTCGGGCAAGGCGATGCGACCGTGATCGAACTTCCAGATGAAATAACCATTCTAATTGATGGAGGGCCGGCGTATACACGCCTGAATATGGGACAAGCAGTCATTGGGCCGTATTTGTGGGATCAAGGGATTCGACGGATTGATCATGTGATTGCGACGCATCCGCAATGGGATCATGTTGGGGGATTACCTTGGGTTCTCAAGTCCTTTGACGTAGGGCAGTATTGGAGTAATGGGATTGCACGTGAGCAAGCATTCTATCAACGACTCCAAGAAAGGATTCAGGAAGTTGGTCTGAAGGAGCAAATCGTGAAAGAGAACGGTCAGGAGATTACACGCGCTGGTCCGTGTACGTTCAAAGCCATCAGTCCATTACTGAAGGCTGGAGATACTCCTGAAGCCCAGGTCTCTTCTGCCAGTGGGTCAGCGCTCAATAATTATTCGATTATCACACGGCTCGATTGTGGACAACATTCTGTTTTATTGACGGCTGATGCTGAAAAGGGAGCGCTCTCGAAACTCAATCACTTGCCAGATGTTCGCACAGCCCGTGTGGTAAAGGTGCCGCATCATGGAGCCAAAAGTTCGTTATACCGAGAGTGGATTGATCGGCTAGATGCAGAGGTCGCCGTTGTGTCTGCCGGAAGACACAATCGATATGGTCACCCCTATCCAGCAGTCGTCAATGCGTATTCGGAAAAGGGAATACCATTCTATCGAACGGATCAAGATGGGGCTGTGTGGATTACCGCTAATCTGGATTCCTCGGAATTGACTGTTCACACCGCAGAGGAGCGGAGGTTGCAGCCTATCCAAATTGACGGACATATTTTAGAAAACGAATGGAAGAACTGGCAGCGGCTATGGCGCATGTGGGCGAGAATCCTGTAATAGGTTGATTGTCATTCTCGAGCAAAGAAGTTGAGTTTCAGGGCGAATCAACTCTCTTATTCTGTCGTATCTAATTCGACAACGTCTCAAAGATCTTTCGAGGGTCAGGTGCCGGTTCCCATCTCATGATGGTCATAGAATCTTCGACATACTGGGGTTTTCGCATGCCAGTAAGCACGCTGGTGACACCCTGAGTGCTGGCAGGAATCCACAGGGCTTTGCGAGAAAAGTGTTCGCTGCGTTGGGCTTCTGGGAGGAGTGAGTCGATGATTCCTTTCAATTCGTGAATCTTTTTCGCACTCTTTTCGGCTGCTTCCATTCTCAGTACACGTAACAACGTCAGAAATTCTGGAACATACCGTCGACGCCATTCGTCCCAAGCCGCTTCTTTTTCTCCCGTCAATTGACGGGTCAGGACTTGGAAGACTTGATTGGCATGCGGAGCGATCATTTGATGTTCGATTTGGTCCCAATGTTCCAGGTTTTGTAGATCAGGCCGAAGTCGTGCGAGTTCATCAGCCCATTGGAAAAACTCATGAGCGGAGATGCCTTTGTTTGAATGAGGAACGAGTGGAGCGATCTCTTTCACGTATTCTTCTTCCAAGGCACGGACTTTTGGTCGTTGCTCGTCAAATGTCGTCCCTGGTGGTTCGGCTTGTGGATCTGCCAGGCGAATCATCCCCCCGTGTTTGGCTGGTATGGCATTGAGTGGCCGATTGATGAATACGGTCATGTTGTGTTCTTGGGCAACTTCCAACACTGTGTGTTTGCCATCTGCTCCGGTATTGGGTGTGAGCAGAGCGCCGGATTCAAAGAGATTCATTGGCAATTGCAGAACTTGAAAATGATGATTGGACTGTCCAAGCGCTTTCGCTGCTGCTTGAGCGGCTTCAAGCATGTGTGAAAGAGACGTGGATTCAGGATCGTCAGCTTGAGCGGTACACGTATTCGATGATACCCCGTAGTATTGCAGCTTC
Source organism: Candidatus Nitrospira salsa (assembly GCF_965152625.1). Classification (NCBI taxonomy): domain Bacteria; kingdom Pseudomonadati; phylum Nitrospirota; class Nitrospiria; order Nitrospirales; family Nitrospiraceae; genus Nitrospira; species Candidatus Nitrospira salsa. Next base: position 1,287,324 of record NZ_CBCUCO010000004.1, read on the forward strand.
CCTGTCATCACTTGTTTTTCCAGGTAAATAAAAGCCTCTTGAAGACGTTGGTAAAACGTTATTCGTAAGTCTTTTAAGGCTGAGACATCAACGGACAGCTTTCGATTTTTGACATCTGAGAGGAAGTATTCCGGATTGTGCAGCAGACACACATCCAGCGTGGCTAAGCCTAAGCGATCGAGAGAGAGAGTCAGTTGCTCTTCAAGAAATTCAGGATGTAGGCAGTGCCAAATCCCTTCACCGTATTTCACCATGTCCGGAAATGGGTGGCCGGCTTTCTCCCTGGCTTCGGCACGTTTCAGATTCTGGCCTTGCACGTACCCAATTTTTGAAACGACGATGACTTCTTCACGCGTCAGCTCGTTCATGTTGATTAATCCGCCAAGCACGCTTCCCACTAACCGTTCGCTGCCTCCATCGGCATAATTGGTTGATGTGTCGATGAGGTTGCAGCCTTCACGTAGGGCTTTGGTTAAGGCCTGACGATGTTCATCAACGGCGATATCTATACGATATCCTCCAAACCCGATCCGGGAGGTGGTCAGTCCAGTTGATCCCATGGTGGTGTAGGCTTGGCCGATAGGGCGGGTTGCAGAAGGACTGGCCAGGATTCTGGCTACATAGGTGGCTGTTCCACCGGGAGTTGCATGACCGGAAAGCCCACGAGACTTGAGCGTGTGCAGTGTCTCAGCATCGTCATTTTTTACTGGTGTGAGTTGTTGATTGATGGCCGAAGCAACAGATTGAGGGGAGGTGATCGGAGCTTCACAGGCAAAGTTGCGGCAGAGATACAGCGCCGCTTTCCCATCAACCAGGGTTTTCCCCCTGAGCAGTGGATGTGTGGTCTCGGCGTCTTCGTCATTCTGATGGGCGATGATTCGATTGGGAATGAAGTGCTGATGAACTTCTGTGCGCAGCTCTTCATACTGTGATTCTCCAACTTGACCGACCAGTGCCAGTTCAATTGGGCCATTGAGTAAGAGGTCAACGGCCATCAAGCTTTTGGCGTACCCACGAGGAATTTGGGAAATTTGGTGGCCATAGGCGCGAATGGCGTTGGTGGCGGCCTCCCGAAAATCATCACGATTGAAATGGAATGACAGTCGAGCCAGTACCGACGAAGCTACGGCATTCCCGCTAGGTGTCGCCCCATCTGGCCCTTCCCGACTTCGTAGAATGAGCGATTCGTGGTCGGTGGCGGTGGTGAAAAATCCTCCGTGCTCGCGATCTGAAAAATCTTCCAGAATCCGTTCAGCCAGAGACACGGCTTCGTGAAGGTATCGTTCTGATGCTCCAGCCTCATACAAGTCAATAAGAGCTTCAGCGAGGTACGCATAGTCTTCTAGGCAAGCTTGAAGATGAGCTTTCCCTTCTCGATACGTTCGAAGTAATCGATTACCGGGCTGGGCAAGGGTGGTCAATAAGAAATCTGCCGCTCTCTGGGCTGCGTCAAGATACCGCTGGTTTCCGAGTACCCGTGCCGCTTCGGCCATCGTCCCGATCATCATGCCATTCCATGCCGTGATGACTTTGTCATCTAAGCTGGGCGGGACGCGCTGTAGGCGAGCTTGGTAAACGAGGGGGCGAACTCGTTCAATTGTTGCCCACAGTTCTTCCGAGGAACAGCCGACGTCTTCGGCGACCTGTTCTAATGTTTTCGGAGTATTGGGAATGCTGTGATGTTCCCAATTTCCTTCGTCGGTAATATCGTAGTATGCACAAAACCGTTTGGCCTCTTCTTGGTCAGTAACAATGGTTCGAATCTGTTGCGGTGTCCAGACAAAGAATTTTCCCTCAACCCCTTCGGAGTCAGCATCGGTGGCTGAGTAGAAGCCTCCCTCTGCCGAGGTCATTTCACGTATGACGTAATCGAGCGTTTCTGTGGCGATGTGCCGATAGTGTTCATCCTGAGTAACTTGATACGCTTCAACATAGGTTCGGGCTAACAGTGCGTTGTCGTACAGCATTTTCTCAAAATGCGGGACGAGCCATCGCTCGTCAGTTGAATAGCGAGCGAAGCCTCCTCCGATGTGGTCGTAGATTCCTCCGGCTGCCATGGCATCCAAGGTTTTTCGAACGATGCGGAGCGTGGGGTCATCTTTTGTCTGATGATACTGGCGGAGCAGAAACGAGAGTCCTGTTGCCGGGGGAAATTTTGGAGCCTGCCCAAACCCGCCGTGTGTGGGGTCAAAGTCTTGAGTATATTGTTCAACAGCCGTCTGAATTTCTGATAGACCAATGGCCATGGGAGAGGTCACTTTAATAGATTCACGGAGTCGACTGGTAAACTGCGTGGCTTGTTTGACAATGCTTTCACGATCTTTTTCCCAAGCAGCCGCAATGTTTTGGAGTACGGTCGAAAAGCCAGGGCGACCCCATTTGTCGGTTGGCGGGAAATAGGTTCCCGCAAAGATTGGCTCTTGATCAGGGGTCAAAAAGACGGTCATCGGCCATCCCCCATGTCCCTGATTCATGGCCACGGTGGCTTGCATATAGATTTCATCGATGTCAGGTCGTTCCTCGCGATCGACCTTGATATTGATAAAGTGGTCATTCATGAGTTTAGCGATGTCATGGTTTTCAAACGACTCATGCTCCATGACATGACACCAATGGCATGCTGAATAGCCAACGGAGAGAAGAATTGGTTTGTTTTCTTGCTTGGATCGAGTCAAGGCCTCTGGATTCCATGGGTGCCAGTCGACAGGGTTATACGCATGTTGGAGTAGATAGGGGCTGGTTTCGTGGATTAACTGATTGGCCTTGCGTTCTGACGTTGGATTACTCATGTGGAATGACTTTCTTCTGTAAAAAGTACGATAGACAAGACATGATGCTCAATAGGCGGTGAGAAATAACGGCTTGCGTTGTGTTTGCTTCCCCTTCATGTAGCGGAGAGGGAGCGTCGCCGACAGCATAAGGTGATTATTTTTTCTCTCCTAAACTTCGTTCATACAAGAGGACTTTCCATCCATCTGTTTCAGAAATGAATCCCTTGGGTTGGACGACAGGGAGCATGCCAGTTCCTGGAACTTTCCCAGACTGCCCCATGCTTCCATTCTTTAGCACCCACATGAGTTCGCCCACAGTGCGATACTTCTTGAACTTGGGATTGGTGAAATTTCTTGGTTGGATGGGGAGATTATTTGCGGCTCCGCCATCACCTTTTCCTTCTGCGCCATGGCAACTAATGCAGCCTCCACGGCCAAGGAAGATTTGTTTCCCTTCGTCGAGAATCTTTTGAGTGGCCTCAAAGGGTGATTTCATCTTTTTGGCTGCGGCGAGTTCAGGTTTTGGCACACGCTTCACGCGAATATCAAATTCCCCTCCGGCTTGACCGTATCCAGTTGGATTGACGGCTAAGACTAAATCAGTGCTGATCAATGAAGTTGTAACACATAGTCCAAAGAGTAGTAAGACCGTCTTCATGAAGCCCTCCTTTTAGCACATGTGTGGAAAAGTCACGGTAATATCACTTAGGAATGTCTCTGCTGTTTTATGACGCGGCAGAATACCATGTGATGTGATCGTGGGCAATTGAAGGCTTGACATACTGGAAGATTTTTTGTCCTGAAGCAGAATGCCGTAAATTGAATGTGTTAAGATGCTGAACAAATCTGAATCTCAGCTGTCAAAGCTTGGGGACTGTGAACACGGTATGGCCTTAAATGAGAGAAATCGTCAAAAGTTTGTAGCGGGCATGAATCGACGGATAGCCGAACTTCGTGTAAAAACTGAGGAAAGTTTGGATTTTGCGATCGACACGATGTTTCAGGAACGAGTGGAGGCGTATCTTCGGTTAGAAGAAGGGTTGGCCGAAGTCGATCGAATGTTAAACGTCGTGGAGGAAGATATTGATGAAACTCGTGAACTCCATGCGGCTGAACGCTTGGAGTCGCGTTTGGAGTTTATCGAAGACCGGTTTGATGAATTTGATAGTGAAATTCGACAGCGACCCCGTCGACGTCGCAAGAAAATCAATCTCTTTAATTTCTTTAAAGCGGCAGGAGGGGGGGGAGGGGATCCAACGGCTGCAAAGGGCGAGATTAACTCTGCCGGAGAAGCGTACTCGGCCTTAGGCTTAGAATTTGGGAGCCCTATGTCAGCCGTAACACGAGCTTTTCGTCAGCAGATCAAGAAAATCCATCCTGATGTGCGCAAGGGCGATCGCAGCTCTGAACCTGAGCTGCGTAAGATTATTGAGGCGTACCAGTTTTTAAAAGACGACCATGCCGCTTTTCCATCAGAGCCTTCGACGTCGGGCGGGTAGTCTTCTTAAAGGAGCGTATTCACCGTTTCTGGTGGTCTTGCGAGTATGACCGTTTTGCCTTTTTCCACGAGAGGCCGTTGAATAAGGTCAGGGTGTTGAATCATCAGGTCGATAATCTCGTCGTTGTTCATGTTGGCAATTTTGGACTTATGGGTTCTGTAGACGTCTTCTTTCGTTCTCAGGATGTCAGCGGCTTTGATTCCTCCCTTTTTTAACAGTTCTTTCAGCCTCGTTTTGGAAAACGGCTTTTCATAATAATTGATGGCTTCATAGGGTTTGCCGCTTGCGTCGGCAAGTTTGATGACTTGACGACACGTTGAACAGGTGGGTTTTTGGTAAATGATCACTTTTTCCATTATTTCTCCTTACTAAGGGGTTAAACTCTCACCACTTTATGAGCCGGTATCAATCTTGACCTCTTTTCAAAGACCGTGCTACAAGCAAAACTTAGGCATGACGTGTTTTCGTTCTTTATTATCAACTTCATACATTGGCGTAATTTATGACGACTGCGGAAACAGTTTCAGATAGTGAGTTTGGCCGTACGTCTGAAACTCAGCGTACATTAAAAGACTTACGCGTTAAACGTAAAGGGCAGCCGGTCTATGTTTTGGGGCATGATGAGCAGTTCAAGGGGCAAGAAGGGGTCTTCGAATCCTTTAATGTCCGATTGGCGGTCGTCAAGTTTGCTAATGGGAAGTCTGTAGGATTTGATCCATTGGATCTTCTGCTTCCCTGTGAGATCCATGAAAATGGTGAAGCGTACTTTGAAATTCGTTATTGCGAACAATGCGACCAGGTATTTCCTCTTACTGCCAAGGAATTCTGGGCTGAACAGGAACCCACAACTTGTCCGGAATGCGCGCTGTAATCGTGGTCTATTAATCAATAATGGTCGTCATCCTGTAATTCCGAATTTATGATAAACGGCCCTTTCGTTGTTGTCAGGTCGTGGCTGTCTCTTCGCTAGAAGTTAGTCGTAACCATTTCTGGATTTCCCTCCAAAGCTTAGCAAGAGTCCACGGTCTTTCTCCTTACCATCCCGCTCATTTCTCCTTTGGTCATTCTTCAATCCTTGTTAAAGGCACTGTGCTAAGGTTTCTTCGTTTAATCTGTAATATGGGGGTAATCGAATATGCCGATGTCTATCTCCAGTAAAAATAAATCAATTAAGAAACAACGTGTTAAAAGGAATGAGTCTTCTTCACTTGAGCGAAAGGCGAGCTTAACTTATGCGAAGTCTACGCTTACCAGGGTTGAGCGAGATTCCTTGGGTGAGATCATGGTGCCAGCTCAAGTCTATTATGGTGCGCAAACTGCTCGAGCGATGCAAAACTTTCCTATCAGTGGACTTCGGTTTTCTCGATCATTTATTCGTGCGCTCGGGCTCATTAAGCAGGCGTCTGCCAAAATTAATCATTCGTTAGGACTGCTCGACCGCAAGCTAGCATCTACAATACGAGACGCAGCGGAAGAAGTCATTCAAGGGAAATGGGACTCCGAATTTCCGGTTGACATCTTCCAGACAGGGTCGGGGACTTCAACGAACATGAATATCAACGAAGTGCTTGCGAGTCGAGCGTCAGAGTTGTTGGGTGGCACACGTGAAAGTCACCTGGTTCATCCTCATGATCATGTCAATCTCGGGCAATCGAGTAATGATGTGATCCCTTCAGCTATTCATATTGCGGCCATAGAACAGATTCATCGAGAATTGCTTCCTGCACTCATTCGTCTCCAGCGTTCACTTCTGAACAAAACTCGTCAATTTGACAAGATAGTCAAAATAGGTCGCACTCATCTACAGGATGCGACCCCTATTCGATTAGGTCAGGAGTTTGGGGGATATGCGAGGCAGATTGAGTTGGGTATTACACGTGCCAAGCGGGCTCAAGAGGTATTGACTGAATTGGCGTTGGGGGGGACGGCCGTAGGGACTGGGCTCAATACACATCCCGTTTTTGCTAAACGTGTGATTCGGGAAGTTTCCAAAACAATTCGATGTCCGCTACGAGAGACCGTCAATCATTTTGAAGCGCAGTCGGCTCAAGATTCATTACTGGAGGCCAGCGGGTGTTTGCGGACGATTGCAGTGAGTCTCCTGAAAGTGGCGAACGATGTTCGGTGGATGGGATCTGGTCCACGATGCGGACTCGGTGAAATTACATTGCCAGAAACTCAACCTGGATCGAGTATGATGCCTGGGAAGGTCAACCCGGTGATTGCGGAATCGGTCGCGATGGTTGCGGTACAGGTTATGGGCAATGATGCCACGATTGCCATTGCTGGGCAAACCGGAAATTTTGAACTCAATGCGATGCTGCCGGTTATGGCTTATAACCTTTTACAGTCAATTGAACTTTTGAGTACTGCAGCGAAAAACTTTTCGGTGCGTTGTATTGAGGGGATTGTTGCCAATAAAAAGACGTGTGAACGACACATTGAGGATAGTCTTGCAATGTGTACGGCATTAGCGCCGATGATTGGGTATGAAGCTGCAGCAGCCATTGCGAAAGAGTCGTACCGAACGGGTAAAACTGTACGTGAGATTGCGCGTCAACGACAAGTCTTGTCCGACAAGCAACTACAAAAGTCATTGGATTCATTGAGTATGACGGGACCGTCGACGTTAGTGAAGTAGGCGGGGAGGTAGGTATTGAGGCGAAGGCGTGAATATAGGGGAGGTCAATGCGTCACCCATCCCCCCATTTGAGCTTGTTTCGAAGGACATCGTAATAGCTTCCTCCGGGAAACCGTATAAGGTGTGCTTGGTGTTTGGAGGTACAAATTTGGATGGTGTCATCAACTGTTAGTTCAAACCCAATTTGGCCATCCAGAGTGGCCATGGCATTTTCTTGGCTGGTCAGGGTCACAGAGATAGAAGCGTGACTTGGAACAATAAAGGGACGATGGGAGAGCGTATGAGGGCAGATTGGATTTAGCGTGAACACATCAAGCGAAGGATCAAGGATTGGACCATTGGCTGAGAGCGAATAGCCTGTCGAGCCAGTCGGTGTGGCGATGATGAGTCCATCGCCTCGTAAATTGGTCATAAAGGATCCGTTGATGCAGACTTTGATCGCGATCATTCTCGCGAGATGGCCTTTATTCACTACAACATCATTTAACGCTGGGCCTTCGCCTATCACGTGTTGTCCGCGATGGATCTTTGCCCGAAGCATGACCCGTTTTTCAATAAGGAAGTCGTCTGCAAAGATTTTGGTCAGGGCGTCATAAATATGATCGACAGTCGTTTCCGTTAGAAACCCTAATCCGCCCATGTTGACGCCGAGAATGGGCACAGCACGCTTTTCGACTAAGCGAGCGGCATGGAGCATCGTGCCATCGCCTCCCAATACGATTAAGAGGTCGGCTTCATTGGCGATTTGAGTTCGTTGAGCGTTTCGTGTGTTGGTCCGAAGTTCTATTGTGGTGGGTGTATCAAGTATGACATTTTTGTCGTGAGTTTTGAGCCATTCAACAATATCTTTTAAGACCGGTTGGATATTGTCCGATTGGGGTTTCGTGAGGATTCCGATTGTCTTCACAGATTTTCCTGACATATAGATGGTTTGATAGTCGGTGTGCTATCGACGGTGATGGTAGTAATTTGTGTTGAGAGAAGGCAAGCGGAATGGAACGAAGAAAAATAGCCTATAACGATGCTCAGGCACAATTTCATGTTGGCTGAATGTCTTCATCCAATTATCTAAGACGAAAGATTACACCGAAGTCCCAGGCTTTTCACACAAATACTCCAAATGCTATAAAATCTGATTTGTCAAGAGTTCTATCTCATGTTCGTGTTTATGACTTGTTGGTTATGCACTTTCGTCTTGACAGTTTTACTATTCCATGGATAGACTTACTTTATAAACAGTTATGAGAAGTGGTTTGTAGTTTAACCGGGCTCTTCCAGCACATCTATTATGTTTGTGGATGTGAGAGAAGGGAGGAAAAATGTTCGAACGATTCACGGACCGAGGTCGAAAAATTATCATTCTAGCTCGAGAAGAAGCCGAGCGTCATCAGAATGATTATTTAGGAACAGAACATTTAGTCTTGGCGATTCTTCGTGAATCTGATGGCATTGCCTTGATGATCATTAAGAAGATGGGACTATCACCTGAGCAAATTCGATTAGAGATCGAACGGAATTTGCCTGGGGGTGGGACGACGGTTACATTTGGTGAAATTCCGTTTAGTCCACGCGTAAAAAAAGTCATTGAATACGGAGTCGAAGAAGCCAGACTTCTTGGACATAATCACATTGGAAGTGAACATCTTCTGCTGGGACTACTTCGTGAGGAAGAAGGCATCGGTGGAAAAGTGCTTCGGAGTCTGGGCGCTAATCTGTTGACTGCGCGCCAGCTCACCGTCACATTTCTACGCAAGTCTGGGTCTCGAGAGCGAGATAAGAAAAGCAGTACTCCGGCTCTCGATGAGTTTGGTCGAGATCTGACGCAATTGGCTCAAGAAGCATCATTAGATCCAGTCATCGGACGTCAGGATGAGATCGAGCGAGTGCTCCAAATCCTGAGCCGGCGAACTAAAAATAATCCTGCATTGATCGGAGAATCAGGCGTTGGGAAAACAGCGATCGTTGAGGGATTAGCTCAGCGGATTGTCTCCATGGACGTTCCTGACAATTTGTTGAATCGTCGGGTAATTGCGTTAGACTTAGGTTCTCTGGTTGCGGGAACAAAATATCGCGGCCAATTTGAAGAGCGACTCAAAGTCGTGATGAAGGAAATTGCCCAAGCTGGTAATATTATTTTGTTTATCGATGAGTTGCACACCTTGGTTGGTGCAGGAGCTGCAGAAGGCTCTATTGATGCGGCCAATATGCTCAAGCCTGCTCTTTCTCGAGGTGAAATTCAATGTATTGGCGCCACAACATTGGATGAATATCGAAAGCATATTGAAAAGGATGGGGCGCTGAAGCGGCGTTTCCAGCCCATCTATGTCCAACCACCATCTGTGGAAGAAACGATTAGTATTATTCAAGGACTTCGTGATCGATATGAAGAACATCATGGGGTCGAAATCACTGATGAAGCGGTGACCGAGGCTGTAAAGCTGACGGATCGCTATATCACAGATCGATTCTTACCTGACAAGGCTATTGACCTGATTGATGAAACGGGATCACGAGCCAAACTGCAATCGTATGTCTTGCCTCCTGAATTGAAATCATTGGAACAAGAGCTCAAACGTGTTGCTCGAGAAAAGGAAGTTGCCATCGGTGTCCAAAACTTTGAAGATGCCGTGAAGTTCAGAGAAGAGGAAGAACGGCTTAGGAAGTTGCTTGAAGATGCCAAACGTGATTGGAAAAAGAATCAAGAGCAAAATAAACCTGTGATAACGGGTGATGATGTTGGATTTGTTGTATCCAAAATTACGGGTATTCCTCTCTTTAAGCTGGAAGAAGAAGAGTCTGAGAAACTCTTGCATATGGAAGAGTTTCTTCATAAACGTATCGTGGGACAAGAGGAAGCTATCTCAGCGATTTCTCGGGCCATTCGGCGTTCTCGAGCTGGCCTGAAAGAGGCGAAGAAGCCTATTGGGTCTTTCATCTTCCTCGGGCCTACAGGTGTTGGGAAAACGGAATTGGCAAGAGCTCTATCCGAATTTTTATTTAACACCGAAGACTCCTTAGTTCGTATTGATATGTCAGAATATCAAGAAAAGTTTACAAGCTCCCGCCTTTTCGGGGCTCCTCCAGGTTATGTAGGTTATGAAGAAGGTGGACAGCTGACAGAAAAAGTTCGGCGACGTCCCTATTCAGTTGTTCTGTTTGATGAAATTGAAAAAGCTCACCCAGATATCTTTAATGTGCTGCTCCAAGTATTGGACGATGGAGTCTTAACAGACAGTTTAGGGCGAAAAGTTGATTTTAAAAATACTATATTGGTGATGACTTCTAATCTTGGGACGAAATTGATTCAAAAAGGTGTATCCCTCGGATTTCAAAAAGAGGAAGAGTCGGCGCAAACAAGTCGGCTTCAAGGGGAAGTCATGAGTGAATTGAAACGAAACTTCAGCCCTGAGTTTTTAAATCGTATCGATGATTTTGTCGTATTCCATCAATTGGACAAGAGTCATCTTGTGACAATTGTCGATATTCTCATTAAGGAACTGAACGTCCGTTTGGCCGAGCGAGGCATTGAATTGGATGTCAGTGACGAGGTTAAGCAGTGGCTCATTAAGGAAGGGTATGATCCGCAGTATGGTGCAAGGCCGATGAGGCGTACTATACAAAAACGGTTAGGAGACCCTCTTTCTGAAGAACTGATCAGAGGAAAATTTAAAGACGCTCGAAAGATTAAGGTTGTCTTAAACGAGCAAGAGCCTGCTTTTGTGGAAGAAGAGGCAATGGCCGGCGTATAAAAGTTAAGTAGAACACACTGACTGAGTTTAAAGACATAGACGACCCTCAGGATCCTTGGTCCTGAGGGTCGTTGTGTTTTTCATAAGGATAAGGCCCCAAATTCCTCACTCGTTTTTTTCATTTGAGCAGGACAACGCAGCTATCATGTATTGGTTTTCTGTTAAAAACTTTCACGTTGATGAGTAAAATTTCGATGATGAGCATGGGGCCAATCCTAGGCATTGAAACTTCCTGTGACGAGACGGCGGCGGCTGTCGTGACAGATAAAGGGACAGTTCTGGCCAATGTTCTGGATTCCCAGATTGATGTTCATGCAATGTATGGTGGCGTGGTTCCAGAATTAGCCTCCCGTCGTCATATTGAAACGATTGAATCAATTGTCCGATTGGCCATGACTGAGGCTCAGGTTCCGTATCAAGCATTACAAGCTATTGCTGTGACTCATGGTCCTGGTCTTGCTGGAGCATTGCTTGTTGGAGTGAATTTTGGAAAAGCTCTTGCTTATGCGTTGCAGATTCCGTTGCTGGCGGTCAATCATCTCAAAGGACATTTAGCGTCAACATGGGTTGAACAACCGGACTTTCCTCGATCGTCGATTATGTTAGTGGTCTCGGGAGGACATACGCATTTATTTTTTGCAACACGTACGGGACAGTATCAATTGATAGGCAAAACCATTGATGATGCTGCTGGTGAAGCGTTTGACAAGGGAGCGAAAATGTTGGGGTTGACCTATCCAGGAGGCCCACTCATTGATCGTTTATCCAGGACAGGTTCAGCCAAGGCCGTTCATTTTCCCCGACCATACCTGAATCGAGGAGGGCTAGATTTTAGTTTTAGTGGGCTCAAAACGTCGTTGTTGTACTACTTAAGAGACCTCAAAAAAAATGACCACGTCATGCCAGCCATCGAAGATGTTGCTGCTAGCTATCAGGAAGCCATTGTCGATGTCTTAGTCGAGAAATCTTTTCGAGCCGTTCGGAAATATGGAGCCAAAGGCATTGCCGTCGTTGGGGGTGTAGCGGCTAATAGTCGGCTTCGAGAGCGGATCATTGAGCGCGCCCAAAAACTGGGAATTTTCGTCGCAATGCCAGCGTTGTCGCTTTGCACTGATAATGCGGTGATGATTGCGGCTGCGGGTTGGGAGCAATTTCGATCAGGAGTGATCGCCACTTGGGACTTAGATACTGAGGTCGGGCAAGCAGCTGTGACAAACTTACAGACGCATTCAGTGCAGACCATTGCGTAGGGTTAAGCCACTGCCAACGGAGGTGTAACGATTCCTGTCGTTTTTGGAAATCTTCATGGACTGAAAGCCAATCAGATCAGTCGAATGGAACGACTGTACCGACGACGGGTTCCGACTGAAAAGGTTATCACGAACGACCTAGCTCGAATCTGTGCAGAGCTTTCATTTGAAACACGGCGGCAAATCGGATTACTCATTGACCGGCAAGGACATGTTCAATCGGTCATTATTGGTAATGATCATGAGCTTGTTATTCCAAATTTAGCACGCAGTCGCTCAGGGCTCAGGTTGTTACGAGGTGTGCGGTTGGTGCATACCCACCTGAATAATCAACCGCTAACCCGTGATGATTTAACCGACCTGGCGCTGCTCCGGTTAGACCTGATGATGGCGATTGGTGTCGGTAAAGAAGGAGGTGTGCGAGACGTGTATCTCGCACATGTGCTGCCGCAGTCGATTAATGGGAAGTCATATCAAGAATGGAAGCCCTATCCCTGGCATGGGTTTGAACTTGATTGCCAAGACTTTATTCTCTCGCTGGAAAACGAATGTACACGGACCAATGTTGGGTTACGGAAGGGGAAGGAATCTTCACGCGCCATCTTAGTGAGTGTGTCGACAGAACGGGCTTCGCGCCGACAAGAACATTTAGACGAGTTACGTGAACTGGTTCGAGCCAGCAATATTCATGTTGTCGATTCGGTTATTCAACGACCCCATGCGCTTCATCCAAAGTATGTTCTCGGTCTTGGAAAATTGAAGGAAGTGATTATCCAGGCTTTACAAACTGGTGCTGATTGGTTGATCTTCGATCGAGATCTGACCCCGGCGCAAATTCATGGGATTTCTGAGATGACGGAACTACGAGTCCTGGATCGAACGCAAGTCATTTTGGATATCTTTGCTCAACGGGCGCATTCAAGAATTGGAAAGGTCCAGGTTGAATTGGCTCAATTACGGTATCGGCTTCCACGTTTATCCCAATCCAATACGGCCTTTTCCCGCTTAGCTGGCGGAATTGGTTCAAGAGGACCAGGCGAAACGAAATTGGAAACAGATCGTCGGCGAGCACGAGATCGGATTCGACGTCTTGAAAAAGAGTTGGATGCGGTATCTCGCAGTCGTCAGCAACAACGAAACATGCGTTCTCGCCAAGCGATACCGGTGGTCTCATTGGTGGGGTACACCAATGCAGGAAAGTCAACATTACTGAACGCCTTAACGGGAAGTGTGCAGCCAGCAAAGGACCGGGTGTTTGAAACGCTAGATACGGTGAGTCGTCGGCTCTTTATCCCGGATCGTGGTGAAGTTATTCTGACCGATACCGTCGGATTTATTCGGCTTTTACCTGAAGACCTTGTGACGGCATTCCACACCACTTTACAGGAATTAAAATATGCCGATTTATTAGTCCATGTCGTGGATGCCGCGACGCCTGACCCAGATCGACATATCGATACGGTTGAGAATATTCTCACACAATTAGGCTTTGATACTATTCCCCGCCTGATGGTGTTGAATAAATGTGACTTACTTCCAGTTGGTCATGTTGAACAATTGTGTCACCGGTATCGAGCAGTTGGAATTACGGCGACGCAATGCGAAACCGTTGGAGAGGTCCGAGAAGCGTTGGGGCACATGCTGAATCGCTTAGGTCGTGATGGGGAATTGAAGGGGGCATGGAGCGAATCTTCTGACGATCATATGGCGAAGACGCCTATTATGAGAGTATCATGAAAGGTTCTCAAACGATTGCTCATAGGATTCGAAGAATGAGAACTAAAAGTCTCCCATTCTCCAAAGCCAGGGTCCGAAAGATATTTGCGACATTGGCCAAGGTTACTCCGAAACCTGAGGTTGAGCTTGCGTCTTCCAATCCTCTAGAGTTATTAATTGCCACGATTCTTTCAGCGCAATGTACGGATGAACGGGTGAATAAAGTGACTCCGGCATTATTTGCACGCTATCATACGGCGAAAGAATATGCTGGAGCTGAGCCGCTTGAATTAGAAGCGCTGATTCGATCGACGGGGTTCTACAAAAGTAAGGCAAAAAATATTATTGCATGCGGCAAGCGTATTGCTGGTCATTTCAATGGCACCATGCCCAATAACATGGATGACTTGACGACGTTGCCTGGGGTAGGACGAAAAACCGCAAATGTGTTATTGGGGAGCTATTATGGGAAGCCATCCGTGGTAGTGGATACCCATGTCAAGCGAGTCGCGAATCGCTTGCATTTGACCGAAAGCGATGATCCAACAACTATTGAGCATGACATTCAAAAGATCTTACCGAAAGCGCAATGGACTGTGGGTACTCAGCGTTTGCTCTTGCATGGCCGGTATGTGTGCCAAGCGCGATTACCAAAATGTGAACAGTGTGCCATTTATGAAACCTGTGCTTGGGACGGAAAGTTATCGATCGCATGAAAAGTATGACTGGATTTGGTAAACGCGAAACGGAGTGGAAGGGCCTGGCCGTAGGGGTCGAACTTCGATCCGTCAACCATCGGTTCTGTGAAGTGGTTTCGAGGATTCCTCGAAGCATGGTTGGGTTAGAAGAAGAGCTCAAGCAACTGATTCACAAGCAATGTGAACGCGGGCGGATTGAGTTCACCGTCTCGCTTAATATTTCGGGAAATCGTCAGAAGTCCTTAGTGCTTGACCGATCGGCTGCACGTGACTATCACCAGTTGTTGAAAGAGCTTCAGCGAGAGCTTGGTATTAATGGCCCAATCGATATTGGTTTAATTGCCGGCCTTCGAGACGTGTTTACAGTTGCAGAGCAGAGCTTTGATGGAAAAGATACGCAAAGCGTCGTCCGCCGTCTTACGAAAGGGGCACTGGCCGATCTGGATAAGATGCGGACACGGGAGGGAAAAGCGTTGCACGACGATATGGCGACGCGCCTTCAAAAAGTTCGAGTAGCCTTAAAAACCATAGCAAGACGAGTGCCTTCAAGTGTTCAAGAACATTTTGAGCGAATGCAGAAACGAGTCATGAAATTACTCGGTGACAATCCCTCTAATCCTGATCGACTCAATCAAGAATTAGCGACCTATGCTGATCGTTGTGATATAACAGAGGAATTAACACGGCTTGAGAGCCATCTTGGGCAATTTCAAGAATCAAGTAAGACCAAAGGCGCTATTGGCCGACGACTGGACTTCCTGCTTCAAGAAATGGGAAGAGAAATTAATACCATTGGATCGAAAGCGAATGACGCGAAGATCGCCCTGCATGTAATTGATGTGAAGAGTGAACTGGAAAAAATCCGTGAACAGGTCCAGAATGTTGAATGATGACGGCCCTAACGGTTTCTCAATGATGAAAGTTATGACGGATGTCGCATAGCGGGATGTTGTTTATCTTGTCGGGATCTTCGGGAGTGGGGAAGTCGACGTTATGCAAACGGATCATGACTTCGATTCCAGATGTTCAGCTTTCAGTCTCGTATACAACGCGACCGATTCGAGAAGGCGAAACGCACGGGATTGAATATTGGTTTGTTGATCAATCCGAATTTCGTCGAATGATTGAGCAGGATGCCTTTCTTGAATGGGCAGAAGTGTACGAGAACTTTTATGGGACCCCACGTCAAGAACTCGTGACACGAATTGATCAAGGAATTGATGTCATTTTGGATGTCGATGTTCAGGGTGCAAGAAATGTCATGAAAAATATGCCGGATGCTGTATCCGTGTTTCTCCTGCCTCCGTCGCTTGAGGTCTTGAAGGCCAGACTGGAGTCGCGCGGAACTGACAAGTCCGATGTGGTTGATCGTCGGTTCCAGAAAGCTCAAGCAGAAATGGCGCACTATGTTGAGTATGATTATACCATTCGAAATGGTTGCCTTGATCAAGCCATCAAGGAATTTGAGTCTATTATTGTGGCCGAACATGTTCGAACAAAACGTCTTGATCACGCGTGGATGTCTCGTCATGGCTTGGCTCGTCAAGAGAGTAACCCTGTGTCTTCACGAACTGAAAGAGAAAGGAATGTGATCTCATGATGGATGCGTTATCATTACTGCCCGAACATCATCAAACGCAATTTGATTCTCGTTTTCGTATTGTCTTGATTGCAGCGCAACGGGCGAAGCAAATTATGCGTGGTGCGCCGACCTCCGGGTCGGTCAAGTACATCAAAGAAACTTCGACAGCATTGGAAGAAGTCTTGAATGGCGAGGTCAACTATTTAAAAGGAGAAGATGCTCGTGAGGCGATCAAAAAAGCAAAGGGGGCAAATGAGCGTGAGTTTGACCCAGCACTCTTAGCGCAAACTGATGCAAATGCTCAGGAAATTCAGAAAGAATTAAGCGTCTATATCGATGATAGTCCAAAAACTGAGGAACCGGTTGCGGAAGAAGAATCCTAGGGAACTCACCGATGGCTGCATTGAAATTACAGGGGACACGTCTGCTTCTTGGAATCACGGGAAGTATAGCGGCATATAAGGCTGTGGGATTACTTCGGACGCTCATGTGTCATGGGGCAGACGTTTCGGTGGTCATGACGGATTCGGCGACACGATTTATGACGCCACTTACATTTGAAGTGTTATCGAACCATCCGGTTGCCACTGATACGTTTTCTGGCCATCAGGACATGCCACACCTCTCGTTACCCGAATCGGCAGATGTGATTCTTCTTGCTCCGTGTACTGCCAATACGATTGCTGCCTATGCATTAGGATTAGCTGATAATCTTTTAAGTACCCTGTTACTCACCACGCAATGTCCTGTCATTATCGCGCCGGCGATGGATGGAGACATGTGGGAGCAAACTCAAATTAAACAGCATGTACAGACCTTGCGCGCACGCGGGGTGATCGTGTTGGAGCCTGAAATTGGAAAGCTGGCATCTGGGAAAGTGGGCCGTGGACGACTTCCGAGTGAAGAGGCTATCGTCGAGGCAGTTGTTGAAAAAGTCCATGCATCGAAGGAGCTGGTTGGACGTCGAATCCTCATCTCAGCGGGTCCCACGCGAGAGCCGATTGATGCCGTTCGCTTTATTTCAAATGGATCATCCGGGAAAATGGGCTATGCTCTGGCGCGGGCCGCGCAATTACGGGGAGCCGAGGTCATTTTAGTCAGTGGTCCAACAAGTCTCGAGCCGCCATTTGGTGTTGAGTGTGTTTCGATTCAAACGGCTGAGGACATGTATCATGCTTTACGGTCCCGGTTTAGCACTGTCGATGTGTTAATCATGACGGCAGCAGTCGGTGACTTTCGACCACAACATTGTCGCGAAGAGAAATTTAAAAAGCGTGATTGGAAAGGCGAACCCATTCAGCTTGAACAGACGACTGACATCTTGGCGGCCTTGTCTGCCCAGCGAACCCATCAGTTGTTAATCGGATTTGCTGCTGAAACAGACGATCTTCTAGAAAACGGACGTGAAAAATTACACAAGAAAAGCTTAGATATGGTTGTGGTGAATCAAGTTGGGGGATCTGAGTCTGCTTTTGATAATGATACCAACGAAGTCATTCTTTTGACTCGAAATGGAAGCGTGACGCCCATGCCTCGAATGTCAAAACACATGGTTGCTGCTCGAATATTAGATGAACTACAGAACTTCCCTATGCTCTCCTCAGTTCTTCCTTCGTAGTCCCTTTTTCAAAGCACTAACACCTGTTCGATTTTCCGTTCACCGATATGGCCGGAATCCTTGGCTTCGTTCGTTATCCATCGGTATTCTCTTCATGATTGATCTTACGCACAAGCTCAATGTTCGAGCGTAATCTCATCATTCACCGCCCTCATTAGATCAGAAAAAGTAAGAATCCCCCCCCCTTCCCCCGATCTCTCTTCCTAAATGTCATTGCCTAAAGAATGAAACGAATATGACCGAAAAAGAGATAAAGAGGTCTACTCTTGACCTTGCCTTATAGCCTAGGTGTTTTAACGTATGAACTCTGTGCACATATCAATAACACATGGATTGCGCATCCCCATATCTGGGGAACCTGAGCAATTGATTTATGATGGGCCGCCGGTGCAGTCCGTGGCCTTGCTTGGTCAGGATTATATTGGCATGAAGCCAAGTGTATTAGTTGAGCAAGGCGCTCGGGTCAAACTGGGGCAGCCCATTGTTTTAGATAAAGCCAATCCTGGGGTCGTCTATACCTCTCCGGGAAGTGGTATGGTCACGGCAATTAATCGTGGTGCGAAGCGTGCACTTCAGTCGGTGGTGATTCAGCTTGAAGGCAACGACGAAGAGATCTTTACGTCATACCGTCACGAGGAGCTTTCTCGGTTAACTCGAGACCAAGTCAGAGATAATCTTGTGGACTCAGGACTGTGGACAGCTTTGCGAACACGACCGTATAGCAAAGTGCCATCACCAGACACGTCCCCACATTCTATTTTTGTCACAGCCATGGATTCGAATCCTCTGGCCCCTCAAGCCTCACGGGTGATTCGAGAACATAAAGATGACTTCTTCTATGGCCTCAGTCTTATCAGTCATTTAACCGACGGACACGTCTTTCTCTGTAAGGCACTTGGCGAAGATATTCCAACTATTTCCGCAAAACGATTGACTGTTGCTGAATTTTCTGGCCCTCATCCCTCAGGGTTGGTCGGGACTCACATTCACTTTCTTGATCCTGTCGGTCCCCAAAAAACGGTATGGCATCTTGGGTATCAGGATGTGATTGCGTTTGGAAAATTATTTACAACGGGAAGGATTTGGACGGAACGTATTGTCGCGTTTGCCGGGCCAGTCGTGGTAGCGCCTAGATTAATCAGGACAAGACTCGGAGCCAGAACAGAGGATCTTGTTGAGGAACAACTTGAACCGGTTCGGTGTCGTGTCATATCGGGATCGTTACTGTCTGGCCATTGGGCCATTGGATGGGCGACCTTTCTCGGTCGATATCATTCTCAATTGACGGTGTTGCCGGAGGGAGGGGAACGAACGTTCTTGGGATGGCTGTCCCCAGGGCCGGATAAGTTTTCGACCTTGAATGTGTTCATCTCCAGTTTCTTCCGAAACAAAATATTCCGACTGAATTCCCTTGAACAAGGCAGCCCCCGTGCGATGGTGCCGGTGGGTGTGTATGAAGATGTCATGCCGTTGGATATTCTTCCCACGCCCTTACTGCGAGCGTTAGTGGTTAAGGATACAGATTCTGCACAAGCGCTCGGATGTCTTGAACTGGATGAAGAGGACGTCGCGTTGTGTTCATTTGTCTGTCCGAGCAAATATAATTTCGGTCCGTTTCTTCGAGCCAGTCTTGAACACATTGAGAGGGAAGGCTGATGTCGTGGCTCCGTCGACTCTTGGATCATTGGCATCCTCTGTTTCAAAAAGGAGGACGGTACGAAAAATATTTTGTTGTCTACGAGATGGTCGATGGATTTCTCTTTACCCCTTCGACGGTGACGCACTCGGCGCCGCATGTTCGTGATGGAGCCGATCTCAAACGAGTCATGATGTATGTCTTCGTTGCGGTGACACCCTGTATCGCAATGGCGATGTACAACACTGGTTATCAAGCCAATCTCGGGATGGCACAATCAGGGTTGTCGTCGATTGAGGGGTGGAGAGGGACGATTCTTGAAAGTTTAGGGATTGGTTATGACCCAGGTAATGTTTTTGCGTGTGTATGGCATGGATTTTTATATTTTTTCCCTGTCTATCTGATGACGCTAGTTGCCGGCGGACTGTGGGAAGTGCTGTTTGCGGCTGTTCGTAACCATGAAGTCAATGAAGGATTCTTGGTCACTTCCATTCTCTTTGTCTTGACCCTTCCACCTGATATTCCATTGTGGCAGGTGGCAATGGGTATTTCATTTGGCGTCGTCTTTGGCAAAGAGGTATTTGGGGGAACAGGAAAGAATTTTTTAAACCCGGCGTTGACCGCCCGCGCGTTTCTGTTCTTTGCCTTCCCTGCAGAAATGTCAGGCGACACCGTGTGGACCGCCGTAGACGGGTTTAGCGGAGCCACGTCGTTGGGCGTTGGTGCAATCGGCGGGTTGGCCGCAATACAAGAAATGGGTCTGACCTGGACACAATCGTTTTTAGGAACCGTCCAAGGTTCCATGGGCGAGACCTCGACGTTGGCCTGCCTTCTTGGCGCAGTGTTTTTAATTTATACGCGGGTTGCTTCTTGGCGGATCATGGCTGGGGTCGCCTTGGGTATGATCGGAACGACCCTACTGTTCAATGTGTTTGGGGGGAACTCAAACCCGATGGTGAGCATTCCGTGGTACTGGCATCTGGTCGTTGGAGGATCGGCATTTGGCATGGTGTTTATGGCCACGGATCCTGTTTCGGCATCGATGACGACCGTTGGGCGGTGGATGTTTGGTCTGCTCATCGGATGTATGACGATTGTGATTCGTGTGGCCAATCCGGCGTTTCCAGAAGGGATGATGTTGGCCATTCTGTTTGCCAACATTTTTGCGCCGCTCATTGATTACATGGTGATTCAAACGAATGTCCGGAAAAGAGTCTTACGAAATACCTAACAACACGATGTGTTCCCAGAAGGGAAATTCTGTGGTCTCAAAAATCTTAAATATCTTGCGTTTACCCAATGATAGTACGGCGAAGACTATTCTTGTGGCCCTTTTGCTCTGCTTCGTTTGCTCAATCATTGTCTCAAGCGCTGCGGTGGCGCTTAAACCGTTTCAGCTCAAGAATAAAAGCCTCGACAAGAAACGCAATATTCTTCAAGTCGCGGGGCTGTATCAAGAAGGTCAAAGTATTGAAACGCTCTTTCAGCAGGTAGAGCCGAAGGTTGTGGATTTGGCCACTGGAGAGTATGCGGATGATATTCTTCCGGAGGAATTTGACCAACGGCAAGCGGCTAAAGATCCGTTACGAAACGTGCGCATCCCATCCGACCACGATATCGCGCACATTAAGCAACGGGCCAAGTATGCCACGGTCTATCTGGTCAAAGAGCACGAAGACATTAAATTCCTCATTCTTCCAGTTCATGGCTATGGGTTGTGGTCGACGCTCTATGGTTTTGTCGTGCTTCAGGAAGATGCCAATACCATTCATGGTCTTCAATTTTATGAACATGCCGAAACTCCTGGCCTCGGAGGGGAAGTTGATAATCCCAATTGGCGTGCCAAATGGTCAGGTAAGCTGGCCTACGATGCGCAGGGGACACCAAACATCGAAGTCGTACGAGGAACGGTTGATCCGAGCAAGCGTGAATCGATTCACCAGGTTGATGGGTTGGCTGGAGCGACTTTGACAAGTCGTGGCGTCACATATCTTTTGCGTTATTGGTTAAGTCAGGACGGATTTGGTCCGTATTTACAAAAAATCCGAAGCCAGACAACGGGTGAACTATGAGTCGGGAAGTACAAAAAGTCGTCAAAGATCCACTGTTCGATAATAATCCTATTGCTCTTCAAGTCTTGGGAGTGTGTTCGGCACTTGCGGTCACGACCTCGCTGGCCACAGCCTTGATTATGTGTATTGCCCTCACCGCGGTGACGGCCTGTTCCAATGCCTCAATCAGTCTGATCAGAAATCATATTCCCAGCAGTATTCGTATCATTGTGCAAATGACCATCATTGCGTCTCTCGTCATTGTGGTTGACCAACTCTTGAAAGCGTTCGCATTTGAGACCAGCAAGCAACTCTCCGTATTCGTGGGATTGATCATCACGAATTGTATTGTGCTCGGACGTGCGGAAGCCTATGCCATGAAAAATGAGGTTGGTCTCAGTTTTCTTGATGGGATAGGAAACGGTCTTGGCTACAGCGTGATACTGATTTTTGTGGGGACATTTCGTGAACTGTTCGGAGCGGGAACACTCTTAGGGTATACAATCTTCCCACTGGTATCTGAGGGAGGCTGGTTTACACCAATCGGGATCATGCTGCTTCCGCCGAGTGCATTTTTTCTTATTGGGCTATTTATTTGGGGATTGCGAGCCTGGAAAACCGAGCAGGTCGAAAAATCTGAGTATCGGATTCATCAAGTCCACCGAACTGAGGTGTTGTAATGGACATCTATATCAATTTATTAATCAAATCCGTATTTGTTGAAAATTTAGCTTTAGCTTTTTTTCTAGGTATGTGCACGTTTTTAGCGGTCTCGAAGAAAATTGAAACGGCTTTGGGGTTGGGTATTGCAGTGGTGGTGGTTCAAATCATTACCGTTCCGGCCAATAACCTTCTGTATCAATTCTTATTAAAGGATGGAGCATTAGCCTGGGCGGGATTGCCTGAGGTTGACCTCAGTTTTTTAGGCTTAATTTGTTATATCGGTGTGATTGCCGCCATGGTCCAAATTCTTGAGATGTTGTTAGATCGTTTCTTCCCAGTGCTGTATCACGCGCTCGGAATTTTTCTTCCACTGATCACCGTCAACTGCGCGATTCTTGGCGGCACACTGTTTATGGTGGAGCGTGACTATCACTTTGGCGAAAGTGTGGTCTATGGTATTGGCAGTGGGCTCGGTTGGGCCTTGGCCATAACGGCGTTAGCTGGAGTTCGTGAAAAACTCAAATACAGTGATGTGCCTGAAGGCCTGCAAGGGCTTGGCATCACTTTTATTACCGTCGGTCTTATGTCGTTGGGGTTCATGGCGTTTTCAGGCATTCAATTGTGACATCATGATGATTCTTCTTGAGGCTTACGCATGATAGAAATCGCATTAGGGGTCACCCTCTTTACGGTCATTGTCCTCTCGTTGGTCATGATGATTATTGGAGCGAAAGCTCAACTCGTCCCGTCAGGGAATGTGACGATTCGAGTCAATGGTGAAAAAGAGATTCATGCTCCTGTCGGTGGAAAATTACTCGGGTCTCTTGCGGATGCCAAGTTGTTTGTCTCGTCAGCCTGTGGCGGTGGTGGAACATGCGCGCAATGCAAAGTGAAGATTTTTGAGGGTGGAGGTTCCATTCTTCCGACTGAGACCTCTCACATTTCCAAACGTGAAGCGGCTGAAGGCGACCGTCTTTCCTGCCAGGTCACGGTCAAGCAGAACATGTCGATTCAAATTCCCGAAGAAGTTTTTGGCGTCAAGAAGTGGGAATGCACGGTTCGGTCAAACTCCAATGTTGCGACTTTTATCAAGGAACTGGTTCTTGTCTTACCTGAAGGTGAGCATGTAAATTTTCGAGCCGGGGGATATATTCAAATTGAATGTCCTGCCTACGAGACCAAATTCGCTGATATTGATGTCGAGCCAGAATATCGAGAAGAGTGGGATGGTGCCGACCTTTGGCGTTATGAGTCTCATGTCACCGAATCGGTGATGCGTGCCTACTCTATGGCCAACTATCCAGAAGAACAAGGCCTCATCATGCTCAATGTCCGTATTGCCACCCCGCCCTTTGGGGCCCAGAACTCTATTCCTCCAGGGAAAATGTCGTCCTACATCTTTAATCTCAAGCCTGGCGATAAGGTAATGATTTCTGGACCATTTGGGGAGTTCTTTGCCAAAGAAACGGATAATGAAATGGTCTTTATTGGTGGAGGAGCGGGGATGGCCCCGATGCGGTCTCACATCTTCGATCAATTACGACGCCTACATTCCAAGCGAAAGATTTCATTTTGGTATGGAGCGCGAAGCAAGCGAGAGATATTTTATCAGGAAGACTTTGATCAGCTACAGAAAGAACATGATAACTTTCAATGGCATGTGGCCCTGTCTGACCCGAAAGAGGTCGATCGCTGGACCGGGTACACGGGATTTATTCATCAAGTGTTATACGAGCAGTATCTTAAACGGCATTCGGCTCCGGAAGATTGTGAATATTACATGTGTGGTCCTCCGGTCATGAATGCCGCGGTCATCAAAATGCTCGAGGATTTGGGTGTTGAACGATCTCAGATATTTCTGGATGATTTTGGAGGCTAGTGTAGTGAATCTTAAATATCGTAACAAATAGGATGGGATGTTTTGCTCACGACCCTTTCGCATGCCATAGGCTCGTTACTTAGCCAATTTCACGAACTTTTGAAACACTACACTACATGAAACAACATCTTCTCATAACTCAGGACCGTATCCTCACATGTTTTCTTTTGGCTAGTGGAGTTTTATTCAGTTTGGTGTCGTGTAGTTCCTCTGTACGAGATCAAGCTCCTCTTCAGTTTTCCGGACCAACAATGGGGACGACCTATCAGGTCACCATTGTTCATCCTTCATCTCAGACTTCACTGAGCACGATTCAAGCAAAGACTGAGCAGATTCTTGCTCGAATTAATTCGAGCATGTCGACCTACCAGGTCGATTCTGAACTCTCGCAGTTCAACCGAAATCAGACGACTCAGTGGGTATCCGTTTCTCCAGATTTGCACAGAGTGGTGAAGGAAGCCTTACGGGTTGGAGGGTTATCTGGCGGTGCCTTTGACGTTTCTGTCGGTCCGATTGTGGATCTTTGGGGATTCGGCCCAACTCCTCGTCACAATACGATTCCTTCTGAAGAGACAATCCATTCACGATTACAGATCATTGGCTATGATCACCTTCACGTTCAGGATGATCCTCCCGCTATCCGAAAAGAGATCCCGGCACTTTCCGTGGATCTCTCGGCGATTGCAAAAGGGTATGCTGTTGATCAAGTGGCTGAATATTTAGCGTCGCTTGATCTGACGAATTACCTGGTTGAAATAGGCGGCGAGCTTCGAGCGCACGGACGGAATGCTCACGGTGTTCCTTGGAATGTGGCCATTGAACAACCTATGTCGACGAAAAGAACTATTCATCGGCTGGTTCGATTAGATAATCACAGTGTGGCGACATCTGGAGACTACCGGAATTTTTTCGAACGAGACGGCACACGATTTTCACATACGATAAATCCGACAACTGGCAAACCGGTAACGCACAACCTATCTTCCGTGACCGTCATTGCCGAATCGTCAATGAACGCCGATGCTTTGGCCACGGCGCTTCTCGTGCTTGGTCCGGAGGAAGGCTTTGAACTTGCCGAGCAAGAGCAGGTCGCTTCATTGTTTTTGATTATGGACGACGAAGGGTTTCGTGAAAAAGCCACGACAACATTTACTCAATATTCGGAATCATAATCGAGGTCAATATGATGATATTTACAATTGTATTTGTGTTGATGGTCCTCACGGTTCTTGCCATGGCCGTCGGTGTGCTTACGGGGCGAAACAGTTTAGAGGGAAGTTGCGGTGGTCTCAAGACAATCCAGGGAATTGATTGTATGGTCTGCCCAACCCCTTGTGAAACACAGCAACAACAAGAAGGCCCCTGTCCCCATACCAACAGCCATTTGGCTTCAGTGAGTTCTCGTGGAGTTTCTGATCACATTATACCGTTTCCAAAGAAAACGATTCTTTCATAAGAATCTCGTGGTCATAGGAGGAAGCGTATGCAATTACATTCGGTCCTCGTCAAAGACTTTATGAAGGCCAATCCGGTGACCTTTACCCCAGATATGGATATTCACAAAGCCATGAAAGTTCTGGTTGAGCAGTGGCTTTCTGGAGCAGCCGTCATCGATTTGAGGGGAAACCTTGTGGGCTTGCTTTCGGAAACAGACTGTCTACGAGTCGGCCTCAATGCCGCCTACCATGATGAATGGGGGGGGACCGTTGGCGACTATATGACCCGAGAAGTCAAAACCATCGAGGCTGATTCCAGTATCGTCGAAATCGCTGAGTTATTTACCCAAACCCCCTATCGAAGATATCCCGTCTTACAAAAAAATCGGTTGGTGGGCCAGCTCAGTCGGCGTGATGTGATGAAGGGTTTCGTTAAACTTCATCAGCAGGGTGTGTGGTAAGGGAACTTGATAGGATAAACGGTTTCCAGTTAAGGCTCGTTTTCGTCTTATTCCTCTTGTGTCTTTGCGCTGTGCTGTGGTCACCACATGAAAGGGGGATACCCTGATTACTAAAGCCTTTTATTGGCGAAGGCCCTTCCTAATCAACTTTTGAGATATTGCTCAAACGCAATGGCTTTTGCGGTATCTGAAAAGGTGATAGAGGTTATGAGTTCCCAAGGTTTGAACTTTGATGTGTGGATAGAGCCTCCGCTGTTATGAACGGCCAGTCTTTTTTCTAAGTCAGAAGTGATGCCGATAAGGTTTGTTGAGGGTGCGATGTGCTTTTGATGAGGTAGACATATTTCATGAGGGAGAAGAGTCCTCCTTCTTCAGAACTTCCTGTGTGCAATGACACCTAATTCTTGGTTACCAGTCATCATAGCTATCGTTTGTGTGTCGCAAGACTTCGGCGGACAGCCTTCACTTCCTGTCCTCATGTTGGTAGGCTTAATGACGTCTTTGCTATTCCCAAAGCTGGCATGCTAGCCGAAGCCTTGGCGAAGGCTGGCGGAGAGGGTGGGATTCGAACCCACGGTCCCTTTCGGGACAACGGTTTTCGAGACCGTCCTGATCGACCGGACTCCAGCACCTCTCCGTCTATGAAGGGATAGTTATTCGTCGTATGTCGTTGAAGGGTTGTTGGGCAAGGGACGTATCTTTTATAGCCGTTTCAAATAACTTCCGCATGTTTGAAGCAAGTAATCGCGCGGGGTTAGTTGATGTGCCTTAGCTGGAACTTATTTGGATTCGCTATAAATATCACATTCACATGCTGACGTTCAATGGTCGAGATACTACCCTATCTCCAGGGGTTCGCGCAAAGTCTGAGTGATTAATGGTAGGACACGACGGAAGGGCAACCACGCGATATGCTTTTGGTGATCGTATGTTTGACGCTGATCGTGACTGATTTTTGGCAGGTATGAGGACCATCAGTATTGATATTCAGGTCTATCCACGTATAGATCTTTTCGCCGGTGTCGAAGGTGTTGATGCTGTCGGGTTTGCCCCACTGTTTAATGAGTTCGATCTCAGATTTGCCAACCCATGATTGAAGTGCCGAATTCGTGCCGAAACAGCCAGTGAGTCCCATCCCGCCAATGGCAAGCCAAATAATAGCTAAAAATGCGTTCATCTCACTGATGCACCGCCATTCCAAAAATCTGGTTCTCCAGCTTTTATGAGTCTGTGTTTGTTGCATGATGATCCCGCAATTGTTGGAAAAATGATTGGAGTATGGCCTTGCACTCGTTAGCCAATATTCCGCCTTGTACATCAACAAGATGATTGAAGTGTGGTTCTTTAAGAAAATCAGCGATTGATCCATGGGCTCGGCTCTTGGGGTCTGACGTGCCAAAGACGACTCTACCCACTCTGGCTTGGACTAACGCGCCTGCGCACATGGCACAGGGTTCTAACGTGACGTAGAGGGTGGTGTCATTGAGCCGCCAAGTTCCCAAATGTGAGGCAGCCGCACGAATCGCGGCCATTTCTGCATGGGCTGTTGGGTCTTGATCGAGTTCCCGAGTGTTATACCCATGGCTAATGACTTGTTCGTCCTTGACCATAATGGCTCCCACGGGCACATCCCCTCGTTCAAAGGCCTGATTCGCTTGTTCTAGAGCTAGCCGCATATAGTGCTCATCGTGATACGTGGTGTCAGCGTTATTCATAGGATGTGTGGTTGAGAGCACTCTCAGAAGTCATTCGACCGTCTCATCGTCGATGAGGGAAGCATCCTATACGCTTCCCCATCTTTTCGGATGGTGACGTCAAATAATGAAGGGTATTTTGGATATAATGGAGGAAAAAATGCTATCATGGGCATTCTCGTCTTGTATAGAACCTCATTCAACGAGTCTTTGTGAAATCTACGAAGTCCTCTTTGCGAACCGGTCCAGTTTCGGTTGAATACCTCCAAGCTCAGTGGGCTCGTGTGGCACATCGGTATTTTAACGGAAAATTACCTCCTATCATTATCGAGTGGAGTACTCGATTGACTGCCTCGACGGGGATGTTTATCAGTCAAGTCGGACCACGAAGTCAATGTGTGAGCAAAGAAGAACGGCATGGCGCAGCGCGTCGAATTCGTCTCTCGGCTCCACTTCTACGTGATCAGCCTGAATCTGAAATCGTCCGAACCTTGGCCCATGAAATGATACATCAGTGGCAATACGATATTAAAAAGCGATACCCAAATCATGGGCAGGATTTTTATGAGGTGATGGCACGGATGAATCAGGATGGATTGGGTATTACGGTTCGCCATACGCTTGACCACGAAGTGGAAAAACTTAGTAAATATTTGTGGCGATGTTGTGCCTGTGGCACGTCGTATCGTCGGCAACGGCGAACAATTTCTTCTCGTCGTCATCGCTGTGGACAATGTTACGGACGGTTAGAGGAGGTCTTGCTGAATGTATCGGTGGCAGAGCCAAAACGTTCATCAGATTCTGTTTGTTTTTTCACCCCATCTTCCCGCCAGCAGACACCACAAAATTCAGAGTATGTGAAACCTCAACAGCTGGTCTTTGATTTTTAATCACTTACCCGCGATTACAGGCTGTTGGTTTTTGTTCTGTTCTTTCCTATCCCATGCGTCATGCAATGAATGGACAACTCATATTCTGTATTCTTCATATGCTTCAATTCGATTTCGTGAGAGACAGGACACCTTGTCTTAAATAGGTTTTTTCTAACTCGTGAGTGCATCACGAAGTTGGCGAAGTAGCTGAAGATCGTCTTCGTATTGAGGCAAGGAATATTGTTGATCAATCTGAACCACTTGTTCGATGCATCGAAGTGCCGATGTGGTGTCGTTTCGTGCTTGGTAGATATTCACGAGGAGGCGAAGGGCACCAGCTTCACCAGGTTTATTGGCGAGTTTGATGAAGTGTTCTGAGGCATTATTCAGGCAGGCTTCAGCTTTTTTGAAGTGACCAACTGAGATAAAGGTTTTCCCAAGTTGCCCGTAGGTCGTGGCAAGTCCATCCTCATTTCCCACTTTTCGATGATAGTCCAGGGCTAATTGAAAGTGATTGATGGCTTGTTCTGACTGATGTAATTGCAGTTCTTGGAGTGCCAGATTGGTATATAGAATTCCCAAGGCTTGCTCATTGCTGAGAGGAATAAGAAGGTCGATGGCTTCGAGATAATAGGCGAGCGCTTGTTCTGGTCGGCCGGCATCAGCTTGTAAATTGCCAAGATTGGCGAGAGTCGTGCCAATGGCATTTCCGGCTTGTTGAGAACGTTGTATTGTGAGCACCTCTTGGTAGTGACGTTCTGCGGTCTCAAGGTCGTCGAGTAACGCATAGATGTTGCCGAGATTTCCCAGAGCATGTGATATTTCTTCTGGTGATCCGCTTTGCCGTGCTTCCTGGACGGCCTGCTGATAACACTCACGGGCTTTGGGCAGATTGCCGCGATGTAAGTATATTTCTCCTAGGCGAGCTGCGTTATCGGACATTCTGGGTCTCCTTATCGACTACCGTTTCTAGACGTGTTCTGAGATATGTCGAAGCTAGATGTCGTGTCCTCCCGCTGGAGGTCGGGCAAACATAATCCTCTATACCAAAAAGCCTAAGCCTTTGACCTATGATACCCCTTCAATCACTCGTGGGTATATGAATAAGTCTGGCCGGTGATGCGAGAAAGAGGCTTGTCAGTTTCGCTAGAAGAGCAGAATTGTTGTGTTATGTTGGGAGAACACGTGAGTGAGGGCCGTGCGACGTGCTATAAGATGAACTGTTAACGACGAAATGAATCTTTTCCCTTCACCACTTCCTGAAGGAGCTTGTCGGCCAGCTTGGCCGCTTGCCGATGGCGCCACCACCGGTGAGTGAGGAAATAAATGACGGACACGATAAATGCCACAATAAGGATTTCAGAGAGGTCCATCACGGGGCGATATCCTAAAATATGGTGATGCTGAAGGCCGTGGTTGCTTGAGGTATTTCTTTCACTTGGTCTTGAGCAATCAGTACGTCATCTTTGTCGTAACGGTATTCTAGAGCACGGTCGTTCTGAATTCCATAGTCGATTGATTATTTTCGTTGGTTTTCCCCAATCCATATTGAACCTTTGCATGAGAAGTATTCTAGTCTAAACCATGGAAATTCTTATACTTTGCATTGCGTTGGTGGTCATTCTTTTAGGGGCGGAGGTCTTTACCAATGCGTTAGAGCATTTGGGTGAGCGGCTGGGAATTTCTGAAGGAGTGACTGGGTCAATTTTTGCGGCAGTGGGGACCGCGTTGCCTGAAACCATGGTACCGATTTTTGCCATCTTGTCGAGTTCGGGCTCGTTGGAAGTGCGACACGAAGTCGGGGTCGGGGCTATTTTAGGGGCTCCACTCATGCTTTCGACGTTGGCTTTTGTCCTTATGGCTGGGTTTGCTGCGAAGAAGCGGGGTTGGCAGGGGACATTGCAGCCTGAAATGTCTGGGCTCACGCGGGACTTAACATGGTTTAACTATGTCTTTGCACTGGGAGTGATCGCGGCTCTGGTGCCGCAAGATTGGACCATGGTAAGAGGCAGTATCAGTTTGATGCTAGTCATGTCATATGGATTGTATTTGTTAGTCACCATTCGTGCATCGGCGAATCTTGTTGACGACGGGCATGGAACGGAGGCCGATCATCCTCTCTACGTGACGAAAATCGGGTTGCCGAATCACATGTTGGTTATTCTTTTTCAATTGGGTTTTGGCTTTATTCTAATTATGTTAGGGGCAAAGGGATTTGTGTATGGAGTGGAACATCTGGCTCCACTGTTGGGAATATCGGCTTTAGCCCTTTCATTATTGGTCATTCCCCTTGCGACAGAATTGCCGGAAAAAGTAAATAGTGTCCTGTGGATCAGGCGAGGCCGCGATACACTGGCATTTGGGAACATTACCGGTGCCATGGTCTTTCAAGGAAGTCTCTTGCCGGCATTAGGCATTTTCCTCACCCCTTGGAGCCCTGAGCCGGAGACCATTATCGGTATGGCAATCACCATGCTTGCTGCTACGTACCTGTCCATGGTCGTCAGGTCTGGTACAGTCAAACCCTATCACTTGCTCTTCAATGGATTGTGCTATCTGATTTTTCTCGTTTCGGTCTTACGCGTAGCGTAGCTTTGTATGTCGAAGCCCCTCGTATTGGTGACCCGGCAAATCCCGGATGCAGGACTTGATCTCTTGAGAGGCCAATGTCATGTTGCCCTATGGGAGGAAGATTCCGTTGTTCCCCGCGACTGGGTGCTTGAGCATATTCGAGAGGCATCGGGGGTGCTCTGTCTTCTGACCGATACCATTGATCGAGGAGTTCTTGATGCGGCACCATCTCTGAAAGTCGTGAGTACCATGGCTGTGGGTTTTGACAATATTGCTGTCAATGAATGCTCTAAACGTGGAATTCCTGTTGGACACACCCCAGGCGTCCTGACAGAAACCACGGCTGATTTTGCGTTTGCCCTTCTCATGGCAGCCGCTCGGCGAATCGTGGATGGTGCGAGGTACGTCAAAGAAGGCCATTGGAAGACGTGGAGTCCCACATTATTCCTTGGTCAGGACATGTCTGGCGCGACATTGGGTATTGTGGGCTTTGGCCGTATTGGGAAGGCGGTCGCCAGGCGAACCAAAGGTTTTGGAATGCGAGTGTTGGCCTGTCGTTCGACGACTCAAGCGCCAACTCAGGGTGAAGCACATGATGATGTGGAGTTTGTCGATTTTCCGACGGTCTTGACTGAGTCGGACTTTGTGAGTCTTCATGTACCATTGACTCAAGAGACTCATCATTTAATTGGAAAATCTGAACTTGCACGGATGAAAAACAGTGCGATTCTTGTGAATACATCACGAGGAAGTGTCATTGATTCACAGGCTCTGGCCTTGGCTCTTGCGGCAGGTGACATTACCTATGCGGCGTTAGACGTGACCGACCCTGAACCAGTTCCTTTGGAGCACCCACTGTTTCATGAGCCTCATTGTTTGATTGTTCCGCACATCGCCAGTGCTTCGTTTGCGACGCGGGGGAAAATGTCTGTCATGGCTGCGGAAAATCTTCTCGCGGGGCTGCATGGAAAACGATTGCCGTTTGTTGTGAATCCTGAAGTCTATGCCTGAGGCCGTGTCATTAATGTACGCGGTTGCTCGTGCACACGGTTCCGTATATAGGTAGAATGAGACAATGACATGTCAATTCCATGAATTGAGAAGATGAGGAATAAAAACACAACGCTTCAACTCTGAACGATAAGGATATGATTATGGTTAAAGTGACTCAATCAGCGATCACCAAGCTCAAAGACTTAGTTGTCGAGCATCCTGAAGATCCTATCGTCCGCATTAAAGTTCAGGATCAAGATGAACAGAAAATCACGTTCAGCATTACATTGGAAGACAAGGTCCAGCCTGACGATGAGGTGCAAGAAATTGATCAACTCATGATTGCTGTCGATGCGAACAGTGCCCCACGCATGAAGGGGGTCGTCCTCGACTATCAAGAAGGTCAAGGCTTTTCGTTTGAACACCCAGAAACACCTGGCCATCACGATGATTTTCCTTTGAATATCATTAATCTCAATTAACGCGATCGGTTCATTTTATGAGCATAATTAATTCTGCCTACCTCTTTTCCTTATGAGTGCACAACACCATACCTTCTTTGCTTCTTGTCCAACAGGTTTGGAATCTGCCTTAGTTGACGAGTTGGAACATTTAGGAGCATCGGCCATTGAGGTTACGCAGGGAGGCGTTGAATTTCAGGGGTCGTTTACGTTTGGCTATCACATCAATCTAGAAAGCCGAATTGCGAGCCGTGTGTTGTTGCAACTTGCGAAACGAGAATACGTCAATGAACAAGACATTTATCACATCGTGCTTCATCTACCCTGGTGGGAATGGTTCACTGTTCAGCAGACGATAAAAGTGAAAGTGCAAGCCAAACGCTGTCCCCTTCCCAGTCTTGATTTTGTGACCTTACGAATCAAAGATGCGGTGTGCGATGCCTTTATGAAGAGGAAAAAGGCTCGTCCTCATGTCGATACTCGTACTCCTGATATACAAATTGTTGGGTTTCTAGACGAACGTACGGTGACCGTCTATTTGGATACTTCTGGAGAGCCACTCTTTAAGCGCGGGTGGTCTCAGATCAGGACTGAAGCGCCGATTCGAGAAAACCTTGCTGCCGGACTTCTTGCGTTGGCAGGTTGGACTGAGGCGCAGGTGTTGTTAGATCCCATGTGTGGCGGTGGGACAATTCTTATTGAAGCAGCACAAATGGCGAAGCGAGTTGCTCCAGGACTTGGGAGACGTTTTGCGTTCCAGAAATTTCGCGGGTTTGATGCAAAACTTTGGGAGAAAATCTGTTTTGCGAGTGTGGCGAAGCAACATGCCGCGCCCTCGGTCTCTCTGTTTGGATCGGATCGAAATGCGAAAGTCTTACAAATTGCTGAAAAGAACTGTCAAACAATGGGCCTATCGGAGTTGGTCACCTTACGACAATCTGATGTCCTGATGCTTGATGCTCCACGAGGTGAAGGTATCTTACTCACCAATCCTCCGTATGGGGTGCGACTTGGTGAATATGCTGAGTTGGCCACGTTTTATCCGAAATTTGGGGATGTGCTCAAGAAAAAGTTTTTCGGATGGTGTGCATATATTTTCACCGCTGATCGACGAGTTCCGAAAATGATTCGTTTGTTGCCAACAAGAAAAGTGCCGTTATTCAACGGTGATCTTGAGTGCCGGCTGTA
This sequence comes from Candidatus Nitrospira salsa, assembly GCF_965152625.1. NCBI lineage: Bacteria > Pseudomonadati > Nitrospirota > Nitrospiria > Nitrospirales > Nitrospiraceae > Nitrospira > Candidatus Nitrospira salsa. The sequence goes on from NZ_CBCUCO010000004.1 coordinate 1,320,753, forward strand.
TGAATTTAAACTGGTTCAGGGAGGCCATCGAAAAAGTCGTCGAGTCGGGGGTTCGACCAACCGGATTGAAGAGTCAGTGAACTAAGAATCCCGTTTCCCAGGAATGCTGGTAATGGTGAGCCAGACGTCTTCGACGCAACGAAGGATATAGATCCATTCATTACAATTGGTGGGTTTCTTAAAGACATAACGAGGAAGCGAAGGTTTATGAACTTTGGCGAGTATTCGTGGATTCGTAGCATGTGTTAACACCGCAATTGGAATGCTTCTGATTTGAGGGTCTTGATAAATTTCTTCCAGCACCTCAAATCCGTTCATGCCAGGCAACTTCAGTCTGAGGAAAATGAGGTCAGGGCGAGGAGCGTCGAGAAATGGATGTTCTTGGCGAAGGTAGGCGAGGGCGTGTTCGCCATCTTCCACTTCCTGAATTTCGACACTCACAATTTGAGCAACGCTTAAGGCTTCCTGTAAGGAATGGATCTCATCGTGATCGCTTTCAATGAATAAGACTTTTATCGTGTGACTCGTCATCGCGAGCTAAGCCTGTTGTTAGGTATTTCAAATGAGGCGCGACCCTAACCAATGAGTGTCTATAGATACAATTTCGGTATCACCAACTCTTGTGACGAAAGTCTGCTGGTTGTTATTGGGGTTCGCTATAGTATCGGCTGAAAATGAATATCCGTTGAGATGCCAACCAGGAGTTGTAAAGGTGTCGAAAGTTCCGGGAACGTACAGGAACACGAGCATTGATCGATGAAGAAGCATGAACGATTGCAGTGGTGTGTGTTCATGGAATTCAGAAAGATTTCTCAGGAATTCATGTCACGTTGATGAAGGGTCTTTCAACTTGATCATTGTGACGATGGGAATATCTGGGATAAGAAATGCATGGTTCGATTCCCGTTCATTGCTATTCGATATTGTGTTGTGATGCCGGATCCTGTGATGAGTCAAGAAAAAGATTGGTAGGTTCTTGTGGTAACGCCTCCTCCTTCCCTTCTCTTAGTGATCCCTCCGTTGACACAACTGAATACACCGTATCCTTCAACCGCATACCTGACAGGATTTCTTCGATCTCACGGCTATCGAGTTCAGCAGGCAGACGTCGGGATCGAAATGGTCTTGCAACTCTTCTCGCGTGCCGGTCTTCAGAGAGTCTTTGCCCAACTTCGGCTTGATAAGCAAGAGCTTCCAGGTGAAGCGCTTCAAATGTTGAGTTTCGAGCAGGCATATATCGATACCATTGACTCGGTGATTAGTTTTTTACAGGGACATGACGCCAGTCTTGCCCCGCGTATCTGTCAAGGTGAGTTTCTTCCTCAGGGCCCACGTTTTGTCTCGTCTGCAATGCAGAGTGATGACGAGGGACAACCCAGACCAAACAATCAAACCGATCATGCGAAGCATTTAGCTACGTTGTACTTGGAAGACCTGGCAGATCTGGTTCAGGCGACGGTGAGTCCACATTTTGCCTTGAGCCGATATGCTGAATCAGTTGTGAGAAATGCCACGTCATTTGAAGGCATTCGTCAGGCAGTGGATAAGGCACCAAGTTTGACAGATGAACTGATGTTGGAGAGGTTTTGGGGACATATAGACAGAGCCTCACCATCGATTGTGGGATTTACGATACCGTTTCCAGGAAATGTGTATGGAGCATTTCGAATGGCTCGTGATCTGAAAACCAAGAGACCCGACATCAAAGTTATGCTTGGTGGTGGGTATACCAATACAGAATTGCGGCAGTTGAATGATCCAAGAGTCTTTGATCTGATTGACTATATGACGTTGGATGACGGCGAACGGCCTCTTCTCTGTCTTTTGAAATATCTGGCTGACGCGGAGCAGAAATCGCCGTTATGCCGAACGTTGGTTCGATCAGAGGGAAAGGTCAAGTGGTGTAACGACTCCAAGGAGGGCGATATTCCACAAGCAGGCGTTGGCACGCCGACATACGACGGCTTACCCTTAGATCGATATTTGACGGTGTTGGATACATTGAACCCGATGCATCGCTTGTGGTCTGACGGTCATTGGAACAAACTCACGGTGGCCCATGGTTGTTATTGGAAGCAATGTACCTTTTGTGATGTCGGGCTTGACTATATCGGTCGATATGAGGCCTCGCCGACCGAGATGTTAGTGAATCGAATAGAAGCGCTGATTGCAGAAACCGGCCGACGAGGGTTTCACTTTGTGGACGAAGCTGCTCCCCCCGCAGGACTGAAAGCTATGGCCTTGTCGTTGTTGGAACGAGGGGTCGTGATTTCATGGTGGGGAAATATTCGTTTTGAAAAGGCCTTTACGCCGGACCTCTGCAGGTTATTGGTGGCATCCGGATGTATTGCCGTGAGCGCTGGCTTAGAGGCAGCCTCGGATCGACTCTTAGAGTTAGTCAAAAAAGGCATCACGGTCGATCAGACCGCTGAAGTGGTTGCCGCGTTTCAGCAGGCAGGCATTCTGGTTCATGCGTATTTGATGTATGGGTTGCCCAGTGAGACGATACAGGAAACGGTGGAAAGCTTAGAACGTGTGCGTCAATTATTTGCACACAACTTGATTCAATCAGCTTTCTGGCATCGATTTACGGCCACAGCACATAGTCCGATCGGGCTTCAGCCAGCTCACTACGGAATACGTCTTATCAAACCAACTTTTAGTGGATTTGCAGAGAATGATCTCAAGCATGACGATCCTGTTGGTGAGGTGCCTGAGTGGCTCGGTCATGGGCTTCATGATGCTTTGCGTCATTTTAAGGAAGGTGAAGGGATGGACCAGGATGTTCGGACTTGGTTCTCTGAACATGTCCCACGGCCAGGTGTTCGACGAGATTGGGTGAAGCGATTGCTCGCATCCGGTCCTCCCCAAGATCCGTCTCTCTTGGAGAGAAAGTTTGTCTGGATTGGAGGAACACCGGTGAACGAATCTAATGGGGCCAAGCGGTGCCGGGTTATTTTTCCCAGTCGATCTGCTGATGGCCAAGTGACATTGTCACGTGAGCATGCTGACTGGCTGATGAATCTCATTCAATCTGCCACTCCCGGTAGCGAAAAGGTTCAACAAGGCTATCCTTCGTACAAAGATGTCCGTTCAACCTTTCCGTTTGGTGAAGCCGAAGGGTTTGACGCATTTTCGCAAACACGAGGGTTTCTCATGGCTCGAAATATAGGATTGTTACAGGTATAGCGAGGTAACGTAGTTCTTTTTGTGAAGATGAAAGGAAAAACGATATGACGATGCAGCAGTATCCACGGAGTCCCAAAATTCAGGTCGGCGGACTTTGTCACCTTGGCAGATTATTCGACAAAATTCGTATGCGCAACGAGGGATTGATCCAGGACTATCATTACCTGACGACCGGATTTGATAAGTATCTTCTTGAGACCTTACAGATCAAAGGCGAAGAATTAGAAACACGAGTCCTGGAAGAAGGTACGGACGATAAACTCTTGGAATGGATTAAGGGGAATGGAAAGGTGCTGACCGATGAGGAACGCGAGCAATGGAATACGATGGTCCTGACTGGCAGCCCTCAAAACGAACAAGCCCAGCAACGATTTAATGGGCTAGTTGAGACCTTGGCGAAAAGTCGAGGTGTCGCGATAGACCAATTACCTAAATTATCAACCTGGGTTGATGTGATCGAGTGTGATGAGGGGAGATTGTAGTGGTACGGCTCTGGGGTGGTTTTCAATTCATGAAAGCTGTGTGACTTCAGAATTCCACGAATCCAGGGCAAGGGAAAGATCAATTAATCCTTCTGCCCAGTTTTTTTAATAATGTGGTACCCGAATTGAGTTTTCACCACATTGCTCAGACTGCCATGCCCCATTTTTTTGACCGCATCTTCAAAGGCTTTCACCATTTTTCCCGGACCAAACCACCCAAGGTCACCGCTTTTGGATTTGCTGGGACAGGTCGAAAATTCTTTCGCCAAGTCTCCAAACTTCCCACCGCTTTTCAGACGTTTTCTCAGATCGTCGGCTAACCCTTTTTCTTTCACTAATATATGACTGGCTCTCCACTCCATATGCTCTCCTTCGTTATGGTTTTAAATTAAAGAATAGGGTTGTGAGTATGAATTTTCACAGCCTTTGGAGGATGAGGAAAAAGTATCAAAGAAGCTGAGAGGTGTCAATTACGGCAATCTACGGTTTATAAATATTATCCAATGAGACGCTTACGCATATTCTCATTCTATAGTCTTTTAACTTTTTCTCAGTACCTCTGCCCCGACGCCTGCAGGCTCTAGCCGTGCCACGACTCTTTTATGTGTTCCATGTGTGTTCTTGCGTTCTACCGGGCATGTGTATACCGTGAGGAGAGATGAGGTTTCGCTAGAGTCCTCTGAGTGAACACCTCTCATCGTGGGCGGGGCTTGTTTGAGCGCAGCGAGTTGGCCTGCCCTACCACTATAGCGAATCCAATTAATTTCCAGTTTATTATTAAGACTGCCACAACGTAATACTACGCCTCAAACATCGAAAGTCATTTGAAGCGGCTATAGGTGTTCACTTCATCCGATGAGTCTGGCCTGGGCGTTACTTGTTTTGGGACCTCGTGTCACTGACTTATCACTTATTATTGGTCCGGATGGAAATGGGGCGACTAAAAACGAGAAATTTGAAATCAATCGGTATGGTACGCGTCATCGGTCTGCCTTTGATTTTGCAGCAGCACAGCCTGACTCGATAGTGTTTGTCCTCTCACAAGATGGACCAATACGAGCATTTCATCGAATCGACGACACTACAGTACACGTCTGGCCAGACTGTACGGTTTCAATGTTTTTGTAGGGGATCCAATGATTCTTTTTGGTCGATTTTTTCTATAACACGGTTCAATTGTGATAAGCCATGCTTATATCCAAATATTCGCTAATCCGAGCCCACTTATTAGCACAAGGACTCCGCCGATGACCTGCTTGAACAACTGATCGTTTTCTAATATCGCATCATGAAATTTGAGGCCTGTGAGGTGTCCAATTGCGGCTATGGGAAGAAGAGCCATGGCTGCAAGCAGATGCAGCTCCACTCCTAGCATCGCGAAGGTACTCATTTTGATGGTGACAATGGTAAACCAGAGGACGAACAACGTATTCCGTAGTTGATCGGCCGACACATTTTTCATGAACACGGCGACCATCAGCGGCGCACCGGTCAGTGACGTTCCCGCGACATACCCACCGAAGGCAAGCAATAGTGTATCGCTCCAGTTTTTTTTGCTGGTTATGGAAAGGTTGAGAAGCCACATCAGTCCGTATCCGAGTGCGACGGAATAGATGAAGATGAGGAGCCATTCATTGGGTAGGGTGATTAGGCCGAGGACACCAATCAATGTGGTAGGAATAATGAAGAGGCTGGCATGCCGCAAATACTTCCAATCGACATGGTGAAGTCTGGTTCGTAAGGTGAGGGCAGAAAAAATGAGGAGATGGGTTCCAATAATCGGGAGCCAGAAGAGAGGTTGATCATACAGAAACAGCATGAGTGGCAAGCCAAGTGCGGCTCCGCCAAACCCCAGTCCGCTGCGAACAAACCCTGTCCAGATAAACAGGAGTCCCACAAGGAGTAGCTGGGTAGCGTTGAAGTCAGAGAGGATACTCGTCATTTGTCGGACCTGATCATTCTGGTTTCCTGAGGGCACAAGCGGGAATACGGGTTAGTCATTGAACTGACCTGGCCTAATGGCGTCATGGTTGTCAACGCGAAGGAAGGAAGTGTTGATTCTGCGTTGTTCCGCTTAGGAAGATGATGGGAGATTATGGGATTTTTAGGGATTCGAGTAGTTTTTGAACGGTTTCTGTTTTGTCTGGACGAGTCGCAATCACTCCCTGTGTCGTGGTATTGGATTGATTCAATGGGATGGATTGCCAATGTCGGTCTTTGGCTGTACCTCCTGCTTCCTGAACCAAGAGAATTCCGGCCGCAATGTCCCATTCATTTTGACTGCCAGGGTTGAGCGTGATGTCAACGCGGCCAACGGCTTGAAGTGCAAGTGCATAGGCAATCGAGCCAAATCCGGTATACTCGACATTAGGTTCGATTAATTCGAGTTCTGCTTGAGTCTGTGCTGAAATATTCGCCAAGCATATGAGTTGCTCATCGTGCGTGGCATTGACGTGAATTGGCATGTCGTTGAGATAGGCCCCAGCATTTTTTTCAGCGAAAAACATCTCATTCGTTGCTGGATTGTAAATCACCCCAAGAATAGGTTCGTGGTTTTCGACCAGTGCGATGGAGATGGCATATTGTGGAATTTTGGAAATGAAGTTTCGTGTGCCGTCAATGGGGTCAAGAATCCAGACACGTTTTTTGTCTAACCGCTTCCGATCATCTGGCGTTTCTTCTGACAGCCATCCATCTTCTGGATATCTGGTGAGTAATCGATCTTGCAACATTCGATCGACTTCTAAGTCAGCCGTTGTGACCTGAGACAAATCGGATTTGATAGAAATCTCGAAGCCCTTTTCGGCAAGCTCCAAGGCTCGTGCTCCAGCTTCTCGAACGGCCATTTGAAGGAATGTGGAAGTCGTGTGATCGTGTGTGGTGTTAGTTGTTGATCTATCTGTTTTCATGGTCTCTCGTCATGGTGTTGTTGGCTTTCCTTTCTTTCACTATAGTCTTGAATCGAAAATGAGTCAAAGTCGTTCACATTTTCTAGGATTGTCCTAATGCCTTGAAAAAGGTAAGATTTTATATGTCGACATGCTGTTGAGATGTAGCATGCATCTTTTGATCATCTCGTGCCTGCTTCTTCTATGAATAACAGGTTTTGACTATTCATGAAACGTGGCTTTGTTTTTTTACCAGAATCTTGTCGGTGTTTGTGATAATTTTTTTTGTACATCATGACCACACCATATTCATCCATTGTGGCGTGTGATTGTGTGTTGCCATGCCCAAAATCCGTGTTTCTCTCAACCTCCCACCTCATCGGTTTTTGGCCTATTATGAAGGGGCGGTCGATGAAGTGGTGGCGAGTGCTTCGGATGGACGGAAAATACGGTTTCCCGCTCGAGTTTTGCGGCCATTCATGACTCACCATGGAGTCGTCGGGTCGTTTTTAATCACATATGATAGTAAACAGAAGTTTGTGTCCATTGAGCGTGCTCCTGTTGGGTCTGCGACCTGAGGCCGATGTCTGCTGAGGAATATACCCTTGGCGGACTCTTTCTCAGTGCATTTCTCTCATCCACCCTGTTTCCAGGAGGATCTGAAGTCGTTCTGGCCGTCTTGGTTTCACAACGAACCTATGACCCATGGATGTTGTGGGGGGTGGCTACCGCTGGTAATACGTTAGGAGGAATGACTTCTTGGGGGCTTGGATTCGTGATGAGTTGGCGTTTCCCGGTTTCCCGTTTAACGAAGGTGCGTCATCAGCAGGCTGTAGAAAGAGTGCAGCAGTGGGGCAGTCCCCTGTTGCTCCTGTCATGGGTGCCGGTGATTGGAGATCCGCTGTGTGTGGCTGCCGGGTGGTTGCGTGTGAATGGGTTGATTGCACTGCTGTTTATCGGAATTGGAAAAGCTCTTCGATACGCTGTGATTATCGCCGTGATGTAGTTGCAGGGGCAAAAATTGATGAAAGATTATGTGGATCGTTTTTGTTGGTCTGACAGCTTTTCGATAGGCATGACCGATATTATTGAAATTATTGTTGTGATAGGCAAATAAGAAAGGCTTTTATGAATGTTCCACTTCTCGATTTGAAAGCTCAATTTCAATCGATTCGCCACGAGGTGCTTGCTTCAATAGAAGACGTGTGTGACGAGCAAGGGTTTGTCCTTGGGCCACGAGTGGAGCGTCTAGAGCAAGACCTTGGGAAGTACGTCGGGACTGGTCACGCTGTGGGTGTCGCTTCTGGCAGTGATGCGTTACTCCTCTCGCTGATGGCTTTAGGCGTTACGCCCGGGGACGAAATTCTTACGGTGCCGTTTACCTTTTTTTCCACAGCAGGAGTGATTTCACGACTACAAGCCATTCCGGTATTTGTTGATATTCAAGCAGGTTCATTGAATATGGATCCTGAGCAATTGGCCGATCGTCTCACTGAGCGGACCAAAGCAATTCTTCCTGTCCATTTGTTTGGCCAATGTGCCGAAATGGAAAAAATCTCCTACCTGGCAGCTGAGCGTGGCGTGCCGGTTATCGAAGATGCGTGTCAGGCGATTGGGGCTACGCGAAATGGTGTGCGGGCTGGTGGATTGGGAACAACGGGCTGTTTCAGCTTTTTCCCCTCGAAAAACCTTGGTGGGTTTGGGGATGGCGGATTGGTGACCACCCATGATGCTAACATCGCCGATCGGTTACGAGCTCTCCGTGTTCATGGAAGTCGATCTGACTATCATCATCATGCCATTGGCATGAACAGCCGGCTTGATGCCTTGCAAGCGGCCGTTCTTCAGGTCAAACTCGCCTATCTTGAGCAATGGACCGAAAAACGTCGCGCCAATGCTCAAGCCTATGAGCGTCTCTTTGGTGAGGCTGGTCTCTTAGACGTGATCACCCTGCCCGTGACTGACCCGGCCAATTATCATGTTTATAACCAATATACGATTCGAACCCCGAAACGCGATCAACTCAGCGCTTACCTGACCGAACAGGGCATTGGCAATAAAATTTATTATCCCGTCCCGCTCCATCTTCAAGAATGTTACCAAGTCTTGGGTTATCAAAAAGGGCAACTTCCAGTTTCTGAGCAGGCCGCTCAAGAGGTCCTCTCCCTTCCCATATATTCAGAACTGACAACAGAACAGATCGAATATGTTGTGCAGACCATTAAGCAGTTTTTTGCGGTTTCTTCACCTGCGTGAGAGGTTGTTCGTTCTCGACTCACCGATCCTTCTCGACTCACCGATCCTTTCGTCTGAAATACTGGGAGAAGTTACGGGTACGAGGCGTGAATGGTGCTGCTGAGTCCTCCACGGGCGGTAAATTCACCTGTGACGGTGGCAGAGATGGGATGGCAGGCTTTCACGAGGTCCTCCAGAATGCGATTCACGGCATTTTCGTAGAAAATACCAAGGTTTCGATAGGCATGAATATACTCTTTGAGAGATTTTAACTCGAGACAGGATTGATCTGGAGTATAACTCAGTCGGATCATGCCGAAATCTGGTAATCCCGTTTTGGGACAAATGGCGGTGTACTCAGGAATTTCAATGGTAATTTCATAGCCTTGGTACTGATTCGGCCATGTTTCAATTGATGGTAGCTTAGTTCGTAAGCCACTTTTCGCATGTTCTGCAGTGTAACGGGTCGCGGCTTTGCGACGTGTGGATTTCATGACCTAACTCCCTGATTTAGTAGAATAACACATGTGTTGTGAGTGTAACGTCTTCGACTAAAGCCTATCAATATGATTGCCCTCTTTGTTGAGAATGTTTGTTCCCCTCCGCTATAATCCGCTCATCTAATGGCTGGCTTTTACAGGCCAGCCATTTGTTTTTCCGATTAACAATTGAAGAGTGTCTGCTCGCTGTCTTTGGCCTTGTTTGAGATGTGTGCCGTTGTGTGTTGAAGCCTGTGAGTATGAATTGTGTTTAAAGAAATTGAACCATGATTGACAGCGACGACTTTGTTCGAGCGTTACAAGATATCGGTATAGATTTTTTCACGGGAGTTCCCGATACCATTTTGGGCGGTATCATTGCGGCGCTGACTGAAGCGCGCTTGTATGTCCCTGCCGTTCGTGAAGATGAAGCGGTGGCAATGGCGGCCGGAGCCTATCTTGGGGGGAAAATTCCCGCGGTCCTCATGCAAAATTCCGGATTAGGCAATTCTCTCAATATCCTTGAATCACTCAATCTGATTTACCGAATTCCTTGTGTCCTCCTCATTTCCTGGCGTGGTTTCGAGGGGAAAGATGCTCCAGAGCATCTGGTCATGGGAGAGACCATGACGCAGTTGTTAGATACCGTCAAAGTTCCCCACCGAACGTTATCGGCTGAAACCATGGTGGATGACCTGAAATGGACGGCCACCACGTTCATGGAGCAACGAATTCCGCTTGCTTTGTTGTTGAAAAAAGGCATTGTCAAAACCGTACAGCCATGATGGAAATGTTGAAAACAGAAGGACTTAACACATGATTGGTCCTGAAGAAGGCGTGATGCAGAGCCGTGCTCAGGCTATGGGTGCGCTGTTAGAGCTGATCACTGACCAACCGTTGATTATCTGCAATGGATTTCCTTCGCGCGAAGCTCAGAAATTGCGAGACCGTGACGGCAATTTTTACATGATTGGGTCCATGGGGGCGACGGCGGGCATCGGTCTGGGATTGGCCTTGAGTCAACCAGAAAAAACAATAGTCGTCTTTGATGGAGATGGCAATGTGCTCATGAGTATGGGAACCCTTGCGACCATTGGAGCCTTGAAGCCGAAGAACTTGGTGCATGTCGTCTTTGATAATGAGGTGTATGGGACGACTGGAAATCAACCAACCTATTCCCGATTAGTCAATCTTGACAAAGTGGCAAAAGCGGCTGGGTATGTGAACGTCGAGCGAGTTCGTGAACGTGAAGACATTGTGTATGAGTTTAAAGATATGCTGGCGAGCGAAGGCCCAAGTTTTCTGTTAATTAAGGTCAATGAACAAATCGAAGATGCCGATCGAGTTGCGATTGAACCTGCTGAGATGACTCGACGGTTTAAAGCCGCCAATTCTTCTAATCCGTAACCGGTGAGGCCGACGGCGTGAATAGACAAAGTATATTCGTTTCTTTCATTTTGTACTTCCCACCCTCAACACGTTACACGTTATGAAAGTTGTACTATGATTCTCTTAAATCCTGGTCCTGTGAATGTTTCAGAAAGAGTACGACGAGCACTGCTTGAACCGGATATTTGTCATCGTGAGTCTGAATGTTCAGAGCTCTTAGCTGATATCCGACAAAAGTTGCTTCAGGCCTTTGTCCCCGGCAAGGAATCTGAGTATACAGCGATTTTGTTGACCGGTTCAGGGACTGCAGCCGTTGAAGCGGCTCTGTTATCAAGTTTACCGCAGGGTAAACGCATCATGGTGATTATCAATGGGGTGTATGGCCAACGTTTGTGGAACATGGCCTTAACGCAACGACTTGGTGGAGTGGAGATGCGCCTGGACTGGGGACAGGCTCCTGATTTTGATAAGATCAAGTTGGCGCTTCGGCAACATCGAGAAATTCATACCGTGGCCATGGTTCACCATGAAACCACACTCGGTTTCATGAACCCGGTTGAGAAAGTTGCGGAAGTCGTTGATGGGCTCAATCGTGTATTTCTCGTCGATTCCGTTAGCGGACTCGGAGGTGAAGCATTGGATATTGCGACCCCGCATATATATATGGTGGCGAGTGCTTCTCAGAAATGTATCCAAGGATTTCCTGGTTTAGCGTTTGTTATTATTCGCAAGGGATTCATGGAAAAGAGCGTCAAGACCTATCCTAAGCGTAGTTGGTACCTGAATCTAGCTAATTATTACGAGGAACAGGAGCGAGGAAGTATTCCCTTTACGCCAGCCGTACAAGTCTATTATGCATTTCGGGAAGCCCTCAACGAGTTACTGGAAGAAGGTGTCACGAAGCGTTGTGCACGATTTCGAGGGTATGCAACGACTATTCGAAAGAGAATGTCATCGCTTGGTATTAAGGCCGTTCTCGAACCGGAACATCAGTCGAATACCTTAACAGCTTTTTATCTTCCAGAACAGATGTCGTATGAGTGGCTGCATGATCAGTTGAAGCAGGAGGGGTATGTCATTTATGCGGGGCAGGGGCATATGGAATCCAAGATTTTTCGAGTGGCCAACATTGGCGCCCTCACAGACAAAGATATTTCAGGATTTCTTGATGCCTTTGAACAGATTATCAAGAAACGTGGCGAACCCGGATGAAGGCTGTCATTTTAGCGGCTGGGGTTGGTAAGCGACTGGGTGTTGTCGCTGAAGGGCGTCCCAAGTGTCTTGTCCAAGTTGGCGGCCAATCGCTCCTGTCACGACATTTGGAGCAACTTTCAAGTCTTGGTATTCAGACCGTCGTGCTTGTTGTTGGATATCAGCAACATCTGATTCGGGAGGCCGTGGCTTCGTCGTCGTTTCCTGGTATTGTTCAGTTTGTGACGAACGATCAATACATCCGAGGAAGTATTACTTCATTGTGGGAAGCGCGAAAGGAAGTTGATGACGATGTCATTATTATGGATGCGGATGTGTTGTATCATCCGGACATTCTTCGTCGTCTCGTCGAGTCCAGGTTCCGGAATGCACTGCTCGTTGATGAATCCGTGTCTCAAGAAACAGAAGAATGTATGGTAGCGATTCAGGATGAGCGAGTGACGAGCCTCAGTAAAACGCTTCCCGCACGGTATGATTTCACCGGAGAAGGCGTGGGATTTTTAAAGGTGGCCAAATCGGATAGCGCCGTTCTTTTCCAATCGGTGCTAGAACCTATCGAAGCTGGGCATCTCGATATGGAATATGAAGATGCACTCAAAGGATTTTTTGAGAAGGTGAACGTCGGATATGAGCGGATTGGTGGATTGCCCTGGATCGAAATTGATTTTCCTGAAGATGTGCAGAGAGCCGAACGTGACATTCTCCCGATGTTGTCATGTCATGGGAAGGAAGTTGTCTAGAATCGAAACGTAATTATGCTTGATGATGGTGCGTGTAGACCCTCGTTCTCGATAATAATGAAGTTCATCGTATAGGGCCCAACCCTCAAACTTTGTGTCATCATGGATGGAACATTACCTAAACCTGTTACGAGTGTTATCGATACAGCCATTCTTCTGGCTTCTTCCGGCGTCTTTACGTTAGGCACGAACCAGGGAGAACGTGGAACTGGCACCTTAACGAAGGTCAGTGGGTTGACCCTGTTTCAGCGGGCGGTCTTGACGCTGCAGCGGGCTGGAATTTCGCAAATTTGGGTGTTAGCCGGTCAAGAAGAAAAAACGTTGCGAGCGATGATCCAGGGGGATGACCGTATTGAAGCGGCCATTCGTTGGTTGCCTGTTCGAGAGTTTCCCCCGACGGATCCTCAAACTTGGGAAGCCTTGTCCGGTGAAGTCAAAGGTTCCTGTTTGATTATCGGTTGTCATGTCGTGTTCTCGTCTTCATTGATTCAATCGTTACGAATGGTTGCTTCAGATGGTCGTGTCTTGGTTGTTGTGGGGCAGTCAGAAGAAAGCCGGCACACGGGCAATCCTGGAGTCGTCTTCCAAGAAGATGTTGAGCCGAGTACGTTGGGGACGACTGTCGTCTTTCATGACCATAGTGACGTTATACCTGCGCAATCGACCTCACCTTCCTTGCCTGCATCGTTTATTGCTGAAGATCTCGTCGTGTTGCCGTCACGCTTGTTGGGAGTGTCTGGCGTATTACAAGCCGGTGGAGGCAACCCGATCCGTTTAGCGTTAGAGCAAGCCGCGATCGAGGGTATCATTCAGCCCATTCCCAGTTCGACAACTCAATTTAAGGATATTCGAGGGCCCAATGGGCTTCAGTTAGCTGAACGCAGTTTGTATCAGTCCCTTCAGTCTTTGAAGGGAGGGATGGACGGTATCGTTGATCGATATGTGAATCGGAAATTATCAGGCATTTTCACGCACGTGTTTTTAAAATTTGGCGTGTCGCCAAACATGATTACCATGGCATCAATGGTCATTGGACTTATGGCGGCTGGGTTTTTTGCGTTGGGCTCCTATCAATTCGGTATTATTGGCGCGTTACTCTTTCAATTATCCGTCGTGATTGATTGTTGTGATGGAGAGGTGGCACGATTAACATTTTCTGAGTCACGCTTTGGTCAAGAATTAGATATTTGGGCTGATAATGTCGTCCATATGTCAATCTTTGCGGGGATTGCTTCTGGAGCCTATCTACACGGGTCGTGGGAAGGTATGAATTTGCCGCTGATTCTTGGAACCTGTGCGGTTGTTGCCAATATGATTTCACTTTGGCTTGTGAATCGAGCACGCTTTCTTCGCTCCCGTCCTCGTGAATTGCGTCGTCTGGGTGAAGCCACTCGAACGCGGATGGAGTTTATGCTTGGCAATGTGACCAATCGAGATTTTTCCGTTGTTGTGCTGCTGTTTGCCTGTATGGATATCCTTGGTTGGTTTCTGTGGATTGCGGCAATCGGTTCATGGGTTTTTATCGCCTCAATGGCGTGGATTCTCCGCCATTCCCTTCTCTCTCGTGCTTAAGCTCATTTTCCTGATCTTTGGCTCTTTGGCCTTGGCTGGGATTGTCTGGCACATCGGCCCAACTTCCATCATGAATACGGCCTCTCAATTAGGGCCCGTGGCGCTTGGGGTTATTCTTTTTCCCATGCTGCTGGTGTATACCCTGGAGGCACTTGGGTGGCGTCTGACTCTTGGTTCTCATGCCCAACGAATCGGGTTTGCTCAATTGTTTGCAATCCGAATGGCGGGAGAGTCTGTCAACGTCACCACTCCGGCTGCCTATGTCGGAGGCGAGCCGCTCAAGGCCTATCTTCTCAAGCCCTATGGCGTCCCATTGGTCGAAGGGTTGGCTTCTGTGATTACGGCTAAAACGACCATGACCATTGCGCAGGTCTTATTTATTCTACTGGGAATAGGTCTGTCATTTTGGATTCTCGGTGCATCTGACCATTATCTGACCGCGGCGTTAATCAGTGTTGGATTATTGGCGTTTGGGATGCTGTTGTTTGTGATGGTTCAACGATATGGGTTGGCCATGGGTTGTCTGCGCGTATTACAGGCATGCCGAATCCGATTGAAGTTTCTGGAAGAACGGAAAGCCTCACTTGAAGAACTAGATTCTACGATCAGAACGTTTTACACACAGCACCGGCGAACCTTTTATGTGGCCTTGCTCACATTTTTCTTTGCCTGGATATTGGAGACGCTAGAAGTCTATGCCATTTTGTACTATTTAGATGTTCATGTGGATATGCTGACCTCGCTATCGATTGCGGCCTTAACCGTGTTTATTAAAGGAAGTACATTTTTTATTCCTGGCAGTTTAGGTGCGCAAGAAGGCGGATATGTGTTACTTCTGCTGGCGTATGGGTATCCTGATGTGACTGGCATTACCTTCGCGCTCATTCGTCGTCTTCGGGAAATACTCTGGATTCTTGTGGGGTTAGTGTGTCTGCTGATGTTCAAAGGACGTGAGCCGCTTCATCCCCACGGAGTCGTGGCTTCGAAGAGATGATTGGGTTCCAGTTGGTCGTTTCGACTATGAGAAGACTGGTGTTGAGAGTTGATTGATGTGTCGAATGCTGGCAAAATCATGACATATTATCATCTTACTGATAAATGTGAGTTAAAGGAGACAGAGTCGTGGATATTGTGATTGGGTCAAATGTGTTGAGAAATACAACTGGCGTGGTGACCGCGCATGGGCAGCAACAATTATGTCTAGAGATTCATGAAGACAATAGTCAAATATTTCTTACCATGGATATGTACATGCCTACAGGGACTCAGGTAGCCAAACTTGAGCGCAATGTGTGGATATCCAATGATGGAGAGCGATTTGAACTCACGGCTGAACCGCAGAGTCTGAAAATTGTCGATAATACCTTAAAAAATGTAGTAATTGAGCTTAAAGCTGAAGAAGACACACGTCTCACGGTGGGGCAGGCAAAGTTTTATACATCAAAAGGCACCTTGTCTGAAGTGAGTCCAGAGTGGTGGCGCGTCGGTAATAAATTAGAGCTCAATGGAATAGACATGGATCTCGAAGGCGGGGACATCACTATGCCCGAATAATGTCTCATTTTCTTATTAATCTACTTCATTCATCTTTCCTTCCTAAATTCCCCAGACTGCACTGTTTAGCCTTTAGCCTTAGGCGATGATTACGACAATCGTATTCGCGTCACTCGTGCTAGGGTGTGGATTTTTACAGTTCCTCTAAACATTTTCCGAAAAAATACGAACGGCGTAGGTTTCGTTCAAATCTATAAACTGAGGATAGCCATGGATTGCTCCAGAAACAATGTAAATGGCTTTGTCGTGGCTGGGGTCATAAGTCTTGTTGGTCTCATGTTCGTGTGCCGTTCGCTTGTCTTGGTGGATGCGGTGATGGCGAACGAATCTTTGAATCGAAATGAAAAAATTGTCTATCGCAGTATGGGAGGCAAGGCCAATATTGATGTCGGACTGGCTAGCTGGCTGAGCCAGGGTCGTTCCAACTTCAGCCACGATGCCTCAACGTTGAGTTCGTTGTTGGGAAATCCTACTTCAGCATTGGATTATAAAGACATGTGGAGCAATATTGTGGAGTTGAACGCTCAACTCGTTCATAAAAAAGGATTTTCGCTTAAGGGACAGTTCGGGTATGGGGCCATCACTGACGGGACGTTAATCGATGACGATTTTGTGAGTGCGAGCGGTGCCACATTCTATGGAACATCGGTGAATGGCCCACACCGCATATCACGTACAGAAAGTGACGTCAGTGACAGCTATGTCTTCTACCTGAACGGCGATGTTGGGCTCCTGTTTTATCGTTTTGCGGGCAACAAAGGCTTACTGAACGCGGTTTTGGGGTTTCAATATTGGCGGGAAAAGTATGTGGCTCGGAGCGTCAGGCAGCTTGAATGTACGTCGGTTGGAACATTTTGTCGTGCGGCTGGAACGGAATCATTTGTGGGAACGAAGGCCATTACGAACACCGTTCAATGGACGTCATTACGGGTCGGTGGCGAAGGAGCAATAACATTTTGGGATCGTCTGACGCTCGAAGGGGAGGCGATTGCACTCCCGCTTGCCTGGCTGAAGAACGAAGATATTCATCATTTACGAACGGATCTCCGAGGCAGTCCAAGTTTTAAGATGAGTGGTCTCGGATATGGTTTTAACTTAGAAGGTGGGGTGAGATTGCGGATATTCGATCAATTCTTCATTCATGGCGGCTATCGTTACTGGTGGCTCACCGTTCAAGATGGTGATTGGGAAAACTTTCCGGCTTCAGGCGGAGGCTCTACCGCCAATCTCAATGAATTCCGTACCTTCCGACATGGCGCCACGTTTGGCATCAGCTATCGGTTTTAGGCCCCGACGTTAATCATGTTTTGACCACCATGTACCTCCGTCTATTTTTCTCTAGACCATACTTCGTCTAACTAGGACTTCACATGGAATATTCAGCTCCCCTCCCTAAAGATCAAATCGTTCGAGAAAAACGGACGTTTTATCTCGATGAGGTGTTTAAGGAAGGTGGCGAGTATTTAAGAAATATTATTTTAGATTCGTTCTATTGTGCTTTTCAGCACTCCTACTAAGAAACATCTGGTCCACATTGTCTCCAATGTATGGGTTTATTGGTGAAGCAATCTTCTGGTCAATCCTTCCTGTTTGTATCGCATTCCTGACATGGAAAATTTTACGAGATCAGGATGGAAATTTTGCTGCCAGCGTTCCGCATTGGACAGTATTCAAGAATCCTTTGTTCTGTGGACTTATACTCACGTTTGCCGGATTTGTATTTGATTGGCTTCATGGGTTATTTCAGAAAGAATTGTCTGGGAAAGAAGAGGTCATCAGGGAATTATTATCTGCACTCAGCATCGGCTTTTTCGGTGTGTTGGCCCTTGGGCTTCTTATTTGTGGCTCAATCAGCATTCTGTTTATTGCTGATCGTGGGGTGAGTGTTCAAGCAGGATTAATAGTTGGTCTTCAGAATATTAAGCATCTGTTTGGAAAAATATTCCTTCTATACCTGGGATGGGGGCTCAATACGGTTATTCTGGCCATAGTAATTGGAGGGCTGGGGAGTATAATTGCAGCCTTTGTTTTTCCTGAAAATTTATTTGTCATCACGTTACAAAGTCCATTGGAACTAAGCAACTTGGCAGAAGATGTTTCCGATGACACAGGCAAGGTAACGTTAAACCTGTTTATATGACTTTTAGAGTACGTAGGTATGGCTGTTGGATATGCCATTGGGTTGTGTACATTAGCCGTGGCATACGCTCAAGTGTTTGGGCTTCCCGACTACACGCCAAGTGCCAGCGTTTCAAAGACGTGAGTTTCTGCTTACAGTTTGTGTTTTGAAGAGGCTCTCGATAGACTATGAGGGGGGTGAGGTCTATTTAAATAAAGATATTTTATGAGTCTTGCTCTTAAACAATTAGTGGAAAATGTTAAAACTGATGAACGTGTCTTAGCGGTCCTTCTCTTCGGGAGTCAGGCTAGGGGAGAAGCTCATGCACGATCAGATACTGATGTCTGTCTGGTGCTTGCTCCGAACTCTGACACGCCCGATGAGTCAGCCAACGTTCGCCTGACGTATGTGTCTTCTTTTGATCTCGACCTTCATGTGTTTCAAGCTTTGCCATTGCCTGTTCGTCCTCGTGTCCTAAAGGATGGGGAAGTTCTCTTTTGCCGAAATAGTGATCAACTCTACGACATTGCCCTTCGAACAATTCGCGAATATCGCGACTTTCGTCCACGCTATCAGTTGTATCTTAATCAGATTGCCAATGCTTGATCGCGACCGGATTTTGTCAAAAATTTCAGCGTTGGATGAATATTTGCAGGAACTTGAGCAAATCGTTCCTGAAAAATTCTCACAGTATGTGGCTTCAATCGAAAAACGCCGTGCGTGTGAGCGATTGCTGCAAATTTTAGTAGAAGTTGTGTTAGATATTTGTGGGCTCTTTGTCAGTGGTCTCCAGCTCGGCTTACCTCATGAAGACAACGATCTGTTTGGCAAACTCGAAAAAAATGAAGTGCTCTCAAAAGACCAGGCTGAACTTCTGCGATCGATCAGGGGATTTCGGTATATTGTGGTCCATGAATACGGCGGGATCGATGATGCCGTTGTCTATAGGATCGCGACGACAAGACTTCAGGATTTTCGCACTCTCAAGAAGACCTTTCTTGAAACTCTACAGAAATTCGACCAAAAGTAAGCAAAGCTTTTCTTCCCACTTACCGATCCTTTTTATCCCAATAAAAAATCAAAGTCGGATTTGCTGATGCCGGCGCCGGCACCTCGTTGAGTTGAGCCTTCCATGACGGCTTCATACAAGGCGAGTTTGTGTTTTTTGAGGTCCATCATTTTCTCTTCGATCGTGTGATGCATTAAAAAACGCATGATGGAGACTTTTTGTTGTTGACCGATTCGGTGCGCGCGGTCCGAGGCTTGATTTTCGACCGCGGGGTTCCACCAGGGATCGAGGTGAAAGACATAGGAGGCTTTGGTGAGATTCAGTCCTTGCCCACCAGCTTTGAGGCTGAGCAGGAAAACAGATGGACGTTCATGTTCCTGAAACTCTTGTACTAATTTCTTGCGGGTTTTGGTTGGCGTCGAGCCGTCGAGCCGGCTGTAGGGGAGGTGGTGTGTCTTAAACTCCTGTTCAACGAGATCTAAGAATGAGGTGAACTGGGAAAAGACTAATGCGCTATGTCCTTCATCCAGCAGTTCGTGTAATCGATCGAGCAAACAGGTGATTTTTGGGGAAGAGTCGGTGCTTGTCGAATTAAGCAGGCGAGGTGACAAGCAGATTTGTCGAAGTTTCAAGATGGCCGTTAAGGCAATAATCCGTGCTTGGGCGGCAGTTTTTGTCCGGTAGGCATCTTCAATAGTCGGTCGAATCTGCGCAATGGTTTGCTGATAGAGCGCTTTTTGTCGGTCAGTGAGGTCGAGATAGACATCGGTTTCAATTTTAGGTGGAAGTTCTTTGAGTGTTTCCGATTTGGTGCGACGGAGCACAAATGGTTTGGTTCGTTGGAGGAGTTGTTCCACCTTCGGAGGTTCATGCGTCTTTATGTGCGATTTAAATGCATCATAATCGCCGAGTAATCCAGGAAGGCACAGGTCAATGATGGAATAATATTCCCCAAGATGGTTTTCTAATGGCGTGCCGGTCATTGCCAACTTGAAGGTCCCTTTCAGGCGTCTGGCAGCTCCCGTGGAATGCGCCGTAATGTTTTTAATGGCTTGTGCTTCATCAAAAATAATGACATTGAAATGAATTTTTTCGAGTACAGCAATGTCTCGCCGTATGATTCCATAGGTCGTAAGCACAATATCGCAATCGCGGAAGATGGCGGACCGGTCTTTTCCGCTATACCATCGCACAGTAAAGTCTGGATAAAATCGCGTGATTTCATGTTCCCAATTAAAGAGCAAACTTGGGGGGAGAACAATGAGATGTGGCGCGTTGGCCGTATTGGGCGGTTGCGTCACGATACCCTCATGAATGCCCGCCAAGAGGCTAATGGCTTGTATGGTTTTGCCCAATCCCATGTCATCCGCAAGGCAGGCTCCAAAACGATGTTCATAGAGGAAGCTGAGCCATTGATATCCTTTTCGTTGATAGGTGCGAAGCTTGGCCTGCAACTTGTTCGGTAACGAGCGCGGGTCTATTTTTTCAAAATTCAATAGACGTTGAAATAAGGCTTCATCATTGTCCGAGAGGACAACTTTGACGCCATGTTTACGTAATACCATCCAATCTAAAATTTGTAACGTTGGAACGCGAACCACTTTACTCTTCTGATCTTTACTTGGAGTATTCCTCATTGCCGGATAGAGTGACGACAGTGTGCGTAGGATTTCCATGGCCGAGACATCAAGAATCCGTATCCCGTCCTCGGTCTCGGAAATACTCCCTTTCTGTATGGTTTCCATCCAGACGGCTTCGGACATCACCTCACCATTGCATTTGATTTCAGGCCGTATTTCAAACCAGTCAATGTCAGGAGGACGTTGAGCATCGAATGAAAATTCCCACTCTGCCGTGAGGATAGGCTTCTGATGGTAAAACAGTTCAATGCCTGCTGCCTGCAGTTTCGCGTGTAGTTCTGGCAATTTGGAGTGAAGCGTGGAAAGCGGCATGGTCATTCTGTCATGCCTATCCATATTCCGGAAGATGTGGTGTCCGAAAATTTCGCAAGGAATGGCATATAAGAGTGCCTGTTTCGCTTTATCGTTTGGGAGAAAGATCCACTGGCTATTCGCATAGGTGAGTCGGAAGTCTTGTTCTCGATAAAGCATGTGCCAATCTTTGAGTAAATGCTGAGCTTCGGATTTGACGGCATAGGCTTGAAACTCGTTGACTGCCATCGCGTCTTTAATGATGCGGTTTGCATCAGTGGGTTGTAACGTGCCAAACAGTCGAAATAATGCTTCAAGAAGTAGCGTCTTGCGCTTACGAGATTTGAACGTTTGAGGGAGGTCTTTGGCTTGTTCGATATTGAGAATACATTGAAACAGTTGAGCGTGGGTTTCAATATTCTGTCCGTCGAGACGACATTCCGTTTGTAAGACCGCCAGTGGTTCTCCCAGATTGGCTTGAATTGGAGCCATGACATCATCCTGCGGAAGTATGCTGAGCCGATAGGTGAGCGACGGTGTGGAATTTTCGTTCAGGTCACATTCCTGCAGTGTCACATCGCGTCCATGAACTTTTAAGATCAGATGTTGGGAAACATCTTCTTTTCGATTGAAATTAAAATGCAGTTGATAAAATGCGTCCATGGATAATTGCAAAGACTGACGATGCCTTCTTGTTCCCGGTACTCGAGATGGAGTACGCATGCGGTCCGTCTGTTGCGGAGCTACTGATACTGTGGGAGACGGTCGGAGCCCTAATGGCCGTCGCCAGGCTTCGGCGTCGAGCATGTTTTCGACAAGAGTATAGATTTCCCAGCCTTTGACATCATGGAGAGGAGCGAGAGTTTGAGTTTCAAGGTCGGCGACGAGACGTTGAAATGGGCGAGCTTGAGGCTGGACGGTGCCGCGTAAGAGACAGCGGTTATGGACGTTGATATGGTCTTCTCTGACATCAAGTTCTGTTGCGGATTGATAGTGACGAGACGGCCGCCACGTGAGAGTGGTCTGTTGTTCCTGTGTATCAAAGACGAGTGGATGCGTGTTGCCATATTGCTCAAGGTATGTGACAAAATTTTCATAGGCTAACCATGCTGGGTCAAAGGTTCCCCTCATGAGGAGTGTCAGTTCGGTCGGGATACCATAAAAGGACCGACACAATTTCCCGTCTTTTTTTATGGCGATTTCCGGCAATGATTCATGGTCGGACAATACTACTTCCAGCCCTGAGGCGGATGGCGCAGTCTGCGTATGAAGTATGTGAGGCGCTGATGGCGGCAGTAACTCTTTTCGTAAAAGGTTCCGACGAGCTGTATGGTTTCCCGGGAGTGAAAAGGTTTCAGGCACGAGGGCGTTGATGGTCGTCAGGAGCGCACAAATGACATGCTTACATTGAGAGGTCGAGGTCCATGCTGGACAGTCGCAGGTATATCGAAGATCAGGCTCGTGCGCAGAAAATTGAACTGAGTATCGCTGGGTGCCCCTCACATAGGCGGTGAGCAATGTCTGATCGGTATTCCATTTATAGGATTCCAACCGTTCTCGCGAATAGTAATCATATCCACGAAGGATATAGTCTTTGGGGGCCAGAGCGTAAATATGGTTTGGTGGAAGGGCTTTAAGTCTTTCGAGGATATAGGAAGCTTCATTATGCATAATATGTGGGGAAAATCTTGTGGTGGCCGCGCTGATGGCGGGTCAACCCTGCTGTTCGACACAATATGTCATTGAAGTTCATCGTAAACAAAAATATTGTCGTTGAGCAAAGAGTATCGTAAACATACGATGATTGCCAGTCAGCTGAGTTAAGGTTCGGTGAGAGGCCCGTCACATTATGTCAGCGTCGGAAATTCATTGAAGCAGCGATTGCAGTCATCTTGTCTCAGGCGTGGGTATGCGATTGTCCGCCCAATAATACAAAGTGGTGCTGTGATGATACGACGCAAGCGGTGTGGAGATGGTAGCTGGAACCGAAGGGAGGTGTTCAGCTGGAAATTTCTTATTGATCTCGTTTAACCATATACTGGGACACTATCGCCAATGATCGTTTGGCCATTCCATCAGCAAACGGTTCTAGGTCTAGACTCGCAGCCTTGACATATTCTTCAGCCCTCTGTGTGGCGTAAGTCAAGGAATGGTGTTCATGCATGAGGCTAATGATGGTCGTCAAGTCTTCATCAGTAATGGCGCGACTTTGCACCTTTGATTTAATCCACTGCCGTTGGTCATCTTCACATGTTTGAAAGAGATGAAGGAGAGGCAGGGTGACCATACCTTGCCGAATATCTTTCCCTAAAGTCTTGCCCAGTCGTGCTCCGTCTGCTAGATAATCTAAACAATCATCAGTCAGTTGAAAGGCCATTCCTAAATTTAAACCGAAACGAGACAGGGCGGCCTGTTCTGCTGGAGTGCCTTCACCAATGGCGGCTCCAATTTTACACGAGGCAGCAACGAGGGTTGCGGTTTTATACTCGACAATTTGCAAGTATTCCGGTTCGGTAATTTCTGGACGACTATTCGCACACAATTGCAAGACTTCACCCTCAGTCATTTTCCGGCAGGCATCAGCGAGCGATTCATTGAAGCCATGATTGTGAAATGAGGCAATCTGAGTCATGGCTTGGGAATAGAGGTAGTCTCCGACAAGAATGCTGGCGTGATTTCCCCAGATTCGTCGAGCTGTTTTTTCACCGCGACGGATATCTGCCTCATCCAAGACGTCATCGTGGAGCAATGTTGCTGTGTGGATATATTCAATCAAACTACCGAGAAGGAGATATTCTCGTTGAATGAACCCGCAGAGTTTGGCACTTAAGATGAGCAATAACGGACGAATCCGTTTTCCACCACTCGCCATGATTTGGCTTGAGATGGTATTGATCAGAGAGGCTTCAGAATTGAGATTTTTGTGGACTTGTAATTCAACTTCATTCAACTCCTCTCGATAGGCATCCCATACATCAGCCATATTGGTGAGGTTTTGAAGAGTTGGGCTGTTACCACTCATGGCGGGCGATACTAGGCGGTATCTGACAGATTGTCAAGCAAAATGAGGACTATTCAACGAGCCGTTGGACCTGAAAGGAATTGTGAAATTTTGTTCGAATTTTCATCACACCTTTCGTCTTGACAGTGTCTGAATTCTTCAATTAATGTTATTCCTTAGTTTTCAAGGGCTTAATTCTCATTTACTCCCTCGCTTCGCTTTATGACGAATGATGGATGAACCCTCTGATAATGAGGGAGGGACCTCTACATTCAAGGGCTAGGGAGAGTAATCGATTTAGTTGATTCCCAGCGAAGGATATGACTTACCCATGAACATCCCAGGTTTCCCTCTAGCTCAAGGTTTATATAATCCCCAAAATGAGAAGGATGGGTGTGGAGTCGGCTTTATTGCACACATCAAAGGTGTGAAATCTCACGGCATTGTTCAGAATGGTCTACGGATCCTGGAAAACTTATATCATCGAGGCGCTCAAGGTTGTGATCCATGTACAGGAGATGGGGCTGGAATTCTTCTTCAGATTCCGCACCAATTCTTTAGCCGTGTCTTGAAAGATCAGGGAACGACCTTGCCTCAGTCTGGTAGCTATGGCGTAGGGATGGTCTACATGCCTCAGGAAGAGAAATCCCGACGGCAGTGTGACGTGTTGATAGAAAAGATCATTCGGGAAGAAGGTCAGGAATTTCTAGGATGGCGTGATGTGCCAGTCAAAGAGGAAGCCATCGGTGCTCAGGCGAGGACGACTCTTCCGGTTATTCGCCAGTTTTTTGTCGCACGTGATCTCCTCAATGAAGCACAATTTGAGCGAAAGCTGTATGTCATACGAAAACGTATCACGCATGCGATTCGAGAGTCGGCCATTGCAGATCGTGAACATGTCTACATCTGTAGTCTGTCAGGTCAGACGATTGTGTACAAAGGCATGTTGCTTCCACAGCAAGTTGGGATGTTTTATCCTGATCTGGCCGACCCCGCCTTTGTTTCTGCGCTGGCGTTAGTGCACTCTCGGTTTAGTACCAACACCTTTCCAACCTGGTCCTTGGCCCATCCCTATCGGTTTACGGTCCATAATGGTGAAATTAATACCCTGAAGGGTAATGTGAACTGGATGAGGGCGCGACAAGGTCGCTTAGCGTCAAAATTATTTGGTGATGATCTTCAGAAGCTCTTTCCGATAACAGATGATGAGATGCAAAGCGATTCAGCCTGCCTGGATAATGCGATTGAATTTCTTGTGATGGCTGGCCGTCCGCTTCCTCATGTCATGATGATGCTCATTCCTGAGCCTTGGGTCGGGAATCCGCAAATGGATCTAGATCGTCGTGGGTTTTATGAATATCATGCGGCCATGATGGAACCGTGGGATGGCCCTGCGGCCGTGTGCTTTACCGATGGAAAACTCATTGGGGCAACGTTGGATCGTAATGGCTTACGTCCTTGTCGATACCAAGTGACGACAGACGATTTGGTCGTGTTGGCATCCGAAGCCGGAGTGCTGCCTGCTGAACCAAAGAATATTCGTTCCAAAGGAAGGCTACAGCCTGGACGAATGTTTGTCGTTGATACCGTGGAAGGTCGGATCATTGATGATGAAGAGATAAAGTCGGATATGGTGAAACGGAAACCCTATCGACAATGGCTCACAGAGTATCGAGTGTCATTAGACGAGTTGCCAGAGCCCTTTAACGTTCCTCAGCCCGATCATCCGACCATTCGCCAGCGCCAACAGGCGTTTGGCTACACCATCGAAGAATTAAAAATGGTGTTGATTCCGATGGCGGTCACTGGGGAAGAACCCATTTCTTCCATGGGCACGGATACACCGCTAGCTGTGCTTTCACAGAGACCGCAATTACTCTTTAAGTATTTTAAGCAGCTCTTTGCCCAAGTGACCAATCCTCCGATCGATCCGATTCGCGAACATCTTGTGATGTCGCTCGTGACCAACATCGGTCCGAAACCGAATGTGATTGCAGAAGTCCCAGAGGCTTGTCGACGGATTAAATTGCAGCAACCAATTTTGACGAATGCGGAACTTCAAAAAATTCGAGACTTTGGAGATCCAAACTTTAAAAGTAAGACACTTTCCTTGCGCTTTCGAGTTGCAGAAGGTCCTGAAGGTTTGGCGTCTGCGTTAGATCAACTCTGCGCTCAAGCTTCTAAGGCTATCCAAGACGGAGAAAAATTTCTTATTTTGAGTGATCGCGGGGTCAACAGTGAGTGGGCTCCGATTCCCAGTTTGCTTGGAGTGTCTGCCGTACATCATCACTTGATTCGGCAAGAAACTCGTACGGAAGTTGGGTTGATATTAGAGACCGGTGAACCACGGGATGTTCATCATTTTGCGTGTTTAATCGGCTATGGTGCAGGTGCGATCAATCCATATCTGGTCTTTGAATCCCTCGTTGACATGGAACGGGAAGGATATCTTCCTGAGGGGGTTGATGCTCAAACGGCCGAAGGGAAATTCGTGAAAGCAGTGGACAAGGGACTGCTAAAGATATTTTCGAAAATGGGTATTTCGACACTCCAGTCCTATTGTGGAGCACAAATTTTTGAAGCGTTGGGCTTAAACCCTGAACTCATTGACCGGTACTTCACTGGGACTGCCTCTCGAATAGGAGGGATTGGGATTCGAGATATTGGAGAAGAAACATTGAGACGGCACTCGCTAGCCTATGAACCTGTGCCCCTTCGTCAACTCGATTTTGGAGGGGAAATTCACTATCGGATTCAGGGGGAACACCATAATTGGAATCCGGATGTTATCTATAAACTCCAACATTCTACGAAGACGAACGATCCGAAGACGTTTGCTGAATTTTCAACACTCGTGAATGAAGAGCAAAAGCGGCGGTCTACGCTTCGCGGGCTGTTTGACTTTTTCTTTGCAGAGACCCCTCTTTCTCTTGACGAGGTTGAACCAGCCAAAGACATTGTGAAACGATTTACGACCGGGGCTATGTCGTTTGGCGCGATCAGTAAGGAAGCGCATGAAACGCTCGCCATTGCGATGAATCGTCTGGGGGCCAAAAGCAATACGGGAGAAGGGGGAGAAGACCCAGAGCGTTTTGGCGTGCTGAACAATGGAGACTCCAAAAACTCCTACATTAAGCAAGTGGCCTCAGGACGATTTGGAGTGACCGCCCATTATTTAGTCAATGCCAAAGAGCTGCAAATCAAGATGGCGCAAGGCGCTAAACCTGGAGAAGGCGGGCAGTTGCCGGGCCATAAAGTTGATGAGGTGATTGCGCAGTTGCGTTATTCGACTCCAGGAGTGCAGCTCATATCTCCGCCTCCCCATCATGATATTTACTCGATTGAAGATCTTGCGCAATTAATCTTTGATTTAAAAAATTCCAATCCGGAAGCTGCCGTTTCCGTAAAGCTTGTCTCCGAAGTTGGCGTCGGAACTGTGGCTGCGGGGGTGTCGAAAGCGCATGCCGATAAGGTGTTAATCAGTGGAGATTCTGGGGGAACAGGGGCTTCTCCCCTTTCCTCCATCAAATATGCCGGGATCCCTTGGGAGTTAGGGTTGGCGGAAACCCATCAGACCTTAGTTCTGAATGATCTTCGCGGAAGAATCAGAGTGGAAACGGATGGTCAATTGCGAACAGGGCGTGATGTTGTGATTGCCGCTTTGCTTGGAGCTGAGGAGTTTGGATTTTCTACGGCCCCCTTGATTGTTGAAGGCTGTATCATGATGCGGAAATGCCATCTGAATACCTGTCCTGTTGGTGTGGCGACGCAAGACCCTGAATTACGAAAGCAATTTACCGGAAGCCCGGATCATGTCGTCAATTATTTCTTTTTCGTGGCAGAAGAAATTCGAGCCCTCATGGCCAAGCTAGGATTTCGAACTCTGAAGGATATGGTTGGACGAGTTGATAAGTTGCGCGTGCAGGCGGCGGTTGATCACTGGAAGGCGAAAGGGCTGGATTTGTCTCCATTGTTAACGAAGCCGAACGTCAGCCCAGATGTGGCGACCTCCTGTGTTCAAAAACAGGACCATGGGCTAACTCACATTTTAGACAATCGATTAGTTGAGTTGTGTCGTCCGGCGATTGATGAGGGTAAACCCGTTTCCCATGAACTCAACGTTCGCAATGTGAACAGAACGGTAGGAACCGTCTTATCCAGTCATGTGGCCAGAAAATACGGAGTGAAGGGTCTTCCTGAGGATACGATCAAGATTCGATTTGCAGGATCTGCCGGGCAGTCATTTGGAGCCTTTCTCTCAACAGGGATTACCCTCACCCTAGTGGGTGAGTCCAACGATTATCTTGGTAAAGGGTTGTCTGGTGGGAAAATTATTGTGATGCCGCCACCGGGGGTGACCTTTGTGCCGGAAGAAACCATTTTGATTGGGAATACGTCTCTGTATGGAGCAACGGGTGGAGAAGGGTATTTTTATGGGATGGCGGGTGAACGCTTCGCCGTTCGAAATAGTGGCGCGCGGACGGTGATTGAGGGCGTGGGTGATCATGGGTGTGAGTACATGACTGGTGGTGTCGTCGTGGTCCTTGGAAAGACTGGGCGAAACTTTGCGGCAGGAATGTCCGGTGGAGAAGCCTATGTCCTGAATGAAGCGGGAACCTTTGAGCTTCGTTGCAACTTGGGGATGGTTGAACTCGAAACGGTGTCAACGCCTGATGATAAGAAAGTCTTACGGACCATGATCGAATCCCATGTTCACTATACAGGGAGTCGAAAGGGCAAAATGATTTTAGAATCTTGGGATTCCATGCTTCCGAAATTTGTCAAAGTGATGCCGACCGATTATAAGCGTGTGTTGCAAGCGCGGAAGGCGGCGTTTGCCAAGGCTCATGCACAACGAGGATTGGAGATGGCTGGTCGTGGCTGATCCTAAAGGCTTTATGAAATTTACTCGAGAGGGGCCGCAACGGCGTCCTGTTGAGCTGCGTGTCTTGGATTGGAAAGAACTCTATGAGCCATTTCCTGATGAACGACTCAAGAATCAAGGGGCACGATGCATGGATTGCGGTGTACCGTTTTGCCAGAGTCCCTCGGGTTGTCCTGTCGTCAATTTGATTCCTGAATGGAATGATCTCGTCCAGCGAGGCCGCTGGAAAGATGCGCTGAAGGCTCTGCATACAACCAATAATTTCCCAGAATTTACCGGCCGGTTGTGTCCCGCACCCTGTGAATCCGCTTGTGTGCTGGGGATTAATCAAGATCCTGTTTCGATTCGAGTGATCGAATGGAACATTATTGATAAAGGATTTGACGAAGGCTGGGTGGAACCGGTTCTGCCGATTGTCGTGACTGGAAAGAGAGTGGCCATTGTGGGTTCTGGGCCGGCCGGCCTTGCGGCTGCTCAGCAATTAGTCAGAGCGGGTCATCACGTCACGGTCTATGAAAAGGCTGACCGGATCGGTGGTCTTTTACGGTACGGCATCCCGGATTTCAAAATGGAGAAATGGGTGCTTGATCGCCGGCTTGATCAAATGTTGGTCGAGGGTGTGAATTTTGAAACGAATGTGCATGTTGGTCACGATGTGACAATCGAGGCGCTTCGGAAAGATTTTGATGCCGTTCTGCTGACGCTTGGAGCGGAGCAACCTCGGGATTTACCGGTTCCAGGTCGTGAATTACAAGGTGTCCACTTTGCCATGGATTTTCTCACGCAACAAAATAAGCGTGTGGCAGGTGATACGATTACCGATGAGCCGATTACAGCCAAAGGGAAACGAGTCGTGATCATTGGAGGGGGAGACACCGGATCCGACTGCCTCGGGACCTCGCACCGGCATGGATGTATCGATGTCCATCAATTTGAACTGTTGCCCGAACCACCACCCACTCGTGCGACTACGACTCCTTGGCCTTTGTGGCCTATGCAATTGCGAACATCTCATGCTCATGAAGAGGGGTGTGACCGTCAATGGAGTGTGTCGACGACCAATTTTTCCGGTCATAATGGACATGTGACAAAACTTCATGCGCAACAAGTGCAATTTGAAAATGGAAAGATCATGCCTGTTGCAGGTACAGAATTTGAGATGAATGTCGATTTAGTTCTGTTAGCCATGGGGTTTACCGGGCCAGTCAAGCAGGGCCTGCTTGATGCCGCAGGAGTGCAGTATACGGCTCGAGGAAGTGTGGACGTGGATGAAAATTTTATGACGAATGTCGATGGGGTATTTGCTGCCGGAGACACCAAGCGAGGTGCGTCTCTGATTGTGTGGGCCATCGCAGAAGGCCGTAAAGCGGCGACCGGCATTCATCAATATCTCATGTCTGATAAAGCGAGTCGTTCTCGTTAGCCCTGCCTCTTCTCTTAATCTGATTATTGAGTCTGCCCTTCCTGATTTCCCCTTGTTCCTTGCCACTCGGTCGATCATGAATCTATTTGTCATATAGATGCTCAAATGAGCGAAAATAACAAAGAGTTTTTTCAGCGCGTTGGTCGTATTCCATTTCATGGGATTGGTCTTTCTGTTGATGTCTATACACCTGACATCTTTGAACTAACAGATCAATTAATCCACCACGGGTTGTCGTATGGGTATTTGGAAGTGTTTAAAGCTGATCAGAGCGCCCTCGACAAAGTCCGTTTCTGTCGACCTTCTGCTCTCCTGGAGTATCATGCTGATGGATTATGGGTGACGCAACCTGACTGGACCGATGTGTATCCATATGAAGATGAGCTAAGGACGGCTACGGCTCATCTTCGCAGTATGGGCTGTTTCTGGATCAACCAAGAATGTGCCACGAAGCAGATTGGAGGGCATTCGTTTGGGACGTATCTTCCTCCACTATTGCTGGAATCTTCAGCGTGTATGACGGCAAGCAACGTTGAGCTAGCTCAACGTTACCTGGATGAGCATTTTGGAGACAATACTTTGCATTCTCCTCTTTTTCTGCTCGAGACTCCTCCTCTCACCTATTTTATCCTTGGAAATCTGGGATACGCGGATTTTTTCCGCATGATTGCAGATCGGTGTGCCTGCGGGTTTGTTTTGGACATTGGGCATATCTGGACGGTCTATCGCTATACTGGGGTTTGGGAGAATCAGACGCTCGGGCAATTTTTGGAGGAATTTCTCAATGAATTCCCGATGGAGCGTGTCGTGCAGATTCACATTGCCGGTTTAGATTGCCACCCTGCTGTACCGCATGAAGCTCGGGGGCATGCCTGTTTGCCAAACTGGATTGACGCACATCACGCCCCAATTCCTTCTATGTTATTTGAAATGCTCGAGCAAGTGCTGTCTCATCCTGAATTGAGCAATGTGAAGGGATTGGCCATGGAAGTCGATACAAAAGGCATTGATCTCATTGTGCGGGAGTATGCGTGGCTTCGTGGGCGATTTGCAACGTGGGAGCAGCAAGAACGCGGAAAGCAGCAGCCGGTGTTCGAGTCGAGGCCTCAGATCGAACCGTTTGCCCATCGGACACATCCTTCTGCGTGCGGAACCGATAGGCACCTTTCGTATCAATATGAGGACTATGTTCGGTTGGTGACGTGCCTAGAAAAAGACGATGTGGTAATTTTGAACACTAACAATATCCATGATGTCAATGAGTTGGATAGTTATCGCCGCTATTATTTGCCGCACGAAATTTCAGAATGGGGCGGGCAGCTTAAGGATATGTTTCCCCGCTCCTTTCGTACTCTGGAGGGCTTGGGTCTGGAGATTGAAGGTTTTAAGGACTACTGGTATTTACATCCGCAGCGCGTTTGCGAACCGTATGATTTTTTCCTCCTAAAAATTCAATACTTTGTCGAATATATTCAGGCGATGTATCCGCAAGGAGCGGACCAGGTTTCTCTGGAAGCCATGGAACTACGTAATGGCTATGCCTTGTCATGTCAGTTGAATGAATCGTCGATGTTTTATGATCGAGGCAGATGACTGTGATCTCAGAGTGTTCGTGGCAGTGAATCGCGTCCAGCTTCTCACACGTTATTGAGTTCCTTGTTGTTTTGGTAAGGAGTGAGGCCACCTATGGGTGAACAAAGAGAGTCCGGAAATTCTTGGGGAGAACTCCTACTCTTTTTTGAGAGGTTTTGGAGGCTGGGTTAGGTGCTGTTGAATTTCTCTGATTAATCGACTCTCGATTTCTTTGACTTCAAGTTTGCTGGCATCGAGAAGTTGTCCGCGTTGGGAAAGCTTTTCAAATCCGGCTTTCACCCATACCTGTGAATCGTGTTCTGTTTGTTTGTCGATAGTGAGAATGTACTGATTCCTAAATCCTGTGACTTCAATTGATGCGGGCGGTGACGTTTTCCTATTGGTGATATACACGGCTTTTTGATCGGTTTTCATGCTTGCCAAGATAGTGTATCCGTTCCCGGCCAACGTTGTCCGAGCCACGTCAACAACAGTGGAGAACGGGTAATCTAGGGTTTCTGATTTTCCCTCATGCCGCTGTACCATAAGTCCTGCTCGCCATTGTTTTCGCTGAGTCCGTAACCAACTGGCATCTCCTCGGAGCTTTTTGTTTTCCTGCTCGAGTGTTTTTAGGTGAGTCGTCTCATTTGTGTTGCCCACGGAGATATTCTTGATTGTCTCTTCTTTTTCTTTCAGTTTTTGCTCGTATTGTTCCTGAGCTTGTCGAGCTTCACGGTTTAATAAGTCAATTTGTTGCTGAATAGCCTTATTGCCTTCCTGGAGGGAAAAGAGGACAGACTCGAGTTTGGCCACCTGCTTTCTCAGCTGCAGGTTTTCTTGTTTGAGCGAACCCGTGTTGTCCGTTGGGCAGCCGACTAGAAACAGCATTCCAGTACACGCAATACAGAAGGTAAGACGAGAAAGGTTGAGTTTCTGAGGGTAGCGTGTGAGCAATTGGTAATCGGTCAAGAATGACCAAAGTTTTGTCACGTTCACCGGATCAGTAGATTTGCCATGTGGATGAGTCTAGAGGAAAGAATCCAGCCTAATGTGCTTGCAGAATCTTATTGTATGCTGATTACCAGACTATTTCAAATGTTGTGGTATGTAAAGGTCGCAAAGACATATTGACCCTCGAGAGGTGAGGGGCTATGCTTTTGGTTCTTATCTTTTTGGATACGGTGTGACACATTTCTATGGCAACACTCATACGCAAAACCTTTTCCGTTCCTCCGTTATCCTGTAATTGTTCAATTCTTGGAGATTCAGAAACGAAGCAAGCGGTGGTGGTCGATCCTGGAGGGAATGCCGAACGAATTCTGAGAGAGGTGAACGAGCTTGGGTTAACGGTTAGCTTGATTCTCCATACCCATGCGCATTTTGATCATTTTCTTGCGTCTGGGGCGATACAGCAGTCCACTCAGGCTCCGATTGGGCTTCATCAAGATGATCGGCAACTTTGGGACATGCTAGAGGTTCAATGCCAAATGTTTGGAGTGCCGTATACCCCTGTTCCTTCCCCCAATGCCTGGTTGGTGGATGAAGAGTCCTTCAAGGTTGGTGAATTTGCTGGGACTGTCATGCATACGCCAGGTCATACTCCTGGTTCTCTGTGTTTTTACTTTTCCCAGAATAATTTAGTTCTTTCTGGGGATACCTTATTTCGTGGAGGAATTGGTCGGACGGATTTGTGGGGTGGAGATCCCTATGCAATAGAAGAGTCCATCCGAGAGCGTCTGTATACATTGAACGAAAATACCGTGGTTGTGCCAGGGCATGGTCGTGAAACACAGATTGGGATTGAACGGCAATCCAACGCATTTATCACGGGCTAAGGGTTGCTGAGTCGGTACCTGATAGTCGAAATCTCAAGGAGAACCCCTATGTGAGGTGTACCCGTGATGAGATGGACGTTGGTTTTGCTTCTTAGTGTCGGAATGGGAGTAGGCGTCAATGCTCAAGAGAAGTTTGAGAGCGAGGACGAGGAGGTGGTAATTGAAAACGTCGAAGTACGTGTGACACCCCAAGGTCCTGTGGTTCTGCTGGAAGCGAGAGAAAGGGCTATCCCGATCTATGTTGACCCAACGGTTGCCGGTTCGATTCAAGGAGCATTAAATGGTCTTAAATTTCCTCGCCCTCTCTCCCATGACCTCATGCATACGATGTTAGAGGCCTATAGTATCCAAGTAGACAGAGTCTTTATTTCCTTAAAAGATGGAGTCTATTATGCGACCATGACGTTGTCCTTAAATGGACAACTCAAAATATTTGATAGTCGGTCGTCAGATGCGATTGCCTTGGCAGTTCATTTTCATACCCCTATTGTGGTATCACGAACCTTGCTTGAGTCAGCGGGAAATCCTCGCGATGATGAAGATGATAAAAAAGAAGGGCAAGTGCAATTGTAAGTTGACCTTTGGTCTCCGTTTTACCGTTGGTACAGGAAAAAGTTTCTGATCGTCGTCATCGATTTTCTCGACTAGGTCCTTCATCCTTGTTCTAGTAGGATAAGGGCTTGTTTTCATCGGTGGTTTCAGGGCAGATCGTGGAAGATCCTTCTTGCGTCCTGCGATGGCATATGCTATAACGGACCCTCTTTTTGAGAATGAGCATTAGGGTAATTGGAAGGCCCTTCGTTTTAGAACTGGTAACTCTTTTATTATTAACAAGCTTTTCATGGGGAGGTAGGCGATGCACAGAGTGCTTCTATCCGTCCTTTTAAGTCTTGTGCTAGTTGCGGCTGGATCAACAGGTGCACTAGCCCTGCAGTCTGGTGGTGTGGAAATCGGTGACCTTGAAACTGGCTCAGTCGTCGGGCAATCATTTAAGGCCTTAGACGTTGATCTCGAGTTCACCGCAATGATGGTTGGTGGTAAAAAGGTGTGGTATCCCCCAACTTCCGTGTTGAATCTCACAAAATCGGGAACAGGGGGACGAGCTGGTCGACCCGTGTTGCTAAAAGTCACCAACTCGCTTGATACCGAACATGGTTTTAATTTATCAGCCGATTCTGAGCAGGCTGGACCATGGGTGATGGATATCAAAATTGTGTTAAAGCCAGGGGAGACCAAATACATTGGTGTTCCAACCAGCGATCTGACGTATGTGACTGCAAGCAATACGTTGAAGTATTCGTGCCAACTACATGATAGTCACCTTGGCGGGCAATTGTTAATTTTGCGTTAGAAAACGCTTGGCTCTCGGATGAGAGCCGTTGCAGATACGTGTTGAAAAAGCCCCATTCTCATCAGGAGAATGGGGCTTTTTTATTGGAAGTGTCTATTGAAAGAATGAAGGAATGATGTTTAAACTTCTTGCTCTTTTTTGCATTTGACTTCAGCATTAAGAGGAATCTTCTGTGCGCCAAAAAACTCACCATTGACGATCAGAATCAAGAATCGGTGTTGGTCTTTTTCTTTATTGGCTTCACCTTGAAGGGTCGTGTTAATATCAACCACCATTTCGTGTTGAGATTCTGTTGTTGTATCGTTAATGACCCAAAAGTAATGGCTTCCTTTGGGATAGATTTTTTCTACGAAGCCATTAATGGCTTGAGAGACATTGGTGAGATTGGCAATGCTTGTTGAGGTTTGCCCAAATAGCAAAGTCAGCAGGGTTATGGTCATTAAAAAGGTACCCTTCATTACGAGCCTCCTTTTTTAGAATCGGGTTTTTATTCAGCAGAGACCTTTTGTTGTTATCATTCATTTATCGGACTTATAGAACAAAAACTCAATAACATCATAGCCATAATCCAGATTATGAGCAATAGGGCAAGGTGGCTGTGAGAGTTGTTGCATGCCTTTCCGCTACAGTCAGCATGAAGGCTTCTGAGTTGTCAGGGGCTTTGTCGATACTGAAATCTTGCCTTGATGCTGGAAAATTTCTTGTTCTTGTACATGTATTCTATTTTGTTGTGCTGCTCCGATTCTGGTCGGTTGAATATCTCCTTGCGGAAGATTGCCAATAAACATCATTGAAGTCTGTAGTATGTGTTGTCGTCCATGATCCAAACGTTCTTTATTCACACCGTATAAGCCAATCCAGCTGAAGGTACGATGTCTGCTTTTTTTCAGGATCAACCGCATAAAAAACGACTGTTTTTTTTGATCATTATGTCTCTGCTTCTCATTAGCGGAGCCCTTCTTTTTAATCGTCCTGAACAAACGAAAAGCATTCATGTGTCCTTTCCCAACGGTCAGGTGTTAAAGGCCGAAGTGGCCGATACGCCAGAGAAACTACTGTTTGGTCTTGCATTTCGCAATCATTTAGAAGATGACGAAGGCATGCTGTATATTTTTGATGAATCGGCAAGCCATCAAGTTTGGACGAAAGAATTTCGTATTCCGGTTGATATACTATGGGTCGATGAAAGTAAATTAGTCGTGCATATCGTAGAGGCCGCTCCTCCCTGTTCAAGTGATCCTTGTCCTTGGTACGGCCCTCCACCTCAGAATGCTCGCTATGTGATTGAAGCCAATGCGGGGTTTATCAAAAAAACTGAAGTCAAGTTGGGTGAACCATTAAAGTTTATTCTCCGTATGTAGTGAATATGACGCAAAAGATTGATGTGATTCACTCTTCTAAGGATTATCTGTGGAATCGAAACGTAACGAAAACAAATTAGAGGAGTTTATCCCCATTGCGCGTATCGATGAGGTTCCCGAAGGAAAGGGGCGCGTGATTAAGGTCAATGATAAGTCTGTGGCACTTTTTCGTGTAGCGGGGAAATTCTATGCGATTAATAATATTTGTCCTCATCAAGGAGGGCCGCTCGGAAAAGGAAAGGTCAAAAAGTATTTGGTAACGTGCCCCTGGCATGATTTGCAATTTGATATCCGAAGTGGGTTTGGGGGCGATGGCGGCGGCAACTGTGTGGCAAGTTATCAAGTGCGGGTGCAGGACGATCAAGTTTATGTGTGTCTTCAAACGCGGGATGTGTGGTCATTAGAGTAATTTTAGTGCCGACGAAGGCTTCGAGACGTGTTTTTCGTGATCACGGGTAGAGGGAAAAGAGCATGGATCAGCAATCAGACAGTGGGGTAACGGATACAACGAAACAAGACGGCGTTAAGCTTCTTCAGGTGAAAAAGGGAGAGACGTTTACGGTCAAGTTGTGGGAGGATCGTACTCGGGGGGAGCAGTGGGTGCCTGCGTATGATGCAAAGGCATTAGTGCTGCTTGAAGATGATTTTCTCCGTACGACGAGTAATAATGCCGTTGATTCCGGTAGCCGATCATTTGAGTTTCAAGCGCGAGAGGTTGGTCGGTATTTCCTCGAATTTAATAAACGAATGGCGTGGAAATTTACCGCTGAAGACCGTCGAGTTTTTTCAGTGACTGTCGACGAGTAACCGCGAGAGACGTTAAAGAGTTTATGC
Source organism: Candidatus Nitrospira salsa (assembly GCF_965152625.1). Lineage (NCBI taxonomy): Bacteria > Pseudomonadati > Nitrospirota > Nitrospiria > Nitrospirales > Nitrospiraceae > Nitrospira > Candidatus Nitrospira salsa. The sequence goes on from NZ_CBCUCO010000004.1 coordinate 1,357,814, forward strand.
CAAATATTGGTTATTTAAATGGTCAGTTTATGCCTTTAGAGCAGGTCTGTGTCTCGGCGGAAGATCGGGGTTATCAGTTTGGAGATGGGGTGTATGAAGTGATTCGGACGTATCAGGGATGTCTCTTCTATCTTGAAGAACATTTAGCTCGATTGGAGAGGAGTGCCAGCGAGATTCATATTCCGCTTCCGCTCAAACGGCATGAATGGGAACCGGCTATTCTTCTGGGAGTCAAACAAAGTGGTTATGCCAATTGTAAAGTGTATATACAAGTGACAAGAGGGGCTGCACCACGCGAACACCAATTTCCTGCGGCTCTCTCTCCCACCGTCCTGATGACTTTTCGAGAACTGCCTGAGTTTGATGTACATTTACGAGCCAAGGGTGTGCATGCGATTACCCTTCCTGATATCCGCTGGGGACGATGTGACATTAAAAGCCTCAATCTTCTTCCGAATGTGTTAGCAAAGCAAAAGGCGGCAGAGGCTGGAGCTTTCGAAGCGATCTTCGTTCGCGATGAAGTTGTGACCGAAGGGGCTGCCAGTAATCTCATGATTGTGAAAGACGGTGTGATTAGTACTGCAGAACTCAATCAACAAATTCTTGCCGGGGTTACGCTTTTGTGTGTCATCGAGCTTGCTCGAGCGCATGGGTATGAAGTTCAGGAGCGGGTCATACGGCTTTCGGAGCTTGATGATGTCGATGAGATGTTTCTTGTGGGAACGACGATCGAAGTCTTGCCTGTGACTCAACTCAATAATCAAACCGTGGGTGATGGATCGCCTGGACCTGTGACTCAATCATTAATGACGCTGTTTTCCGAAACTGTTGAAAAAACATTCACAATTCCGCTACGGTAAATTTCCCAATGCAGGCGTTTTTGGTCTGTGTTTTATAGCTGTCGAAGGTTGTTCCATTAGTTTTTAAGGTGGACTTGACTCTCATACGACTTTTTAAGTACCTTTTTCCTTCTCGCCATTAGAAGTAGGTCTTATGTGTATCCGAAATTCAGAGTTTCTCTCATACTTAAAAATTTAGTTACTGTCTATGGTTGTTGACATTTCTTTCGCTGTTAAGGAGGCCGGTCAATGTTTTATCAGAAGTTTTCATTGAATCCGTCACTCAGGTGGTTAGGTGTATGTGCTGCTGCCTTGGTTTCCATGCCGCTTGCATTCGTTGGAGCTGAAACATCGGACACGAAGTCCATGATTCATAAGGCTGGGATGACTCATCAAAATTCTCCTGGTTGGGCAGAGAAACTCAAAGGGCAGACGATTGTCGAGAATTCGGTGGAAGGAAGAGCCGAACGTGCTGCCTTAGTTGAGCTTCAACATCAACGAATGATGGAGCAGATGGAAAAGCAGATGGCTCATACGCCGAACAGCGGAGCCTTCAATTCGATGTCAATGATGCATCAGTATGGTGCCGGAAGGGAGAACGGTCTTCTGATGAGCAACCCTGGTGGAGAGCCTGTCTCCGGCTCTGGGGGGCTGTGTCCCAAGTCCGCTCCTGTCAAGGAATATGATATTTCTGCGATTAACGCAGAAGTAACCCTGAATCAATGGTTAGACTACTATCCCGGGTATATGTATGTCCTGACAGAGAACATTGAAAAAGTAAGAGAAGAAGAAGCGAAAAATGCTGAAGCGCGGGAGTCTGAAGGACACACTGATCCAGGTGGAGTGAAAAACGGCATACAAGATCAGTGGATTCAACCCTTGGTGATAAGAGGAAATCAAGGAGATTGCGTCAAGTTTACTCTCAGAAATCAATTAGAGTTTGGCGAAGATGTGAGTTTGCACATCAATGGCTCCGACATGGTGATGAGCAAGACCGGGCAGCCAGCCACCACGACCAATCCCGATGCTATTGCTGTTGGAGAGATGGACGATGAATTTGAGGAAGAAGAAGAAAGTGAAGGGCCAAAAGGATCCTCTGTTATAGAGATGGAGTGGTATATTAAGCCTGATATGCAAGAGGGCGCGAAGCAGTTCCACAGCTACAGCAATGACCGAGAATTAACGGTGCTAGGAATGATGGGGACATTTGTTGTCGAGCCCGCTGGTTCCAAGTACTGGGAGCCACTTGGCGAAGGCGAACCGACTGAAGCCAGAAGTGGTTGGCAAGTCATGATTGACACGCCAAATGGACCTGACTTTAGAGAGTTCATTCTAATTTATCACGAAATCGGCGATGAAGCATTTCGACCGGTCAACAAGCACGGTGATTTCTTGCCGCAACGTGACCCATTAACGGATGTGTATCGCCCCGGAGCCCGTGCTCTAAATTTCAGAAGCGAACCATTCGGCATCAACAATATGCACGTTCAGCATGAATATTTTGGATTTGAAGATGAATCAGAAGGATATAGCAGTTATACCTATGGGGATGCCTCCCCTACGATTCCACGGAGTTATCTTGGGGATCCCGCAAAGTTCCGTATTGTTCATGGTGGGTCTGAGGTGTTTCATTCTCATCACCCCCATGGCGGATCGATCCGTTGGCAACGCAGCCCACGGGCTACGCAAATGCCTGTCTGGAATACCGGACAAAATGGACCGGTGAAGTATCCAGTTATTCGAACCAAATCCGACCGAGTAGATGTTGAAGGTATTGGACCGTCTGAAGCCCTTGATCTTGAGACCGAATGTGGTTCTGGTCTGTGTCAATGGCTTGCCGGGGACTTTTTATTCCACTGTCATGTTGCCCATCACTATGTGGCTGGAATGTGGGGATATTGGCGTGTTTACAATACCTTACAAGTCCCTGGATTTCACAACGACGTGATGCCGCCACTTCGTGAGCTGCCAGATCGTGTGGACCGTATTCATAAGCCTGTCACCTCAGACAAGCTCGTTGGCACCACGGTCAACTGGTTTGGTACCAAGTTTAAAATTGTTGAAACCGGAAAAAGCAATTGGAAATCTGATCCACGAGTGGTCAATATTAACGACTGGGTAGAAATGCAGCTCGTGAATCAAGGGAAACCTGGTCACAAAGATGATCAAAAAGGTCAACTCCAATCCTACGATGCCACAGTCATGGACTGGGTTTGGGACGGCAATAAAGCGATGAGTGAAAAAGAAGCCGACATTGGGCCGAACCCCAAGTATCAACCTGAATGGCAGGGGTATAAGGCGGGGGAGCGTCGACCAATTTGGTTTGAACCGAAAACAGGAAAAGTGGCATGGCCATGGTTGACTCCGCACTTTGGAAAGCGGCCACCATTTTCACCTGATCATAATCCTGCTCCATGGTTAGAGCCAATCCGTTTTGACGACGAGGGTAAGCGGACGGTGAATCCAGCAAAACCTGGAGAAAACGGCCGTTGGAGCTTATGCCCAGACCGAGCAGGGTCTCAAAAATATAATATCCACTTTATTAAATTGCCGATTGAATTGTCAGCGGCACAAGGCAAGGAGGAGCCGATTGTCGACCCTCATGGCCTTTTGTATGTTGTTCATGAGGAAGAGGAAGCTATTCGAGCGAATAATGATTTGAAGTTACCGTTGGTCATTCGTGCCAATATGTACGATTGTATGGATTGGACATTAACTAGTGAATGGGAAGATGACGATATTACGAATTTCCAATCGTCGAAAATCAACACCCATTTTCACTTTGTACAATTTGACAATCAGTCTTCAGATGGTGTGATTTCAGGTTTTTCGTATGAGCAATCCATGCGGCCCTTTACGATGTTTGAAAAGAAAACGAAAAAAGGGTTGCCGGTACCAATGAATGCGAAACTGACAAAAGCCGCCAAGAAAGGCGACAAAACCATTCACCTCACGAATGCCAAACAATATCATGTAGGGACCTTAATCCTGGTTGGAGTCGATAATGTCGGGCATGATGAGATCAAGCGGATCGTAGCTATTGGGGGAGATGGTGCATCGGCCTCTGGGGGAAGCTCGAGTGCTGATAGTTACACAGTAAGTCCTGGTGATTCCCTGGGAGCCATAGCTAGTTCGCTTGGAACAACGGTTAGTGAATTGAAGTCTCTTAATGATCTTGGAGATGCGAATGTCATAAAAGTCGGACAAAAGTTAAAAGTCCCGGGTGGGGGAGATAGCTCGTCAGCCCCTGCTTCTTCTGGTGGTGAAACGCTGACGTTCGATAAGCCGTTGGCGCACGATCACCCCGTCGACGATATCGTGACAGTCGAATTTGTTCGTCAACGCTTCTGGGCAGACTCAGATGTCGGTTCGGTGTTCTGTCACGATCACGCATTTGGTGGAACAACCTGGCCTCATGGAGCGGTGTGTACGTTCTTGATCGAACCGTTTGGTTCAACTTGGCATGATCCAAAGACTGGGAAACCGACTCGTACGGGACCAGTAGCAGATATTCATACCATTGAACGTGTCGGACATGATGTAGCTGGAAGTTTCCGTGAGTTGGTTGTGCATATCATGGATACGGTTCCACATACGGTGAATGTGGTGACGGCTGGGAATCCTCCTGGTCAACCCATTGAAGTGGCATTGGAAGCTGGACGGACAGTATCGTTTATTATGCCGCCCAATGAAAAAATTAAAATGACGCCCATGCCATTCTTGAATGGTGGAACGCACACAACCGGTGGCGCTTTTAACTTCCGCGCTGAGCCATTTGCTCAACGATTGGCCAACAATCCGGATATGTCGCAAATCTTTAGCAGCACGGTCCATGGTGAGCCAAGCACGCCGATGATTCGTGCTTATTTGGGAGATGCGATTGTCTTTCGTTTGGTCGATGTAACGCAGAACGAAAGTAATGTATTTACGGTGTCTGGGCACACGTTCTGGACGGAACGGTATGCGCATGATGCAAATAGAAAGAATTCAATTCATATCACCATAGCTGAACGGTATGACCTTGTTGTGGCTGAAGCCGGAGGGCCTCGCCATCAAGCTGGTGATTACATGTACTTCAACGGTCGAAGTTCAAAGTTATCTGAAGGTTCATGGGGGCTCATTCGAGTTCTTGATGAACCTGTAGATGACTTACAGCCTCTTCCAAATAAAGCCTATGGCAAGGAAGGGATGCCGAAGCCACTTCCTGTGTGTCCAAAAGATGCAACAGAAAAGGTCTTTAATGTGGCAGCCATTGATTTTCCATCAATGACCTTTAACCCGAATGTTGAAGAAGCTATTGAAGTGGACTTCGAACGTAAAATAGAAGTGCAAAATCCAGATGCGAAAATCTATGTTCTAGAAGAAGAGGTGAGCAAAGTCTCTGGTGATTACCATCCAATGCCGCTCACGTTGCGGGCAAATGTGGGTGATTGCATTAAGGTGAATCTTACGAACAAGATGAAGGAAAGCCGTGCTTCGTTCTCAGCCTTTGGGTTAGCCTTTGATCCCAAAGATTCGCAAGGCCTGAACCTTGGGAATAACCCAGGGGAGCAAACTGTGGCTCCTGGTGAGAAGCGAACCTATACCTACTATGCCGATCCGTTTATCGGCGAAACACAGTCTTTGGTATGGGATTTCGGAAACGTGGCCATGAATCCACGAAATGGATTATTTGGTGCCATTATCGTTGGTCCTAAAGGGTCTCAATATCGTGATCCGAAGACAGGGGCTGACGTGTCCTTGAAGAATGCGTGGTCAGCTGATGTGATTGTGGACCGTACGATTCAAGGTAATGAGAAGCGTAAGAACTATCGGGATGTGGCTTTATTCTTCCAGGATGAAGACAACATCATCGGAACCAGCTTCATGCCATATGTTCAAAATGTCGCAGGGCTTGTTGGGATCAACTATAGAAATGAACCATATCTGTATCGTGAAGAAGAGGGGTGTTCATTGGGTCGTATGTTCCAACCTTGTGAGGTTGATGATCCAAAGGATCCTGCAACGCCAGTTATTATGTCCCATGCAGGTGACCCTGTTCGCATCCATGTGTTCGGAGCAAGCAGTGAACAAAACGGGATGTTTACACTGGAAAAACATGAGTGGCCAATTGAGCCATTTATGGAAGGTGCGGATATGATCAGTACTGTCGAGTTTGCAGGATCAGAGAGTATTGATGCGTTTGTTCCTTCCGCGGGCGGTAACTATGCCCTTCCTGGTGATTATATTTATGGTAATGCTCGACTTCCTTATTCCCAGTCTGGGCAATGGGGTTATTTACGGGTGTTACCTGAAGGTGATCAGCGTATTCTGCCTTTAAGCGGTAAGAAAGGTAGTATGCAAGAAGCGAAGGCATTGGAAGGTGCAGCAATTAAGCCAGTAAAATTTAAATAAACTTTACTGCTTGATACGGTACGCTTGAAAGCGGGGGAGCCAAAATTTGGCTTCCCCGCTTTTTTACGTGTAGTATAGTAGAGAGATAGACAAGATTTTTTGAACATCATATTTATCATTCATCAATGTTGATCAATGTTGCGCTGTGGGAGGGAGGGGATTGAGATGGGATTGCTGAAAATTCTGATTGGGCTTTTCGTTATTGGTTTCTGGGCACCTCCAGCCTGGACCTATGAAGAAGTTTCAGTAGAAGATGGCGGAACAATTCGTGGGAAAGTGACCTTGGCAGGAGAACTGCCTCGACCGATGGCCTTTAATTTAGTGACAATTCCTGATCCGGTCTATTGTGGTCGAATCTCGACGGGAACAGGTTGGCGCATTGTTGAGGATTTCATTGTTTCGCCAGATGGTGGGCTAAAGGATGCCGTTGTGATCTTAAAGGGTATTGCGAAAGGGAAGCCATTTGAAACAAAGAAGGTTAGAGTCGAAGCGATTGATTGTGACTTTTCTCCCTTCATTAATGTCCTCAAGAAAAAAGATGAGTTGACGGTCGTGAATATGGATCCGATTGAACACGACATTCAGGGATATGAAACGGCTCGGGAGCGCGGCGCTCGCGTGTTATTCAATCGTCCTCTTCCCATGAACCCATTTCATAAGGTTCTGGGAATGATGAATAGTCACAAACATATGCCCGGCAAACCCATGATTGAAAATGTACATCTTCGGAAGGGACGGAATATCTTTGTCATGCAATGTGGCTTTCATCCGTATATGTTTTCATGGGGTGTGATCGTGGAAAATCCGTATTATGCCATTACTAAGGAGCCCGGTGAGTTTGAAATCTCTGATGTTCCTCCTGGAGATTACACGTTGACGGTTTGGCATGCGGGAATGAAGCAATATCTTGAGCGTAAGATTACGGTGTCCCCGAATGAGACGTTGGAAACAAACTTTGAATATACGGCCGTCAAAGGGAGGAGAAGTGTTCACGAAATGCATGAGAATCCACATTTTGGATTGGAACTGTTGGGAGAAGGCGTAGAGATTGTTCCCTCTCTTCGTCTTCAGACACCTTAGGAAGGTAACAATGGCTGATTCTATATTCAAAGGTTTATGGGTTTCGTTCTTTGTGAGTTGCATTGTGTGTGTGGGCGGCGCTCCTCCAGGCTTTGCGTATGAAGTAAAGGATGTGACAAACGGAGGGTCTCTCTCAGGCGTAGTGACGCTGTTGGGACCTCCGCCTGATCCAAAGGCGTATAATTTGATTACATTTCCTGACCCTGAATATTGTGGCAGAATCTCAACCGGAAATGGGTGGCGCTTGCTTCAAGATTTTCTAGTGAATGATCAGCGGCAAGTGAAAAATGTTGTCGTGTTCTTTGAAGAGGTCAAGGCTGGGAAGCCGTTTTCAATATCTATTCCTCGAGTCGAGGCCAGAGACTGTCGCTTTCAACCATTTACCACGATTGTACGAAGTGGGCATGGGATCGAAGTGATCAATATGGATCCCGTCATGCATGATATTCAGGCTTATGAAACTTCTCAGCAACAGGGGACCCGCGTTTTATTCAATTCTCCTTTGCCGTTTAATCATCGGCACAATCGGGGAGATATGCATGCCGATCATGATCATAAACCAAGCACATCTCTTGTCCGGCAATTTGATCTTAGCAAAGGACGAAAAACGTTTGTGATGCAATGTGGGTTTCACGCGTATATGGAAAGCTGGGCCATTGCCGTGGAGAATCCGTATTATGCGTTTACAGATGCCACTGGGACCTTTGAGATTGACCACATTCCCCCAGGAACGTATCGGGTGCAAGCGTGGCATCCCAGTGTCAAAGCGGTGATTGCCAAAACTGTGGTGATTGAGCCTGGACAAAACCTCTCGCTTACATTCGAACTGCCCGCGCCTACTGAACGGCACACGGCTCATAAAATCCGAACTCCACCGCGATATACTCCTGCGGTGCTGGGTCGTCCCATCGATATTCAACCGCTGCTTGAACTTCAACGTCCATGAATGAGTCATACACGGCAACCGGCGAATGGCTTTTCTTTATTTTTCTTTAATCTTGATAGCCTTGTGTGTTGGCTTGCCTTCTTCGGTTGATTCAGCTGAACGTCATGTTCAGGATGTAAGGGACTCATCTCAGTCCTCAATAGAATTTTCGGCACGAATGGTTTGGCGAAAAGACGGAAAAATATCGAAAGCGCAATTATTCGTGAAAGGCGATCGATATCGACTTGAACATTGGAGTGGAATCAAAACGGATCTCGGTGTCGCTGGAGTTACCATTGTTCGTTTAGATTTACACAAAGTCTGGTATGTCTATTCCAAACGACGTCTTGTCTTGAGTGTGCCGTCTGGCCTCAACGATGTGTTGCCTGTTTCGGTGATCCTTGATGGAGAAGTCGGGCGGACGTTGATCGGCGATGCACAAGTCGGGTCGCAACCCGCACAGTTATATGAAGTCGAAGTCTTGTCCTCCTCTGGGCAACGTGAAAAATATTATGAATGGGTAGATCCTGAACGGCAAGTTCTGCTCAAGCTAGTAAGCCAAGATCGAGATTGGCGTATAGAGTTTCGACATGTGGTTCTTTCCACGCAACCTGACTACTATTTTCAACCACCTCTTGGATATCGTAAAATTGAAGCACAAAACAAGCTGTCAGAAACCGGATAGCTGGCTAAGGAATTGATGGATGCAGATGGAGCACACACCGCAAATGAAAAGTGACTGTCGTTACGAAAAGATAGGTAAGCAACGCCAACCTTTAACGTATGGTGTTCTCTTATCGATGACTCGATATTCGATAGGGCTCTTGTTTCTTATTGCCGTGGTTTATGTGTGGAGTCCGATAATTGGGGATCGTCTATGGGCTGCGGAACCGTTGTCAAAGCCGGAATGGCAACAAGTTCAAGAGGCCTTTAGAAATTTACAGTTTCAAAAAGTGCTTGATATTCTTGCCGAATTTAGCGAGGAAGAGCGGGAACTGTCTGCTGTCCATCGGCTCGAGATTTTGAGTTTAGCTTTACTTGGGAAGACGGCCGAAAGTCTCGATGCCTATGAACATGGCGTCACGCAAGCTAGTCGAGAAGATGAACCATTATTACGAGAGCTGTGTATTGCTGTGATCTTGCCATTACGTGCTGACATGCGTGAGCAAATGCGTGGTGCAGCCTATACGGCCTTAAAGGAGATCGGTTCGGAAGATATCATTCTGTTTATGGAGGAAGGGTTGAATGATAAGTCGGGAATGGTTCGAGCGTTGGCAGCGGAAAGCTTGGCGAGGTTGGAGTCTGGGCGAAAATCTCAGAGATTTAGACAGGCGCTGGAGGATAACGCCGGGTTAGTCCGAGCGACAGTGTTAACGGGGCTAGGTCGTACGGGTGATCAAGCCGCACGTACGCTCATACGGCCATTTCTTAAGGACGAACAAGCTGTGGTTCAAGTGGCTGCAGCAGGGGCCATGATTAAACTTGGACATCCGGAATATTGGGAACGTGTGAAGAAAAGTGCACTCGAGGATGAAGGGTATGAGCGGGGTGCTGCGTATCAGGTTTTGGGAGAATTAGGTGATGCACGGGCAATAGAAATTCTTCAGCAAGGATTGCGGGATCAGCAACCATCTATCCGTGCTGCGGCAGTGTCTTCGCTTGGGAAGCTTCACATGTCAGAGGCCCTTCAGCCTTTAATGACTGCGCTGACAGAGAAAAGTCCAGCAGTTCGAAGTGTTGCGGCTGTGAGCCTTGGAAATTTAAAAGCTGAGAAGGCTATCCCGGCTCTGACGGACATGTTAGAAGACGCCAATCCTGGCGTCCGGGTTGCCGCAGTGGCTTCATTACTCAAACTTAGTACTCCGTTTAGTGTCGTGTCTCCAACTGTGAGAGTGTTAATGCAGGACCGAAATCCTGGTATACGATCCGGCGTTGCCAAGGCTTTAGAGAATGGGTATGGCCGTGATGTGGTCGGAACATTGTTTCTTTTGCTGAATGATCCTGTACCGAAGCCAAAAATTATGGCAGCTCGTTCGTTGGGCCGTATTGGTGATCGGGATATTCTGCCACGTCTGAAACTTGTTCTGCGTGAACAAGACGAAGCCGTGCGTGCGACAGTTGCGGCAGCTATTGTTCGTATCCTGGCTGATCCCAACAAATTATAATTGATGGGTGTTTTTATGTTTCCCGCATTCTATTTCGTGGGCAAAGAATTTCCAACCTCTTGGTAGTATTCCTCGTAGGAATCAGGTAGCGTTTGGGTTATGCCTATTCGATTCCTCTCAAATGGACTCATTTCAATCCTGTTCTTGTTGAGTTGTGCGTCATGTCAACCGTCCCGGTCTGTCAGTAATGCTGGGTTGTATTCCGCTACTGGAAAAACCCCCGAAATTCAGTGGGCATCATGGCAGGAAGAAACGTTTCGAGCCGCGCAAGAGCGGGATGTCCTTATTCTTCTCGATTTAACTGCTGTCTGGTGTCATGCCTGTCATGTCATGGATGAGACAACATATTCGGATCCATCGATCGTTGCCGTATTGAATTCCCGCTTTATTTCCATCCGAGTTGATACGGACCAACGTCCAGATATCGAAGCGCGGTACCGTCATGGAGGATGGCCAACCACTAGTATTTTGTTGCCGACAGGAGAGATCGTCTTTCAAGGGAACTATTTGGAGCCGGAGGATCTCAAGCAGGCCCTGGAAGAATCAGAGAAACTCTATCGGGAGAATAAGGAAACATTATTGAGTCAGGCCGCCAATATTTGGGCGTCTGTCAATGCGGCAAGAAAAGCTCGATCACAGCCTACAACGGTGATTCAGTCTAAGATGGCGGATCAAATGAGGGTGATGATTGAGCAAAACTTTGACCAGGTGAATGGTGGTTTTCAGGATTTTCCAAAGTTTTTTGAACCCGATGCCATTACCTTTCTTTTTGGTCGTTATCACCAGTCGCAGGATGACGCATTGAAGCGTATGGCGCTCTTGACTTTACAGCAACAGCGAAAACTCGTGGATCCGGTCTGGGGAGGTTTTTATCGTTATGCAGAAAAAGCCAATTGGACTCAACCCCACTTCGAGAAAATGCTGCATTTGCAGGCAATGAATCTTCAAAACTATCTGGAGGCCTATCAAGTAACGGGCGATATCGTCTATCGAGAAGTAGTTGAAGAGACCATTCATTATGCCAGGCGTTTTCTCATGGATCCTCAGGAGACAGGGTTTTGGGCTAGCCAGGATGCGGATATCAAAGAGATGACAGGCTCCCAACGTCTGGTCATGGAAGGTGAGAAGTACTTTAAACTTGGAATTGAGGGACGTCTAGCGATCGGGACTCCTTCTGTTGATCGGACCATCTACACCGGGTGGAATGGGATCATGCTAAAAAGTTTTCTGAAGGTGCATCAAGTGTTTCCGAGCCAAAATCTCCTGCCGATCACGTTGAAGATGGTCAATCATTTATATCGTCATCGCTATGAAGCAGGGAAGGGGATAGCTCATCGTGAAGTCAACGGGCAGCCCCAAGACTTTGGGTTTCTTCGTGATCAAGTCTGGTTTGCTGGAGCTCTTGTCGAAGCGGCTATGACAACAGGTAAAACAGACTATATCGAAAAGGCCGAACAACTAACCAAGGATTTTGTCGCCCTCTTAGAAGATACGCAGGGAGGTGGGTTTTATGATCGACCTGACCGTTCATCCGCTGAGGGGCTGTTAAAGTTTCCACACAAATCGTTGAAGGAAAACCTTAGGGCTGTCATGCTGCTACTTGACCTCTACTATGTGACTGAAGATTCTTTCTATCGAGATGTCGCGGAGCGAACGCTTCAGTATGTACTGAGTTCATCTGATCAACTTCCGCTAGGATTATCAGGTCTGGCCATTGATCGCTTTGTTCGATACCCGGTCAATGTTGTTGTCGTCGGATCAAGAAGCGATAAGCAAACAGGTCGGCTTTTTGAGGAAGGGCTCAAGTTGTATGCGCCAGGAAAGATCGTTCGATTACTCGACCCGAAGGTTGATTCGTTGACAATTGGAGATATTACGTTTCCCAGAATAAAAGAATCGACAGCCTATATTTGTACAGACACGATCTGTTCTCAGCCGTTTCATCAGGCAACAGAGTTTTTCATGCGATACCAAGACGTTATGAAGCAAGCCAGTTAAGCATGTGTGAGTCCCTGGCATACCTGCATGTTTTTTATTACAGGAGGGAAAGGCTTCTGTGTCTAAAAGTAATGAAAAGTCAAATTGTTATAAAATGGCATCTCAATGAGGCTGCCGGCAGTTATCTTGACACGTTTTTTTCCTTCTTGGTATATAAGAAGGTGAACGCATTAACGAGGTTTCAACAGTTTCCCTGCTCACTCAACAGTCCAACATAATGGTGCGTGGGAGATTCATTCAGCCCCGAGTATTAATCCCACCCTCGTTAGCACACTAATTATTCTCAACTAGGAGGAAGTATTATGAGGAATCGTCAGTCTCTTACTGTGTGTCTCCTTGCCGGAGCCGCCCTATTGGCCGCTCCAATGATTGCGCAAGCCGGTGGAACCATTAAAGGCAAAGTCACTTTTGGCGGAAAAGTTCCTGCTCCGAAAGAATTTGCCTTTTCCAAGTTTCCTAACACGGAGTTTTGTAAAAAGAATACAAGCAAAAGTGAGGATGGGAATACTCGTTTATTAAAAGAAGTTCAAGTTGATGGAAGCAAGGGGCTGAAGGACGCGGTTGTGGCCGTTCGCGATATTAAGGATAAGGCCTGGATGGGGAAGTTTAAAAAGGAGCCAGCGGAAGAGGTTACGGCGGAATTATGCGAGTTTCTTCCTTTTACCGGAATTGCGGTGAGCAAGGGGCAGTTTAAAGTCGTGAATGAGGATGCTGATCCTGATGATCCAAAGTCCAAAGAGGGTGTATTGCACAATCCTCATAGCTTTGATGTTTTGGGTGCGAAGTCATCGACTCTGTTTAACATCGGATTGGCCAAAAAAGGCGATTCATTACAGAAAACTCTGAAACTTCGTATGGCCAGAAAAGGCGGAGTCGTGCGGTTGCAATGTGATCAACATGAATTTATGCAATCGTGGTTTCTTCCCGTCACCAACCCGTTTTACGCAACGAGCGGTGCTGATGGCACATTCGAAATTAAAGATGTTCCGGCAGGAAAGCACAAGCTCTTGGTTTGGCACCCTGCCGTGGCCAAGAGCGCTATGGGTAAAAAAGCCGTTGAAATCGAAGTTGATGTCAAAGATGGCGCAACCGTTGAAGCCAACTTTGATGTAAAGTAAGTTCTTCAGATTCTGATTCCTCTCACGAGGGCAACTCGGGTTCTTCCGGGTTGCCCTCGTTGTGTTTGTGAATGTTCCTAGGTCATTTTTGTTGCGTTTCCTCTCTCCCTTATCCTAGATTGCTTCTCAGGGCTCGTGTTGTTGAGGGACTTCAAATCTCAATGGAAGATGAAGATATCTTAACCGCATTATCGTGGCCCTCAACGGTCGTCGACACTTCGAATCCTTGTCACTTCAGCAGGCATGTTGTCGAGCAATTCTAAAGAATAAATGGAAGTTTCTAGGCATTGAAATGTTTAGCTGCGGCCATCAATTTCCGTGAAATTTCAATGCTTGAATTGTAGTTCGAACCCCTTGGCCCCACACCGGCCGTCGGTACTTTGGACACTTGTCGTACCGCATGTATGTTGTCGAGCGTTTCAAACGAAGAATCGGAGTCGATGAGTGATGTGAAAGTTGAGTTATCGTGGGGAAGGTTCCAGTCGATATGAATCGAACGTAGTGATGCTCTACCGAGTATAGAGGTCAACAGTGTATTTATGGGATACGAGCTGTGACTGAAATAGTAAGAATATCTTCCGTTGGAGTTCTGCTGCATTCCAGATTTTTCGGTTGATCAATGTTCATGAAATACCTGCGACCGCCATCATCATTCTCAAGCCAAAAACGTTCAGACACAAGACCATGTTTCCCTTTTTCATACGCAACGTTTCAAACTTGCGTTTGTCAGTCAGGGGCCGTTAAGATCAGTGAATTATGAGTATTTTGGAGAATCTTTTGTCAGTTGAGGCTCTGAGTGTCACGTGAACTTTCTCTCGCCGAAATCTTCCAGTCTGGCTACTACTGGGAGACGAAAATTCTTCTCACAGCGGTAAAGCTTGATCTCTTTTCTTCATTAAATGGAAATCCCTGTTCTTCTTCTCAACTTGCCAGGGATCTAACCCTTGCGGGTCGTCCGTTGGCTTTGTTGCTCAATGCTCTTGTGGCAATGCGAGTGTTGAAGAAAGAGGGTGAGGTATTCAAAAATACAGACGTGGCTCAACGATATCTTGTCAAAACTCAGGAAGAATATGTTGGTCATCTTTTGTTGTTGCATGATGCCGAGTGGGAAAACTGGGGGAAACTTGAAGAGACGATTCGTACCGGCATCTCACCCGTATCGCAGCATGTGTTTGAAACAAACCCGGATATGGGCGCGAATGTACTTTCCGTCTTACATCGAATTGGCCGAGAAAGCGGGCCAAGCTTGGCGAAACGTATGAAGCTGAATGGTGCCAAAACTCTTCTTGATGTTGGAGGTGGTGCGGGGACGAATGCGATTGCGTGTTGTGAGGAATATCCCGAACTGAACGCGACAGTTTTTGATTTGCCACAGACATTAGTCTTGACAGAGAAGGTGATTAAGAAAGTGGGTCTTGAGGATCGTATTCGAACCACATCGGGTAACTTTCATGTCGATTCCTTTGACGGGACATATGATGTCGCGCTGATGTCTGATATCCTTCACTATCAAGACGGAGAGGTCAATGCCAAGCTGGTTGCCAAGATTTATCATGCCTTGTCGGATGGTGGGCAGTTGGTCATCAAAGATCGATTTTTGGATCCAACAGGAACCAGTCCTGCCTGGACGACGGCGTTTGCGGTTCATATTATGGTCAATACTGAACATGGTCAGTGTTTCACTACTCACGAAGCCTTGCAGTGGATGACGGATGCAGGGTTTCAGGAGGTCCATGAACTTGAACCGTGTGCGGTGGTTCAGGGGACCAAGAAGAAAGATGGAGGTATATAGTTCATGGCCGAATGGCTGAGGGAACCTGGTTTTGTCGGGACGCATGCGACGATGGGCGCTGATATCAGTCAATTGATGGCAGCCGTATTTACAACGCTTTTCATCATTGGATGGGTGCAGGCCAGAAAAGGTGAAGGAACCAAGCATCATTGGTTGATGTTTGGCGGGATGATTGCCATGTTGTCCTTTTTTGTCAGTTATTACTTATTCCGAAATCTCGGGGTTCTGGCATTTGAAGGCAAGGAAGGGTTCGGCGGTTCTCAGTGGCTGTATGACACCGTTTTTGTTCCGATTCTGACATTTCACATTATTCTGGTTGTGATTGGGTTGATTATGGCGGTGTACATGATCGTCCTCGGGTTTCGCACCCAATTTTTCTCCGGAGCTAGGCGCTTACTTCGAGAGCAAATCCTTCTAACTGCTTGGACAAAAATGCTTGGGATCTTAGGTGTGTTAGCGGGAATCGTTGCGGCCTATTTATTGACATTAGTCGCGCTCGATCGTTTTGGGATGGGGAAGCTGGTGGTCTGGGTCAGTCTGTTAGTGATCATTGGCATCGTCATGATTCTTGAAATGTCGATTCAACGAATGTGGCCAAATGGAGCACGACGGCATCGCGTACTTGGTCAGTTTACGATGGTGGTGTATTGCGTCTTATTTGTGACTGGAAGTGTGACGTATGCGATGTTGTATATTCTCTATCCTGGAAAAATCGGGTGAGACACTCCGCGCCCAAACGTGAAATCAACAATCTCTCATGATCAGAAATCAGGGTTTCCTTATACGTATTTGTTCATTTTCACTGTTTAACTAGATATGACGCGTCTATGGAATGTGATTGTGGAAAAACGCTCGAGCTCTGCGGGGTTGATGAAGTCGACGCAACGACCTATTTAGCGCGGTTTGCTTGTGTGCCATGTGGGGAGTATGTCGGTATTGAAGGTGAGCAGAAAGAAGTGACTCCTTTTTTGGGTCAAGTCTGTTGGTCTGATGAAGCACAGCATGTGTTAGATCGAATGCCTCCGTATGTTGTCCCGTTCTATCGCGACGATGTTGAGCGTTATGCGCAGACGACAGGAACCAAGCTCGTGACCTTTGATTTTCTTGGCGAAGCCAAAAACCAGGGCACCGTGGCATGGAGTGTCGACACGCTGAAACGGTTAGAGCGAGTACCGCCTGCTATTCGGGCTATGGCCCGCATTGAGCTTGAACGAACAGCGTTAGAGCGTGGGATGACTGAAGTGACGGTTGCACTCATGGAAGAAATTAAGGCTCGCTACTTTGGATTAGGGGCTGCGCAGCCTGCATTCAAAAACTGAGCAAAGCCGTCAGTGAATAAAGACGTGGTCTAAGAAGGCAAAACGGAGATACGATGCTTCATCGGTTAGCCCTCAGAGTTGTTCCGCAACTTAACGCGTTAGTGACAGAACCCGCCGTTCGAAAGCGAAAGCGATTAGTCATGCTTGCTCCAGGGCTGGTTGCATTTGGTCTCTATCATCTTCTGAAGTCTTCTCTCCCACTGGATAACCCGTTCGTCCTCCTTCTTTTTAGTGGCTTCCTGGCATCTTTGACGGCATTGTGGTCCTACCGAATGGGACGAAATGACACTCTGGCCAACTTTCTTCAAGAAGATGGGCTGAGACGTGTGGCCTGGGTGGTCGGTTGGATCGGCATGGTCTACGGTATTCAGCTCTCCCTTCTCGTGCTCATGTTGCTAAAAGTGTATGTGGCCTATGATTTCCTTCTTCATCCAGAAGGGCCGGCGATGATGGCCATCATTATTGCAAGTTCTTCTGTGACGCGAGATGCCTTTGAGCTGGGGTATGTGAGATGGAAAGAACAGCACGGGCAGAAGGTGGTCACGTTTCCCGATGGCGCCCCATTTCGGCGTTGGGTTCAGTTAGAGCTAGGGACGATGGGGCGATGGACGGGAGGAGCGGCAGTGGTCTCTATGGGGGCAGCCTTTTTTTTGATGGCATTCGGCTATGTGGGACAGCATGATCTCACCCAATCCATAGTGTTATCGATCCTTTCAGCATGTTTAGGCCTCGTGGCATTTTATGCTGGTAAATCCCGGACTGGCGATTGGCGCTCAGGAATACAGGAACGCGGATGGTGGTCGTTAGGGAGGTTTTGGCTATGGCCCTGTTTGACGTTTGCGCTCACCTACTATCTGGTGCAAGCTGGCTTCTTCACGTTTTTGGTGCAACATGAAGAGCTCAAGAGTATCGCTCAACTTTTGATCGCCGCAACAACCGCAGCCATCATGACGGGGTATAGTTTTTATTTGGGACGCTGTCAGCTGCTTGAAGCTGAAACCTCTCACGGTATTCCTGCGAATATTCAAAGCTGTCCATTTGTCATGGGCATATTAAGTAAGGCGGGTGTCGTACCCGCCGGTACAACGTCGACATCCGTTGTTGGTGTTACCACGCAACCTGAAAAGGTGGGATGAGGAGTTTCATGGTCTCGCAAGAATTGAAAATTGTACTTGTGGTGGTGTTGGCGGTTTGGGGCTGGCAAGTCATTGGTGATAGTCAGTATGTCCATGCTGAATCTTCTTTCACAACAGTTGATTCAAAAGACATTTACTACCAAACTGAAGGTAATCCCGTTGGGCCTGCAGCCAAAGAATTTCAATCCTCGTATCCTGATATTCGATATGTGAACAATCGTGTATTGGTATGGGTCGTGGCTCAACAGCATACATACTTTGGAGGTTTTGTCCTTGCCCTTCCGCTCTTTGCTGTACTATTGGAGTTTCTAGGGCTGGCGCGCCGAGACCCAGAGTCTGCTCGTCGTTATGATGGGCTGGCGCATGACATTGTGCGGGTGGCCGTCGTCTCCTTATCGTTTACCGCCCTGTTGGGTGCTCTCATGTTGGGGGTCTTTATCACGATGTACCCAGGGTTTATGGGGTACATGGGCGCAACATTCAAGAGTATGATGCCAGTCTATGCGGGTGTCTTCTTTGGTGTCTCGTTCCTGTTACTGTTGTATTACTATAGTTGGGATTACATGGCGTCTCGAGCGAGGAAGTGGGTGCACATGTCAATTGGAGTCCTCGTGAATGCGATGGGAGCACTGCTGTTGATTATTGCAAATGCCTGGGCCTCGTTCATGATGGGGCCTGCAGGGGTTGATAGTGATGGCCGGTTTTTAGGGAATGTCTGGCATCTCTTGCATTCGCCGTTATGGAATCCGCTCAACACGCATCGTTTTTTAGCTGACATTATGTCCGGTGGTGCTGTCGTGGTGGCGTATGCAGCCTATCGTTTTCTCACGACAAAATCGGAAAACGAACGTGCGTATTATGACTGGGTTGGGTATGTGTTTATGCTGGTGGTCGTCTGTGCGTTGCTGCCGATGCCGATTGCCGGGTATTGGCTGATGAAAGCCGTCTTCCAATTCAGCTCACAAATGGGTGGTACGATGATGGGCGGGTTGTTGTCTTGGATGTTCGTGATTCAAGCGGTGACGGTTGGCGTCTTATTTTTGGGCATTAACTATTATATTTGGCAATCCTTGGGACGAATCAAGGGAGGCGAGCGGTTTCATCCATATTTTAAGGGGATTATCTTTGCATTATTGGGTTGTTTTATTGTCTGGTTTACCCCGCATACGATTGCGATGACTCCGAGCGAAATGAAGGCCATGGGTGCGGCTCAACACCCAGTCATCGGTCAATTTGGAGTGATGTCTGCCAAAAATGGAGCCATCAACTTGATGATCTGCCTGACTGCGCTCAGTTATTTATTGTATCGACGTGCCAATCGGATGATTACGGTCTCATGGGCCTGGAAGGGAAACGTGGCCTTGGGAGCATTGTTTGTTCTGGGAATGGCAAACATTCTATGGCTGGCCATTTATGGATTTTATATTCCTGCCAACGTGCGTGTTGGCTTGTCTATGCCACAAGGTGTCACGACTGCCATGGTGGTGTTGGGAGGTATTGGACTCAATCAGTTGATGTTGAGGGGGTCGAAAGTTATCGGACCCATTGCTTGGGGCAAGATTTCTTTGCGGGGGATGGTGGCGTTGTTTGGCGTAGCCGCGGCCTTTACCTGGGTCATGGGTTTGATGGGATATATTCGCTCAGCTGGCCGTCTTGGCTGGCATGTCAATGACTTACTTGCGGACTCGTCTCCATGGGCGTATATGCCGGAAATAGGTTTTGCGGCCAAAATGGTGACAATCAATATGCTGCTGTTCTGGGCTTCAGTCTTTTTTATGTTCTGGCTCAGTCGGCGTGATTATCAAACGGCTGATGAGCGAATAGGGAGTCGTGTTCCTTCCTCTCCGCTCGTGCAAACGCTTTCACAAGAGGAAACATCGGTATGAGGAAATGGTTTGAACCTAACGCAAGCAGTCGAACGTCCTGGACTTGTTCGGGTATGTGGTGTGTGATGTTGCTAGCATTGGTGCTATCTGTAGATTCCACGGAGCGCGTGTTGGCTCAATCGGATGCTGAGTCGATACTCATCGAAGACTTCAATCAACCAGATGAAAACGGATTTCCTAAAGAGTGGGATGCTCAACGGAGTAAGGTGACGGCACAGGAAACGTATGTGATTGGTCAGGAAGATGGCATGTCGTTTTTGAATTCTCAAAATTCGAGCCAGCGTGTGTATACGAAAAATATGTCCTGGGATCCGAAGACTCATCCGATTTTAACCTGGCGGTGGCGAGTTCGTTCGGTTGAAAAAGGGGCAGAGTTTATTGCGGCCGTGTATCCTTCGTTGGATGTCGATTTGATGTTTATTCCAGTGAATACGAAATACGTATGGAGCGTTAGCCAACCGGTTGGGACCACGAAAGAAGGGGGCATGTTCGGATCAACTGAAGTTGTGATCCGGAGCGGAGCTGAACAGACTGGAGAATGGGTCGAAGAACGAATTAATGTCTATGAAGATTTTAAGGGAATTCACGAGCATGAACCTGCTCCGAAAGCTTGGGGAATTTCTCTTCTCGGTGGTCCTGGAGTGGAAGTAGATTTTGGGTCGCTTGCAGTGCATCCAAAATAATCTACCGGGATACTGCTTTTCTTGAAAGTGCTTGACGATGGTGAGTATGTCTCAGTCAAAAATTATTGATGTCTTGATTGGGACTCTCGTCATGGGAACAGTCGGGACGTTGATTGGCATGCTCATGGGAGGCGGGTATTTGCCTGTTGCTGTTCTGATCGGTATCACGCTGGGCGCTGGAGTTGGCATGTTTGGTGGGCGTCGTTTCTTCTTAAGCATTTTTATCGGATCAATCCTGGGAGGGTTGCTGGCTTGGGTGCTTGGTGGAATTGATGCCGTAACTGTTGGCTCAGCCTCTGGGGCTGCGATGGGAGGATTTTTGGGAGTTCAGGTTTCTATGATTCTTGATTCACTGGCTGAACGGAAGCGACGGCTTGCATCGTCATCGTCGGTCCCAACAGAAGAGCCGACAAAACATGAAGTCTAACATGCACAAGCAATGTCATAGATTTCCTGTATATCCAAAGGACAGGCACATATTGAGGTTATTGAATGCCAGAAAATAATAAAGTTCTTATTGGTGCGATTATCTTTGTCTTTGGGTCATTTATCATGATGATCGTTCTGTTGTTGTATGAGACATATAAAAGCAAATCGGAATTGGAAGCAGTGGCTTCGAAGGGGCCCGCGAAAGCCAGGGTGTTGCAAGCTGCCCCAGTACAAGATTTTTCCATGTATAAAATTGTCGTTGGTGAGGAAGGTCGTGAAATGGTCGAAGTGCCTGAAGGACCATTTACCATGGGCAGTCATAAGGATGATCCTGATGAGGGTCCCGCGCATCCCATATATCTCCATACCTATTATATTGACTTAAAAGAAGTCACCCAAAAGGAGTATGATCGTTTTTTGAAAATGACCAAGTACCAAAAGCCAATTGTCCCTGTATTCGAAGATGAAGTGTCAAAACTTCAAAGTCCTGACTATCCGGTTATGGCTGTCACGTGGAATGATGCGGTTGCCTATTGTCGATGGGCTGGAAAGCGATTACCGACAGAGGCTGAATGGGAAAAAGCTGCTCGGGGTGAAGGAAAGCGTCAATATCCGTGGGGAGCGAAGTTTGATCAAAACTATGCTAATGTGGATGGCCAAGAAGATGGGTATCAGTATTTGGCGCCGGTTGGTTCCTATGAAGTGGGCCGAAGTCCTTTTGGTGTCTATGATATGACGGGCAATGTCGCAGAGTGGGTTTTGGATAACTATGCTCCGGACTACTACCAGACAACTTCGTATCGGAATCCGGCTGGACCGGACAATGATGATGTCTATAAGGTCATTCGCGGTGGGTCTTGGCGAGAGTCGCGAGTGGGGGCACGATTGACCAAGCGATTTTCTGCAAAAATGTGGAGGTCTGATGCCACAGTGGGTTTTCGGTGTGCCAAAGATCCAGAGCAGCCCAAAAAACAGCTGTGATGTTTGAGTCAGGTTGGAGGTGTGGGATTTTTTTGAAGATCTGATGCAGGATGCTTCAGGCTATAGCCGTTTCAGTTAACCTCTGATGTTTGGAGTGGGTAATCACGCTGGGCTACTTGAATATCTAAAATTGGTGGCATCAAAAGAATAAAGCTTCAACGATAGATTGCCCACCAGTTACGCTTGGTCTTATGAACGATCATATCCACTGAGGACATTTATGATCACAATATCGAGTATCCAGAGGAATTCTCAATAAAAGGTTGAACAGACAAGACGAGTGGGACGTTGTACGTTCATGGCCTCAGCACACCACTGGAACATATTTGGATTCGCTATAGGATGGCATAGAACTCATGGATGGCCGATTTAAGTTTGTGTTTCTCATTGCGGTCTTGTTCCTGACAAGTTTGCCATTGCTGGGAATTTTAAAAGGAACAAAACCTCCTCCCCCCGATCCCGATGATGCACTCCTGGCATCTCGTAATACCGAGCAGGCGTCTCAGCCTCAAAGAGAAGACGTCACCCTTATCAAAGATCACATGGTCAAGATTCCCGCTGGTGAATTTATTCGAGGAACGAATAACGGGGGGTTTAATGAACGACCGGAAAATAGGGTTCATGTCGATACATATTGGATTGATAAATTTGAGATTACCAATCATCAGTATCTCGAGTTTGTTGAAAGTACAGGACATCGAAAGCCTGGGCCGCCATCTCGTTACGCAAAAAATATGACCAATCTGAGAGGGCCGAATCAGCCGGTCACGTATGTGTCTTGGGCTGATGCCAAAGCGTACTGTGAATGGAAAGGAAAACGGTTGCCGACCGAGACAGAGTGGGAAAAGGCGATGCGGGGTACTGATGGGAGAACGTGGCCATGGGGAGACGAGCTCGGGAAAGATTTGGCCAATTTAGGTGGAGCGCAAGATGGTTTTGAATTTACGGCACCAGTCGGATCGTTTCCGCAAGATCAAAGTGTGTTTGGGGTGTTTGATGGTGCCGGAAACTTAATGGAGTGGACAGAGAATTGGTACGTAGAGCAACTGTATGCAAAGTCTGTTGAGTCAGATTCCTCTACAGTTTCTCGAACATATAAAACGCTGCGCGGCGGAGGATACACCAATCGGGGGGTCGATCTTCGCATCACGAGTCGGATGTTTATGGTGCCAGATTTTAGGGATGAAACGATTGGATTTCGATGTGTGAGTTCGAGTGAGATTACTGGAAATCCCAAAAATTCAACCGAGAAAATCTAGTTAATTTTCAAAGAAAATCGAAGTAATAAAGAATCAGAAAGACAGCGAGCAGAATGTTGACAACCATCCCCGCCAAAACTATAATATCGAACACTTTTGCATTGGTACGCATGGAATCTTCCTTTAAAAGTGAAATAAAGGCAATTGAATAGCATGACATTCTTGAAGCTGTCAAGTGGAATAAACTAGGTGAAATCATTTAGCGATAGGTGGGACAATGGCAACAGGTGATTCAGTTGAAACAAAAATCGGAAAAGCAATTTTTTACGTCACATGCGCTGTGAGCTTTTGGTTCTTTTACTGGTTTGCAGGAATTCAATGCCCCTGCTAATGGTCGCAAGGAGTTGAGGAGCTTTTCTAGTATTAAAAAGATTTTCACGGGAGGGTGACATGCAAATAGTTTATGTGGTGGTTTCGCTGATAATTTCTTTTGTCTATTTCCAGTTTTTGGATTGGTTTCTCATGGATGCGCAGGGTCTCGACTACTTCTATATGTTCAGGTAAGTGTTTGCTAGTTTAGTCTGTCGTGTCGAAGTTCTCTTGTGCTTCTTTATGAACTTAAACGTTTATGAAAGACATGAAATGGAATTAAGGACTTGCTCAATTTTAAAAGGAGGTTGGTCATGGGTCACCTATCAGGTCGTATGACCCGTAATGGTAAAAAGGTGATGGCCGGTACGGCCTTATTTGCGATGGTGGGGCTCTTGCTGCTTCCCATCTTCATGGCGCTTCCCGCATTGGCTGCCGGCGGTGGCGGTGGGGCAGCTGGTGGGCCACCTGCTGACGTAGTCGCAGCACAAAAAGAGGCTGGAGAGGGTGAGGAAGGTGAAGAAGCAGAAAAGATTGAGACGGGTCGTGATGTCTACTACAAAATCGAAGGTCCGGCCGTGGGGATGCCCGCTCCCGTGACAGAGGACAACGAATCGTTTTATCCTCGATACAATTTTGAAAGCCGTGTTTTGCTTTGGGTTGCGAATCAGCAGCATCTGTATTACGGAAGTTTTGTGCTCGCCGTTCCAATTTTTTGTATGTGCATTGAGTTTGCTGGGATGGTGAGTAAGGATAAGGCCATGGCTGCAAAGTATGACAAGCTGGCCTATGACTTTATTAAGATTAGCTTGACCGCTTATTCCTTGACTGCCATTTTAGGTGGGATTCTCATTTTCACCTTCCTGACGCTTTACCCGGCTTTCTTTGGGTACCTTTCTAGCATTTTCCGTCCAGTCATGCACATCTATGCGCTGCTGTTTGTCGCTGAAAGCGCAACGTTGTACATCTACTACTATGGCTGGAATCAAATGAAGGAAGGAGTCATGAAGTGGATTCATCTCAGCATGAGTGTGGTTCTCAACGTCATTGGAACCGTTCTTATGTTCTTGGCGAATTCATGGATTGCGTTCATGATGTCTCCTGCCGGCGTTGATGAGCAGGGTCGCTATCTTGGAAACATTTGGCATGTTGTTCATACTGCCTTATGGAATCCTCTTAACGTTCACCGTATTCTCGGAAACATGGCTTTCGGCGGTGGAGTTGTCGCTGCCTATGCTGCTTATAGATTCCTTTCGGCCAAGACGGATGAAGACCGAGCCCATTATGATTGGATGGGTTATATCGCGATGAGCCTTGGTGTCGCATTCCTTATTCCTCTTCCGTTTGCCGGATATTGGCTTATGCGAGAGGTGTATGCGTATCGCCAACAGATGGGTATTACGCTCATGGGAGGTCTTTTGGCTTGGTTGTTTATTATTCAAGCCACGATGATTGGAATTCTCTTCCTGACAACTAATTATTACCTCTGGCAAGCATTAGGGCGGATGACTGGAGGTGAGCGATTTCAGCGGTACATTAAGTATCTTGTGTTTATTCTCGTCGTCGGGTTGCTGGTATTTATTACGCCCCACACGATTGTGATGACGCCTGCTGAGCTGAAGGCTATGGGTGGTCAGCAGCATCCAGTGCTAGGGAACTATGGTGTGATGTCTGCGAAAAATGGTGGCATTAATGCCATTATCATGACCACAATTCTCAGTTTTATCTGGTATCAACGCGGGAATAAAATTCCTACGGTGAGTTGGTCGAAGTTTGGGAATATCTTTATGGGATGTTTCTTCCTGATTGGTCAGATTAATAATGTCTGGCTCGCATGCTATGGATATTTTATCCCAGCAAATGTTCGAATCGGCCTATCGGTACCTCAGGTCGCCGGTACTCTGTCATGCCTCTTCTTTATGACGCCACTGAATCTGGCAATGTTGAAAGGGGCTAAAGAATTAGGCCCTATTAAGTGGGGAACGATTCAACCAAGATCACAATATGCGTTAATCATGTTGGCAACCGCATTTACATGGATGATGGGTCTCATGGGTTACATTCGTTCATCTGTGAGGTTGTTCTGGCATGTCAATGAGGTCATGCGTGACAATTCTCCTTGGGCTTACACGCATACGATTGGTTTTGCTGCAAACGTGATCTCATTTAATGTGTTGTTCTTCTGGATCACAATCATGTTTGTCTTTTGGTTGGGGGCACTCGGCATGAAGGCTACTCCAGTTCCAGTAAAAGAGCCGGTACCTGGGACCCCTGCCACGCAACCAGCAGCAGGAAGCTAAGAAATTAATTTCAATGAATCCATTTCGCCGCCCAGGATTTAAGCCTGGGCGGTTTCCTGATGGAGGGTAACTAAGGTGTTAGAACTTATTGGTGCTGGATTTTCTCTCGGATGGCCAGTCTTGGCATTCCTTGTATGCTTGATCATTTACTTTCAAGCAACAATTTCAGATCCTGTGCAGAAGAAGAATGCCACATTTAAGACTATTGTCGGCATTTTCTGTGCGCTTTTGGCTTTCATGGCCATTGCTAACTATACAAGCAATTTCAACGATGATCCTGGTGTGTTGCCGATGTCGCTGGTGTTAATCACGGCTGTCACCTTCGTGATGAGTTTGTACTTTGCAAATATTGGCGCATTAATGAAAATTGGCGGATTCATGTTTTTTGTTGCCGCAGCGTTGTCAGGTTATGGGAATTGGCTTCCTCAGGTCGAGGGTGGGTTTCCTCCACCGGTTGTAAAGCTTGATTTCCAAAGTATGTCTTCGCAGCAACTTGGTGACGAAGGAGAGAAAATCATCTTCGGCGGATTAGGTCAAAGTAAAGTGCAAGGAGCCATTGGGAAGGGGCAATGTCCTCTTTGCCACGGCTTTCAAAAAGGTTTCTTAAGTGAAAGAGCCCCAAATTTATTCGATATTCCTGCTAGGGCAAAAACACGGCTTGAAGAGCCAAATTATCACATGAATGATCCGGCCTCTCGTCCCAGTGTACAAAAGGAATCGTTTGAGGGATCTGGTACTGCCACCAATGCTCAAGAGTATATCGCAGAATCTCATGCATGCCCGAATTGTTATGTGGTTCCAGGTTTTGGGGTAAAAGGTTCCAATGATACAGAAAGTCCAATGCCGATCATTCATAAGGCTCCGATTTCTCTTGCTATGGGTGAGTTAGCAGCAGTTGATACCTGGATGTACATCAGGGAAGGGCTCGAAGCTCCTGCTTATGATGAAATTATTGCTTCCTACGAAAAATTTATTCCAGAAGGCGATCGTATTACCGCCACGGATGATGAGGAGGATGCAGGTGCAGCAGCAGGAGGAGTCTTGGCGACTGGTGAAGAACCAGTTAATGAGATCTTCATGAAAGGTGGATGTGTAGCTTGTCATATAATTCCTGGCATTGAAGGTGCGACTGGGAAAGTGGGGCCAGTGCTGATGGAAGGGACAAATGCTCCTAACCGAATTAAGGACGCTGGCTATAAAGGCAATGCCACATCCACAAAAGAATATATTACGGAATCTATTCTTAATCCTAGTGCCTATGTCGTAACAGACTACCCCGACGGTCAAATGCCAAAAGATTTTGGCAAAAAATTAAGTGCTGGGGCTGTCAATAAAGTTGTTAATTATCTTTCCCAACTTAAAGAGGGACAAGATCCACCTCCAGTTGAGTAGTGGATAAGGTGATTATGGTGGATTCCCTCAAAATTAAATGTAAGGAGTAAAGAGGAATGACCTGGCTAAAACTGGTGGAAGGCTACATGCCGATGCAAATGATCAGCGAGCTG
>NZ_CBCUCO010000005.1:0-494506 GCF_965152625.1 Candidatus Nitrospira salsa
TGGTTGCAAAGCTGTCAACGCCAGCGCCTTATCCGCCAACGCTACAGCCGCCACGGTTCCAGCGGACACTTTCAAAAATTGCCGCCGAGACAAAAATTTCATGCGATTCTCCTTTCACGAATACCATGATTAAGTGAGAATAAAATGTGTTGGATACAATGCAGGCTACACGCCCTCCTTTCTTTTTTAGGCAGAACAATCAGACAAAAAAAAATTTATAAATAACGCGATCGATGGCCATATGTATTCCTCAATTGCAACCAATCCATATTCATAAATAGCAACCTATGTGCCTGATACATATCATCAAGACAAAAAATCCAAAGCCATTGAAATACAGTGTCTTTTCACATATTTGTAAAGATTGAATGGTAATCCGTGGAGTTCTTAACCTTGAAAATTCAGCACAAGACAAATCAAGGCCGAGAATATTCATGGAACGATCTATGGATTACGGGGTGCGAAATGCGAGGGAAATTACCCCTAAAAAAACTTAAGGTTTCGGCGGAATCAAAAACTTCAGAGAATGAGAATCGTGTGAAATCTTCAGAGGAGAATCGTAAGACTCCGACCTCACAATTGCACTGAGAATATTTTGACAGAGAGAAAGAATCAGCTAATCAAGAGATGAAGATACGACAATAAGAAGGAGGGAAAAAGGTGAGCATGATGGTGAACACTTAACCAGAACAGGGGACTGACACAGGATCTTATCGCTTAAGACGGACCACAATCTTCAATCCTCCACTGCCAGCACATGCAAATCACTATGCAGATGAATATCGTGGACGGTGTATACCAAGCTTCTTAAGGCGGCTTCGGAGCGTGCCTGGATTCAACCCTAATTGCTTCGCCGCTCCTAACGGACCTTCAATGCGCCACTCGCTTCGTTCCAAGGCCTCAAGAATTCTCACCCGCTCCAGATCTTTGAGGTTTCTCGGCAATGGCTCTCCAGATTCAGGTCGAGGGGCATTTACTAATGTGTCATCTATGATTAATTCGGATGAATTCGAAAGAATCATCGCGCGTTCAAGCACGTTCTTCAGCTCTCGAATATTTCCCGGCCATGTGTACTGAATTAATCGTTCCAGGGTATCGGCTTCAATACTCTGACATTTACGCTTAAATTGCTGACAATACTGATTCATAAAGTATTCAGCTAACACGGGAATATCTTGGGGACGTTCACGGAGCGGGGGGGTTGTGATGGGGAACACATGCAGACGGTAATAGAGATCTGATCGAAATCGGCCATCGGCAATGGCTTGCGTTAAGTCATTGTTCGTGGCGGCAATCATTCGCACATCCACCGCAAGAGGCTTGGCACTTCCCACTCGATCCACCATGCCATCCTGCAAGACCAGCAACAATTTCGCTTGCGCTTCAATGGGCATTTCCCCAATCTCATCCAAAAATAAGGTACCACCATGAGCTAATTCAAACTTCCCTTGACGAGACTGTTCCGCTCCCGTGAATGCTCCTCTCTCATGACCAAATAATTCGCTTTCTACGAGACCAGATGGGATGGACGCACAATTGACACGGACAAACGGCTTCTCTCGACGTGGACTATGTTCGTGTACGTATCGGGCCAGCATCTCTTTGCCTGTCCCTGTCTCTCCCATAATCAAGACACTGGTTGCAGTTGGTGCGACAGCCCGGGCAAGCTCTAGCGTCTTTTTGAATTTCTCGCTCTTTCCAATCATGGAGCCGAGGTCATGTCGGCCCTTAATCTCTTCAAGCAAATAAGCATTTTCTCTCGCTAGCTGCTCACGGAGTTGACTGATTTCTTCATATGACTTGACATGATCAATGGAAAATGCAATTTGCGTAGCCACCTGCGTAAGAAACTCCACAGTCTCAGCATCCGGATCTCCAGACTGCACGCTCCCAATATTCAATGACCCTAAACACTGATCACGGACAAGCAATGGTATATTGATCATCCGCCCCAGACCTTCTTGAAAATACAAGTCGTCTTCTAAAAAAACTCGTTCGGACTGTAAGTGAGGCCGGACATGAATAGTTCGATGTTCATAGACCCAGCCAATCGCGCTGCCCTTTCTAGGAATAATTGTGTCGCACTTCAATTTGACAATTGGCATACTCGTTTCCACAGCATAAAATCGAAACGAATCGAGCTCAGCATCATATAAGGTAATCCCCGCTCGCTCCCACGCGATAATATCTTTGATATTGGTCGTAATGGCTCGCCAAAAACTTTCGGTATCCCGCTGTGAATTAAGAATATTTGAGACGACGAGTAACTTTCGGTAAAAACTCTGATCAATGCGGATCGAAGATACGTCCGGATCGTGCATTTCAGACATGTGGTTGTTCATTGGCATATGTCCCGCCTAAATCAAATGGTAAAAGATGATGACTAATGCTCACTTCTTGTTTGAAGCAAGGCTTGCGCTATAGCTGTTTCAACATCACTCAGGTGAGAAATGAAGAAGAGGAATGAAAATTAGGCTTTAATTGATCAAGCAATACATATAAAAAATCAAGTGACCTTCACGAGAATCAGTCACGAACAAGATAACCTAATTTTAATAGCAATACCGAGGCCAACCCTTGAAAAATTATAATATTATTTCACTGTTTTTGTACAATAATGAATTCCTAACATGATCAAGTAAATATAGAACTCCTAAATCATTGATTATTCATACATTTTAAGTTCATTGCAATGAATCACACTCATGAACTGGAGAACTTTACAATAAATCCATCACATTCCCTGCCATTCAAATTTCACGGCACATCCATGAATTATACGAAAAAATCAATGCCTACATTAGCTTAATTATTTAAACGCTCTCGTTTTTAACGATTTAATAATCTTTTTTCTTATTTTTTGACCACTTTTCTAGATCCTTGCCATTATTCCCTCTTGCCTCTCCAGCAAAAAACAGTACAGGAGACAACGATGAATTTTCACGGCTAGCCTTTATTGGAATTCAATACTATGACTCAAATGAGGGCCAAACTTTATTTTCTCCTTATCTGATAGAGAACAATTGCCTCACTCATTAAGTAACAATTCCTTTATCTTCCATATTCAGATACCCATGAAGTTCATCCTGAGAGGGATGTCACTTCCAGAAGATGTGCACTCTCACACACTATAGCCTGTGAATTTTCGCTCAATTCGCGTCATAAGCTCTTTCACCCTGGAACCCAGGATAGGTCCATACGGAGAAATTTCAGGAAAGATTCACCTCCCGAACACGTGTGATTACCTGGCACATTCTATGCTCCGTTTGATAGCACTGAACAAAATAACTTCAAGAGACAGAATATAGAAAACCAGTGGAACCGTTACACATAAAACATATCCTCATCGTAGATGATGATGCTGATATCAGACTGATCCTCAGCGATGCGCTAGAGAGTGCAGGCTATTCTTGCCTACAGGCTGAAAATAGTTTTCAAGCATTAAAAGAAATGGAACAATATCCCATTGATCTCATCATCACAGATCTGAACATGCCGGGTATGGATGGGCTTCAACTCATTGAAACTCTACTAAAAAGACATGACTCAACAGAGACCTTCCCCTTCATTCTCATAACAGGAGAATTAACCCAAGCCGTTCAACAACGAGCCCGAGAAGCCGGAGCCATCGCCACGCTCACCAAGCCCTTTTCAACGATGAAACTCGTACGGACGGTAACCGTTGCATACGCGAACATGAAAACCCATCGATCTCTTCACCAGACGATGCTTAGTGAACATATGTCACACTGATGCCGCGTTTTATCCCCACACATCATCCACCTTCAAGACTTACCTCCCGTCCTCTGTTCTCCTCACCATTACAGAACGCCTCCCATTCCTAGCTCTTTCCCCGCACACATCCAACTATTCATGACAGCAATGTCGAGCAAGCACTTCTTCATTTTTCCACCCTTCACTATTTTTCATCGTTAAAAACTTTGCCTCATAAATCCAATCGCCAACTCATCTCGTATTCATAAGCAACAGACCATCATCTTCCTTTGCAGACATGAAGAATGCAGAAAACAATTTCAAATTCATCAAATAGAAAGGAAACGACTATCGTTCCGGCATCTCAAAAAATTTTCATTCAGCACTTACGATTTTCATTCACTTCAACATTCAAGGAGGATCCATCATGAAACAGAACCGATTCGTATGCCGCCGTCAACACACCTGGACAGGATCAATCATCACCATGGCCATGCTGATGATGACCCTAGGAGGCGTCAATATCCTCACACCTATTGCCCAGGCTCAGACCATTTCTCCACAGCCTCAAATCCCACTCAATCGAGTCGTCTATGCAGCAAAATTTGTGTGTGGATTTAAACCCGGGTTCACCCCACCTCAGTCAAGAGTGCTTTTAGGACCCGCCGTCTATGACTATCGCGACTTTGAACCTGGAAGCTATGCCACTGCTCTGAATGTCATGTCCCCAGGAAACACCACGGTGACAGTCTTAGCCTCTGCGCCAGAGACATCAGCAAACCGTCCATTACGAGGCATCAATGTGGAATCAAGACAACTCTCAGGATTCAGTTCAGTGAAAATAGATTGTGAGGATATTGCACAGGCGCTCAATGGCCCGCTTCCGCAAGTTGCAGACAAAGAAGTGATCGAAGGATTTCTGTACATCACCCGACCTGTTGATGATCTGGTTGTCGAAGCCGTGTATTCGTATTCGTCTGAGATTGGGTCACTCGGTGGCGAACCACGGAACGAGGGAGGGATCGGCGTTGGGAGTTCTATTCATGTGCAAAGCATAGAACCGAAATCCTATAGGGTGCAATTTGAAATTGATAGAGAAGTTCTTGAGCCTCCATTTAAGCTGCGCCCTTGAAGGGCTGACCAGTTACTAAAAGAGTCCACAGCCATCTAAGAGGAGGCAGGTCGCACATGATAAGAACTCTTTAGAGCTCCTATCGCGACTCTGCCTCCTACCTTTCACCGACTCGTATAACGCACCATTTTTCCAGGCTTCTCATGGGCATGTATCGTTACTGAAACAAATTCGTTAGCACGAAATTTGGCCAGAAACAAAGACCGACGAAGTATCCGAAAAAATAAGATCAATCGCGATAGGCACAAGACCTTTCTAAGTCCTTCGATGGCTTAGAAAGGTCTTGTGGTATGAATACAAACCGGCATCATAACCATTTCAACCAACGAAAGACACCGACGAGAAGCAAACCCGAAAAGGTTAAGGACACACAGACAAAAACAAATGCTCCGGGATTTTCAGATCCGGGGATACCGCCAACATTGATTCCCAATAATCCAGTCACAAACGTAATGGGAAGAAAAATTCCCGCTAATACGGTGAGGATATACATCGTTTTATTCATTTGTTCAGACAATTTACCTGTCAACTCTTCTTGCATGACGCCCATACGGTCGCGAGCGGCATCGAGATCTTCGACGTAGCGAATGAGGTGATCAGCCACTTCTCGGATTCTCGCACGATGGGTAGAGGTCAACCATGAAAGTTGAGCAAGATGAAGATGTGCCACGACTTCCCGCTGGGGGGAAATATACCGGCGAAGTGAAATGATCTGCCGTCGGAGAGCGCCAAGCCGGCTGCGAAGCTGGTAGCTCGCTTGCCCAATGATCTGTTCTTCCAGATCATCAATTTCTTCGTCCAACTGGCTCACCACAGGCGCCATGCGCTCCATTAATCGATCCGATAAAACGGTTAGCAAATCACCCGGCGTCTTTGGCCCCTTCTGCGCCGCGAGGCTTGCTTGAATATCTTGAATCGTCATTAACGGACGGTGTCGAACGGTGATGACACGATCAGGTTGAATATAGAGACGAATCGAAATCATATCTTCCGGGTCTGCTCCAGGATTCAAATTCACCCCTCGAAGCGTAATGAATAAACTGTCATCAAAGACCATACTTCGAGGTCGTGTCTCTTCTTCAAGAAGCGCTTCAGCAATGAGAGGACTCAGCCCACTCTCTTGCTGAAGCCAATGTCGACTATCTGCTCCCGTCCGATCAAGATGAACCCACAGTGCGCCCTGTGCGGAAGTCCACGTTTTGATTTCATTCCACGTCAACGACTGAGCGCCTCCGTCTCCGGTCAACCGGCAAGCAAATACAAGTCCTTGTTCCGTTGTCATAAGGCTCCCCTTGTTCCTCAAATAATCCAAGACAGTATAGTTGCTCCCATTGTAAACCAATACCAGAGAAGTGCCCAGCGGAAAAGACACCTGACGTGCTTTGTTGGAACGGCTCCCCATTGTATGATCTCAAAACAATTGAAATGTGACGGATTCTTCATGATGAAAGGAGTACGGTATGTCAGTTGCCACATGGACCACTGTTCTTGCGTTCATGAACTATTCAATAATTACCGTGAATCAAACCCCCATCACCGTGTCATCTCTTCTCATTTTTTGTGCAACGCTTAGCCTTGCGATCATCGCAAGCAAAATGGCGCGAATCTTTCTTGAACGACGAGTCTTGTCTCGCCTTCAGCTGAGTGCCGGCACTCATTATACCCTCATTCGAATGGTTCAATACCTTCTCTGGCTTGTGGGAGGCTTGATTGCCTTTCAATTTATTGGCATTGATCTCAGTAGTATTGCCGTGATTTTTGGGTTTTTATCCGTCGGGATTGGTTTTGGACTTCAAAATCTCACGTCAAACTTTATTGCGGGACTGATGCTGTTATTTGAACGACCCATTATTGTTGGCGACCGCGTTACGGTCGGCGGTATTGAAGGCGATGTCCTGGGAATTAACATCAGATCAACCACGATTCGCTCATTGAACAACATGTCGATTATTGTTCCCAATGCCGAGTTCATCTCCGGGACTGTCACCAATTGGTCTCATAGTGATCCACGAACGCGGGTCGAAATCGATGTTGGGGTTTCCTATCAGTCAGACTTACAAACGGTTATCC
This sequence comes from Candidatus Nitrospira salsa, assembly GCF_965152625.1. NCBI lineage: Bacteria > Pseudomonadati > Nitrospirota > Nitrospiria > Nitrospirales > Nitrospiraceae > Nitrospira > Candidatus Nitrospira salsa. The sequence continues at coordinate 6,917 of NZ_CBCUCO010000005.1, forward strand.
AAGCCCTCTTGGAAGCAGGGTCCGAACATCCGGAAGTCTTACCAGATCCGAAACCAAAAACCTGGCTCATGAGTTTTGGAGATAGTTCTTGGAATATGAGGTTGCTCGTGTGGCTGAATTCGCCCAAAAACCGTATGCAAGTCATTTCAGATGTCAATGGTGCGATTGTCGAAAAGTTTCGGGACCGGAGTGTTGAAATTCCATTTCCACAGCGTGACCTTCACCTCAGGACATTTCCGTTGTCTTTTCCAGCCAAAGACCCAACATAAATGGTATATTTGTGCTAGTCCAATTATATTGGCACAATAGGAGTAACCCTGTTCGCGTTCTGAAGCTGGCGTCCCAACCATGTGGATATAATGGAACGAATGAACACATGATAATCATGCAAGCCGAGAATACATGTTCTCAATTTGACATTTCTGGGAGGTACGATGGCTGACAAGCGTAAGAACGTCGAAACATTAGAACACGATCCTCTTTGGTATAAGGATGCCATTATCTATGAATTACACGTTCGTGCATTTCATGATAGTAACACCGACGGTGTAGGAGATTTCCGTGGATTGACAGAGAAGTTAGACTACTTGCAAGATTTGGGCGTCACCACCATTTGGCTCTTGCCGTTTTGTCCATCCCCATTACGCGATGACGGATACGACATTGCGGACTTTACGAACATCCACCCCTCCTACGGAACTCGACGGGACTTTCGTGCGTTCGTGCGTGAGGCTCATCGTCGAGGACTTCGAGTCATTACAGAACTGGTCGTCAATCACACGTCAGATCAGCACCCATGGTTTCAACGCGCGCGTCGATCAGCACCAGGCAGCAAATGGCGGAACTTTTATGTCTGGAGCGAGACAGGGGAAGAATACAAAGACACTCGTATCATTTTTAAAGATACCGAATATTCCAACTGGACATGGGATCCCGTTACCAATGCGTACTACTGGCATCGGTTTTTCTCTCACCAGCCAGACCTCAACTATGACAGTCCTGATGTTCAACGCGCAATCTCCGAAGTCCTGGATTTCTGGCTTGACATGGGCGTTGACGGACTTAGGCTGGATGCGGTGCCATACCTTTACGAGCGTGAAGGAACAAATTGCGAAAACCTTCCTGAGACCCATGTCTATCTCAAACAACTTCGTAAGCATGTTGAAAAAAAATTTGACGACCGTATGCTACTGGCTGAAGCCAACCAATGGCCGGAAGATGCCGCAGCCTATTTTGGTGAGGGTGACGAATGTCACATGAATTTCCATTTCCCGCTCATGCCTCGGCTCTTTATGGCGATGCAGATGGAGGATCGATTTCCTATCATTGATATTCTGGAACAAACGCCAGACATTCCTGAAAATTGTCAATGGGCACTATTTCTCCGCAATCATGATGAATTGACATTAGAAATGGTGACGGATGAAGAACGGGACTACATGTATCGAATGTTTGCCCACGACAACAAAGCTCGCATCAACCTCGGCATTCGCCGTCGATTGTCTCCCCTCCTCGGTAATGATCGAAAAAAAATCGAACTCATGTACAGCCTTCTATTTTCCATGCCAGGGACACCAGTCATTTATTACGGCGAAGAAATCGGGATGGGCGATAACTATTACCTCGGAGATCGGAATGGCGTTCGAACGCCAATGCAATGGAATGCTGATCGCAATGCCGGATTTTCGAGAGCCAATCCACAAAAGCTCTATCTTCCCATCATCATTGATCCGGAATACCACTATGAGGCGATCAACGTCGAGTTACAACAAAATAATGCCCAATCCCTCTTGTGGTGGATGAAACGAATGCTGTCTATTCGCAAGCAGTTCAAAGTCTTCGGACGAGGAGATATTCAATTCTTTCATCCGGCCAATCGAAAAGTCTTAGTCTACCTCCGGCAATTTGGTGAGGAACGTGTCTTAATCGCGGCAAATCTTTCCCGCTATGCCCAGTGCGTCGAACTTGACCTTTCAAAATACAAAGGGATGGTCCCAACTTCGATATTTGGACAGACACAATTCCCTCCAATTGGGGATTTACCGTATTTCCTGACATTAAGTGGCCACACCTTTTATTGGTTTCAACTCCAAATGTTGGGATCTGACGCAACGCGAAATCTCCCTGATGAGTCCAGAGAAATCCCGGAACTGACCACCACACGTGATTGGGATCATTTGCCCACGAGTCGAGACAAGATTCGCCTGGAAGCCATTCTTCCAGAGTATTTGCGACGATGCCGTTGGTTTGGAGGAAAAGCGCGAATCATTCAAGGAGTCAATATTCTTGAAACGGTCTCCATTCCCAATGAAGATCCACTGGTGATTCTCTGTTTGATTCGAGTGGAATATACAGAAGGTGAATCAGAAACCTATTGCTTCCCGCTTCGATTCATTACCCACGAAGAAGCCAAACATCTGACGGATACTCCGGCTCTCCTGGCTGACCTTACCATCAGACAGAAAGGGCAAGAAGAACGGCACGGCATGTTATGCGATGCCATCTATACCTCAGCGTTTTTGTCACACTTGCTTGACAGTATGACGCGTGGGCGACGGTATAATGGACCATTGGGAGATTTCATAGCGGGATCGGTTCGAACATTTCGACGCCAACTCACAGCACAACGGCCACACCTGATTCCCTCACTGCTCCGGGGAGAACAGAGTAATAGTTCAATCGCCTACGGGAGTGAATTTATCTTGAAATTATTCCGACGTCTTGACGTCGGAGTCAACCCGGACTGGGAAATCGGGCGATATTTATCAGTAAAAGGCTTTCCCCATATCGCACCGGTTGCCGGTCAGTTGGAATACCAACGAGATAATGGTGAGACCCTGACGATTGGTATTCTTCAACAATATATGATGAACGAAGGCGATGCATGGCGATACACCCTGGATGAGTTGAGTCGATACTATGAAACCGCGTCGACTCACCCCACAGAGATGACATCTTCGATGATCCCGCAAGTTCATCTTTCAGCCTTACTGCATGAACCTGTCCCGCAGTTGGCCAAAGAATTCATCGGTCCCTACCTCGAAGAAGTCAGACTGTTAGGGATTCGTACTGGAGAACTGCACCTGGCCTTAGGTGCTGAAGCGGATGATCAAAATTTTACGCCGGAACCGTTCACTGATTTCTATCGACGAAGTTTGTATCAAAGCATGGTGGGATTGGCGAATCAAAACCTGCCACTCTTACGTCAGCGACTCAAAACTCTACCAGAACCTCTCCAGGCGTCCGCCAAAAAATTCCTGAGTATGGAAACGACTTTACGAAAACGTTTTCAGCCAATTCGTGACCGAAAAATCAAAGCCATGCGCATTCGTTGTCATGGAGATTACCATCTCGGGCAAGTCCTCTATACCGGGAAAGACTTTATCATTATTGACTTTGAAGGCGAACCCGCTCGCGCCTTGAGCGTGCGACGACTCAAGGAGTCACCACTTCGGGATGTGGCCGGCATGTTGCGCTCGTTTCACTATGCGGCCTATTCCAGTCTGGTCGGCCAAGTCGCGGGCGTCCGACCCGAAGACTTTGCCGCCTTAGAACCTTGGGCAAGATACTGGCAATGCTGGGTCAGCGCCACATTCTTAAACGCCTACCTCTCTGTGACCAAGGACGCGCATTTTCTTCCCCAAAATACCGATGACCTGTTTGTCTTATTGGATGCCTATATTATTCAAAAAGCGATCTATGAATTGGGGTATGAATTGAATAATCGTCCTGATTGGGTGGGAATCCCATTAGACGGCATACAACAAATACTTGAGGTCGACTGAGCAGGATTTCATGCCTACTCTCACGTAAATCTCACAAAAAGAATCAGTGGTTGGCATCGTGCAGATCATCCACATTGGAAAATCTTTATCGTTTCCTGAAGGAGTGCATTATGAACAAGCTCCCTAAATCGCTACAACCTCTCATCATTGAATACGTCGAGCCTGAACTTGATGGAGGGCGCTATCCGGTCAAGCGCATCGTTGGAGACACCCTTGAGGTCACGGCCGATATTTTCAAAGAAGGGCATGACACGCTAGGCGCGATCCTCCGCTACAAAGTTATTGGACAAAAAGAGTGGCAGGAAACACCCATGCAACATGTCGATAATGATCGATGGGCTGGTTCATTTATCCTTTCTGAAAACACTCGTTATCTGTACACTGTTGGCGCCTATGTGCAAAGTTTTGAATCATGGCGACGTGAACTCCGGAAAAAACATGGAGCGATCTCGGATCTTTCAAGTGAACTCTTGGAAGGAAAAGATCAGATCACCCATACGATGACCCGCGCAAAAGGCGAGGGGAAAGCCAAGCTCAAACTTTGGCTCCAACAATTCTCCTCCGCCTCCGATCAAGAAAGTCAAATTACGATCGCGTTGGATTCAGAGTTAGCGACTCTGGTTGCGGAACATGAAGTTCGTTTTGCTTGGACCACCTACGCACGAAATTTAGAAGTGGTGGTAGACCGACGACGTGCGAGCGTTGGAGCGTGGTATGAGATTTTCCCCAGATCTGAAGGCACGGAAGAAGGAAAAGGCGGAACCTTTCTCGACTGTGAAAGGCGGCTTCCGCTTATTCGCGAAATGGGATTTGATGTGCTGTACCTCACGCCGATTCATCCAATTGGCGATACGAATCGAAAAGGCCGTAATAATAGTCTGAAAGCCGAACCCAACGACCCTGGAAGCCCTTGGGCTATCGGGAGCGTCCATGGCGGACATGATGCCGTGGAACCTGCATTAGGAACCATAGAAGATTTCGTGCGCTTTCAAACAGCGGTGCATAAACACGACATGGAAATTGCGTTAGACTTTGCGATTAACGCCACGCCGGATCATCCGTATGTCGCAGAACATCCCGAATGGTTCAAACAACGGCCGGACGGTTCAATCAAATACGCAGAAAATCCACCCAAAAAATATGAAGACATTTATGCGCTGGATTTTTACTCTGACGCGTGGCAGAAAATATGGCAGGAAATGAAACGCGTCCTGCTCTTTTGGATTAACCATGGAGTCAAGATTTTTCGCGTCGACAATCCTCACACCAAACCGGTCATCTTTTGGGAATGGCTCATTCGAGAAATTCAGTTACCACATCCTGATGTGATATTCTTGGCGGAGGCCTTCACGCGACCCAAAATGATGCGCGTCCTCGCCAAGGCTGGCTATACGCAATCGTATACGTATTTCACATGGCGTAATACCAAACAAGAAATGACTGAATATGTCACGGAGTTAACGCAAACTTCGATGATTGAGTATTTTCGTCCAAACTTTTTTGCCAATACGCCAGACATTCTTCCGGAAATTTTACAACAAGCAGGACAGCCAGCATTTAAATTTCGTTTCGTGCTTGCAGCCACCCTTTCACCAACGTATGGCATCTATAATGGGTACGAGCTATGTGAAAATCGAGCGATTCCAGGAACCGAGGAATATCAGGATTCTGAAAAATATGAAATTCGGCACTGGGATTGGGACCGTCCGGGCAATATTCGAAACTATATTACCCGAATCAATCGCATCAGACAAGAACATCCGGCGTTACAGCTCTTCAGAAACATACAATTCTACCTCGCAGACAACGAGTACATTCTGTTTTTTGGAAAAATGACTGACGATAAATCAGACATGCTCCTGATTGCGGTGAATATGGATCCGTATACGGTTCAGGAAGCCAAACTGACGATTCCTCTCGAAGATATGGGCATTGGTGAACACGAGACATATACCATGCACGAACTGATTCAGGACTATCGACATGAAGTGGTGGGCAGCGAATATATCATTCGCTTGGATCCCAACAAAGAACCCGCGGCCATCTTTGACATTCACCGCTGAGCGTGAGCACAGTGGGAGAGACAAGAGGCGTGAAGAACGTACATACCTACTCGACGGGACTGACATCAACCGCGACGGACACTGTATGCTCTCCCCCACCAACCATGAAGCCATTAATAGGGCTGACATCTCCATAGTCGCGTCCCCATGCAAGGGTAATGTGTTCATTACCCGGAATCATATTGTTCGTTGGGTCAAAATCAATCCATCCAAAATCTGGACACCAAGCTGAAATCCAGGCATGCGAAGCATCAGCTCCCGCTAATTTCTCTTTCCCTTCAGGGGGATGGGTTAACAGGTAGCCACTAATGTACCGTGCCGGCAAGCCAAGGCTCCGGAGCAAGGCAATTTCTAAATGTGCGAAGTCTTGACAGACGCCCTGCTTCTTTTCGAGAACTTCATCAACGGGGGTTGAAACATCGGTCACACCGCCTTCATACCGAAACTCTTGAAAAATTCGACTCGTTAACTCCATCACGGCTGCGAGCAACGGTCTCCCAGGCGGAAAACACTCGAGCACATAATCATACGTCGCATCATTACTCACCACGTAAGGAGAGTTATAGACAAATTGTTGAGCTTCCTGTACCGCCGGATCTTGCAGTAGCTGAAGATCGCTCACTACCTGATCCCACGGCCGACTGCTATCTAAGAGTATCGATTCTCCCGAAAGAACATTAATCTGTGAACTGGCAGACACGACGAGCTTCGCGTGAGGTTCTTGAATCGTCAGATACATCATGGGGTTGCCAAAAAAATCAAAACCGTCAGAACGACCTGACGGTGCAGGCTCGACAAGAATCGTAGAACGAACCGTATGCTGCCGTGGGTGGATACGCGGAAGTAAGCGCAGAATGTGATGAGAAATGGCCACAGGTTGCGTGTAGGTAAATGTGGTTCTATGGCTCACCTGATACATGACGGATTACCCCCCTCATCCATGAGAGTCGTCTATACACGTTTTGGCATTGAATGGCTAAAATACATGTGCATCACTTCATCGGATAATTTTTTCACTCCCTGTTCAAGTTGACGAATCAGTCGTTCAAGATGTGACCGAATTCCGCTTTTTGGATTCAGGTCAGACAGCCGAACCATATCGGCTAGTCGAAGGTCGGTACATAAACGGGTTGTCGTCTGTTGCGCTGGAGTCAACGTCGCCTGAGATCGATCATGGGGTAAAATCTCTAAATGTGTCTCAAATGTCACCAATTGAAAAATGACTGATCGCGGATTCGTTTCATCCGCAAGCAAAAGATCCAACACCGCCGCAAGATTGGCTTCTGATTTGTAACGGGTTCGATAGGTAATATAACTGTCCGCAAGTTCCAACAGTAGATTCAATGCCCCGGTTGCTTCGGGCGTGCCGCGGGTCGTCAGATGACGCACTAACTTTGAAAGATGACGAACACGTTCTAAGCGCCGGCCCATTTCCAAAAATCTCCAGGCATAACTTCTGGTCATATTCTCCATGACCATCCCGTTCAGTGCCGCGAGATGCTGAATCATACGACTGAGCAAGCGAATCGTATCGTCGATGCTATGCCCTTTGGTCCGTCTCCACTCTTGAGGAATATTGGTTAATTCCATAAGAATTTTCCAAGTATCGATTGATAACCGTTCGCGAACACGATCCGCTGTCAGACGCACATTAATCAGAATCTTGGCGAGCCCGTCTGGTGAATCAGGATCAAACAGAATGGTTCGTAACTCTCGCTCGACCGCCTGTGCACCACCGACCAATACACGCCTCGCACGTCGTTGAGAGAGGTGCTCTTGGACAACAAGCAACGAAACAAGCCGATGCAGCGTATCGGGATCTGCGCCAAGTTCCGACGCCCCACTTAACCGTTCCACGAGACTTCGAAGGACTCGAATCGCCCCCTCTGCTCGTTCAAGATATCGACCAAACCAGAAAAAGTTATCGGCAGTACGACTGGGTAAATCTTGGCCACCTCGCCGTAAATGAAGTGCTTGAGGAGCATGTGGCACAATATTCGGAACATTCTCATGTCCCTCCCATAGCATCCACGTATCTTTACTGAAATCTCCGGGTTCATGCCAATGCCCACGCGGATCTGACTGGACAGACACTCGTGTGAGACCACCGGGCATCACAGTATATCCGTGAGGTGAGGCCGTGATATACATACGCAACGTCATGGGCACGGGCTTGAGTTCCTCTTGGTTGGACCAGAATGGTGCCGTTGACGGTGAGACGATTTCTCGACCGACAAATTCGTGACCACGGCGAGTAATAGCTTGACGTAACATATCCCGTGATTGCTGCGAAAGATCCGGACCAAAGGAGCTGAGACGACTTGGAGTGGCAGTCCGTGCTGTCGACAGCACTCGTCGAATCATAAGTTGATCAAGCCTCTCGAGCACCAGTGCCCGTTCTTTTGGTTGACCGCACCACCAGGTCGCCACACTCGGAATTTTCAACCCTTCACCAAAAAAGTACTGACAGACTCCGGGAAGGAAGCTAAGCAGCACTTCACTGTCAACGAGACCACTACCCAGGGCATTGGCCATCGTCACGTGTCCGGCACGAATCGCCTGCATCAACCCTGGAACCCCAGCGTAGGAGTCGGTACTGAGCTCCAAGGGATCGCATAAATCGGAATATATACGTCGAAGAACCAAATCAACCGGCTTCAATCCTTCAACCGTCTTGAGGAACAGTCGAGAATCGCGCATCGTGAGATCAGACCCTTCGACTACTGGATACCCAAGATAGCGAGCCAAATAGGCATGTTCAAAATACGTCGTATTCTGTGGACCTGGCGAGAGAACCACGGCTAAGGGATCGTCACGTTGGGCAAATTGTAAGAAATGCTCGCTGAATGTCTGGAAAAAGGCCGAGAGATGTTGGACGGGAGTCTGGGTAAAGACATTTGGTAACGCCCGGGAAACAATCATGCGATTCTCAAGCGCGAACCCCGCACCAGTCGGCGCTTCCGTTCGATCCCTCAAGATCCACCACTGACCGTCTGGTGAACGAGCAAGATCCACAGCAAGAAAATGCAGATACGTTCCGCCCTGGACAGGAATACCATGACAAGGCCTGAGGAATTGGGGATTCCCATGGACGACCGCTGGTGGAAGGATGCCATTCTTAATCAACTGTTGTGGACCGTAAAGATCATTGAGGATGTGGTTCAATAAACGCGCACGTTGTATTAGTCCCTCTTCCAGCTGCTGCCACTCTGTCTGACTGATGAGTAAGGGAAAAAGATCAAGTTGCCAGGGCCTTGCAGGCTGTTGATTCTCCTGACGAGCCAGGTAGGTCATTCCATCATCGTGGAGCATACGAGCGGCTGTTTCATGCGCCTGTCGTCGCGCAGCCTGTCCTAATCCACTAAACGTGTTGAGGAGCCCTTGCCAATGTGGACGGACTGAGCCCTCCGATGACACCAACTCATCAAATGTGTTTTCTTGAGGAGGATAGATAATGGGTAAGCCCTGTGACGTGTCTGATTGATCGCGCGAATAAGACGTCTTCATCGTTGCCTAGAAAAAACAGAGGGAGATCGACTGCTGCGCTTGAAACATCGTCATAATGGAAGAGAGAAAACTTGACATCTATGTTGACCACCGAAGATCCAGGGTATACGGAAACTCCGGTCGCGATTCATCGACAGGTTCCTCGTACGTGCCCCCAGTGTGTCCAAACGGAAAGAATCTTGCCAATCGACGACTTTCCGCTTCATAGGCATTGACCGGAAACTGTTCAAAATTTCGTCCGCCGGGATGAGCGACATGATAGGTACATCCTGCAATGGCCCGCCTCGACCAACGGTCATAGACATCAAAGACGAGTGGCGAATGAATTCCAATAGACGGATGCAGACTCGCCGAGGGCTTCCAGGCTCGATATCGGACCCCTCCAACAGCTTCGCCTTGGCGCCCAGTGGGTACCAGCGGCACTCGACGACCGTTGCAGGTTACTATATAGCGGTTTTCGGTCAAACCAGAAAGTTTGACCTGCAGACGTTCCACAGACGAGTCGACATGACGGACCGTGCCTCCGGCGGCACCTTCCTCCCCCATCACATGCCAGGGTTCCAGCGCTTGTCGGACTTCAAGCATAACACTCCCGTAAGAAATTGATCCATAAAGTGGGAATCGAAATTCAATATGAGGAGCAAACCATTCCGCCTGTAATTCGTACCCAGCGTGATTCATATCGGCCACAACATCACGAAGATCCTGTTCGATGAAATACGGCAGCATAAAACGATCATGTAACTGTGTCCCCCATCGGACCAATTCACCAGAGTCTGGATCCTTCCAAAAGCGTGCAATTAGCGCCAACAGGAAGAGCTGTTGGACAAGACTCATTCGTTCATGTGGAGGCATCTCGAAACCGCGGAATTCGACAAGGCCCAATCGCCCAGTCGGACCGTCCGGGGAATAGAGTTTATCGATGCAAATCTCCGTTCGGTGCGTATTGCCACTCACATCAATTAACAGATTTCGAAAAATACGGTCGACAAGCCATGGTGGCGTGAATGTCTCTTCCTGAAATGTTGGGATCTGCTTGAAGCCGAGCTCTAATTCATACAATGAATCATGTCGTGCTTCATCGATTCGAGGAGCTTGACTGGTCGGCCCGATAAATAACCCGGAAAATAAATACGACAACACCGGATGGCGCTGCCAATAGGCAATGAGACTTCTCAGAAGATCAGGCCGTCGAAGAAAGGGACTATCGGCAGGCGTCTCACCTCCAAACACGACATGGTTCCCACCGCCGGTTCCCGTGTGGCGTCCATCAAGCATAAATTTTTCGGTCCCTAAACGACACAATCGGGCATCTTCGTAAATCCCCGCGGTTATGGCAATCATCTCATCCCAAGATCTCGCAGGATGAATATTCACCTCAAGTACACCAGGATCTGGCGTAATTTTTAAAACACTGACTCGAGGGTCATACGGAGGAGTGTAGCCTTCGAGATGAACGGGTATGTTGAGTTCAAGCGCCGTATCTTCGACCGCCGTCACTAGATCCATGTAGTCTTCTACCGTTTCCACCGGCGGCATAAACACACACAGATGATGATCGCGAACTTCAACCGCCAGGGATGCTCGAACAATCCGCTCTTCCCCATGACCACTGACTTGGCCAACCAACTGCTGAGGATCACTAGGACGCTCCTGTTGCCCATGCTGGCGACGCTGAAAAGGTTGGCGACGCGCATTCGGCTTTGGAAAAGCTTCACGATGATCAAACGGATCGTTGGCAATGATATACGGATACTCATTCGGGGCAAGCGGAGGAAGAGAGGGTAACGGCAAACGAAATCCAATCGGTGAATCCCCAGGCACGAGAAAGAGTTGACCGCTCCGTGTTGACCAGGATTCACTGAACCAGCGTCGACCTTGATCGACGCTATTCCATCGTTGAAGCGGCAACACATATCCAGCCGGTTCGCCTAGCCCGCGTTCAAACACTTTGGCCAAACGGTGACGCGCCATCGGATCATTAAGATTATTCGTGGCGGGATCAAGGTTTTCTGGAAGTTTTCGTTCCTGCGAAAGAAAATGCCAAGGGTCTTCAAACACCGTGTGGATGGCCTTCGTACCAACCTCTACACGATCAGCAATGCCTTCCATAAATGTTTGCGCATCTTGCATTGTGACAGAAACATCATCTCCTCCACTTGCAATGAGATGATCGTGCCCCCAAAGCGGTTGCCCATCATTTCGCCAATAGAGCGCCATAGCCCAACGTGGAAGTTGTTCGCCTGGATACCACTTTCCTTGCCCGAAGTGAAGCAACCCCTGAGGAGCAAATCGCTGACGAAGCCGATTCATGAGATCCATGGCCAGTTTGCGTTTCGTTGGACCAACCGCCTCGGTATTCCATTCAGGGGCATCGGGAAAATCAAGAGACACAAACGTCGGCTCACCGCCGATCGTCACCCGAACATCATTGTCGTGTAACTCATGATTGACCTTATGGCCAAAACGATCAATGTCTTTCCATTGCTCATCCGTATAGGGTTTGGTCACGCGTGGAGTTTCTGCAATGCGACGAACCGACATATCAAACGCGAAATCAGTTTTGCAGGGTTCCATTGCACCACTAATCGGAGCGGCAGTCGTTGGATGAGGGGTGGCGGCGAGAGGAATATGACCTTCACCGGCCAACAAGCCAGAAGTTGGATCCATCCCGACCCATCCTGCTCCCGGCAGATACGCTTCGACCCAGGCGTGAAGATCCGTAAAATCTCGTTCAGGACCCGAGGGGCCATCTAGCGACGGCATATCAGCGACTAATTGAATGAGATAGCCTGAGACAAAGCGACTGGCAATGCCCAGGTGTCGAAGAATTTGAACCAGGAGCCATCCCGTATCACGACAGGACCCACGCGCAAGCGTCAACGTCTCTTCAGGGGATTGCACCCCCGGCTCCATACGAACGACATACTCGATTTGTTGCTTGAGCCCTTGATTCAGGCTCACCAAAAATGGCACGGTCGCGTCTTGTTGCGGATACTGAAAATTCTTCAACCACGCTTCCAGACGCGGTCCAGGCGTCTCAGTCACCAGATACGGCTGAAGGTCGTGTGTTAACAGGGGATCGTAGGTAAATGGTAAAGTCTCCGCATCGGGCTCAAGGAAGAAATCAAACGGATTGTACACTACCATATCGACGACAAGATCAACTTCAATGTGAAACTCCGTGATCTTGTCTGGAAAGACCACGCGTGCAAGATAGTTCCCATGTGGATCTTGTTGCCAATTCAGAAAATAGCCGTCGGGATTGAGCTTCAAAGCATAACTCAAGACCGGAGTTCGACTATGCGGGGCAGGACGTAATCGAATAACCTGTGGGCCCATCAAAATCGGCCGATCGTATTGGTAATGCGTCTGATGATTGAGAGCAATGTGAAGTGCCATAGAAATCAATTCTTAGAAATCAGGAAAACTGTAACCGAGTCTTGGGATGGTCGCGCCATCTGAGAGGAATGTCCATGTGCATGCTACTCACCCACACTACCAGAAATACCGATTTCATCCTAGCATGTTCCCTGCGACTTTTCATTGATTCACCGTTGGCCATTGAGACGACTAAATATTCCTCATCAGTTTTGACTATACTGGCGTTTGATGTACACTGAGAGAGGATTCCTCTGCCAAATTTTCCAGACCTAGGCTGTATTATTTACAGACTGGGTCTCTTTATGTGGATGCTCACAGCCCGAATGCACGTAAATCCTGGAGGCTTTATTCATCATATGAGAAGGAACAGACGGTGAAAACGCTCTTCGATCGATATGTCATCAAGCCAGGCTTCGATGAGATGTTTGAAGCTCAGGAGATTACGCGCAAGCATTATGGCCGGCTCGTTGAACGACTGCGGAACTTCCCCCTTAAAGATTTAAATCTGAAACGACGCCAGGCTGACCAAGCCTTTCTCAGGCAGGGCATTACCTTTACGGTTTACGGCGACCCTCAACAAACTGAAAAAATTTTCCCGTTCGATCTGCTTCCTCGCATTATTCCCAACACAGAATGGCAAATCATCGAAGATGGTCTTCGGCAACGGATTCGCGCGCTCAACATGTTTCTCCTCGATATTTACGGCCCTCAAAAAATCCTGAAGGATCAAATCATTCCGCGAGACCTCGTGGAAAGTTCAATTCATTTCCAGAAAGACCTTGTGGGTTTTCGCCCGCCAAAAGATATTTTCATTCATATTGGCGGTATCGATCTCATTCGCGATCATGACGGGACCTACTATGTGTTGGAGGATAACCTTCGAACCCCATCGGGCGTCTCATACGTTCTCGAAAACCGTATCGTGATGAAACAACTGTTCCCCAACTTATTTGCCGACATGCAAGTTCGGCCGGTCGACTCCTATCCCACCCATCTATTAGAAAACCTCAAGTATCTCTCGCCGAATCCCCGCGAAAATCCAGCTGTCGTGTTACTTACTCCTGGTGTTTTTAATTCGGCGTATTTTGAACATTGTTTTTTATCGCTTCAGATGGGTATCCCTTTAGTCGAAGGGCGCGACTTGGTCGTTGAGTCCGACAAAGTTTTCATGAAAACCATTCAAGGTCTCGAACAAGTCGATGTCATCTACCGTAGAGTTGATGATACGTTCCTTGACCCAGAAGTGTTTAACCCTGATTCCGTACTTGGGGTACCAGGACTCATGCGAGCGTACCGTGCAGGAAACGTGGCCATGGCCAATGGGATTGGAACCGGCATCGCCGATGACAAAGCCGTTTATGTGTATGTTCCAAAAATGATCGAATACTATTTAAGTGAAACCGCAATTCTAAAAAATGTCCCAACCTATTTATGTCAGAACACGGACGATCAACACTATGTGTTGGACAACCTCTCCTCACTTGTCGTCAAGGCCGTCGCTGAATCAGGAGGCTATGGTATGCTCATGGGACCCTGGTCGACCACAACACAACAAGATGAATTTCGAAAGAAAATTCTTGCGCATCCTCGTAGTTATATCGCACAACCCGTCGTGTCGTTATCTCACCACCCCTGCGTCATTGAAGACGGTCAGGACTTAAAGTTAGACAGTCGCCACGTCGACCTTCGTCCTTTTGTTCTCTGGGGAGAGGAGATCTCCGTGTCACTCGGCGGACTTACCCGGGTCGCGCTTCGAGAGGGTTCCCTGGTGGTGAATTCCTCACAAGGCGGTGGCAGTAAAGATACCTGGGTCCTCTATGGAGACGAATAATGATGCTGAGTCGTACCGCAGAATCATTCTTTTGGATTGGACGATACATTGAACGCGCTGAGTATACAGCGCGATTTTCAAATGTGCACTATCATCTCTTAACCGAAATTGCGAAATGGGATGATCAGGTCGACACCTGGCGACAATACTTGGAGGGAACAGGAGAAGGTCCGCTTTACCAAGAACTCTATGGCAATATTTCGACCCGTTCAGTCCTTGAATTTCTCACGTTGTCACGAGAGAACCCCAACTCGTTAATCAGTTTGATTGCCTCGGTTCGAGCGAATGCCAGGGGTATTCAAGATCAACTGTCAAGCGAAGTCTGGCATTTCATTAATGACTTTTATTTAGGGATGAAAGAAAAAACCAATCAAGACTTGTGGGCAGACACTCATGATTTACTCGGGCATGTGCTGAACATCTGTTATACCCTTGACGGAGTCGTGGGAAGCACCATGATTCATGATGAGGGGTGGAATTTCTACCGGCTCGGGAAAAATATCGAACGGGGTAGTCGAACCGCTCGGCTCATTGATATTCCGATCTTCAGCCGCCCTATTGTCGAACCTCGGATTATCTCTGACTATCATCAATGTCTCGCCGTTCTCAAGTCCGCAAGTGCATTTGAAGCGTATCGAAAATTTTATTCCGCACAACTTGTTCCCAAAAAAATTGTCCAATTTCTCCTGTTCCATGATAAATTTCCTCGCTCAGTACGATTCACGACAACGCTCAACAGTAAATTATTGGAACGTATGGTCGGGTCAACTCGTCGCTCGGAAACACGGCAAGCCATTCGGGTTGGAGGAGCCTTAGCGGCGGACCTCGAGTTTGGAAGCTTAGAAGAAGTCTATGACATGGGACTCTCTGATTTTTTAGGACAAGTTCTCGGACAGTTAGATCAACTGACAAATCTGATTGCACAGGGGTTTTTCCGCACAAGCGCCTATTCCGCTGATTCCAAGACAGTCGAAAAGACCACTGAGCAGACACAACATCAATCTGCAAGCGTTAATATCTCAGGGTAAAAATCTCAGGAACCACGTCTCTCCTCATACATCAATCATTATCATTTCTCCGCCTCTAAGATTTCACCAACCCTCTCTCAACATAGAAGCCATCGTATGTGATAACACAGTCATTCGACTCAAACATTCACAAACATATAAATCTCTGAGTTGAACATCGTTTTCTCGTCATCATCAAAATACAATATTTCATCAGACCATTGACTCTCAGGCCTACTCCCTTGGCCTTTCTCTCACAGTGTGGTAACAATAGTGAAACTCGATGACTGCTCGAGCAGATAAATACATCTCAAACCTCGGACTAAATTTGAAAAAATTTCAGACATCGATTTCTCCCACCCTCACAATCACCACTCCACGGAAAGATGAAGGGAAACTAAGCAAGATACAGACAATGGTTATGGCTTCAATCGTCATTAACCTTACACTCCGACCCTCCTCTTTCCATCAGATGCAAATCGAACACCTTGGCCATTTTCGTGGTTGTTCTGTATTCGAAAAATTATTACCGACTCAATGAATCGTTTCGATCATATTGATGACAATGGACTCATCGATCTCATCGCCCAAGGTGATCTCAACGCGTTTGAAGGCTTATATGACCGATATGCCTCCAAGGTGTTAAAACGGTGTTATTTTATTTGTCTCAATGCCACAGACGCACGCGACTTGATGCAAGAGGTGTGGATGCGAGTCTTCCTACGCCTACATCAATTCCAAAAGCAATCGGCCTTTTCAACATGGCTGTATCGGCTGACCACCAATCACTGCCTGAATTACATCAAGGCAAGAGCACAGACAACCAGCGTAGAAACCAACATGGAGATAGCACACATTACCGTCCATGATCCGGCACATTCAGCCGAAGTCCGCAATCTGCTCTCAAAATTATCCTTAGAGGACCGAACCATTCTTGCCATGAAATATATGGGCGAGTATACATATGAAGAAATTGCGACCACCTGTGACATCGGTGTGAGTGCCGCGAAGATGAGAGTCTCTCGATTAATTGAAAAACTCCGGGGGGAGGTTGGAACATGATTGATGATGAAGATCTCGTGTTTGAACAGGTCCTCAACGCATTAGATCTACCCGAACCTGATCATGCGACGAAAGAACGGATCATGAAAGCCGTCTACGTGTTGATGGTCGCGAAAGAAATTGGACTCTTTCATGTGTCTATTCCTGGAATATTATTGGATGATACAACATACGAGTGAGAGGAGAGCCGAATGGTTGACACACAGAATGAAGTCAAGGAATGGGGAATGGTCGTCTGGACGTTTTTTGAAAGTTTAGGGGAGACGATTGGGACATTCTTGCCAAATCTTATTGGAGCCATTGTCATCATTCTTGTCGGATGGATGTTTGCGAAGCTTCTCAGAGGAATCACCACGAAACTCTTAGGCGTGTTTGGCATTGCGTCATTAGGCGAAAAAATCAAATTTAATGAGACATTAAAAAAGGTGGGAATCTCCCGAAGTCTCGACCAGATCATCGGAACACTCATCTATTACATGGTCCTCATGGTTTTTCTCGTTTCGGCCTCCGAAGTCCTCGGGCTGAAGGTTGTTCTCGAGACACTGAATGCATTCATCGCGTATTTACCGCATGTGCTTGGTGCATTTCTTATTCTCGTCATTGCCTTATATATCGCCAAAGTCATCAAAGACGGAACCACTTCCGCATCTTCAAACCTCAATATTGCCTATGCCGGAGCCATAAGCTCATTCCTGGAAGTCCTGATTATTGGATTCGGAATCGTGATGGCCCTCACGGAACTGGGATTAGACATGACGGTATTTACGGCAAACATTACTGTCATTATCGCAGGAATCGTGCTGGCCATGGCCTTATCCATCGGCCTCGGGAGCCGAACCATTATGTCGAATGTCCTGGCACGATATTACATCGCCCAGCTCTACCATGTGGGGGATGAAGTGTTCCTAGCAGGGGAAAAAGGGGTGATTCGCAAGATTACGCCAGTATCTGTCGTGATACAAACTGAGCATGAGGAAAACCTCTACATTCCAAATGACCAAATTATTGCAGAAGGCTCAAAGATACGACGATCGGAATCGCACTAATCAATTGTGCGGTTTTACATTACGGACATGTGTCTGCACACCGTCGATTCCGCATACCGAGGTACATGACGCATTCTGAATCACAATTTTTATCGGTCGCCGGCCATGAGCCTTGCAGTCATACCTCTTTTGTTTTTCGTTCGCACGTCACGCGCACAATGAGACACCCTTTCGAGTTATTCTGTTCATAATGGTATGGAATCAAGATTCCATACCTCTTTTTTGAAAAAATGCTGTAATCTCCGCCATTCCAACTAGAAGTGAACAATTTTCTAATACCCAAAATTTCAGCTTGAGCTTGTATGGTGGTGCCTGCGTTTATCGCAAAAATGCTCTACCCAAATAGACAAATTGTCCACGAAAAGAACAAGTTGTCTGTTTTAACCAATACAATGCCTCCCAACTTTCTGGCTTCTAGGATATATCAAGAAATCCCTCATGATTCGTCCACCACTGTTGGCATATTGATTGCTTAAATCAACGGTGGTAATACAAGCGGGCTGGAACTAAATGGAGGGGAAAATGGACACGTCCCAAGAATCCATTAGATGTCATGTACAAGTCATTTTCAGGAATTCGAGCTAACTTGATTCGTCTTTCTGATCGAAAAATATGATGAGAGTATGGTAAGCAACAACCAAACAACAGTATGCAGAACATTCATGGTTCATATACTGTGTATACGATCTTAGTGTGATAAACATACTTATATAGTTGATTGACACACCAGTTGTAGTACCCTTGTTCATCTTAGCAATTACTTTTCGTGTTTCTCAGTTACATACATCAATCATATTAGGAGACGAACGATGTCCATAGTCAATCCATTCTTTGCTGAACCTTTTGACAATTTAGTCATTCCTGAGAAATTCCAGGAATTGAAAAGTAAAAAAATGCTGGTCACTGGTGCCGCAGGTTTTATCGGAGGAGCTTTATTCCGTAGGCTAGCAGCTTATGGCTGTGATGTGACGGGAACTGTACTCTATCCACACGAAGCAGAGGCTTTTCGAAAGAATGGGTTTAAGGCTGAAGTGCTAGACCTATCAAGCGATGACCCGTTCGAACCATTTCTTGAAGGTCAAGACCTCGTGTTTCATGTTGCGGCCATGTTCAGGGAAACGGAACATGGAGAAAAGCTTTACAATAAAGTTGATCACCATGGCGCACTCAAACTCTGTAAGGCGGCGGCGGCAGTCGGTGTTGAACGATTTGTTCATTGCAGCACCATTGGAGTCCATGGTGACGTGCTGGAAATACCTTGCAAAGAAACCACTCCCTTTAATCCAACCAACCACTACACGCGTGCAAAATTACGAGGTGAACTTGCCATCATCGAATTCGCCAACACCTTACCAAATGATGGAATGGTGGTGACGGTGAATCGACCTGCGATTGTATATGGTCCTGGTGATACACGAATGTTAATGCTATTTAAGGCGGTCTTACAGAAGAAGTTTTTAATGATCGGTTTTGGCACAGTCCTCTCCCATCCAGGGTATATTGAAGATCAAGTAGACAGCTTCTTGCTCTGCGCAATTGCGCCACGTGAAAAAGTGCATCTTGAGGCATTTAATATCGCATCAGATCAACCGATTCCGGTCAGAGAATTTGCACAACTGATTGCCGACAAAGGCGGTGTGACGATTCCAAAAATTCGGATACCTTCCAGCCCTTTGTGGTATGCAGGTCTAGTCTGTGAAGCGATTTTCATGCCCCTGAAACTCCGCCCACCATTATTCCGTCGACGAGTGGGCTACTTCCGAGAGAATCGTGCGTTCGACTTGTCGAAAGCGAAAGAGCGTTTGGGATATGTGTCACAATGGGATCATAAGACCGGTGTTTCCACATCGATTGACTGGTATCGAAAAAAGGATATGATTTAAGAGAAAAACCATTCATCAGACTGACCCGACGGATGATACGTATCCAAATTTCGGAATAATGACATTTCTTCGAGTGAAGAAATGACACACCACTGATTTTCTTACAACTTAGGATGTCTCTCTAATTTGTGGGCTGTTCACGTTCCATGATATAGAAGAACGCGCCAGGCAGAGTCGTGACAAGATTAACCACATACATTATCACGGATAGTGAAAACGCCGCTTCTGCCTGAACCCCAACCAACCCTAGCAGAGAGATAAATGCGGCTTCGCGGACACCCAAGCCCCCGATTGAAATTGGGATGAGCGACACAAGGAAAATAATCGGGACGATGACGACAAAGGTCATCAACGGAAGTTCGATCTCTAACGCCGAAGCACCAATCACGGTACAACCGACACGTAAGAGCTGAATAGCCATCGCCAACACGATAGACCACACCATGAGCCATGGTTGATTGGCATAAGCATCAAGATGAGTGTAGAGCTTAGTGAATCGATTGCGAATTGGTGTAAATGCTTGGCCTATGAATACATGATTGATCACGTCTCGCAATTTGTGATGCATCAATGTGAGACAACCAAGACCTAGCAATGCCAACCCAACCCAGGCGCTGTAGCTGACGACCGTCGGTAGTCCGGCTGGACTGGCTAGAAGTCCAAACAGCACAAGCGAAAATAATGCCAGCAAAGCCAATACCCGTTCAACCAGCATAGAAGAAAAAGCCAAGGCCAAGTCGGAAGTGGCCTTGGAAAGCAAGTAAACCCGAACCAAATCTATTCCACCAGGCATAAATGTCCCAATAAAAAGACTGGTGAAGGTCAGTCGGACGACTTTAATGAACGTGATAGTGGCATTTTTTCCATGGAGGAGAACATACCAACGGTAGGCTGAAAAAAATCTTAACACCAGAAAAACTACAAGTAGCTCGGCAATAGGCTCAACCTGTGCTTTGCGAATTATCCGCCACGCATCAGCAAGATCTACATACACAAGAAGAGTAGCAAGCAAAGCTGCGCTTATGACAAAACGCAGCCAACTCGGCATAGTGTAACGTGCCGTAGCATTCCCCTGCTCCTGAACCGAGGGCGAAATCACGATTGGCAACCCTCCCTGAATCTTTTGATGTTTCGCAACCAAGACAAAGCGATACTATATGAACAATGTCAAAAAGAAGAATGGATTTCTTTGCTTAGCATGATTCGGCGAGAACGAGAAGAGAGTATCCACCAAAGAGTTTTACCGTGAGATCCGGGCACATTGGAAATAGTAATCTTCTGGGTATATTCATCATGTAATCACCCAAATGTGCCCTTGAGGACGTAATCTCTAATTTCCCTGGAGTGTAAAAATAGTCAAGCACTCTATAGCCAGTATCTTCTACCGTACGTAACGCAGTCGCTTTAGAAAAGTAATGTAAATGTCCGTATCGATCACGTCGACTAATTTGAAGATCTCGCACCACCCCTTGCACATGCATGTCAAGCGGTATATGAAAGATGTAATGATCAGCTGATCGATTCAGTTTTCTGAGAAACCCTAAATAGTCTTCGATATGCTCAAATACATCAATCAAAAGTAGCAGGCTATAGTGGTGATTGAGAGAATTGACGGAGAAATCTTTTTGGAAAAATGAGATCCGACCAGGTAACACGTATTGTTGAGCGATCGTAATAGCGTGAGACGATATATCATATCCATGGAAATTTTTCACACTGGGATAGTCTTGGGACAGTTCATGTAAAATACGGCCGGAGCCGCACCCTAGCTCTGCGACGCTTTCCAGAGCTAGCTGATTCTTGTTGATCATTAAAGCTATTTGCCTTGCCTTCCACGGGCTATCACTCTCATGCCAATCTGGATTATTGGACAGATACTCGCCACTTTCATAGATATGTCCTGAGTTCATAGGAAATCACCGGTACCGATAGTAGGAAAAGTCAAAAATCATCGTCCTTTGCACTCTGACACGCGTAATTTCTACTATCGGCTCGTCGAAGTTCATCCACTCTAACAACTATACGAGCGATTATCGCTCGTTTTCCTCCCATCGTTTCATGACTTCTGAATAAATTTCTTCTAATCTCCGCACGTGCCGTTCCACAGTAAACTGTTGAGCGCTTTGACAAGCATCGGTTTTCAGGGTGACTGCAAGGGCCTGATCTTGTAATATGCGTGCGATAGCCTCTGCTAAACCGGATATATCTCCTTTTTCTACGAG
Source organism: Candidatus Nitrospira salsa (assembly GCF_965152625.1). NCBI lineage: Bacteria > Pseudomonadati > Nitrospirota > Nitrospiria > Nitrospirales > Nitrospiraceae > Nitrospira > Candidatus Nitrospira salsa. Next base: position 28,707 of record NZ_CBCUCO010000005.1, read on the forward strand.
AAGCCCTGTTTCATGATTGATGATAACTTCAGGGATTCCGCCAGTTCGAAAGGCGACAACCGGACAGCCAGCCGCCGCCGCCTCCAGCGCGACATAGGGCAACCCTTCTGACAGAGAGGGAATCGCTACTACATCCATAGCTGCTAGGATGTCCGGGATATCATTTCGTTGACCCATAAAGTGAACTTTTGAGTTAAGTCCAAATTTTTCCACCAGGGACTGGCAGACTCGTCGGTCTGGCCCATCCCCGACAATAACCAAGACCGCATCAGGACAACGTTCGAGAAGTTTTGGCATGGCATGAATGAGCAGGTCTTGGCCTTTTACCGAAATGACGATTCGACCGATTACACCTATTGTGGGCGTTGAATCAGCCACTCCAAGCTCAGCTCGGATTCGCGAACAGGCATCTGGGGCTGACGAAGCAAACCGATCAAAATCATAACCATTATAGAGCACTTCGACTAGTTGTTTGCTGATTGCATATTCGTTGATTGCCACAGTTTGCACTGCTTGAGACACGGCGAGAGCGGCGGCGGTCCATGGCGCCAGACAACGCTGAGAAAATTGTAACCATGGCCCAAGGGGAAACATATCATGGAAATGGACGATTGCAGGGAGATTGACCATCCGTGCGGCAATGCGACCAAGGATAAGACTCTTTTTTCCTTCCAGATGCACCAAGTCCACCTTATGATCGCGAAGAACCCTGAGTAAATCGATCAAGGCTCGCGGGTCCAGCTTCTTCCGCGAGAGAAACATCGGATAAATGCCAGTGGATTCGAAATGATTCGCCACCGGATCTCGAGGCCGGAGAATACAAAGTATTGGTTCAATTTTAGTTTGATCAAGATTTGGTAGAGTCTCCAGCAAGTATGTGGTTCCGCCAGTAACCAATCCTCCGGTTTTTCCAAGTGTATCTTTTACAAATAGAACCTTGAGAGGACTCCTGCTAAGAGGTAATCCTGCAGACGAACCCTTTAAGTCGTTTATCGAACCTTTCTCTGTCAAACGTCAGTAGCCTTCCTTCATTTACATAATCATAGACTAATCAACTGGGCATCAATCGTCGTCGACTCTTCCGGATTAAATAATTTTGGGAAATATCATCACCGGGTACTAGATAACAGTTTGTGCCATTTGAGGGAACGACTGTTTTCACTATAACGATGTTCATACTTTTCATATCGAATCACCATACCATATTCACGACAACCTCCCAGTACGGTACTCGGTCACCGTGAATGAGCAAAGCCCTTATATTCAATTTCCCCCTGACGACTGACTGCCCTTCCTTATCATTTCGGTCTGAACAAAAGATGTACCCCGGCATATTGCCTGATATTGTGGTTCTGAGACTAAGGCACTGAACGTGCTGACATGCTATAGTTTGATGCTAAAATGAACTTCTGCCGGCAATCAAACCTTCGAATGTACCGAGAGCTGCCCACCATATAAACCTCGTCAACAAACTGATGACTACCTCCAATATCATTACTCGCGAATTCGATAAAAAAGCATCCGAGTATGAGTCGAATCGGATGTCACCTTGGTACTTGGCCCATGCTGACCACATTTTTGAAAAGATGTCGTTTAAGCCTGGGGACACGGTACTGGATATCGGTTGCGGAACCGGCTACCTCTTACGACAAATCGCTAGAGCGAATCCTCAAGTAACAGGCTTTGGAATCGATCTTTCTCCTAGGATGATCGAGGTGGCGTCACAGAAAGCAGCTGATGAAAACCTGGGGAACTTGTCCTTCCTCCAGTCCGATTGGGAGGCGCTCAATGAAACAACAAAAACAGTACTGGCTTCTCAAGCACCATCCCATGTCATCTGTGCCAATGCTTTTCACTACTTTGCTGACCCACACAAAGCTCTGACATCCATGCATTCCGCTATGACATCAGAAGGTGAAGTGCTGCTACTTGAACGCGCCAAAGAGGGCTCAATACTGAGCATTGCCTGGGATTTCGCTCATCGCTTTCTGATCAAGGATAATGTTCGTTTTTACGACACCCCTTCGATTATAGGGATGCTTAAAAAAACTCAATTTTGCGAAGTACGGGTTAGATTAAAATTAAAGAAATTCTTTTGGAAAAACAAAATATATACAAGTGTCGCTTTAATTTCTGGGATCAAACGTTGACGCTCCCCTTCTATGGACAAATGATTTAATACACCGATTTCTCACTAGAAGCACCGCTATGATACGAACTGCTCTTCGGTGAGCTTGTGAAATCTCTAGTGATTTCAAAAACCTCAAGACGCTGAAAAATAAGAACGTCTCGTCATGTGCTTTCCGAACGCAAGCGCTGTGTGAATGAGCATTTACGATCCTCTTTAAGCCTTATGCACCGCAGGAACTTTTCCATATTCTGAACCGTGCCACTTCCCTGCAAGTGAATGACTCAGCCTGGCTAGGGAACTCTCCGATGGAAAGGTTCATAAGTAGATGTAAGTCAATCACCCATTGCTCTCATCTACTCTGCTCCCTACCCATCTAAACTGATCACGCGCCCCAGACGATCCTGTCATAAATAACCTTTCCATCCGGGGGATACTGTAATCTAAACCAGTTCAGTCTCGACCTTCTTTTCCATCGAAAAATCTCAAAAGCAATTTCTGGTTCCTTTACAGTTTTTCACCGCAAACTGCCTTATTTCTATCAGAAAAATAATTATGTGACGATTTCCTTCTATCAGCTGTCTAAACAATCAAAAGGTCTATACAAAGATGAGAGGTAACCGTCAACCAAACAGTCACATATTACGGTTCAGAAAGACCACAAGAAATATTCATTTCATTCCCAAAATTTCAACAGATGGTCTAATAAAACCATAAGGAAGGAGAGAGCATGGCTGATACGAAAGAAAATCCACGGGGTGGACAAGAACTAGTAACCAAAGAGGGGAAGACGTCCATTGCCGATGAAGTCGTGGCAAAAATTGTGGCGATTGCGACAAAAGAAATCGAAGGAGTCTATGAAATGGGGACGTTGGGCTTGGGAGATACCATTACTGGTATGGCACAGCGAGCCGCTAAAACTGGCCAAGGACATCAAGGCGTTCATGTCGAAGTAGGAGAACGTGAGGTGGCCGCTGACGTCAAAGTCGTCGTTGAATACGGTGTCAGCATTCCCCAGTTGGCCGTGGCTATCCGCCGAAACATCATCAACCGCGTCAGTACGATGACTGGCTTAACCGTGAAAGAAGTTAATGTTGACGTGAGCAGTCTACATTTTGCCGAGGAAGTCAAGGAAAAGGACCGAGAGGCAGCAGTGCCACGAGTGTCTTAATTATCCGAAAATTCTAGGGTAAAAGGTGTTCCCCTGAATCACCATAGTGCACCGTCAATAGTAGACCAAGAGGTCTACGACACGGCGTAAAGGGAGAATTTATTCATGGCAGAGTTAACTGAAGTCCGCTCACAAGATGGGTCACCACTGAGCACGAGCCAAGGGAAGACAACGATCGCCGATGATGTTGTCGCGAAAATGGTCACTCTTGCGGCCAAGGAAATAGAAGGCATTTATGACATCGGCGCTCAGGGACTCGGAGATCAAATCACTGGATTGACCCAACGCTTATCTGGCCGCAGCTCATCAGAACAAGGAGTGCATGTGGAAGTTGGAGAACGCGAGGTAGCCATTGACCTTCAAGTCATTGCCCATTATGGTGTGCGAATTCCAGACCTGACAGCGTCAGTACGACGAAATGTCATTGATCGAGTTGAACGACTTCTGGGTCTAATAGTTAAAGAGGTCAATATCAAGGTCAGCGGTCTGCACTTCCCTGAACAACAGAAAGCCGCACCTCCAGTCAGGAGAGTTGAGTAGGAGGTAGAAGAGGACTTCATGGAACAATCTCTTCTGATTGACGAACGACAAATTGCTGAAATTGTGATCAATGGAATCAGCCGAGTAGGTGGGGCCGAAATCCCAGCAGACCACCAAGCACGTTTATCGACAGTTGGTCCTGGAGCACGGATTTCTGGGGTTGCAGTTCATCGAGTCGAAGGATCATTGAACATTGAGATAGAGCTCAATGCCACGCTCAAAAAGAAAGGTTCATTGCCCATCCTGGCGGCACGCGTCAGACGCATGGTTCGACAAGCCATTCAATCCCTCACGACGGAACCAGTAGGACGGGTGAACATACGAATTACAGATTTTCATATTAAGGATTAACGCTTGAATATCTTAAATCGAATTCTGGTGATCATCGGAAGCATTGTTCTTTTAGTGATCATCGGAGCTATTTTACTGGTAACCACAGGAATTCTGACACCACAGCAGTTGTTAGTATCCCCATGGGATCTGACCCTCATTGCATTTACTCAGCTGGGATCACCATCCTGGTGGAGTGTCATGGCTAGCGGTATCGGTCTAGCAATTTTCAGTGTAGTCCTGTTGTTCTTAGAACTTCGTCCAGGATCATCGAAGGAGTCAAAGCTGCTAGTAAAAAAAGATGATTTGGGAGAGGTCACCGCGGCAATGACAAGCATTCAAGATCTTGCCAGTCGTGAAACGGGAAACATTGACGGGGTGATGGAATCATTCGCCCAAATCAGAGAGTCCCCAGAAGGTCTACAGATAGACTGCCGTCTATCGGTTGATCCCTCTGTGAGTATTTCTGACCTTGGCCGTCAAGTTCAAGAACGACTTAAGATCTCCATAGAACATTACCTGGGAAGACCTGTCGCTGAAGTGCACGTGACGGCACAAGTCGCTCCATTAGAGAATAAACACAACCAGAGGCCTTCCCGTGTTCGATAAGGTTCAATTGAAGAAGGAGACCACGTGAATTCACTACTTGCAGCGCTTGCAACGCTGACGCATAATATGGGCCCAATTGTGTCAACAGTATTAGCGGCATTTTTGATCATCATGGGACTACTCATTATTGTCAATCCAGCTCTCCTTGGTTGGATCGTGGGGCTGGTTCTTATCCTCGCTGGTGTGGCAGTTCTGGCTGGGTGTCTCACCCCGACTGAACGAACCCGCTGAACCCATCTTTTCCTGCTCATCAGTGCACGCTGATTATCTCAGAAACCCAAGACTGTTCACCTACATCTAGGTAGGTATAGTAAGAGATCACATCGAAACAAATAGGTTGTGCCGTCGATGCTTACTCTCTTGAGTAAATCACTGGAACTCTACGGTATTCAATCAAGAACGACACCCATGGTCGGTCAAGACAACTATCGCAACATGATCAGGAAGCAAGATGAATAGGAATGTGTAATTCCAACAACATACACCAAGAACACTCTCACGTTTCTCACTATCTTTTGGGCACAAACATCGATTAAACCACAACATGGAAATCATTTCATTCATGGCTGGGGTGTTGATCGGCGTGGCAATTCTCGCATTTGTACTCGACCGTTTTCTGCTATATTTAGGGAAGCGCATAAAAAGAGAGAAAAGAAAATGAGTTGGAATCATCCCCGTCCCTCACAAAACACAGATGAACACCCATTGCCAACCCATGCAGCTCTTTCAATACCGGCTGGTTCGACAAACATGGCAAACACCAGTGGCTACGGAAAATGACATCTATGACAAAAGTTAGAAATCATGAAAACATTCCGGCACACGGATATCGAAAGGTACCTATGAGAAGAGTTTCACCAATCGCCTGTATTGTATTGGCTTTCGGTCTATTGTCAGCCTGTGCATCACCTAATAATCTACCTGAGCCAGATTCTCCCACAATGATTGAACAAATGCTCATGGCGCAAGCGGTTGATTTCAGCTTAGAACCAAAGAATCCTCCGATCACGATTCCACTCCCACCTGAATCCTCTCTCTGCATCGGTGCCACGGGGTTGAGGGAAAATCAGCAATTCATGATTGGCATCATCAGTGGCTGGATGGGAAAACAAGGCTTTACCGTCTTACCAGACTGTGAACAGACCACGTATCGCCTACAAATCATCATCCAGACTCTGGGAACCGAACAGTCTGAATCTCTCTTTGGCATGCCAGAGGTTCAGGGGAGTATCCTTCCCTTTGCCCTGCCAGAACTTGCCATTTTTAAAGCTACCTATCAAACGGGATACACCAGATTCTCTTTTGAATTCTTTGAAAATGCCACTGAGAAATTTTTACGAGCAACACCGTGGTATCGTGCAAAAACGTACTTCAATCAATATACGATTTTGTTCTTTATTGAACATCAGACGACAAACCTCATTGAAGGTCCTATAGAGATAGAGCCGTTTGAACACCAAGAGATCACAGACGATACTCAAGAAGTCGAACCGGTCAGCTTACCAAAATCAAAAGGACAAACACAGAAAGATGAGACGTGGGACTAAAACCCAATTGATAATGCTCTCACGGCTCTCTCGATTTCGAATTGAAGCTCAAGAAATATCCCTGTGGACCAAATGGAACAATGAGGCTCGTTAAGTATTTTTGTTTTTTCACCATAATCGTAGCCTTACTTTTAGGCGGAGCGTTGAGTCTTCTTATCGGTTTCTCAGATACTGAGCCTCTCAAATGGTATATCCTGCAAAAAGTTGGGGACGCGGTTGGGACGACCATCTCAACTGAACACTTAAACATTCAGGCGTTTTCTTCTCCGCAAATTCAGCTATCCAAATTAATGTTCATCGATAAAACGACCGGGAAATCAGTATTTCAATTAGAAAGTGGGGCATGCAATCTCGAGCTTCCACTCTTAATGATGGGACAAGTCGTCATCAAGCAATGCACGCTCAATGAACCAACAATCACCGTACGACAACAGCAAGACGGGTCATGGCAGTGGCTGATCATACCTGATGACGAAGAAAGTGACGGAACATCGATCATACAATTCGCGGGACTCAAGGAACTTGGGATACACAATGGGACCATCACCATCACAAACGAATCACGTCCAATGGAGTCTCAATCCATCACGCTCTCCAGCCTAGAGTCCACGATAACGGCAGAATCAGATTTCAGGAAGATGAATTTTCGGATGTCCGCAACCCCTTCAAATAAACAAGACTCTTCAGAGATCTCTGTGGAGGGTCAAATACAAGGAAACTTTTCGGGCACGTCTATTGATTCAAAGACGCATACACCGCCTAGCGCCATTCGACACGTGACAACAAAGGTGAACTTCCGCAACATTGACATGCGCCCTCTGCTGAAGTTCGTCAACCCAGCGTTAGTTATCTCAACACCACAACTCATCGGCAATCTTGAGACAACTCTCTCACTCTTTTCTGACAAAACCGGCTATACACTCATCGCCAAAGACGTCTCTGTCCGCATACAGGAATTTCATATCCTTGGGAAAATGAGCGTCACTGGTGTATCAAGTGATCAACCGGCATTTTTCTTGACAGGCGAAGTGTTACCCTATTCAATTGAACAACTGACCCAGCTCATTCCGCATACATGGATACCAACTGACATCCAATCTCTCCTGCAACAACATACCATTCGAGGAAATTTTGATATCCCCCAAGTTACGATTGCCGGCCCACTCGACCTGAAGGAGAAACCATCGATACTCGGAAGTCTTCGCATCACTCAAGGTTTCATTAAATCTCATTCAAACTTTCCGCCACTCCACCATATCCAAACCTCGCTCACGTTGGCACACGATCATCTCACCATCAACGGTTTTTCAGCTAAATATGAAAATTCGCACATTGAGGAAGCCAACGGACTTCTCGACCTTCAACACGTTGACCCCTGGCTTACATTAACCGTAAACGGAGACCTCCAGGCAAACGATGCCTTAAAGACCGCTCAACAAGTTGATGCGCTGAAACAAGACTCACCTATATGGCTAGAGACAGAACACGTAGAGGGGCATGCTCTTATCGGCTTGAAAATTGAAGGACCATTAAGCGGGCCCGGGCAACTGCAGGTCCAACAAGGAGAGGTCGTCATAGAAAATTTTGGTTTTCAGCTTCCCACACAACCTTTCCCTATACGTGCCATGACAGGACAGGTACGCTTTAACCAAGATCATCTCACTATTAACGAATTATCAGCTGAATACGGATCATCCAATATCGGGCAGGCTCATGGACGGATTGAATTTCGAAAGCGTGGCCCCTGGCTCGCCTTAACGACAAATGGCAATCTACATGCAGAAGATATCCTCACAACCGCTCGCCACTTTGCTGCAGACCAAGAAACACCTCCCGCATGGCTTGATATACAAAATGTCCAGGGAGACGCCGCCATCGCACTCGAGATTGAAGGGCCATTGCAAGATCCCAAACAACTCACAATTCACCAAGGCGAGCTGAGAGTACAGAATCTCGGAGTACAACTCACTTCGTCTCCCCTCCCCTTACAGGGTTTCTCCGGCCACGTAAACTTTGATCAAGACCATGTCATCATCCATGGCATGAAAGGGAAGGTCGGGAAGAGTCACACAATCCTGAAGGGACGCGCCTCCTTTGGACAACGAGACACCCTACAAGACATCACACTGCAAAGTCAGGTTGAGTTATCTGACCTACAACTCCTATTTCCCGAGCTTCAGCAAGCCAAGCAACTATCAGGTGGTCCGCTGGAAATGGCCATGAGCATTTCGGGTTCAACCAGTCAGCCAGACATCCACACAGAACTTGACCTTACCTCAATCAATGTGTCGTACCCTCACGTGTTACAGAAACCTTCTGGTATTTCAACACGGCTAACATTCGATGGCACGCTCACTCCAAATCACAAATTGAACATCCGTCAATCTAGACTGGAAATTCCACCCTTTCACCTGGATATGAAAGGCGAAGTCTCTCTTGATGATCAACAAATGATGAACCTGACATTCACAACTGGGACCGAAGACAAGTCAATTTTCCCCAAAGGTATTATCGTTGGGGACAAACAATTAGATCTACGACGACTCGAAGCCAATGTGAGTCTTCAGGGATCAGGGAATAATTGGCCCGACTGGAAGACAAACGGAATCATTGACATCAACAAGTCCAGTTCTATTGCCACTCAGACATCGAACGACACTCATCAAACAGCCAGGGTACAATGGACGCAGGAAAATCATGCCGCCACGTTAGGTATCCGCGCTCAAGACATTCCCATTGAGTCCATCATTCCCGAAAACCCAAAACTCAGTGGCAATCTGTCTACGAATATGTCCTTCGAAGCGGAATTAGATGACACTCAGGTTCGTAAAACATCAGTAACCGGTAAGGGTGAATTTCAAATTCACAATGGTCACATTGTCCAATCGCCTGTGATCACCAGCATTTTAAGCCTTCTCAATATTCCCAATTTACTCATGGGCAAAGTCAACCTCAACCAACAAGGCATTCCGTTTAACTCCTTGACTGGGACCTTTTCCTTCGACCATGGGCTGATGACCTCCAATGATCTATTATTAAATAGTCCTGTCATTAAAATGACCGCAGCGGGAACATATGAAATGCCAACGGATCAGCTCGACTTCATTTTCGCGGTCAGTCCGTTTGGTGAATATTCCAACCTCCTGAAAAACATCCCATTGTTTGGCCGACTCCTCAAAGGGGAACGAAAAGGATTAGCCACCGCCCTCTTCGAAGCCAAAGGAACTCGTCAAGATCCTAAAGTTCGATATCTCCCTCTGGAGTCCTTTACTGGTGGATTACAAGGTGTGGCTCAGTTTGCCATCGATGTTTTAAAAAATACCGTCACACTTCCCAAGGACCTCATAATGGAACCAAAAGAAGAAAACGGTTCTGCAGAAAAGTAGAAAATTCAAGACAGATGAAAATGGCAACTATAGCGAACACCATGAAATGAAAACCGAAAGAAAGGCGCGGCAATGATGAATGACTGGGACTTGTGGACGATGGCGCACAATATGCTCCAATACCAACTGTTTTCTGTTAATCAGACTCCAGTGACCGTCTCTTCTCTTATGGTGTTTCTTTTCTTCATGTGTGGATTATTTATTCTCAATCGATTTTTTCGCCACTTCATCGCGAACCGCCTCCTGCAACGAATCAACCTTCCTGCCAGCACAAAATATACGATGACCCGCATTGCACAATATTTGCTGTGGGTGCTTGGAGCCGTTATCGCTTTTCAGCTCATCGGCATTGACCTCAGTGGACTTGCGGTCATCTTTGGATTTTTATCGGTAGGGATTGGGTTTGGATTGCAGAATCTGACCTCAAACTTTATCTCTGGCATCATCCTATTATTTGAACAGCACATACAAGTTGGCGATCGCGTGACTGTCGCGGACACCGAGGGTGATGTCGTGGAAATTAATATTCGGTCAACCACTATCCGCTCACTGAACAATATCGCCATTGTCGTTCCCAATTCCGAATTCATTTCTTCGACCGTCGTGAATTGGTCTCATGGAGATCCCAAAACACGACTGGAGATTGATGTCGGCGTATCATATGGTTCAGAACTCGACACGGTCGTTTCCTCTCTATTGGAAGCCGCAAAAGAACATCCTGAAGTCTTAGCAAACCCAGAACCCAAGGCCTGGCTCATGGGATTTGGTGATTCAGCATGGAACATGCGCCTCTTGGCGTGGGTCGGAGATCCTCAAGGTCGACGTCAAATTCACTCTGACATCAACTGCGCCATTGTAAATAAATTTCGTGAAAACGGAGTCGAAATACCATTTCCACAACGGGACTTACACGTACGATCGCCCATTCCGTTGCCACTCATGACAACGCCCTCTTAAGCCAAAGGACCATACAGGCTTTGCCGATTCGAGGCCTCCGTCTTCGTAGTCCCATTCGACCTATAACTGGGATGTCATCATTATGATTGATTTTACTCATCCAGGAGGTGCTCTTGTGGATATTACAATTTTGACCGCGTCATTAGAGGAATCACTGAAGACAAGCCTTACGCTCTTTATGACTTTTCTCCCAAAAACAATCGGAGCAGTCCTGCTCTTGGGAGTCGGTGTCATTTTAGGAAAACTCGTTGAAACCGGAATCGTCCGTCTCTTGGGATTTGTTGGTGTAGACCGATTACTCAGTGGAACAGGGATGCTTTCACTTCTTCAGAAAGCTGGAAGTAAGAGGACTCTAGCCCAAATTGTCGGGTCCCTGGCTTTTTGGGTCATCTTTCTTCTATTCCTCATTTCGGCTACTGAAACCCTACAATTAGCTCTCTTGTCTCAAGCCCTCACGGGTCTGGCGTACTATCTTCACAAGATCGGATTGGCCACGCTCATTCTCATCTTGGGACTACTTGCCGCAAACTTTGTTCGAGGGCTTATCGCTTTAGCCTGCGATTCCTCGGGAATTCGACAAGGCACGGTCATCTCACAAACAGTCTATGTGGCTGCAACACTTCTAGTCGTTGTGACGGCTATTAATGAGTTGGGAATTGATACGTCTCTCTTGAATCAAATTATTGTGTTAATTGCTGCCGGGCTCATTGCTGGTGCAGCGTTATCGTTTGGGTTTGGATCACGATCGGCGGTGGGGAATCTCATTGCTGCCCACTATATTCAGCCAATCATCCGAATTGGAGAACAAATTCAGGTAGGGCCACATTACGGTACCGTCACTTCCGTAACACCGATGGTTGTGGTTCTAGAAACAGAACGTGGCCGTGTGGTCGTGCCTGCAGCGCAATTCACCGAAGTCGCCAGTATCATTTCTCCAGCAGTCGGGTCGTAACATGGGACTGCAAAATGACCTGATACACACATATATCCAGAGACATCCAAAGGACGCGGCTCGTCATCTCGAGTCTCTTTCATATCCCGTGGTCATTGACACCCTGAAGAATTTGGAGAGTGAGACTATCGCATCAGTGCTTGAATATTATTTGCCAGTGCCCATGGCGGAAGTATTGAAGCATTTTCCACCAGATCTGAGTGCCAAGGTCATCAGTCATTTATCCACTACCACTGCACGAGCCGTTCTTCGGCAATTCGACACATCAACCCAATCTACTCTCTTGTCAAATCTTGACCCTGCAATCGCTCCATATTTGCGGCGGACATTGACCCATCCAGATTATACGGCAGGGAGCCTCGCCGATCCACGTGTCCTGACGCTTTCACCGGATATGACCGTCGCTCACGCGCTGAACCACATTGGCCAAGAATCCCGTCAAGCGATCTATTATTTGTATATCATTGATCACCATACAATATTGCACGGAGTCATTCTAATGAAAGAATTGCTCGCCGCGCATGCAGAGACCACTCTTGCATCGATCATGAATCAGAACGTGAAAATGGTACCATCATCTGCGAATGCGCAGGATCTTCTTTCTCATCCAGCGTGGCAGATATACGATAGTCTTCCTGTTGTTGAGCAAGGGAAAGCGTTTATCGGCGTCTTACGCTATCGTACGCTCAAAAAATTCCTGGAAGCACACACCAACACACGAGATCCAGAATTTCTTTCTGATGCGCTCCTTCAACTTTGGGAAGCCTATTCACTCTCTGGTATTGGGTTGATGACGACACTTGGAGAGGTGCTCAACGCGACACGTGATCAAAAAATCTCCCGAGAACAGGAGGAGACAAAATGATGACGATGACCCAGTCAAGCTCGATGCACGAGGCGTTTATTTCGCAATATCCTGAAGAAGTTGCCCAGGTATTCGAAACCTATCCTGTCGATGAAGTTCTTGAGGTACTTCACGATACGCCTGGACGTGATAATGCAAAAATTCTCTCTGCCATGACGCCGTCCGTTGCTGCAGACATTCTTGGAGCGATGCAAGTAGAACTGTTAACAGAAACCCTTTCACAAATTGAACCATCTGTAGCAGCCGCGCTCTTGCGAAGGCTTTCACAAAACAATCGCGAAAATGCGTTAGAAGCGGTATCGCAGAGTGTCGCGACTGAGATCAGAGCGTTTCTGGAGTTTCCAGAGGACTCTGTCGGCATGCTCATGGATCCACGATTCTTTGCGCTACCTCAGGATTTGAATGTCGAAAAAGCAATCCATCAGGTACGGACACATGCTCCTCGTGATCTGCACGAAATCTATATTATTGATCGCAACCAGATCCTGACTGGCATCCTTCCTCTCCGTGATATGTTTCTCGCGCCGGAGCATGAGCGACTCCAATCCTTAATGAAGCGAGATTTACCGACCATTCATCCGCTTGAAAGTCAGGAGCAGGTCGTAGAAGTCTTTGATCAATGGAAGGTATTCACGATTCCAGTCACCGATTTAAGCGGTCGTTTACTAGGCATCATTAGGAATCGAGATATCGTTGAGGTCGAAAAAGAAGAGGCCACCATTAGTATGCAGACTATGGTAGGGGCCAGCAAAGATGAACGAGCCCTATCGCCTCCATGGTTTGCCGTTCGAAAACGCCTCCCCTGGCTGCAAATCAATCTGCTCACCGCATTTCTCGCGGCTTTTGTTGTGGGGCTATTTGAAGACACTATTGCCAGGTTTACCGCCTTGGCCGTCTTGCTCCCTGTCGTCGCAGGACAGTCAGGAAATACAGGAGCCCAAGCGTTAGCCGTCGTGATGCGAGGACTCGCCCTGCGAGATATCCGTCCCACACAATGGATGCGAGTGGTAACGAAAGAATCGTATGTGGCATTCGTGAATGGAGTAGCCGTAGCCGCCACCACATCGGCTGCGGTTTTCGTCTGGAGTCACTCATGGGGACTGACGATGGTGATTGGCATTTCTATGGTGCTCTCGATGGTGATCGCAGGGCTTTCAGGAGCGGTGATCCCCATCATACTGAAAGCTCTCAATCAAGATCCGGCACAATCATCATCCATTATTTTGACAACCGTGACTGATGTCGCAGGATTCCTAAGTTTCTTAGGCTTAGCTACGATGTTTGCGAGTTTTCTTGAATAAATCGAGGCACTGAAAGGTCATGCAATGAAACGTATGGGTGGTCAGCGGGACGAAAGACAGATTGTATGATGGAATCCGTTTTGATTTGGGTAGGAATCTTTACTTGCCTGGCAGGGTCAGCGATGTGTTCCGGCTTGACACTCGGCTTCTTTAGTCTGAGCCGCATTCATCTCGAGCTTCTCGATAAGCAGGGGGACGTTGAAGCCAAAACTGTTCTAAAGGTACGACAAGATGCCAATTTTCTGTTAGCGACACTTCTCTGGAGCAATGTCGCAGTCAATGTGCTACTGACGCTATTGTCTGATGAGCAAATGGTGGGTGTATTGGCGTTCTTTTTCTCACTATTCGGCATTACACTTTTTGGAGAAATCCTGCCTCAAGCTTATTTCTCGAGAAATGCGCTGAGACTTGGAGCAAAGTTTGCGCCAGTGGTCAAAGTGTTGCAATTTGTTTTTTATCCAATGGCCAAACCCTCAGCTTTGGTTCTTGATCAAATAGTGGGGAAAGAGGGGATCACGTGGTTTAAAGACTATGAGCTTGACACACTCCTGAAGATTCATGCCCAAACTCCAGAAACTGATATCAGTGAAGTCGAAGGCCACGGGGCATCGAACTTCTTAAATCTTGATGACATTTCTTCTCTCGAGGAAGGCTCTCCCCTGCATCCAGAAAGCATCATACAGCTACCATTTGATGGGAACAGGATCGTTTTCCCGAAAGAGACACCATTGGTCTCTGATCGCTTTGTACAACAGATCCATCTATCCAGAGAAAAGTGGGTGATCATTACTGATGACTCACAAACACCACGTCTCGTGCTTGATGCCGATGGATTTCTAAGAGAATTATTAGTCGAGCAACAATACAAGCCCCTTCGGCACTGTCACCGGCCGATTATTTTTAATCACATCACGGTTTCCCTCGGGGAACTGTTAAAACAGCTACGAGTGAACCCGGAACACGTGGAAGATGACGTGATTGACCACGACTTGGTTTTGATCTGGTCAGCAGATCAGAAACGTATTATTACTGGTGCCGATATCTTAGGGCGTCTCTTGCGGGGAATTGCTAAACGAAATCCATTGGTTAGTTTTTATTAACTCTTGTTTGCTTGAGTTTCCAATGAACGATTCAACCGGTGGATCGTTCATGAACGAACAAGGAGGCCCCTTCAACATTATGAAAAAACCTATTATCGGCTGGCGGGAATGGGTCGCACTCCCTGAACTAGGCGTTGAACATATCAAGGCCAAAATTGACACCGGCGCACGGACGTCAGCACTCCATGCGTTTGATATGCAGTTGCATGAAAAACAAGGGCAGAACTGGGTTCGTTTTGCCATTCATCCATATCAGCGAAATGACACCGATAGACTCACCTGTAGCTGTCGGGTCCGAGGTTCCCGGGTGGTCACCAATTCAGGCGGGACCCAGGAGGAACGGTTAGTTATTGAAACCCGATTAACATTGGGGGAACTGTCATGGCCGATTGAGGTGACCTTGACGAATCGAGATCAAATGGGATTTCGAATGTTGTTGGGACGGACAGCGCTCAGAGGTCACTTCCTTATCGACCCCAGACGATCATTTTTGCGTAGAACGTCAAAAAATATAACATGATGGGCTATTTAACTCATCACCTTTTCATTTTCAAAAAAGGAGTCATTCATGAAACTTGCGATGATGGCACGTAATGCTAAATTGTACTCGCATCAACGAATAGTCGAAGCGGCAGAGGCGGCCGGCCACAAAATCGATGTGATCAACACGACCAAGGTCTATGTCAATATCACGTCACACAAACCTGAGCTTCGTTATAAAGGCGAAAGCTTAGAAGGTTATGATGCAGTCATTCCAAGAATTGGAGCCTCCATCACCTTTTACGGTTTGGCCGTGCTACGACAGTTTGAGATGATGGGAGTTTGGCCTTTGAATGAATCTGTGGCCATCGGACGATCACGAGACAAGTTGCGTGCATTACAATTATTGGCACGGAAAGGTATTGGACTGCCGGTCACGGCCTTTGCCCATTCTGATGACTTTGCTGATGACGTCATCGCCATTGCCGGAGGAGCGCCAGTCGTGATCAAACTGCTGGAAGGCACTCAAGGAATCGGCGTGGTACTAGGTGAAACACACAATTCCGCAAAATCGGTTATAGAGGCTTTTCGAGGGGTCAAAGTCAATATCATGGTACAAGAATTCATCAAAGAAGCTGGAGGCTCTGACATCCGCTGCTTGGTCATCGGTGATCGAGTTATCGCTTCAATGAAACGACAAGGGGCGAAGGGAGATTTCCGCTCCAATCTTCATCGAGGTGGCAACGCAGAAGTGATCAAAATTACACCAGAAGAACGATCAACGGCAACGCGGGCAGCCAACATCATGGGGCTCAATGTCTGTGGAGTCGACCTACTTCGTTCAAAACATGGTCCAGTGGTCATGGAAATCAATTCCTCCCCTGGTCTAGAAGGCATAGAAAACGCGACCGGCATCGACGTCGCGAAAGAGATCATTCAGTTTATTGAAAAAAATGCAAAACCTAACAAAACAAGGACTCGCGGTCGTGGGTAAATCACAACGTCAGGAATTTGCAATACGGAACATCACCGTCCAACCGGGAACGCGGCAAACGGTGAATCTCTCGATGAGCTTGCTGTCGAACCATACCCCCATGAATGTCCCCGTCCACATCATTCATGGCAAAAATGATGGCCCGCGTCTGTTCATCAGCGCGGCGATCCATGGAGATGAACTCAATGGTGTAGAAATCATCCGACGAATTCTGAAAACCCCTCGTATACACAAACTTCGCGGGACGCTCGTTGCGGTGCCGATTGTCAATGTCTTTGGGTTTTTGGCTCATTCTCGTTATTTGCCCGACCGTCGAGATCTCAACAGAAGTTTTCCAGGGAGCGAAAAAGGTTCGTTAACATCACAATTAGCCTACTTATTCATGCATGAAATTGTCCTCCGATGCACGCATGGTATTGATTTACATACCGGGGCTATTCATCGAAGTAACCTGCCTCAAATTCGAGCAGATCTTTCGGATCCTGAAATGGAACGACTGAGCAAATCTTTTTCTGCCCCCCTGATTCTTCACTCGAATCTTCGTGATGGGTCCTTACGAAGGGCGGCAACTGATAAGAACATTCCAACCATGCTGTATGAAGCTGGGGAAGCCCTTCGTTTCGATGAATTCGCCATCCGTCTTGGAGTCAGAGGGATTCTTCGAGTCATGCAAACCCTGGGAATGCTCGGCAAGCTTCCCTCTACCGTTGAAACCAAGAGTGTCGTGTCGAGAGCGTCATATTGGCTTAGAGCTCCAGCCGGAGGAATCCTTCGTTCACTGCATCCACTCGGGGCACGAATTCAGGAGGGCGATCACGTGGGGACCATTTCAGATCCCATGGGTGAAAAAGAAATTTCGGTTAATGCAGAAGAACCGGGAATCCTCATTGGCCGAACAAATTTACCAATTGTCAATCAAGGAGATGCCCTGTTTCATATTGCCAAAGTGAAGAATGCCACCACTGCAGAAAAAGTGGTCGAGGAGTTTCACGAAAAAGTTAAGGATGAAATCACACTCAGCGAGCAGACCTCATAACGAAATTTCACCGAACTATCATGTACGTACTTAATAATCACTCGACATACAGAAAGGAGGGAGCCTCCATGTTCCGTTTATGAAAATAATGATTGTGGCCTAATACGAGGCATCATAATCACTCAAGTCTTTCATCAGCATGGTGCCGGAAGATGTACCAGAAAACGAACGACCGTGCTGTACCCAAAACCTGTTTTGCCTCATGTTCATTCATGTCAGGCGGAAGGAGCCGACCATGTCAGAAAAGTCCATTATCGTTAAAGCTAAAGAAAGTGTTGTGGAGACCATTCAAGGCACAGGAGATGTCACCAATGCATTATTAAATCTTGTCAGCGGCACGTTACTGACCGCTCTAAAAGGCACCAAAGCAGTCGGAACTGAAGCTGGCAGCTTACTGAAAGATACGATTATTGGGTCGGTGAAAGGCATTTCTGAAGTCGGAGCTGAAGCTGGCTCTGCAGCCAAAGGCGTTATTGTTGGCGCCGTGCAGGGAACCAAAGAAGTCACATCCGATACACTCGAGACGATTGGTGTAAGTATTTCAACACTGATTAAAACCACATCAGAAGTTGGGGGAGACCTCGCTCAAACAGCGAAGGGAGCAGTAGAAGGAGCGATCGTCGCCACAAAGGATTTAACCACGGGAATGACAGATGCTGCGGCACAGGCCGTAACAGCCGCAATCAAAGGGGTCAACTCTGTTGGCGGAGAGTTGGCCAGCACCGCCAAGGCAACGATCATTGGGGCAGCCCAAGCAACGCAGGAAATCGGCGGAAAAGCCATGGAAACCATTAGTCACACCGCAGGCGCCGTCATCAAAGCGACGGTAGAAGTCGGTGGAGATCTCGCTTCGACAGCCAAAGGGACAATGGTTGGAGCTCTCGAGGGGGCCAAAGAAGTTGGAGAGAAAGCCATGGACACGGTCAGTGGAACCGCCAGTTCCATGATTAAGGCGACAGCACAAGTCGGCGGAGATTTGGGAACCACAGCCAAAAGTTCGGTCGAAGGTGCAATAGAAGGAGCAAAGTCTATTGGAGTCGATACGGCTGAGGCGGCATCTGCCGCAGCAACAGGTGCTTTCAAGGCCGCAGGTGAAATTAGTTCAAGCGCCGGCGAACAAGTTCGAAATGCCGTGACCGGAACAATCAGCGGCGTGAAAGTCGTACTCAAAGAGCCGTTCAAATAATAATAAAATCAAATATATTCTGATCCGTAGGCATCAGCCGCACGAAGAACTTGAGCAGAATGTGGGATTGTTCAAATTAAAGACATATTATTCAAAAGAGAGATATGACGCAGTCGAAACTCATCGCAATTTTGACACTGTTAGGCTGCGTGATTATTTTCGCGGTTCAGAATTACGAAGTGGTTGAACTCCGATTTCTCTTCTGGCAACTCGATATGTCACGCGCTTTGCTTCTGTTCTTCGTGTTTGGCGGTGGGGTGATGACGGGATGGCTGCTCAGGGGCGGTAAAAAATAAAGAAAAAGGAACAATTGAAATGAAGAGATACCGACTCGTCGTCATGGCTTGTTCCGTGCTCACAACCCTGACTGGCTGTTTAGCACCCTTCCTTCTTGAGCAGGCGGTGACCAATGCATTGACAGAACAACTGCTTCTGAACATTGCCCGTGCTCATGAACATCACCCCGTCCACTTTACTAAAACTCCGAGCATCACAATTGCTAAATGACATATGTGAGAAATCTCTATATGGCCCGAGATCTCGTCATAGCATAAGGAGAAAGATATGGCGCATGTTTCTCGGAAACGTTCCAGAAAAGCCGGACTGCCGCCAGGTACGCCGATGCATATTGGTGAACCACGAGAAAACGCGGTCACGATGACCGCGTTTTCCTACACTGCCTCGACCTTAAAAGAAACAGAGCTATCGCAGTCGACAGATTGCCAAGCTGTATTGAATGGTCTCGCGGGAACCCACTGGATACGGGTCCAGGGGATTCACGATGTCAAACCGCTTGAACAATTGGCCGCTTTTTATAAAATCCACCCACTTGTTCTCGAAGATATCGTGAACACGGAACAGCGACCGAAATTTGAAGACTATTCTGACTACATCTTTGTGGTACTCAAGCAAATCGGGTGGCAAGGCACGCCACCTCAACTTCGGATTGAGCAAATCAGTCTCATACTCGGGTCTCATTTCGTCTTGTCTTTTCAGGAACATTCTGACCCTATCTTTCAGGCAGTGCAAAAACGTTTGCAAAATAATAAAGGACCGTTACGCATGCGAGGTGTCGATTACCTGATCTATGCATTCGTTGATGCGGTCGTGGATCACTATTTCGCAGTCTTAGAAGCGGTAGGAGATGAGATTGAAGAACTTGAAGAGGCATTAATCAGTATACCTGATCAGAATTGCTTGCACAGACTTCATCGATCGAAGCAAGACATGATTGTCTTACGAAAATCGATATGGCCACTTCGAGAAGTCATCAGTCATTTGGAGCGTGGGGAATCCAGTCTCATTCAAGACAAGACCAGGGTGTACTTTCGTGATGTGCATGATCATACCGTACAGATCATTGAAACGCTCGAAACGTATCGTGATATGCTGTCCAACATGCTGGACATTTACCTGACAAACCTGAGTCTCAAACTGAACGAAACCATGAAAGTGATGGCGATGATTGCGACGCTCTTTATTCCCCTCACCTTGATTGCAGGTATTTATGGCATGAACTTTAAACACATGCCGGAATTAGAGTGGGAGTGGGGCTACCCTATGGTCCTGCTATTTATGGGACTTTGTGCAGGGGGCTTAATGATGTATTTTCGTAAGAAAAAGTGGATTTAATCTCAAGAAGAAATTTTGGCACAAGACCCAACATCTGTAAACATCACACTATTGATAGCCCACATCACTTTTTCGCTTCTTGCTCATCACGTAGGATGGAAATATGAAGCTGGCTCTTTTGAGGGTTTTTTTCTTTCGGGGAAATTCCTGGTGGTTGACTGACCCACTTTTGGGAACGTCCACGCTTGAAAACGAGTCGTTCTGCCTCAAGCCAATTGTCCACGTCCTGACCATGCTTTCGGCCTCGAGACTCATACAGGTCATAGGCCCGGCGTGCAATCAAATCATGCAATGCGGCATGAATAGCAGCCTCTATTTGACCGCAAAGAATATTCGTCGGACCACCCACCCACTGAGGTCCTCCCACTACCTGATCAATCCCAAAGTGGTAGGCCTGGGAAATTACTGAACTCATCGAACTTCCAGCCAGTAAAATAACTTTTCCCCTAAAACCATGTGCCCGTAATTCACGTAATACTTCTAAGCCACTTGGATGACTCACATACATATCCAACAATATAACCAAAGGCTGCTGTTGAGTGGTCATTGTTAGGACGTCTTGCCGATGGGATGGAACACAGACTTCATAGCCTCGCTCGCTCAGGTAAGGAACGATTTGCTGACGAAAGTCATCTCTGAAGGTACAAACCATAATCATAAATACTATTCTCCACACTCGCCCCACTACTGTCAAAACTTTTCTGCTGGTGCTTTCAACCTATCTAATTCAATGCAATTCGCTCACCAGTTTACAGATATAGATAAAACCATAAACTTTTCAACATACTTAGATAGTAAACGCAGAATTTAGTCATCGAGAGAAATGGAATGAATCGGCATGGAGAGAAGAATGTAGCAGAATTCGCCAAGTAAAATGGTTCCGTTAGTCCAACTATGCTACAACAATAATTTTCATGAAGATTGAAGAAGAATCTCATGAGGGCAACCATTTTACCTTCGACAAAAAATCCTCCATCATGGGAAAAAGGAACCTCTGCATTTCTGTCGACACGAAGCGCGGACATGACAAAGACAGTACGCCAAGCCCCTATCGTATTTTGTGGATTTTCATGATATTTGCACCTGTCAGCTTCTGACCATGTTCTCCGGAGAGAATAACAATACGGTCTCCTCGTTTGGCTAATTGCTGACGTTTCAATATCGTTTCAGCTACCTGAATACGTTCATCCGTATTCGAAATATTCGGCATGAGATACGGGTCAACACCCCAAAATATTTTCATACGCCGTAAACTGTCAGAGTACGGCGTCATCCCAATTATCGGAGCGTCGGGTCGCTGTTTGGACATCAAGAAGGCTGTTGTTCCCGAGTTAGTCAACACCAGAATCAATTTGGCTTGCGTCAGTCTGGCCGCTGAAGCTGTGGCGACACATGCCGAAGCAGACACATCGTTGCCTTGATGAGTTTTCGCTGGCTCCCAACGAAGAACATCGCTGGCTTCGGCAGTACGGATAACTCGATCCATGACCTGAACAGCTTGAAGAGGATACTCCCCAGTTGAGGTTTCTGCGGATAACATGAGCATGTCAGATCCATCAAGCACCGCATTCGCAACATCTGAGGCCTCTGCACGTGTTGGCATTGAATGCTGCGTCATCGACTCCAGCATTTGAGTCGCAGTGATCACCAACCGATCGCATCGGTTGGCTTCCGCAATGATCTGTTTTTGCAGGACAGGCACAGCCTCAATGGTCATTTCAATCGCAAGATCCCCCCGAGCCACCATCACCCCATCAGCTCGATCTAATATTTTCGTTAGATGCTGAACGGCTTCAGGTCGTTCAATTTTGGCAATCACAGGAATGGAGAGGCCACTTCGCTTAAGAAACGCCTTTGTCATCTGAATGTCTTTTTCTGAGCGAACAAAAGAAAGCGCCACGTAATCCACATTGTTTTCGACAGCGAAACGAATGTCGTCATGATCTTTGTCTGTTAAAGAAGGAGTACTCAGGGGTGTATCTGGAAAATTGACGCCTTTGTTGGATGTCACTCGCCCACCGACCATCACCATACACGTGACACTTTTCTTTCTAACTTTTTCAATACGCAATTCAATCAGTCCATCATTAATGAGAACTCTCTGGCCAGGTTTGACATCTTGAGCAAGTGCAGGATAGCCAATTGGCAGACTTGTTGATTTCAGATTGGCCAAACCTCTCTTCTTTGATTGTTCCGAATCAACTGGAAGTAATGCAATTGATTGCCCAGATTTGAGGTCCATACCTCTCTTGGAAAGGGTGCCAATACGGATTCTGGGACCTTGCAAGTCCACCATAATGGGAATCGACATCTCTAGTCTTTTCTCGACAGCCCTTATCGTGTTAATCGTTTTGGCATGCCACTGATGCGTTCCATGGGACATGTTGAGCCGAACCATATTCATTCCGCCGTTAACTAACCCTTCAAGAATTTCAGACGTTGCAGTTTTCGGACCGATAGTACAGAGGATTTTCGCTCGTCTCATAATAGAACAATCTCCTTAACCATGAACCGCGTGGAGTCTCAATTTTGCGGCTCTTTACATTAGAGGGTTTCTATCGCCAGCGTCAAAACTAATTGCCTGGTACGATATTACAGTAAGACAACACGACCGACATCGTACTATCAAGGAAAATTTTTACGGCGAATTATTCAGAATACAATAAAAGAAAATATTCAGAACAGCAGGGGCGAATCTCCCACACAGAACACCATCGAAGGGTTTGGGATCTATGCCAATCATATTCTCTATCAGTATCGAGGCGTTTCCTAAAACCATTTCCCGATGTATTTAAAGGAAGTCGAATCTCGCTTTAATCACCGACACGAGAATTTGTTTAAACGATTCTTGCAGATCTATTTTAGTTACGTTTCGCCCAAATTACCCAAACTTATAAACGTCTTTTTGTAAGCTCTCGGAAACATATCAAATCTACTATGAGGACAATGTCGAGCTCGAATATATTTTGTTTCGCCATAGGGATCAGACCTCGTTTATCTTTTAACCTCAGTAGCTATGCTGAAGAACGTGGGTATACGACTTTTTGTGCATAGCAACACCTTAGCCGATTCCGGCTGGAAGTGTTGCACTTGGACTTAGAACCTAAGCAGGAAAAAACGAAGTAGTGATGGGTGCCAATGGGAAGAGAAGAAGCTGCGTCATACGGTCGCAGAAAACGGCAGAGAAAAAATTTCATCTTCTGCCTTTTTTCTTCTTGAGCGTAACTAATGAACTAGCGGATGACCTGGTATCTTTCCTTAAACCAAACTCCTGACAAAGATCATATTGTCCTACGTAATGATGACATCGTACTTCTGGTCGTTAATGATCAAAACAATGTCATAGAATATAGTGTATTTGGTGAAGAACGTTGGATGTGGCGATTAACGGAATAATTACTCCAATCCGTCCACGCTGAACAGGGCTGGGCGCTCATACAATATCAAAATGGAATGATCAGAGTCACGTCCATTGATGCAGATGCCAGGACGAAAGTTACAGCACTAGCTAAAGGCAAAAGCGTGACGCTTCTTCTTGATGCCTCCCATTCAATTATTGATGTCACAGTTTAAATACGACAAAAAAATTGCCATGAATAAACCCCAAGGGGACAGCGGTGTTGATCTGACCCATGGCAAGACAAACAAATAGGGGGCCTCTTCGAGAAGAAGCCCCCCTATAGAACCCGCTCTTTGTCGATCCGTGACCTTACACTTTAATGTTCAAGTACAACGACCCTTTTCCGCGATGAATGAAAACCAGCGTTTGGTCACCATTCAAGTGTGTGGCAATTTTGGCATAGTCCTCCTCAGACTGAACCGGCTTTCGGTTAATTTCACTGATAATATCTCCTCGGACTAACCCTGCCTTTGCCGCTTGACTACGAGGATCCACATCCATGACCACCACTCCATTCACTTCATGACTCACGCCTAACTGAGCGACAAGCCTTTCATCCAAATTTTGAACAGCGACTCCAGCTAGGGCACCCCCTGAGACATCTTCGTCGTTTCTGGCCATTTGTATGGGCTTTTGATTCTCACGAATGACGGCTTTCACCACTTTTTTCTGACCATCTCGAATAAGCGACATCTTCACTTCGCTACCGACTTTCGTACCAATCACATATTGTTGAAGATTGCGGGGATCGGCTACCGCTTTCCCTTGATAGCCCACGATCACATCTCCCCGTTGAAGACCGGCTTGATCTGCCGGGCTGCCCGCTGCGACATTGGTAACCAGTGCGCCGGAAGCTTGGTCCAAATCAAAGGATTCCGCTAAATTCGAGGTGACTTCCTGAATCCCTACTCCTAAAAACCCTCGGACAACTTTTCCGGTGCTGACTAAGCCGGCATAGACCGGTTTTGCAAGATTCGTCGGCACCGCAAATCCAACACCCTGGTACCCACCAGATTGAGAGAAAATGGCTGTATTAATTCCAATCAATTCCCCCTTCGTGTTGATCAACGCACCTCCTGAATTTCCGGGATTGATGGCAGCATCTGTTTGAATAAAATCTTCATACTGCGTAATACCCATGCCTCCACGGCCCAAAGCACTGACAATACCTGAGGTCACGGTCGAGTTGAGACCAAAGGGATTCCCCACTGCCAAAACATATTCACCCACACGAAGTTTCGAGGAATCACCCCATCGCACATAAGGAAGATTTTCCCCATCAATTTTCACGACCGCTAAATCAGTCTGAGGATCGAGCCCTATGACTTTGCCTGAGAACTCCCGCTTATCTGGAAGGGTCACAGTGATTTCGGAGGCATGATCCACAACATGATTGTTGGTCATCACATATCCGTCTGACGAAACGATCACGCCGGAACCCGCGCCTTGCCTCTCAGGCATAGGTGGACTTCCATGCCTCCCCGGCATTTGCGGCCTCTCTGGCAGACCAGGCATATCAAAAAACTCGGGAAGTTGCTCAAACGGATTCCCGGACATTTGAGGCTGCATCTCTTTGCTCACGGTGATGTTGACGACGGCGGGTGTCACCATCTGAACAATATCCGCAAACCCCGCCTTCTCATTAAAAGATAGCGTGTTTGATGCCGCGCCCTCCGAAACATGCGTCTCAGATGCTTGAGAGTGGCGAGGAGCATCCCATGGCCCAAGCGTCACTAAACCCAAGATAAGGGCCGCACCAACGACGCCTGAACTTATATTTCTCCACCTTCGTGTAACACGCGACGATATTGGAACTTGCTGATGATTGTAAGACTCACGCCGACTATTCATTTCTGTCCTCCTTGAGTAATTGAAAAAACTATTTCCAAATCTTGAAGGTCATGATAAGCCCTCAATCTTAAGGCGACATTAATGAACGATTAAATTTTTCTCATTCTCAAAATGAGATGGTAGATGAGAGGGGGCTCAGAACGGTACTGGGAGGAGAATCAAGAACGACATGAGTCCATATTCTTGACGGTGATCGTCAGCAACTTATAGCTGTTTCAGTTATACCGAAATGATAAAGCGCTAGCTTGCACAATGTTGATATCCAATACGCGAGAGAAAACGTCAATCATTGTCAGTAAATCCAAGAGGGTATAACCTTCCAATGCTTGGGGCCTATAGCCGATTCAATTAACTTTCAATGTTTAATGTGGGTAATGACGCTGGCTTGGCGACCTCAAGTCGACACCTCAGGAGCAGGACCGCGTTGAACGTCAGTTAGTTATTGAGGTTTCGCAAGATCACACAACAATCGTCGTCACCTAGGCCATCTAGGATCACAATATTGAGTGACCCTAGCGATTCTCAGTGAAGATTGAAACGACAAGGCCAGTGGTGCGTTGAACGTTCGTGGCCTAGGCACCACTGGAAATTACATGGATTCGCTAAAATTCCAGAACTTTTCAGCATACCTCGACCGGGCAGATTGAAACACTGACATTGGGTATGGAAACTCATACTGTCATTCAATACGGGCAATGATAAGCGGGGAAAATGGGCACAGGGCGGGATCCCTAGGAACTCGGCATACGCCAAAGGCGAACCACGCTGACAGCAAGTAGTGGCATGACCAAACCAATCCCAACCACAATAATGAGCAGAACGCCTAGTTCGCTGTAGTCCGCAGGAACAGCAACGGTTCCGGCTGCATCACCTTGCACTTCGCGAGTAATCGTAAAAATCTGATTGAGGTATTGAGTGCCTAACTGGCTCACCGACAAGGCAAGATTGGTAAACGAGGCCATCACAGCAAAAAACGTGGCCTTCAATTGTTCAGGCGCGGACTGCGCAATCCAGACCAGCATCGGAATCATGGCAATTTGACCAAGTGGCGATTCCAACGCGGTATTGATAATCGCAATAAAGCGGGCGTCAACGATGCCATTTGTAAGTGGCGCAGTCCAATCCTGGATTCCGTAATAGAGACCAACCATCGGCAGGCTGAGAACGGTACCAGCAATGGTCAGGAACACAATGACATAGGCGATCGAACGCTCAGCCATAAATCGGCGAAAGATAAACATACCAAACAAGGTTAAACAGTTCGCAATCAACGCCAGCAGCGAAAGAAATCGCTGGTCAAAGCCCAGCTCGTCAATTTGAAACCAAGCCGCGCCTTCGCCTGGTCCCGGTATGGCTCTATAGATAAAAATGATCACTGCCGTCCCGACCAACGTCTGACGAGCATGGGGTGTCAACACCGCAACAAGACGGGAAATCATAAACCCAATAATCGACAACGATCCGATGAGCACCAATTCCTGGCCATAAGGAATGTCTCCAATTCCCATCACCATGGTGAACAGGACATACACTGCACTTCCGCCAAGGATCCACCAGTTGGGTTCAGGAGGGGGTTCCTGAGAAGACAGTATCCGCTCAATGTGATGCGATTCGACACCTTTGCTCAACCATTGCTTCACTTGACGTCGCCTGAGAACGCCGGCAAGCACCACACCTAGTACAGATACCACAGGAATTGAAAGTGCCATTTGGTAAATATTCAGATAGGCTGCTACCTTTTCGGCTTCTCCCATATTACGAATATCTGCAAATTGAATCAGATTCACTAAAGAGACGGCGATCAGACCTCCGATAATTGCCACACGTCCAAGAGTCTGCATCGTCGTGTGCATTAAGCGGATATGCTGACCGTCAAACGCCTGCCCATCATCGTCTAACAGAGGAACAGCCTCGACAGTCATCGCATCGGCCACTACATCCTGCAGCACATATCCGACTGGGGTCAGCAGCACACTGATCACATACCAGCTTTCAAGAGGCATCACCTGTTGCATGGCTTCCGGTGACCCCAAAAGCCCTAACATGATTCCGAGACTCACGCTGATCAATCCGGCCCCCAAAAAAACAAATGCCGTTTTCCAGCGCCACAATAAGTCAACCAAATGACCAAGCGGCATCTTCACCGCCCAGACCAGCCCGGCCCAGAACCCCAACATGGCCAGAAACTCAGCTGAAAGCCCTAAATAGTCTTTCACGAAAAACGTACTGACAATTCCCGTCAGACCAGAAATTCCTGCAGCAAGATAGATCATCAAAGGTGGAAGATACGAAAGACGGATCTCCCGCCCTAACTCAAAAATATTGGCATCGAGCCAACTGAGCAACCAAGAGCCAAACGAAGCACGTCGAACAACCGACGAATCCTTATCTGAATCGTGTTCCATTCACACCCTGATGATTGAAAGAACCATTAAAGAAACTAAAAATAGACTTCATCAGTAACCATATCAACATACCTTTTACACTCGAAAACATTATAGGGACGTGGACGTCAGAACTGGTAACCAGCCTCCAATGCCTTTAAAAATCATTTCAACGGCGTACGATCCCGTAAACAGAGCCGTCACGCGTCCGGCGATATCCGTATACCGTTGCAGATAGATTTCGTTGCGTCTCAAAACATGATCATGAATGACTTTAAAAAGAATAATCGACAAAATAGCCACAAACAGTGCCAGCACAATACACAGGCAAGCCAAGGCTGGGTCCAGACGGCTACCGGCAAACACGCTCGCGCTGATTGTACCAGGTCCAACAATCAGCGGCATGGCAATCGCACCCGATAATTGCGAAGATTCCGGACGAAGGGCTTCCATTGGTGGCCCCATTCCTAGGATCAGGCGAATACCTATAATTAAAAAGGTTATTCCACCAAAGATTTGAAATGAGGAAAATTGAACTTGCAGAACTTGCGCAAACAAGGCATCACCAGCAAGAGCAAAGAAGACGAAGGCGGCAAGACTGAGGAATGAGGCCCAGGTGAGCAAGCGTGAGAATCGACGAAGATCGAATGCCTTAATCACCTCAAGCAAGTAAATGCTTAGCGTGAACGGATTGAGTAACACAAAAAATAAGAGAAACGTCTTGATAAAAATATCCATAAATTTAAATACGCTGAAGCGAGAGAATCCCACATCTACGTTCTTCCCTGAATAGTCTCGTAAACAGTGAAAGGGGGAGTTGGAACAAAGCGGTCATTCGACACACACTCATGAAGAAAGGTAGAGCGATGATCCACTTCTGTTGGATGAGATAGAACTTGAAGGCCATCTTAAATGTCTGAGAGTTGTTAATTGTCAATGTGCATGCGTGAGAGAGAAGAAATGACTTTTAGCTTGCAGCCTGCTTCAAACACCTTCATGAAACATGGCTTCTCAAAAGCTTGGGGTCGAGACTAGAGTGCATCTTTTATTGAGGATTTGAGGGGGCAACTTGAAAATCACGAACGAACATCTTAACAAGAGCATCCAGGGCTTCGAAAATTTTCTTAGGCCGTTTGGACCCGCCAAGGATGCTTCGACTCTCACTCCAGGTAATCGCTTGAGTCGAATGCTGATTGCGTTCAACCTTCACTCGCTGAAAAAGATGGAGCGTGATCGCAACATTTCCGATTTTTGCCACAAACATGGCGGAGTCTTCGGTTCTATTGACTCGTACTCCCAGAATCGCCATACCATCCGACTTGGACGATTGGTTCTTTCTAGGAGAGTGTATGTCTTGGTGTATTTGGCTCCCCTCATCGACGTGAATCCCGGCATTCCTAAGTTGCTTGGCCACATGTGCCTTAATCTCTTCTGGCTTCAACGAAACCTCGTCCATATTCTCATAGGCAAGCATTTCAACTTGAACTCCAGGAACCTGAGAAAATGAGAGTCGATCAGGAAATTTTGGATGAGTAGCCCAAGATGGAGAGAAGAGAAACAGGGAAACGATAGGCACAATCAAAACCTGAATAATGCCCAATCGTATCATCATAGGATTGTCGTATTTCCTAACAACTCCCGACTAACAACGAATTTATCGGTCTGAACATTTTGCATGAGTTGACCTCTTTTTAGAATTGATACCCTGGTATCATACCTGGAGAATATCAAAACTCCACTCATCAGGTAAACCAGTCCTAACTCTCATGAAATAACCGTCCTTCTAACTCTTGTATGTCACAGATCTCAACAGGACAGTATGCCAAATTGACACGCACTGAAGACTATAGACTCATGGTTCCGCAAAGACGGTTTCAATTTGATTCTGAAGGGCAGGTTCAATTGTACTCTCGATGGCACTAGGAATATGAAACTTTTGACCAAAATGAAATTTGGTAAGAAATTTTTTGAGAATCGCCTGTTCAAGACGTGAAGGAAATGAGGTGGGACAGGGAATTCGCAATAACAACGTGATTTGTCCTGGCTCGGGAAGTTGGACGGTCACTCGTGGCTCCACTGAAGGCGAATCCAGCCACACCTTCCCCTCCAAAGCTTTCATTTTTTTCTTGGCATCCTGTAGGTACGCCTGGCATTCCTCGTGTGCCGCTTCCAACAGAATCGTCTCCGCTAACTTCCAGTCATCCTTAATGCTTAATGGTACGGTGATAATGTGAAGCCGATAATCCTTGATATACGTTTCATTCGTCAGCGGGT
Organism: Candidatus Nitrospira salsa; assembly: GCF_965152625.1. Lineage (NCBI taxonomy): Bacteria > Pseudomonadati > Nitrospirota > Nitrospiria > Nitrospirales > Nitrospiraceae > Nitrospira > Candidatus Nitrospira salsa. Next base: position 58,830 of record NZ_CBCUCO010000005.1, read on the forward strand.
ACCTCAGAAATAAACTGTTCGGAAGGACCATTGCTCGCCCGGTGTATTGGTGAGACGTTTGACCGGGTCCAATTTCCAGCAAGGTTGTCGTTAAAAAATTATGATCCACGACATTCCCTCGGATGCCATTGATTTCTATGCGCGCTCCTATAGAATATGCTCGTGAGGCCGTTCGAAAGATTGAACCAATGAGACAATCCAGCAACTCTTTGGTGGCAATCACAAAAGCCAGAGCAAATGCGAGAAGAGAAACTGCCGTGTTTTGTAGATGAGGAGCCCAGATAAAAGTGAGGCCGACAAGACAAGCAAAAACTAAGATGTTTCTGATATTGACAGACCATCGTCGGCGGGTGTCTCCGGCTAATTCGACTCCCTCAAGAATCGAATGGTGCAGACCAACGCGAAGGGAAAAAATAAGTAACAGCAGAATAAGGGTGCTTAACCCAAAACGAAAGAGAGACTCGACGGATAATACTGAAAAGAATTCCATAACAAGATTCAGGAACTAGATGTTCTCCATAATCAGAATGCCCATGAGTTTCAACGAAGCCTCACCTCCAATATCTGGGACTACGACTAGACGATAGACCTATATCTACAGAAAATCAAAGCAATTGCCATGCCTACAGAAAGAAGATCAATAGAAAAATACAATATGTGTATCGGTTGAAAATAATCCAGAAAATAGGGCTATTTGGCCTATGAAGTTTGTAGCGCCGTCCCATTGACTAAGACAATTTGTCTGGATGCCGGACAATTTGTCTACATATCGATCTATCCATGGTTATTCATGACTTTCGAAGTAGCTTAGGCTTCGGGTAATGGGCTAAAAACATTCTATCCATTCCAATAGAAAGACAAAAACATGACATCCGAAGAACGTCGGCTCAACGAATCTAAAAGTCATAAAAAGCACTGGAAGCGTTGGGGACCGTATTTAAGTGAACGGCAATGGGGTACGGTACGCGAAGATTACAGTGCCGACGGTTCAGCTTGGGAGTATTTCTCACATGACCAGGCACGTTCACGCGCCTACCGATGGGGAGAAGATGGCCTGGGCGGCATCAGTGACCGGCACCAGTATTTGTGTTTTGCTCTTGCGCTCTGGAATCGACAAGACCCAATCCTTAAGGAGCGTTTATTTGGTCTCACCAACAGGGAAGGCAATCACGGAGAAGACGTCAAAGAGTACTATTTCTATCTTGACTCAACGCCAACCCATTCGTACATGAAATTTCTCTACAAGTACCCCCAGCGCGCATTTCCCTATCAGCAACTCGTAGAAGAAAATCAACAACGAAATCGACACGATGGTGAATTTGAGTTACTTGATACCGGAGTCTTTCAGGAAAACCGGTACTTCGATGTCTTCATCGAATACGCCAAAAACAGCCCGGAAGACATTCTGATCAAGATTACAGCGGTAAATCGAGGACCAGATCTTGCCGATCTCGTTATTTGCCCGACCCTGTGGTTTCGCAACACCTGGTCATGGGAACAGACAACTGAAAAACCTCTCATCCAACGGGAAAACTCGATTGAGGGACTTACCGCTCTTGAAGCCCAACATGTGCACTATGGAAAACGTTGGCTGCAATGTGAAGGTGAGCCTGAACTCCTCTTTACAGAAAATGAGTCAAATGGAGCGTGGCACTGGAATGCTCCCAATCTCACACCGTATGTGAAGGATGCTTTTCATCGATATCTGATTCACAAGGAACACGATGCGGTGAATCCACACGAACAGGGAACAAAAGCCACAGCCTGCTATCAGCTACGACTCGGTCCTGACGCAGAAGTCACTCTCAAACTTCGATTGACGGATACACTCCAGAAAAGTCAAGGATTTGGTTCTCCCTTCGACACAGTTTTTTCAAAACGAAAGGCTGAAGCCGATGAATTCTATGCTAAACGATCTCAACAACTTTCTCTAGACGAGCAGCAGATCCAACGACAGGCATTTGCCGGTCTCCTCTGGTCAAAACAATTCTATCATTACGATGTTCGCACCTGGCTCACTGGAGATGATTTAGGTCCCCCAGCCCCCAGAGAACGAGAGAAGATTCGAAATCACGGCTGGGCTCACCTCTATAACGCAGACATCATCTCTATGCCGGACAAGTGGGAATACCCGTGGTATGCCACATGGGATCTCGCCTTCCACTGTATTCCTCTAGCTCAGATCGATCCAGATTTTGCTAAGGAGCAACTTCTCTTATTCCTACGTGAATGGTATATGCATCCGAATGGACAGTTACCGGCATACGAGTGGTCATTTGATGATGTCAATCCTCCGGTGCATGCCTGGGCTGTCTGGCGAGTGTATAAAATTGACCGTCGGATTAAAGGCAAAGCCGATCGTAACTTTCTCGAACAGGTTTTTCATAAACTCCTGCTGAATTTCACCTGGTGGGTAAATCGAAAAGACCTTGAAGGGAAAAACCTCTTTCAAGGAGGATTTCTGGGGCTTGATAATATTGGGATATTTGATCGCTCAAAACAGCTCCCGACAGGGGGACATTTTGATCAATCAGACGGAACCAGCTGGATGGGAATGTATTGCCTCAACATGCTGGCGATGGCCTTGGAGCTCGCGAAAAAAAATTCCGCCTATGAGGGAGTCGCGAGTAAATTTTTCGAACATTTCGTTTACATTACCGACGCCATAAATGGGAAGGGAGACGATTGCCTGGACCTGTGGGACGAACAGGATGGATTCTATTACGATGTCTTACATCTCCCTAATGGCGATCACCAAAAAATGAAGATCCGGTCTATGGTTGGGTTAATTTCCCTGTTTGCCGTCGAAACTCTCGAACCAGAAATCGTCGATGCCTTGCCAGAATTCAAAAAACGCATGCAATGGTTTTTAGAAAATCGGCCAGAATTTCATCGACATGTCGCGACAGCATCCAGACCGGACGGAGGCATTCGCCGCATGCTATCCATTGTTGGGAAAGATCGCCTTTCACGGGTGCTTCACATTCTACTCGATGAACAGGAATTCCTTTCACCCTATGGCATTCGCTCGCTATCAAAATTCCATCAAAATTCACCTTTTGTCCTTCATACAAACGGGAACACGTATCAAGTTAACTATGAACCGGCAGAGTCAACGGTGCCGGACTTTGGCGGAAACTCCAATTGGCGTGGCCCGATTTGGTTTCCAGTGAATTATCTGCTGATCGAGTCTCTACAGAAATTTCATCATTTTCTGGGAAACTCGTATACGATTGAATGCCCAACAGGATCAGGGCAATTCGTTCCACTTTGGGAAACCGCAGGTGAATTAGCGCATCGCCTCAAGAAAATTTTTCTCAGGGATGGCCATGACCGCAGACCGGTCTATGGTGAAACATCTCAGTTCCAACATGATCCTCACTGGAGAGAATGCATTCAATTTCATGAATATTTCCATGGTGATCATGGAGCTGGCATTGGCGCGAGTCATCAAACAGGCTGGACCGCATTAGTGGCAAAACTGATGGAACAATATCCCAATGGGGAATAATCGAGGAACCATAACATATTCCAGGGGGCTGTCGTAGATAACGAAGATTATCTATGATGGTTTATGAGCGTAAAGCATTGCAAATTAACTAAGAATACTCAAAGAAAGCTTCTCGAGTTTTTTGTGTTGGAGGTTACGGCCCGTGCAGCGGCAGACCTTCTGGAACTTCAGGCGAATACGACGACGCTGTTTTATCGAAAAGTTCGAACCCTTGCTGCGGAGCAACTCGAAGCCGCCGCCTCAGAAGTTGCTGGAGAAATTGAGTTAGATGAAAACTATTTTGGAGGAGTTCGAAAAGGCAAGCGCGTACGAGGGGCGGCAGGAAAAGTTCCGGTGTTCGGCATTCTGAAGCGGGGTGGGAAGGTCTATACCCAGATTATTGACAACACACGCACTGACACACTGATGCCGATTATCCGCCGTAAAATCCAGCCTGATAGCATTGTGTACACCGATAGTTATCGTTCATACAATCAATGCCTTAGATATCTCCGAATTCAAACATTACCGGATTAATCGTTCCGCCGTATTTGCAGAAGGACGAAATCATATCAATGGGATTGAGAATTTCTGGAATCAAGCCAAACGCGTGTGACGCAAATATAACGATATTCCGGCCAAACAATTCTACTGGTTCTTGAAAGAATCGGAATTCAGATTTAATTATGGGTCGCATCATCAACAATTTATCACCCTGAAAAAGTGGTGCAGATTATAACTAATCTACGACAGCCCCTATTCCTGTACTCCGAAAGACGGCCTTAGGTCTCACGATTCTGTTGGTACCGTGAACAGGCTCGAATAAAAGCTTTGAACAACCGATGCGTGGCCTGACTCTTCGGCAAGCGCTCAGGATGCCATTGTACAGCAAACAATTCAGGGGCCGTGGGATCTTCCATTGCTTCAATGATGCCATCAGCTGCGATCGCCGATGGAATAAATCCTTTGGCAAGCAGTCGGATGCCTTGATGATGTTCGGTCGCCACCCGCTTTTGACCAATCCCAAGAATCCGAGCTAAACGAGTTTTTGAAAGGATTGACACGTCATGTACACCACTGTATCGGCCTTGATGGTCGATTCGAGGGCCAGAGCGTGGAGCTCGTAAATGTTGATACAGCGTACCGCCTTCCAACACATTGATTAAATGCATGCCGTAACAAATCCCAAACATTGGGAGTTTTCGTCGTCGCCCTGCTCGATAGAGCCAGGCCTCAAATTCCGAACGTTGGGGAAACGCAACTTTTGTTATCCGCTTGGGATGCTCTCCATACCAATGAGGATCCAAATCATCCCCACCCACAATTACCAGGCCATCAATTCCCTCCAGATAGCGATGGAGCAACGATTTCCGATGTGCAATCGGAAGCAAGACGGGATGGCCCCCAGCCTGGGTCACCATTAAGCTATACCGATGATCACACAATAAATCATAGTCGGCAAAGTCTTGTTGCGTTGAAACAGCCTCACAGGTAATACCAATTAACGGAACGGACCGTCGTCTACTCATCAATCGACCCTCGTTCTCGTCCCAACCATACGCGTTGTGTATTCGGGAGAGGGACTCGCAGTTCCTGAGCAAAATCATGCAAAGTATTGCCGCTTAGCAGGTGGGTCAAGCCCGTTTGATAACGTTTCGCAAATCGTCGTTGCCATGTCTGGGGATGTTCGTGTTGAGCAATCAGCACAGCATCATGAAGCAGTCGAGAGCCGTTATAGCCACACTTAAGGAGACGCAGCACTTCGAAAATTTCATCAGGAATATCCATCAGTTCAAATTCCTCTCGGTGTTCCCAAAGGAATCGGTCAAGATAATCCGAGAGAGGAAGCCAATCTCCTCGCCAAGGAATGTGGCAACACAATCCCTTCGTAGCCGTGTCCATACGGGCTTGCAGATATTCGGGATGTGTCAGACTATTGGCGACTCGAAGGCCCCGCAACCATCGCAAACAAACGGCTTTCAGACAACATAATGCTGCCACAATATATTCCGGTACATTGGAATCAAGAACGCGAAGTTCCAAAGTTGCTGGCTTCGTTTTACGGCCAGGGCTATAGACCAGTTCTTGGTTATTAATCGACGTCAATTGTCCTTTTTTCCCTGGAACGAAATGAATATTGCTTCCTCGAAGAACACGATTCGAGGCTCGGCCTGTCATACGCCTATTCCAGATCGGCGAATTGGCTCCCAAGGCAATAAAGAATGGAATCTGATCATGAATGTGCCGGGCAAGCGAGGACGCGGCTGATTGCGTCAAGGCCTTCTGGTGGAGTGAAATATGGAGATGAGTTCCGGCAAATCGATTTGTCCACCCGCCGACTAACAAAGGAATTCGATAATCCAGCTCCTCGTCCCGGCTGCGGTATAAGTTCCGCATATACTTTCTGAGTCCGGCTTTCAAAAGAAATAATGACTCACGCACAGTCTGAAATGGACGACTATTATATTCACTTCCAATAGAGGCGTCCCTCGTAAAACGTTCCCCATCTTCCGATGTGCCTGGTTTGGGCCGTGAGAGGCGCCGGCCAATTGAATGATCAGCCACATTAATACTATAGGCCTCGATTTCAATACCAATGACAACTCGCTTATGAAACGGAACATCTATCATTCTAGACAGTAACTCGCAATTGAAAGATCCACCTTACCCATAGGGTTTGACATTCTAATGTCTCTTCGTTCTGCATTCTCGTATCTATTGGACTGACCACATTGCTCGAGGTCGTGGCCTCGCATGGCTAGGGACTGAATACAGTGAGAAGTCTTAAATAGGAATGAACTCTTCCAAGAAGATTCTGCCGCGAATCTTATTCAGTCATCTCCGTACTTTTGGTATTTCATACGGGATGACGGTAAAACGATATCCAGACAGACAGCATAAACAACGATGATAATCCGTGCCATCTTTGATACGACTCACTCATTGTTGGACGATGACTTTGGAAGTCATAGGAATCCAAAAAACACGAGTCAACACCGAGATCCGATCATCGTTTTCAAGGCAAGCTAAAACGGCTTCACCTGGATGGGCTGGACCATTACCGAAGGTGCGGTTGTCCGTATATAATAATTTGGTGCTCCCGTCTGCCAAACGAACCAGGTAATCATGCCCTTTCACATCAAGGACTTCTCCATGCAGCATTGAACCGCTACCCATTGCTCCCTCTCCTCTTGCGAAAAAATTTATGCCACCATACGAGACTCGACCATGCATAATACGCGCCGTTTGAAATCATGCCATCCACACAACTCATAGCCTTTAAAATAATAGGGATTTCCGCAAATGACGATGAGAGGGGACACAATCTCAAATGAGAGTTTGGACATATTGTCCAGGTCGCGAAAAAAGTTTCGCGACAAACTTGATCCAACGTGTTGATTTATGAAATGGAGGGAAGGAAATATTGAAGAGAGAGAAAGTGAATATGAATAGTTAACGAATTTGGAAAAACTATAGTAGGCCGTATTCTTTCAGCTTACGCTGAATCGTTTTACGATGCACGCCCAAAACCTCAGCGGCACGAGACTCATCACCTCCGAAAGCTTCAAGGACCTGAAGTATATGCTCCCGTTCAAGTTGTTCGAGAGTCTTCCATCCATTCTGAACGGTGGTTTTCGCGTGTGACAAAGTAATTACTTCAGGCAAGTCCTGAGGAAGGATTGTTGACTGTCCCGCCAAAACCGCGGCATGCTCAATCGTGTGCTCAAGCTCACGGACATTCCCTGGCCAATCATACTGCATCAACAGCTCCATCACCTGAGAGCTGACAGCGGTAACTGGCGTCGAACCAGTCCGACCATGTTTTGCAAGAAAAAAGTCCACGAGTTCCGGAACATCCTGAAGGCGATCTCGAAGAGGAGGTAATGTCATCGCCACGACGTTCAATCGATAGTACAAATCTTCACGAAATTTTCCGGCTTCCACCAACTTCTTCAAATTCTTATTGGTCGCAGCCAAAATACGTACATCGACAGGAATGGACTCCACTCCCCCCACTCGGCGAATTTCATGTTCTTGAATCACACGCAACAATTTGCTTTGGAGCGCCGGGGAAATATCACCGATCTCATCCAAAAAGCAGGTCCCGTGCTGAGCAGACTCCAGTAATCCTTTCTTGCTGGAAATCGCGCCAGTAAAGGCTCCTCGTTCATGTCCGAACAATTCACTTTCCAAGAGGTTTTCCGCTAACGTTCCACAGTCGACCGCCACAAAAGGACCATCTTTGCGTAAGCTATTGGCATAGAGGGCACGGGCAATCAACTCTTTGCCGGTTCCACTTTCTCCTTGAATCAATACCGTCGAGTTTGTTGGGGCAACTCGGGCGATCAGTTTGTACACCGCCACCAACGCCGGAGTTTTACCCTGAATGTTATTCAAAGGATTGGATGGTAGAGTCTGTTCACGAACACTCCACGTTTCTCCAACCAGCCGCTTGTGATCCAAGGCGCGACGAACGACTGTTCGGATTTCATCTAAAACAAAGGGTTTACTCAAATAATCAAAGGCTCCAGCCTTAATGCCTTCAACAGCAGTATGCAATGATCCGTAAGCTGTTAAGAGGATCACTTGTATCTCCGGCTGTCGTTCGTGAATGGAGGTCAACAATTCAATGCCATTGATTCCCGGCATCTGAATATCACTGAGGACAACATCAGGAGGCTTACCGGTCATGAGATCCAATGCCGTTTGACCGTCATGGGTCATGCACACATCGTATCCCTCTTTTTCCATAATTTCATGGAGTAAAGCGCAGGTTTCTACGTCATCATCAACGATCAAGACGCGAGCTGGTGTCATGAGGTTCTCTCATTCCATGATGGAAGCCACATTAAAAAATTTGTGCCGTTTCCCGCATCACTTTGCACCGTCAACTTACCATTATGTTGTTGGACAATTTCCGAGGCAATGGCTAACCCCAACCCCGTTCCTTCACCAATACCTTTGGTGGTAAAAAAAGGCTGAAAGACCGATTCAAGCAGTTCGGAAGGAATCCCTGTTCCTGTATCACGAATCTCAATACAAATTCCTGGTTCGTGGTCAAGAGTTCCTGGCCCATGTTGTGGCCATGCACTTACCGTCAAATGCCCACCGTTAGGCATAGCATCAATAGCATTGTCGATGAGATTATTGAAGGCTTCCTGAATCTGGGGGAAGTCAGCGCTCGAAAGCGGCAACGATGAAACATAATGAGTCTTGAGCTGAATCCCCTGCTTTTCAAGAATTGGAAGAAACAATTGCATGGCCTGGTCTAAACATTGCGGAATGGAAACCGGCTCAAGTGACAATGTCGGAGTTCTCGCAAAATTCAACAAATCTTGCATGACTGTATTGAGTCGGTGCGTTTGCTGAAAGATGATACGAACCCTCTGTTGGACTTCGGGCGAAAGTTGAGAATCTTCCAGCAAAAGTTGAAGGTGTCCTGAAATCGCAGTCAACGGAGTCCCGATTTTGTGAGCCATTGTTGCTACGAGTTTTCCAAGAACGGCCAAACGCTGCTGTCTCAGCAACTCCCGTTGATCTCCCACCAAACGTTCATTCACTTGGGAAAGCTCTTCGTTTCGTTGCTTGAGATCTTGTGTGGTATCTCGAATATTTTCCTCCCGTGGCCTGCAATGGACCCTATTTTTACTGCCAGAAAGCTTCATCAATCGTCTTGAATTCTTCACTCTGTCAAATACCACGCCTTTTGTCCACATCACCCGAGTTAGGCATATCTAAAAATAGATGAGGGACGAATCAACCAGGGAAACACAGTCTCATGACTCGCCTATGGTGGCATCTATAGCGAATCCCAATAAGGTCCAAGAGGTGCTAGGCCACGAACGATCTACGCTCCACAGGCTTTGTAGGTTCAATCTTTACTGAGAATCGCTAGGGTCACTCAATATTTTGATCACAGATGGCCTTAGCGGTGTGCTGAGGCCATGAACGTTTAACGCCCCACTGGTCTTCTCTGTCCACCCTTTACTGAGGATTCCTCTGGCCATTCAATATGGTGATCATAGATGGCCTTAGCGGTGTGCTGAGGCCATGAACGTTTAACGCCCCACTGGTCTTCTCTGTCCACCCTTTACTGAGGATTCCTCTGGCCATTCAATATGGTAATCATAGATGGCCTTAGCGGTGTGCTGAGGCCATGAACGTTCAACGCCCCACTGGTCTTCTCTGTCCAACCTTTACTGAGGATTCCTCTGATCATTCAATATGGTGATCATAGATGGCCTCAGTGGATACGATCGATCCCAAGACCAAGCGTGACTGATGGACAATCGAAAATAGGGACATAATAATTTTTTTGATGCCAGCATCAAAGGTATCCGAGTCACTCAGCGTCATGACCCACGTCAAACATTGGAAGTTAATTGAACCGACTATAGCTCATCCTTCCCGAGTGATTAAGGGTAAAAGTCCCTTCAATAAAATTCTACTCAAGAGACCATATAGACAATGCAAGGGAAGTACCTAACGCTTCCCACGAAATTTCACTCTGGCCATTACGAGAAAACTGCCTTAAAATTAGAGATTCGTCTCTTTTCCTATGAACTCATCCTCTACGAAGCAGACAACTTGTCCCGCGCACAGACAACTTGTCTGCGGCCAAAACTCAACGTATGCCATTGTCAGCAGATACCTACTTTTAATGACAACTATGCGTCAAGATTTCAAATAGAAATTGTGGAATAGATTTTGCTCAGCCTACAGATGACTTAACACCTAGGAAGTTTGAAGTAATCCAAAAGTGATCATGAATATTGCGGAGGAAGGAATGAATGAAATCGTATGGCCCACGACACTCTTAAAGACGTATCAAATATTGCATCGTGTTACTCGACTTGTGCCTATGCTCGTCTACGCACTCACATTGATTACGATACCCTTTCTATCAAAAGACACTTCATTCGCATCAGAATCTCAACGGCCGCAGGAACAAGTCGACAAGAAAACATCCATCCTTGAGGCATCGGTGTTTTCCCACGCGTTGAGGCAGGTCGCGCAGAAGGCACATGCATCGGTCGTCAATATCACGGTGAAAACTCATGTGACGGATAAGACCGGCCTGTACGAACCTTTTCCTTTCTTCAATAACCCTTTTCCTCAACAATATTTCGACCCCGATACAGTTCCTGATGAAGAAATCCCCCTCCCGGAGAGTCCTGGACGATTCTCTGCCTCCGGAGTGATTATCAGTTCAGATGGGTACATCCTGACCAACTATCATGTTATTGACCAGGCATATGATATACGTGTCTTACTTGATAATAAACGATCAATTCCAGCACAAGTCGTCGGACAAGATCCTAAAACCGATCTTGCTGTTTTGAAAATTAACGCGAATGATCTCCCTGCATTGACTTGGGGCGATTCACGCGATGTCAAAGTTGGCGAGATTGTGATGGCAATCGGAAACCCATTTGGACTGAACCAAACCATGACGATGGGTGTGATCAGTGCCGTGGGACATGCAAGTCTCGATGTCATCGACTACGAAAGTTTCATACAAACCGATATTGTCGTCAATTCAGGTCTTTCCGGTGGAGCGCTTATCAACCTTAAAGGTGAGCTCATAGGAATCACCACGGAGTTACTCCGTGAAAGCCATGGCAATATGGGAATTGGCTTTGCCATTCCAAGCCAACTGGCCAACACAATCTCAACGTTATTACGTCAACATGGAAAGGTGATTCGTGGATGGATGGGAATCGCCACACAGAAGCTAACTCCAGCTATCGCTAAACAACTCAACGACCCAATCGCCAAAGGTGTGGTTATCACAGAATTGGCGAACAATGGACCGGCAGATCGCGCTCAATTTCAGCGAAGGGATATTATTCGATCCTTTCAAGAAAAATCAGTGAGCGAACCACGACAACTCCAAGCCTTTGTTGAAACTACTAAACCAGGCACCCAGGTCACGATTACACGTTTCCGTGATGGACAAGAAAAAGACGTGACGGTAAAAATCAGGGAATTTCCTTTCAAAACACGCTCCCCGCCTCAACTGAAGCCGGTCAATAAAGTTCACATTTTGGGTGGCGTGACCGTTGAGGTGGTTCCCAAGGATTTTGTACAGGGAAAGGGTGGCGTTCTCGTCAGCACAGTCACCCCGGGAAGTTTGGCAGACACTCAAGGATTAGAGGAAGGCGATGTCATCCTAGACATTAATCAAACATCCATGCAAACGGTTAAAGACTTCCTACGCCAACAAGACATCTTAAAACGAAAGGATACGGCCCTTCTTCTCATTCGACGTGAGAATACATCAATGTTTCTGACTATTTCTTCAGATACGTGAGAATTTCCCATTAAAAACCAATGCTTTCAGACCTCAGACCACTTGATAAACCTAAAAAATCCTGTATAGTCACACGAAGCAATTTTGATGCTAAAGTATTTTCAACTAAATTGACCTGCCCAAGGCTCCAATATTAACGTTCAATAGAATACTTTTTTCAGACAAAGTTGCGTTCGAAGGAGTATCCATTGAAACTTTTAAGGTTATTCTTGGCATTGTGTTGTCTTGCGGTTCTTACACCTCCAGCGTATTCTACCGCTGAATTGGTTTTAGATTATAGCCCAAAACTTATTGTCGGATGGATTGAAAAGGTTCAAATCCTCCCGGAAAATATCCTTCTTCACGCCAAAGTCGATACCGGAGCAGATACTTCTTCGCTCAATGTGTCAGATCTCTCAGATATTGTTCGTGATTCGGAACGCTGGGTGAAATTTACGGTGACCACGAAGGAAGGGCAGAGCGTCAATCTTAAGAAGCCTGTCCACCGGTACGTCAAAATCAAAAGAAAAGGGGCGCATTCTCAACGACGACCAGTGGTGAAATTTGATTTATGCTTAGGAAACATTTATAAAAAAAATGTACAAGTCAATCTTGCCGATCGAAAAAACTTCAAATTTAACATGCTCGTTGGTCGAAACTTCCTCAAACGCACGGCAGTCGTCGATTCCTCCGAGACCTACAAACATGAACCCAATTGCGTAAAAGAAGAGTAGGCATTCTTGAGCAAACATCATCTGTACCTACTGGTTCTGTGTTTATCTGTCATTGGTCTTGGTCTATTTCTCTACAAGGCCGTCGTCCTACAATTCCCCTTAGTCCCGCAAACACAGGCTGAACTTTGGAACGTCGAAGTCCATCTCACGTTTTTTGCCAAAAACAAGCCGGTGAAGGCTTCGCTCGCGTTACCGAGGAACACTCGACGATATGCGATCGTCGATGAAAACTTTATTTCTCAAGGATATGGGTTAACCACGGTCAAAGATGATGAGAACCGACGAGCCACATGGTCCATACGAAAGGCAAATGGGAAGCAACACTTATATTATCGAGCCACGGTTCGACGAGTCGAGGTTGATGATCCGCACACCGAGTCTCGACTTCCCGCCATTTCCATCCCCCCTCTACTCGGCGCACAATTGGCAGCAGCTCAAGCACTTTTAACTGACATTAAAGAAAAGTCAGCCGATGCCACCACCCTTGTGGCCGAGCTCTTCTCTCGGATGAAACATCCGAACTCCGACCCGAACCTTCAATTGCTCCTTTCGAAAGATTACACGCCAGAAAATAAACTGGAATTGGCTACCGACATTCTGGATCTTGCAAAAATCCCAAATCGAATTGTCCATGGAGTCCGTCTCGCTGAATTTCAACGACAAGCCACGATTGTCCACTGGTTACAAATTTTTGAGCAAGGCGAATGGAAGTCACATGATCCAGAAACAGGTAGTCCTGAAATTCCAAGTAACTACTTCACCTGGTGGCGTGGACTCCAGCCGTTAACAGAAATCGACGGCGGTGACAGACTCACCATGACCATGACCGTGGCCCCCAACCAGGAAGAAGCCATACAGGCGGCCATGTATCACACTCAGCTCGCTTCCCCCGAATTGTTAGAATTTTCTCTCTTTAGCCTGCCTCTTGAGGCACAGGCGGTCTATCGGATTTTACTCATGGTTCCAATGGGGGCATTGTTGTTACTTATACTTCGGAACGTCATTGGCATAAAGACATTTGGGACGTTCATGCCCATTCTTATGGCCTTGGCCTTTCGAGAAACTCAATTAATATGGGGAATTATTCTGTTCTCATTCGTTGTGGCCCTAGGATTGGGGGTACGCTTTTATCTCGAACACCTCAAGCTTCTCCTCGTTCCTCGCCTGGCCTCTCTTCTCATTATTGTGATATTGCTGATGGCCACACTCAGTGTCCTCAGCCATAAGCTTGGACTCGATCGTGGGCTCTCTGTCGCGTTGTTTCCCATGGTCATTCTCACAATGACGATTGAGCGTATGTGCATCGTCTGGGAAGAACGAGGGGCGAGTGAATCCATTCAGCAAGGACTGGGGAGTTTAGCTGTCGCCTCTCTTACCTATCTCGCGATGACGATGCCATACATGGAACACCTCCTCTTTGTGTTTCCGGAATTGCTGCTACTCTTCCTGGCGGGAACATTACTAATGGGACGATACTCTGGATTCAGACTCCTGGAACTTCGTCGTTTTAAAGCCTTAACGCAATAGGATCGACCAGGGCATAAATTTCATGTTTTCACTCAGGAAAGCATTAGCCAATCATGGAGTTTTGGGGTTAAACCATCGCAATGCGGGCTATACGCTCTGGCATAACCCCCGTCATCTCTTTCCCCTCGTTGATGATAAATTAACCACAAAACGTCTAGCTGAAGAGGCAGGTTTGGCCGTTCCAATGCTCTACGGGGTCGTTGAAATCGAACGACAGGTTCGTGGGCTAGCGGCCTTGCTCAAGCCATATGATGACTTTGTCATTAAACCGGCACAAGGAAGCGGGGGTGATGGAATTGTGGTCATTACGGGCCGACGAACCCATCGTTACCGGAAAGCGAGCGGTCAATTTACCACACAAGCTGGAATCGATCACCATGTGTCGAACATTCTCAGTGGTCTCTACAGCCTTGGCGGACACCCTGACAAAGCTTTAATTGAATATCGTGTAAAGTTTGACCCTGTCTTTGAAAAGATCAGTTTCCAAGGGATTCCAGACATCCGCATTATCGTCTTCCTTGGTGTTCCCGTCATGGCTATGGTTCGTTTGCCAACACGCATGTCGGATGGGAAAGCCAATCTCCATCAGGGAGCGATCGGAGCGGGCATCGACCTCGCAACGGGTCGTACATTGAGCGGCGTCTGGAAAAATGAGATTGTGAAGGAACATCCAGACACGGAACAATCCATTACGAACATCCAAATTCCGCATTGGGAAACGTTGTTGCATCAATCCGCACAATGTTATGAACTCACAGGTCTCGGATATCAAGGGGTCGACCTTGTATTGGATAAAAATCAAGGACCACTCATTTTAGAACTCAATGCCCGACCAGGCTTGAACATTCAAATTGCCAATCAAGCCGGCTTATTGCCAAGGCTGCACATGGTTGAACAAGAATCCAAAAACCTCGTCAAGCTTGAAGATCGCGTGGCCTTTGCGACCCAGCACTTTGGAGCGTCATCAAAAGAAAGCCAATCAGCCGTTGAAGGTTGAACTTAACTTCCCAACAATCTGGCGCCTTCTTTAAAAATTCCCAAAAAATAAACACAGATCGGAGGGTTGTTGTTAGGATTGAAGACGCGAAGACTCGTCATGAAAAAAGTTCGACTAGGCAAGCGACTCAAGAAGCTCATTATTCGGTGAGAAAATCATCAGCATCAAACAGCCATCTTCCGTCGAAGTCTCATGATGAACGGTTCCAGCTTCTGCACGATGATAATCACCAGGATACAGTAAATATCCGCCACAAAACAACGACCCTTCCAGAATATAAAACTCTTCAGGAGAGGTATGCCGATGAGCCGTGTAACGGCTATGAGGTGCCATACGTGCAAGAACCGTCATTCGCCCATTAGTTTTATCGAATGAAAGAGGCTTAACACGAATACCAGATTCGACTTCACGCCAAAGATCGTCTGTCGATCGAACGACAGTGAATCCTCCTTCTTCAGTTGACATGTCAGGTTCGCGTGTTGGTTCTACTCCTTTAGCTTTTTGCTCAACTGCAACACGTTGTAATAATGTCGCGCGAAGGGAAGCAGGTGGGGCTATAGGTGCCACCGAAGAACCCAGTCGCCCTACAATGTCCTGAAAATCTTTGACGGCCTGACAGGTCGCACATCCTTCGGCCACAATTTTTTCAAAGGACTCCCGCTCTAGCCCTTCAAGCGCACCCAATGCATACAATGCAGCCTGTTCAATCATTTCATCGCTGGGTTCTTGAGGAGTCACGAGATAAGACCTTTTTCCAATGGACCAAGAATGTTTCGTAATTTTACCATACCTAATCGTACCCGAGTTTTCACGGTCCCAAGCGGCTCTCCAATCTGAGCGGCAATCTCACGATGTGTGAGTCCTCCAAAATAGGCCATCTCAATCGCTTTCCGTTGGTCGGACGTCAAAGAGGCCAATGCCTGCTGAAGAACACGACGTTGTTCACTATACGCGGTCGACTCTTCAGGATTCGCCTTTGTCGCTGGGGCATCTTCAATCGTGTCTAGCGATTGTTTACTAGTTCGCTCTTTCTGATTGGAGCGAAGTCGATCAATGGCACGACTTCTGACTAAGACCGTTAACCACACAATCGGTTTGCCACGCTTTTGATCAAACTCGTAGGCTTGACGCCATACTTGCATATACACGTCCATCGTAACTTCTTCGGCAAGCATTGGATCATTCAGGATACGGAACGCCAATCCGTACACATGAGAAGACGTCTGGTCATACAAACATCCAAGCGCCTGCTCATTTCCCTGAGCCACATTCGCGATCAGATCCACTAATTGCTGATCCTGACAGCCGAAAGCTGTTTCTACCTGCACATCCGAGTCGGACACACTACCCATCCTTTAGTTAATACGGGCTGAAAAATCTAAATGGATTCATATTGCATCAAGAAAGTTCCATTTGAACATGGGTGGGAATGATGACTTTATCACACATAAAAAATCACATCTACGGACTTTTCTACAAAAGTTGAGCAATGACTTGAACGCATAATAGAGAGTAGTGACGAAATTTTTAACAAAAGAGATCCAAAGAGATCCATCGTCTCGTAACGTTAATAAACCAAAAGGAGCCTTACAATGAAATACACGCAAGATGCGAAGTTTAGTATGGTCATAGCACTCTCACTGAGTGTCCTGGTGGGCTTTCCAAGCTTTTCTCGAGCTGATGCGATCTACAACGTTATTACTCTTGGCGATTTGAGCATCACAGATTACTCCAATCATTTAGGGACACTTGGTTCAAAACCTGACGATTTGCGAATCAGAGGCAATGCCTTCGTGATTGAAGCTGATTCAATAGCCGAGGGCAACGCATTTGCCGATCAATTTGCCGACGCTGCGGTCATTGGCCATAACACGAATGACCTGCTCGTTAACGATGGTCTTTCTCAACAAGCAATTGCCACGGGTGAGGCCATCTCAGGAACTGCCTCGTCATTTGCCTTTACCCAGGGAATTCTTGCAATCAACAATCTTTCTCAAACTGAGTCATATACGATCGATTTCGAGGCAGATTGGTCATATCTGGTAGATACGAACGCCACACCTGTTACTGCTCAATTTGCTATTGCGGTCAGTGAAATTTCTCTCGAAAGCCATATCTATCGCTCCTTGTTTGATCTTACCGTGAGTTCAGACTCGGATTTCGGCGGTGGTCTGCTTACTGACAACAGAACTCAACCATTTTCAATTTCTCTTCTCCCAGGTGAATCGGATGTGTTGAGCCTCACCATCAACTCAGCAGGAGTTGCAGCGACGGCCGCACCAGTACCCGAGCCATCAACACTGGCGTTGTTTGGAATAGGACTGCTCGGGACAGCAATCATAAAATGGCGAAAACAACAATGGAGAGTGAGACATCTGAAACAAGAATTTCATCAAAAATTCGTGCAACTCACCGAAAAACCTTAACTATTTTACCGGCAACCATTCATTTTCCTGGAGGTCCTGACATGAGAAGTTCGAATAGACAAACACTCGTCGCCCTGATGCTGATTACGTGCATGGCAGCGCCAGTCTTCGGTGCCAGCCATCGGGAGGCCCCGGCTATTGCGATGGACCCAGAGGCGGACATTACAGATGTCTATGCTTTCAGAAGCTGGACCGATCCCAGCAAGGTGATATTCATCATGAACGTGATTCCAGCTCAAGAGCCGAGCGCTGGCCCCAACTACTTCAATTTCGATGACGATGTCCTCTATCAACTCCACCTCGACACGAACCAGGATGGAAAGGCTGAAGATATTGTCTACAATTTTCGTTTCAAAACAGAGATTCGTCCACCGTTTAAGGACTTACCGGTTGCCTACGCTGGCGTCGATTCAGTTGCAGGACTTCCCCCCGCAATCAGTGCGCTTGACGGTCCTGGGTCTGAAGGTCTTGGAATGCGGCAAAGCTACACCGTCACTGAGGTAAAGGGCAAAAAGCGCCGTCGTCTTGGAACTGGGACGATGTTTGCTGTCCCATCGAACATCGGTCCGCGTACCATCCCGGACTATGAGAACCTCACGACCCAAGGAATCTACGACCTGAAAAACGGCGGAAACGTCTTCGCTGGCCAGCGAGATGAGACCTTTTATATTGATCTCGGGGCCACATTTGATACGCTGAATTTCCGAGCGACCCCCATATTGAGCTCGGATCAAGATGGTGACGATTCCGTGAACCCATTTGGTCAGGATATGTTCTCGGGCTTCAACGTCAATACACTGGCCATTGCCGTACCCATTGCAGATATCACCGACGATCCAAATGCGGTAATCGGCATGTACGCCTCCACAAGTCGCCAACAAATTAGGGTATTGAGAACAAATGGCAAGGTGAGAGATTTAGGAAAGTTCATTCAAGTCGCACGCATGGCCAACCCCCTGGTGAACGAACTCCTCATCGGAACCGGAAAGAAAGATCTATGGAACACCACCGACCCAATTGAAGAAGGCAACTTCATTGACTTCTACCTTAATCCTCGACTGACGGCAGTCATGAACCTTGCATTTGGGACTTCTTTCCCCACAACTAGCCGCACTGATCTGGTGAATGTGCTTCTCAAATATCCTGGTCCAAATCAAAATGGTGTCTGCACGAAAAAGAAAGATGACTCCTGTTCTGAACTGTTGCGAGTAAATCTTAGCATTGATCCTACCCCACCAGTATCTCAGAACCGCCTTGGCGGTTTGGCTGGTGACCTCGCTGGCTTTCCAAATGGCCGACGGCCAAATGATGACGTCACAGACATCGTGTTACGTGTCGTCGCCGGAATCCTTGTAGATCCAGATAATGTGCCAAACCTGGGAGATGGCGTAAACTTCAATATCGGAGCCTTAGGGACAAATGTGACCGCCAACGGGATTGCCACACAATTTCCTTTCCTGCCCAGGCCGCACGATGGGCGTAATCGTCGGCATATCGATTGTGACGAAGCAGGAGCCAATCCGTGCAACTAGCGAATATATAGGACACAGCAGCGTACACCATCCTCCCCCTTCCCTTAATTGTGGAAAGGGAGGGGAATGGAGCTAAGAGCTTTCATGATCATGATAAATGGTCTCAACATACTTCTATTCAGCTTGGCCATAATTTTTCAGGTAGGGCCTATCACAAGCCTTTGGGCCGAACCGTACATTCCTCAGAATGATTCCGTCGTGTTAGAACAGCTTCCGACAACAAGTAACCCACAAATCCAAAAACTCCGCAAACTTCGAACTCAGTTATCAAACAGCCCAAATGACCTGACGCTCGCGACTCGTCTTGCACGAGCCTACATTCAATTGGGGCACACAAACGACGATCCTCGTTATGACGGATACGCTCAAGCTGCACTCACGCCTTGGTGGAACTTGAGTCATGCGCCGACTAACGTTCTTATTTTACGGGCGACCCTTCGGCAACGCCAACATGACTTTGACCGTGCACTTCAGGACCTTGACCGAGTGCTGCAGCAACAACCTCGCCATGCACAAGCATGGCTCACGCAGGCCGTTATCCAAACGGTACGGGGACACTATCATGAGGCTCGACGAAGTTGCCTCCTCTTGCGGCGACTCACGAACACCTTGGTTTCAACAACATGCCTGGCTCATGTGATGGGCTTAAACGGGCATGCGCAAGAAAGCTTTCAAGCATTACAGACAGCCATGGAGAACGAGACCGCATCCTCAGAAGAAAAACTATGGACCCTGACAATCCTCGCTGAAATGGCCATGCGGCTAGGCAACACGTCAGAAGCTGAACGTTATTTTCAAGACGCACTCACGATCGATAACCAAGACACCTATCTCTTAGCAGCCTATAGCGATTATTTGTTAGATCAACGTCGACCGGCAGTGGTTCGACCTCTACTTGAAAATACCCTCCGCTCCGATGGGTTGCTCTTACGATTAGCTCTTGCGGAACAAGAACTCCACACTCCAACCTTGCAGCAGCATATCGAAACATTAAAGGCACGTTTTGCAGCAAATCGATTGAGAGGCGATGCTCGACACCTCCGAGAAGAATCACGCTTCACACTCCATCTTTTACATAAACCCAAACACGCGTTGAACCTCGCATTGGAAAATTGGAGCATTCAACGAGAGCCTTGGGATGCTCGCATAGTGTTAGAGGCAGCACTTCAGAGTGGAGATTCTATTGCCGCTCAACCCATCGTCGACTGGCTGACTTCGAAGAACGTGGAAGATGTGGAATTGACGAATCTCATGGAAAAATTCTCATGAAACCAAAATCCATTTTTCTCCTCATCT
Organism: Candidatus Nitrospira salsa; assembly: GCF_965152625.1. Classification (NCBI taxonomy): domain Bacteria; kingdom Pseudomonadati; phylum Nitrospirota; class Nitrospiria; order Nitrospirales; family Nitrospiraceae; genus Nitrospira; species Candidatus Nitrospira salsa. The sequence goes on from NZ_CBCUCO010000005.1 coordinate 79,125, forward strand.
GCGTTCTGTTGTTCCTCTGTTCGGAATTCACACAAGCCCATAAAGCGAGCGACAGCTACTTGCGTTTCAAAGTTAACAGCAACACGATTCAAGGCCAATGGGATATTGCCCTGCGAGACCTCGAATACGCGATTGGAATAGATAGAAACGGAGACGGAAAGATCAACTGGGGTGAACTTCGCAATCGATATACAGCGATTAGAAATTATGCACTTCCTCGTCTACACATACAGGGAGACGACTTCAGATGTTGGAGCAACCCGACTGAAGATCTTGTCGATGAACACACCGACGGAGTCTATGCGGTTATACGCTTTTCGGTCGTCTGTCCTGAGGCTATACACACATTGCAAATCGGGTACAGTTTACTCTTTGACTTAGACCCTCTTCATCGCGGCTTGCTACAAGTTAATCACGGTGGACACGTGCAAACCGCGGTATTGAGTCCTGAGCAACCAACGACAGACTTCAATCTAAAGGGAAGCTCACCTTGGCATGAGTTTGTCCAATTTGGACGAGAGGGTGTCTGGCACATTTGGATCGGCTATGACCACATCCTCTTTTTGATCAGTCTTCTACTACCAGCCGTATTATGGTGGAGCGAAGGACGTTGGATCCCCAAACAAACCTTTCGTCCAGCACTATGGGAAGTCCTCACAATCATCACAGCGTTTACCTTGGCCCACTCGATCACATTGAGTCTAGCTGTATTAGGACTGGTGAGTCTCCCGACACGTTGGGTCGAATCAACCATTGCGGCCTCTGTCCTCATCGCGGCACTCCACAACCTTTATCCAGTGTTTCGCAAACGTTTATGGGTCATGACGTTTATCTTTGGCTTAATTCATGGGTTAGGGTTTGCATCCGTCCTCATCGACTTAGGCCTACCGGGGAAGTCATTGGCCCTGGCTTTGGCTGGATTTAATTTCGGCGTGGAACTTGGACAGATCTTGATTGTCAGCCTGTTTATTCCTCTAGCCTTCTTGATTCGTCGTTCCTGGTCCTATCAACGTGTCGTTGTTAACGTTGGCTCCATGGTAATCGCTATCGTGGCATTTGCTTGGTTGTTGGAACGAAGCATGGACATCAGCGTAGGAATGGGAGCGTGGTAAATGCCAACACGAGCACTAATAACCATAGCTATGGCCATTATCATTTTTACGACAAACCCAACGAACGTCATGTGCGCTGCTCCAGACACAATCACATCACACGCACTTATCTTTTCGAGATCAGATCAAACACTCACGGCACATATAGACAGGGTTCCTCTCCGTGACGTGTTGCAAGTACTCGCGAATCGATTGTCGATCACGATTACCCTGCTTGAATTCGAAGGAAGCACTCGACTCTCGACTCGCTTCACTGCTCTTCCTGTAGAACAGGGAATTGAACGGCTTCTTCAAGGCCAAGACTACGCACTGCTTTATTCTGGCGTTCAGGCTTCTCACCCCACCCATCTTAAAGAAATAATCGTTCTGCCACGATCGCATTTGTCCACCCATTCACCATCCACTGAGACTGAGGTCAAGATGTTCCCAATGAAACAGCAACAACCTGAATTGACTACCTTAGTGGAAGCGGTTGAGACACTGATTCAACTCGTCGATCAGAAGCCACCCTCAAGCCCGTCACGTCTTACGAAGACCATCAACACTCATGATTCTGAAATTCAATCAACAATTAACGCTTTATTGAAAGAATTGGAATTTTCTTCAGAATGACCCAACAAGGCTGATTTTATTTTTTGTCAACGCTGCATTCTTCTGACATGCGCAATCATGTTACCGAATGAATCATGGGTGTATTCAAAAGACATGTACAATCTGCTTGACTTGAACAACCCCCAAATAGAACTGGCCTATGACATCCAGAACACCTTTCGTTACCAACAGACCATTGGGACACGCATGGAAGCATTTCCAGAAGTCTCTGGAATCCTCGATGAAAATGATCCATTAGAAAAATTTGAGGCGTACCTGCTTGATCCTGTCAATTGGGACCCGACACTATCCTGACCAGCATTTCATCTATCGCACTCATATTGGCGTACGTCAACAAGGTCGATTTTGGGGGAAACAGCATATTGTCCGTTTGGGAATCGAGACACATGCCGAAGACACTCTCATGCACTATACCTCGTCAACCAACGCTCGACACGTCGGTTCAGCAGATCCATTGAGTCTAATCAATATACGGTATGTGCCATATTTTTCAGGAGAATTTACCCCTTTTGATTGAATCACCTTTCGTGGAGACACTCGAATTCATTACCTACACTTTGATACGCAACACGTCCGTCCGGCAGCCTGTTCGTTACAGCCAATCAATGATAAAGACCGCGTCATACCAAGTATGCAGGGCCATCTGCTCATTCGCCCCTGGAAGAATACAGAATTCTCTATCAACGTTGGGACAGGATATCATAGCTTCCAAAATCAAGAGCCCATTGGAAGCACATCAGTTGAACAACTCTCACACGCTCGATCATATTAGATGCGAGTACGAGTCCAACCATCTGAAGACATCAACATATCGGCATCCATCTGGCGCGTTGATCTTGGAGCAGACCGAGTATTTCTCGAAAATGGAAACGAGGTATTGCACACTGAACCGTCGAGACGGAAAGGATTGAATTTCCAGAGTCGCTTCCGTCTTCTAGAACGAGTCTCAATAACCGGAAGCCTGATATTTTTGAAAACCTGGATTCGAAACACTAGGAAAAGTATTCCGCACAGCCCTACATTGATGGCCGACACCTCTGTGCGTGGAGAGTGGGCAGCGGGATGGTACAGTCGATTTCATATGCACCATATCGGACAACGACACAATAGCGGGACTCCTCGCACATCACTCCGACCATTCACAACGTTTGACTTGACGACGACCTACAGACTCAACAATCATTCAACAAAGAAAACGATTGAAATAATGTTTGGTGTTATCAATCTCACGAATACGGATGGTAACTATACTCAATTCTTCTTCGACTCACAAATTGAACTAGAGTATGCATAAATCTTCAATCTCGGGCACTTTCCAGAACAACCTCGGACGATTGTGTCTTAGATATCTTGGAAGTTTTAAGTCCCTATCCAATCGTGACGATTTATTTCTCTCAGTCCTCATTCGAATTTATTCAGTCCAACGACTCATCAGATAACGTAATCTCCCAAACCTGAATCGTCGAATCTTGAATGCCTGCCGCTAATAACTGGCCATCGGGTGAAAACGTAATCGAGTGAATAGCTTGTCCCCCGACCTTTCCTTCCCACACGGCTCGTTGCTGCTCAAGACTCCACAGAATGAGACGACCTTGCTCATCGCCAGAAGCTAGATACTTACCATCAGGAGAAAAAGCCAAGGCCCGCACCCAATGTGGGTCTAACCCCCTAACCTGAAATAGAGGGTTTCCCAAACGAGTTCCCCAAACGGTCAAGCCAGCGTGACGATTTACGTGACTATCGACGGCAATCATGGAAGCATCAGGAGAAAACTCGACACTCCACACCCCATGGGCTTCTTGATCATCAACCCCATTAAAGAGAAGTCGAGGCGTCTTATGCTTCACGTCCCAGAGCTCGATCGTCGTTTGATGAGTATTGGTGACAGGATCGTACGCGCCTTCTGCTGCGGCCACATACTTCCCATCAGTAGAAATTGCCACTCCATTTCGAATTGGCCTATGCGCAGCCCAAGTCTTTGACAACATCTTGTCGTCAAGTTTCCACATTTCTAGAGATGGTCCACCGATGGACAACAGCAGCAATGTCCCACTTCCGTCAACCGCACTATGGATGTAAAAATCTCTCGCAAGTGGTGTGACCTGCTTAGAATCCAATGAAAGGATTTCAACATTATCCATCGCACTTTTCGTAACAAAGCTATTCATCGACGCGATGTACGAAAAAATGCTATTCGACTGAAACGTTCGTACGAGAGATTGACTGGTCAAGTCCCATTCTTCAATCGACCCGTTGCTTCGAAATGTAAAAACTTGCAAGGCATTTTCATGAAAAACGAGATGAAGTGGTCTATCTGAAGGTTCTTCATATTGTGAATAGTGCTTCTCACTGCCAAGTTGATAGTCAGGATTGAAAGATGGCCATGAGTCGGCGGAAAGGGATGGAACAAACACGTAGTAGACGAGAACGACGGCAAGACTGACCAAGAGTCCATGGTAAACCAATGACGTTCGCATGAAAGAAGTGCCTGGGATATTAGTAGTGTTGGTGTTCCACCTCCTTTTCGGTCTGCCATATCAAAATACTAAGATGTCAATTAAAACCTCGAACTCGTGAGCGTGACATCTGCCTCGGCCCACGCGTGATCTAACTCTTGCCTGACCACCTTGGCTTCTTCAACTTTACCTTGCGCCTGCAAACTTTCCAGAAGACCAAACAAGGACCATCCATTTTGCGGGTGGGAATTCAAATCGTTTCGGTACACAATCTCGGCTTCTACCGCCTTTCCAGCTTGTAACAGTACCGCACCCAGAACTTGACGCGAAGGCAGATACCAATCGTTCGGCTCGGTATAGTTTAAGGAATCTTCCAGCTCCACCGCTTTCTCTAGGTGGTTCATGGCTACGTCATACTGTTCACTTGAAGCTTCGATCTCACCCAACAGGACGTTCTCAGCAATGGATAAAATTTTCGAAACAGGATTGATATCGAAAATGGTCAACGCCACAACGGCAGAGTCTTGAGCACGTTTTTGAAACGCGGCAAGCTCCTGTCGTGCCTGCTCAACCTGCCCACGCCTAATGAACGCGAGTCCACGTGCGTAGTGCCAAATGGCTGTTGGATACGCTAAGTCCTCTGATGGAGCCGACGTGTGAAGAATCTCCGTCCATTGTCCAAATAATGCCTGCGTATAAAGAGGCATCAACCAAAAATGTTGAAGAGTTCCGGCAAACACAGGATCTCGCATAGCCTCAGGATTCACCTTGCTCGCTGTATCTTTAGCAGCCTGCATGGCTAACGATTGTTGTCCGGTCTTTGTGGCTGCTGCCCAGAGGAAATGGTAATTGTGGGGGACATATGCCGCCGTATATATACCTTCAGCATGTGAATGATTGAGATACTGTTGATCAACCTTGACGGCTTGCTGGTTCGCCAGCGCGGCATCACGGTAGCGACCAATACGCAAATAAATATGCCCGGGCATGTGCACTAGATGCCCAGACCCTGGAACGAGTGTGGCCAAACGTTCAGCACTGGGGAGCGCCTTCTCTGGATGCGGAGAAGCCTCCATCATATGAATGTAGAGATGGTTGGCTAACGGATTGGTAGGATTTTGCCGCAAGACGACTTCCAACGTCTCAATAATTTCTGGAGTCCAAGGCTTAGCCTCTCCGTCCTTCGTCCAAAAATCCCAGGGATGTAAATCCATCAATGACTCGGCAAACAAGGAGCCAATGACCGCATCGTCAGGAAACTGATTCGCAACGGTTCGCATTGCATTAGCGTAATCCTGATCCAAATGGCTTCGATCGGCGATAACATGCTCAGCATACCGCGCAGCTACGGCTTGAATGAGCGCTTGCTCTTTCGGTGTGGCTGTTCCGGACTGAGCTACGGCTTTCTGCGCCAAGGCATAGGCTTGCGGAACCACGCTCGCGTCCATCGGCGCATTAATATTTGGGCCAAGAACCAGCGCCTCCCCCCAGTAACACATCGCACACGAAGGATCCAACCGAGCTGCTTCACGAAACGACCTCATCGCCTCAGCATGATTAAACCCGTAGGCAAGGATCAGACCTTGATCAAAATACTGTTGCGCCGTTGGAACCAATGTCGAAACGAAGTAAGAATGCTCACCCAAGTTTTTCTGAAGAGGCACGCGTTCTTGATTGGCCAGAGCCTGACCCACAAGTAAAAGATTGACCATGACGACTACGACGAACTGAGTCCAAATAATACAAAAATAGCCATTTTTCATATAACACCTCCTAACATGATCATCTATTCGACACAGTTGCGGATTGACCATCTTAATCCATGACATTCGAGAAGTCATTATTTCTTCCACCAACGAGTTTCTCAACTTGCGATCACAAACATAAGCTGCGCATCGTAGATCTAAGGGACTCATCTATCAGTGAATACCAACCGAGTAAGAATGGGCTGACATAGGTAAAACAGCTCAGTCATTCTCACTTCATCCCAACGCACATGTACACGGTTACTCATCATGAGAATTCTCACATTAAGCTATGAATTTCCTCCACTTGGTGGGGGTGGAGCAAAAGTTGTCTATGGACTCGCAAAATCGCTTGTCAAAAATGGCCATACGATTGACGTGGTCACCATGGGGTATCAAGGCCTTCCAAAACAAGAAACCATTGACGGAATTATTGTCCATCGGGTTCCCTGCATCCGCACACGAAAATCAATGTGCTATTCCCCTGAAATGGTTCCCTATATTCTAGCAGCCATCCCAGTTATCACTCACCTCATGAAGCAACACGCGTATGATCTCAATCATACGCATTTCATTTTTCCTGATGGAATTCTTGCCCAAATTCTACAGAAATTGACGGGATTGCCCTATATGATTACGGCACATGGCTCGGACGTTCCAGGATACAACCCTGATCGCTTCAAAATTCAACATAAGATCTTTTCTCCACTATGGAAATCGGTTGTACGAAATAGCGAACGTATCATTTGCCCAAGCGGTTCAATCCAATCCCTTATCCATACCATTGCCCCCACGATTCGAACGTGTATTATTCCAAACGGCATCAATATTGACACATTCAACCCAAGTCGAAACAAACTGAACCGTGTTCTCATCGTGACCAGAATGTTTGAACGAAAGGGGGTTCAGTATCTATTGAAGGCCCTTGAAAATCTTGACTACCACTATGAGGTTCATATTGTGGGGGACGGCCCCTACCTAAAAACACTCAGAGGGCAGGTCGATGAAAAAAACCTCGATGTCAGATTTTGGGGATTTCTTGATAATCAATCACAGGAAATTCGCGAACTCTATGAAACATCCCGCATCTTTGTGTTTCCATCAGTATCTGAAAATTTTCCAATTGTGCTTTTGGAGGCTATGGCAGCAGGAATGGCGATTATCACGACAGAAGGAACGGGATGCGCGGAGGTTGTCGGAAAGTCCGCGGTCTTTATCAAACCTCGCGACTCGGAAAGTATCAAAAATGCTCTTCAACATCTGATTGCTGACGAAGCCTATTGCACAACACTTGGGAGAAGCGCGAGAAAACGACTCGAAGATCACTTTGGCTGGGGATCCGTATCCCAACAATATTCTGAAATGTTCCTAAAAGCTTCGGAACTTATTGATCGCGACAGTAGAATTTTACGTCAGAAACACAGCCATTGAATATTCAGCAAGACTCCATCCAGGTGATGCTCTTTATGGAGAAAATCAACTCATCACACTGTATCGCATATGAATGAGCTCACAACTTCAGAACCTTCACTCGAGAAGTCCAAGAGATTGCTCTGATCAAAAGAACGCGAACGAATAACCATTCATGGCACTAACCATGTCATGAAGCAATGATGGGTCAAATTTTGGCAACGCTATGAAAAACGGAATACTTTGGCTGCTCAAATTCACGGTGACAATACTCATACTGACCTATATTTTCAGTATCATTCCATACGCATCAATTGTCACGGCACTCAATAGCTTGGACGTAACGGCCATTCTCTCTTTGATCCCAATCATTCTGATTTCGTTCCTTGTTGCTGCCGGTCAACTGAAAATGTTTACCGACAATCATCAGATGCATGTATCTTTTATGAGAATTATTGGCATTAATTTCTCAACGGAATTCTACAATCTTTTCTTGCCGGGTTACCTGGCGGGAGGAGCTATACGCTGGCACAAACTGTCAAAAGATAATAAAAAACGAGCCGAAGCCTTCGCAGCGCTCATTCTCAATCGAGTGGTGAATGCGCTCACCCTGGCACTATTTGGACTGATTTGCTGGACGTTTGACCGCACAATCAGCACTCATGAATATTATGGCCTGTTTTTTCTCATCCTATCTGTTGGATTCCTTTGTCTCTATACATTCCTTTTTAGTTCATATGTGACTGCGGCGTTCCAGATCGTCTCTCAACACGTCTTCTTTCAGCGGCTCCCCACACCCATCGTCCGTAGCCTGTCCCAGCTCATCCAGGCCGCGGTGGAATATCGAAAATTATCCGTGCGCGAACATAGCGTAATCCTGGTCCTTTCATGTTTGTGGCATGTTCTTATCGGCCTGTTCTTCGTATTTCTGGCACGCGCGCTCGACATCGATTTAAGTTTTGAGAGTTTAGGATGGATTCGAGCCATTCTTGGTTTCCTTCTTCTGTTGCCCATCTCTGTCTCTGGATTTGGGGTGCGCGAAGGGGCGATCATCTTTCTCTTTACCGACTTTGGCATTGCTCCGGCTACCGCGCTGGCGTTTTCATTCCTGGTATTCGGCAGAACACTCTTACTTGGTCTCATTGGGGCATTCGTTGAACTCTATAGTACGTGGCTCCCGGTGAAACACGCGGTAGGCACATGACATCCACGCTCCCTTCGGTTGCCATTATTATCCTCAATTTCAATAAACGGACAGAGGTCCTCGAGGCCATTGATAGCGCTCTGGCCATTAATTATCCACACCATCACGTACTCGTCGTTGACAATGCCTCAACGGACGGTTCATGGGAAAGCATCTCTGAGTGCTATCCTGAGCTATTCAAAATTCAACTACCAGAAAATTTTGGAGCCGCAGGTGGAAGAAATGCAGGATGGCAACACATGAAAAAGCATGTTCATGTGGAATATATCTTATTCCTTGACGATGATGCCGTGATCGCACGAGAGGCTGTCCACCATTTAGTTCATGCACTCCACTCAGATCAGACAGTAGGGATTGCCTGCGGAAAAGGCTACACTCGAGCCCCGTCAACGATCATTAATTCTGTCGGTATTCGAGTCAATTGGTATACCGGAGTCATTAATGACATTGGGGCAGGTGAAGAAGATTGCGGTCAGTATGACCGCACTCGATATGTCAGCGCTTGCGGCTGTTTTGGGCTGTTTATCCGCGCCACACTCTTTGAACAACTCAATGGATTCAATGAGCGCTTCAATCCCTATGGATGGGAAGACGTTGATCTTTGCCTCCGATCGAAACAATTAGGATTGAAGACGCTCTATGTTCCAACGGCCATCATTCATCACAAAGGCACAAAGTTGGGTCGCAAACCCCTCCCGTCCTATGAACAGACCAAGGCCAGGAATTATCTCTATCTCATCAGAGAACATGCCAGCATCCCACAGTTGATCTGTATTGGACTGTATCTGCCCTTTCGGCTGCTTGCGCTGACCATCAAGTTAATTCGTCAAGGAAATGGGATGGTCATTGCTTCACATATCAGAGGCGTTTGGCATGCCGTCGGTTCACCTCATAAATCACTGGCACGTAAGGGGAAATCACATGATACTGGAGAATAATCCTACTGAAAAAAATCAAGTGATCGTTATTGGTCTTGAAGCCGCAGATCCCACACTCATCGAACAATGGGCTCGAGACGGATACTTGCCAACGATTCAACGTCTTATGAATCACGGAAGCTGGCGACGACTTCAATCCACAACAGAAATTTCTAGTGGAGCCACTTGGGCATCGCTCATCACCGGAACCAATCCCGCCAAACATGGGATGGGCTTTTACCATCGCCAATTAAAACCGGGAACCTATACGATTCGAAAAAAATACGCAGAGGAAACTGCCACAGCACCATTTTGGCACTCGTTAAGTGAACACGGAAAACGTGTGGCCATTCTGGATCTTCCAGATACCTACGCCATCGACAATCTCAATGGTGTCATGCTCGTCGGTTGGGGTGCGGAAGGATTGAATTCCAAGCAACATTCATGGCCTCCGCACCTGCTAACCGATGTCTTTTCTCGCGTTGGACACCATCCTTTAGAATTCTGGTATCAGGAGAAACCGACAAGCATTTCTGCGTGGAAAGAATTTTCAGAAAAACTTCTGGAAGGCACACGTCGTCGCACCCAACTCGCCAAATGGGTTCTTTCCCAAGAGCCCTGGGACTGTTATGTCATTGGCTACGCTGAACCACATTGGGCAGGTCATTACTTTTGGCATATTACCGATACCCGACACCCTGAATATGATCCGGAACTTGAGCGTGCCTGCGGAGAGACCGTTCTTCGAATTTATCAAGAGGTGGATCAAGGCATCGGCGAACTTCTGAGCATCTCCCCGAACGCCACCGTACTGATCGTTTCCAATACCGGCATGGGACCAAATTTTAGCGGTCAACACCTTCTTCCTCAGATTTTGGAAAAACTTGGGCATATTCAAAAACCGTCGCCCAAAGGCCTCAAACAGTTCCTGCCTCACCAAAAATTTGGGCCATACTACGCCATCAAGAGCATCGAGACCATGCTCTCTCCACAACGGATTGAACGCATGAAGCGTGTGATTCCAGAAAAACTATGGGACCACATCACGCGACATATCCTCACGATGGGAAACAACTGGAAACACAGCCAAGCCTTTGAAATTCCATCTGACTACTCCGGAGCCATTCGTATTAACCTCAAGGGACGCGAACCGAACGGGCTCGTCGAACCTGGAGAGGAATATGATCGCTTGTGCGCCCAAATCACAAACGAACTTCTTGAGTTGATCAATCCTGATACCGGCAACCACGCTGTCGCCGGCGTGATCAAAGTCAAGGACCTGTACCAGGGGAATCACCGTGATGAATTGCAAGATTTGATTGTGCAGTGGAAAGGCGATGCACCAATCAATCATCTCGAATCTGAAAAGATCGGGAGAGTCTCGGGGATGTTACCCGATAAGCGGACAGGCGCCCATATGGTCAATGGATTCATGCTGGCTTCAGGAAATGATCTCCGCAAAAATCAAACGTTAGGAGACGCGCATATAATGGATGTCGCACCAACCATTCTTCATTTATTACACGAACCTGTTCCTGAGATTATGGACGGAAAAGTTCTGTCCGATCTTTTTGCCTAAATGGAATATCGACGACTCGGAAAGACCCCACTCCTGACATCAGTCATTGGCCTTGGCTGCTCTCGACTCGGAGCCAGTGTCTTCGAAGACGAAACGGTCGAAGCTGAATCGCTCCTTCATTTTGCCATAGACCACGGCATCAATTTTTTCGATACGGCAGACTCCTATAGCTATGGGAATTCGGAATGCCTGCTCGGAAAAGCCATTCGAGGAAAGCGCGATCAAGTCATTCTTGCGACAAAAGGCGGATTCCTCCCTTCCTCACTTGCTCGCATTGGGCAACACCTCGTTCCATTCATCGGTCCCTTTCGTTCAGTCATTTCACGGAATAAAGCGACTCTCAAGACATTCTCACAGAAACGCCAAAACTTTGATGTTCAATATCTCAAGAAGGCACTCGAGAAAAGCCTGCGCAGACTCGGGACGGACTATATCGACCTCTATCAGCTACACAGCCCGCCTCTTGCGATCTTAGAAAACGGTCTAGCCTTTCGCTTTCTGGAGCAATGTCAACAAGAAGGGAAAATACGGTTCTACGGAATTTCGGTCAATTCGATTGAGGATGGTCTGTTCTGTCTACAAAACCCTCAGATTGCGGCACTTCAAGTACCCATCAATCTATTCGAGCAACAGGCCGTCTCCGACCTTTTGCCTCACGCATTTCCCAATACGGGTATTCTGGCGCGTGTCCCCCTCGCAAGAGGTCTCCTCACAGAGAAAGCCATGATACAAACAGGACCTCAAGTTCAGAATCGAGCGGAGATATCAAAACAGCAACAAACCCTTCATGAATTATGCGCACAAGAAGATCGAAGAATTTCGGATGTCGCCATTCAGTTTCTTTTACAATTCACACAAATTTCATCGATTATTGTGGGAACGAAATCCGTCAATCATTTACATCGTAATATTCTCGCCGGACAACAACCAGCCTTGAGTCACGAACTCATCACGCACATCACCTCGCTTTGAGTCTAGCGTTTCCAGCAAGAGGATCAAGCCAGAAGCTCTTCTCAATCACCTCTCTCGTTTTCGACCGAATACCAATAAGTGATATTGGAATCGATATTTCACAAAACCATGCATCGATCGTTAGTAAAATCTGACCAGACTCCCGATGAGCGTTCAAATCCATCGGCTATGTGCAGGCGCAGAAAGAAAAACCAACAATCCAGACAAAACTTATCCTGGCAAAACCATTTCTTAAAAACCTAGAAGAAAGAGATGGGCGAGAGGATATTCCAAACAATCACATCACAATCAAAAGCAACAATGCTCCTCAATGTCCGCGTTACCACAAATCATAAAAACGGGGGCTTGCCACTATCAGAGAGCAAGAAGCTTTGCTTCAATTTATATACGAATACCTATTCCCATGTATGAGAGTTCATCACTGAACAACGTCAGCAAGGAATTTTCACAATACCCGATACAGAAGTAAGAGAATAACAAAAAAGACTATGGGCATCGAAATCGTGAGGGTACCACCTGGCTCCGTCCATACGGGAAGATCGTGGATTCCCAGCACTCCACTTTTTCTCTATCTCTGATTGCGTCAAACTTCCTCATCAACCCAGGAGGCATTGAAGAAGTTTGACAACTCACAGGTCATAATTAGGACATAGTTTCTAAGGATGGATTGATGGAAGTCGATACAAGCCCAACGGCCAATCCGTTTTCGGCCACATCCATTTCAGTTCGTTTTTCCAGAACATCTGGAAAAACTTCGACGCTAGAACAGCCCGTCGCGACTGACACACGGGAACAACTCACCTTTGCCCGCACTCAAATTCAAAAATTACTTAAAGCCCTGCAAGCGGTCAATACCACGCTTCCCTCTTCACATATTCGCAAGTCTGGCGCAACAGGCACCCAAGCGGCCACCATTCGTTCCAGTAGCGACCTCGGCCTCACAACGACGGCAGCCACGGCCGCGACGTTCCGGTCAACAGAGGAAATCAATACGACACCCACGTCATTCTCACCTTTTGGACCATCTTTTACCGGAAGCTCCACAAGTCTTCCAACCCTTGGCGGTATTTACGATGGCGACAATGGTACTGATACATTGACGTTTACCGTCACCAGAGGAGGAACCATCGGGTCGTTCATTCTTCCGCCTACATTGGAAGCTCGCGATAGTCAAAATCAAGTGATCGCAACATTTAGTTTCGGAGTAGGTTCAGCCGATCGTGTCAACACATTAGATAATGGTCTAGAATTAAGCTTGAGCGCCGGAGCTTTGACAGCCAATGACACATTTACCGTCGACGTCCTTGATTCCATCGGTAGCGCCATCAATCCTGATAATCCGTTCAATGGAACACGAAATGACAATCCGAATTTCGACGATGGCCTTTCCGTTTCTGCAGGTTCGTTTGAAGTCAACGGCCATTCCATTACCGTAGCGGCGAGCGACTCGCTAAACGATGTCCTCACCAAAATTACGCAGTCCAGTGCCGGAGTCACTGCCACATTTGACGCGGGGACAGAAAGCGTTGTCCTGACTCAGAAAACAACTGGATCAGCGCCAACCATCACGGTCGGAAACGATACAGCAGGGTTTTTAACGGCGACGAAACTCAACGGAGCGACGGCTGTCCAAGGTCAAGACGAAATCATAGATGAACATCAACCGTTGAGTGAACTCGCACAGTTCTCCTCTGTCATCAGCGGATCCATTCTAATTAATTCGATCTCGATATCAATTGATGTGCTCAACGATTCCATCAACGACGTGTTGAGCCGAATCAATGGTTCGGCAGCCAATGTCACGGCAAGCTTCAATGAGTCAAGACAGCGCATCTCGATTACGGCCAATGATCCAGAAGACCAACTTATCTTAGACAGTAACAGCACAGCATTTTTTGCGTCACTCGAAATAACCGATGGAACATATGATCCAGTTCAAAATACGGCAGGAGTCAATAAAGCCCAAAAAGGCGTCTCGCCGAAGCAAACGGCTGAATTTGTGACTTTATTACGGGAAGTGGGAGAAGCCTTAAACCCGCTATTCAACAATAGGAAATTTTCTGCCGATCCCGGACCATTCTTGAACACACTTCGTGCAAATCTTCAATCAACCGTTGCCAACATTTTTGATTCCGATGGCCCGCGGTTTCGGAGTCCGTTTGGCATTGAATTTGATTTTAGACCAAACTCCAATAAGGTCCTTGATTTTCGACTGTCTGGACAGAACCACAATGCCTTGACCTCTACGCTTCGTGAGAATCCAACTCGCGTCAACCAACTGTTGTTCGGTTCGCCATCCGCTCAAGACGACGGCCTCCTTGAATCTATCGCCGAGGTACTCGAGAAAGCTGAATCCGAGCTACGAGAGAAACTTGAAGTGACGGGAAACCTTGTCGATATCTTTATTTAGAATCCAGCACGCATCCACTTCGCCGTTTCTTAGCCAGCACCTCAAGCGATTCCGCCGAATACAGCAATGCCTTCTCCCTGCGCACAGACAACGAGACATTAGTTCACCATGACGCATCTGCATCACAGATCCTGGTAATGGCCGTGTAACATTTCCAGATCATTCAAGACTATCTCGTATACAAAGGAGTCCGATTACCTCACTGAGAGAACAAGATTGTTATGCGACAAGCACCAATGCACCAAAACCGAGGGTATCGTCTCCTATTTTGAGGACAACTCTTGCTGAAAACCAAAACCATAAAGTTGGTATCTATTCTGATTATCGCCCCGATCTGGCTCGTAGGGTGCACGACCATTCCTCGCTCATTTACCCCTGAACAGCCAATAGCCACAAAGACCTTTTCACACCAATTGTTTGATGCGGTCCTCAAAGCACATGTACGGGATGGTGTCGTCCAGTACACAGCCATTGCGCAGGATCAAACATTCACCGAGTATCTTCACCTTTTCAATCACGTTGCTCCGAACCGACTCCCGACGCCAAATGATCGACTGGTATTCTGGATGAACGCATATAACGCCTTTGCCATTAAGGGTATCCTAGACGGCTATTCCCCAAGTACGTTTACTGGCCGATACCAATATTTCGTGAACCAGCGATACTCTGTGGGCGGTGAGAGCATCAATCTCTATGATCTGGAACGAGGACTCCTTATTCCTGATTTTCGGGAACCCCGAATTCACTTCGCCATCGTATGTGCGTCTCAATCATGCCCCAAACTCCGATCCCAAGCATTCACAGGTGAACAGCTCGATCAACAGCTTACGGATAGCGCCAGACAATTTATCAACGATCCAACGAAAAATCGGTTCGACCACAAAAACAAGATTGCCTATCTTTCAAAGATTTTCGATTGGTTTACTGAGGACTTCGTCAATCATTCAGGCTCTTTGACCGCCTATGTGGCCAAATATCTTGATGATATCGCATTGGCTCAAGCCTTACGAACAGAGAAGTATACTGTGGAATTTCTTGAGTATGATTGGAGTCTCAACGGCATCCCTCCGGATAAGGCCAACTCTATGGCAGGAGAAGCTGCAAGTCCATCTGTTGTCACGTTGTCAGGCAGATAATTTTTTTATCTTATGAATCCGTAACACTAACAACGTATCCAGACTACTCAGCAATTGAATGCTTACATCTCTATTTCATAGCAATTCTTTGGGTATAAAGAATACTTTCAAACACGATAACCAAGAAAGTGAATTCTGGGTGTCAACGAATTCTGAATTGACGGTATCCTCATGAGACCATATCTGTCCAACACAGCCAAACCGGCACTCAACCTCCTGCGTCAACGCCCTATTCTGGCCATTTTTGAAGTCACCCTCCGGTGCAATTCCGCATGCGGATACTGTGATCTCCCGCTCAATAAGGGCCGATATGAGATGAGCCGGCAGGAAATCAGGCAGGTTTTCAGACATCTGTATCAAAACGGTTTACGATATGTCCTAATTCAAGGCGGCGAACCACTCCTGAGAAACGACCTACCAGAAATCTTGAATGATCTCGCTGACATTGGCTTTGGACTGAGCTTAATTACAAACGGGACCAAACTGACACCAACGCTGATTAGCCATTTGACGTCTATCCCTCTGAACATTTCCATCAGTCTCGACGCACTTGATCGGGAGCTCTACAAACGCATTCGTGGGGCCGATCAATTACGGCTTGTCCTCAAAGGCATTGACGCATTGACTGATTACCCCCACCCTAAATACTTGACCTGTATCGTCAGTGAAGCGAATCGCAGCCACGTAGTAGAAGTCGTTCGATTTGCTCGCGATCGAGGGTTTATCCCGGTCGTCGGAGCCTACCATTGGGACATTGAGCGGTACGGGAAAGTCGACTTGGCCCTTCAATATCAAAAATCCACGGCAGTCTCAGTCTTTCAATCAGTGTTAGATTCCGGACTTGTCCCTCGTGGCTATTTCCGTCAGTATCTGCGCGATAACATTACATGGTTAAGCGGTGGTTCCCTGAAACGATGTGATGCCGGCCGCTATAGTATCGCTATCGATGCGTCCGGTAACGTCGCCCCCTGCTTAGCACTCGCACATCAGGGAAACCTGCTGACATCATCGCTAGACGAAATTCTGATGCAAATCGATCAAGTAGCCATTCGAGCATGCTCTGATCAGTCTTCTTGCAACATGCTCTGCAGCCGCGTCATTGGCTCCATACTGAACCAGCCAATCAATGCGCTACTCACTCCAACAAAACTCGAACCATTTCTCCGGAACCCGACCCATGTTACTGCAGGCTAACGAACGACTTCCTTTAGCAAGACTGCTGCAATTCATTGAGCAAGGCGAACGCATCGCCCAGGCATGCGCCAGAGCTCAATCGGCCTTCGCCCCTGATCTTGGTACCAATCGGTTTTTTAAAGAACAGGCTCGACAAGAAGGCTTGCACGCCTACATTTTTCAGACAGCCATCTCCTGGATGGCGCCAAGACACCTTGGGTCTTCCCCATTTACTGAACCCTTTGCTCACTATCAGCGTCTTATCGAGTCGGCACTGCGCCGAGGCGATCTGTATGAGACCATTTTAGCAGAGCAAGTCATTCTTGAAGGCCTCGGGAATGTCACACTCAAAAAACTCGAAATTGGCCTCCTCAAACGACACGCCCCATTCCAGCGACTGCGGCGTGTGTTTTTACAACAAGAAGAAGCCCATCATGGATTTGGAAATCGTGTTCTCGAACGCGCGATGGAAAGACAGGACATGACTGAACACGATCTTCATGAGCGAGCACAGGTGTATCTGAGGTTGGCTGAGTCAATGATTCTGGAGGGACAAGCCTTACTCGTCGAGATGACCGAAGATCCTAATTGGTATCTATCGGAGTTTCACAAGACATTACCCAATTGGGTATACCATTCACGAATTTGTGCGGTAGCCTAGCTCAGAACGAGAAAGATATCAGACACGTATGATTTGGGTTATCATTCCCACATTAAACGAAGAACGTGCCTTACCGTCAACACTGAAATCTTTATTTCGCCAATCGGGTGAGTACGAAGTGATCGTGGTAGATGGAGGCAGTACAGATCACACATGTGACCACATCGCCAGCCATCCACGAATCACCCTGTTAACCGCCCCGAGGGGACGAGCCTCCCAGATGAATGCGGGAGCAGGCCATGCCTGGAATCTCAAACAATCGAATGACGATTGGCTCTTATTTCTCCACGCGGACACAATATTACCAACAGATGCGCTGAGTCACTTGCACCGCCTACAGGCACAGCCGAATTGCCAAGCCGGGGGATTTACCCACCAATTTTCCGGCAACGATTGGAGACTCCGTTTCATTTCGTGGTTAGATAACTTTCGTTGCACCAAGTCACATATTATTTATGGCGATCAAGCGCTCTTTGTCAGGCAAGAGCTATTTGAACGAATAGGGAGATTCCCCAACCAGCCAATACTTGAAGATATCGACTTTGGTAAGAAGCTTCTGCACTATACCATCCCTCTCCTCCTCCCCTCACCGGTGATCACAGATGCCCGTAAGTTTCTTCGTATGGGAATTTGGAAAAGTTTAACTAGAGTCTTGCTGATCATCTTGCATGTTGAATACGGTCTTCCGACTCTCACACCAGCATTTTTTCAAGATATTCGCTAGAACTACGACCATTCGTCAAAGTACACCCTCTATCCATCAAGAGTCTGTTTCATTTCAGAGTAGGCTTTCCTCTATCTCACTCTCGAGAGCGCAACATGTCATTCCTTCGCACCACCTCTCATCATTCAAAGAAGAGAAAAGAAAGGGGAAACACTGATCAATATCCCACACGAAATTTACCTAACGTGACACATTCGCCATCGATTCAAAACAGCGAAGACACCCGCCTCATACGAGGCAACAACATTCATACAAAAAATTAAAACACCATAACCATTTCTAAAGAGCAAAAATATTGTGGGAAAATCAACGGAAAATTAAGGAATGAGCAAGGAGAAACCGATAAAGACCGCAAATAATACAGCGGATAGGAACTTTAGTATGAGCTCAGCGAACGACTTTGTATCTTTTCTCCGAGACTTTAATGACATCGAACTGAATCACTATACGTGCTTCGCGGGGGAATTCCGTGATCAACGGCTCGAAGCAGGAGCTATGGCGGAGGCAGGATTTTGGAATACGGTTGTAAATCTTTGCATCGACGAACGCCTGCGTCGAGAAGGCGAAGTTCGTAGGTTAGAGTACATGTATCGCACTGGAGTCGATCCAGAAGAAGCAGAAGACTAACTCGCCTTTCTCCACTCTCTCATTATTCATCTTTCTCTTTCAATTGTGCTATTCGCTCCTTGGCCTTTTGGGCCAAGACACTATCCGGACTCATCTCAATGATCTGTTCATAGATCTGGGTGGCATGCGTACGATTACCTTGTTGCTCTTCAAATTGTGCGGTTTCAAATAATTGCTGTGGATCTTCTCCACAGCCCCACAGACCCAGCACGCACATCAACAATGCCACCCTTACCCCATTCACCATCACATTCGATATCATAAGTACTCTCCCTCTTAGCAATGTTTGTCGTCGCTCCAACTTTCCTCATTCTCCGTTTGAGTAGTAGACTCCATTTATTCAAGCATCTCCCTTATCAATATTCCTTCTCTTTTTCTTCTCGTTCAGGGTAAAGATTTCAAGGGAAACAAGCCGATACTACTTCCAGGTGGGGGTGAGAGCCACACTCTATTAAATAGAGAGAAAAACGGCTCGTGCGCGTGAGTCACATACACAGTTGTTAGTAGGAATATCATGAACGCGGTTAAGGATCTTGCCAAATCATTAAAAAGTTTCGATGACTGTGAAATCCGGGTCTATACTCGTTTTGCCACTGAGTGGCGCGATCAACGCCTGACTGAAGGCTCTGCGGAAGAAGTGGCCTTCTGGAACGCTATTGTCTCGATGTTGCTAGAAGAACGTCAACGGCGATCCAATGAAGTTCGACGGTTGGAAACCATGTTTCGAACCGGCAAAGACATCAATGAATCAGAAGGAGACCCGCCTGACCTTGAAGATTACACCGGAGTGTAGTCGACGGTATTTCACAGTCTTTATCCCTCTCTGACTACTCACTCTTTCCGGATAAGCCCCCGTTTAGTCTCCACGATCTTTTCTACTCGTATCTCCTCATCACGATCTCCCTGTCTCAGCTTCCCCAATCTACCATTTTTAACTTCTCTGTGACCGACCCATGCGTGGATAGCCACGCATGCCCAGCACGACTCACCGCATGACGCTTCCATCCCCGCATCTCATCATCTCATAACTACTTGAAATTATGACGTTTTATTGATTCTTGAATTGGCACCGCCATTGCTCAACTCACGGCGTACATAGGCTTCGCGATGTTCCTCGGAAAGGAGGTGAGTTTCAAGCGACTGAGGAACCTCGAGGCTTACGGGACAGTTCAAATAACTCTCCCGTATCGATAAATCTGGCATTCAACTGCCTGTGCACAACACTTTAATGGAGGACTCAATGAAACACGACGGAAAAAACTCACACATCGAAAAAAAGAATGACTCTCCCAAATTACCTATTTCATCTTCGGACTCCGGGCCATCCTCGAAAGAAACCCTCATGCTGGGCTCGGGCCTCTTGGCCTTGGCCCTGGGGATTGGAGGCATGTGGATGATCTCAGAGGATCAGCCTTTACATGCGAATCCCACGAATGCCGTGGAGATAAAACAGGTGGCCAAGGGCTTGAATCCTTCGATATCTGAATCCACATCAGAGACAGAGAAATCCACAGAATCGATGGACCCAACGCTTGTCGCCTTTGAGGAAGCCGCCGCACATTCAGAAGAGGCCGGGCCTCCCGATCAGGCCGACGTCTACTTTGGATTTGATCAAGCCTCACTATCCGAGGAGGCCGCCATTGTACTCCAGGAGAAAATCGATTATCTCAAGGAGAAAGAAGGATGGCAGATTACCGTACAGGGCCATGCCGATCAACATGGGTCTGATGCGTACAATCAGCGGCTTGGCCTTCGACGAGCCGAAGCGGTGAAAGCGTATCTCACGGCTCAAGGAATCGAGGAGTCAGTCATCCAGACTGAGAGTATGGGGTCACAGAACAGTATCTGTACGGAAGACTCCGAAGAATGCCTTCAGAAGAATCGGCGTGCTCACATTACCTTAAGCTCGGAGCACGCCTCGACTACAATGGCAGCACCCCTCGTTGCCGAAATCATCACCTCTGAACCAGAAAACATCCTCACCGTGGAATCAGAGGACGTGAACCGTTCACTCACTGACAACGATGTTGCAACAGAGACTGCGTTGCTCTCCAACACGATTGAAGAGGAAACTGCAAGCGAAGCAACAACAACATCGGAATCCCTACCATAAGATCCATTCATGAGAGCTGCGGACTGAAAGCCTACCGGTCAATTCGCAGCTCTTACTCCGACTGACTCGATCCTGCGCCGTCTCTTTGGCACACCATTCTGTTCTCTTCTATGAAAGGGGTCTTCTGATGTCTCTTCACCACCACCGCGAGATGATCCATCCAATGCTTGGCCTCACATATCGACTCACTGGTCTTTTGAGAAACAAAAACCATGCATCAAGAAGTGTTTCCGCATTCCAGCTTCTCCTGTTCATATTTCTGACATTGGCCGCATTGCTCCTCGTACTGACAACTGATGCCTACGCTCAATCATCCACACATCACGTTTCACCGAATGATGTGACTCAAGGAACATTATTGTTTCGATCATCCACACAAAATTCCTACACTCCCGCCCCGACACTCCAGACCAAAGCCCATATGATCGTGACCGGGTTCATCGCACGAACCACAGTTCGTCAGGAATTTCGCAATCCGGGGTCCGGTTGGGCTGAAGGCGTCTACGTTTTCCCGCTTCCAGAAACGGCTGCCATCGATCACCTGCGCATGCATATTGGAGAACGGGTCATCGAGGGCCTCATCCAAGAGCGAACAGAAGCAAAAAAAACCTATACCACAGCCAAACGAGAAGGAAAACGCACGAGTCTAATTGAGCAAGAACGGCCCAATATGTTCACAGCCTCAGTAGCCAACATCGGCCCAAACGAAACAATTATTGTTGAGATTGTATACCAGGAGAGAGTGTCCTACGACAGCGGAAAGTTTTCTCTTCGCTTTCCGATGGTTGTCGGGCCTCGCTATATCCCCGGCTCACCTGTACCACCTCATGAATCTGACACAATCCTTGAAGGACATGGATGGGCTAAGAATACGAATCAGGTTCCCGATGCTTCGCGTATCACGCCACCCGTCCAACATCCAGAACACGGTCCACTCAATCCCACCACACTCACCATCGATCTTGTTCCTGGATTTCCACTCGTTTCCCTCGACTCAACCTATCACAACATCCACCAGACATCGAACAGCCAAAGCCGTTACCAGATCGCACTACAAGATGGAGACGTTCCTGCCGATCGAGATTTTGAATTGACATGGGAGCGTAAACAAGAACAGATCCCACATACGGCGGTCTTCTCTGAGCAACATCATGACGACACCTACCTGATGCTCATGATCATGCCACCAGCCGGAGCATTTGCCGATCACGTCACCTTGCCACGAGACGTGACATTTGTCATCGATACCTCAGGTTCGATGCATGGCGCCTCTATCCAACAGGCAAAGTTAGCATTACACCTCGCCCTGACACGCCTGAAAGAGCAAGACCAATTCAATGTGATCCAATTTAATCATGAGACCCAGTCATTATTTTCTTCATCGCAACCCGTCACAGCCACAACCATCCGACAGGCCACACAATATGTCTCAAACCTAGAGACTGACGGCGGAACAGAAATATTACCTGCACTACAACTCGCTCTTGCTCATCAGGAACCGGTTCAACAGGAAACCGGCAAAAATATCCGACAAGTCATCTTTATCACTGATGGACAAATCGGAAACGAGCAACAATTGTTCCAAGCCATCCAGCACGACCTTGCTGACACTCGGCTGTTCACAATCGGCATCGGGTCTGCGCCGAATAGTTATTTCATGCGGCATGCAGCCAAATTCGGACGTGGAACCTTTACCTACATCGGTCAGTCCACTGAAGTGCAAGACAAGATGAATCAGCTCTTTCACAAACTTGAACATCCAGTGATCACGAACATCGACATGACACTCGCAGGAAAAACATCAGGGGAAATTCTCCCAGAACGCATTCCAGACTTGTACGTCGGAGAACCGTTGATAATGGCCGTTCGAACAACCGCACCTTCAGAACGCATACACGTGCAAGGAACAGCCGGATTAAAAAACTGGGAGACGACGGTTTCATTGGATGAAGCCCTCCAACGTCGTGGTATAGCCACGTATTGGGCACGACAAAAAATTTCAGCGTTAATGGATCAGGATGTTGAGAGGAATGAAAATAGTCACATACGTCAGGAAATTATTGATATCGCCATGGCTCATCATCTCGTGAGCCGCTATACCAGTCTCGTTGCCATTGATATCACGCCTGCACGACCCTCAGGTCAAACGCTTTCTCCACATGCGATCAAGACAAACCTTCCGCACGGGCAAGATTACACGGCAATCTTTGGACTATCAGCAGGAGCCACAAATGGAACATGGCATCTCCTCACAGGACTCATTCTCCTTTTCATCGCCGGCGCTATAGCCGTTTCAAACAACTTCCGATGTTTGAGGCGCAGTCTAGACGACCTATAATTAACACTCCAGAGGCAAACAGGTCTCATCATTAGCGACATCTTCAACCCTGCGAAAGGTACACAACAACCGTCGCCTAGGCTTCCCTTCCTCATTCAACTGGAAACTAATTGGATTCGCTATAGTGCCGGATATCACTGGATAAGGATTTGAATATGACTCGTCCACTTCTGATTCTCATTTTTTCAATCATGTTTCTTCTTGGAGCATGGCAGACAGGGTACGGCGCCTGGATCTATGTGAAAGCTGAACTCGCTCAATACCTCCTTGAACGAGCCTGGGCTCAAACACAAGGAGGTCAACCTCGCGTTCACCCATGGCCTTGGGCCGATACCTGGCCCATCGCCAAACTGCAGGTTCCTCAGCATGGCATCGAGATGTTTGTCCTTTCAGATGCCAGTGGTCGAACCCTAGCCTTCGGTCCAGGTCATGTTACAAGCAGTCCACATCCTGGGTCCGTGGGGACCGCCATTCTCAACGGTCACCGAGATACGCATTTTGCATTTCTCAAATATCTGCAATTGGGTGAAACGATACTGATCGAAGACATTGCTAGGGAAACGACAATATTTACAGTTCATGAATTGCACGTCGTAGATGCACGTCAGGCCATGATCGCACAAGACAAATCTCATACACAGCTTGTCCTCGTGACCTGTTACCCCTTTGATGCCATCGAACCCGGTGGACCGTTGCGCTATATTGTGATCGCGGAAAGGCAGACATCCGCAATATCACGTCCACTCCATACGGTTTGGGATGGGGCTTAACGTTTCATTCGAAAATCCGAGCACATTCACTCAATCGAATCTTTTGACTGTGTATTCAATCTATTCTATGCTCGACTCTCGAAAGAGACTCTTCTACCATTGATAACTGCCCTAAAGCTCTACTCCACATTTTTCAAATTTTATTCATGTGGTTTACCAACCGTGAAACAAGCACATGACGATTTCAGATACAGAATAGCACTTAGAACACAAAGATCTTCATTTCATACAATCTTCGTATTTCCCAATGCAACATTTCTGGAATTTCTCTTCACCTGAATTTCCTTTTCTACTGCCATTCTTCGCAACGACGCAGAGTAATCTCAAAAGAAAGAAAAGAGAGGGACCGTAGGGTCTTCCCTACGGTCCCACGAATGCTCACGGTTGCTACAAGCCATATTCACAGAAATAACTTTTTCATACACCATCAATAACCTCACCTTCATCTTTTCTTATTCGCTGGTAATTCAAAGACTTCTTCCAATTCTCTGTTGCCGCACTGCCCACAATATAAGCGGAGTGCTTTTAGGAATGCAGCTTGCTTGAGATCTCGAACAGAAAGTGTGAGTTTCATGATTTTCACTGCTCGACTTGATTACTTGAATAAGAAAACTGACGACTGACGTATGAACCAGATCAGACACCAATAATTACTCAGAAGAAAGAATGCACTTGAACATATAGATAAAACTTCTACTTTTTCGGATTCCAATAGTTGTCCACTGGTCCCCCCCTACCTGCTCATCATTACCTCTTATGATGTATTTTTGTTCTTGACAAATACAGAACCTTTGCTGTCATCACTTTTTTATCGACTCAACTGGAAAGGCCTTACCACGCCGATTGCGACAGACACACGAAACAAATTAGTGAATTTAATTATTTTATCGAGGAATTCACACGAAAATGGATCGACGAAGCGATCGTTCGCGACGACACACAAGAAAGGGAAAATTTCACCATGCGAGGATACTTTGGACAACAAGAGATACGACCACCCTAAGGTCTTACCCTTCCTCGAACGTTAGAGGCTGTTGCGAGAATACTCACAGAATCACTAGTAATACTGCAGTACAATATTTGGTCTTCATATCTACGTCCTTATTACTCGTTTGTCTATAGGACCTCCGCCTGCCTTCTAACGTTCGTGACTCCCGCGTTGCGACAAGAGGTGCTAGCAACACGCATCTGTGGCAACACGATCAATGCCTTTTTCTTGAACATGTTGAAAAAAGAATTGGAGATGATAAAGATGAAACAGTCTATTCGACCAGTTATCTCAGTTCTCATATTTATTCCTTTCTCTGTATTGTACTTTGCCGTCTGGGGGTACTCTCAGGAAACTGATATCACCCAGCATCCCAATTCCATTAATGCAGGAATTCAGAAATCGTTACAAGATCAAATTGGCGCGGGTCGAGGCAATATCAATACTCCTGGATCATCACTGCACATGATAAACAGAGATCCCTTTCGCTCAATTCGTCGCGGAAGAAATCTCTTTCAGCGAAAATTTACCGTGGCCCAGGGACTTGGGCCACGCAATGGTGATGGATTTGGAGATATTAGTGCTGATGCCTCACTGGGTGCTGGCCTAGCCGACAGTTGTGCTGCTTGCCATGGTCGTCCACGAGGCTCAGCGGGCTTCGGTGGCGACGTATTTACTCGCCCTGACAGCCGAGATGCTCCACATTTGTTCGGCCTTGGTCTTCTTGAAATGTTAGCCGACGAAATTACCCTGGAACTACGGGCCATTAAAAATGGGGCAAGTGAACGCGCTCAGAAAAGTGGGCAAAATATACGAGCCAGACTTCAGAGCAAAGGTATTTTCTATGGATTTATTAGAGCGCTCCCCGATGGTTCAGTGGATGCCACAGGAGTCAAAGGGGTCGATGCTGACTTGCGCGTACGACCATTTTTTCATCATGGAGGCACCATATCCATAAGAGAGTTTGTTGTTGGGGCACTGAATGGAGAAATGGGACTCGAAGCCTTTGACCCAGATCTCGCGAAAGCCTCCTCAGGAGGAAACATCACCACACCTTCGGGCATGGTACTCGACGGTTCAATTGATGCCATAGAAGCGCCACCGGTCTCAAGTGAAAGCGATGATTCTGACCTTGATGGAGTCGCGAACGAAATTCCTGTCAGTCTTATCGATTATCTGGAATTTTATTTATTGAATTATTTCAAACCAGCCATCCACCGAGAAAATTCTCGTGTTCGGACAGGAAGAAAACTCTTTCAACAAATTCAATGCGTAAGCTGTCATGTTCCCTCATTGATCGTAGAACGCGACAGACGAGTCGCAGACGTTGAAACGAAATATCAGGCACAGAAAGGTTCCTTCAATCAGCTCTATGCCGTCGCCACGCCACTTGTCCAGGCCACCCCGAATTCAGGAAACCCTCCGGTGAAGAAACCCATGGAAAAACGATTCATTGTCAACAACATCTTTGCTGATTTTAAACGGCACGATCTCGGGTCTAACTTTTGGGAACGAAACTTCGATGGAACGATCACGAAGGAATTTATGACCGAACCCTTATGGGGAGTGGGATCAAGCGCTCCGTATGGTCATGATGGCCGAAGTGTTAACTTGTGGTCTGTGATTATGCGGCATGGGGGTGAAGCGCAATCATCACGTAACCGCTTCGCCCGGCTGTCCGCAGGCCAACAAGCTCTGTTGATGGAGTTCTTACAATCGCTCGTCCTGTTCCCACCAGACGACACTGCATCCAACCTGAATCCCAAGAATCCAAGGGCTGCCAATTACCCTCAAAACGGTCATGGAAGCATTGCCCTGCCAAAGCTCTTTAATGATCCGTCTGATCTTGAATAGCCGGACAAAGCAAGGCCAGATAGGGGAAAAACTATCCGGCGACAGGCTACAGAGCCTGTCGCCGGGGTCTCCCAGGAATTACATAACTCAATGCCGAAACCTTGCCCCTGTGACTCTCAGGTCATCCCTCCAAAAGCCTTAGTCCTCTCACAAAGAGGCACTCTTTATGTGAGAGTATGCAAACACACGCACCTCAAGCATCAAATTAATTGCCAGCAAATACATTGAATACAGCCTAACACGTAGATTTCTATCCCACCGTACGATACAGTTTCTGGTCAAGATCACCAAAGTATTTCTTAGGTCATTCACTATCACTGACCGAGAAGACAGATACCTCATCCGTTGATGATAGCAGAGAGGGAAATACCCATTCGCTGTTCTGCATCTATCCTCAAAAGGAGTAAATATGTTTGTGACCAACATTGAAGAAATTCCAGGAAAAACCATTACGGTTTGTCACGGGATTGTGTCAGGCAGCACCGTGAGAGCCAAACATGTCGGACGGGATATCATGGCCAGTTTTAAGAATATCTTTGGAGGAGAACTCAAAGGCTATACGGAACTCTTAGGAGAGTCACGTGAGCAGGCCATTGACCGAATGAAAGCGCAAGCCCAACAAATGGGGGCCAACGCCATCGTGAATGTCCGCTTTTCCACATCATCAGTGGCCGCAGGCGCGGCAGAAATTTATGTCTACGGTACGGCCGTGAGCGTAGAGTGAACTAGAGCATGGAAAGCCTCATCACCGTTGCGGCCTTAATTGCCTTAGGGTATATCTTTGGGAGAATCGCAGAAACACGGCACTACCAATCTATTCAGGTGCGTGAACAAGCCTTTCTGGGATTACCCACCACCTCTAGTAAAAAATCAATGAGTAATCTAGGACCGATCAGTCATGCCCATCTGGTTCAAGGCAATGTCGTGATCTCTGTCGACTATTTCAAACGTTTTTTAGCAACCCTCCGAAATATTTTTGGAGGCACCCTTCAAGCGTACGAAACCCTCTTAGATCGAGCACGTCGTGAAGCTGTCCTGCGCTTGAAAGAGAGCTGTCCTGATGCTGACCAAATCATCAATTTACGTCTAGAAACGTCGTCCATCTCTAAAGGGGACAACGAACGGATCGGTTCAGTTGAAGTCTTGGCTTACGGAACGGCCATTTACCTTCAAGACAAAACAATCCAGGATACCACTCGGTGAAGTACCAACCTTCGTTGCCTGAACGAAACGATAATGTCTCCCATCAACACCCCATCCGAGAGTTTGGAATTCTCATCCTCAGCATTATTGGCGTTGCGGTCATCAGTTTTTGGATACTCGGGTTTTTCATAGATCAGGCTGTAGGCTATATCTCTCCAGAAGATGAAGTTCAGCTATTTGCAAAGATTGACCTAGACTGGGAATTTGGGGAAACCGCCTCAGGACCACGACAAGCTTTGGTTCAACACCTCATTGAGGCCTTACGTCCATGCCAAGAAATTGGGTTTTCCACACCAGTGACGATAATCGAATCACAGAATATCAATGCGATGGCCATCCCGGGCGGAAAAATTGTAGTCTTTTCAGAATTACTCAAGAGCATGAAAACAGAAAATGGATTAGCCTTTGTTTTAGCGCACGAACTCGGACATTTCAAGAATCGAGATCATTTACGCTCAATTGGGCGGGGACTTGTCTTGGCAGCTCTCTCAACACTCTTAACCGGAGCCAATTCCAGTATTTCACAAATGCTCACCTCATCCATGACATTAGGCCAAGCGAAATACTCGCAAAGCCGCGAGAGCCAAGCCGATGAAACAGCGCTACAGATTCTTAACTGTCACTACGGACATGTGGGCGGAGCCACTGAACTATTTGAAGCCTTACAGCGGCAGGAAGGGACCTGGGACATCAACATACTACATTACTTTGATACCCATCCAGAACTTCAGAAGAGAATCGAGGCTATTCATGAGTTGAGTAAGCAACAAGGCTATACGGTTGAAGAACCACTCCCGTTAAAAAAGCCCTTACCCCTCTAGCACACTTCGTAACGGCTTGAACAATTTTCCCTGATACACACTCCCTAATTCAACTCGCCCTATATGAGGCGCACGCTGTTGATGACGACTTTCGATCGTAAACTGCGCTTCTCGCCCCATACTGTTCAATAAATGCGTCGCCAACTCCACTCGAGACACCACACGCGTCGCGGAAAGATGACGAATTCCAGCTTCCGCACTATTGGCCAAATCCATGACACGCTGTGCCAATTCATGAACCCACACCGCCGATCGATATTCATCATCAATGATGGTAATGGGGAGGTTTTGCTGCATACGATAACGAAGCCAATCTTGATGACCGGTTCGGCCATTATGTGAAGCTCCAATTCCAAGACCTGTTCGAATCACTAATGAACCGGCTCGCTGCAACACTTCTAGTTCCGCGTCAACACGTGTCCGGCCATAGACACTGATCGGACAAGAAGCTGAATTTTCGGTGTAGACGCCGTCCCCACCAAACACGTGATCAGATGAGACATAGACAAATTTCGTCTGTTCAGGTAAGGCCTGCACGACTCGCTTGACGTGTTGAACATTGATCTCATACGCCCACTCAGGGTTGGCCTCACACTTCGTCACATCACACACCGCATGACAATACAGGAGAATATTGGGCTGAGTTCGATGAAGTAGCTCTTCAATCCAATTCCTATTGTCGAGCTGCAGGGAAGGCCAATGACGAACAGCTTGTGCCCGATTTCCCGGTGAAGTAAATGGGTGGATAACTTTGGGAAATCTCGAGGCTAACTGAAACCCCAACATGGAGGTCGCACCGAACAGAAGAATCGAACCAGCTATCATTGAGTTATCTATTTTTCATATAAATGCTGGGTCAGTAAGACCTAATTTGTGAAACGCCGTTCAGCACCTATGGGGGAAAACGTATCTCGTTGCTCCTATATTATGGAAAAAGTCTTTCAGTTTTTACGAGATACGAAAGACGATTCACGAGATACGCATTTAAGCCATCTTCAGCAGTTCAGAGATGGCCCCACTCACACCTTCAAAAATTTGATGAGGCTTGGCTGTTCCATACATATAGGCTGGAGTCGTTATAATTTTTTTATCGGCATCCACCACAAATTTTTCTACGGCGCAATTCTGATGTTTGGCCCCGGTCTTTTCAATTTCCGTCGCGGTTCCAGCATCATCACCGATGGTGACACTCACACCCTTCTTCCCAAACGCCAGAGCCATGATTGCGGGGGCAATACAAATAGCCGCTATCGGTTTACGGCTTTCATGAAACTCGTTGACGACTCTGGTCACTTGAGGATCAATCTCCCCGGAGCTTCCTTTCTCGGCAAAATCACAGAGGTGCAAGGCCGCCCCAAAACCACCGGGAAACGCCAGTGCATCAAAATCCTGAGCTTTCAAATTTTCCAATGCTTGAATATCGCCACGAGCAATTCGTGCGGACTCTTGCAGGACATTTCGTTGTTGACCTGTAGGCTTTTGCGTGAGGTGATTTATTTCAGCGACGTCTTTGTTGGGCGCAAAGACTTTGTACTCCGCTCCATTTTGTCCGATCGCTACCAGCGTACTAATCGCTTCGGTAATCTCAGCCCCATCTAAAAAGCCACAACCTGAAAGAACCACGGCTACCTGTTTCATGACATCCTCCTATCATTTCTCATGAAATAAGGCTCTTTATTCATGAACTATACTTTATTCTAAGTAAAATGGAAGACACATCTCTACCTTCTTCCCTCAACTTTTTTGTAGTATTCAGCCTGTACAATCTTTTGCAACGCTACCAACTCTACCCCAAACAGACATTGGGAACCACCTCTAGCAAGCCTGCCCGGACGAAACAACGTTCGACAGAATCGCCTACAGTCCTGTGAACCCTTTGACCATTGCGGGCAAAGCGTATCACCGATACACTTGGCCATAGCGCTAACGTAAATTGACAGCATAGCTCATGTGAATTAAAATTAACATTATGGTACCGTTTTGGTACCATAATGATTACCAGACGGAGAATTGCAATGGCCACATTGACTATCAAGAATATTCCAGAGCCGCTTGTGCGAAAGCTTAAAAACCAAGCAGAGATCCATCGAAGAAGCCTCAATCACGAAGTCATTCAGTGCTTAGAGCAAGCTGCTGGGAGTGTCCCTCTCAACCCCGAAAGTCTTATTGCCCGTGCACGAACCATTCGGAAGAGCCCAACAACAACACGCCTCACAGATCGAACTCTACAGAAACTAAGGACCGAGGGGCGACCATGATCGTCGCCGATACAAATCTCCTGATCTACCTCTACATCAAAGGTCAACGTACAGCTCAAGCTGAAGCGGTCCTACAAAAAGATCCCGTATGGACTGGCCCCCTTCTTTGGCGGTCAGAATTTCGCAACACGCTGATAGGCCTTGTCAGAAATCACGGTCTCCGTCTTGACCATGTGATTGGGATTGTTGAAGAAGCAGAGCACTTGATGGCGGGGCGAGAATACTCTGTCGTCTCCCACCGCGTGATGAATCTTGCTGCACAATCGGCATGTTCAGCGTATGATTGCGAATTTGTCAGCCTCGCACAAGACTTGGGAGTCACGTTGGTAACGGCCGACCGCCAGGTCCTTAGAACCTTTCCAGACGTGGCGATCACACCGGAGAACTTCTTGGAAGAAAAAATCTAGCACTTCAACAGGTAAGACTCTTTACGATTTACCCATGATAAAAATCTTCGCGAATGACTTTTCCATCCTTCCAGGTTTGCATCGTGACTTGGTTCATTACCACATGCTTATCGCCCTTAAACGTGACGTCAAATGTCCATTCAACCGCCACATGATCACCATCGATTAGGGTTCTACCTACCGTGGCACCATGAAACTCTTGAATACTGTCGATGAACTGCAACTCATATTCCCGATTTTTCGCCTTTCCGACTCGTTCTTCCGTTCGATTTTCACTCATCACGACATCATCCGCGTAATACACATCGAATGTTTCCAAAATTTTCCCAGCTAAAATTCCATCAATCACTGCCTGCGCTTGGTTGTCTGCACTCATCGCGTTACCTCCTTTTATAATAGAAAAATTAACAATATGACTCCTTGTCCTTCCATGTGATTCAGCCCAATCGCTCTCGCCCGTGAGGAGACGTCAGGTCCTGGGCAGGCCCAAGCGGAACTATTTGCGTGGGGTTAATATCATCATGTGTCATGTAATAGTGACGTTTAATATGATCGAAATTAACAGTTTCAGCAACGCCTTCATGCTGATACAAGTCTTTGAGATATCCAAAAAGATTTGGGTAATCAATGATTCGCCGAAGATTGCATTTGAAATGTCCATGATAGACGGCATCAAATCTAATTAAGGTGACAAAGAGGCGCCAATCGGTTTCGACAATCTGTGATCCAAATAGATACCGCTGACTCGACAACCGCGCCTCAAGCTGATCGAGCGTCTCAAACAACTGACCCACCGCATGCTCATACGCTCGTTGAGTTGTGGCAAATCCGGCTTTATAGACGCCATTATTGATACGGTCATAAATGAGTGCATTCAGGTTGTCGATGCCCGCACGAAGCGATTCAGGGTACAGATCGGGGGTCTGCCTGGCCACTTGATGAAACGCCTGATTGAACATTCGCAGGATATCATCCTCGGAATTGTTCACGATCTTTCGGGATTGAGAGTCCCACAAAACAGGCACGGTCACGCGAGACCGATATGAAGGGACGGTAGACTTGTACGCCTCGCTGAGATATTGAAATCCGTTAATGGGATCAAGAGAATAGCCGGGTCCTTCTCGAAACGCCCATCCACGGTCGTCACGAATGGGATCAACAACCGTCATGCCAATGATGTTCTCAAGTCCCTTGAGTTTTCGTCCAATAATGGTTCGGTGCGCCCAGGGACAGGCTAAGGACACATAGAGATGATAGCGTCCCGCTTCGGCTGGGAATTCTGAACTTACCTCTTCCGTCACCCAACTGCGAAACATATCTTCCTGACGGGTAAATGCCCCTTCTTCGTTTTGTTCATCTGGAAATTGGCCCTTCATAGTCATAATGTGGCTCCTGTCCAAATAAAAGTCCCCTGCCTCAAGTCAGTCAAGGCTTGCTGAATTTCTTCCTGCGTATTCATCACAAAGGGACCATAGCGTGCAATCGGTTCATGTAAGGGCTTTGCAGAAATCAACAAAAATCGAATTGGTTCATCTTCAGTGATAATCTTCAATTCCTTGCCCTTATCCAACACAACGAGTCTTGGGCTAGTCACCCAATCTTGTCCATCATCATGAACAATCGCCCCCTTTCCTTCAAACACATAGGCAAATGCCGTATATCCTTGCGGGATGGGCTGAACAAATGAACCATGGGCCGGAACCAGGACATCAAGATATGTCGGATTGGCAGCAATATTCTTGACGGCACCATCAGTCCCTTCAACTGTTCCAGCGATCACACGAACTTTTGTACCAACCTCTAAGGTCACTTCAGGAACCTCACTCGCCGAAACATCCTGATATCGCGGTTGCGTCATCTTAAGTTTGGCCGGAAGATTCACCCACAGTTGAAACCCGGCATTGCCTTCAGGACGAACTTGAGGCATTTCTTCGTGTAAAATCCCACCTCCAGCCGTCATCCATTGGACATCTCCTGCCCCAATACTCCCTTCATTCCCTAATGTATCTCGGTGTTGGACTTCCCCCGCCAACATGTAGGTCACCGTCTCAATTCCTCGATGCGGATGCATCGGAAACCCGGCTTGATAATCCTCAGTATGCGGCGACCCAAAATGATCAAAAAGAAGGAATGGATCAAGATAGTTTAGCTCCTCACCTCCAAGACTTCTTTTCAGTTTCACACCCGCCCCTTCCAAAACCGCCTTTGGCTCAATAACCGTTTTCACTTTTCTATATCGTGTGCTCATAATTCACCTCACTTCTGCATAAAAACATTTTTCGTAAATGACTCATCAATATAAAAATATAAATGCAACATCTCAATTTGACTCTGCATGTCTTAGAGAACTGCTAGGAACCTTCAAAGCTATCTCGAAGCCGATTTAATAATGGCTTCATCAGCTTCACCTCCTCTTTCGTGAGAGCCTGTTCAAAAAATGGCTTAAGAAATTCAGCGTGAGCCGGAAAGACTTTTTTATACAGTGCCTCACCTTTGCTAGTTAACAGAATATTCGTCGCTCGTCGATCTCCCTTGACTTTTTTTCGCGTCAACAAGCCTTTTACTTCGAGTCGATCCAACACACCCGTCAATGTCCCCTTGGTAATTAGCGTCCCTTCACCAAGCTCTACGCATGTCAGACCATCGGTACCCCCCAGTTCAGCAATCACATCAAACTGCGCTGACGTGAGCCCCATCGATTCGATGTGCCGTGTTCCCGCCCGATAAAAAGCTAAATAGGCCTCAACTAACGGCCTGAGCAACGAAAGATATGGGTCCTGTCGATAGTCCTTAATAGGCATAGATGATTTTTCTCACCATGTTCATATTCATACGTTATTGCTCAGCATATTCTTTGCGTCCCCTCCTGGACTATCAGCTATTAAGTACTAATTAAATTAATACTAATTAGTACAATTGTCAAGACCTACAGATCAGCAGCACCTATTTCTCAACTTATACATTTAGCTTCTACTCCATATTTTTATGGTTTTTTACCACAAGCAGTCTTCACCTTAGCAGATTGTATATATAGTCACTTTCCAAAATTTTCCTTCTTTAGAAGTTTGAGGAGCTGCAGAAAGGCATCCAGCGACTGTGAGACAAATTGCTGGCGGTTGCAATACGGTTCAATTAAAAGATAAGTCATTAGATGTTTGAATACGACCTCTTTTTTAAATATTAAGAATGACTCTACGCCCGTCTTGACATGAGGTATTCCACCAGGTGCGGCATACAGCACCCTATTACGTCGATTAGCCAAGGATTTAATATATTTCGAGATATTCTGAGCGTTATTCACAGCCGCCACTTCTGTTAATTCAAGCTCAAAATTAGTAAGGCTGTCATCTACTCGCACATTAAACTCTAATGGCGAATCAAGTTGAGCCCACTTAAGCTTTCCATCAGGATCTTTCATCTTAAATCTTATTTGCAATAATTCTTTCTCGTTTGGAGAAAGACTTCTATCAAAAATTAGCTGTGGATCCTTACCAAAAAATTTATTTTTTTCAAACCATTTTCCAATCCCATTAAGAAATGGATACAATGCTGACTTATGAACATGATCCCGAGGATTCAGTTTTTCTGCTCCAGCATACTTTCGCTTTCTTAAGGCATGAAACACAGCGGTAGCAGCCTCTTCTTCAGCGGTAATACCAGAAAAAACAGCTAGCTCAGGCATGCTACTACTTAATTCTACTCCCCGCTCTAAATAGCGGAGAGCCGATCTTGCTGCATGCCTCCCTACCCCTTTAGACTGCAAAACGTTTCGTATAATTTTTTCCTCAAAAGCAGAATCGATCATTGTAAAGAGTCGAAAGGATTAGACTCGTAAGATATTATGCGAGTTTAAAGAATATTTTCAAAACGTCAGTTAAAGGAGAAAGGCAAATATTTTGACTACTAATTATATTACCCCTGAAGTTATTTTCCATAAAACCTTTCTCCTCTTTACTTCCTGAGAGACAATGGGGTTATTATTCATTTTGAGTCGCTTTGCTGACGAAGTAACTCCAATTCAATTTTCTTGGCTTGCACTCTTTTGTTTCGAGGTCCATTCGACCATTCATCAAGATGTTGAAAGACCCAGATGGCAAAAAACACTGAAAGTGCAGTAATGCTGAGATACCACACGACCTCATAATTCACCATCAGCCCAAATGACTGCAACCACGGTATTCCTAAAAACCACACAACAATGGCCACGGCTGAAAAATTAATACATTGCCTGGCGCAAGATAGTCTCGCAATATTTTGGGAATGGCCTCTTCAGCTTTTTGCTCTAAGTTTTTTGGTACGACTGGCGTCATGTATACGTCTAATTTAGGATATTGCGTTAACGACTAATTCACTTTGCTTGAAATCATGATCATTTCTACTCTTACCCTTGTATGAGAAATAAACCTCATTGAATATCAACCTATAGCCGCTTCAAATAACCTCCATTGCTTGAGACTCAGCATGACGCTGTGGCAGTCTTAATAATTCAACTGGGAATTAAATGGATTCGCTATAGCCCATGATTTATTCAATCTGACCTCGGTCATTTTTCTATCATCATATATCGACCAACGACTACCGCGCACAATGTCAACCCACACCAAATATTTTTCCTGCGATTCATGCCCAGGCAACAGGCTAGATATATCAAACTTAGGATATCGGCATAACAACTAATCCGCGATTCGATTCAATGCACGCACTAGGACATCTGTGGTTGCGATATTAAACCGCCCAGAAAACGTCATCTTTGCTTCACGCATGCTTGGCGAAAGAAACTTGCCCGTACCGTGTTCTAGCATTCCATTGCGGATCAGCCTCGCAATTGAGTATTCGGGAAACTATGACATAACTCTTGCTCACCTATATCGGTCAATAGATCAAGTTGGCTCTGTCCTTTAATGCCTGAACCTGGATGAGGTCGATCGAGCTTACGAACAGACCTATAATTGGTTAGCGGATTAGTACTATACAACATTTCACGGTTTGAAAACTGATAGAATTGTCACTATGAATCAAATTATCATTTCCAAGTTTCTGCGGAAAATATTTAATGCCACCTAATCCAACTACCCTATTCTTTCAGGATTCGAATCATCGCAAGGTCGCGGCTATTTTGACTGAACCTGAATCGTCGACTGACAGAATTGTCGTACTCTGTCACGGATTTCTGTCCAACAAACAAAGCAGGACCAATCGTCGTTTGACAGAATTACTGATTGGTCAAGAAATCAGTACGTTTTGTTTTGATTGGTTTGGAATGGGGGAATCCGATGGTGCGTTTGCAGATCTGTCCGTCGATACCTGCTGCGATGAGTTGAAACAGGCTTTAGCCTTTGTCCGTACTCAGGGGTATTCTCGCATCGGGCTTGTAGGATCAAGTTATGGTGGCCTCATTGCGACATTGATTGCCTCCTGTGATGCCAACCTGGCTGCTCTCGGGCTCAAATGCCCGGTCCCTGACTTTCCGGAGATGCTTCAGTTAGAATTTGGACAAGAAGCCATGACACGATGGCGGAAGACAGGTGAAATTCCAGATGTGACAGGCTCCAATAATCCGATCGAACTACGTTATGCGATTTATGAAAATTGCCTGACTTATGATGCGTACACTGTCGCGAAAACGATTAACATGCCAACCCTCATTGTGCATGGCGATGCGGATGAGTTGGTACCGCTTCAGCAAATTGAACGACTGGAACAATCGTTGGCGGGAGAGAAGTGCCTCCATTTGCTACCTGGCGCCAATCACCATTTCGGCAAACCTGATGATTTTCGTAAAATGACAACACTCCTTGCTGACTGGATGACTCAACATCTTTTAACATGAGCTTGATATCCATTGATATTGCGGTCTCAACACAAATCTCCAGATGACTTCTTACTAAACGATTATGCCAGTTGACACCGATCTTCGCGAAGAACAACTCGAAATCCTTCGGGTCTTGTACCCGTGGTACAAAGAAGAGGTATTTCGTCGACGTGAGCAAATGATGCGCCTCACGGCATTTGCTAGCGCATTTTTGGTCCTGCTCTTAGTCACAATCATGGCAGTCTCCCCCACTCATGGCACAAACGTGACAACGCAAATTTTTGCCATCACTGGCGTCGCACTCTTCTCCGCCATTTTCGTGTATCTTATTCTTCAACAACGCGATCGTCATCGGATAGCAAAAAAAACCTTAATAGAAATGGAAAAAATTTTAGGTCTCTACGACGAAGGGCTCTACTCTGTCGGAAAGGCCTTGTATCCTGAAGATTGGCAAACAGCATGGCTCAGCGATCGAAGCGTGACGGTCTATACGGCGGTCATATCCGCGCTTACCGTCCTCGTGATTGCCGCTGTGTTGGTCAGATAAATCTCTTGCTCTCCGATGTATCACCAAAGAATACCCATTTTCAATCTGGAGACATGTCATCATGATTAGAGCGTTTCGTGGAGTGATGCCAACGATAGCCAGCAGTGCGTTTATAGAGGAAACGGCCTCGATTATTGGTGATGTCGAAATTGGACCAGAATCTAGTGTGTGGTTCAATACGGTCGTTCGAGGGGACGTCAACTCTATCCGCATTGGCCATCGCACCAATGTGCAAGACCTCTCACTTCTTCATGTAACTCATGATACGTACTCTTTGCGATTAGGCGATGATATTACTATTGGACATCATGTGGTCCTCCATGGATGTACGATTCATAACCGCGTCCTGGTGGGCATGGGCGCGGTCATTATGGATGGAGTGATCATCGAAGAAAATTGCGTCATTGGCGCCGGAGCCTTAATTACCGAACGAACTCATATCCCCGCCAATAGTCTGGTCTTAGGCAGTCCGGCCCGAGTCAGACGTCCGCTTTCGGATACGGAACTGGCATGGCTTACGGAATCCGCACAAAACTATGTCCACTACGCCAGCCAATATATGGCTGACAGTCAAGAACAATAACTTTCCTCTATAGACTCCTAACTGTTCATTCGCGTATCCGTATTTCGTTGCGCGTATCTCGTCAAAAGAAATATTTTTTCCACCAGCGAACATGAACAAACAAGATTAACGACACACTCTCCTAGAGCAAATAACTCGTCATCATGACTGATTTACGTTCACGGCCTCTCGTCATTCTTGGAGCAGGCTATACCGGAAAATTTCTCTACCCTCTTGCCAAAGCTCATGGCTGGCACACCTATGCAACCAGTCGTTCACCAACCAGCCATCTTTCCCACGTTGTCAAAAATGAACGACTCTTTTTTGATCTCGCACAGTCGGAGTCCTGGAAACAGATTCCAACGGATGCTCACCTCATTTGGTGTTTCCCAGCCCTTCCGCAAGAAACTGCAGCCGATTTCCTCAACACGCTGTCACCAAGCCGAGGACGACTGGTGATGCTGGGCAGCACCTCAGCCTATGAGCCCAAACATCCTGCCTTCGTTGATGAACACACGTCGGTAGATTCTTCCGTTCCGCGTGTCCAAAGTGAAGAGTATTTTCGTCAAAATTATGGTGCCGTTGTTTTACGATTAGCCGGTCTCTATGGCCCAGGACGGCATGTACTCGATTGGATGCGAAAGGGGAAGGTCCAAAACACCCGCAAATATGTCAACCTTATCCACATTGAAGATGTTGCGAAGATTTGCTTAGCAGCACTTGAGAAAGCACAAGATGGGGAAAACTTTGTCGTGAGCGATGGAATTCCCCGTCAATGGTCAGAAATATTTTCGGTGGCTACAAAACGATGGGACATGTGTTGTCCGTCACTCTCTCAGCCAAAGAATCCCGGGAAACGCCTTACCATCAAGAAACTGACAACGACCCTTCAGCATACATTTCTTTATCCTGATCTTTATGAAGCTCTCGACCAGATTGAAAAGTCTCAAATGCCAAGTGAAAAATAAGAGAAACTGAAGGAAATTCCTTGGCAATGCATTTTCTTATTTCCTGTTGACGCTTTACATTGACTACCTGAACACCACCAGAAGACTTGCCAGAAAGACAAAATTATTTAAGGCATGCGCAGCAATTCCTGGCAATAGACTACCTGTCTTCTCATACGCCCATGCCCAGAGAAACCCGCTCCAACCCACGGCAAAAAGGCCGACAATTCCATACCCGTGCACAATGGCAAAAATGGTTGTACTCAACACCGCTGACCACACCCAACCAAACCGCCGTCGCAAACTCGCATAGACAATGCCTCGAAAAATGATTTCCTCAAATACCGGGGCGAGCACGACCACTTCTAAAAAGAGAATGGCCAGATCGGTGATATCACCCCACACCAAGCTATCATTAAACCATTCAGTCCAATGCGTTGACTTTCCTATCGTATCTCCGGCAACACTGATCACTAAATCCCCGAACAACCCGCAGGCAAACAAGGCCAAGACTGAGAGAAACAACACGCCAATTTTCCCATGACGAAGTTGAAGACCAAACACCTGGCGCAATGATTGCCCCTTTGGTCGCAACAGATAGTAATACAACACCAGGGGAATCGGCACATACAGAATGATCGAGCTCATAAGTTCCATGAACTTCTCATTCACCTCGCCATTCATGAAACTAAAATAGGCCCCTAAGAGCGCTCCCAACCCTGACAACAACAAGAAGGTGACAGCCGCGCCGCGCATGAACACCGCAAACCCATCACCACCAACCCACGGCGGCGGTAATACGGCATGACCAACGATCAGACCTTCCTTTCCCTTGCGATAGCGAATCCCGATCACGATCAATAAGGCCAGCAAACTCATGACGGCTCCACCAACTTCAGTGATCATTAAAAGTCGGTTTCGCCAAAAGAGTTGACTCTGTCGACCCTGGACATGACCTTGAGTCATACGGAGAAATGTTGTATCGTGCCCCGCTTTGGCAAGTTGTATGGCTAATCGACCGTAGAACCAGTTATCCGGCACTTCCTCTGCAAGACGTGCCTGCAACAACAGAATGTCTTCACCATCGCGAACTTCGGCACCATATGCCGTTTCCAGTATTTCGCGAAATCCTTGAAGCTGTTCATCGTCACCATCCCATGTCTCCACCCGCCGGTTCATTTGATCAAGAGAACCTGACTCTGCCTCCAAAACGCCAGCATAGAGGGCATTCAATGGATCAACTGTTTCATTTGCCAGCTCGCTATACCACTGAATAAGTGGCTTTAAGGTTTCACCCTGGCCTTTCAGCAACTGATACAAAGATTGCTCCCATGGTGACGCCTGTATCAGCGATGATTCGAGATTCATGGATCGACTCACGATATGCTCTAAAGCCCGTTCGGGTTGATCAACACGCTCTAAGGCTGTGATCGAATCATAGGACCAAACGAGCAATCCCATCCC
Organism: Candidatus Nitrospira salsa; assembly: GCF_965152625.1. NCBI lineage: Bacteria > Pseudomonadati > Nitrospirota > Nitrospiria > Nitrospirales > Nitrospiraceae > Nitrospira > Candidatus Nitrospira salsa. Next base: position 119,947 of record NZ_CBCUCO010000005.1, read on the forward strand.
ACCAAGAAATACCAACGTACAGAGAACGGTCCACCCAAACGAAAATCCAACAGATGGACTTTTCATATGACTAAGAACGATTTCTTCCGTGAAAGTTATGTCTTGATCTTGGATGTGTGGTTCACGTTCCAAACGTCTACTCGCCTTATGATTATTGAGTGAAAAGATTCCCCTGCTTCACTCAACCGGTAAAAACAGCCTAGATATCAGGCTATCTGAAGTATACCATGGTGCGTGGAGTGACCAATGAGACAAGCAGTAGACAGGACCAGGGTCTCGGATTACGATTCGATGCATCTGGCCCTTTCTAGATAACATAGCCTCCAAGATTCGAAATCCGATATAATCGGCTCGTCAAATCCCTGACCACCACCATGCAACCGCTACCAGCAATCAATCCATCGCGCGCATCCTTCTAGGCCCCGCCCCTAGTAAGGTTCACCCACGAGTCTTACAAGCCATGTCGACCCCTCTTGTAGGTCACCTATAGCCGTTCCAAATAACTTTCGATGCCTGAGGCGCTGTATTTCGCTGTCTTGGCGACTTTGAGTTGACCTCTCAGGGCCAGAATGGCATTCAACGTTAGTTGCGCCATTGTGGATGCATAGTGTTACGGAACAATCGTCGCCAAGGTCACCACTGGAAATTAATTGGATTCGTTATAGACCCTGAATTTCCGCCACCATGGAAGCCGCTATTGTCAATCTCATTCAACCTGACGATGCGATCATTGTCGGGATCAATGGCATCTTTGGCACTCGACTGGCTTCTATGGTCGAACGATGCGGCGGACAAGTCATTCCTCTTGCCGTCCCGTGGGGACAACCTCTCGATCCCGAACACATCAAACACCATCTAAAAGCAACGAAACACATTAAAGCCGTGGCCATCGTTCATGCCGAAACGTCAACCGGGGTCCTCCAGCCCCTCGAAAACATCGGCCAGTTAGGTCAGCAACATGAGGCATTGTACATTGTCGATACCGTCACAACGCTGGGGGGGCATGGAAGTCCACGGCGATGCCTGGCACATTGATGTCTGTTATAGCGCAACGCAAAAATGTCTCAGTTGTCCACCGGGCGTCGCACCGATCACTTTCAGCGACAGAGCAGTACAATGCATTCGCCGGCGTCAAGCAGTTTGCACGAGTTGGCATTTAGACTGCTCATTAATTTCGGATTACTGGAGTAAGTCCAGACGCACCAATCACCATACCGCGCCAATCTCGATGACCTATGCTCTACGCGAGTCTCTTCGTTTAATACAAGAAGAAGGACTCGAAGCCCGGATTGCACGTCATTAACGAAACAGTCACGCGCTTCTGGCTAGACTCAACACACTTGCTTTTGAACTGTTCCCCCTTGGCCTCATTCAAACTCACCACCTTGCTATGCGTACGACTGCCTCCATTTCTTGACGATCTTCATGTACGAAAAGCGCTACTCAAAGAATTTCACATTGAGGTTGGCGAAGAATTTTGCCCGTTAGCCGGGAAGGTTTGGCGCATTGGGCTCATAGGCGAATCCTCTCGCGAAGAATATATCCTGATGCTCCTATCGGCTCTCGAACAAATCCTGACCAGAGATTATGGGCAAACAGCGACGGGAGCATCCATGAAGGCGGCAATGAACATATGGAATCAGCCAAACACCTCCCACTCAACTTTTCCACCCTGATTCTGAATGTGATATCTCGGCGACAAATCCTTGACATTGCTATCCAATCGGCATTTAATTGATAGTGGTCTGAAGCCGGTTCAAGGAGAATCGGGCATGTCTATCTTCAGGAAAATTCAACAACAGTCTCAAGCCCTTCGGCATAAATTTGCTCGAAGGGCTTTTATATTTTCACGCCCTAGCTGCCTGCGTACCCAGTTTGCGTTCACAAAGGACTCTAGCTTAAGAACGCTCGAAGAAAATGAAAATTGGACGCATGTGGGACTTGAATAGGTGTGTCATGTGGATTTTTTCTTTGTATCCAATCGACGACTTCATTTATCTAAATAGATGGAATTGCTCATAACTCTCAACGTCCCAATCACGAATCGATCATGACTGACATTTTAAATTCGTTTAAAAACCAACAGCCTACGACGAAGCCTATTCGAAAACGCAAATGGACCGAAATTTGCTTTTCTAAGGTTAAAAGAAGCACATCCGTCGAGATAAAAACCATGCGTACGTGTCGGCACACAAATACGACTTATTCCATTCTCATCCTGCAGCATGGAGTTCACTCTCCTATCACATCGTCCGACTTTTTGGTGGAACTTGGTTATGCCGTTGACACAGTGACTTCATGGAAGGACGCCATCATAAGAGTAAAACTGAAACGATATGACACTCTGCTACTCGATGTCGAGACATTGGATTTCCAACAATTAGCCATTTTGAATTCCTTCAATCGTCTAGCCATAAAGCTTCCAATCCACTTGCTTATTCAGCATGTACCATCAGACATAAACTTCCAGTTTCAAAGTATTGGAGAAGATGAATTTCTTTGGAAATCTTACGAGAACTATCAACGCATCAAGGCTCTTCAGCAAGTTAAGGAAAAACGATTCTTAAGGAAAATCGCTGAAATCACGACTTTAGAATTCATTACCTTTCGAGCGCGATATCAATCGATTGTTCGGACAGCTCAAGATGCAATTATCTTAGGGAACCAAGATGGTCACATCCTTTCGTGGAACTCTTCTGCTGAACATTTGTTTGGATATCGTGCTAAAGACATCCTCGGCAAACCACTCACTTTTCTTATGCCTGATCGATACCATAGTGGCGATCAGCAAAAGCTTGAACAATTCCAGGGATATAATTGGGGACATATCGCGGGAACAATCGCTGATCTACAAGGCGTTAAAGGGAGAGGAGAAGAGTTCCCGATTGAACTATTGCTTTCACATTCAGAGAAAACAAATGACGTGTTTTTTTGTGAGCTTATCCGTGATATTTCTGAACGAAAAAAATTAGAACGAGACCTGGAAGAAAGAAATTGCCTGCTTGCCTTAAACACAGAGATCGGACAGATCGTTTCACAAGAACACGAACTTTCAACCTTCTTACAAAAGGCAACCGAATCGTTCGTTCGCCATCTTGATGCCATTATCACACAAATCTGGACACATAATCCTCAAGATCACACCCTAGAGCTACAAGGTACCGCCGAACACAACACTCAGATTAATTATACCGACAGGCCAAGGCGAGTTGACCAATTCAACATAACTGAAATCGCAGAGACGGGAAAATCCTACTTCACCAACACCGTCATCGGTGATCCTCACGTATTAGCCCAGGAATGGGCTAGACAAGAATATCTTGTCGCTTTCGCCGGATACCCGCTACAGAAGAACCAAAAAATCATAGGGGTGCTCGCCCTTGGTTTCCGATATCCGATCAGCGCCTTCATGCAAAATAGTCTGGAGATGACTGCGAACCATATCACCACTGCTATCGAACGTAATATTTTATTCGACACACACCTGAAGATCGCAAAATACAACGAACGAATTCTCGCTTCCACAGAAGAGGGCATTTATTGGTTAGATCCCGAAGGCAAGATGGTGTTTATCAATCCAGCTGGGGCCAAACTACTCGGGTATGAAGTGCAGGAACTTGTTGGGGCTTCCATACATGATACCGCACATCAAACAAACACCCGAGACTCACACCTCTCACAAGCGTCGTGCCTGATGTGTCACACCGTAAAGAGTGGAGAAATTCATCATTCTGAGAATGCTGTACTTCGAAAAAAAAACCACACTCACTTTTCTGTAAACTATACCAGCACACCAGTTTGGGAAAATGAACAACTCGTGGGAACATTCGTGACGTTTCAGGACATCACCGAACAAACACGATTGGCCATACAACAGCAAGAAGACGCCAAACTTGCCGAAGTCACTCGAGTACTGGGAGACATCACTCATGATATGAAAAATATGCTCATGCCTGTCCTCAATGGAGCAAAACTACTCGAGGAAGAACTACGAGAACACTTTTCGAGTCTCTCTGCTAGCACAGGTAAAGAAACTCTAAACACTATAGTGTTTACCCACGAAGCTATAGGCATGATCATCAACAACGCCTGGAGACTGCACAGGCAAGTTCGCGAGATTGCCGATACCGTCAAGGGAACGATCAGTCCACCCAAGTTTACTCCTTGCCGACTATCTGAAGTTGTGGAAGAGGTCTTTGCATCCTTGAGACTCTATACCTCCGATAAGAACATTTCCTTACATGCCAGGATGCTTGATTCTCTCCCGATCATACACGGTGACAAGACTCGTCTCTTTAACGCCTTATACAACCTTGTTCATAACGCTATCCCTGAAATGCCCTCTGGGGGAACGGTGACTATTACAGGGCAAACGGGACCGGCCCCACTCACCTTAACACTCGCGGTTACCGATACTGGCAACGGTATGCATCCTGAAATCCGTGACCGCTTGTTCTCGCGAGAAACTATCAGTCGAAAAATGGGTGGGACTGGACTCGGAACCAAGATCATCAAAGATATTGTGGAGGCACATGGAGGAACCATTACGGTAGAAAGTGAACAGGGAAAAGGTACGACCTTTACACTCAACTTTCCTGTTCCTGACCCCACAAATCTATGAATAAAACATCATCACCAGGGAAAAGTCTCAAATGAGTAAGCCAACGAATCAAAGAAATTCTTTATAATAATCTTTATCATTTATTGACGTTTCTGCTAGTTTCAATAAATGTTCTGATGCGAAAAAGCATTCTCACTTTATCTTTAACGTAGGAGGTAATCGCATGTCACAACCCAAATCAGCGTATATGTTCAGTGGACAGCCCTCTGAAGGACTTGTCCTCATTGTCGATGACGAACCTGATGTCAGGAAAGTGGTTCGCATGACATTGGAAAAATCAGGCTATCATGTCCTAGAAGCTGAAGATGGAGAGAAAGCTATCGAAGAAATTAAAAAAGGCGAAAATTCGATTGTCCTCGATGTGATTATCACCGATATCCGTATGCCCAACAAAAACGGTATTGACGTGATCAACTATTACAAACAGGAATGGCCCAGCGTTCCTCTGATCGTGTTAACGGGATTTCCCGATATGGATATGGCGACATCTCTGTTAAAACATGGCATTGTCGACTATTTGGTTAAACCCGTAGAGGCTGAGAAACTACGAGCTGCCGTAGCGCAAGCCATGGGACAGCGTGAACTCCGCGGATTCTGATGAAGATACAGTACGATTCAACGTTTGACGCGGAGAATTCCTGATCAGTTGACTCTGATACGTCTCCTACCCGATTTGGTTTTTGTCCTGGCTCCAGACTCTCACAGCTCTCCCTGCGATCAGGGAGGGCTGCAGTCGAGGAAAGTTGATGTTTTGGGCACTTTTAAGGCATCGCCGCTACGACTTCCCTGGGAGAATTCTTCGTTTTCCTACTTCATGCACGCCGTGACACATGTTGACTCCTCATAAGGTTTTGAAACTATGAACAACCAAGATCACACGACCATTGTCATCTTAGGAGCTGGAAAAGGGGGGTCCGCCCTTCTTGAACTCTTCACCAACCTCCCGAGAGTTGAAATCATCGGCATTGCTGATCGAGACGCATCAGCCCCTGCGCTTGAGTACGCGACCCGACTTCACATACCCACGACACAAGACCCATTACGCCTGATCCGTCGTTCAGGAGTCAATCTCATTGTCAATGTGACCGGCGACCCTGAAATCGAAAATTTGGTAGCCACACACAAGCATACCGAAACAGAAGTCTTAGGAGGTGCCGCCTCCAAAGTCTTGTGGGATCTCGTCAAACATACATCACAGATGCAATCGCAATTGTTTCAAGCAGAAAAACTTGCAGGAATGGGCACGTTTGCCTCAGGCATTGCTCATGACATCAATAATCCGCTGTATATCTTGCTGGCCTTTTCAGAAAATATTATGGAAGAAACTGATCTTGACACAATTCATACACAAGCCAGCAGCATTATTGAAGCTGGGAAACGCATACAAGGAATTTGTCAAAACATTACACAATATGCCAGAGCCGCTAAACCTGGTGATGCGATCCCAGTTGAAGTCAACTCGACCATCGATGAGGCCGTGAAAATTGCTCAATTTGCAACAATTCTTCAGGACCTGTCGATCATTAAAAACTATCAAGGTCAACTTGAAGTCCTCGCCAATCCGGATGAACTCTTTCAGGTCCTCGTGAATCTGATTACCAATGCCATCCATGCGATGGATGGCAAGGGAACCTTGACTCTCGACACATGGCAAGAAAACGGATTCGGTAAGATTGCCATTTCCGACACCGGGTCTGGAATTGCAAAAGAAAATTTAGGGAAAATTTTCGACCCATTCTTCACCACCAAACCAAAGGGACAAGGGACAGGCTTAGGCCTCCACACCGTGAAAGCCATGATCAAAAAATATAACGGCAAACTTTCCGTCAAAAGCGAAGTCGGCAAAGGCACAACATTTACGATTGAAATTGCTCACGCCTATCAGCAGTAGGCAAGGTATTGTGAGTTCATGGATACTACTCACCCTCAAGAGACACCGGTCAAAGTTAAGCGTGGTCTCAAGCGCAAGCTTATCCTCTCCATGCTCCTGGTGGGCACCCTCCCGCTTACTATTGGCCTGGTCATGGCATTTCTACAGGGGACCAAAGAAATCCGAGAAGTGAGTGGGACAAGCTTCCAAGCCCTCGCGTCGGAAACCGCAAGAAAAATTGACCTAATTCTGAGTGAAGAATTGGCGCAAAATTCTCAAATCACCACCGATATTTCCATCATTCAAGCATTGGAAGCTCACCGTGATCAGCTTGCGACCTACAGCGATGAAGCTTTGCAAACGGTTATCACTCAAGAAACCAAAAACTGGACTGCACAAAATCCTGAGTTCGTCGAACGCTTAACACAAAACGATCTCGTGACAACTCTCCGGCGCTACTATGGAGGATCGTATGTCGACCCAGGCCATCCGATCCCCGTCATCACGCGGTCAGCCACCCGAGGGCTATTTATCACTGATGTCGCTGGGCGTCTGATCGCCACATTGAACACCAATGTCGCCTATGCCCATGCTCAGGAATTGTGGTGGAAAGGAGCCTTCAAAAATGGGGTAGGACAACCCTACATTGAAAATGTCGCCTTTAATGATGAAATGGAGGTCTATACCTTTACCCTTTCACTCCCGATCATGGACAGCATTCGCTATCAAGTCATTGGCATCTTACATCGCATCTATGATGCCAAAGAATTTTTTGGGGCCTCGATCGAGACTATCCGATTTGGGAAAACCGGTCATGTCATGCTGATTGACGGTCATGGGAAGGTGCTGAGTTGTCCCATTCTTCCTACCGGCACGAGTCTGAGCGATCCGCAGATCATTCCATTAGTCACTCCGATGCACAAAGGTTGGACAGCGGCTCCAAGCGACGGTCATGGCGGAGAGCGTTCTTCCATTATCGGCTTTGCCCCCCTACCCTCCACAAGCGACATTACTCAGGCCTCAACCGGAATCGGATGGCATATGTTCGTCTGGCAGTCGTCCGAAGAACTGTTTGCTCCCATCGATCACCTCTTCACCTGGATCTCGGTCTTCGGTCTACTATCGGTAGGATTGCTGGCTGCCCTTGGCGCCATTGCCGCAGGACGCATCGTGACACCCATCCGTCAACTTCAAGAAGCAGCAAAACTCATTGGTCGTGGCGAATTACAAGAACCGGTGAATATTAAGACCAATGACGAGCTTGAAGAATTGGCTGACGAAGTCAATCGGATGAATCGGCAACTCGCGTCAACGTTTGCCGGACTGGAGAGTGAAGTCGAACTCAAGGCCCAAGAAGTTCAATACCTTCAAGAGTCAACGACCCAAATACTCGATAGCGTCCCCGATCCTGTAATCATGTTAGACCAGGAGCAACAGATACAATACATGAACCGTGCATCCAAAGAGGCCCTTCATCTCAACAATAATGGGCATGTCGAAGGGGAACAACTCTTTCAAATTCTTAAAACCGACCCTCCAACAACCAAGAAGCTCGGCGACGAGTTTCAATCGATTTGCTTCGTATCTGCCGACATCGCGCCAATTTCACCTCGGCCTCAATCTCAACACACATTCAGAGACCCGCTTCAGCAGCAATCCGATTGGAGTTCAACATCAAAAGGTCAGGAGTTTCATCTTTATAATCAGACCTATCGCTATGAATGGTTTACCGTAAAGGCAAGACCTGGACATGCACCTGGCATAGGACTCGTATTTCGAGATATGACCAAAGAAAGCCATTTACAGGATCGCCTCATCAAAGAAGAAAAGCTAGCCAGCCTTGGTGTCCTCAGTGCAGGAATTGGGCATGAACTGAACAATCCGCTCGTCGGCGTCATTGGACTTGGAGAAGCTATCGAACAAGAAGACAATCCTGATCAAATCAAAGAATACGCCCATGACATTGTTCAACATGGGAGACGAATGGCGGCCATCATCAGGGACTTTACGGGATTAGCGACATCACAACTAACAGAACAGCTGTCTGAAGTTAATATCAATGAGCAATTAGACCTCGCGCTTGATATCGTCAAACAAACCCACGACACGTCGTCGCTCAACATTCTGACAAACTACCATCCTCTTCCGGTGATTAAAGTCATTTCTCAAGAATTCTCCCAGGCTCTCGCCCATATCCTTGCAAATGCGATTCAAGCGATGGAGGAGGAAGGAACGCTAACCATCACAACAGGATTAACAGAAAACGTGGCACACATCACAATTGAGGATACAGGCCCTGGCATACCGCGGACGCAATTATCGAAAATTTTCGACCCATTTTTTACGACAAAACAACAGGGGAAAGGTGCGGGACTTGGGTTAACGATTGCCCGCAGAATCATTCAAAAATATGGCGGACAGATTCAAGTAAAAAGTCAAGAAGGCGAAGGCACATCCTGTCACATCACATTTCAGATTCAAGAAACGATACAGGAGGAGGCATCGTGAGCAGATTAGGTATACACTTAGGGTGGATGGGAATATTGTGTGGCTGTCTTGTCGTCACGAACTGGGTTCCACTCACATTTGGTGAAAAAACACTCATAGATCCTGGAATCCCACCAGAACAGGTGGCTCTCTATGCGCACTCGATTATCGAGGCCGACCGAACCGTCTATACCACTCATGTCGTCAACAGGATGCAGGATAAAGGCATTGTCAACGCGGCTGAACATTGGGAACAACAAAATGCTCTTCCCTTACCCGCTCAGTTCCTCCAACGTGCAGGACGACTGGTGGCTGAAAAAGGAAGCGGAATCCGTTACCGCTTAATCAGTCTCTGGCCAATCTATCGCCGAAATGGTCCCGCAACAGACTTCGAACGGCAAGGCTTGGAAACCGTCAGCAAGAATCCAGACACCCCCTATATGGGGCAAGTCATTAGTGGAAAAAAACGCTATTTCCAGGCTATTTTTGCCGATAAAGCTGTTACAAAAGCTTGCATTCACTGCCATAATTCACATCCGCTCAGTCCTAAACGCGATTTCAAGCTCAACAGCGTATTAGGAGGAATCGTGATCACAATTCCTCTTGATCAGTAACAAATCCTTTCTGTCCACTTGCCGCCGACAATTCCGCTCCCTCAAGATCATCCATCGCAGCCTCTCTCTAACCTACCCGGCATTGAGATTTTATTTACAGCAGATTTTATCCGAAAAGCATATTATAATGAAGTATACGGATGGCTTACCCTTCTTAAACCTCACAAGTGAGAGGAGTATTTTCCCTGACTATCAAACCATGACTCCCAAGATTATTGCCCGCCAAAAAAGACAACGCCTATCTCCAGAAGATGGAGGTCCCTATTCAAATTACCGTATGGCCGTCAGATTAGAACTCACACAACGTCCAGGAGTGTTTGCACAGTTAGCGACCGCTCTGGCAGAAGAAGGGGCAAGCGTGGGGGCGGTTGACCTCATTTCAGCAACAAAAACATCCGTCATTCGAGATGTGACCTTTGATGCGCAAAGTGAGGAGCACGGCGAACAAATCCTTCAACGCTTAAGCCAATTGCCAGACGTTCAGGTCGTTGCCGCATCGGACAATATCTTCATGATGCATTTGGGCGGGAAAATCCGAGTCGAAAGCAAATTCCCTATTAAAACTCGCAACACGCTCTCCATGATTTATACTCCAGGCGTAGGCCGGGTCGTGAAAGCCATTGCGCAGGATCGAGACAAAGCTTATACCTTCACAAGTAAACAGAATAGCATTGCCGTCGTCACCGATGGTTCAGCCATTCTTGGGCTAGGCAACCTTGGTCCGGAAGCTGCCCTTCCGGTCATGGAAGGTAAGGTCATGCTCCTCCATCAGTTTGCCAACATTGATGCCTGGCCTATTTGCCTCAGCACCCAGGATCCAGACGAGATTGTCCGTACGATTACCGCCTTGGCTCCGGGATTTGGAGGTATTAATCTCGAAGATATCAGCGCCCCTCGCTGCTTTGGTATTGAACAACGCCTTTGCGAGACTTTAGACATCCCCGTGATGCATGACGATCAACATGGAACAGCCGTTGTTGTGCTTGCCGCATTATATAACGCGCTAAAGGTCACAAGACGCCAGCTCAGTCAAGTGAAAATTGTCGTCGTTGGGCTCGGTGCCGCAGGGACCGCCTGCTGCAAACTGCTCATAGAAGCGGGCGCGACAGCTATCAAAGGCTGTGACAAAAACGGCCTAGTGCTCGATCAACCTATTAAGATTCTTCAAGATCATGTTCACGATCTCCATACGCTCATTCACTATGACCGTCCGTCAGGAACCCTCCAAGATGCGTTAAAAAAAGCTCACGTGGTCATCGGCCTCTCCAGCCAAAACGCGCTTAGACCTGAAGACTTGGCCCTGATGGCCAAAGACCCTATCGTGTTTGCTCTTGCGAATCCCGATCCAGAAATTTCGCCACAGGAGGCCGTTCCCTATTGTCGTGTCTATGCCAGTGGACGGTCTGATTACCCAAACCAATGCAATAACCTCTTAGCCTTTCCTGGGATATTTCGTGGAGCGTTGGATATACAAGCCAAGACGATTCATGAACCCATGCTGCTCGCTGCGGCCCAAGCCCTTGCCAATCTCGTTCCTCCATCAGCCCTCAATGAAGAGTACATCATTCCTAGCGTCTTTAATAAAAAAGTCGTATCCCACATCGCTAAAGCTGTGGCCACGGCTGGCGTCGAACATGGCGTCGCACGACGAACGGTCAAAGCGTGAAGCGTGAAGCGTGAAGCGTGAAGCGTGAAGCGTGAAGCGTGAAGCGTGAAGATCGTGAGGTAGGAGAACACCAAAATCAAGCACAATCGCTAGATGTAATTCAAACGCTACAGGACGTGCATCCAGAGAATAATCGCAATCCCAACTGGCCAAAGATAATACGAAAATAAATGGAAATGATTTTGCTTGACGAGACGTAGAATAATGCCGATTGACCAATATCCAACTAAGGCCGCCACACTCATACCCACAAGGTAAGGTCCAATTAACACATCAGTATGATCCATCACTTTGAGCATTTCCAGGAGCATAGCCCCGAGAATAGCAGGGATAGAAATAAGCAAGGAAAACCTAACAATCAATTCTCGTTCAAGCCCCAGGAGCAGCCCCCCGGCAATAGTTGAACCCGATCGCGAAATACCCGGCAAGACCGCGATACCTTGCACCAACCCAATAATCAGAGCATCAGAAATATTCATCTCCTGAATCCCACGACCAATCGATTTTCCACGACCAACCCACAACACCACTCCCGTAAAGATGAGAAATCCACCAACAATATCGGGACGTGAGAAAAGTTCTAAGCCAATTTTCTGAATGCTCAGCCCTAAAATCGCCGTCGGAATCGACGCGACAATGACCATCAGGACCGTCCGCCATTCAGCTCCGGTAAACACACTGGCCTCATTTACTGCCGGTTGATATCCCAACAGTCCTCGAGCTAACGCCAGCCAATCATTTCGAAAATAGACGAGGATGGCAACGACCGTTGCACAGTGCAACATGATATCAAACAACAGACCTGTTTCTTCAACGTGGCCAAACCAATATTGCGCCAACACAAGATGGCCGGACGACGACACCGGAAGGAACTCCGTTAACCCCTGAAGGACAGCCAGGACAATAGCCTCTACATAACCCACGGTGACTCCTTACTCAATGCGTGCATTCGTAAAAGGGATTTCTATAGCCGTTTCAGTTATACCGAAACGATAAAGCGGCAACTTGTACAATGTTGGTATCCAATACGTGAGATAAAACGTCAATCATTGTCAGTACATCCAAGCGGGTATAACCTTCCGATGTTTGAAGCATAGTATTTCACTGTCTAGGCGACCTGTAATCATCAACTTAGGGGCACAACCACTGTCATCGTCGATGGCCTATTCAACCCAATCAGAGATACCCAACAACCGTCGCCTAGGGCTACCTTTCTCATCAACTGGGAATTAATTGGATTCGCTATGGTATCGAGAACTGACAGAGGCTTCTTATACAACGAAGAATTTTCTATCACAATACCTAAGTGCGATTCTCTTCGTCCTATCCCAGAGATTTTCCATGGAATTGTGGAGAATAGTGCCGTGCAAACTCAGCCACCCCTTGCTTCCATGGCGGCAGGAGTATGAAAGGATCTTGCAACGTCGTTAAGACGGCATAGGCTGGCCGAGGTGCCGGCCGAGGAAATTCTTTCGTGGACACTGGTGTGAGCAGCGTTTGAATATTCATCTGCGTAAAAAGTTCTTGCGTAAAGTCAAACCAATTTGTTCCGCCAGAACCCGCGAGATGATAGGTCCCGTATGCACGCGTCGTTAGCAACCGATCAATCGCTGTTGCGAGATGAGGCGCATATGTCGGTGAACCAAATTGGTCATTCACCACACGCACAGAGGATCGTTGTGCTAAATCACAGATCATTTTGGGAAAATTTTTCCCGACGGTGTGGTACAACCATGCCGTTCGAATGATAAAATGACGCCGAGCAGTCGCACGAACAATTTCTTCTCCAGCTAATTTACTTTTTCCATATATCGAACGCGGATTTGGTCGATCAAACTCATGATACGGTTCCGTCTGCGTGCCATCAAACACATAATCAGTCGAAATGTGGACGAGTGGAACACCAAGGGCTTCCGCCGTCAATGCAAGGTTTTGCGGACCAACCGCATTCATCCGGTAAGCCATACTGCCATCTGACTCAGCTTGATCAACCTGGGTATAGGCCGCAGCATTGATCACGATGTCTGGCTTGACCCCTTCAACCAATTTCCCCGTACGTTCTCGATTGGAAATATCCAACGCATCTTTTCCATAAGCACACACATCATGAGCCGTCAACGATTGTTGAAGCGCATGACCAAGTTGACCGTATGCTCCGACCAGTAACACTTTCATACGTACGCGTCTTGATACACCGGAAGGCGGCTCTGTTCTTCATCGACACTCAATGCAGCCGCATCTTTTGGGGAAATGATTGGGGTCGTAAGAGGCCAGGTAATATTCAGAACCGGATCTTGCCAGGAAATCACGATCTCATCATCGGGATGATACAACTCCGTACATTTATATTCCACATCTGCCACCTCACTCATCACACAGAATCCGTGAGCAAAACCAGGAGGAATATAAATTTGTTTAAAGTTTTCCCCAGTCAATGTCACACCAACCCACTGCGCAAATGTCGGGGAACCTCGACGAATATCCACCGCAACATCAAAGACTTCCCCTTGACTCACGCGAATGAGTTTTCCCTGAGGATAGTGAATCTGTGCATGCAGACCCCGAAGAGAGCCACGACCTGACCGTGAGTAATTGTCTTGGACAAATGTTTGAGGAAGACCAGCCTTAACATATTTTTCTCGATGATAGGTCTCCAAAAAGAACCCTCGTCCATCTCGATAGACATCTGGTTCAAGAATGACCACTCCAGGCAATGATGTTTGAAGAATATTCACAATATTCTCCTCATGGGTTGCCCGAGAATCGATAAGAGATACTGACCATAGGCATTGCCTTTCATCGTCTCTGCTAACTGCTTCACATCCTGATCACTTATATATCCCATGTCATACGCTATTTCTTCGGGGCACGACACCATCAATCCCTGACGTTCCTGCAGAACCTGAATATAATGAGCGGCTTGCAAAAGCGATTCATGAGTTCCGGTGTCGAGCCACGCAATGCCCCGCCCCAATGGCACAACATGCAACTGACCAGAGCCTAAGTATTCGATATTCACATCGGTAATTTCAAGTTCTCCGCGTGGAGAGGCCTTCAAGGATTTGGCAATTTCAACAACACGATTATCATAAAAATAGAGGCCAGTCACGGCATAAGAAGACTCTGGAACTTTTGGTTTTTCTTCCAGACACCTGGCCTTCCCGTGTTGATCAAAACTCACGACACCATAGCGTTGAGGATCACGAACCTGATACGCAAACACGGTTGCTCCAGACGGCTGTTCAACAGCCTTGCGTAAATAATCTGGAAGACCATGTCCATAGAAAATATTGTCTCCCAAAATCAAGGCCACGGCTTCGTCCCCGATAAAATCTCGACCGATGAGAAAAGCCTGTGCAATCCCACCGGGTTGAGGTTGAATGGCATAGTGAATATCTAATCCCAAATGGCTCCCATCGCCGAGCAGTCTGACGAATCCATCTTGTTCGTGCGGAGTGGTAATAATCAGAATCGTTTGAATGCCGGCCAACATCAACGTGGACAAAGGATAATAGATCATGGGCTTGTCATATACCGGCATCAATTGCTTGCTCACGGCATAACTCAAGGGATACAGCCGTGAGCCGGCTCCTCCCGCCAAAATGATCCCTTTCATCTTACACACGCTCCTTCTCGCACTTGAAGATCATGACCGAAAAATGCGGCCAATCTCCACATGACACATTCATGCATTCCGTACAACAGATTGCAACCCTAATCGTACACGCGTGTCCTGATTGACTTGGACAGCCTGGCACCACTCTTGGTGATCGAGATACCATTGAACCGTACGACGCACGCCATCCATAAGATCGTACTTAGGCTTCCATCCGAGTTCGGACTTTATTTTTGTCGCATCAATAGCATAGCGACGATCATGTCCAGGCCGATCAGTGACAAACGATTTCAACTGTTCATACGTCGTTATCGATTGATCCAGAAGTCTCTGATTGTGTGACGCCGGAACCAATTCTTCTAATATGTGTATGATTGTATTCACTAACTCGAGATTGGTCTGTTCGTTCTGTCCTCCGAGATTATATTTCGTCCCAGGTTGTCCGTTGGTCAAAACAAGCCAAAGGCCTTCACAGTGATCTTCGACATAGAGCCAGTCTCGAACGTGTTGACCATCGCCATAGATTGGGAGAGGTTTCGCCTCTAAGGCGTTGAGCAACATGAGCGGGATCAGTTTTTCAGGAAATTGAAAAGGCCCGTAGTTATTGGAACAATTGGTGATGATCGTCGGTAAGGCATAGGTATGGAAATACGCTCGAACAAAATGATCAGCTGCTGCTTTGGAAGCCGCATAGGGAGAGTTCGGGGCATAGGAGGTCTCTTCAGAAAAAAGGCCCTCAGCGCCCAAGGTTCCATACACTTCATCGGTTGACACCTGAAGAAATCGAAAATATTGTTGATGCTCGTGAGGCAAGCCCCGCCAATAGTGTCGAGCCTCCTCGAGCAACACAAATGTTCCAACCGTATTGGTTTCAAGAAAAGAAATCGGACTATCAATTGAACGGTCAACATGCGACTCTGCAGCAAAATTAACGATGGCCTGGGGTCTCTGCTCTGCAAAAATTCGACTCATCGACACCCGATCTGCAATATCAGCCTGAATAAATGTGACCCGGTCATGAGGTAACAGACTTTGGAGGTTCAACATATTTCCGGCATACGTCAATTTGTCAATGATTACCAAGTCAGCGGTTGATCGAGAAAGGAGCAACCGGACAAAATTGGCTCCAATGAACCCTGCACCACCTGTGACAATAATCGATGAATTTGGTTTGCTCACACGTTCCCGGCTTTCGTTGTGACGATCGAAGAAATACTCAAAGATGGAATATCGCTTAATACAATCTGGAGTCCAAAAACAGTTGGGTAAAAAGACCGTGACGTAAATCTAGACAAACAAAAATTCGTTCGAATAGTTTAGGATTAGGTAAGAAAAGGTTGAACTTGCCTTGAAAATAAAAATAAACACACGGCTTCATACAACAGCAGCGTAGGTGTGTACAAACACGGAAGGGTGACGTTACTCAACCGTCACACTCTTCGCTAAATTTCGAGGACGATCAACATCCAGCCCGCGTAGCACGGCAATATTATATGCCAACAATTGCAAGCCCACGGCAAACAAGATCGGAGTCAACAATGGATGGACTTCGGGAATTGGCACGACCACTTCTGACACTCGACTTAATTCCTGATCACCTTCGAATCCAAACGCAATGACCGGTGCACTTCGGGCTCGAACTTCCATCAAATTATTGACCGTCTTCTCATAGAGTCGATCACGAGGAGCAAGCACAACGACAGGCATATCTTCATCAACCAGGGCAATCGGCCCATGCTTCATTTCTCCCGCCGCATAACCTTCGGCGTGAATGTATGAAATTTCCTTTAATTTTAAGGCACCTTCAAGTGCAATCGGATAGTTAATTCCACGGCCCAAGTACAGAAAATTATTTTTAGAATAATATTGCTGAGCAATACGGACAATGTCTGCTTCCTGCTTGAGAACCGTCTCCACCCGGCCAGGAAGAGCGGTATATTGATCTAACCACCATCGACCTTCCTCCGCGCTCAACACTTCTCGCACACGTCCAACATGGAGCGCCAGCAGATAGAGGGCCATCACTTGCCCGGTGAAGGCTTTGGTCGAGGCGACACTGATTTCAGGACCACATCGTGTATAGATAATACCATCAGACTCTCGCGCCAACGTACTGCCTACGACATTCACAATAGATAAAACCCGAGCTCCACGCTTTTTGGCCTCTCTCGCAGCTGCCAAGGTATCTGCCGTCTCCCCGGATTGGGAAATCGCAATAAAGAGATCATCTTTTTGAATCATGGGCTCCCGATAGCGGAATTCTGAACCAATGTCGACTTGCACCGGTTTCCGAATCATTTCTTCAAAAAGATACTTTCCAACCAATCCCGAATGCCAAGAGGTGCCGCAGGCCACAATCCAAATACGTCGAGCTTCAATCAATTCTTGGGCGGTCATGGATAAATCAGGAAGATCAGCCTCTCCGGTCTCATAATTAAAACGCCCCCGAAGTGTATCCATGATGACCTGAGGCTGTTCATGAATCTCTTTTAACATAAAATCGGGATAACCACCCTTTTCTGCCGCATCTGCATCCCAATCGATAGTGACACTTGCCCGATTCACGACTTGAGCATCGGCACCGATCACGGAAATATCCGAAGTGGTTAAAATTCCAATGTCGCCATCCTCCAAAAAAACCACATTTCGCGTGTGCGCCAATAAGGGTGTGACATCAGACGCTAAGAACGAGCCTTTTCCATTCTTCCCAATCACCAGTGGACAACCAGATCGCGTGGTTACAATGACATCTGGCTCGGAGACACAGATGGCAGCCACGGCATAACTCCCGTGTAAATCCGAATCCGCCGCTCGTAAGGCTTCTCTCAGCGAGAGTCCTTTCTTCATATACGACTCTAATAAGTGCGCGATGACTTCCGTATCGGTTTCTGAAGAAAACCGATAGCCTTCAGTTTCTAAACGATGTTTCAGAGAAAGAAAATTTTCAATAATGCCATTATGGACGAGCACTAAATTACCTGAGCGATGCGGATGGGCATTTTGCTCAGATGGTTTCCCATGAGTCGCCCATCGTGTATGTCCAATCCCAAGCGATCCATCAAGATGCTCCCGTTCCACCAGTTGCTCTAAATTAATGAGTTTGCCAACGCTACGCTTGACTGCAAGTTCCCCCCCATGAAGGAGTGCAATTCCGGCAGAGTCATATCCGCGATACTCCAATCGCTTTAATCCATCGATCAGAATCGGCGTTGCATTTTCTTTTCCGATATATCCAATAATGCCACACATGATCAATCCTCGATTGTGATCCGTCTGTTATGATTATGACACGTTTTCTTCATTATGTCGGTCGTTGTTGTACAAATCTATAGCCAAGACCTCATCGCATGATCAAATCATGAGCGATAGGCGACTACAACTCGTCTTTATGAAAAGAAGAATCTTCGGCCTGATTGTTTTGGCCGGAGACGTTGCTTGTAGAGTCCGAGGACCTACGGTTCCGCGAGTCCCGCTTACGCTTAGCGGCCCCCTCTTTATTCAGTTGAACGGGTCGAGAAATTCCCAAAGCCTCCGGTGGGACATCCTGCGTCAACGTGGTGCCGGCCGCAATGATGGCGCCACGACCAACCCTGATAGGTGCAATGAGTTGTGTATCACTCCCAATAAAGACGTCATCTTCGATCACCGTCTGGGCTTTTCGGTACCCATCATAGTTACATGTGATGGTTCCTGCCCCAATATTCACATTTCGTCCGATGATGGTGTTTCCAAGATAACTTAAATGATTAGCCTTGGACCCCTCACCTAATTCCGCCTGTTTAAGCTCAACAAAATTTCCCACTTTGGCACGCGCTCGTATTTTGACTCCAGGTCTCAGATGCGCAAACGGGCCAATATTGACCTCTTGATCGATTTCCGCCTCATTGAAGACACAACATTCTAACACCTGAACTCGATCCCCTAAGATACTATTGGTGATTCTGGTGTGTGAACGCACGACGCAGTCTTCACCAATAGTTGTCCGACCTTCTAATCGAACATCTGGATAGAGGACGCTGTCCCGCCCAATCACAACATCCGCATCAATACTTGTTCGATTCGGATCAAGCAGTGTGACACCATTCTGCATCCATATCCGACACACACGTTTACGCATTTCTTGTTCAGCCAAGGCTAAATGCTCTCGATTATTGATCCCAATCGTTTCATTCGTATCTGTGGTCACTAGTGCTGAAACACGAAGTTTTTGGGAGACGGCCATACCTATAATATCTGTCAAGTAATATTCTCCCTGAACATTCTGTGGCTTTAATGTCTCAAGACTCTCAAAAAGAAAATTGGTATTCACAATATATGTGCCAACATTGACTTCTTGAATGGATTTCTCACTCTCACTCGCATCACGATCTTCAACAATGTTGAGGACTTGACTCTCTGCCCCACGAACGACTCGGCCATATCCCTGTGGATGTTCTAAAATTGTCGTCAAAATCGTCACGGTTGCCTGACTCGAGTCGTGATAATCGAGTAAGGCACGAACAGTCGCTTCGGTCAGTAATGGCGTATCGCCATTCAAAATCAGGCAGTGATCTGCCACGGGCTCCTTATCACTCAAGACAACAGACTGAGCCTGTTGCACCGCATGCCCTGTTCCAAGTTGTTGCGTCTGCTCGACCACAAAAAATGGAGCCAGCGTCGCTTCCTCTTGATGAAGATAGTCCCGTACCTGCTCAGCACCATGCCCAACCACAACCGCCACGGCTGAATCCGCAATACGACGAGCCAAGGCCGACATATACCAGAGCATAGGTTTCCCCGCGACGGGATGTAAAACCTTAGGAATGGCCGACTTCATCCGGGTCCCTTGCCCGGCAGCCATAATCACAGCAGACACTGAACTCATAACGTTACTGCCTTCATGATGTTTGATAACACCTCATCCAGTTGTGACCTTGACATCAGGACTCACGGTTTCCTGTGCTTTTCTTTGTACCATTTCATCAACATTAGACTGACGATCTGAGGAATAGAGTCCACCCGAGACAATCAACTTCATCGCTTCTTCAACTTCAAGATCGACTGGCATCACTTCATGTTCAGGAACCAATAAGAAATATCCAGATGTGGGGTTGGGAGACGTTGGAACAAAAACATGAATGAGTGGCTCCGGAACTAAGCGCTGAACTTCATCTCTGGTCTCACCGGTCACAAAGGCCAAACAATAATTACCATCCTTAGGAAATTGAATCATGACGACTTTGTCATATTTTTCGCGTTGTTTAAAGGAGAGAATATCCATGACTGACTTGAGGGTGGCATAGATCCCCCGTACAATTGGCACGCGGTCTAAAAATCCCTCCCACCGTTTCACAATTCGTCGACCAAGAATATTGGTCGTTAAGATCCCCGCAAGAAAAATCAGGATGAGGAGGGCAATAATTCCCAGCCCCGGGAAGTAATACTCCTGGATCAGGAAATCGGCTAACACATTCCCGAGAATACTGTCGACCGTCACAAACAGCGTTTTGAGGACAAGAATCGTCCCCCAAATCGGCGTAATAACCAATAAGCCTGTAAGAAGATAGCGCTTGAGCGAAGCCTGCGACATAGCTAACGAGGCTCTATACCTGACTCCAAGATTGAAGGATAATAGGATTTGGCATACTTGGTAGATTGGACGTACGTCATCTTACAAATATCATCTAGTCCCTGCAAGCCTTTTCTTGAGATTTTCAATAACTTACATTAGGATCTCACAGTGAAAACGACTCAGTATTTCAAAAACAGAGATTCACGACTGTCCGGCAAACGATTGGGGCTCTTTCTTACCTTTGAAGGGATTGAAGGGTCCGGCAAAACTACGCAATGCCACCGATTGGCGGCGACACTCACCTCTCTTGGTCATTCGGTACTCGAAACACGAGAACCTGGTGGCACGCGTTGTGCGGAAAGAATTCGTGCCCTGCTTCTTCAAGAACCCTCATCTGCTGACATTCAAGAGTCAATCACCGCTGAATGTGAAACAGCTCTGGTTTTAGGGGCTCGCTCCCAACATATTCGACATCAAATCCTTCCAGCTCTCGTCAAGAACCGGGTGGTACTCTGTGACCGGTTTACAGATTCGACACTCGCTTATCAGGGTTTTGGACGAAAACTTGAGATGAAAGCTCTCACGATCTTTAATGATTTTGTCACCCAAGGCCTCATGCCGGACCTGACATTTTTGTTTGATCTTCCCATTCAAGAAGGTCTCGCCAGACGAAAACGTGCTAAAAATCAAAACCGTCTCGATCGAGAGTCCCAGGCGTTTCATAGCCGTGTGCGTCGGGGGTTTTTGAATATCGCCGCACAAAACCCTCAGCGTATCATCATTATCAATGGACGAGAGAGTCCAGAAAATATTGCCAAGACAATTGAGCACAAGGTCATCAACCTGTTACATAGAAGAATACGGGTCAAGACATCGACCTGAGACATATCTCAAGTTATCACGCGGCTGCCAAAAACCTCATCTATTTATGCCTTTCCAAGACATCATCGGACACGAAACTCCCATCACATGGCTGCGCAACGCCATCCAGTCGAATCACCTTGCCCATGCCTATTTATTGATAGGCGAGGAGGCCATCGGCAAACGCATGACGGCCATACAATTTATTCAAGCCATGAATTGCGACACCCATGCGGACTCCCCAACACCAGATGCATGCGGAACATGCAGATCCTGTCAACAAATCATGGCACACATTCATCCTGACATTCTCTTTATTCAGCCCGAAGAAGGACAAGGCCAGCACCCACAAATCAAAATTGAACGGGTTCGAGAAATTGAACATCACGTCATTTATCGTCCACTTCTTGGGATGAAGAAGATCTGCATGATTGACAACGCGGATCGTCTTACGATCGGTGCCGCGAATGCACTCCTCAAAACACTCGAAGAACCGCCTGATCATTGCTTATTCCTTCTCGTCACCAGCCGTCCCTCAGCCCTTTTGACGACACTCAAATCCCGTTGCCTGACTGTAAGATTTGCTCCTCCTTCTCAGGAACAGGCCATCGATTACCTTATGCAAGAACGAGGATTTTCAAAGGCCGATGCTCGATTCATCAGCTTCCTCACGAATGCACGGCTAGGAGAAGCCCTGAACCTTGATCTGGAGGACACCAAGGCCAAGCAACACGAGTTTTTTTCGTTATTATTTGAAAACTCAGCCTCGATCTCTGGAAGCTTTGAAGCCGCTGAGACCTTATCCAAGTCCGGGCAAATACCAGAAGCCCTCTTGTGGATTTGGACTGGCCTACGTGACATCCTGCTTGTCGCAACCCAAGCTCCAACGGAGTTTCTTTTCCATGAAGATCATCTTCCCAAACTGCGAGAGTTAGCCCAACGAACTTCACCGCAGAAGATATTAGGTCTGCTTGACACACTTCATCAATTGGAGCAAGGACTTCAGCGAAATCTCAATTCGCAACTGCGATTTGAGCAGTTTTTTCTACACCTTCGGGAAGCCATTCCCCCTTCATAATGCAATAAAGATGAGCATCGTTCTATTTACTCACCATTCAACAGGACAACAGTAATCCACAGTACGCATCGTACGCGATACCGCCTCAATACACTTATTATGACACAACCATTTTATATCACCACTCCGATTTATTACGTAAATGATGTTCCCCATATTGGACATGCCTACACCACGATTGCGGCTGATGTCCTCGCGAGATTTCGCCGTTTACATGGCGATGACGTCTTTTTCCTCACCGGCCTTGATGAACATGGACAAAAAGTCCAGCAGGCTGCGGCCAAAGCCAATATTTCTCCGCAAGCCCACTGTGACCGGCTGACCCCACAATTCAAAAACTTGTGGGGAAAACTCATGATGAGTCATGACGGGTTCATTCGAACAACAGACCCACAACATCAAACCGTTGTTCAAGGTTTTCTTCAGACGCTGTATGACAAGGACCTTATTTACCGAGCCGAATACACCGGGTGGTACTGTACGTTCGACGAACGATTTTGGACTGAGAAAGATGTTGAGGGCGGACTGTGTCCGGACTGTAAACGTCCGGTCGAACAATTAAGCGAGAGCAATTACTTCTTCAGAATGAGTCAGTATCAAGATCGTCTCAAAGCCCATATCAACGATCATCCTGAGTTTATTCGACCAGTCTCTCGACGCAATGAAATCCTTGGGTTTCTTGAAAAACCCTTGGAAGACCTCTCAATTTCCAGACCAAAATCTCGCCTGACTTGGGGTATCGAACTTCCCTTCGATGCTGACTATGTCACATACGTATGGTTTGACGCCTTGACGAATTATGTTTCTGCCTTGGACTATCTACCACCATCTCCTTCCAGAGATCGATATTGGCCAGCGACAGTTCACCTGGTGGGCAAAGATATCTTGACGACTCATGCCGTCTATTGGTCCACGATGCTCATGGCCCTTGAGCTTCCGCTTCCTCAAACCATCTTTGCACATGGCTGGTGGACCGTGGGTGGCGAAAAAATGTCAAAAAGCCGTGGAAACGTTGTCAATCCCAATTCCGTCGTGGATGAATTTGGTGTCGATGCTTTTCGGTATTTCCTCCTTCGCGAAGTTCCGTTTGGCCAAGACGGCGATTACTCGCAAGAGGCTCTGATTGGTCGAAATAATAGTGACCTCGCCAACGGGTTAGGGAATCTGCTCAGCCGAACGGTGACACTCATTCAACGTTTTGCCAACAGCACCATACCTGCGCCGGTTCGTTCAACCGAAGATGAACTTGATCGAGAATTACAAACCGAAGCCCAAACCCTTCTTCAAACCACGCTCCCCCACCATTTGAGTCCTGAACGGATTGAATTTAATCGCGCTCTAGAAAGTATTTGGGGACTTGTTCAATTAGGGAATCAATATATTGATAAGACCGCCCCCTGGGTGTTAGCCAAAGACCCTGCCAAACAAGAACGTCTGCATACGGTCTTGTACAATGCCGCTGAGACCTTACGAATTTTGTGTCTTGCTAACGCCGCCTTTATGCCAAGCACGGCCCAGCATATGAATGAACAATTAAGATTATCATTAGACTTCTCCCGTCCACTCCTCTCTCAAAAAATTACCTGGGGAGACCTCGCCATTGGAACAACGGTCCAAAAAGGCCAAGCCCTATTCCCAAGAATTGACGTAACAACGGTGAAAAATGAGAAGAACGTGATCAGTCAGGAAGTGAACCCCGCTAAACAGAAGTCCTCAAAAAGTTCAAATGAAGAGACAAGCAAAAATTCGCCAGAGACTCCAACAGAAGAACAAATCTCCATTGAAGACTTCATGAAAGTCCAGCTTAAAGTAGGGAAAGTTCTTGAAGCCGAGCGAGTGCCAAAATCCAATAAACTTTTAAAACTTCAAGTAGACCTCGGAAGCGAGCGAAGGCAAATTGTAGCGGGAATTGGCAAAAAATACGAACCCGATCACCTGGTCGGACAAACGATTGTGGTCGTGGCCAATCTAAAACCCGCCAATTTGATGGGGGTGGAATCTCAGGGAATGGTGCTGGCGGCAGGGGACAAAGAGGTTGGGGGAATCATCACGATCAAGGAAGACATCCTACCAGGCACGCACGTGAAATAAACATCAATATTCCTCAAAACCGGTTCAGAAAAAGTCTATGGCCACTTTCAGGAGGACCACAAAACTGTTACGTGTTATAAGGTAGAGATATTATCACAGCAAATCATTACCACAGCTATATTCACACTGTGCTGCTTAGCTCATGCTCTCGGTCACGGAGGCCACCTCCGACTCGCCAAACATAGACATCATCGATGGGCAACCATACAGACATCCCAGACAAGGTTATTTCAGCCATTGACTTCATGCGTGGAATCTTCGCCCTATTCATAGCAATAGGGCATACTTACGATATCGCAAAAACCTCCAGTCAACCTGTCATTTTATCACTGGAGGAATCTATTCGCGCCTGTTTCGGGTTTCAGTGGGTGATAGGGTTTTTTGTGATAAGTGGCTTCTGCATTGAACGGTCTTGCCAGAATACATCAACGCAGCATTTCCTAAGAAACTATGCTACGGCTAGATTCACACGACTAGCCCCTCTTTATTACACCGTCATATTTATAACAATCATATTTGAACTCATTATGTTTCAATCAGAGTACAGACCAGCATATTGGACAAAATATATATCGTTCGAAGGTGTTATTACGCAAGTATTCTTTCTTCAAGGTGCTGGATTATTGACTGCCGCCTTCGGATCATTCGCCTCATCGTACACAATAACCCATGAAGTCTTTTACTATATTTATTGGGGAATATTCAGACGACAAATCCAACTCGCTCGTGGCAGCATATCTATGCCCCAGGCAACACTACTCTCTGCCGTTATTTTTTACGTTGGATACCTTCTACTGACGAATACAGCATATCCGCTGTCTCTTATATTTTACTATGGTCTCCCTTGGCTTATCGGAGTACTGGTCTATCAACACTACCATTCATTAGTCAATCAGACGATGGTTCGGAACATTTGTTCTGTATGGCCTCTATTCCTTATCCTCATCTTAAGCGGTTACGCGTTTGGCTGGGTAACTCAGAAATTTTGGTTTCTGATCTTAGCGATTATTTTTTCCATGATGATTATCCAAGCGAATGAGAAAACGTCTTGCTATTCTAGGTTAGGAAATCTACCACGTTTTCTTGGATATCTCAGCTATCCTCTTTTCCTTGTTCATGGCCCAATAGCGATGTTTATCGCCTTTGTAATCAATCATGCACAGTGGCGCCTCGAGTTCCACTTTCTTTTCTTCATTTTAATCAGCAGTGCCGTCGCCGGAGCGACCCTAGTCGTATATTCCATCGAGAAACCATGGCTGATTTTTAGGAGTCGTTGGCTCTCAGGTCGATTTAACCGTGAAACCCTCTATTAGGGATACATGAATTTTTTAGATACAAAAAGAAGTAACATCTGATGGAGAAACTAAAGACACTGAAGGCAAAAAAATGTCAGCATTATCCAGAAGAGAGAAAGTTTTAACAAGAAAGGTTTGAACAATAAATTGGGAGAAATTACAAAAACGGCATGGAGGGTTCTTTTTCAAAACCACGAACATCGCCACGTTCTTCAACTGGCGTTCGTTTATCACTTTGGCTTCCAACACTAACGTTGCTGCATTTAATTTCTAATGGGGTTAATTTCATCTGACCAACATACACAGGGATTCCTCGCTTACCACAAACATCCCGAACATACCGAATTCGCTCCAACGAAATATGTGTGGAACCAAGAATCAGAACACATTGAGAATGTCTGGAGAGGATGACTTCTAATTCATCGACTGTTCCAAGGACTGGAAGACGGTTTACGGTACAGCCCAGATATGAAGCTGCATCATCAATGAACCCAATAGCCCGAAACCCTAAATCAAAATTTTGATTTAACTCACGCTGAATAAGCTGGCCACCTTTACCTGCACCATAAATTAGTGCAGGACGCCTTGACTCATCCTGTTCGAAGCGAAAGTAGTCTAAGATTCTATATGTACTGCGCGAGCAAACAATCAACGCGCTGAGTATCAAAAAATCATTAAAGAAAAAACCAATTATTCCTGCAGGTGGAAGAATCACTAACGCAACAATTGAAGACAAGACTACGGCCGCACCAGCGGCTAAAATTATCCGTAAGAGATCACCGGTACTGAGTGCTCGCCACACACCACGATACAAGCCAAAGACGTAGAACACCCCAAACTGAAGACCCAAGACTATTGGGAAAAGAGACTTGAACCAGAGAAAAAACTCTGGATTTAACTGCGGTTCATACTTCAAAACGAACGCAACCCAAAAAGAAAAACTTACAATGAAGATGTCAAAAAAACCTAAAAAGAAGGACTTATGTAGCCCCATCCTGTCATAAAGCCGCATGAATTGTTCTGCCTGAACAAAACGTAACTCAGTATATCCTAGCTTTGAAATTCCGATATAAGTCGCCAGTGCAACTAAAGCAAGAACAAGGCCAGCATTTCGTCCATTTGCCAACACCGTCAAAAACCCTAAAGATGATAGCAATAATGCAAGTCCATAGAGAGTTAGGACGGCTCCACGATGTGAAAACCCAACAGCCAACAATCGATGATGAATGTGGTCTCGATCAGGTTCAAACATCCACTGGAGTGAAGAAATTTTCTGTTTGATCGTGCTTTTATATGGATTAAGGACGTGAAGGGTTCCCAGGTAACGCCTAATCATGGAAATAAGCGTATCAGCAATCGGCAATCCAAATACTAAGAGCGGAAACAGTATGGCTAATGCAGTCACACCCTTTTGGGAGCCAGTAATTGCGGTTAGAGCAAGAACATAACCAATGACTAAACTTCCTGAATCGCCTAAAAATATTTTGGCCGGGTAAAAATTATATCGAAGGAATCCACACAAAGCACCTACAATGATTATGAGAAGTATGGCTTCACTCTGATCTCCTCGCAAAATAAAAACTGCGGCACTTGTCCCAGCAGCGATACTTGCCAAACCAGCAGAAAGTCCATCAAGCCCATCGACTAAATTAAATGCATTTGTAATTCCGATAATCCACAGAAATGTTAACGGAAAAGCCAAATACCCGATATCTAATCCAGTTTCACCTAAGAACGAGATTCGGTCAAATCGTATTCCCCATGCAATAGCCACTAACGCAGCAGTGCTTTGAAACCCAAACTTAACCCAAACTGGTAGGGGCTTGATATCGTCCCATAGTCCTACGACAAAAACGATCACGCTCCCCACGACAAAAGGCATCCACACTGATGCTAAGGGGATCGTCAAATGCCCCTGAGAAGCCAGTACGAATACAACGCATAAAGTAATGATTACGGAACAGACAATACTAACCCCACCAAGACGAGGAACAGGGCTCGAATGAACTTTCCTTCCACTTGGATGATCAACAACACCAAATCTCTTTGCAATGATTGCAATGACAGGCGTCAGTAGCAGAGATGTGACTGCTGCAACCGTAAAAAAAAGAAGGCCTAAAAGCTCCATTACCCCTCCTTAGGACAGTTGGAGTAAACCACCGGTTTTTCAGAAAGCCACTTTAAATACCGAGCAGGAAAAGAAAGGGAAACGATGGTGAACCTAACTGGATCTAAAGCCGTTACGACTGCAGAAGTAAATATGAAGTATTTATAAGGTATAGTATAATCTATTTATAATATATATCGGCTTATTTTTGCAAGAACAGTTATTGCATGACAGAAAAATTGATGTGGTTCTCGATTCTCTTATCTGTACATGTTTTTCAAAAATCTGAACAACATCCAACAATATTTTTTCTCAAATCGCTCAGCTACAGAAACCTTCCAGAATATTACAAAATTTTCCCGCCATCCTTGAGTGACTATACACAGTACCAAGTTTAGCAGCACGCTGGCCCATCTTCTTCAGTTCGCAAGGGTGATCTTTCAGATATAAGATGGATTCAACAACCGCGTCAGTGCTTGTTGAGTCAGCAAATAAACCAAATTGGTGCTGTCGAATCATCCTCGCGACATCACTTCCTTGTGGCGCTATCGCCAGAACGGGACATCCGGCAACTAAAAGAGGATACAGCTTACTCGGGACAACCAGTCCCTCTAGTCCAGTTCTTATTGTCACAATGTGCAGATCCCCAGCTGCTAACAGATAAGGAAAATCTTCATGCGAGCAATACGGCAAAAATAGGACATTCGAAAGTCCAGCCGCTAAACTCTTGAGCTTCGACTGAAAACTTCCTTCTCCAACAAATACAAACCTGACATCTTGTCCTGTCAGTTGACGAGCCGATTCGATAAGAACTTCCCATGCACCAGCAAATCCAAAATTCCCAGAGTACACCACAACGAATGAGAAGCCATTACGTATTTCCCTTACAAGCGGGTGTCCGTTTGATAGAGGAGACTCCCTTGGGTCAGCACCATGCCGAATCACAACAACACGCTCAGGATTAATCCCCTTTGCTACCACTCGATCCCGCATATCTTCACCTAATACAATGACAACATGGGCTTTTTTCATAGCCCAAATATGGACCCAATGCCACGCCGATACGACCAATCCTGGCTTCACCATTCCTGAAGCCAAGGCCATATCTGGGTGAAGATCTTGAACGCTATACACAAATCTGCAGCTTTTGATCATTACGGCCAAAGCACCGATGACACAGGTAAGCGGTGGATCTGTCATAGCAATGATTATTGCAGGTGTTGGTCGAATCGTGAAAACTCTAACCATAGCCAAAAGAAGGTAAGTCAGATAGTTTATGATTCGACCAATCAGACACGTATGTTCAAATGCTGTTGTTCCTATACGTTCTACGGTTACAGCCCCCTCCTGTGAAGAGACGCTCCACCCCCAAAACGATCGATCTTTACTTGGCAAGGCAGGACGCCCAACAAGAAGTGTCACACGAAAACGGGCACTGAGTTCCTCAGCCAGCCTCTTAAGAATCTTGCCTGTAGCGCCAACTTCTGGAGGATAACAGCGGTTCAAAAAGACGATATGCGGACTATTACTCACTGGAGAGGTTGAACCTCAATGGCAAATGCCCCGACAACTAAGACGTCCATCTTCGTTCTCAAAAAGCAATCTAATGCCTGTTCTGGAGTACAAACAATTGGCTCATTTTCATTGAAAGACGTATTTAATAGTACGGGAACACCTGTGAGCCCTTCAAACGTCTTAAGCAATTGCCAGTACAACGGATTTTGATCTTGAGTCACAGTCTGAAGACGACCCGTTCCGTCCACATGTGTTGGAGCAGGGATAATCACACGCTTATCCGGCTTCACACGAAAAGTCATGGTCATAAACGGAGAAGGAGACGACTGCTCAAAGAACTGATCGACTGCTTCATATAATATTGACGGGGCAAATGGTCGAAACTCTTCTCTTCGTTTAATCCGTGCATTCAAAATATCCTTCATATCCCCACGTCTTGGATCAGCTAAAATACTTCGATGCCCTAAGGCCCTGGCGCCCCATTCCATTCGCCCTTGAAACCAACCAACAACCTTGCCCTCTGAAATCCGTTTCGCAGTCCATAGGCACCGCTCTCGTTCACCTTGGATAGGTATCACCACACAATTGGCATCAAGTAAGGCACGTTCGTATTTTTGAACCTGTTGCTGAATTTCAGCATGATCAAATTCTGGACCCCAATCAGGACGGTTTAAAACAAACGAACGTGGCTGGCCACAAACCTCATGCCACACTGAAAACGCGGCTCCTATAGCACCACCAGAATCTCCGGCAGAAGGAGGAATATACACATGTGCAAACTTAGATCGAGAAGAAATTTGACCATTCGCAACGCTATTTAGCGCACAGCCTCCGGCTAAACATAATTGACTTTGACCTGTTCGTTTATGCAAATCGTCAAGAATATGAAAAAAAGCCTTTTCGTACATTGCCTGAAGTGATGCAGCCAAATTCGCATGGCGATCACCAAGAGTTTCGCCTCCATGTTGACGGGCAGGGCCTAGGAGCCTTTCCCATTGATCTGAAAACACTTTACCAATGACCGGAGCACCACTCTCCCAAGACATTGATACTCCCTCGGAATGGTGCAAGAAATAATCAAGGTTCAACGAAAAGCTACCATGGCTTTCCAGTTGAAGGACCTCTTGAAGCGCCGGTAGATACTCAGGATGACCACTTGCAGCTAGTCCCATGACCTTATATTCATCTCCGTAATTCGGAAATCCTAAAAACTGGGTCATAGCCAAGTAAAACAACCCTAACGAATGCGGAAACATGACCTGCTCATATACCTTTATCTTCTCCCCTTCCCCAATCCCAACCATGGTGCTCGAAAAATCGCCAAATCCATCCACTGAAGCAACAGCTGCGGTATCGAAGGGAGATACATAAAAAGTAGAAGCAAGATGAGCACGATGATGTTCAATCTGATGTATAGAAAACGTTAAACGTTCTGTTTCTGTCTCAAATGCTTCAGCTAACACCACCCGAAGATCTTGAACTTTTGATGCATTTTTTAGACGATCTTTGATCGCAGAAAAACTTGGACGTTTTGAGAAAGCAAAGAGCGCCTTCTTAAACAGATTGGCATTAGGATTGCGGTTGATTGCAAGATGGTCTATCTCATGAATACTAACTTGGGCGGCGTCCAAACAGTATCGAATCGCACAGGTGGGCATCCCAGCCCAATGCTTTATCCTTCGAAATCGTTCTTCCTCAACCGCAGCCACAAGTTTTCCATCAATAACCACACAAGCTGCCGCATCGCCGTGATAGGCATTTAATCCCAAAATGATCATGGGCAATGTATTACTTCCTTTATGGCATCACTGATGAGATGCAATCCACTTTCAACAATGAGGGGATCTGTTTTTTTAGTCCGTATCCTAGCACATTCAATGACGCTTCCTAGTCCATCAGAGTCTAACACTGACAAGACTCGTCCCTGGGCAGCAAGTGCTTCGACGAACTCCAATTGATGATCATCCACATGTTCTCCATATCGCTTCTGCCTAGGCATCACCAAGGGAACCTTTCCCGCACGAAATACATGAATTAAGGTTCCTGCTCCAGCATGAGCTATGACGAGTTCGGCCTGCTGGATATTACCCTCAAATTCTTCAAGTGGGAGAAAAGAAACGAGTCGGCCGGTTTCCGAAAAAAACCCATTAGTATGACCGCATTGAAACAGTATGTCTTCACCGCTTAAGATACCTTGTTTAGCCTCACGTTCTACAGCCTCCAATAATCGAGGAAATCCTTGGAGCGCATTTCCCACCGTTACGAAAATCATACAAGTGGCCCACAATACACTCCCTTGGGAAAAAACTGCGCAAGGGATTTCCACTGATAAAAAAAACGATCGGCCAACAGATACATAATGCGACCCGTCAAAGACGGATAGGAAACCCGAGTGAACGTTTCAACGAAAATGATAGGAATCCGGAGTGCTTTGCCAATGATAGAGAAAGGCACAATCGGACCAGCGCCAGTACTTAACAAAACCCTTGGGCGCTCTAAGCGAAGAATACGCCACGCTTCCCAAAGGTTCCAGAAGAACTTCCAATCGCGTTCAGAGTGCATGATGAAATAGGTTTTCCCCTCCATATCGTCAGGTAAACTCACCTTGTCATTTAAGACATAAAAGTGGTCATACACCTGATACACAGATTGCAAAGCACGTACTTCAGTCAAATGCCCCCCACAGGATGACACAATGCACACCTTCATATTTCCTGCTTTCGTAAATATTCACTCTCGCAGAAAAAGGCCCAGACTATCTTACTCAATGGCCATTTTATAGCTCACAAATCCGCTACCAGTAGCGTCAATCTAACATTCAGTAAAAGCACTCGTACATACCGCTTAGAGGAGAGACACGTTGCCTACAAGCAAACGGTAAAATACGAATACACAAATTGAGAGATACAACCCTTTACTTCATTCCCTCACGCACTTATATGCCGCTCGTATAAATCGCCCATTCTTTTTGCAATAGCACCCCAGGAGAATTCCTGTTCCATCCATAGTCGACCTCGAAGCCCCATTTCAGGCAAATTCATACTGGACATATGAGCGAGTGCTTGGGATAACGAATCGGGATCATTACTAACCCATAAGCCACAGCCAATTTCTTCCATACGTTTCCATGGAGTTCCCGTACTAGCTACTACCGGAATCCCATAAGAAAGAGACTCAGCCACCACTATTCCAAAGTTTTCCGTATACGATGGTACGATGGTTAAATCAGTCTGTTCAAACAAACTTCGCTTCTGTTTGTTGTCTACATGACCAACAAACTTGACATGGGGGTTGAGACCATGCGCGCTAGCTAGTTTTCGCAGCGAAAGAGCATAAGATTCCAATCCCTCCCCGGCTATGGTTAACTTGAAGCTTTGTTGTTGCTTCTCTTTAAGTCGATGACAGGCAAGCAATAAATTTTCAATACCTTTCTTTTTATCCAAACGGCCTAAATACAACAAACGTAAAACGCCATTTTCTTTCGTATGATGTAGTGCCTCAGGGATTTCTACACCATTTGGAATTACACTCGTCGAAACACCAGGAAACTTCTCTAGACTTTCGGTTGCCTCACCATCAGATGTCAAATGCAAAGTAAGATTTTTCGGAAGAAGTATCTTGCAAAAGATTTCCCATCCAGACTTCAGCCATACACGGCGAGAACCACTCCATCGTTGAAAGCCCCCCCTTGGAGACCAGACGACTGGAATACCCCATTGTTGACAGAGAAAAAGTACCGGAAGAGTGGGAAAAGAATACACGCCAGTTAAGTGTACAACTTGAGCTTGACGAAGGTACGAAGGCAGTGCCTTCAGAAAACTGAAAGAGATCGAATGACGAAGCAGACGACGACAATATCTGACCTGTAATCGCTTGAGGAGTTCATGTTCACAGTCAGGGGTAATCGTTAAGTCTTTTCCTAAGCCATTAGAATTTGTTGTAAGGACCCGAACCAAATTTCCATTTCTTGCTAACTCCATACAAAGAAAGTAGGCAGATTGCACAGAACCACCATATGACCACGCTGGGGCAAAACTTGGAATGATATGAAGGATGGTCAAGGAAAACGCGCTCTTTTCTACCTATGTCTCGTCTATAGAATGGATGTACTGTTCGTTCTAAACTTGCCCTGGTTGGGGCGATCATGACCAACCCAGACCTCAACTGACTCTTTGGCGGCAATAAATCTAATGTACCTTTTTTGTGCACATAGGACAATACAGAATATTCCATTCGCACCGCACAAAAACATTAAGAAGAGAAAGAAAATACTGCCTTCAGCTCGATAAAGAATTACACATATTTGGGACAAAACAATTATGTCGGTTATGAAGCAGAGTAAAAGTAGTTCGTAAATAGGAAAACTCTCACCTCAGGAATTCTGTCGAAAAGGCCACTGATCGAATATTTATGAAAATCTGTTGACTCTCATGCAGTTCTAAGGCAACATCCCATTACTAACACCCTGAGACCACACCATCGCTTCCTTTGGTTCCCCAAAATATCTCAGAACTTCGTTTCTTGTTGAGGACAAGTAGTCAATGTAAGTCTGTGGCGCATGACTATGGGGATAATCAATTATCACAAGCTATTGATTAAGTATTTTATATTGCTCATCATCCCGCTATGCACAGCATTTATTGCAGTTCAAGTTAGAAATGTCACAACACCATACTTTCTTCTAAATTATGACCCTGACTACGCATACCTTTTTAATAGCCTCAACATTATAGACTTTCTCTCTCCAGCCTACGTTGATCATCCAGGAACTCCAGTTCAGTTATTAGGGGCATTAGTCATTAAGTTCATCCACCCGTTTGAAAGCTCCATAGAGATTATGAAGGCTGTGATCCAAAACCCAGAAATATATTTGTTTTCCATTAGCAACGCACTCATTGCCCTGAACATTATTGCATTATTCGCTGCTGGAGTTGTTTTTTTTCAGAAAACCAACAGGGTGGAGTTGGGAATTTTGGTGCAAGCATCCCCATTGCTATTTCCTATTACAGTTACATCCTTAGGACGAGTGACACCGGAGCCACTCCTTATATTTGTATCAACAATATTGACATGCCTAATAGGATTCACCATGAATTCGAATCAGGCAACAGATGATCCCAAACTAGTCAAAGCGTTTGGCTGGATAGCTGGACTTGGGATTGCGACAAAACTAACCTTTTTCCCCATTTTATTCATGCCTATCGCATTGTTTCGCTCAATTTCAACATTGAAGTTATATGTGCGCTATTTGATTGGGGGAGCATTTGTTTTCACGTCGGTGTTTTTGTTATATCCGAAAATTTATTATTCTTTTCTTCGATGGATATTTAATCTTGTCATGGGCTCTGGCATCTACGGGCAAGGAAAACGAACGGTAATCGCCCCACAAAAGTATCTGTCAGACTTGGGTGAAGTTGTACTCGCTCAACCGATGTATCTGATCATCATTGCACTCACCATCTTTGCATATCTAATCAACTTTCGAGGACTCCGCGAGTTACATAAACATTCCTTCCTTTTGCTTTGGCTCATTGTCATTCACTTTTTGGCGCTCGGCATCGTAGCTAAACATCCTCAATCGTTACGTTATCTCATCCCATCTTTTGGTTTATCCGGAATAACACTTGTCATAGCGATACTCAGCATTGAATCCGCATTTAGACATAATAAATCACACATCTGGTTGTTTCAAACAAGTGCAATAGTGGCGGGCATAGCAATGAGTGCGTTTTCTGTAAACCAAATTGCATCCACCATTGATGAACTACAAATCCAGAAAAATGTATTCGGAACAGAGATTGCTCAAAGAAATAAGCTGGTCGAGGAAAAGTACTCTCACTGCATCCAAGCACATCAAGACTCTTCAACCCAGACATTTGGCCGATTCTTCGGCCTCCAATGGTCGAGACAATCATTTGCAAGGCAGAAGTTCCTAGAAACCATGCCTACCGAAAAACAATCATTTTCATATGACCCAAACCAGAAAGTGTTTTTTAAATTGGGTGGAGGGAAAATACCTCTTGAAGAAATCAGAAAATCAGCCTCTTGCATTATTAGACTTACACATTCTGGAACAATTGAACGGCTATAGGATTGTCATTGCGCATACTCTCCAGCATTGATTGTATGATTCTAGACTCTACCTCTCTCCCCCTAATAAGCTCATCTATGATGGAATCATTTTGTCACCCAAGGGAAGGCAATAAAAAAACAGGTCGAATCAACTTACTTGCGAAAAACTAAATAAAGTTAGAGCTGCGCCTCATGAAAAACGAGAAAACCATGCTCCAGCGCACGGGGCTCCCATCTAATATCGACGGACACTACAATCACTGACGCCTTGATTTCGGATGGTCCAGCTAATTGGACAATAAATAAAGATAATTTAAATCTCAGAGTAACATAGGCCTTTAGATATTTATTTACAATAATCCCCAAAATCAACCATGAAACTTCTCACTTTCCTACTTTCGTTTTTACTTATACTTTCGCATCTAGGGTGCAGTAAGGAAAGTGATGCTCCGTTTAATAAAAGATTTGACGAAAACATTAAGCATCTTAGTGAAGAGTTATCAAAATACAAACTTGCTGTCGATAGAAAAATTAAATTAGAGCGCCGTTATTTAGAGGCAAATGAGAAAAAGTATGGAGATGACTTAACCGAAGCCTATGCCAAAATGCTTGACCAGAAAAATGTGTTACTAGCAAGTGCCAGGAAAGTTGGTTTTAACCACAGAAAATTTCGAGCCAATCGTGCAAAATTACAAGCCAAATCAAAATCAGACTTCAATTCCATAACTGACTTTTCTAATTGGTCTCTAGAATTCGCATTAGGAAAATTGATTGATTTTTATCACGCTAATCCCAAAGCTTACCATGCCGGCCTGCAATCTAAACGCAATGATGGATATTTTTCATTTATTGATGCGGACATTTCCCGAGCAGACCAACAGTCTCTTCCTGCCCATACTGAAATCAAAAAAAGTGGATCAAATAAGTCACTGGCATTTCCAACAAATGACCGTGCACCATTTGGCATCTTTATGAATAGAACGTTCACTAAAAACGACGTTTTTTATCTTGCGTATAATAGCCTGGGACTAGAAGGGAATTGCTTAGGAAATAGTCATCGAAAAGTGATATGTGATCTGCCCTATCTTGCATTATCCATGGAAAGTAACTATGAACCATTAGATGGACGAAGATTAATGGAATTAAATTTTGATTTCATTTCTGAAGATAATTCCTACAGTAATAGGTATTTAAGCTTTGAAATAGACAATGACACGTACTTCACCCGTTGGGGACTGGCTGGGAATGATATTCGAATTGAAAAAGAAATGAACTCCCAAAATTTCATTTTCCAGCCTAACGGTAATTCACGGTTTTTCTTTAAAAACAAAATAGATAAAACTGAAGTGGTGCAGCTTGGTGGAGGTGATGATCATCACCCGCTTTCTGCAATCGAAATCGGGCCTTCCGCATTAACGGGTTCGGAACTAAAAATAAAGAATAAAAAAAATCTGAGTGAGAACCAAACTGCACTTGACGTGTACATCCATGGAATAGGGTACCGTGATATTAACGTGGGAAAACCCGATAGCTGCGGCAATGGATACCGATGTCTGAAAATTGCAAATTAAAGTAAGATAACCTTCAATATGACTCTACAAATAAAGTTGCCCCAACTTCAGCCAGTTTTCTGTGACTTTTGAGTCCATGCAAGAACAATAAGATCTGAAGGAAATGATCACACACATCAGTCTAGACTTGACACTTACTGTTGGATGATAAACGTTCGCTCTCAAAATTCAATGACTCCCACCTGTAAGCACATAGTGCAATGAATCTCATCAAGTCGATAATTAAACTGAAACGAAAATTGATTGTATAGTTTTCACATCAGCCACGAGGTCTCAGTACATTATGGTTAGGTAGTTTATATGCAAACCCAATTTCCTATAGCGTATCGCAAGCTTTAGCCCTCTATGCTTTTTACATCCTATAAATTTATTTTTATCTTTCTGCCGGTAGTTCTCATAGGGTTCTATTTAGTAATTCGTATTCACCACAAACTGGCAGCGTTGTGGTTGTGTGTCGCCTCTCTTATTTTTTATGGCTATTGGAATCCCAAGTTTGTCCTGTTGGTGTTAGCCTCTGTGACATTTAATTATCTTATGGGATTGCAACTGGAAAAGTGCAAAGATTCAGCCACATCGAAAATCCTATTTTCGATCTCAATCGCAGGAAACCTTGGAGTCCTTATATATTTTAAGTATGGGAACTTCTTCATTTCTACGATGACCAGCCTTACGGGATTGGAAGGCACATTCGTCAACGTAGCACTCCCTCTTGGAATATCAATTTTCACCTTCACACAGATTACCTTTTTGGTTGATGTGTATCGCGGCATGGCTTGTCGGTACGACTTCATTGACTATTTACTCTTTGTGACATATTTCCCTCATTTAATTGCGGGACCTATCTTACATCACAAAGAGATGTTGCCTCAGATTTCGTCTTTAGGAATTCCTAAAGTTCAAATAGAAAAACTGGCCATCGGACTATTGGTGTTTTCTATTGGAGTAGGCAAGAAAGTTTTTTTGGCTGACAATTTTGCTGAATATGCTAGCCCAGTTTTTGATAACGCACGAGAAGGCATACAGCCTGCCTTCATGATAGCCTGGGCAGGTACACTTGCCTATACCATGCAACTGTATTTTGATTTTTCAGGTTATTCAGATATGGCTATTGGCATATCACTTCTATTTGGTGTTCATCTTCCTATTAATTTTAATTCACCGTATAAATCCCATAACATTATAGAGTTTTGGCGTCGATGGCACATGACATTATCACGGTTTCTCCGAGATTATTTATACATTCCTTTGGGAGGAAATCGAAAAGGCCGACCAAGACAAAATATCAATATCATAATCACGATGCTCCTAGGGGGACTTTGGCATGGAGCAAGTTGGAATTTCGTAGCATGGGGTGGATTGCATGGAATATTTTTATTGGTGAACCATGGATGGGATGGACTAAAAAAGAAATTAAAGCTCCCCGTATTTCCAGCATCTACACTATTAGGCAGGCTTGGAGGAACGGCTTTAACATTTGTTGCTGTAGCAATAGCCTGGATTTTTTTTAGAGCAGAAACTTGGGAGTCTGCTATAGCCGTCTTAAAAGGATGTTTCGGCATAAATGGCATAGATGTATCTATTAAATCTGCCGCACAGCTAAATATTTTATATCAACAATTACAAACAGCTGGATTTCAGGCTCTGCTTACCATAGGGTCAGAAAGTGTCTCAACTTTGGTGTTCTCAGATGACCAGATTTTTTTTCTCCTTTTAGGTATGGGGTTTTTGATGATCTGGACGTTCCCCAATACACAACAAATCACAGCCTTCTTTTTTGAAAGAAAACGATCGACGTATACGTTAGTGAGTTTAGGGTTTCTAACTGGAATCTTGTTTGTTGTCATGTGGGGGCAGATGCATACGGTTAGCCCATTCATCTATTACCAGTTTTGATGGTCGCAGAATGAAAATGGCATCTTCTAATTATGCTGGATCGTATGGGTTTATTTTTGCATTTCTTGTCCCCATCCTTATATATTTGGCACTGGCATTTTACATTAAAAAACCAGAAGGTATTCTAACTCGAATGGGACATTGGTCCGAACAGGACTACAGGGCCCTCAAGATAGAACCTGTCATCCATGTTCACGGTAATGGGAAACCTACCCCTCACCCAGATGTTCTAGTGTTGGGAGACTCCTTTTCAAGGTGGAACTACTGGCAGAGTGTTCTTTCAGATAAAACTGGCTTAAAGCATCAGTCATATCATTTTGGTGATGTTGGCTGTGTTGAGAATTGGATAGAGTGGTTGCTCAGCACTGCACCTTCATCGCTTAAACTTGTGATGATCGAAAGAATTGAGGAAGGATATCTTGAAACATTCTTGTATAACTTCCATTGCACAATCGGTGAAATCACACCCCAAAACATTAAAGTTCAGGAACATAATACTTCGTCTAAAAAGAAGCCATTAAATCCGGAACTGAACTCTGACTATCTGTACCGTACCGTCAAAAATACCTTATCTTTGGCATTGAAGCCAGAAGATTCATTCTTTAACGGCAAAGTCTATAATCAGCCTTTAAAACAACATGACCTTTTCTCTAATCGACGCTCTGATCGATTGCTCTCAATATTTCTGGATGCCGTTAAGAATGGTAAGGATTGGAACCCTGAGCAATTCAACAGAGCCAGCCAAAATGTGCGTGCTATTAAAAACCGACTTGCTGTTCGAGGAATAGAGTTAATAATTATTGTTGTACCTGACAAAACTAGTGTCTACGAAGACCTCATTGCCGACCCAATTGTGACAAGCAAGGTAAAAGCCATTAACGCTTCACTTCGAGCATATGGTATCGTGACCGTTGACCTATTACCCTACTTCAAACAAGTGAGAGAGGATATTATAGATTTATATGGACCAAACGACTTGCATTTGAGCCTAGCAGGATATGTCGCTATGGCACATCAGATCGAAAAATCCCATACGATGGCACGTCTTAGGAATCAGTAACTGCTTGTCCCCATATTAAAGTTTTTGACTCTTAAATGAAGAATACAAGACTAAACGTCATGCATGAATCCTCTTCGCTATGCACAATTCATGGTTCATGGCATTCAATTTCAGGACGCAGCCTCCACCAGAGGGAATTAATAAAATTACAGATAATGTATGCTCGGACCAAGTGAAAAGCCTGGAAATAGGTCATGATCAAAAATATCATGACAGTATGCATATCGACATTTGCGTCGGTGTTATTCTTCAATTTTTTATTGATGACTTATAACGTTTTTTACTTTGAACGTCTCACTCCAGAACATAGACTCCGACTCGCAGTTACGGACGCTGGGCTTGAATGGGATCCAAGAAAAGCAGGAGAGGTCTTAGTTGATTTACGAAAGGCAGGGGTGGACGCTGTACCAAATTTCACGCCCATCAGAACTGCTGATTATTTTGGGGAATTTGATTATCTGCCCCTTGGTGGACGCTCACATGCCACCGTGATCCTGTGCAACGAAGTCGGCCAATGGTTAACCTATCAAAGTGATCGCTTTGGCTTCAACAATCATGACTCTATTCATGACAACCCACGAGTGAAGATGGCCCTTATTGGAGATTCTTATGTTCAAGGGTATTGCGTACCACGAGAACATACGATAGGAGGGCAACTTAACAAAAATGGATTTCATACGATCAATTTGGGAATGAGTGGAAATGGCTTCGTATCGTATGTCGCAACATTTATGGAGTATGTACGCCCTCTCAAAATTAAGACGACGATTCTAGTTTGGTTTTACAATGATTTAGACGATACACAGCGAGAATATCAGCATGCAAATTTAAAATATTATGTAGACAATACGAATACTAAATTACTCAAAATGAAACAAAACCAAATTGACGCAAGATTAGACCAACTAATTACTTTGAACCCGTATCAGAGTGAAGAGACTTCTCAAGAGTCCGTACGTTTTAAAGAAGAGAACATAAATTGGCAGGCTTACATTCGCGGATTGGTTACACTGTCTGGGATAAGAAGCTCTCTTCAATCCGCATTAGGAACTAGATTTCGCTTTACAAGAAAGGCAGAATGGAATGAACAATCATCAGCTTCGTTCTCCATTATGAAAAAATCCCTTAGAAAAATAGCCGATACAGCAGAGAGTTGGGGTGGCCAAGTCATCGTTGTCACACTTCCCCCGTATGGTGGAAATACACCTCAATTTGCCATGCAAATATCCGCGATGAGAAAAACCTTTAAAGGAAAGAAAAACATAATGATCAGTGACTTTGAACCCATATACAAAAAATACGGTAAGGAACGGCTATATGCCTTATCACTAAATGGGACCCACTTCAATGAATATGGATATTGTCTATTCGCCAAACACGTTGCAGGCCTTATAAGTAGGCTCGGAAAACAAGAGACATCTTCACAAAGTTTCAGTGACTGCCAAACAGAATTCCGTGTGGCCTTCAAGTGATGCCTAGCACTGCAATAGATAAATAATTGAGCAAATCTCTACAAACTGCGACCGTGAACTATGAAGAAAATTGAGTAATCGAAAATAATGTTAATTCTTTTTGCACCTCATATTTCCTTCGATTTACATAACCCTAGCAGTTTGCCAACCTAAATAAAGTGGAACGCTCTCATGGCCTCAACTAAAGATGCACATTCAGAACTCGATAGTTGGTATCTCGAAAATTTAGTCTGTCCTATTGATCATACTCGCTTAGAGTACCGAGATGGGAATCTTGTATCGACTGCGGGGCGGCAGTATCCTGTTATCAATGGTGTCCCTATTATGCTTGCACCCAATGTCGAGCAAACACATTGGGTCGCACATGCCTCTCTTGAGTGGGCAAAAAAAAATCAACCTGTCACGAAAACTTCGAATTATTATATCGAGACACTTGGCATTAGCGATTATGAACGACTAGGTATTGCAGACCTCATCTTGAAAGATCAATCGGGAATTGATCCCGTCGTAGCATTTGTCGTCGCTCAAACAAACGGTATAGCCTACAAGCATTTGATCGGCAACCTTAAGACATATCCAATCCCAGACTTACGTCTACCGAATGGTCATCAAAAAACCTTCCTTGACTTAGGGTGTAATTGGGGGCGTTGGTGCGTAGCTGCCGCACGAAAGGGATATGTCGCAGTCGGCCTCGATCCGTCGATGGGTGCAATTATGGCTGCTCACAGAGTAGCCAAACAGTTGGCGTTACCAATTAAATATATCGTTGCCGATTCTCGATACCTCCCATTCAATGATAAAAGCATGGACGTTGTTTTTTCCTATAGCGTGTTACAACATCTTTCCAAAGCAAACGTAGGAACGGCCCTATCTGAAGCAGGTCGAGTCTTACGAATTGGGGGAACAACATTCATTCAAATGCCTAACTTATTAGGCATTCGCTCATTGCACCACCAAATAAAACGATGGTTTAGAATGCCCAAAGCATTTGAAGTACGATACTGGAGCCTGGGAGAGCTTAAGCGAACTTTTAACAATAGAGTTGGACCAACGGTCATATCTGTAGACTGTTTTTTCGGCCTGGGCTTACAAAAAAGCGACATCCATTTGATGCCTTTTGGCATGCAGTTGATTATTCGTCTATCGGAGATATTAAGGAAGCTTAGTCACAAAATTCCGGCTTTAACGTTTGTAGCAGACAGTGTCTACATTCGCTCAACAAAGGATGGCGTAGAGCGAAGCAAAGAAAAACCAATCCAATAGACCAAATAGCTTTCCTCACTTATCATTTACATAACACATAACTCATCCTCGCGAGTCCTGTTAAATATCAGAGTCTATTCGACAGCGCACTAATTAACAAGTTATACCGTCCACTGCACTCAGAAAATACTATGGGCTTCCATTAAAGGATAAGCCAAAACACTTACGATAATCTGAGTTTTACAAAAGAATAGTTTTCGAAAACTGATCTCCGACCCGA
Source organism: Candidatus Nitrospira salsa (assembly GCF_965152625.1). Classification (NCBI taxonomy): domain Bacteria; kingdom Pseudomonadati; phylum Nitrospirota; class Nitrospiria; order Nitrospirales; family Nitrospiraceae; genus Nitrospira; species Candidatus Nitrospira salsa. The sequence continues at coordinate 162,870 of NZ_CBCUCO010000005.1, forward strand.
ATCTAGAACTTCTCAAACAAGGCATAGGGTGCATAAATTTCTTCACATGATCGCGAGAAAACGTAGGATTATGAGATGAAAGCAGAAGAGCCAATATCCGCACGCATATTTCCTGGCACCACTTGGTCACGCCTCGTAAAAGGATTTGGAGCAAATGCCATTGGTCAAGTCCTCAATGTTGCCTCAAAAATCTTGCTCGTTCCACTATTTTTAACGGCCTGGGGAGCAAATATTTATGGTGAGTGGTTGGTTCTTTCTTCCTTGGTCGCCTATCTCTCACTGACAGAGCTTGGTGGGCAAGTTTATATTGTCAATCGACTGACACAAGCTTACGCCAGCCAAGATTTCGAATTATTTCGAAAATCGCTTCATAGCGGCTTAGCTCTCTTCCTCTATTTACCAGCAGCAGCGTTACTACTACTGATCATTGTTTTAGGGCTGTACCCGATCGAACACACAATAGGCATCACAGAAACATCTCATGCAATGACCGTTATGATTGCCAGCTTGCTAGGCGCACAGTTTCTTATAGCTCTTCCGCAGGGACTTCTGTTGGGGATCTATCGGGCCATTGGCCTACTGCCGAGAGGTGTGATGTTCGGTAATCTAATTATTCTGACACACATGGTTTTCACTTCAGGAGGGTTGCTCTTTGGTGCCAATATGCTGGGCATCGCAGCATTACAGATCTTGCCATACGGGATAGTTGTTGGAATGGTGATCGTCGATCTCAAAAAACAGCTTCCGGATATCGCCACTCTGTCCTTACAACACTCCAGTTATTCTGTTATGAGGACATTTCTACGGCCGAGCCTTCATTTCTTCTCAATCCAAGTTTCTCAGCTACTTTCAATCCAGGGAACCATCCTAGTCGCAGGGGCACTCCTTGGGTCTGTGCAGGTTGTCGTGTTCTCAGCATTACGTACCATTGCAAACGCTATTAAGCAATTGCTTGGTCTTCTGTCTCACACCGCATGGCCAGAGTTCACCCGCCTCGACATGGAAGGTGATTACGAAAAACTACATGAATTATTTCGTTTCTTACTTCGATCTTCTTTGTTTGGAGCCTTTGTATTTTTTATTATTTTTCATTTTTTGGGAGAAGAAATCTTCCAGCTCTGGCTAGGCGAAACTCTTACATACAACCAGAATGCGATGGATTTGATTCTCCTCTATGTCATGCAGCTTGTGCTTTGGACAGCCTGTAGCCATGTTCTAATGGCAGTGAATCAGCACGAAGGCCTGGCGCGAACTCTGGCTCTATCTTCGCTCTTCACCGTCAGTCTCAGTTACACCGGAGCACAGTATTTCGGTCTTATTGGGATGATATCGGGGATGATTCTTGCCGACGCTCTTCTTCCACTTTGGTTTGTGCCACGGCTTCTTTTCAAGTACTGTAACCGATTTAATTTACTGTTCATTTCAAAGGAAGTATGTCCAATCATCCTCACAAGCATTACAATGATGATGTTCCCATGGAGTGTCGTACTAAGCATTTTTTGTCTAGGGCTTTGGTGGTTGAGATGCTTACCGAATACAACAAATAACCTCCGACACACCGAGAGTTTGGATTCGCAATAGCCTGACTGTATGATTTGGCGCTTCCTATTCTTTTGTTTCTTCCCAATGATTTGCGTCTTCTTAACTCCGCTAATCTTTTATACCCTGCCGTTCTCCCTACGAGTCGATCAGACTGTCGTACATCTCACAACAGCTGAGATTTCATATGCCACAGTTGTATGGATCACGTGGATTCTCTTATCAGGAAGTATTATTGTCGTCGGACAAAAATTTTCAAAGCAGCAGACTCTCTGGCATATCAACAGACAGGGAGTCTGGTGGTGTTTTGTTGGATTCGCAACTCTAGGAAGCATAATTTCTGCGTTACATCAGACAATGCAATTCCCCTCCATTTTCGAAAATCTAACTCACATTTTATCACTAGCGCCAACACTTGCCATCATATTGGGAATTTACCTACTTCGTCTTGATGCGCTCGGTAGATTCAAACACTTCATCATTTTTCTGTTGCTCATTCCTAGCGGAATGGTAACGTTTGCTCTTCCTGCTTTATTGGGATATGTAAACCCTATCGCGATCAGCGCACTTGGAGTTTTATATGCACTTGGAGTGATGAGGACTCCTCTACGAATTCAAGTTGGACTCCTAGTATTGTTTGTAATCGGTATCGGACTCGCATTGGCCTTCAAATCAGAAATCAGAACCGCACGGTACGGCGGTGCCTTTGAACGAGATACAACCTTAGTAGCCTTGCATCAAAAGATAATGAATGAATCTCAAAATGATGACCTCGCACCTCACTTATGCATAAAACCTTTAGGCGAAGACTCCGACGAGCATGCCATTGAGACAGCGAAACACGCAATCTCAAATCTCATTGCATATGATTCGATGAGTGCGCTTACTCATCTCAAACACAAACTTGAACCAGAAGAGATACAATTCCAGGCCCTGAATGGGAATGATCTGGCGATGCTTTCCTTAGGCGTAACAGCTGAAGAAAATGCGGAAGATAAACAAGCAATCACTATGGCCCAGAGTTGGTACCACCGCGCCATTGAACAGGATAATTCCAATGCAATGCTCAGACTTGGTTATCTCTATGAACGTGCCTTAATTCAACCTAACGGTATAGAGCATGCAATAGCTTGGTATCGGCGTGCGGCCGAAAAACACAATTCCAACGCCATGAAAGTTTTATCCACCATGTATGAGTATGGGCACGGCCTCCCCAAAAATTATTTCAAAGCTATCGTACACGACCTACAGAGCATGGACTTATCTTTAACGGAAGTAGGCATTACTACCAAACCTCAGAATGATCCAGAAACACTCAAACTTGCAATGAGAAAATTAGGTCTATTGTACGAAAATGGAATTGTAGTCGGAAAGGATTTATCTAAAGCTGGTCGCTGGTATCAACGAGCTGCAATCTTAGGTGATGGTGTTGCCATGAGGCACCTCGCATCAATGTATGAAAGCGGAAACGGGCTTGCGTATAACCACAGGAGGGCGCTCGCTTGCTATCATGATGCAGCACAGAAAGGTGATGGTCCTGCGATGCGCATCATCGGACGAATGTATGAACTAGGGGACGAAATACCTAGAGATTATGCTCTTGCACACAAGTGGTATTCGAAAGCTGCCACCCTGGAAGATGCTTCAGCAATTCGGTACCTGGCCAATCTCTATGAGAATGGACTCGGCATACCAAAAGATCTCCTTCGTGCAAAAACATTGTATAAGCAGGCTCAAACACTAGATCCTCGCGACCAACATGGCTCAGAAGTCATAAATAAGAAGGACGACCTAAAGGAGTATGACCCAAATTACCATAAACTACGTTGGCCGCTCTCGCAAAATACTAACCCCAATCTCTATCACATCATCGCGCGTATAGCCCACCGATTGAATTCTCTTGGCAATTTTGCATATGCGATCAGAATGACACCAAGCCAGGTACCCTACTCATATTGGGAGACATACGAACCGCTATTTTACAAATTGATTCCTCGAATATTATGGAATGACAAACCAGTAGAAAAAACTGGACTCTTAATCGGTTTGAAATACGGATACTCCAAACCGACGGACAAGCCGTTTGTCTGGTCCATGCCCACAATTTTTGAATCCTGGATGGCCTATGGATGGGGTGGAATCGTACTCAGCGCCATCGCCCTTGGCACAGCCCTGCATCTCGGGTGGCATTTTTTCGTGGGTACGAGTACAGCTGTCGGCAACATGATCTTTGGAACATTGATCATCATGTCAACGGCACACTTATCAATGTCAAGCTTAAATCTTGTAATCGGTGGGATGATCCATACTCTCTTAGTATTTGGTGTACTTATTTTTGCTGTTATTAGAATTTGCAGACTTAAAACATGAGAGAGGTCATAAGAAACGCTCACCTGAGAGCGCCACTGTTTAGGTTTCGTAATATAATGAGAAAACTCCTCAATCTTGACATATTCAATCTTGGATTTTCGTTCACCCTCTACTATGTTGTCATTTTTTCAATTCTTCCAATTGCGCTGGCAGTAGGCCTCACAACCGAGTTTACGAATCTCGAAGCACGTGGAATCAATGTTCTGAACAAAAAGTCTTTTACATACTTGCTGGCTGGACTTTTGGCGTTTCTTCTGGGGTATTATTCTTTAAGAAAAGGGTTACGGCACCGCTCCCTTTCTGATTTTCTAGACAAGCCGTGGAATCCAAGCAGGTCTTTATGGGTCACATTCGGTGTCCTAATAACTGGGTTTGCAATTAAATGCCCTCGTATCATCTCCGACCTTGCAGAACCAAATTCGGACATTAGCATAACCCTCAGTTCTTTTCTTTCGCTGAACCCCTTCCACTTTATCGCTTTGGCCATCGCTTTTTCACAGTATTTCTTCCTATTACGGAATCATGACGATCAGGCAAATTTATGGGGCCGCATCGCATGGCCTTTATTTGTGTTCGAATTTCTCGGACAGGTCAAGTTTGGTGCTGGCAGAATGTCGATTCTGACACCCATATTGATCTATTTGCTCACCAGACATTACCTCTACCGGAGATGTACAGGAAGAATTATTGTGATAGGCCTAGCCATCCTATTACTCGTCTTCCCAATCAAATTATACATGAAGGATAAGGTAAACCTTGATCAAAACTATTTCACTGAGCATCAGGAACAATCATTTATACAAACGCTTAGCTCTGATTTGGTGGCAACATCCTCACTAGTCATTGACAGTTCAATTGGAAGACTTGGGCAGTCTCATATATTCACAGCTATTGTAGACCACGCAGAACAGTTGCTCTATGGACAAGGATTCCTGGATTTTTTTAGAGCATTCAATATTACCGCTCTCCTAGGTCATCAACCACGCTTCCTCAACGACGGCAATGACTTTGGGAAAGCTATCGGTATCCTCAGAACAAATGATGTCATAACAGGAATTGGCCCCACACAAATCGGTGACATGTACCTTAACTTTGGGCTCCTTGGAGTCGTAATCGGCATGTTGTTGCTAGGCGTTTTATATCGGTACCTATTTGAAAACCTTGTTGTCACTGGCTCCATCTCAGGCATTATGCTTTATTCAATACTTTGGATTCAGATCATTCATGGGTTCGAAGATTGGGTCTCTCTCACTTACATACGACATATTAAAATTCTATTTGTACTTTTCTTGATTCATAGCATCTTAACAACTGATTTACAGCTATCTAATGGGTATCGATTCATATCTAGTAGACTGACAACACTGGCCAAAAGACTTTGGTCGGGGGGAAGCAATCTTGTTTGTCTTTCATTCATCACCCTCGTCTTAGTCTCGACAACGCTTTCAATTTCAATACCTTCAACAAAATTCTGGTCGAATACCAATCTCGAAAAACTAGCCATAGCAGGCGTGTATCAAGAATTACTTCGAGACCTCGATAAATGCGAACAGCAGGATGTTCCCTTTTTCAGGGACAGTCTTCCAAGAGACCATTTTTCTTATTCAATTAGAGAAGCACAAGCCACTCAACACACCGCACAGAATGCCTATCTCATGGGACTAGTGGATTTTGAAAAGGGTAATGACGAAGGAGCCAAGGCATGGTTTCGAATGGCCGCCCGCAAAGAACACCCTATCGCATCGTATAACCTTGGACTGATGTATGAACATGGATATGGTGTAACCAAGAATATCAACACGGCAATGAATTGGTATCGCAAAGCAGAACAACAAAATTTCCTACCTGCCATTACAAGTCTCGGAAGGCTTTACCTGAACAATTTGAATATCCAAAATGCATCAGACCAAGCGTTCCAGTACTTCTCTCGTGCCGCAAACCAAGGTGATGCCCAAGCACAGACATCACTAGGAAGTATGTACCATTCAGGAATTTCTACGCATCAAGATTTCAAGAAAGCATTAGGACTTTTCCGAAAGGCCGCCGCACAAGGTAATAGTCAAGCAATGGTACAACTTGCTCAATTCTACGAATCTCGAACGGACATATCACCTGACTCCCAAATGGCACTGTCTCTCTACCAACACGCAGCTCACTTGGGAAATGTATCTGCTATGCGCAAACTAAGCGATCTGTACGAATCTGGATTAATAATTCCAAAGAGTGAAGAAATTGCACAGCAATGGAAAATGAGGTCTCATCTGGCTGAGAACATCGGGAAACGTTCTGAACTAATCAAACAATATTATTCTGAAATGACAAAATGGGCACGAGTAAACACAAAGCTAGAGGATGCTGCAGCTATGAGAACCTTGGGTGTTCTCTATGCAGAAGGTCTCGCCGTGCCCAAAGATCTCAATCAAGCCTTCGAGTGGTTTAACAAAGCTAGCCGCCTGAATGATGTACCTTCTATGCGGAATCTAGGAATAATGTATGAAAGAGGGTTCGGCGTCACAGAAAATACTACAGAAGCCAAAAAATGGTACATGGCTGCAGCATCCGAAGGAGATTCCATTGCATCAAAAAATATTGGCAACTTGTATGAACTCGGAAGACAGCATGACCCAATCAATTTAACTCGAGCATACAACTGGTATAGCAATGCCGCCAATTTGGGGAATAGCACTGCCATGTGTAAACTTGGAAGGATGTACTACCGAGCGGAAAGCGTACCACGTTCCTTTGCTATAGCAGCACAATGGTTCAAAGACTCCGCAGGCAAGGGAAATGCCACGGCGATGAACAATCTGGGGTTATTATACGAACTGGGGCGTGGAGTAGACGTTAACTATGGTTCAGCATTCCAATGGTATGAACGTAGTGCACATAATGGTATTTTTGCAGCAATGAGAAATCTGGCCTTAATGTATGAAAAAGGCCGAGGGGTTGAACGTAATTATGATCAAGCCATTCAATGGTACCAAAAGGCTGGACGTGGCGGAGATTCCATCGCCCAAACGAAACTATCAAAACTGTAAGACTTGTTAGATTTTCAATTGCCCCTCTGGCCCGATACAGTTGTCTACTAAAATGTTCGTCCAACCGTAATTTCTCGAAAGAGAAACCTTAAAAATAGCATGCCAGTTGGGATTGAAGGCGCGCCGCTTTCCCCGCCAATTCGCTGGCCTTCCAGCGTAGGAACTTCAGCAATGTTTAGTCCAAGCTTCATTGCACGAATTGATAACTGGTATTCAATAACATAGCCAGGACCATCAGGATTCAAACGATTGAATACATCCCTCCTAATTGCACGAAAACCATTGATGCTATCTGTCAGCTTGCCATGCCAAAGAATATTAGCCATCAGGGTAAATGCCTGATTTGCCCAAGCTCTCCAAGGAAAGTACAGATCATCTTCTTCATTTCGGCTGCTTGGAAGAAAACGGGATGCAATCACCATATCGTGTCCTTCATCAATTTTGGAAAGCAGACGTGGAATATCATCCGGATCCTCATTCCCGTCTGGACTAAAAAAAATGAGATAATCACTGTTCGATTCTCTGGCAGCAATTCGAAAAGCTTCGCCACGACCTAGAATGGTTTGTTCAACGACACGAACTCCTTTTTCACGAAAAAACTCTGCGGTCCCATCCTTTGATCCTCCATCTATAACAAGACATTCATCTACAGCCGCTATTGGTATTTTGTCAAAAAGGGCTCGGGAACCCTCGATTTCGTTTCTCGTCAATATTACCAAGGTTGAGTGCGGGTGATTTGTCATTTCATATTCCTTGTTGACATAGACTAAACCGTGATTAACTTTCCACACTCTTCACAAGATCGAATTGGCCGAATAACCTATGAAGGATCTTAATCATTAACAGGCACCCAAGTTTATCTAAGAAGTTCTGACTTATTTAACCTAGGACTAGCCTCCCTCTCAAAATCCAGCGTAGATAATACTGGCACTAAATGGGTTTTTTCTCTTTTTTGAACCACTCCTTGATAAGTATGCTAAACATTGGAATCAGACTACCCCAGGCTTTTCTTTTATGTAAATGAGAAAGTTCCACCGATTCTTGCGTCGGAACTTCCCTTACTTTCCAACGACATTTCATCGCTTGAATCGAAAGAGTATACAGGAGACTCAAATCTTTACCTGGCGTAGGAATAGATTGAAAAGCTGCTATTTTCAGGCCACGAAAACCTGAAAGACTATCGGTCAAATTCCCATAGAAAAGAATATTAGCAAGCATCGTAAAAATTCGATTGCCTAGACTACGGTAAGGGAATCGTTTTGCCAGATCATGACGAACACCACCTGGTAAGAAACGAGATGCAAGCACCATGTCATTTCCAGATTCCAATGCAAAAAGCAACTTAGCAATATCCCTGGTACCATAACTCCCATCGGCTGGAAAAACGACAATATTTTCGTGACTCACACCTTGGCGTGCCAAAAAGCACAGAGGGTCTTCAGCCCCAATAGCCTTAAGGTGAATTCTATACCTTGCAAACGTTTGTTGCCATCCTTCAGAGCATGTCCGGACAAGTCCCACTACTACATCAAAAAGTTCAAATGGTAAAGATTCAAGAATTTCGTCTAGATCGGCTCCCTGCTCAGGAAAGACCAGGACTAGGAGAGACGTTTCCTTTTGAGATGCCTGGACCCGAGGCTTCCAGAACCGGACAAATAGTTCGATCATATAATCCAAGTCTGAGTCAGAAAGATCTTGATGACATCCAATATAGAATCCACTCTCAGTGATCCACTTGGAAACTGGGAAATCATCACTCCGAAGTTTTAACAGACTTTGGTAAATGGGCTGATTGATCAGGGGGAGCATATCTCTGGTCTCAACGCCATGCTCTTCGAGATAATGCACCAAATCTCTCTTTGGCTGATCTTTCAGGACAATTGGAAACATCATGAAGGAATGTTCGCATCCAGGTCGTATAGCGGGAAGTTGCATGCGATCTCCATAGACAGACAACTCCCTGACGAGATGGCGAGCATGGGCTCGCCGTTTTTCGATGAGACATTCCCACTCTTCCAACTGTGCAAGACCTAAGGCTGCCTCCAACTCTGTGATGCGAAAACTATGGCCAAGGCTCACAAAAGAAAATCTTCGTCCAACGACTACACGCAACTCTTCCTTCGTCAATTCGTTATCATCGTCAATGTTGAGATACAGAGAATCTCTCCCATGGTTAACAAGAGACCGTATTTTGACGGCATACTCAGGATTATTGGTGGTATTCATCCCACCGACCCCAGTCACAATCAAATGCGCAATATACGTTGAATAACACCCAATATCCCCCATACTACCAACACTCTCGCCTTTATAAGTCGCAAACATCGTTTCACATGTATCTTCGATAATTTTCAAATTTGCCTCAGAAGCAAGGACGCGAATTGGATCCATATCAGCCGATTGCCCAAAAACATGAACAGGAATAATCGCTCTCGTACGAGAAGTGATTTTTTCCGCAATCAAATTAGGGTCCAAACAGTAATACAGTGGATCAACATCCACAAAAACCGGAGTCAAATTATTATGTAAAATCACATTTGACGTTGCAATAAAAGTGGTAGCTGGTACGAGAACTTCGTCGCCATCGTTCCATCCATGAATTTCCTTCAGTGCAGCAACTGCGACATGAAGAGCACTAGTTCCACTGTTGCTCATGACTCCAAAACGACAGCCATGCAACTTGGAGAACGAATGTTCAAACTCTTGCATCATTGGGCCATATGACAGACGTCGATTTTCTAAAGCCTGCATGACAAGCTCTTTTGCCCGAGGAGATGGGTTGAAGGTACCCACTCCAATGATAGGATTTTCAAACATCTTGCTCATTCATCATTTTAGTTAAAGATGATCAATCGCCGGAAATACGACATGACAGAGAAGAACCATTTCGAAGATAGTCAGATCAATGGCTACGATACTCTGAGCCACGTTATTTACAAACATGAGAAAAGGAAAATTCCGACAAGTGAATACCTACCTCGGAAAGGCCTACAAAACCACCGATCAGGATTCACCTGTAACATTAAATATGAATCCTTTCAGTATACAAAGAATCATTCATTTTGAGAACACCTAAAGTCGTCTCTGCCAATATATATTTACATTCTAGAATTTTCCTCATGGTAATGTGTAGGGATTACTTTCAAAATTTTCAACAAAAACCAAAGAGCTTACCACTCAGTAGTTTTTAGGCACCAACAAAAAGCAAGAGAAGGCTACACGCCTTCTAGTAGACTCACAGTGAAAATTTAGCTAGGTGTATTTATCCTAATATTTCGAGAATACGAAGCACTATCGATGTGGTTTAACAGCAAACACGTTCTTTCAATTCTGCCAAAAGTCGATCCCCATAATCATTCCATGTATAACCATCGCTAACAGAACGCAAGGCATTGCGACTCATATCCAACAACAAATCTTTATTTTCATACAAACGAAGTATCCGGTCCTTCAATGCGTCGACATCACGTATAGGTATGATAAAACCATTCTTCCCTTCCATCACTAAATCTGCTGCACCAACATTTTCAGTTACTATCACGGGAAGCCCGCACGCCATTGCTTGTGGTACGACCATCCCAAAACCATCAACAAGTGATGGCAAAACAAAAATGGACCCTTGTGAGTAAATTCCAGAGAGTTCAGCTTGTGGATAGGCGCCCTTAAAATAAACGTTACTAGCTGCATACTGCTTTATCTTTGGTAGAAGGGGTGAGACCTCTTTGCCACGACCAACAATCCATAATTCAGAATCTGGCAATTTAAGTTCACTAAATGCTTGCAAAAGATAGTGGACACCCTTAGTGGGAGTAATTGCACTACATTGGATAATCCGAAAGATATTGTCTGATTTGGGATAAGGCTTGAAATCACTCAGGCAAACACCACAATTATTCACCATAACCTTCTCTCTCGGGATTCCTGCTTCAACAAGAGTCCGTCTCGCCACATCACTTAAGACTGACACACAATCAGCCACTTCAAACTCATCCTCTTCCTTCTCAATGATCCACTCTGAAGGAACAACCTCGTCTATTGAGATAGACAAAAGTTTACATTCCTCTAAAAGTATTTTTTTCTCCGCACGTTGATGCACGCTTCCATGATCAACAACCGTAAAAATCCCCTTCTTTTTAGCCTCGATAATAGCCTCTAAACACAATGAAGACAGGCCAATAAATACGTCACACGTAGAAGGAATATACCTTGCTAACCTTTTTGAAAAATGAGAGTGGAGTGATTCGGATGCCAAACGACCAAGAAGCGGATGCACTTTTTTTAGTCCTTTTTCGACAACGTATCCATAGGCACCACTCAACGGCAAGGAAACAACTTTTTGCTGAGGAATGTCCCAATCTTTTGCCCAGCGCTTGGGACAGGCTGTTAAAATATTTTCTAAAACTCCTAAGCGATGCAATTGACTGGCTTGATCAAAAATGTGAAATCGTGAAAAGCATGAGGTCACCACTCTCATATATTGCGCCTAACCTTATAAATCACGGTCATCCCGGTCACTAATAAATCCGTTGCCTGTGCCACGATCCTCTCTAATCGGTGTCGTTCCTGAACATTCATTTTCAAAAATTTCACCGCACGAGGATCAATAATCAACGATGTGAATAATCTTTCATACCCAGACTCTTCTAATTTTCGACAATAGTCGCTTGGGGACAAATAACTAAATAATCCCTCTTTAATCCACGTCCGACCGTCATGTGCCGAGTGTTCTAACATACCAAAGCTGTTGAGATATTCATGATAATCCTTTTGTTTAAGAAGAAGGTGGTTATAGCCATGCCTTGGATCATCGGAACCCGAGATATGGTCTCCTCCCCAGGAGTACCATAGAGGACCAAACGTAGCGTATAGCAAGCCATCCTTACGTAACAGTCTTCGAAATTCTTTCAACACAGAGGAAAGATCCGACAGATGCTCAAAAAGAGCATCGGAAGCGATCACATCAAATGTCTCATCTGCATATCCGTTAAGGCAGGCTAAGTCTCGCTGAGCGAACATGATAGCCGTATCTGGAAAAACACGAGACAAATGCTGTTGAAGTATCGTCCAGGCTGTCTGATAGTTAAATAAATCTATGCCAGTGACCGAGCGCGGTGCATAGGGAAACCACGTGGGAATGTCCTGCCCAGTACCACACCCAGCAATAAGAATATCCTTCCCTGCTAACGGCAAATAACGATTGACACGCCGTCGATGCCGTTCATAGTCACTCCCTCGTTGTCCCCATAACCATCGGTCAACACGAAATGGAATCGTCTCACGATATCGCTTAGCCAGCAAATGACTGGTCAGACAATTATACAAAGGATAGACATACCGTCGGATCGGCTTTTTTATCGATGATTCGATAAAAGATTCACTCGGGATTTCAAAATTTAATGGTGTGAGATCGTCCAATTGAAGCATGAAAAAATTGGAAGCTTAGGAATTTAACTGTTCGGCTTTCATGACCTCACGTACTGATTGCCATTCACCCACATGATACGCAAGTAACTCAATAAACCAAGCACCAATGAAAGGGAAAAGGTCTCGCTTACCATACATAGAAAAACTACTGACCTTCCAATTAATAATGACAGGAGGAAAGACGAGAAGCACAATGATGGTAGATTTGATAAGTCGAAGGATCGCTCTTGCGATAATTTTTCCAAAAGACCACCGCTGAATAAAACGACGAAACTGTGGACCACCACAACCTCGACCTTTTCTTATCTGCCAGAACTCTCCTAAGTTTCCAGGTGCAACGTGATCAACAATAATATTAAGGTCTAGCACCCTTTTGGCCCCTAACTTTCTAAGGTTTTCCCCAAAAAAACCATCTTCTCCGGCACAAATAGGAATAGGATGTCCTACAGGAAATAACCCTGCCTTTATTGCCAGTTCTCTTCGACATGAAAATCCTTCAGTCCATTCCATCCATGAGGTGTCGCCAGCATAATCCATATCAGCTATAGCCCCAATATACCGAGCTAAGAATGAATCAGTATTAGAAACCTTTGATCCCACAAGAACATAGTCATAGCCAAGTGTATAATGAGCAAGGAGCTGCTCCAAAAAATCTGACCGTGGGCGAACATCTGCATTCAAAATCACGATAACCTCACCATCTGCTGATCGAATGCCTAAATTCCTCGCTTCACAACGTCCACCTCGTTTCGCTGGCCTTATAAGCGTAACCCCCATAGAAGCATACGAGCGAACGATATCAGGAGTCTGATCGGTTGAATCATCAACGACAAGAATTTCTTTTTTGTCGTATGTAAGTTGAATAAGAGAATTCAACGTTTCACCAATATCAGCTTCTTCGTTATATGTGGGGATAATAATACTAAATTTCATATTTCGATCAAGCCGTGAAGCTCAAAATTCCAAGTCATTAAAAATCCCCATGAAACCATCCCAAAAATCGCAGTCCCCACGAGAATATATGTGAGCCCTCATTCTTGCAACTTTCACAGTCTTCGGAAGTAAGGAAATCATTCAATAAGCAATTACCTTTTACAGTCCCACTTGTCGCAGAAATATCTACCGATACATAACATCATGATTTCGGGCAGTCACAAACTCTAAAGCCCGGACAAGTCCACAAGCATCAGCGTTAAAGGACCATCCGGAAATCCGCCTTCTGCTTTCTCTACCCATTTCTTTTGCTAACCCAGGGTTACTGAGCACTGCGTCGATTCTTCTAGCCAATGTGGAAACATCCCCGACCTTAATAATATATCCATTCACTCCGTCCTGGACGAGATCAGACCCAGCTCCGACTTGATCACTGACAATCACCGGCTTTCCGGCATTCATGACTTCGTTAACAACCAACCCCCATGGTTCGTGTTCTGATGGAAGAACAAACACATCACATAAGTCATAAAAACGCGGAAGTTCGGTCTGGTTCTTAAATCCAATTAGCTTAGCTTTGGTTAAACCATATTCCACGATTGACTTCTTTAACTCTGGCCCCTCTTCTCCATCTCCAACAAATAATAGATAAGGCTCTGGCTCTCCCTTCGTCATTTCTTCTAACAGACGAGCGTAGGCGAGAAGAAGATCCATGGGACGTTTACGGCTTTGAAACTTTGAGACAAATAAGATTACCGCATGACCTGGCTCCAACCCTAATCCTTGTCGAAAAGTCTCTCTCTTTGAATTAATCTTTTGTATTTCTTCCCGAAAAAATACATTATCTACAGCATAGGGCATGGGAAAAATCTTGTTCGGTGATACTCCATAATGCACATAATAATCATGATTAAGCGTTCCAATTGAAAGGAAACCATCAATAGAATTAAAAAGTTTGGGAAGGATTCGACAACGCAGCCACTCCTTAGCAGAAGAACGTTGGTGACTTGACAAATGCGACTCTCCACGAAGTAACGTCTTGATCCCAAGTTGCTTGGCAATGGCTAAGGCTCGAAGATTTGCCTGGTGAGCATAGCCATGCATCCAAAGAGCATCAAATGGTTTTTCGCGTAAATAACGCGACAACCCATAGACGAACGGTCTCCAAAATGTAACTTGTTGCCCCCCTCCTAAAACAGGTAAAAACCGAGAATGATAACCATCTAATAATGGAATATCCCATTTCATGTCACTACCAAACCCTCGGTCAAAGTAGTGCCGGGTAGAAAAATCGCTAAGAAATAATACCGTTAAATCAATCTCTTGCTGTTGGGTCAAAGAACGCAATAGAGGGGCTTGATATTGAATCGGATGGGACACTAAGTAAGCAACGCGGAAGACTCTACTCACAACACAACTTTATCCTTTGGAAATAGCATAGACTTCATCCTCCATTGCATTATCGTCTAAAGCTATCCCTTGGCAGTTAAATACTTCGTAACAATTCTCCCTCAAAAAATGAAAACACTTTGTACGTTGTTCATTCCCATGTAAGGCTAGAAATACTATTGGTTTATAAGCCTTCAAGGTACGAGTTGCGCCCACTAATACCTGAAACTCAGCACCCTCTACATCAAGTTTGAGTAAATTAGGTGGCGCAATTTGTCCGACCTCGATCAACTCATCCAATGAAAAAACTGGAACCATTAAAATTCCATTTCTTCCTTCTAATAGAGAATTTTCACAATTATTATTTCCTATGCCGAATCCCGTTAAAGTGCTTTGGTCACTTAACGCCCCTTGAATAACTTTTAAGTTTTCGATATGGTTTAGCTGGATGTGAGCGAGCAAATGTCTAACATTTTCTGCGAAAGGTTCAATGGCATACACCTTGCCCTCATGCTGAACGAGTCGGGAGAACAGGAGACTATAAAATCCCGCCTGAGCTCCAATATCATAGACAGTCATACCCGGCTTCACAAACTGCTCTAATGTTTTTTGCTTTTCGAGTTCATATGTTCCCAACCAACATCCGTGGGTTGCACTTCCAACTACCCATTTCAGCCCCTGGGCCGGCCCTCGACGAATTGATAGGATCATTCTTTTTGAGAGACATTTTAAAGAGAATCTTAAAATTTTCCCCAATAAATGATCCTGTTTTATGCCTGACCAATTAATCAAGGCAAACGTTCCTTTTCCAGAAGACCACTGTCGAAACCCTCATTTCTTATCTGCATCCCTATTGAGCAATTCGTCGTTTATCAGAACTCAGAGATATTTTCTCAAAAATGATAGTGAAGAGTAGAGATAGATTCCACTGGTTAGCAGGCGTACCCCTTACAGGTGATAGTCTTCATCCATCTCCGCCTTTACCATCATTCGCACAACATCAGGCATCATCGCTTGGGCCTTCCACCCTAAAATTTCCCACGCTTTTCGAGAACACCCTCGACCTTCAGAAAGGTCGGTTGGACGGCTTAACTGTGGATCAGAATGTACAAAATTCTGCCAATTTAGCCCTAATGATGAAAATGTAAGACTGACAAAATCTTCTAACTTTTGGCTTTCTCCGGTTGCAATGACAAAATCGGCTGGCTGATCTTGTTGAAGCATAAGCCACATCGCCTCGACGTATTCAGGAGCCCAACCCCAATCTCGGCGAATAGCCATATTTCCTAAGCAGAGCTTGTCGGCATGCCCCGCGGCGATCTCACACGCTGCCTTGATGATCTTCTTACACACGAATCGCTCCGGACGTAAGGGTGACTCATGATTAAAGAGTATACCCGTACAGGCATATAAACCGTAGGCCTCACGATAGTTCGCGACTTCCCAGAATGCGGCGGCTTTCGCAACAGCATAGGGACTTCTTGGGTGAAAAGGGGTCGTTTCATCTGCCGCCACACCAGGCAAATCGCCAAAGCATTCACTTGAACCGGCATTATAAAACCGTATCGGCTTTCCCATCATTCGAATCGCTTCTAGCATCGTCAATGTACCGATCGTAATACTCTCAAGGGTCTCAACAGGAAGCTGAAATGAAAGTCCGACCGAACTTTGCCCCGCAAGGTTATAAATTTCATCCGGCTGAATTTTCATCATCACTTGCCACACACTTCGAAAATCTGTCAGAGAGACGGACTCAACCTGGACCTGTTCTCGTATGCCTAATCGAACTAAATTTTGAAATGTTGAAACTTGTGCGTCACGGGAGGTTCCATAGACTCGATACCCCTTTCCAAGCAGCAATCGCGCGAGATAAGGACCATCTTGTCCGGACACGCCACATATAAGAGCAGCTTTTGGGGAAGGACCTTTTTCCATCACTAAATAAATGTCAAATCAAATGACTGCATAAGTTACCACTTTCACAGTAAACAGACTTCCCAAGTGAACCCTCAACAGGCATGCTCCTTCAACAATAACAAGAATGTCTCCTTAAACCGAGCAAAAGAGAATTGAGTTTCGACTGAATGTCGGCCTGCTTTGCCTAGTCGGTTTCGAATCCCTTCTTCCGTAAGAAGATAAATGAGGCACTTCGACAGTTCATCGGTGTCTCCGTAGTTTACTAAACAACCATTCTTCCCATCATGAATGACATCGATCGTCCCAGCATGATTGCCCCCTACAACTGGCTTGCTAAATGCCATCGCTTCTAGAAACACAATCCCAAAACCTTCATTCAAGCTTGGCATGACAAATACATCACAATTTCGATAGTTGTTTTGCAATTCTGCATCCGAAACTCTACCTTTAAACACCACTCTCTCTCGGAGACCCACTTCTTCTGCGATGCCTTCAAGACGCGCTCGGTCATCTCCATCACCAACAATAGAATACTGCACATGTGGGACTGACTCCAACACTTGAGGCAACGCCCGTAGCACCACATCAATCCCCTTATAAGAATCCGTTGTCGATAACCTTGAGACTGTGAGCAATGTCATATTCCTAGAGAAGTCAGACCCCATATTCGATAAATTTGATGCCTCCACCAAAAATCCTTTATCGACAGAAGGAGACAACAGAGAGATATTTTCGGCTTTCACGCCCTGCAAGGCTATAAGCTTTTCTAACGAATATTGACTAATCGTGATAACCTTTGTCATGAGTTGTAACGCCCAACGATGCCATATGGAGAGCGGTTCCCATACATCAATTCCGTATGTCACCACATAACAAGGAATTGAGGATCGCATGACTCGAAGAAGGAAGGCTAGTGGGGCTAAATGGGGATGTGCAAGGAGTAGAAGGCGTACCTGAAACAGGAGTTTTGTAAATGTCCAAACAAAAAGTAGCTTATTACGATTAAATCCGTGAATGGCAATGAGCATGCCTTCGACATTAATTTCATGCGTTCCCACTGGATCATTCAAACTAAAAAGACGATACGACTGCCCTCTATCTTCTGCATAACTAGCGAGGACAACTGCCATCTGACGCCCCATTCGTTCGACACCCCCATGATTCAACAATCCTGTAAATAGTCCAACAACCATATCTCTCGAATCCTTAATGGTTCTTGACACCCACAGATAAAAGATTTTGAGAGAAAATATGTCCTCGATAGTTACCCGTCTCTACTGCCTGATAGCCTCGCAAGATCAAACAAAGAATCTGCCAAATTCCCCAGCGAATCGCACTTACCGGACCATGGATAAAAGGATCAGCTGCATGTACGGCAATTTCAGAAAAACCCGAGCAGTGTAATACCTGTTGAATACTGGTTTTCGTAAATGCCATCTCATGTGTAAAGTCACCATAGCGAAGAGTCCCAGAGAATGGGCTCCCACCATTCGGCACTTGAACAACTATCCGACCACTAGGTTTCAGAGCCTGAAAGATTGCATCGAGCAAAGGGAGAGTCTCGTCCTTCCGAAAGTGCTCCAGCACATCCAGAGCTGTAATGCAGTCGAATGCTGCGGGACGTGCGTGCAAATATTCAATTAAGTCTCCGGCGAAAACATTTGGGATTCCCAAACTGTTTGCCGCGTTAACTTGCTCATGGCTAATTTCTACTCCATGGACATTTTCGTAGCCTTCTTGACGAAGAAAAAACAGAAAACCACCGAAACCACAGCCAACATCCAAAATCTTTGCCTGAAGGCTTTGAGGCAGATGCGGCTTAAAGTAGGCGCGAAATGTGGGGCATTGCTTGCTACATGCTTCAGCTGAAATTTCTCGAATTGTCCCAAAATGCGTAGAGATATAACTCTGATATAGGCGATCTCGATAGTTCATTAGCAACTAGACTCTGGCATTTAACTACATCGAAGATTGTATTGCCGTAACCATACACGTAGAACAACAAGACTCCAAATTCTCGACCAATGCACTTGCCCCTTTAGAAACAGGGACCACAATATTTTTATACTTGCAGAATTTAAAGTTAACTCATCCTCTGCAAATAACACTTCCTCAATATAGGGTCTCCATTTCCCTCGAAACCAACTATCAAAGGGAAATGTAAATCCTCTTTTTAACTGTGATGTGACTTGAGTCGGAAGAGGGCTAGGCACACCTCTTAAGAGGAGTTGCTTTGTCTGCGTGGTAAATTTGAAGCGTGGAGGCACCGTGCCCAAGAATTCCACTAATCGATGATCAAGAAGCGGGACTCGCACTTCTAGCCCGTGGGCCATACTCATCACATCCGTATCGCGCAGAAGTTGATTATGCATATAGCTCCTCAACTCGAATAAGGACACCCTATTTCGCAATTCTGAGTCAGCAGCTTCATCACCCAAATGCTGTAAAATTCCAAGCGGAGAAAAAGTGGTCGAGTTACCACAATTATGATTGTCGCTTCCAAGAGACCCAAGTTGTTCGTTCAGGAATAACCCTCTTACACTAAGATAGGCAGCTTCCACTGATGACGGGTTTTGTAACACAAACTTCAATTTCTGTATTTTGGGCCAACTTGGTCCACAATCCAACATTGCCTCCAACATTTTCCCAACTCCTGGAACAGTATTGGCCAATCGAGAGAAACGGAAAAGTTGAGGCACTTGCTTAAAAGAAGGGTATCCCCCAAATAATTCATCACCACCAAGCCCTGAAATGGAAACGATCGCACCTGACATACGGGCTAACTTGGAAACCAAATAAGTGTTGACTCCATCAATCGTCGGTTGATCCATTGCTTGAAATATCTCAGGAAGCGATTCAAATACACTCTCTGCGGTCAGTTCTAATTCCACATGTTCTGTAGAAAATTGTGCTGCAACTTGCCGTGCGATAGGACCTTCATTGAATTGAGATTCTTGAAATGTCAGCGAGTAGGAGCGTAGAGGCCGATCAGCTACTTCCGTCAACAGTGAGAGAATGGCAGAAGAATCTATTCCACCTGAGAGAAACACACCAACTGGCACGTCACTGATTAAACGACACTTAACACTGTCAAGTAATAGTGGCTGAAGATGGCTAATAACTTCCTCCTCTTTCATCGAGGTATCTACATTAAACGAAATCTGCCAATACGGCTTTTGCTCCCAACCATCACGACTCAGACGAACATACGTCGCAGGTTCCAGCGATTTGACTCCGTTCATAATAGTCAACGGTGTTGGGACCGATCCGAACATTAAGTATGCTTGAACTGCGGAAGAATCCACATCTGTCGCCACAAGACCAGAGGCCATAATAGCTTTCACTTCTGAAGCAAAGAGCAGTTGCTGTCCTTCCCAAGAATAATAAAGAGGTTTTTTACCTAATCGATCTCTCACTAAATAGACATCAAAATCCTTGCCACCTTGCCTCGCGTCCACACCCAAAGATTGTTGTCCTTTCTTATGATAAATCACAAAGGCAAACATCCCAACGAGACGATCGAGTAATCCTTCTATACCCCATTCCTCAAAACCATGAACAATCACTTCAGTGTCTGAATTCGATGAAAATACATGGCCGTCTGCCGAAAGTTCACAACGAAGTTCGCGATAATTGTAAATCTCTCCATTACAAACAGTCCAAATGTTTCCAGCTTCGTTAGACATGGGCTGCCGTCCAGCAGACGAAAGATCAATGATAGCTAAGCGCCGATGACCGAGAATGATATGGTCATCGTGGTAAACCCCACAATCATCTGGCCCACGATGTATTTGGGCGTGCAACATTTTCTTTACAGAACTGATCTCTCGTCTGGAAGTAAGGCTCGTCACATTCAATAATCCAGCGATTCCACACATTAGGCTAGAACTTTCACCAATACAACCTCCACGCAATTCCCTTTCTGACCCATCAAGGCATAAGCACTACAATGCCATTCACAACCACAATCTCATCAGATCGTACGATTCGCGTTCATCACCTAATAATGACCTTTATTCTCGTGCAGGGAACTCAATGAAATTGATATTCCCCCAGCTAATAAAATAAAAAACAAATAAGCCAGACTGCCAGTAAACAGATAATTGAAAAAATTACAGGTAATATATCCAACGGTGACCACAGCAATCGTAACTTTTAATGATACAGCATCACGATCCATAATCATTCTAGTCTCTCGCAACAAAAGACTGAATGTCTTCCAGGCAAGCCAGAACAACATCGGTATCACGGGAATTCCACTCCCCACAACATACATCATAAAGGAACTATGCAAGTGCGCATGTTCACTACAAGGTCCAGGTGGATCACCTGGGAATGCCCTCCCAAAAATCTCGTTGCCAAATCCAATGCCGAATAAAGGATGTGAGACGAGCTCTTGTACTCCTAATTTCCAACACCCCAACCGATCTGACACACTTTCCATCACAAATACTCCATCAAGATAACCGGCTTGACTCATGGCAAACAATAATATCAAACAAATCACACAAAACAGCGCTACACGCCAAATGATGGAAAATTTTCCACGAAATCCGGCAAAACTTATTCCTTGAATTGCCAAGGCCAGCCAACCTCCACGCGAATAGGCGAAAAATTCGGCAAAAAATAAGACGACGAGACTACAGATGAGAAACAAACGTTTCCATAGGTCCTGGTAAAGAGAGATAAGACAGACCGCGAGGGGAAGTGCCATCACCATGTAGATGGCTAACCTGTCGCTACCTGACCCTGGGGCTACAGCCCTCAAGCCCCGAGTCAACAATCCACCACCTTGCTCCCAAAATGACCAGATCGAATATCCTCCTGCACCGAACGCACCAATGACCACAACAAAAAATATTTGATGAACAAGCTTTCTAGAAACCTGGACATTCACCTGTCGTTGCAAAACTAAAAGTGCCCAGTAGAAAATAAGAAAGTTAACAACGAGCTTTCTCCACTCTGAGAAACTATGGGATGGATCAATAGAGAAAGGAATTGTGAGCAAGATCCAACTAAGTAAGACCAAAAGGGGTAAGTCAACTTGAGTCTTGATCCAAATACTTTTGCGGCTTCTCCAGGACGAGATGACGCCCCAAATCAATAATGTAAAAAAGAGATACTCCTGATAGTGAAACAGCTGCGGCCATACGCTCATCAATGCAATGAGGGACAACCCCCATCCTTGAACAAGCCAAACTCGATTCTGTCGTGCCACTTGATGAGGTTGGATAGCAGCTCCGATGTTTAATGCTAGGCTTTCAGAAGTTCTCAAGCGTATCCTAGAACGACTATTGTAGGTAAATTACGATGGTCGGAAAATTTCTACAGACATTTCAGGAAAATTTCACAAGCCTTTGGCGACAAGATCGTGAAGATGAATCATACCGACGACTCGATCCTGACGATTGAGCACCGGGAGGACTGAGATAGGCCGTTCTCGCCGTTCCATGAACTCTAATGCCGTAATGGCCATGTCATCTTCGTAGATCGATGATGGTTTTTCATTCATGATCTCTTGAATGGTCATCGCAAAGATGTCACCGCCATCCTCCAGCGCTCGACGAATATCAAAATCTGTGACAAAACCAAGCAATCGATTCTGTTCATCAACGACAGAGACTGCCCCTGCATGCTTACTCGTAATTTCACAGAGCATTGACCGCACATCACAGGTAATCAAGATGACGGAGTTGTCGCCTCCAGATCGCATGATGTCTCCAACCGTCAACAAGAGCCGTTTACCGAGTTGCCCACCAGGATGATAGAGCGCAAAATCATTGGGTTGGAAGTTTCTTAATTTCATGAGAGTCATCGCGATGGCATCGCCAAGTACTAATGCCGCAGTCGTACTAGAAGTGGGCGCCATGTTCAGAGGACAGGCTTCCTCTTCAATTGGGGTGATGAGTACCAAATCAGAAATTCGAGCCATGGTCGAATCAGTTTTAGCGGTAATGGAAATAATATGTGCGCCCAACCGCCGAACAAAAGGCAGAATCGTGACCAACTCCTCGCTCTCACCGGACTTCCCAATCGCTACGACCACATCATCTTTGGTCACAATGCCAATATCGCCATGCATGCCCTCAGCTGCATGTAGAAAAATGGCCGGGGTTCCAGTCGAAACTAACGTCGCGGCTATTTTTTGGGCAATGAGACCAGACTTTCCAACACCCGTGAGAATCACTCGACCCGAGCAAGCAGCAAGCAACCGAACGGCTTCTTCAAACGACGGCCCGATGGTCTCAGACAACTGAACGATCGTTTTAGCCTCAAGGTCAATAACCCGACGTAATTCTTTTAAAAGATCCAAGAATGTAGCTCCTAGACTTTCGTGATGTTGACGATTTCAATAAGCCAAACAAACTCAAAAGACAATCAATATAAGGACATAGGAATAACGGCATAACGATGTAGACTTGAAAGGGAAAGGTTAGCTCACGAAGGCCAATTATAACACAACATTTACTGGAAACATCCGGTCTCATAGAGAAAAAATCAATACACAAAAGTTATCGATTGGTCAAGATCGATGAGTCATCCCGATACGTTGACTCGATTTAGCATAGACGAGCCGCTAGACTAGTATGATATTGCAGACCATGAACCACCAATCATTAAAACTCCAACCCAAGACTCGTCAGGCAATTGCTTCGATCTTTCAACACCTCGACTATCCAGCGCTTGGGGCAATCTACTGCGACGAAGGTGGAGAGGCGTTTTGGAAAGCCCATCGTCGCCCCTGCGAACGGATGGGAAACAAGCTGGCCGAACATTTAAAGGCTCGACTCGCACCGAACGGCACGAGCCTTTACGTTGGAGCAGGCGTTGCAGAAATTTCGCCGTTGATGATGGAAACCTCCGAACTCAAGAGATCCGTCGCTGCCTACAATCTCCTCCAAGACGAAGTCGAGATCCTGAACCACACATGCCAAAACCATGGATTATGGTTTACGCCAGCAGATGCACAGGAAGCGAAAGACACATATGATCACATTTGGATTGTCAGTGTCCTCAACGATCCTGAACGATTCCCGGAACTCTCCGCCCTCTCATACGGCAGAGCCAATCCGGCGACCTTTGAAACCGGACAATTTCAACAGGAACGAGAAACGGTCTTTGCCATGACCAACTCCCTCCTTAATAAATTAGCCAGACCTGGACTCATTACGACATCTGTAGAAGAGATTCCCTGGATTACTCACTATTGCGAGGAGCAGGCTCTATCCTATACCGTCGGTGACGACGATTTTCCAACAGCCATCGTAAAAGACCCAATTTGCTTCATACAAATTCAATAAGCCATGTTCACAAATTCCACCATTTCAACACCCATCAAGTGTATCCATTAGGTAAATGACCATGAACCTTGGTCTGATTGGAGTAGGCCGTCATGGCACGCGATACGCCCAACATCTTTTAGGTCCAGACTCACCAGGACGACTCGTGGCCATTTGCCGCCGAGATGCGACACAAGGACAAGCCTTTGCCAAAGAATCTTCGCTCCGCTTTCACCAAGATTACCAATCCCTCATCAAAGACCCTGAAGTCGATGCCATCATTGTTGTCGCCCCGCCATCGTTGACTCTCCCAATCGCCATCGCGGCCATTCAAAATAGGAAACCACTGTTGATTGAGAAACCACTTGCAGTTTCTGGGTCGGATGCTCGTCAAATAGTCGAACACGCTTCTCACGCGAAAGTGCCCATCATGACCGCACACACGCTCCGTTATGACAGCACGATTGCCGAACTCAAAGAATGGGCACTGGACATCGGAGAGTGGCAAGAGCTGTCACTCACCGCTCGATTGGAACGTCGGCCACATACGTCTGAAGACATCAAGGCCTGGAATAACCGAGGAGCGCTCTTAGAAATCGGGATACACCTGTTAGACTTGACGAGGTTTCTGACAGGCGAGGAAATTGGTGAGGTCCAGTGCGAGACGAACCAACCGACACTCCAAATACCTGAAGGGCATGCCTGGGGAAAGCTCACCACAGAATCAGGACGACCCTGCCACTTTGATGTTTCTCGGCTGAGTGATTCGCGCATGACCCAGATAGAAATCATTGGTCAGACCGGAAACATATACGCTAATTGGTCGGCGTCAACAATAACCCGATATCACAAAAATAACACACCGGAAGAACTTCAACTTTCACCACGCCCCACAATTCCCTTGGTCATCAACGATTTCATTCAGGCCTTGCGCACCGGAACAGCCATGCCCATTACCGCAGAAGACGGACTACGGGCCGTCGAGATCGCCGAGGCCTGCTATCAATCAGCCGCTCAAAAACACGCCGTCACATTACACCGATAATGTGACAGCTATCGTCCGGACCCAGGCATTTCCGCACGCTGCCGCGCAAACACCTTAGCGAGAGTCTCTCCCCTTGACCTCAACTGTTCACGAGCCGTGACAAAAATCTTTTCCAAAAGCTTCCAATGTTCTTGCCGAACATTATATTCGAGAAATTCATCTGCTATCTCCGGACGATCCCAAGGTGAAGATGTTTGGCCATAATCCACAAATGCCTCCAAAGATTCCATCGTCAACCCCGTACGACGCAAATCTTCTTGAACGTGTTTCGAAGAACCTCCAGACTTCACCTGTAACGCGTTCAGCACCCATTTTCGAATAGCAGGACTCTGACTTTTGAGTACGACACTTTGTAGCTGAATCAATGTATGAATTAATTGATTCGCCTCTGGATCATGCTCAGGGGGTAACACCCCGGCCTCATTAAAGGTTCCCAAAATTGCCATAACAGATCCAATATGGGCCGCCGGTGTTCGTTGCCTTGCGGCACGAACAACTTTCGCCATTTCTACCTGTTCCTTATGATGCAACACGCTCGCAAACATAATTCCGGACATCTCACTTTCCGCCGCAGGAAATGGCAGCTGCCAGAGCATCACCCAGAGCGCGAGCAACACTATAAACGAATTTTGCTTCAGTATTGTGTTGACCGAACTCGTAGTCATAAAGAGCTTCAGTATACACCCTTACGATTTTCTTGAAAAATATGATGAAACGTCTGGCGCAATTTTGCCGAGATCACGGCAAGAGCTGCCGATCGATTTTCCATCATAAACTGTCTCATCTCGGCACATATCATTGGAATCTAATAATGACGCGACAATACGAGAGCCTCTCAAGGCTCGAGACCAGATGCAAACGCGGTACTTATTTTGCGATAGACAAAACATTGAACTCATCTTCCATTCACCGAAGGAACAAGGGAGCCAGCCATGCCCAAACTCACGTCGCCGACTGCGCCACCAACCGTCAGCTCTCAACCCGCACCGACCCACATACCAAACCACAAAGGGACATTGAATGCCGATATCTGGAGAACCATTGTCGAAGAAGACTATACAAAAGTCCTCAGCGCAATAAATTGGGATGCCTTGTTCCCCAAAGGAGCTATTCCAACACAACTTCTGGACATCGGATGCGGCACCGGCACCTTTCCGCATATGTTGCGTCCGCAATTGCCGCCGGATACACCGATCTTCTATGACTACATGGACCCAGCCCACTATTGCCTGTCGATGTGTCAACAAGTGCTCCATCCTCCCTATCAAGCGCGACGAGCCTTTCACACCCCGATCGAAGAAGCCTCGTTACTCACCTCAACCACCCAATATGATATTATTTGGGCTTTACAATCGCTGTATGGACTGACCCCTCGAACACTCTCAAAAGCCGTTAGCACCATCAACAACGCCTTAAATCCCCATCGCGGCACCGTCATCATCATGCTTGCCAAACATGATGCCTTTATTCCTCAAATCTATGAACGCTACACTCGACTCTATAGCCCACTGAAAACACGGCATTATCTCACCGCTGAACCCGTCCTTGCGTCCCTGAGCACTCAAGCCATGCCTGCGATCGTTCGAGAAATCGACTGCACCCACACCATTTCCATCCGGGATGAATACCGACTCGAACAATATCTGCAGCAATGTATCATGGACAGCCAACCGCCCGATGGCTGGCGACATCACCCGCAAATGCGCGACTTCATCGACAGCTTCCGCCATGTCGATGTGTATCGCTTCCCGAATCCAGCGTGGGTCATACTCGGAGCCCCCAGTCAATCAGGCCTCGCCGGCCGACGACGACTGCTGACCTACCTGGAACCCGTCTCGACACAGGTCGCGGCATAGAGAAAAAAGAGAGGCATAAGTGCGGTCTCGCCCTTATGCCTCGTTCAGTCAGATTTGAGAAGAGATAAATCTCGAATGAGACGAAGACATCAATCTCAACAAGAAATTACTTATTAAAGAATTATGTGTTTGCGAAAATTTGGAGGAAATTCAACATAGAGCGATGAATTTTAAAAATGCTACTCTCTAACCTCTAAGAAGCTTATGAACAAGAAGCCCATTGTATTTTCAATTTGCGATGGCTCTCAGCGCAGTCTCTGAGATACAGATTAATGAGGTGTTGATACGGAATACCCGTTTCAGCCCCCATTTGTTTAAAGTAGCTCACAATATCCTTGTCCAAGCGGATAGTGACAGGTTGTTTGAGGTACTTCGTATAGGGATTCTTCTTCCCTTTCATTTTTGAAAAATCGTAGTGTGCTCTCATGTTCTGGCCTCCCAGTAATCCCTCTCCTCTGATGGATCAGCTTTTCTAGCTGAGATTATTCTGATGACCAAGTCATCTTCCCGAAAGCAATGACAGACGACAACGACGCGAAGCGTCGAACTGATCCCTAACAGGATCAAACGGACTTCTGATTCTGAATGATCTGGATCAAAAAACTGTACCGCGTGCTCATCCTTAAACGTTGATTGTGCCTCTTCAAATGACACCCCATGTTTTTTGATGTTTGCACGATTTTTCTTCTCATCCCACTCAAATCTCAACTCCTCCATATGTACAATGTACATATGGAACTCAATATCGTCAAGGTCTCGCTTTTGTAAATTTTCTGATTAGAACTGTACCTGCAGCAATGTATCATGGACAGGCAACCACCAGACGGCTGGCGACACCACACACTAATGCTCGAGAAAATGGGGCATTCTACTTATCTGACCGGGTCCGTACCTTTCCACTCGTCCATACCTCTGACAAATCGTATGTGAATTATGTTCTGGTAGTTGCTTGGGATATTCTTCAAGGCCGGAGGCTACTCTTAGCAAATCATAAGAAAAGAAGAATGTCCCCTTTTCTGAAGATTTTAAAACCTGCGGCGTCAAATTATATAATCCCTTTACAACGAAGGAATAAGAAACACGGAAAAGGGGGAGAAAAGGGGGACGCTACCCTTTATGAGATCTCCTGTGGTGAGCAAAGCTTCACGCTGTGGGAGATTGGTTGAACTGATGAGCGGAAGGCGATGAGCCCGAGCAACTGTCGGAGATTCGACGGAATATGAAAAAGGCTTACCGTGTGGGAGTGAGCGTTTTCTGAAGAAGCTAGAGAAGACGGTAGGGCGCGTGCTCACCTACCGACCGCCAGGCCGGCCCAAAACACGATAAAGGGTAGCTTCCTCTTTTCCTCATTGCCATAAAATAAGCAATTCAAACTATCTAATTAGTTAGCGGGAAAATAGAACTACTGTGGCGTGTTGACAAAAGGCACACACCATGAGACTGTATATAAGAGCCTATGTATGACTTCGATTGGAATGACGAAAAAAGTGACTTTCTCGAACAAACTCGTGGAGTCAACTTTGAAGACGTGGTCTTTCATATTCAGAATGGAGATGTGCTGGACATCATCAAGCATCCCAATGATGCCTTGTATCCGAATCAGAAAATCATTGTTCTGAATATTGAAGGATACGTGTATTTGGTACCATATGTGAAGGAAAAACGAACACGTTTTCTCAAAACGATTATCCCAAGCAGGAAAGCGACTAAGGAGTATCTGAAATGAAAAAAACTCTCAAATTAGATAATGAAGAACTCCAGATCCTCCGAGACTTTGAGCGCAGTGAATTTGAGAGCGTCAAAAACTTCAGAGAAGAGAAGCGTAAATTAGAAGTGGCAGCACGAAATTCTCTCCAAAAGGACAAGCGAATCAATATTCGCATCTCATCGCGTGATCTAGAAAGCATTCAAAAAAAAGCGGCCCAAGAAGGTATTCCCTATCAAACGCTTATCTCAAGCACACTCCATAGATTCGTAACCGGGAAATTAAAAAATGTAATGTAGGGTGAGAATTTTAGTCAGCATGGGTAAGTGGTACGTTCTCTGCTTCGCTCAGCGATAGTCACACGTGTTGGAACCATCGTATTTCAAACCCTCGTTATGGCCGGAAGCAACAGGGCCCGTCACGGTTAAGTTAACCCCGCACGTCATCTATAAAGGAGAATGTCCCCTTTGGCTGCTTATCTGACATGGTCCGTACCTTTCTGCTCTTCCATACCCATGACAAATCGTGCGTGAAACATGTTCTGATAGTTGCTTGGGATATTCTTCAAGGCCGGGGGCTACTCTTAGCAAATCGTAATAAAAGGAGAATGTCCCCTTTTCCACGTCGCTGGTGCCTCGATCTTCCTGTTCCATTTTGGTACGCTGACTCATCGTGGCGTCTCTCCTTTGTGGTTAAAGGTGGGTGTTTAGTCACAACCATTTCAACCCGAGACACCGCGTCTCTTCAACTCCCTTCAAACACCACTTTCGAGTATAGCTCCTCATAACAACATCATTGGATTGTAATAGCACGACCACCTTCCATGACCTCTGCCGAGATATGGTCTCCTGGCTTTTTCGGACTGTCAGCGAAGAACGTATCCTCATCCACCCGTAACCGGATCTGCTGACCTGACTGGTCCTTGATAATATAATGGTCCCCATCAATTCGAAGAAGTTTACCTTCCACGTGAGCGCTAGCAGTAGAGTCTTGACATGGCGGCTTGGGACAAACTCCAGGACCCGCTGTTCCAGATTCTTGCGCTAACGCTGTTGGTAACTGCGCGAGCGTAAAGAGGAAACTGCCTACTATGAGAACCATCTTAAAATGATGAATGCACGTCATAAAACACCTCCGCATATCAGTTTTTTCCTAATTGTTTATCAAACAATCCCTAGCCTGGCTATACGAGCGATAACGAGCAAGGACACGTTGGAACTCCTCGGATTGCCAGGCAGGATATAGCGGACTATCAGAATCAAGAGCATCCGTGCATATGGTTTCTAAGAGTCCAACCAGGCTCAGACTGTCTTGCGCCTCAGCATACCGTAGAGCTCGATCCACGGAATCAATGCCCTGATTTATGGAATTAAGTGGTTTGCTGCCCTGCTTGAATTCTATGAGTGAGAGGTTATATATCGCGTATTCCACGTCATCTGCATTAGCTTTTTCGATTAGTTGATAATAGTACCTTGCCTCATTGTAATCCTGCTTTTCATATGCAATTCGTCCAAGCAAAAACTTGACCCTTGTGTGCTCATGATCAATAAGAGCATGCAAAGCCGCCTCTTTTGCTTCATCTAAAAATCCGAGGTAATAGAGGGCCAGGGCTAGGTTATAATACCAACGATGCTGACTAGGATTTAGCTTCACTGCTTCTTGTAATTGGTGAACAGCATCTGTCCTTCGAGAGGGAATATAAGAGAGAGCAGTTCCATACTGAAATCGAAGAAAAGCTGCCAGCGGATATTTAGTCACTAATGGCTTTAGTATATTCGATGCATTAATATACTCGCCTCGACGAATAAGGGCTTTCGCATATTGATAATCCTCTTCTTCAGATCTACTTAGATCTCTTGGGCCGATATTAAGCCCAGAAAGGAGAGGGGCTGATATTTCGGTTATGATACTCTGAACTACAAAGTCACTTGGTGACACGGGTTTAACAATGTTCGTATGATCATATATTCGGCCGACATCGTTATCAATTGCCGCAATGGAATGTGGAAACCGATCAGTCGCGCTCGCTATTGATACAACTCCATCATTAGTCGCATAAATGGCTACCGTCTTTATTCTTTTCTTCAACACCGGATGGAGTTCTGGCGATTTTGCCTCCACATGTAAATGCCAATCACGCAACTGCTGTCGAAGGAAAGAATCATTTACCCCACCAATTGATTTTAATTGTGCTTTTGGGATGCCTGGCACGTATCTAGCCCACTTCGCTAAGTCCGCGCCGGTATTGGGGGTAGCTATCAGAAATACCTTGTTTACTTTTAGCGACGGAGCTTGCCCATTTCTTAATCTGTTGAGAATATATTCTTTTACAACGATTCCACCCATACTATGGGCGATGAAGATATACTCGTTGGATGAAGAACAGCAATTCTTTAGACTCTGCGCAAGGTTATTTGCTACGTCTGAAATGTGCGGGTTATGTCCGAATGCACCAGTTGGGTACTGATAATAAAATACTCGATAATCCTTCAATTTCGGTTCTTGTAGCAGGTATTGACCGAAATTTCCCCATGTCGTAACTTTGTTGCCACCCCACCCGTGAACTAAAATAATTATTACCTTATTAGAATTTTTAGAATCGGACGTTTCGGGCTGATTGATAGGGATATCGAATGTTGGTGAATTTTCTGCACAACTATAAGCGAATAGACACACAAGAAACAAAGATACTCTTGCAATAAAAAATGGACGAGTGAGAAAAGAGATAGACGGGAGAAGAACATTTTTGGTCGACTTTACTCTACTTTTAGAGCAATAATATACCATATTACATCCCCCTACGGCGGCGATGAATTACCAAAAAAAATAGCCCCCACCATTCTAATTTAAAAAAAAAGTTATAGGAGACGAAATTATAATTGGTGACAAGAGGGTCAAGTCTTTGTTTATTGAATACAAATCCTACCCCCGCAAGTTCGACGTATTTTGTGATAATTTTTTTTAAATTACTCCTACGGACCCCTGCGGAGATTTAAGATTCATTGGCCACCATAAATCTTAAGTACTTCTGTATAACAATTACCCACAGCACAATCTGTGAACTAACTCACAGAGGTGAGTTTTTATTTGACTGAAATTGTCGATTTATTTAATTATATAGAAATATGTTTTTGACTGAAGCAAGAACAAGTCCAAGGAAGATTTGGAAACAACTCACGGTCTTCATATCCTAGTCATTCTTGGACGAAAGAGTGTTGCGAAATTTTGTTGCTTAAAAAATGAGCGAATGGAGATCTGAGCATGTGTATCCAAACAGATAAGTCATGTATCTTTTTAGATAACTTTCCTTGAAAATCTTCAAGAAATTTGTACTTTATGAATGTTTTCCTCAAGTAACTTACAAGACAAGAGCAAAGTATTTTTCTGAAAGTGCTTAAGGAATAGGCAGATTTACAGCGTTTCAAGCAATCTGAGCGATTTGGGTTGTATCTATTTGGATACTTTTTACTGGAGAGCTTGTGAGGAAGATTGTTTATTTAAGGACAGTGAAAAGATGGAGAGAAAAAACTTGCTTATAAATCCTATTGCTCGAATAGAGCAGCATGAATGCACGCCTACGAGGACATGACAATGCCGGACTGCACAAGTTTAGTTTCGGACTAACCCCACACCCGCCAAGACAACCGCTAATCCTAAAATCATCGTCATCCTGCCTATCCATGGTGCGAATCGTACAAGAAATCTATCTGCGCCTGTCCACTCTGCGAATGCTTTTTGTTTGATAACTCGTACTTTTGGCCCGATGATTCGATCGTGCGTGATGGATGTCACGATCAACAGGAAGACCAAGGCAAGTTTGATAATCACTGAAGACGGCCAATCTGAAAATGAAGCAGAAAAGTTTACGTGGTTAGATAAAAGCAATGCTCCCGTGATTACAAGAACCCCAATGGCAACCCACACCAAAGCTCTAAATCGCCGGGCAACTCCAAGAAACCAACGTAGAGCCTGTGCAGGATCAGCACTACTCTTAAGAAGTGGGACGGCCACGAATGACAAGAACAACATCCCACCTACCCAAAAAATTGCAGCCGTGAGATGAATCCAAGACAGGAGGATATACATTTTTTAATTTCGTTTGGGCACAACAGACCAACGTTTTACTATTTTTGTACTCAAAGAATATTTCTACCTCACTCATTCCCTCTTCAGAAATGAGGGGAATTCGATATGACGAATCTAACAATCTCCTTGCTAATTGGAAGAAAGCATCTGCGTCATAACATTCAAACAGGCGCAGCATACCGTGCGAGACACGGCTCACAAGAAAGTTTCGAGCAATGAATAATGCGAAAACAATTTAAATAGGAAGGCCCACAAGCAGGTGGAGAAGGATTCGACCCCTCACAGACAGAACCAGAATCTGCCGTTACCCTAAAGCACCCCATAACCTACAGTCGATAGACGACGATTCCACTATCCGACTTGGGGTGGAGAGACACCAATGTGAGCGAGAACGCTCGACTCATACTCATTTGGAGGTTCTCTTATAGCTGAACTTTCTAGAAAAGCCTAGACAGGAAGATACTTGACCGAGATTTCAGATGTTGAGAAGGAGATTTTTGAAAGGCCTGTGATTCTTCCAGCGATACGTCGAAAAATCACGATCGTCCGTTGACAAGATCCTTCCTTCCTCCAAATGTTCAGCGAGAATCATTAAAGAGGCATCAGCTAAGTCCATAGGCAGGTCTGCGTATTTTTCTAACAATTCAAGAACACGAGGAACGTGAGAGTGCGTCAGATCAAACAGGTCATACGCTCCTGTCGTATAGCTTTGCATAAAAGAGACTTGCGCCTCTTTCCCAAGATGTTTGAGAAGGAGGTAACAGGTTTCAGTGACAACAGGCCACGTCGTAATAAGCGGTTCATGGATTTGACTCAGTCGCTCTGTTGCCACAAGATGGTGACGATCACGCCGATTGGCCAAGGCCAGCCAAAAACCCCTATCGGCGATGGTCATGCTTGGACTTTAACCCCTTAGCGAGCTTATCCTTATACGTTGTAGAAAGATTTGACGGTCCCTTCGAACACCCGATAAACCCCGCTTTCCGTAAGTGATCAATCGTGTTGACTTGAGTTTTTCGAATATCCTCATAATATTGGTCTAGTGCATGTTTAATGACCTCGCTCACACTAGAATTTGTAGCTTCTTTTAAAAAATTAACTTTTCTCGTCTGTTCATCATTTAATCGTGCATTAATCCGCATAGAGCCTACCCCCCTTCTTTTCCAGCGTTTAGTCATACCACCGACAATTTTAGTTACTTGTCAATACAACGGAACTCTCTGGCAGGAAGGAACAAAACTCTCAAGGACGAGCTTGCATACTGCATGTCAGGGTTAAATGGTCAGGAAGAAGAGTGGCATCTACGGCGACACAACAGAACACAGGGACAACTGCCAAGGAAAAAGGAGAAGAATGGCTGCCTAAATTGTACGATTTGCGAACCCTTATTCGAATTAGTCCGTTTTTAATCAATTCTAAGGGGAAAGCCCCTCGCAAGCAAGATTTCTCTGAGGTATCCTAATTCTTCTTTCAAAAAATCAAGCTACGTAATCCCACTCCCGAACCATCCTTCAATTATGGACTGATTCCGGCCCTCTTTCAAAATGGGTTTAAACCCTGAGCTGAAATGAAAATAATACAAATCTCGATTTTTTAATCGTTTTGTCATAAACTTGAAACGAGTTTAATTAGATCATTTAACCACCATTTTTTTAAGGTAAGCCGTAATAATGAGGGAAGATCTATATTCCCAACTCTCAGGTCTAAACTTGCTAAAGAGAGCAAGGCATTTTACTAGAAAGGTTTCAAATCTAATATTTATGGAATTGCAGAAGATTTGGTGAAAACGATCCACATCAGACTCTCTTTTCCCGAAATTAAACTACGGAAAGCATTTGTATGCAAATAATTATCAACAATTGCAACAACATTGATGAAGCGAAAATTCAAATTCACGAGGACAAACTGAATATTAAATATGGAATTAATGGGACTGGTAAAAGCACTATCGTTAAAGCTATAGAACTCGCTACGAATACAATTGAAGGTGGCGATTTATCAGAATTAACACCCTTTAAGTACTTGGAGAAAGAAGGGGGAGGGAAAGGAAAACCCTGCATAGATGGTTTAGAGTCGGTTAGTTCTGTTTGTATTTTTAATGAACAATACGTCGATCAATTTGTTTTTAAACAAAATGAGGTTGTAAATAACAGCTTTGAGATTTTTATAAAGACAAAAGAATTCGATAAAAAAATGGAAAAGATAGACGATTTGATATCGGATATTAAAGAAACCTTTCGAAATAACGAACACCTGGAAGAAGTTATAAAAGACCTTACCGAACTTAGCGACAGTTTTGGAAGATCGAAATCCGGATATTCCGCAGGAGGAAGAATTGGAAAGGCAGTAGGCAAGGGGAACAAAGTTGAAAATATACCAGAAAATTTGAAGCCGTTTGCACCTTTTCTAAGAATATCTGAAAACGTGCGATGGATAAAATGGCACATCGATGGAAACGACTTCTTGGAAGTTGCAAATTATTGCCCCTACTGCACTTCATCAACGAAGGAAAAGAGAGAAAAAATTTTGGCAGTCAGCAAGGAATATGACCATAAATCAATAGAACATCTCAATAAACTTTTAGAAATACTGAAAAGGTTAGGGCAGTATTTTGAGTTATAGTTGAAAGTAGTGTTTGGGTGAGTTGAAAAGACGCGGCGTCTCGGGTTGAAATGGGTGTTGCCAAACATCCACACATCAACCACAAAAAGGAGAGACGCCACGATGACCAAGAGTAGCAAAACGCAATCCGCAGAGCGAGTGAGCCGGGATACGTTAACGGAGTTGCTCCGGACCGGTGCCCGACAACTGCTGGCTCACGCATTGGAAGCCGAGCGGGCGGAGCTGTTAGCTGAGTATGCCGATCAGCAGGATGAGCACGGACGGGCCGTCGTAGTCGGCAATGGCTATCAGCCAGAGCGTGACCTTCAAACGGGCCTCGGGCCTGTGCCCGTTCAGGTCCCGAAGGTCCGTAGTCGTCAGGGCCTCCCAGTCACCTTTCACTCAGCGTTGGTGCCGCCGTATGTGCGGAAAACGGCCACGTTAGAAGCCGCGATTCCGTGGCTCTATTTGAAAGGCATTTCGACGGGCGAGATGCAGACGGCCTTGAAAGCCTTAGTGGGACCGGAGGCTCAAGGGCTGTCCGCCAGTACGGTGGCGCGATTGAAGCAGACCTGGCGGGAGGAATATCAGACGTGGCGTCAGCAACGCCTTGAGGAGGAGACTTGGGTGTATATCTGGGTCGATGGGATTTACAGTGGGATTCGTGCTGACCACCAACGGCTCTGTGCATTAGTGGTCATTGGGGTGACGAGCCAGGGCGAGAAGCAGCTCTTGGCCATCGAAGATGGGGTACGGGAGTCCACTCAGAGTTGGCACGAGGTGTTGCTGCAACTGAAAGCGCGGGGACTGTCGGCCCCGGCTGTCGGCATTGGCGATGGGGCCCTGGGGTTCTGGAGCGCGTTAGAGGAAGTCTACCCCACCACCCGGCAGCAGCGCTGTTGGGTACACAAAACCCGCAATGTGCTCAATGCCTTGCCCAAGAGTGTGCAACCCAAGGCGAAGCAGGCGTTGCACGAGATCTGGCAGGCAGAGAACAAAGCCAACGCCGAACAGGCCTTCGAGCTCTTTCTCAAGAGCTATGGGGCCAAGTATCCCAAGGCGACGGCATGCTTAAAGAAAGATCGCGAAGACCTGTTCACATTTTATGCGTTTCCGGCAGCACACTGGCAAAGTTTGCGCACCACCAATCCCATTGAGTCAACGTTTGCCACGATCCGACACCGCACGAAGCGTACCAAAGGCTGTCTCACGCGGGATGGGGTGTTGCACATGATGTTTAAGCTAGGACGCTGTGCCGAAAAGACCTGGCGACGCTTGAGGGGATTCCGGCAGTTGGTCTTGGTGATCAAGGGTGTGCAATTTACAGATGGAATAGAAGTCACGACCAACAAACCCGTCGCCGCGTAATCAACAGTTCAGACACTAGATTTGACAATAATTCCAGTATTTTAATCGAGATGCAAAAGAACAAGTTCACAAGATTTTCTGCAATAAGGAGGGCTTAACGAGAGCAGAAATTAACTATTTGGTTGAGATCAAAAATCAAATTGACGTTCTCAAAAATAACCTTACTAGTTTAAAAGATATTTCATTTTATTCATTCAAAGAGGACGATAATGTTCAAGGAAAAGTTAGTTCTTTGAAAATAGATTTAGCCTTACTTTCGCATATGAACTCAGGAGCTGCAAAAGCTATTGTAGAAGAGGTTAACCGATCACTCGATAAGGTTCTTGGTAATATTGGAATGTTACAAGGAGAGATAAACCAGCAAAAAATCGAAATTCAAAGGACAATTAAGAAGCATAAGGAGGAAATTAATTCTTTCCTGAAATATGCAGGATATGATTACCATGTAGACATAGAAGAGGATGGCAATTCATATAAAATGAGGTTGAGACATAAAGATTGGCAAAAAAGCATAGAAAACTCTTCCCAACACCTGAGCTTCGGCGAAAGAAACGCTTTTTCATTGGTCCTATTTATGTACGAAAGTCTGTCTAAAAGTCCAGATTTAATTATTTTAGATGACCCCATATCTTCGTTTGATAAAAATAAAAAGTTCGCAATAGTTGAAATGCTGTTCCGGAGGCAAAATAGTTTTAAAGGTAAGACGGTTTTTATGGTAACACACGATCTTGAACCGATCGTCGATATGTTGAGTACATTGAGAGGAATTTTTCAACCTCTCCCGTGTGCCAGCTTTTTAAATAACAGGGATGGTGTTTTAACTGAGGTTTCAATCGAAAAGAAAGACATAATAAGTTTTGGGCAGGTTTGCATTAAAAACATGAAAAGCAATAAGCAAGACCTCATCAAACTTATATATTTAAGACGATACTGTGAAATTGTGGATGATAGGGGCGAAGAATACCATATCCTATCGAGTTTGCTTCATAAAAGGCCCATACCTACATATGACCAAGAAGGCACGAAACAGATGCCAGAAGATAAAATAAAAATAGGTGAAGAGAAAATTAAAGAACGGATTTCGAGTTTCAAATACGGGAAACTTCTGGGTCTATTAAAAGATAAAGATACCATGGTTTCTTTGTATAAAAGATTAACGAATAATTATGAGAAGTTGCAAATTTTCAGAATTATATGTGATGACACTTCACATGAAAGCGGCGTGATACAAAAGTTTATTAATGAAACATTCCACATTGAGAACGAATATATAATGCAGCTAAATCCCTCGAAATATGATTTTATTCCCCAATATATTATTTCAGAATGCGATCGAATGTTGGCTACAAAAAAATGAGATTAAGCGCCCGCTTTTGGCCATTTACGAGCAATCGTGATCAGACTCTGAATTTGTTCTATCCGGGTGGCGCCCCGGCCGCAAGGCTGAATTGGCTTGTAGAAATTGGGGAGGAAGAATAAAACCTGTTCTTTGTGAACCTTGAAAAGATATATCTAACGAAATGAAAAAACAGGGGAACTTTAAGGAAGTAAAATGAAGATTTTTTAGCGTAAATTATCCTCAAAGTGCCAATAGAGAAAGGCGAATTATTCTCTTATTATTTTGAGTTCCCCATGGCTGAAATTAACTGGCTATCTTTCCGTGATATTGCCAAAGAATTTGGGTTAGAAACCTTTGTTAATGACCCTAATGCTTTAACCACCGAATTAAGAAGGTTGCGAGCAGAATCTCACCCTGACCGGTCTGGTGGAGAATTTCTCTCTAATGATGAAAGGGAAAAGTATCATAGACTTGATGAGGCGTTGAAGTTTATGGAAGCACAAGAATTGGATTCCAACGCAGTAATTCCAATTTCACAACTCCCCAACTTATTTGAAAAGCTTGCGAAGTCTGACGTCTCCCCTGAAATCGACGACAGTTTAAGACTGGAGTAAGATGGTCCCTTCGGTGGTCCGACACGACAGGAGGGGCTTGATGAAGCGATCCAAATTCTCGGAGGAGCAAGTCATTTATGCCCTACGCCAAAGTGAAGCGGGCACGCCTGTCGGCGACGGCAACTGGGTGTGAGTGAGGCGACGTTCTATGCGTGGAAGAAGAAATATGCGCATCTCGGAGTATCAGAACTCCGACGGTTACGGCAACTGGAGGAGGAGAATACACGAGTGAAGCGCCTGGTGGCTGATCTCTCGTTGGATAAACACATGTTGTCGGAGGCCTTACGAAAAACAGTTTGAGGCCCGCCCGCCGCCGAGCATTGGCTCAGTGGTTCCAGCAGACATTCTCGGTGAGTTGTGTGCGGGCCTGTCGATTAGCGCAGTTTACACGATCGTCATGGTATCGACGAAGCCAGGCGAAGGATCAAGCAGCCTTACGTCTCCGCATTCGTGAGCTGGCGCATGCCCGTCCACGTTTTGGCTCTCTGCGGATCTGGGTCCTCTTGCGGCGGGAAGGGTGGCTCGTAAACAGAAAGCGTGTGCGGCGGCTCTATCGTCTCGAGGGCTTACAACTCCGCATGCGGGTCCGCCGACGCAAACACATGGCCTTGCACCGAGGTCCGGCTCCTACCCCAGGAGGTCCGACTGAGCGCGGGAGTATGGATTTCTGCATGATACGCTGGCCGATGGTCGGCCGTTTCGGATACTCACGGTCGTCGATAACTGGAGTCGATACAGTCCGTTACTGGAGGTGGGCTTTCGAATGTCAGGGGAGATCGTTGGGCAGGCGCTTGATCGAGTCGTCGGGGCTCGCGCGCGACCACGTTCCATCACCGTGGATCACGGCACGGAATGCCAATCGCGGGCGTTGGAAGAGTGGGCGTTTCGGCAAGGGGTTCAGCTCGACTTCATTCGCCCCGGGAAGCCGGTCGAAAACGCCTTCATTGAATCGTTTAACGGGCGGTGGCGAGACGAGTGCCTCAACATCCACCAGTTCCGGTCGCTTGAG
Source organism: Candidatus Nitrospira salsa (assembly GCF_965152625.1). Classification (NCBI taxonomy): domain Bacteria; kingdom Pseudomonadati; phylum Nitrospirota; class Nitrospiria; order Nitrospirales; family Nitrospiraceae; genus Nitrospira; species Candidatus Nitrospira salsa. Next base: position 202,383 of record NZ_CBCUCO010000005.1, read on the forward strand.
GAAGCTCGAGCGATCATCGAAGCCTGGCGGCTGGACTATAATCAGCACCGTCCCCATAGCTCACTCGGGCACCTGACTCCGAATGAGTTTTTACAACAACGTCAGGAGAGTCAGGCAGCTGAAGTCGCCGTCTGCTCTGGTTAAGACTTGTCTCAAAAGGGGGCCAAGGTCACTGCAGATGTCCATTGAGGAAGTGAACCGATTACTCAAGCTAGAACGAGGACCGTTGGAAAAAGAAATGTCAGCTGTCCAGGCCCGCCTGGAGACAATTGCCAAAGAGATTCAACGGTACGTTCGGGCGGTAGGCCAGGGAAAACTTTCGGTGAAATATCTCGAACAAGCAATTTTTCGTCTAGAGAACGAACAGAGGGGCTTAGAGAAACAACTAATTCAACTCTCCACCAGAATTGAACAAATTGGGATACGTGACTTTAACGCTGATTTGGTGCAACAGAATTTACAAAACTTTCAGCAATGTTTCCACGCTCTGACCCCTCAGGAACAAACCGAGGCCCTGCAGTGCTTGCTCAAGAATATAGAAGTCTATCCTGAAAAATTTGTGTTGAATGTGTTTGAATTGCCAGAGCTAATGGTGGGTTCGCAAAAACGGAAAAAATGGCTGGGGGAGAAGGATTCGAACCCTCACAGACAGAACCAGAATCTGCCGTCCTACCCTTAGACGATCCCCCAATCCTAGGTGTAGCTTAGTAGAGGATTTCTTTGTGAGTCAAGCCAAATCGAGAAACAATCAGGTCAACAAGGCATCGTCCTTCACATCACCACATTTTGACGATTGGCAGGCGAGCGGGACTGGACTAAAACCGCAAGTTTATCCTGCTAATGAAGAAGATGTAACATCGATCTGCTTGATGCCTTCTCGAATACGATGCAATGTCCGATCTTTACCAAGCAGGGCCATGACCTCGTAAATGCCAGGGCTGACCGTCCCACCCGTTAACGCCACACGAAGGGGTTGCGCCAACTTCCCCATCTTCAACCCATCTTCTTCAAGTATGACATAAAAGATGTGCTCGAGCACGTCTTTGGTAAAAGACGGGTCAGCTTCAAGACGGTCGGCAAACTTCGTCAGACTCGGCACAATCGCCGGCGTTAAAAATTTCTTCGCCGCGGTTTCCTCAATGGTAATCGTTTCTGAAAGATAAGGGGCTGCACCCGCGACCATGTCAAGCAACGTTTCGGACCGTTCTCGCAGGGGGGGCACCAAGGCCTCCACGCCGCCAGGGATTCTCGCACACGCTTTCTCATCATAACCCTCCTTTTCTAGGTAAGGGAGCATTTGTTTTGCGACATACTGTGGTTCAGACGTCCGAAGATACTGGGCATTGAGCCATCGCAGTTTCTCTGGATTGAACACCGCCGCCGAAGACTGAACATGCTCAAAACTAAACAACCGGATCATATCGTTCAGTGAAAATATTTCTTGGTCACCATGCGACCAACCCAAACGCACCAGATAATTGACAAGAGCCTCAGGAAGATAGCCCATCTCTTGATAGGCAAGAACCGACGTTGCACTATGCCGTTTGGATAATCTCGTTTTATCCGAGCCCAAAATCATTGGAAGGTGAGCAAACTTGGGAACGGCATAACCCAACGCTTCGAAGAGTGGGATTTGCCGAGGCGTATTATTGACATGATCATCACCACGAACCACATGCGTAATATTCATCAACGCATCGTCAATAACCACGGAAAAATTATACGTCGGATACCCATTGGAACGCAGAATGATGAGATCATCTAAAATCTGATTCTCAAACACAATCTGGCCTTTAATCAGATCATCAAAGACGGTTTGACCTTCTTGAGGAGATCGAAATCTCAGAGCCGCCGGTTCGGTAGGAGCTCGAAGTCTTTTTTCTCGGCAGGTGCCGTCATATTTCAACGACTCCCCCTTCGCTTGTGCTTCTTTGCGCCTGACCTCTAATTCGTCTGGCGTACACACACACCAATACGCGAGACCCCGCTCAAAGAGCCCCATCGCTTGCTCACGGTACAACTCCAATCGTTCGGTTTGACGGTACGGACCTTCATCCCAGTCAAGCCCTGTCCACTTGAGAGCTTCAAGAATAATTTGAATCGCCTCATCGGTCGAACGATCTCGATCGGTATCTTCGATTCGTAAGACAAACGTCCCGCCTTCATGACGGGCATACAGCCAGTTAAACAAGGCTGTCCGCACTCCACCAATATGAAGAAACCCCGTCGGGCTGGGAGCAAACCGGACACGAACATTAGACATACAGAACTCGTAAAGTGAAAGACATAAAACGAGATGTGGAAGACGGTAAGGTTAAATGTAATAGATAAAACCGACGAGCAACGAGCGACGAGCAACGAGCGACGAAAAGAGTGAGACGTGAAGCGACAGAGAAAATGTTGAGCATGCGCAGACCATTCATGAGGTACCTCAATACCATGCTGTCAAAGTGGATGTAAAGTCATAAGTTTTCTGTAGATCTTGCGTTTATTTACAACCTAACTTAAAATTGTTTTGGTTCGTATTGTTGTCCAATAACCAAGGAGTATTCATGCTTCGCACAATGCGAGAGGGATCGCAAAAACATCCCTGGATTCTCTGGTCGATTCTTATCGCGATCACCGTCACCTTTGTGATCGTCGGAGCGTGGGATTACGAAGGGTCTTCGTCAAATGCCGTCGCCGAGGTCGGACCGTATAAAGTGTCCCTTCAAGAGTATCGTCGCACCTATGACAACTACTATAGTTTCTATCGTGATCAGTTGAAACAAGAAGACATTGATGAAGAACAAATTAAACAGTTAGCGATTAATGGCCTCATTGATGCCAAATCATGGACGCTCGTGGCTGAAGAGCTTGGACTCGTGGTGTCACAAGAAGAATTACGAAACTCAATCGTCGCACAAAAAGAGTTTCAAAAAGACGGACAATTCGACTCGCAATTTTACCAGCGCGTGCTTGCCAATAATCGAATGACGCCGGGGCAATTTGAAAGCCAACGGAAAATTGAACTTCTTCGAGATAAAGCTCGCCTGCTCGTGTCGGAATCGACCACGCTCACACCGACAGAACTCAAAGAAGTGGAAGAACTTGCCAAACGTCAAGCCGGGGAAGGAGAAGAACCGGACGCAACAACCACCGAACGAATTCGGCTCCAATTTCTTCTACAGAAAAAACAACGAGCCCTTCAAGCCTTTCAAACTGCTTTGCGCTCAAGAAATAATATCGTTATTCACGACCAACTGCTCTGATGCAGAGCGTCTCTCGTTGCTCGTCGTTCGCAGGAAATGTTTCTGAATTGGTTCTTACGAGATACGATTCACGCTTGCGCGCCGAAGCGCTACAGCGCACAGGCACGAGCAACGAGCGACGCTACTGAATGAGCATCGCATCACCATAGCTATAAAATCGATAACGCTCCTTCACAGCATGTTCATAAGCCGCTCGTGATTGCTCTAACCCGGCAAAGGCGGCGATCAACATGAGGAGGGTGGTCCCCGGCAAATGAAAATTCGTCATCAGAGCATCAACCACTTGGAAACGATAACCAGGCGTTACAAACAAATTCGTCTGTCCTTCCTGCGCACAAACACTTCCCGCTGCATCGACCGCCGACTCTAAACTCCTCGTCACCGTCGTCCCTACCGCCACAACCCGTCCACCAGACTGCTTCACACGAGCAATCGCTTGAGCTGTGGCTTCTGATATGTGGAACCACTCAGGCTCCATGCGATGCTCCTCAACCTTTGATACCGTCACGGGCCGAAATGTCCCCGACCCGACATGCAGCGTAATATGAGCCACATGGATATGTTTCTCAGTTAAGGCCGTGAGTAATTGCGGCGTAAAATGCAATCCTGCCGTGGGAGCTGCAATCGCTCCTTCAGCATGAGCAAACATGGTTTGATAATCTTCTCGATCAGCATCCGTCGGTTGACGTTTGATATAGGGCGGCAGCGGCATCTGGCCAACATGTTGTAACAACTCAGGTCCCGATAGAGAACTCATGATCGACACAACGGTTCGATCCTGACTCCGCTCCTCAACAACGGCCTCAGCATCTCCTTCTAGACGAATCCGTTGACCAACACGCACTTTGCCTTTTAACAGGACTTCCCATTGACTAAGACCAAAAGACCGAAGCACCAGTAACTCAATTTTCCCGCCGCTGGGCAGCTTGGTGCCGAATACGCGAGCGGGAATCACGCGCGTATCATTTACCACGACTAAGTCGCCAGGCTGCAACACATTGGGGAGATCAAAAATATGAGAGTCACAGTACGTTCCCTGCGCCTTCGGGACGATCAACAATCTTGCATGATCACGAGGACGAATTGGATGAGAAGCAATCAGCGACGGATCGAATGGAAATTGGAAGTCAGTAAGCTGCATATTCTCAAGCAACGTACTAACGAGTTAATGAAGAAGAGGGGGAGACAAATTCACTTGGGACAGTGCCGACAACTCTGTTCCCGGATAATAGTATCGTACAATGGCTTCATGCGAATATCCTAATTCAGCCATTTCCTTCATACCCCACTGACACAATCCCACACCATGCCCAGAACCTTTTCCCACTAAAACCAGTTCTCGACCCATATGTTCAATCTGAAATTGTGTGCTGAGAATCGTGGAATACCCTGCCACACGACGAAAATCCTGTCCACGAAGAATGAGTTGGCCTTGAGAATGCAATATCCGGATGCGGTCAATTCTTCCGGACGGCGTCAGGCTAAACGGAGTAATAGTGGCTATCGTGCCAACAGGATAGTCGAGCTTCCGAAACTGACGCTCTAACGTTTCCAGTGAGACCGCGGCCCGCCAACGATACCGAGGAGACAAATCATCAAATGGACATTCCACGCCTTTCAAGTAGGGCACGTCAACATTCCACACATAGGAGGCATCTTCGGTTGGACCTGCCGCCGTTGATGAATAGGCCGCAAGGATGGGATGCCGATCATAGGTAATCACTTGCCCTCTTGTACTTCGAATCGCGGCTTCAACCTTCGCATTAACCTGGCCTTGACCTTGAAAGACCTGATCTTGAACACTTGAGACCACATCGTACGGTTGTTGCTGATTCATCATTTTTTTATATAACACATAGGTTCGTGCCGCTACAGCTTGCGCTTTTAATGCCTCAGCGTGCCAACTCGTATTAATTTCACCTGTCACCACCCCAGCCACATAAGTTTCAACATCAACTTCATTGATGACCAGGAGCTTGGCCTGTTGCTGTTGGATTTCCACTCGGCCGTTTAATAACCATTTCCGAGTGGTCCTTCGAGGTGAACCGCCTGGGACGGATGACTGAACAGACAGCGCTAAATGGCCCCGAGAGCCCCGAACAAACACCTTCTTAAATGCGAGTCGACGTCCATTAATGTTTAACCCGCCTCGTTCTGACTTAACGACCAAAGATTTGGATTCAATGACACGTGGACCAGATGGGAATCGAAGTGTGATTGGATGGGACGACGAGATCACCACACGTGTGGCAGTGTCAGCTAAAGCAACACGAATGTTTTCGGAAGCAAAACTTGACGTTGGCCAAATGAAACAGACACCACAGATGAATCCAATGGTCCATGCCTCAAGACCAATCAGATGTTTCTTCAAACCTGAACCGCACGTCTCATCATTCACCCCCTTTTACCCTCAGCAATCACGACATTAACGCTTCATAAAAAGATACACAAGAAAGCTGCCCACCACACTAATCAACACACTCGTCGCAAGCGGAAAGTAAAAGGTAAAATTATCGCGTTTAATCAGAATATCCCCAGGTAACCGCCCGAGCCATCCACTTCCCGCCAGAGGCCACTTACTCAACAGGATGAACAGCACACCAAGAGCCACAATCGAAAGCCCCATCAGCACCAACAGTTTTCCTAGTCCACTGAAATCCATACGCTTCTCTCACCGAATGAGTTCCTCGGCAATTTGCACGGCATTCAACGCAGCACCTTTTCGAAGATTGTCCGCGACCACCCATAAATTCAATCCATTGGCGATCGACTCATCTTCTCGCACACGCCCCACATAGACCGCATCGGTTCCTGCGACATCTTTTTGAAGTGGATAGATCTGATGTGAAGGATCGTCATAAACTTGAACGCCTGGGGCTTCAGAAAGTATGGCCCGAGCCTCATTGGCCGTTAAGCGCCCTTTAGTTTCAATGTTGATCGATTCAGCGTGACTGACAAATACCGGTACCCGCACCGTGGTCGCGGTCACTTGGATCATCGCATCTTCCATAATCTTTTGTGTCTCATTGACCATTTTCATTTCTTCTTTGGTATAACCAGACGGCAAAAACTCATCAATATGGGGAAGACAATTAAAGGCAATATGATGGGGATAAACCGTTGACTTGGATTCCTGCAAACTCATGAGTTTGCGAGATTGGTCAGCCAGTTCTTCCATGGCATCTTTGCCCGTACCCGAAACGGACTGAAAGGTCGTCACGACCACCCTTTTAATGCACACCGCTTTATGTAACGGCTGTAACGCCATCACCATTTGAATCGTCGAACAATTCGGATTAGCGATGATTCCATTATGCCACTCAAGCGCATGGGCATTAACTTCCGGAACCACCAAAGGAACTTGCGGGTCCATACGCCAGGCAGAACTATTATCCACCACGATCGCTCCGGCATCAACGGCGAGAGGCGCAAATTCTTTGCTCGTGTCAGCGCCGGCAGAAAAGAGGGCAATATCAATTCCTGTGAATGAATCTTTTTCTAAAAGTTTGACCGTGAGGTCTTCACCATTAAACGAGACGGTTTCACCGGCAGAACGTGCTGAAGCCAGGGGAAGGACCTGATCAACGGGAAACTTCCGCTCTTCAAGAATGCGCAGCATTTCGGTGCCCACCGCACCAGTGGCTCCAACAACCGCGACGTTATAGGCTGACTTTTTCTTCATAAACCATTTATCTTTCTAGCAATTGAGTGACATAACTACGCCTCGCACACGACGCAGGAAACCAAAAAATCTATTTTAATTGTAGTATGTTGTCCCACTTTCATCATTCAAAAACGAATCAATCAGAGGAAAGACTGAAGGAATAATTACCATGGTTGTCGTCAACGATGGCTCCAACCTTCACACACAACCCACATTATGGGAAAAAGAAAACCGTTGAACCCTCATGAAAATATTCTGTGGATCATCCTTACACGACAATCATACGAATACGATGATTAAAGGTATCCGCGATAGCAATATTCCCGTTCTGATCAACCGCAACACCAAAAGGGAAATTGAGGCTACTTTTTTGAGGAAGATCGCCATCACCCGAAAATTGAGCTACTCCCGCCCCAGCCACGACCGTCATCGTGTTTTCAACAGGGTCCCACTTTCTGAGCAAGTGGTTATCAGAATCCGTAATTAATAAATGTCCATTCTGATCAAAGGCAATGCCATAGGGTCTGGCCACGGATAGTTCTCCCTCGTTGGCACCAGGCTGATAACTAAAGGCCTGTCCATTCCCCAAAACGGTTTCAATGCTTCCTGACTCCAAGTTCACCTTACGAATTCGATTGTTAAATGTATCGGCGATTAATAAATTTCCGTCTGCATCTAAGGCTAACCCGCTTGGCCCGGAAAGACCGGCTTCAATCGCAGGCATGTCATCACCGTTATAGATGGCCTCACCCATACCGGCCACGGTAGTAATCACCCCAGTTGTCGTATCAATCATACGGATACGGTTATTGCTCTGATCGGCAACAAACAGTCTGCCTTTTCCATCAATCACCAATGCCACCGGCTCGTTCAAGGTGGCGGCTTGAGAAGGTCCGTCATCGCCCGTCCATTTGGCCCTCCCGGTTCCCGCAATGGTCTGGATCTTCCCTGTCAGTGGATCAATTTTTCGAATACGATGGTTCAGGGTGTCCGCAATATACAAAACCCCAGTCCCATCAATAGCAATTCCTGAAGGAAAGTTCAGCTTGGCCTTTGGCGCTGGTCCTCCATCGCCATCAAAACGCGTTTCTGTTGGCGCTTTTCCTCCCCAATATCGAACTGTCCCGCTGAGATCGGGAGTATGCTCATACGCACCAGCCGGGTTATCAGCTAAATCAGCCAACAAATCTTCAGGTTCAGCCGATGTCTCGGTTGCGACAGCCTCCGGGACAACAGTCGTTTGCTGACATTCACTCACATCTCCTGCAATCGTCGAAATGAGACCGTTCTTGCCATCAATTTTCCGAATCACATGATTTTCAGAATCAATCACATAGAGATTACCCAGATGATCAAAGGCCACATTTTTCGGTTCATTCACGGACGCCTTGGTCGATGCGCCTCCGTCACCTGCTCCACCTGGTTCACCAATCCCAGCAATCGTTCCAATGTGTCCAGATTGTATAGAATCAATCATCTTATAACCGCCCTAAGTTCTGAAGAATGGTCTCGCCCATTTCCTTCGTTCCCAAAAGCGTTGTGCCCGCACCTTCAATATCTTTCGTGCGAAAGCCTTGATCGAGCGTTATCTGAATCGCCTGTTCAATCAGTTCCGCCTCTTTGGAAAGATCAAAGGAATAATTCAACATCATGGCCACCGATGCAATCGTTCCAATAGGGTTCGCCATATTCTTCCCGGCAATATCGGGAGCGCTGCCGTGTATCGGTTCGAACATGCCCACGCTCGAGCCAATACTCGCTGAGGGCAGCATGCCAATGGACCCAGTGAGCATCGCCGCTTCATCACTGAGAATATCACCAAACAGATTCGTGGTGACGATCACATCAAACTGCTTCGGATTTCGCACAAGCTGCATCGCACAATTGTCAACGTACATGTGGCGGAGTTCCACATCAGGGTAACTTTTATGCACCTCGATCACGACTCGCCGCCAGAGTTCAGAGGATTCAAGTACATTGGCTTTATCAATAGAGGTGACGAGACGGCGGCGTTTCTGAGCCGCTTTAAACGCCACGTGAGCAATCCGCGTAATTTCTTCCGTGGTATAGACCTCGGTATTCACGCCTCGATGACCCGTTGGAGTTGTTTCGATCCCCTTTGGTTTTCCGAAATAAATTCCTCCCGTCAGCTCCCTGACAACCAGCACATCAATGCCGTCAATCACTTCAGGCTTGAGCGTTGAGGCTTGAATCAATGCCGAATAAATTTTCGCCGGACGTAAATTGGCAAAAAGCCCAAGCTGTTCTCGAAGCCCCAACAAGGCCCGCTCCGGACGACGCTCGTAGTCTAAGCCTTCCCACCTTGGTCCTCCCACCGCACCCAACAACACGGCATCACTCTCTTTGGCTAACGCCAAGGATTCTGGCGGCAAAGGAATCCCTGCCGAATCTATGGCAGCTCCACCCACCTGCGCATACTCACACGCAAACGCATGACCAAAACGTGCCCCAATCGCATCTAAGACTCTGACGGCTTCTGGAACAATTTCTTGTCCAATTCCATCACCTGAAAACACCGCAATTTTTTTCTTCATTGTCCTCGCCTCAACCCAATAAATCCATAAATAGTATTAACACAGCGGAACCTTTTGTTCAGCACGCGCATGTCGTTCCATCAGCGACATCAACTTATTGAGCGCATTCAAGTAGGCATACGCCGATGCCACAATAATATCCGTATTGGACCCGTGTCCCGTCACTAGTTCCCCATTTTCTTCAACGCGAACAGACACTTCACCTTGCGCATCGGTTCCACCAGTAATGGCTTTCACAATGTAGGCTTTTAATTGACTCTTTGTTTCGGTCAAGCTGGCAATGACTCGATACACGGCATCAACCGGACCATCGCCCGTGCCTGATTGTTGAACAATGTTTCCGTCGACTTCAAGTTCCACCATTGCCGTTGGTTCTTGTCCCACTCCGCTCTTGACCGATAGCCCTTTCAGGACATACCGTTCTGGAACACGAATGGCCGCTTCCGAGACGATCGCCTCAAGATCTTCCTCAAATAATTCCTTCTTTTGGTCCGCTAAGCGCTTAAAACGATCAAAGGCTTCATTCACCTCTTGATCAGAAAGTGTATAGCCCAACTTCTGCAGTTCCTCTCGAAACGCATGTCGCCCGGATAATTTTCCCATCACCAAACGACTGTGGGTTAATCCAATTGATTCCGGCTGCATGATTTCGTACGTATTCTTTTCCTTGAGAAGACCGTCTTGATGGATGCCGGACGTATGGGCAAAAGCATTGGCTCCCACGATAGCCTTATTCGGCTGCACGACCATTCCGGTAATTTTGCTCACCAGACGACTACTCTTTGAAATTTCTTCAGTCAAGATTTGCGTGTCAGCATCATAAAAATCTTTTCGGGTTCTCAATCCCATGGCAATTTCTTCGAGCGACGCATTCCCAGCCCGCTCACCAATGCCATTAATCGTACATTCCACTTGTCCAGCTCCGGCATAAATCGCTGCCATAGAATTCCCGACAGCCAACCCCAAATCATTATGGCAATGAACGGAGATAATCGCCTTGTCGCTATTGCGAACACGCTCTCGAAGCGTTCGAATAATATTGCCGAATTCCTGCGGAGTGGTATAGCCCACGGTATCGGGAATATTCACGGTCCCAGCCCCCGCCTCAATCACAGCTTCGACCACTTCACATAAGTACGAAAGGTCAGATCGTGTGGCATCCATTGGGGAAAACTCAACATCATCGACATAACTTCTGGCATGTTGAACCATTTCGACCGCTCGTATTCTGGCTTCATCACGCGTCATGCGAAATTGATGTTTGAGATGAATATCCGACGTCGACAGAAACGTATGGATCCGGCGCTTGGGTGTACCCTTGAGGGCTTCCCAGGCTCGATCAATATCTTCTGGTTTTGCCCGTGCCAAGCTGCAAATCACGGGGCCTTCAACTTCTTGACCAATCCTCGTAATGGCTTCAAAATCACCTGGAGAACTAAAGGCAAATCCAGCTTCAATAATGTCGACATTGAGCCGGGCAAGTTGTTTTGCCACCAGGACCTTTTCCTCAATATTCATACTCGCGCCAGGAGATTGCTCTCCATCCCGCAATGTCGTATCAAAGATCCTGATCAACCGTGCCATAACCCATACCTCCTATTTTACCTACATTGAGCAATTGTATATGGCGACCTGCACCAATCCCTTGCGCGCCAGCAATTTTAAAAAGCCTCGACAGACCAAAGAGTCTGCCTGCATTTTTTAAAACCCCTGGCATCACGAGGTCCTAGAACATCTCATCCACAAAAATCGCTCAATGTAGGTATGAAAAAAAGCCTTCCTCCCGATCGGGACGAAGGCTAGTTATTTCACCCAGGCACCCGATCGAACTTACACTACACTTTTCCTAGAAGAAAAAGACATTGACTCACAGACATCAACACGACCTGAGACCTTAAGAATGTACAGAATTTCAGACTCACTTTACGTTTCCTTGGATTCCTTCAGAGTGTCCTTGACTCCAGTCGAGTTCTTCTGTCGACGAAATGTTTTCGAAAGTGCTTGATAACCTTGATCAACCAAACCTGAAAGCGCATAAGTTCCGAAGAGCACTAATAACATGAGCTGCGGATAAGCTAAGACCGCCATTAACACAAGAATCGCATACACCAAATAATTGAAATGATGACTTTCACGAAACTTGAGATCTTTGACACTTCGATAATTGATCGTGCTCACCATCAAAAATGATAACACCAAGCTCAAAACCAACCCGAAAATTGGCCGGATGGCATCGCCTAAGGGAAGAACATGATGATCAAAGATCACAAGAGATGCAATGACACCAGCAGCTCCTGGAATGGGCAGTCCCGTAAACGCCTTACTATCATTTGATGCCGCTGATACGTTGTACCGTGCAAGCCGTAACGCACCACACGCCACAAAGGCAAACATGACGGCCGCTCCCAGCATAGTCGGAGTGTTCAACGCCCAGGCATAGATCACGAGCCCCGGAGCCACACCAAACGAAATCAAATCACCCAAGGAATCGTACTGCAACCCAAATTGGCTGGTACTCTTCATGAGACGGGCAGAAGTGCCATCTAAGGTGTCAAACACAATCGCAACAAAAATCGCGATAGCCGCCGCCTGAAAGTTCCCGTCAAAGACAAAGAGGATCGACGCCAATCCGCTAAACAGGTTACCGGTTGTGAGAAGATTAGGGATGAGATACACCCCCCGTCGCCGTTTAGGTTCTTTTATAAATGATCCACGCATGCTTGTGTCTTCTTTAAAAATTTTGTCATGGTCTTGTTGTGACTCACGTATTTTACCAAAATAATGGTCTGAGAGAAGTGGTGTCCTCTTTATATGCAACTATCAGTACGCTAGGCTAATTCCGCTAGGATTGACGACCCGCCTTTCACTCGATCGCCTGTTTTGACAATAACCTGACTTTCTTCAGGTAAATATAAATCCATCCGTGAACCAAATCGAATCAACCCAAACCGGTCACCCTTGGCCACACGTTCACCCGGGGTCGCCCAACAGACAATTCGCCGGGCAATTAGGCCAGCGACTTGAACGCACAGGACCTTCTTGCCATCAGACCGTTGAATCATCAACGCATTTTGCTCATTTCGTATCGTCGCATCAGGCTTACTGGCCGGGATAAACTGGCCAGGCTGATAGGCCACATCACAGAGGACCCCCTCACAGGGCACTCGATTGATGTGGACATTAAATATATTGAGAAAAATACTTATCCTGATACTTTGAGCTTTCAGAAATCGTGACTCATATTCTCGCTCAACCGCCACGACCAACCCATCTCCTGGAGACACGATCAGCTCATCGCCTGGTGGAATGACACGAGCCGGATTACGAAAAAACCAAGCGCAATAGCTCGCAAGTGCTCCCAATGCCAAGGCAGGTCCCATCCAACCCACGACACCTGCCGCCACGGCCGGCGCTCCGGCCCCTAAAACAAAGGGAACCCCTTCGCGAGCAATCGGTATTCCCCCAGCACGATCAGCCAATGATTGTATCTCCCACCTTCACAGAGAGGTCACACAAGACCGATCAATTTTTACTTTGGTCAACAAGTTTATCTTTTTGCAGCCAAGGCATCATTCCTCGAAGTTTTTGTCCGACTTCTTCAATGGGATGGTCTTCGCCCTTCCTCAAAAGCGCATTGTAGACAGGTCGATTCGCCTGATTTTCTAACACCCACTCTCGTGCAAACCGTCCGCTTTGAATTTCAGACAAAATCCGCTTCATGGTCTTTTTAGTTTCAGCCGTCACAACTCGCGGCCCTCTCGTGACATCGCCATATTTGGCCGTGGTGCTAATCGAGTACCGCATATTCGCAATGCCGCCCTGATAAATCAGGTCGACGATCAATTTCACTTCATGCAAACATTCAAAATAGGCCATTTCCGGAGAGTAGCCCGCTTCGACGAGTGTTTCGTAGCCAGCTTGAATCAAAGACGTAAGTCCACCGCATAATACCGCTTGTTCACCAAACAAGTCCGTTTCGGTTTCTTCTCGAAAATTCGTTTGAATCACACCGGCTCGAGCCCCACCTATGGCACTCGCATATGCCAACCCAACTTTTGTCGTGTCGCCACTGGGATCTTGATGGACGGCCAAGAGACAAGGCACTCCGCTACCGTTAGAGTATTCTGAACGAACAAGATGTCCTGGCCCTTTCGGCGCGACCATAAACACGTTGGTTTTTTCTGTTGGTTGAATTTGACCAAAATGAATATTAAATCCATGGCCAAAAGCCAGATACGCCCCATCTTTCAAATTCGGAGCAATATCCTTTTCGTAGATCGCCGCTTGAGATTCATCCGGGGCCAAGATCATTACCACGTCCGCATCTTTCACGGCATCAGCCGTCGGCATCACTTTCAAGCCAGCCGCTTCAGCCTTTCGCCAAGACGAGCCTGGTCGCACACCCACGACAACATTGACCCCGCTTTCGTGTAAATTCAAAGCATGGGCATGCCCCTGGCTGCCAAAGCCGACAATCGTCACTTTTTTCTTTGAAATGTCTTGTTGATTTGCATCTTTCTCATAGAAAATATTCATAACGGACTCCTAAAACATACAAGAGGGTTGGGCCATATTCTCCGAAAATAATCAGGCCGGAGATCGTTGAAATGCTACGTGTCAGTTCACTTTGGCAAGTGGCCGGGATTGAGCACTCGCGGTGCGAGTCGGCTCTCGTCCAATAGCGACCCTGCCCGTTCGAACCAGTTCTTTAATGCCGAGCGGTTGAAGGAGATTAATAATCGCTTGGACTTTTCGGACATCGCCAGTCACTTCAATGGTGTAAGACATCGGCGAGGAATCAACAACATTAGCTCGAAAAATATCGGCAATGCGAAGAGCCTCGGCACGATCTTCTGGACGGGTATGCACTTTTATGAGGGCTGTCTCTCGTTCAACATATTCACTTTCACTAATATCAACAACCTTGATGACGTCAATGACTTTATTTAATTGCTTTAAAATTTGCTCAATAATTCGCTCTTCCCCAGTTGTCACAATGGTCATCATCGAGATGGACGGATCAAGAGTCGGCGCAACCGAAAGACTTTCGATATTAAAACCACGTCCACTGAATAACCCGGCAACACGAGACAGCGCACCAAATTTATTTTCTATCGTGAGAGAGATGATATGTTCCATATGCGAATAAACCTATGATCGTGTTTCTAAAGTGTGAGGGATATCATCAGCTTTGCATGGCTTAAATCAAAAAGAATCGTCAGGAAAGTCGACGTTCTTTGCCAAGATGACTCGAGGCACGGCTTTAGGCCGTTAAGATTGGATCTTTGCCTTGCTGAGTTTTTTTCTTGCCAGTCGGTTGAGGTTTCTTCAAATCCGGCGGGTCAGCCAACAGCATTTCATGATTACTTCCGCCAGCCGGAATCATCGGATAACAATTCTCATATTGATACACCGGAACATCGATCACGACCGGTCGATCAATGGATAAGGCTTCTTGAATCCCAGCATCCACCTCACTGACTTTTTCGATTCGTACACCTGCGGCGCCGTAGGCTTCGGCTAACTTCACAAAATCAGGATGTTGGTCAAGATAACTGGAGGCATAACGACCTTCATAAAACAGATCCTGCCATTGACGAACCATCCCATGAAATCGATTATTGATGACAAAGATTTTCACAGGCAATTTCTCAATCACAGCGGTCGCCAGTTCTTGCGTGTTCATTTGAAAACTACCATCTCCGGCGACGCAGAGTACTAAGCGATTTCTAAACGCAGCTTGAGCTCCCATAGCGGCGGGGAATCCAAACCCCATGGTCCCGAGCCCCCCTGATGTCAACCACGTCCGCGGACTGGGTAATTTAAAGAACTGAGCTGTCCACATTTGGTGTTGCCCAACGTCTGTCGAAACAATTGGATCACGCCCTTCCGTCAGCTTGTACAACCGTTCAATCAGATACTGCGGTTTTATCTGGCCTTCCAGATCCTGGTCGTAGTGTAAGGGATGCTCAGTTTTCCATTTCTGGAGTTGATCCCACCAAGGTTTCCGGAGATCTCGTTGATTGCCATTGACCGTCGCTCGAAGAATCGTATTCAGTTCCTCCAAGACTCGTTTACAGTCGCCTACAATAGGAATATCAACGTGAACATTCTTCCGAATGGAGGTTGGATCGATATCAATATGAATGACTTTGGCTTGAGGACAAAACTCGGAAACCTTTCCAGTCACACGGTCATCAAATCGAGCACCAACAGCAATCACCAAATCTGAATAGTGCATGGCCATATTGGCGACATAGGTTCCGTGCATACCCAACATGCCGAGGGAGAGCGGATGGTTTCCAGGAAACCCGCCCAATGCCATCAATGTCATATCGACAGGAATCTGAGTCATCTCGGCCAATTCGAGCAACTCTTTGGAGGCACCTGAAAACACCACGCCTCCACCAACATACAAGATGGGACGCTTAGCCTTTGTGATCGCTTCAGCCGCTTGCTTAATTTTCCACCGACTGCCCTCATAGGTGGGACTATAGCCCCGAATCGCGACAGAGTCAGGATACTTAAAGTCCGCTTTGTCCATGGAAATATCTTTAGGGATATCAACCAAGACAGGGCCAGGGCGACCGGTCGACGCAATATAAAATGCTTCCTTAATGGTCACCGCTAAATCATTGACATCCTTCACCAAGAAATTATACTTGGTACATGGACGACTCAGACCAATATTGTCAGCTTCCTGAAAGGCATCATTCCCAATCAGCGCAGTCGGCACTTGGCCAGAAAACACGACGATAGGAACAGAATCCATATAGGCATCAGCAAGAGCAGTAATTACATTCGTCATCCCAGGACCGGAAGTAATCAGCGCAACGCCAGGCTTCCCCGTCGCCTTTGCAGACCCGACGGCCATAAACCCGGCTCCTTGCTCATGACGAGTGAGAATCACTTCAATATCTTTTTGTTGGTGCAGCACATCGAAAATCTTGAGGACCACACCGCCTGGTAAGGCAAAAATGGTTTTCACGCCTTCGCGTTTCAATGACTCAAGAAAAATTTCAGCACCTGTCAGTTGCATGATGACTCACCCTCTTGTTATGGACTCCCTCACGTCGGAGCCTGCGTGTGTGTTTAATGTAAGGTCTACTGCGTAGAAAAATACTCAGGATTTAATCATGAGTTTAATAGACTTTGTTAAGTATTTGATGAATATGGCATGATATTCTTCCTCTATTTGACAAGTCAACAACCATTCTAACATGGAATAGCCATCCAACCAACTGTTTCAGGTAATTCATCCATGCCTCTCCAGCCGATCGTCTACCCATAATGTTTGAAGACGAACTTGACGAATTCACGCGAAAACACCTACGACGCCAGCTCAAAACCGTCAACTCTGCGACTGCCCCCACCATCACGATCGACGGAAAACCTGTTATCCAACTGGCCTCCAATAACTACTTAGGCCTGGCCAATCACCCTGAAGTCAAAGAAGCCGCGATCCAGACCATACAACACTATGGAGTGGGATCAGGAGCTTCACGCCTGATTTCAGGCACACAAACCCCACATCACGGACTGGAAACCGCTCTCGCTCACTTTAAAGCGACAGAAGCCGCCCTGACCTTTGGTACCGGATACAGTGCCAACACAGGGATTATTCCCACATTAGTCGGATCACAAGACCTTATTCTTGCTGACCGTCTTTGCCATGCCAGCCTCATCGATGGGTGTCGAATCAGCCAAGCCACCCTTCGAGTCTTTCATCACAATGATACGACACATCTCAAACAACTCCTCGAAAAACGATCTGGAGCACAGAAAACGTTGATTATCACGGAAGGGGTTTTCAGCATGGATGGAGACATCCCACCGCTTCCAGAAATCGTAAACCTGGCCAGTGACTTTCAAGCTACCTTGTTAGTTGATGACGCGCATGGCACGGGAATCATGGGAAAACATGGACGTGGCATTGTCGAACATTTTGAGATAGATCCCAATGTGCTCATTCAAATGGGGACTCTCAGCAAAGCCTTGGGCACAATCGGCGGATACGTGGTTGGTTCTCGCTCATTGATTGATTACCTTATTAATACAAGCCGCTCATTCATCTATACGACCGCACCTCCGTCTTCTATGGCCGCAGCAGCCCAAGCGGCCATCAACATTATCCAATCTGACCCAGACCGTCGAACACGGCTCTGGCAAAATCGCGATCAACTCTATCAAGGGCTTAAGGCCATGGGCTTTCAACTCACTAACACCCAAAGCCCCATCCTTCCCATTATCCTGAGTGATCCTCAACTCGCAGTATCGATGAGCACAAGATTGCTAGAACACGGAATCTACATTCCCGCCATTCGACCGCCTACTGTTCCGAAAGGCACAAGTCGTCTTCGGCTCACCGTGACCTCAGAACATACGTCTGCCCAAATCGAAACAGCTCTGACCGCACTTGATCTGATCAAGAAGGAATTAGGCGTGAAGGGATAGACGAAATAGTTCAGGTTCAACAGAATCTGCTTACTTCATAAAAATCTAGTGTGAATAACGTATCGATCCTCTCTTTTTAACCATCTCGAAGCGTCCCCCTATACGTGTCATTTGTGCATGGTAAAATCAGTCAAGTTCTAGACATTTCATAGGCATAGACTAGCTGCTCTATGCATTCACTTGATGGAGAACACCATGCCCTATCGCACGTTCTGGTTTTTATGTTTAGCCGTGCTGCTTCTACCAGCCGTGACAGCCGCTCAGAAGACAAGCCTGACTGAAGCAGATCAACTCCCAATTTCGAAAGTCGTTCTCTATACAAGCGGCGTAGGGTATTTTCAACATGATGGAACCGTCCAGAATCAAACGGACATTCAACTTCCCGTTCAAGTCAACGATATTAACGATCTGCTAAAAAGTCTGGTTGTTCAGGATTTTGACGGCGGGACCATTTCATCCATTCAATATCAATCTCAAGACCCGCTGGCGAAAACACTGAGTTCGTTTAGTCTCGATCTTTCCAATCATCCAACCTTGGGACAACTCCTCATTCAATTACGAGGAGAACCCATTCATCTCACGACCCCAACGCCGATTACTGGAACGATCGTCGGGGTCGAGAAAAAAAATGAATGGAAAGAGACCGGAACGGGTTCGCAGCACATTGAAGTGGAATACCTGAATATTCTGGCGAGCGGAAGGTTGCGGTCCATACCGCTTCCCCTCATCCAGGACATTGAGATCGTGAATCACGCCCTCAACAAAGAACTGCAACAAGTCTTGGGCGTCTTATCCCAGAGTCACGACCGGCAGAAAAAAACAATCGCCATCACATTCGAAGGAGAGGATGAACGGCGAGTACGAATGGCCTATCTCAGAGAAACGCCAGTCTGGAAAACGTCGTATCGATTAATTCTTCAGGATGATGATGAACCATTCCTGCAAGGATGGGGAATTATCGATAACACCACGGATCACGATTGGGATCAGGTGCAGCTCTCGTTAGTCTCAGGACGACCCATCTCATTCATGATGGATCTCTATCAACCACTCTACGCACCCCGCCCGTTCGTTAGATCAGAATTGCATGCGGCTTTAAGACCTCAAACACATGGAGACAATCTTTCCATGGAAACTGAAATAAAAGAAGAAAGTCGGATCGGTTCACGTAAAAGTCGCACAAAAGCCAAACGATTTAACGACAACCAAGCCCTGCGCCAAGAAGACCAAGAAACCATGATGGGCCTTGCTGCTCCCGCACCAGCAGAATCACGAATGGGGGCGGACTGGAATCTTCGGCAAGGCGTTCAGGCCGCCGCCCAAGGACAGGAAACCGGCGAACTATTCAGCTACGTGATTCAAGCACCAGTGAGTATTCCACGACATGGATCCGCCATGCTGCCCATCCTCAATCAAGCTGTCACCGGAGAAAAACTGTCACTCTATAATTCGACCACTCACGCCAAACATCCGCTACAGGCATTCAGACTCAAAAACATCACTGACCTGTCCCTCATGCAAGGACCCATCACCGTATTTGATGACAATGCCTATGCCGGAGATGCACAAATGAAAGATTTAGCTCCCGGACAAGATCGACTCATCAGCTATGCCTTGGATCTGACCACCGAAGTCCATCGAAAACCGATTCCACTCGCACAAGAACTCGTCTCCGCAAAACTCCGAAAAGGCGTGCTCATCGCCACACGAAAAGCACTCAATACTACGACGTACACTATTATCAATCGTAGTCAGAAACAAAAAACTGTGCTCGTCGAACACCCCTACCGCTCTGACTGGAAACTCGTCAACACCCTCACGCCAGTCGAGCAAACACGAAACATGTATCGATTTGCCATGACCGTTGATACTGGAAAAACAGAATCGTTAACCATTCAGGAGGGGAAATCACTTGAAGAAACTGTGAGCCTCATCACTTCTGGACACGACATCATCGGCGTCTATCTAAAGGCTCAACAGGTAAGCGCCGATGTGAAGACCGCACTTGAACGTGTTGTCGAACTACGTCAGCAACTCTCGCACACACAAGACGCCCGCCAACAACACGAGTCTCGAATCACGAACATTGCCAAAGACCAAAAACGAATTCGGGACAACATGAACCGCCTCTCCCGACAAAGTCAGCTATACACGCGATATGTCAAAAAACTCCACGCGCAAGAAACGGAACTTGAAACGATTCAGCAAGAGATGGACGCTCTGGTCAAAAAAGAAATCTCTCAGAAGCAGACGCTTGAAGAGTATGTTATGGGCTTGGCAATTGGGTGACAGCTAAAAAACGCGACTGGAATTTCTCGTGAAAAAGAAAAATATCTTCGGGGCATTACTCAGACGAAAGATCCGCATCAAAGGTCCCAGCAAGTTTCTCAACGCCTTTGCTCGCTGCTTTCCGTCATAAAAAGTACATACGAACAAGTAAAAACAAGTGCAGAGATCATTATTATGTAACAAAGGATTTGAGAGATAATTCAGAAGACTGGTTCAATACTGAACTATTCCGCGACTATTCATAAAGACGATATGAGGCCGCAGGCATGGGGCAAGGTTTCTGACCTCTTCGGCTTCGTTGTGCCTAACCGGACGGCTCAGGAAGGGCTTGTCCAATGTATAAGCCTACGCACGAGCCCACATAACCGGCTACGTTTGTGAATTATGCAACGATGCCAATCTTGATAATGTTTGTTAAAGCTCAACGCAGGCAAAGACCTACGATGATTTCAGAGGGAATTCAATAATGATGCCCCCCATGACATCATTGAGCTTGTAGTTACTCCTCGGACTGAGCGAGTGTTCATTATAACAGGTTACGCAGGTTTCAGAGACTGCTCTATCCGCATAGATCGCTTTAAAGAGGGGACCGGTTGGCTGATTGATCGTACTCGTCTGCACTGTACTTGGATCATCCGACACCGCCTGCAATCCTGTTCGTTCAATATCGTTGACCGGCCCATTGGTTTTATCAATAGGCCACAAACTCGCTAGACGGTATTTCAGGCCAGCTCCCTTCCTTTCCACCTCCAGCCCTGCAAACTGAAGCATTTGAGCTGGAAGGGGAAGCTTGTCCTTCTCAGCCCAGTCTTCTGCCACCAGGTCTTTTCCATGATGCTTCATTCTTTCCACCACGAGGGAAGCATAGAGGGTCCGGTCTGCTTCAATGATCGCGTGAACATAACCTGCAACCACTTTTGGGTCAACACAGGCCTCGCCACCTGCTTCTTTTGTTCCTGAGGAACAACCCACATACGCGATCAACACGATGCCAGCAAAAATGGTTCGCCACAAGAAACCTGTTTTGATCATGACAGCACCTCCTTTGTAGGTACCCTCAGTAAAAAGAGAACGCCCCTGTACTGCCGATGAGGAAGGGAATATTTCCCAACCTTCCTGGCTGGTCTGGGCTTCTTCTCTCACCTTGTGAACAAAACACAAAAGCCCTCCAGGCACAGAAACCTGTCGGGCTTTCTAAGGAAGTCATGTGATCGATCTTGTCTGTTCACGTCAGTCACCCCATGGTTAAACCCTGGCGGAAATCTGTGAACGGGTTAAAGTCTACGCCTCTGTGGCAACCTAGTCAACAAGATCATTTGCGAGGTTCGCTGTAAAGAAAGCTCTCAGAATCAGGCACTTGAAGAATATGTCTTGGGGTTATAAGTTGGCTAACAGAAATGTGAACTCAGCCTTGTCGCTTATCGAGATATAACCAGCGGGGAGTCACGATCAGCAGGATAGAGTAACCAAACGACGGGTCAAAACATATTACAGAAACTTGAAACCGTTCGCCTCATCGCCTGTCAATCATTCGCCTAATTTACGAGTCTGGGGTAGAGGCCCGTTTTTTGATTTGCAATCGATTTTCAACTGCCGAGGCTCCGGCTTCAAACGCTTGCTGTTCGGCAATCACCCGTTGCGGAGCATGTTCGACTGAGCCATTCAAGATGGCCGTTCCATCCTTCACCGTTGCCACGATATCTTGCTCTGAGAGATAGGGATTCCACCACACTTGATTTTCAATATCTAGTTGGATGTCTCCATCCGTTTTTTCTTCTTCTCGAGTCGCAAATTCGATTTTATTCTGCAAAGCATGTACGCCCCGGATACGTGATGACACATTTTCAGCCCGATGACGTTCGTAAATCGAATCCACGGTTCCAGTCAGGAGAGCCGTTCCCTTCCGGACAGCCACCGACAGCGGAAACCTTGCCAGAACCGGATCATGCTTAAAAGCATTCTGAATACGAGTACGGATGACTTGATCAGTCATGGAGGAACTGGTTTGAACCGTGAGTTGATTCTTCACGGCACGAACCCCAACGGTATGCTGCACATCCTCTTCCGCTTCCCGTTTGATGGACAGAAACGGCACCGTTCCCTTGAGGGTCACAATTCCGTGTTTGACCGAAACGCGAATGTCGAACAAGGCCAGACGAGGGTCATAGGCCAAGACACGATGAATGGCATCAGTGATACCCTCATCCGTTGGGGTGGGACGATGGGAACGAATCATGGGGTCATCAGTCCCTCGCATGACTTCAACTCCATTGATCTGCACGTCCCGAACACCTGACACCCGAGAAAGCTCTGCGATCCGATGTTTTTCATACACGCTTCGCACACGACCACTCAACGTCACTACACCATCCTGAACGCTCACCTTCACTAATTCAGGTCTTTCAACCCATACATCAAATTGATATCGACGCACAATTTCTTTCCGAATGACGGAGTCCGTTCTCCCTTCAACCAAATGAACGGTCAGCGCATCTCGAACAGCCTGAACACCTCTCACCATTTTCGCGACACTCAGGGCTGACTGCTTCTCCTGCCACGATTGTAACTGACCTTTTAGGGTGACGACCCCTCGCTTTACCGAGATGTCAAGATTTTTCAACTCAACCACAGGATCTTCACGAAACTGATGTTCCAGCTGTTCCTGAATCGTCGAATCTTTCGTCTTGCCCACTGGGCCAACGGAGATACGATCGATCACACCACGGACCCCTCGGATCACCTGAGCCAATTCACCAGCGCGTTCCTGTGCCCATAAGCTCTCGGCCGTACCTTTGAGCGTGGCCACCCCCTCATGGACCGAAACCTCGATAGCAGAAAATAGCCGGCGGCTGACCCGCGAAAACTTTTTCTTGATAGCTACCGTTATTCGCGCATCATCCACAGTGCCAGGACGCTCTGCTTCCCTCACAGTGGGACGAGAGTCGATCTCAGCGTCAGGAATATCAATACTCGTATCGTCCACCCGTTCTGAGGCAAACCCAGGAGAACTACCAAGGCACACAACAGCCACGAATGCAAGAAATTGGAAGCGGAAGTGCATACGTTTAACCATCCTAAAAATGAATAAGGGGGTGATCATCTACATTATAAAGAGAAAAGTTGATAAAACCAGTTGATAAATGACACATCTTCAACAAAAAAATGTCTCAACTCGAGGATCAATTCGAACCACACGCAATCCTCAGATGATGATCTTCATTCAATTCATGAGTCACGCGAACTGTTCGCGACTGCCCACCAACAGTCCTGACTGTTAACGTTAAAGCGTCCAGGGTGGGCTGAACAGCCTGAACAAACCAGGCGCTCAGGCTTTTCCACGTGCTGTTGGTGAAATAAAAATTCATGCAAATGCGGCCGCCACATGCCCTGGTGTTCCAACACCAGAATTTAAAAAAAACAGCCAACGTGATAATCTATATAAGAAAAGCCGACGAGAGAGTAAAAGAAATCTATGACCAGTACTCAATATCCCTAAGCGAAGGGTATCCCGTATGACAATCAATGTCGGTGACTTTGTCGTCTTTACGAAATCAAAAACATCGTCTCAGCCCAGTCCGCGCGCGCAAGAAATCTACCCCGCCCAGCATGGAGAAACCTATTCATACACGATTAACAAGTTTTGGAAAGTGATCCAGGTCTTTGATGACGACACGATCGAAATCGAAACACGCCGGGGGAAACGGCATCGACTGGACAAGAATTCCCCCTTGCTACGCAAGGTCACACTGTGGGACCGGTTGAGATTCCGGGACCGGTTGTTTTAAGGCCAGGTCAAACAGACTCGACAAGCTTACCATTCCTCTCTGACACTTACTTCGACCTCTCATCTCTTCGGTCGTACCACTTCCAACAGAACAGGAGAGACCATCATACACTCTCCTCGGGGTCTCGTGACACTAGAAACATTGTCTTAGTTGAGCATTTGTGCCGAACCCACTTTCGACTCAACAGGGCCCGCAATAACCAACTGCCCCCGCATGATCGGATGCAATTCACAATGATAGGGATAGCGGCCAGGTGCAAGACCTTGGACAGAGAAACTGCCGTTAGGCGGTACTGCTCCGGAATCAAAAAGACACGGACCTTCTTTGTCACAACCATCATGCCGGACCGTATGAGAGGAAGCGGTGGGATTATTCCAATGTATAGGAGTTCCCGATTGGATAGTCGCCTCAAATGGACGATAATAGGGAGCCCAACTTTCCATATGAATACTGACAGGCGTGGAATGCATTTGTCCAAACCCCATACCATAAATCAGAAACAGTATACCAAGTCCTAACAACGTTGTTAGCAATTTTCTTTGCTGAACCATGACCATATCTCCTTTATATGACGCGTCGCATTTACAGAAGAATGTGACGCTATCAACTCACCTTAACGATATTATACTCCTCAAGGTCGTAAGAATTCGATTCACCTAATAACCAACTCTCATAAAAAATCAGTGAAAACTTCGTGAACATACATAAGTTTTCCATAAAATTCACACTCCTCAGGATCGCAACCGGCATCAAAAAATGAATGAAGGTGAACCCCAATAATAACTCGACTCTGCCCCTTTCACATGTCCTCTCAAAAGACTGAAACCGACAGGCTATAGACTGTGACAAGAAGAAGCCGTCCTGACAAAGGGAAGAAACGGTATCACGCTTCCCTCAGAAGAGAAGGGGTCTAGGTGGCTTCAGCATTGAAGCGATACCCCACACCTAGATCAGTCAAGATAAATCGGGGTTTAGCAGGAGTTTTTTCAATTTTATTTCTTAACTGCCTCACAAGAACGCGAAGGCTTTGCGTGTCGTCTTCGTGCCCAGGACCCCACACAGCAGAGAGCAACATTCGGCGGGTGAGGACTCTCCCAGCGTTTTGTACCATATATTTCAGAAGTTCGTATTCCATCGGTGTCAGCTTAATTGGTTCACCACTCAAATGTAATGCACGACGTTCAAAATCGATTTCGAGGTCACTAAAAGTGAGAACAGGGTTGACGTCCTTAGAACCGACAACCCGACGCAACACTGATCGAATCCTCGCGATCACCTCCTCAGTACTAAACGGTTTCGTGACGTAATCATCAGCCCCATGTTCTAAGGCTTCTACTTTTATTTTATCATCTCCAATGGCTGAAAGAAAAATGATGGGGAGCGTTGACCACTTTCTAATTTTTTGAGTAAGTTCTAGGCCATCCATGCCAGGCAAGAGTAAATCAATAATCGCAACATCGGCAGGTCGCTGTTGTAACAGATCCAGCGCCCGCTCCCCGCTCTCGGCCGCGATCACCGTAAAGCCCCGTTCCTCCAAACTCAATTCTAAACATCGTCGAATTTCCCGCTCGTCATCGACGACTAAAATTCTTGCCCCCTTATTCATCATGAGCCCCATCCGATTCAGTGGTAGAAGATGACACACGGTCTTGAGACTGAGCATGCAATGGCAGCGTAAACGAAAAACATGTGTGTAAGTTCACAGTTGTCTCCACAGTAATGGTTCCGCCATGAGCCTCAATGAGGCTTTTACAAATCGCCAGCCCTAACCCAGTCCCTCGAATATGACGCTCTCCTCTGGAACGAACGCGATAAAACCGATCGAATATTTTCGACACCTCATCCTTGGGAATACCCTCCCCAACGTTCGACACATGGACTTCCACAGAATCATTCACCCGCCACGCCTTTAACCCAATTGCAGAACCCCTCATCGAGTATTTCAGCGCATTTTCTAAAAGATTAATAAGAATCTGTTGAATTTGAATCCCGTCAACAAACAATGGAGGCAAATCATCCTCTAAATCCAAATGTAGCTCTCGTTGCTCGAGATGTTTCCCCAGAACACCAATAGCGCCCTCAATCAAGTCTTCCAAAAGTTCCCAGTCGCGTTTGGGCTTCAATATTCCAGCCTCGATTCGAGACATATCTAAAAGATTTTCGACCAACCGGGATAAGTGATCAATTTCTTGATGAATGGACTGAACATACTCACCTCGAGGACTCGGCATGACTTTGATCGACGAGTCAAAAGCCCTGGAAACCATGGCCTTAATCGAAGTAAGTGGAGTTCGAAGTTCATGCGAAACCGAAGACAACAATGCCGATTTGAGCGTATCGTTTTGACGCAATGCATGAAGAGTCTGGACTTCACTTTGACGTAAATCTTCTTGAATTCTTTGCCGCGCAAGAATCTCACGCTCTTTTTCTTTATTCGCCCTCAATACTTGTAGGGCCAGCAACATTCCAAGCAACCCGACGAGACACACAACCACGACCTGCCACTCGACCATTATCGTCACTTTGGCGCGTGACTCCGCAGCAAGCATCTTCACCGCATCATCCGTGACGTTGTGGAGCGTCACATTGAGACTGCGCAGTTCATTCAACACTTTTTGATATGACGGACTAGTTAGCTCTAACTCTAAAAACACATCAGCCTTATTGGTCAAGGTCTCAATCAATTGTCTTTGCTCTTCCAGCTTCTCTCTAATCGCGTCAGTGGGAGCCGGCGGCAAATGCGCCAGAGTTTTTGTATCAAGATTACTAACCGCCTCTCCCCCATTCGTCAAAGCATCTAATGTTTGCTGAAGAAGTAAACGAGTTGCACGATAATTCGCTGTGCCCCCCTGTGAAACCAACAGGACTTGCATCAAATGTCTCGTATTGAGCATCCGCTGTCGTCCTGCAAGATCAATGATGACCGCATCAGACCTTTGGCTTTGAAATGTGATATATGTGAAGGCGAGCATACACGCCATGGTGATCACATACAGCGTAATAATCCAGGCAAACCCTACACGTAAACCTAAATCGTGTTGCCAAAATGATTGCCACTGAAAATGTTTCATACGTATCGTATTATAGTACTTTTTTGATGCGTCGACTGATATATCTAGGTGCGTAATAGCTCGGCACTCATGGAATAGGGACACAGACGACTCGTCACCTTTCACAGGGGAGTTCATCGATGAAGAGTAAATTGTAGTAAAAATTCCGGCCGGCCCCTCATTCTTTGTCTTAAAATGACATACGGAATCATTGAAATGTTGAGGATCCGGGCTTGCTGCCTTTCAAGGACCAGGGCCACTGACTCAATCTAGAGAAAATATGAATCAATTGACTAACGACACCGCCAAGGATTACGTTTCAACAAGCCTCGATCGAAGCATGGGTTCAACTCGACTTTGTCTGGAATGTAGAAATTCCGATTTTATTTCACGTTGCAACGGACACCAACAACGCGCACATGAACTCACCTCACAGTCATGATTCGGAAATCGAAATTGTCAATCGATTCTTTTCGGGAACAGGACGAACTTATGATTTCATGGTCAATGTCGCCACCTTTGGTATTGATCATTTATGGAAACGACGAATTATAAGTTTGATTCCCCCGAATTCTACACGAATCTTAGACTTGGCTTGCGGCACGGGAATTTTGACGCTGAGTCTTGCGCGCCGTTTCCCCGACTGCCAGGTTGTGGGTGTTGAGCTACGCGATGAATACTTGACGTTGGCTCGAGAAAAGGTATCCCGTCTTGGAATCACGAATGTAGAGTTCGTTTTGAGCCGAGCTGAGGAATATGAGTCACAGACGTCATACGATGCGATTGTCTCCTCCTATCTTGCGAAGTATGCCGACTTGCCAACGCTCATGATCAGAGCACAGCCCATGTTAAAGGAACATGGATTATTGCTGATGCATGACTTTACCTTCCCTCCGCCCTCCTTAGTCTGGCTTTGGCGAATGTATTTCTGGGTACTTCAACATATTGGAACTCCGTTCTTTCCTTCCTGGCGAGAGATCTATTACGGGCTTCCCCAATTGATTGAAGATACTCGCTGGGCCTCCGACCTCCCACCTCTGCTTAAGGAGCATGGCTTCAAAAACATTCGACGGGAGGACCTCACGGCATATGGCTCTGCAATTTTTACAGCCACAAAATGAACAAGTGATATTTCGAACATGCCCTAGACACCGCTCAATCGCCAGACCACCATCCCCGCCCCCACCAGTATGACCCCTAGGCTAAGGTTTTTAAGAATGCCTTCCCACCGTAGAATCTGCTCACGTAGGAGTGAAGAATCTTCTGTAGCCAATTGGCGTTTCAGCTGCTTGTACGGTCGAGAAGCCTTTATCTCCACAAGACTCAGGGTCCCCATCGCACTGGCCATGAGAATGGCGGAAAACGAGAGACGATTGGTCTGCAACACATAGCCGGCTAATACCGGAAGAAAGCCCCAGGAAAAGGCAAACCACCGATCAGTGTGAAATCTTCCCTCAAACCATTCGAGGTTATAGGCACACAGGAAGAAACCCTCAGGGATGGCGATAAGCCACAGCAACGGGGTATGAAACACCATGTAATAGAGGCCAATGGCATAGGCGAGGCCGATTGTGACAAGCGACAGGATGATCAGCATATGTCTGGGAAAAACCGTGCCCCACGGTTTCGCCCCCTTCCTCCCCAATGCATCCAAGGCATGCCCACCAATGCCTAATGCCAGAAAATAAATGACCAAAATCGCAATCACGCGATCCCATATAACCTGTTGAGAAAGCATGGAACCAATCACCGCAAATGAGAGGACCATAGCGGTGTAGGGGAGAAACAATAAACCGACGAAGATCCTAAATTTTTCTGGCCCAAATGATGGCACAAACCATTCTGCCCGTCGGTCACCGGTGCCAGCCATATCCATGTTGCCCTCCTTGTTAGAGGCCAAAGACCTTCTGACTAGAAACTCGACGAAGTGGACTCCTGAATGTGAAACATAAAGTTTCCTGTTACGCTATCGTTGAGTCACAAAACTTTTACCACGTGCATTGACGAGTAAGCCCTTGTATTTGGCTTTTTGATAGGAAAGACGTTGAACAAAGACAGAAGTATATCGAAACCGTTTCCTGTTATACCACGACTTTTAGTCCTTACCATAATACGAGTTAACGATAAATGTGCAATTCTCGTATATGCCGCTCTTGATTGGTATCGGGAATAGACATCACGCGCTCGAGAGACTGTATATAGGCTGAGGGAAGATGATGCTCTCGTGCTCCTCGAAGAACATGTTCTTTGTACCAATGAGAGGGCTGTAGTGTTGCATCAATATTCATCGCGTAGTACGTCATCGCTTCAATCTGCTTCCCCTGGGATGTGCGCACGTTCACCATTTTGGCCTCATAGCCATACCCTCGTTCTTCTATGATGTCTAACTTCGGTTTTTCTAATTCGTGAATTTCATATACCACACCAATGACCACATCATCTGAATGTCCAGAATGCATGGCATCACACTTTGCCGAACCGTCTTGACTCTTTTTGTGAAACATCAGTTTATGCTCAGGGAGACTGGCGACGCACACGACAGACGCCGACGGCAATCGATGTTGAAGCCGTCTCGTCGACATATTTGAGCCATAGGCAAAGTAATACATATGTGACCGTCTCAGATCTCAGAGCTATTGAATATCGTGAACTGCTGGGTGAATTGGGTACCACACAGGAAGAGCGTTTACTCTTAAGCCGTCAACATACAACGGGAGAATGATCGGAATAAATAAAAAGTATACTGCCCCTTTACTCTCTTCTAGGTATGCGTCGAAGTCTCAGTGTTTGAGCTTCACTTTCCACACAGTCGATTAATTTTTTGAGCAAGAGCAAAATCTGCCTCACTAATGCCGCCAACGTCATGCGTGGCCAGATCAATTTTGACCGTGTTGTAGACATTAAACCATTCAGGGTGATGCCCCGCAGATTCGGCAAGCAGCGCCACATGCGACATAAATCCAAAGGCTTCCACAAAATCTGCGAACTTAAATTCCCTATGCAATTTACTATCTTGAAGCTCCCAACCAGAAAGCTCAGTGAGTTTGTTATCTATTTCATGTGAGGAAAGCTTGGTTAATGCCATATCCCTTCTCCTTATTAAGATTTTTTTACTACAAACGATTACATCGTCGACAACGCTACACGAGTCATACTGACAACAATTGACAAACCAACAAGCTATTTCTGATTGTCAGGCACCGGCTCCATCTCTGCTGACACTGGATGATGTATCTTCTGCCACTGTAAATAACATTCAGATACGATTCGATGCTGTTCTTCACGCGCGGATTGACAAGACGAGGAACAGCGAGGCTGACCCGCAGTAATCTCTGGAGAAGATTCGGGACTATCTTTGATGAGAGCCGTTTGGGTCCGTTCCTGGTACATATCACTTTCGCCTTCTGCGGCCTGATTAATATCTTCAGGCACAGTCTCCAAACACGCATTGTACGCTTTTTCACCTGGAGTCAGAGTGAAACACCCACTCAGGGTAAATCCTACAAGAAGGAAAAGAGCAACTACTTTCATATCGTAACCTCCATACAAAACAGGAGAAATAATAGGGCGATTTCCGCAGGAATCAATGCATCAAACGCCCTAGAAGTATAATAATATACCTTTGAGTAGCGCTTCCAGTCTTCCTCTGTCAAGATACTCATACCGCCTTTGCTATTGCCCAAAAACAATGAAACCCAACATGAGTAAGACTACCAAAATCAGAATTAAGAACATCCAGGTTTGGCCCGTCAACATTTCAATTACGGAGGCATTCACGATCTCCAAGGGCGAAATGACGGTGGCCGAGAACATTTTTGTCAGAATCACGCTGACGACGGGGACACATGGGTATGGAGAAATTTCCCCGTTCCCTGCACTGACAAGTGAGACCCAAGAAAGTTGCCTCACTATGGCAAGATCCATGATCAACGAGCTCATAGGAAAAGATGTTCTGGAATATCGTGCAATTTCGACTCAACTCGAAACATCCCTCACTCACCACCCATCCGTACGTTGTGGCTTGGAAACGGCGATGGTGGATGCCTTGTGCCGGGAAATAGGCATACCCTTGTGGGCACTGTGGGGTGGGACCGCAGTTAAAGAGTATGAAACGGATGTCACCATACCAATACGAGCCGCATCAGAAACCGTTACGATGGCACGTGACTGGTATCAGCAGGGATTTCGCATCTTCAAACTGAAAGTCGGAGAAAAGATTGAAGACGATATTGAAACACTCTCGGTTTTCGACAACGCATTCGAGGATATCTCACTAATCGTCGATGCCAATCAAGGCTATTCAGTCGAAGAGGCACGACAAGTTGCCCAAAAACTGGAAAGTCTTCATGCCAAGGTCATAGCCTTCGAACAACCCGTCGACCGACACGACCTTGCCGGAATGGCAGACCTTACCAAGCAAACATCGATTCCGATTGCCGCAGACGAATCAGTGTTCACTATTGAAGATGCCCGCCGCATCATCAAAGAGCGAGCCGCTGATCTGATCAATCTGAAAATCACCAAAAGCGGTCTGCTCCCCACGGTTGAAATCGTGTCCCTCTGTCGCGCCAACAATGTGCCACTGATGATCGGCGGCATGATCGAAACACGGATTGCCATGGGCTGTTCCTTTTCGCTCGTGCTTGGATTGGGTGGGATCACAATCTTAGATCTAGACACGCCACTGCTAATGGCAGACGATCCACTCCAACCTGGCGGATATTCATACAAAGGCTCACGTCTCCTGCCCTGGCATTCTGCAGGCTTGGGACTCGTTCCGCGAGAAGAACCCTAAAATTGAAAAAACTCATGCGGTAACATCAAACTACCCCTACGAGTATGGCGAAATCATACAATCCACAATGCCTATAACCGCTTCAATTATAGCGTAACCGTATTACTCTAAGCCGAATTGAGATCACGTGCACAGCGCAACCACCCATGTCGTACAAGCAAACGGTAAAAGAAACGGCTATAACTTCCGCTCGTTGAAACATGATACCGCACGGAGTAGGTGGCTTCTTCCTGCTTGGAACGTATTTGGATTCGCTATAGTCCTTGAAAAAATCGTATGCCTGATCGTTGTCAGCTTCTTCCTTGTTGTAGGATCATCCACGCTTTGGGCCCAAGCCCAGCTACAGATTCAAGACCGTGAGGTGATCGAAGCCTTATTTTTCGGAACGGGTCCATTGGGAGCCAACACCTGTCCAGCCTACCAACGATGGACCGGATTTCCTCGCGGGAGCCACATTACCATCATAGTCTCCACGACAGTGTCAGATGAAAAACGCGACCAAATCCGCTCAACACTCAAGCAAGTATCCCAAGCCTCGCATGGGGCGATTACCGTATCCTTTCAGATCACTGAGGAGTCAGAACCACCCGCCAACGCCTTCCAAGTCATCTCTATGACACATCCGAATCCAACCCTCACTGGTTGTGTATCAAACGAAGGATGTACCCATCATGAATGGCAGAAACCTGGCATCTTAAAATCCAGCCGAGCGGTCCAACCAGATAATCAAACTCCGCAGGCCTATGCCCATGATGTGATCGGACATGGCATTTTAGGAATGTGTCACATTCTGGCAAACGGAATTGGCGGACCGGAACATTCCTTAATGAGCGACGGCGAAGGAGTCTATTCCGGGCAGAGTAGCGGCCGACTCACAGAACTGGACATGAAGGCACTGCAAACCGTGTTCTCCTCAAACCTGTCCCCTGGCGCCACCCGCCAAGATTTCATAGAAGCTGGGTTAATCAATCCGTAACCAGCCACAAATAGCTGACATACTCCTAAGATGAACAGTCTTTTGGGAAGAATCTTAATTGGAACCCCCTTACCCAAGCTCACTATTTACCAATAGAGACCAGCCAAATAGTCGAGTCTGACCCCTCTATGAAATGCTAAGTAAGAAAAGACTCCTGAACCTTTTTGCGCTTTATCTATTATCGTTAGAAATTTGAGCGATACCCGTCAATAATAGCCTACCCAGAGGAATTACGATAAGATAGGCAGATCATGCATCTAAAGGTCTTACGTTTCATCCTGAGGTCATAAGACAATTTGGTTCCCATTATTTTTTTGAGTGGACTATCTGGAAATTTTCTCTATGAACAAACTCGTCCGCTTTGGCGTCTCTTTAGAACAGCAACTACTCAAAGCCTTTGATAAACACATCGAGCACAAACAATATCCCAATCGATCCGAAGCCATCAGGGATCTCATCCGTGATGAACTAGTCGGACAAGAGTGGAGCGACAACCGGGAAACCGTTGGAACCATCACGCTAATCTACGATCATCATAAACCAGACCTGGCTCGTCAACTCACTGATGCTCAACACCAATTCGGGTCTCTGATCATTTCCAATACCCATGTGCATTTGGATCATCACCATTGCCTGGAAGTCATCATCGTTCGAGGGAAAAGCCAAAAGGTCCAAACATTAGCCAACGTGTTAATCAGCACAAAGGGCGTGATTCATGGAAAACTAACAATGACGACAACGGGAGAGAAACTCCACTAATAACCCGCCCGATCCTATCTCTGCACCATTTACCCTCCTAATTTCTCTACTTATGCCTAGTCAAGTAGACGATCTATTCAGCATATTTCAATTGACACCTTCATCAATTAGTGCTACGGATTATTTTTTCGTGCCATCATTTACTCTCTCGCAACACCGTCTTTGAAACAGTGTATGCACGTTCACATTCCCGCCCACATCCTTTTCCTTAGACCGACATTTCTTTCCCTTTCTTTCATTTTCTTTCTGGCCACTCCCTGCCTGGGACATTCACCCGAAGAAGTGGACACGCTTCCCGAGATCATCGTTGAAGGAAAACGACCTATCGCCGCGTCGTCGCAACGCATCATTTTGAATGAGGAAATCCTGCTTCAACCTCAAGGGAGACCTGCCGATTTACTCCGCCTGGCTCCCGGCCTCATTACCTTGGAACATTCCGGTGGAGCGGGAAAGGCCGATCAGTTTCTTTTACGCGGATTTGACGCTGATCACGGCACAGACTTAGCCCTTCATATGGATGGCATGCCCATTAATATGCGCAGTCACGCTCATGGTCAAGGCTATGCAGACATTAATTTCATTATTCCGGAAACCGTGGAGGAAATAACGGTTAAAAAAGGACCCTACCATGCAGAATATGGTGATTTTGCCACTGCCGGCGCTGCCAATTACGTCACTCGTCAGTCAGTTCCTGAAACCGTCCTTCAGGCTGCGGGAGGAAGTTTCAATACGCAACGCTACTTTTTTATGACCTCTCCGTTTCAAGAACAATTCAGCACGCTTGTTGCCGGTGAATTTTATTACACCGATGGTCCATACGAATTTAATAATCGCAATACCCGCTACAACGGACTGGCTAAAATCACGTTGGAGCCCTCCGCGGCATCCCAACTCAGCGTGACCTTCACCCAACATTATGGACGGTGGAACGGCTCAGGCCAGATCCCCCTTCGTGAAGTGGAAGCCAGCCGATTGGATCGATTCAGTTCCCTTGACCCTTCCGAGGGAGGCGAATCAATCCGAAGCACCGGTCAGCTCGATTACCATTACGACCTTCCCAGCGGAGGGACCGCATTCGCCAAACTATGGGCTCAATATTATTACCTTTCGTTGTTTACCAATTTCACGTTTTTTCTTAACAATCCAGTCAATGGTGATGGCATTGAACAGACCGACCGGCGATGGTTAACGGGAGGGGATTTTGGATATAGTCAAACGCTCCGAT
The DNA here is from genome assembly GCF_965152625.1 of Candidatus Nitrospira salsa. NCBI lineage: Bacteria > Pseudomonadati > Nitrospirota > Nitrospiria > Nitrospirales > Nitrospiraceae > Nitrospira > Candidatus Nitrospira salsa. Next base: position 237,186 of record NZ_CBCUCO010000005.1, read on the forward strand.
TATTCAATCATGAAGGCCTGATGACAGCGGGACTTCAAACCCGGTTCGATAAGGCCCGCATTCGCCTTGGAACCCAGCAAAAACGAAACTCTCTCGCGATCACTCAAGCATCAGACATCTTTGAAGCTTCGTATTCACCGTATCTCAAACTTGATCTTCAATTCCTGCCCTGGCTGCGATTTGTCGGAGGTGGCCGGGTCGACGTCTTCACCTATCATGTTTATGACCGTTGCGGACCAGGATGCACCATCACACCAGACGGAACGGCCTCAGATGCCATTGCCAGCGGAAAAGCCAATGTCATTCTTGGGCCTTGGGCTCGCACCGAATTCTTTTTCAATGTCGGAACAGGATTTCATAGCAATGACGCCCGAGATGCCGTCATGAACACTTCAGCAACAACTCTACCTAGAGCCATCGGCTATGAGTTGGGTATTCGCAGTCAACCCTGGTCCTGGGCAGATGTTCTCGTCTCGTTCTGGTTATTGGACCTTCAGTCAGAATTGGTGTTTGTAGGAGATGAAGGAACGACCGAACCGCGTGGTAAAACACGTCGCCTAGGTACTGAATTGAGCGTACGACTTAACCCTGTCGAATGGCTGACGTGGAGAGGAGATCTCACCTACACAAATGCCGAATTTCGTAATACGGGCAACCCCGTTCCGTTGGCACCCGAGTTGACCGCCTTCTCATCAATCACCACGCGTTTCCCGTTTGGACTTTCAGGCACCCTTCAAATGCTGACCGTAGGCAGCCGCGCTGCATCTGAAGAACGAAACGTGCTATTAGAACCATTCACCGTCTTTGACCTGGTTCTTCGCTACAAGATACCGGTCTCTCCTCCGACCGGACGGCTCGAAGCATTTTTCAGCATCCGCAATCTCACCAATACCAAATGGCGCCAAGCACAATTTCTGTATGAATCTCGTCTTCCCGGCGAACCAAACGCAGGCATCTCCGATATTCACTTTGTCCCCGGAATACCCAGAATGTTCATGGGAGGACTCACCTGGATCTTAGATGCCTAAAAAAGTCTCATTCTACATATGTAGAAAAATTGGCATTTTCTTTTAACTGACCTCAAACGAAAAGAATGTTGGCCTGCAGATTCAGCATCAATCAGGTTTATCCCCTATTTACTTCGGCTTCTCAAACGCTTCCCTTTATTCGTTGACTCAGAAGCAAGCTACGAAAAAAAGGGGACATTCTCCTTTTTGTTATTAACGCATACACCTCAATGATTCCTTACGGGACCGTCTACGAGGATTCATGAGAACTGAAGGTTCAATCACTTCGCCATCCTTTGGTTTGCGCATCTGTTAACCAAACGGTGGGCCTCGATTGACACGTTTATTGTCGAATAGCCTCGACTTGCATCTCCAAAAAAGGAGAATGTCCCTGACGGCTCCCCATAAATTCTTATCCTCTTTCAATAACTTAGGGTGTACATTGTAGTAAGAATCGCGTATAGATGGCCGTAGAGTTTTCTTCTTGACATCTCCCGCTTTTACCAAGGAGGCGATCATGCCGGCCATTCGATTCTTGCGGACCCATCTACAAACTACCTGTCCAACGATCCATGCCACGCGCTTGACTGCGCTGCTGAGCGCCGTCGAGGCCCTTCTCCATCATCCCCGCCTCCCCTTGACTGAGTTGGGGCGGGCGCTCCGCAGGCCCGCTTTAGTGAAGCATAATATCAAACGGATGGACCGGCTCCTGGGCAATAGCCAATTGCATGGGGAACGGGTGGCTCTCTATACCGCACTCACTCAGTGGCTCCAGGGTAAGGTGACCGCACCACTCATCGTCGTCGACTGGTCGCCGCTGACCTCGGATCAACCGTGGCAGCTTCTGCGGGCGTCGCTTCCGGTCCACGGCCGAGCGCTCACGATCTATGAAGAAGTGCATCCTCGGAAGTCCTTAACCAACCGACGGGTCCATCGGGCCTTCTTGCGCCACCTGCGAGCAGTCTTGCCGGCAACCGTGCGCCCCATCCTCGTGACCGATGCCGGCTTTCGCGGGACCTGGTTCCGTTTGGTGGAAGAGGGGGGATGGGAGTGGGTGGGGCGGATCCGCAATCGCACGCTGATGCAACGAGAAGGGACCACCACGTGGCAACCCTGTAAGACCTTGTATGCAAAGGCGACGACGCGACCCACCACGCTCGGGCCCGTGCAGCTCGTTCGATCCAATCCCCTCCGGTGCGTGTTACATGTGGTCAGACAGGTGCCCAAAGGGCGCGTCCACAAATCAGTGTTCGGCACTCCTAGACGGGGCTGGCCCAGCCGCAAGATGGCGGTTCGTGCTCGTGAACCGTGGCTGTTAGCCTCCTCCGCCAGCTTACAGGCGCAGACCGCTACCCGGATTGTCACGATCTACCGAACCCGCATGCAGATTGAGGAAGCCTTTCGGGACCTCAAAAGCCAACGCTACGGGCTGGGCTTCTCGGCCAGTCAGACCCGCATCGCAGAGCGCTTCGCCATTCTGTGGCTCATTGGCGCCCTGACGCTTTTCGTACTGTGGTTGGTGGGACAAGTGGCCATTCAGCAGCAGTGGCAGTTCCGGTACCAGTCGAATACGAGAAGGAGGCAAGCGGTGCTCTCGATGGTCACGCTTGGGCGATGCGTGCTCCGTCGAGCCGCCGAGGTGATCACGAAGGCGCAGATGGTTAGCGCCTTCGCCGACCTTCAAGCTCAACTGCTCAAAACCAATGAGGGATAAATTTGTGGGGAGCCGTCAGAGAATGTCCCCTTTGCCCTTTAAATACAGCCAGGGCAGCGCCCCTTCCAAACTCCGCGTCTTGCGCACGTAGGGCGGGACGAGGGCGGAATGGAACGTCACCGGCTCCCCCTGACGACTGCATACCTTCGGCACCTGGACCGTCACCGGCCCAAGCCCCGTTTGAATCTCTCGTGCGGGATGGTGCCCACTCCGCACGACACGAGCCCGACCAGCCTCATCTCGATGTGCGGCATACGCGGCGACTAACTCCGCGACCTCAGCTTCCAGCGCTTGCGCCAATAACTTCCGGGCTCCAGCCCGCAGGCACCTCGGTCAATGGATCACCTACAGCTCGATCTTCTCTCTCCGGTTTGTTACGCTCCTTCATCGTGGCGTCTCTCCTTTCATGGTTGAGTTGTGGATGTGTCGCAACACCCATTCAACCCGAGACGCCGCGTTTTTTCAACTCACCTCAGGCACTACTTTCAAATATAACTCCAATAACGCTCCGACGCACCTTATATGCCTTAGTAGCTATCGAAAAGGAGAATGTCTCCTATACCAATGCCCCCGCAGCAAGCTACGTGGAAAAACTAAACTCAAAGAAATAGAGCGACAAAACATGGCAGTTGATGTTGACAGGAACCCGACGGCTTAGGAAGCTGATGGGTAGAGTCGATATAAGGTGTTGTCTGTAAAGTGTGAGATTACTAGACAATGCCCGAGGAAGCACATGGAAGGAAAAGTAGAATGTCCCCTTTTCCTACAACCGTCCCAGAAAAACTCGATATTATCGAACCCCAAATGTTCAATAATCAGTTCGTCCCTCTTGTATAGAGGAAATTGCACTTACGACTTGGAATTTAAGTTGGTTTGAAGACGTTGTCAGGCCACAATCCCAATTCTAACAATGCTTTTTTATGGCCTTCATCGTTGTGAGATGGCCCTAAAACAACAGACACGAAGTTAAGAGTCAGCAGCGTGCTGTTCAAACGCCTCGGGACTGCGATAGCCGAGCGTCTGATGCAGGCGCTGCCGGTTATAGAAACACTCAATATAGTCAAAGATTGCCTGACGAGCTTCCGTGCGATCCTGGAACGAGCGATGATGCGTCAGCTCGTTCTTGAGCGTACTGAAAAAGCTTTCTACCACGGCATTGTCATAACAACACCCCTTGCCACTGAAACTCAGCTGCACGCCATGGCGTGTGAGCACCGTGTGATAGAGTCCCGCCGTATACTGGGTCCCTTGGTCACTGTGATGCAACAACCCAACGGGTGGATGGCGCTGCTGCCAGGCCATTTGCCATGCCTCGACCACCAGCATGACCGTCTGGCGCTCATTCATACTCCAACCCACAATTCGCCGCGAATAGAGATCGAGCAGAACCGCGAGATAGAGCCAGCCCGCTCGGGTTGGGATGTACGTCACATCGCCACACCAGACACGATTTTTCTCGGTTACAGAAAACTGCTGCTCCAGAAGGTTCGGGCGTGAGACTTTTTCCCCACGCGCTTGGGTGGTACGCACAAAGCGACGGCGGCGCTGGGCTACAAGGCCGGCCACGCGGCGTAAGCGGGCGATGCGATGCCGTCCGCAGGCATGGCCTTCTTGGCGTAAGCACTGCCACATCTTTCGCGCCCCATAGGCCTCACGCGTTTGCCGATGCAACACGTGCATCCGCTCAAGCAAGGCGCGATTTTGTTGAGTGCGGGGACTCTCAGGGCGTCGCTGCCACGCATAGAATCCACTTCGACTGACCTCGAGGACTTGGCAGAGGCGAGTGAGCCGGAACTCCTGACGATGAGCGGCGATAAAGGCGTACTTCATCGGAGTTCCTTGGCAAAGTACGCCGCGGCTTTTTTTACGATGTCGCGTTCCTCCTTCACCTGCGCCAGCTCTTCCTTTAACCGGCTGAGCTCATCCTTCTGTCCAGGCCGCCGGCCTGAGCCAGGAAAGGCCTCATCCTTTCGAGTGTTCAGCTCGGCTTGCCATTTATACAATTGATTACGCTTGATCCCCAATTCACGCGCAATCTGCGAGGCCGGGCGACTCCCGCTTTCCAACAACTGCACCGCTTCGCGCTTAAACTCGGGGGTAAAAGTCTTACGTTGGCCCATGCGACACCTCCTGGGGGAATCTTGTCCCCATTTTCCGGTGTCTGTCAATTCCGGGCCACCTCAAAGAAGGATGTCCCCTTTTTAGCATTCAGCAGCGATGACTACTTATATTATCGGAGACTTTGATAAGGGGAGACTTCATGGTCTTGAGTAGAAAAAATTTTCCTGAAACTCGAATAAGGTTTCCCTTGTACAACCTTTTCATTAGCAGGAATCTTTCCAGCTTTCATCATTTTTAATACTCTAGCGGACATGTCGTCAGACTGTTGCAATAGGAAATTTGCAAGATACTCGCTTCCTCCATCAGCAGCAGCATAAATCAATTGAACATTTCCAGGTAGATAAAAATCACAAATAATAGGATATTTTCTTTCATTGTAGCTAGCAATGTTGGCCAAATCTGAGTCTACTATTATTCCTATTCTCGGAATATTACGTAATATATCATCGATCAAAATGTGATCAACTAATATTTTCCAAGCGAGCTTCTCTGGATTCTTATTAACATTCATAAATTCCATGCAAAAAGGAATAGAATAGTTAATGACGGTCTTGGCATTTTTAACATCAGTCGTAATTTCGCCTACTATAATGCTAGAAACAGAAATAACTTCAGACTCAATTCGTTGGGTATTTGTGTCTATAGCAAACAGTAATTCAAAATTGCTTAATAAGGATTCGTTTGAGCTAAATAGAATTTCTTCAGAAATCGTAGGCGTTTGATTTAAAATTTTTGGCCCTTTCCCACTTCTTCTTTCATATAAAGTTTGGTTAACTGTCTTTACCATAGATTGACCAAATTCAATTCCACCCGTTTCCGAATCGAACGTTACAGAAATTTTTGATACTTTCTCTTCTGTAGTGCCATAAATTACTTCATGCCTAGGAATTTTATTGCGACTATTTCTCTTATATTTCTTCCCACCCTCGCTATGCTTGATCTTATACATATCTGCCCCCCACACTCTCATTTTACACAATCTACAAAATCGCAAGACAACCATGCAGAAAAATTAAGGGTACTACCGGAATAAGAGCGAGAGCCAATAAAAGATCTCTTCCGCAAGCAACGGGGAATTCAGAGGAAGAGCTATTCTGTTTGAGACACCACGGTTTCTCAAACTCTTCCCTTTGTCCGGTAACCCCGTAGCTTGCTACGGGGAATAGCTAGATTCAATTTCATCTACAAGATACTCATGCTCAAGCAGTCTTGAGGTTTTATATCTCAAGGATGAAAGATGATACTGTTTGTTACAGTGTTCGACCAATTTGGTTAAGACCTCTTGCAATCCTTGGCGACTCAATAAAAAGCATAGGATAAGATCTACTACTATTACTGCCCTACCAAATGTTCGTGTAATTGATTTTCCCTCAATACTTCTTACACGTTCAACAGACCTTCATGTGTGCCTCAATAGTCAGTGAGTCTTTACAGAATTTGCTAGACATGCCTTGCATTCACGTTACACATCCAAACGTTGCAACGTGTAGACGGTTTCGAAACAGGGATGTCCTTTCACCTCCGAGGGATGCCTACCGTGAAAGTGAATGGAGAATCCTTCATGAAACAATCTGTCAATCTCTTGGCCATCGATGGCAAAGGGAGGTCCGTCCAGCATGTCGTCAGGATATTCCAGGCTAATCAGCAGATATTTCGCGCCAGGCTTTAATAATGCACTTATCGTCTCGACATAACCAGCACGCATTTCTGGTGGGAGTGCGATCAATGCCGCCCGGTCGTAGACTCCCTCAAAAGCCATTAAATTCTCGTTCTCGAGAGCAAACAAATCCCCCACCCAGAATTCGAGTGTCTCGTGGTGGAAAACGATATGCTGCGGGCGATGGGTTTGCGTCGCAGACCATTGCTGCTCTGTAAAAAAAGCCTCGACTGCCAACTTGTTCAATTCCACAGCCGTCACAGCATGGCCCTGCTCTAGCAGCCAACGAACGTCCAGCGATTTGCCTGCCAGTGGTACCAACACCCTGGCGTCCGTCGATAATTCCAGCGTCGGCCAAAAGCGAATCAACAATGGGTGGACTTCGCTATTGTGGAAACCGATCTGATTGTGTTGCCATCTGTCGTTCCAGAAATCGGCTTTCATACAAATCTTTCCTTCCCCATTTTTGCGTGACCTCTCATTTCTACTCTCGAGTGTAAAGACAATTCGGTTTTGGAACCTGACCTCATAGTCTGACGTTTATTAACGGAGATGAATTTCTTGCTTCATCATACTCAGACAGCATCATTCTTGCCATACCTCTCCAGGCTTCCCATTAAGAAAAACCAACCCGATATTCTCCTTGATTTAACAAAGAAGAAATCCTCTGTATGCCTAGTTAATTGATCCAATCGACGAATGGTTCGAGCGGCAATGGGTCGTGTGTTGCCTGATTCTTGATAAATGCCTGTAAATCCTGCAACTGGTTATCGCTCATGCGTTGTAACGGGAAATTCGGCATATAACCTTTGCCAGGGCTCGCTTTAATCCCGTTTCGAACCGCCTTGTAGACAGAAAAATTGGCACCAAAAGCCGTGTGGTCGCGCAAAAGCTGGTACGTCACTTCGGAGTTTGCAAGCGGGAAAGACGTTATGCCGCCAGTTTTATGACAGCTCATACAACTCAAGACATAAATGGCTTTTCCATTTTCAATATCGGGCACATAGGGATCTGACACCATAATAGGCGCAGGAGGCTTGGAAAAGGTCGCTGGTGCTGCACTCAAATAAAACCCTTTCAACCACGAGATCAGATCTTGATTGTTGACGGGCTGAAGGGAGGCCAGCCTTAATTTCCTCCAGTCCGATTCGGTCAGGCTCAGATCTCGGAGCTTTAATTCGAGAGACCAAAAATACGCGAGGACCGATTGGACTTCCCAATCATCCAGTTTTCTGCCCATTGCACATTTCGTCGCACAGAGTTGTATCGCATTAACCAAATTTTTATTGGCATGAGCAGCAAAATCCCCATACTTTCTCTGATAGTCGCCGTTGTACCACGTCGTTCGGTTCACGATTCCATAGAAGGTTGTCCCCGGCAAAAACCGCTTTCTGTTTTGAATCGCATAATCCAACCGGGCTTCCGGATCGCTTGCCCTGAGATCTGAATCTTCTCGTTGAAGATTGTGACAATCAATGCACACAAAGAATTGAGACTGCACATTTGATGTGGTGCCGTCAGGTCCTTGGGTCACGCCGTATTTGACGATTTCCTCACCTCGCTTCACCACCTCCGGGTCGCGCTGTGGGATATAATGCTCAGGCATCGGGGCACCTAAATCTTTCAAGACCTGATAGACCGGGGTGTTTTCGTCCCAGATACCCAGTGTTTCGTGAGGACCCGCGTTTAAGAACATGGGCGTTAGCAAGAAAAGCATGATTGATATTAGAAAGAGATGTTTCATCATTAATACAAGTAGACAAACCGGAAGATCACACTGCGGTCCTTATCTGAACCAGCAGGAACGTCCAATTGTCTCCAATGCTCCAGGTGTGCTCTAAAATTTTCTACGAAATAATAGGTGAGGTTGAGGGTCAATTCACTGAAGACATCTTGCCGGTCATTCTTCGTGTACTCGTCATATCGAACAACTGGGACCCATTTTGGGTCTCCCTTCGACATCGACGCAAAAAGCGCCTGCGCATACCATGCGCGATTGTGCGCAGATCTTCCTTGTCCAAGATCGTCTTTCGCCCATAGATACGCCCCCGACAAGCGAATGACGCCGGGAACGGGAGCATAAATAATCGGGATGTCCATCTGCACATCACTGACAATGCGATCAAACTTTCGACTATTCGAGTTCTTGCTGAGTCCAGACATGCCAAACGCCCCAGCCGTAATCGCAAAAGAGTCATAGCCGGTCATCGGTACAATATCAAAGGCCAGTCGTCCTGAAAGGGTTGAGAGATTTCCGATAATGGTGTCCTCGGCGTTTCCGCTATACCCCAGCGTATAAAATAGATTTTTCGTGAGCCAGCCAGATACATGAACTCCTTGTCGCGGCGAAGAAAGCGTGCCGTTATTATCCGCTCCGCCAAACGACTGGCTGATCACCGAATTCGGTTTCAGTGTGAGTTGACGTGAGTTATGCAGCGTGTCACTGATATCGTGAAACGTGACACTCGTCCAGGAAACATGGGCATTGAGGAGATCGGTGGGATTGTAACTCAGCGTCGCAAGTTGAGAACCAAATCGATAATCCTTTTCTCTCTCGAGATCCCATCGCATAAATGCCGAAATATCCTTGTAGATTCCGCCGCCGACATAGAGCCTGGCATCCTGGAAAGGTCTGACTCGGTCATCCCCATTTTTGTTCTCATACGGTTGGGATGATATCCATGCGCCCAACGGAATGGTGCGATCCAGCTTGATCAAATCCTTGATGGTCTTCTTATCCCGCTCTTCTCTAAAGAACCTGTACCCATTCTGCAAAAACCTCCTACCTGTACTGTTGAGGCTGGGAGGGGCAAGATGACATTTGCTGCACTTCAGTTCGTAGAGCCTGGTGAATTGCGGTAGTGCATGCGCTTCGGGAAATTTGATGATAGCGAAATAAAGGCCGCTGAACATGACGGCTAGCAATAAGATAACTATAGAATGCCAAACCATGTGGTTCATCATCAATAACGCCTGCATTTCTTGAAAACAGTAGTTTGTTTTTTGGACTTCGGCTCAACATGTGCTCGTCATACTGACATAACAAATGCAACGACTATACCAAAACCGTAAGAGAGAGTGAAAAAAATACTCGAAGTAAGCAAACGACTCTAATGCATGATGAAATTCCTCTTAAAAAAACGCAATGGCAAATCCAAGAGCCAAGAAAGAAGGCAGAGAAGACGTATCTGAACCAATACACACACGTATCGAATTAATCATAATGGGGTCAGACACCATATTATGAACATTCCAGAGTACAGATGTCAGCAAACATATTGACTTTTATCTACTTCACATTACCAAAGACCTTCTACTACCATAAGTAAACATGTTACCGAGAAATGTTTCGAGGCTGTGCCAAGGGAATTTAAGAGCAAGCATACAGAACATACTTCATTTGGTGTAAAATCGATCCTGACTCGCCTATTATGTTTTGCCCTTTCATGAGGTTGTCTAGCCGAGCTGATCCAGCTACGATAAAGTACAGATGAACAAGAATGGTAAGAAAAGAGATTGAGAATCTATAAAACAATCGTCACAACAATCAGTCACATTATTAACAGCGGAGGAATGTATGAAAAAATTCACAACAATCTTAGCATCTGCAGTTTTGCTCATGGGCCTCAGTGGCTGCAGCTATCTGTTCTATCCTCAAGCGGATGAATTCAGGCAGAAGGCGAAAGGTACCACCAACGTCGACACACTGCTGAACCTTGCAGACATGATGGACAAGAGTGCGGATGCGGCCATGGGTAAAAAAGGAAAAGACCTGGCATTAGACAATTTGCACAATCAATTTCATGCGTTCGATAATACTTTGTGCTGTGTGGATGAAGCTAAACAGCTGACACCCACCTACGACCTCGCTGTCACCCATAACAAGGAACTCTGGTCTGTGTTTAAACGGGTGTGGAAATTTAAAGATGACCAACCGCAACGCGATGAACATTTGACTCTCTTTAAGAAGGAATTAGAGGAAATGCGCAGCACTCTTGAGGCATTGAAATAATTCAGAAACTCTTATTCATGCGGGACACGCTATTCCAGCGTGTTCTGCATGACAGCCATATACTAAGAAATTCTGACAAGACCAGGGGCTGCTCGTGAATCGATAGGAGGTGACCAACAATGGGAGGCCAATACAGGGGTCGTAACAAGCTGCGACGTCTTCAAAAGGTCGAAACAGATAAGCCCATTGACGAGGTCGTCAAAGAACTACGGCAACATAACGTGCGTCCGAGCAACTATCGTGAACAGTCGCTGAAGCTCCATGGTCTCATCTGTGCAAAATGCGCAAGGGAGTTCGACAGTACCAATCAACACCTGCTCACCGTGCACCATAAGGACGGAAATCATCACAACAATCCGTCAAATGGATCGAATTGGGAAAACCTCTGCGTGTATTGCCATGATGATGAACACAGCCGAGGCATACTTGGAGATTATCTCAACAAATAGAAGAAATTAGATCATACCGCCTTTTACAAGGTCGAGACCTTTGTACCCGAGAGCACATGAAGTTTACACCAACGCTCAGCGTCAAGACCTTCGATTCATTCTTTATTGCCAGTCTTCGTTGTTGCGCCGTCCTCATTGGGCTACTCTTTGTTGGTTGCGATTCGCAAGAAAGTTCATCTAAGCCTTCTCAACCCTCTGCGTTTGTTCCTTCAGGCCCCCTCTATGTGGAAACAGGCGATCTCGAGGCGATCCTATCGCGTGGGTATGTGCGCGTATTGAGTCCACCACTTGCTTTTGCTTCCCTTGACTATCTTCCACGCCAAAGTTCTCCTCAGGATCGAGTCAATCTTTTATTGGAAAACTTGGCGCGTGATCTCAATGTGAAATTCGTTCGGGTCCGAGTCAAAAACCATGAAGACCTCATCCCCTCATTGCTCGAAGGCAAGGGCGATCTTATCGTGGCCAATCTGACCATCACTCCTGAACGACAATCTCAAATCAACTTTACCGTCCCGGTCGACATTGTTCGCGAACAACTTGTCACGAGAGAATCCGACACACAGTTGACCCATCTAGGGGATTTAAAGGGGCGAACCATCGTCGTTCGACGGTCCTCAACATTTTGGAACACCGTTCAGCAGCTGAAGGCAAAATATCCTAAGATCATCGTCCAAGAAGCACCAGATCATTTGGACACAGAACAAATTCTCGATCGCGTGGCCCGAGGGAAATTTGACGTTTCCGTGGCAGACAACGAGCTGCTACGCACTGTACAGACCTACCGATCAGACTTGCGAGCGGCGTTCGATATCACAGAGGAGCGGCCCATAGCCTGGGGCGTACGCCCGGATTCTTCGGTTTTACTGAACAAGTTGAATACATTTTTATCAGCAGCCAATCTGATGCATTCCCGACCGACACTCTCCACGGCAGATTTCGATAACATTCAACACCATGGTGTGTTACGCGTACTCACCAGAAACAATCCGGCAACATATTTTCTGTGGCGTGGGAAATTATTGGGATTTGAATATGAATTAGCTCATCATTTTGCTAAAAAACACAAATTGCGCATGGAAATGATCGTTCCTCCAAGCCGGAAGGATCTTCTTCCATGGCTGCGTGAGGGAAAAGGCGATGTGATTGCGGCTTCGATGACCATTTCCCCTGAACGAGAAACCGAGGGCGTCGCGTTTTCCCGCCCATATTTCACCATCTCTGAAATTGTAGTCGCCCGTGACGATGAACCTGAGGACCGACTACAACAACCCGAAGACCTTGCAGGTAGGACCCTTGCGGTGCGACGAAGTAGCTCGTATTGGACCACGCTCGACGCTCTTCGAAAACAAGGCATTCAACTTGAACTGATCGAAGCCCCAGAAGAACTCGAAACGGAAGAAGTCATCGCTCGCGTCGCGTCTGGGGAATACGACTTGACAGTGGCAGATAGCCATCTCGTCGATATCGAACTAACCTCGCGCCAGGATATACGTGCGGCCTTTCCCTTAGGCGATCCGAAACAGCATGGCTGGCTCGTGCGTCGAACGAATCCTAACCTTCGACAAGCCATTAATGCATTCCTGAAAAAAGAATATCGTGGGGTCTTCTACAATCTCACCGTTCAGAAATATTTTGAAAACGAACGAGATATTCGCGAGCACGTACAACTACGCGTGAGCCAAACTGGCGAACTCTCTCCGTACGACGCGCTTGTTGAACAGTATGCAACACAATACGGATTTGATTGGCGATTGATCGTCGCGCAAATGTATCAAGAAAGCCGCTTTGATCCTGATGCCCGTTCGTGGGCTGGAGCCGTGGGACTCATGCAAGTGCTTCCTCGGACAGCCAAAAGTTTGGGATTTCACGATCTCGGTTCTCCTGAAAGTGGCATTCATGCGGGCGTAAAATATTTGAGCTGGGTCCGAGACCGGTTTGAACCAGAACTCTCGGTTTCTGATCGTATGTGGTTCACGTTGGCGGCGTACAATGTGGGGCAAGGCCACGTGCTGGATGCACGGCGTTTGGCCAGACAACAGGGGCGTAATCCAAATCGTTGGTTTGGACATGTCGAAGAGACCATCCGTTTGCTGTCGAAACGGAAGTATGCCAAACACGCTCGGCACGGCTACTGTCGATGTTCTGAACCCGTGAAATATGTCCGAGAAATCAAGCAGCGATACGAGGCCTACGTACAGGGAATGGAGTCCTAATTGATATTCGTACGGCTTTTCATTCTTCTATAATTTCCGCAATCACCTCTCCCCGGCCAAATATCTCACAAAACGTGATGCTTTAACAAAAACTAATCGAAACTTCGTCTGCCCTTATCAATCATTCCCGTGTACCGTCAACACAATCATCAACCCTCTACATGATTAGACACAGCGAGATGAATCTCAATTCGCTTCTTGCAAGAGTCGGCACAATCTGCGGCGCCTCTCAACGATCGGAACCGAAAAACTCGTTAACGAGCTGGTGAAAGAATGATGGCCACATCATGCGTATCAAGCAACCATTGTGAACAGTCACTCAAGCTCCATGGACTTATCTCTGAGAAATGTTCGAGGGAATCCGATAGTCTGCAATCTGGTTTTCTTGACCGTAATTCGCGTAATCGCCCTGTTGCCTTTGCCATCGAAACTCTCCCCAGTTAATAGATCGATATTTTGGAGGAGATGCTTCACTCGTCAAGACATCGAGAGGGGCATATTCGGCCTCGTAGGATGGGTTAAAGAAAAACGGCAAGCTATACCGATCACGGTTTTCACTGGCACGCACTCGATGAAGTGGAGCCTGATAGCGATCATTACTCCAGACTTGCATCATATCCCCAATATTGATCACCAGTGCACCTTCTACTGGGTCCACTGAAATCCATTCATTATTGAGGCAAACCTCAAGACCACCGACATGGTCCTGAAGCAGCACTGTCAGTGCACCAGCATCAGAATGATGATGAATACCCAGATGTCCCTCTGCTGAAGCGTGTTGATCAACATGGACGGGATCGTGTTTGGGAAAATAATTGAGCCGAAGGAAACTGGTATGTTTACCACGAAAGTCTTGAGTCAGACTACCAGGACCAACACCCAGCCCCTCCCCTATCACGTCAAGTAATTCAAACGCAATCCGCTCACACGCCTGAAAGTACTCCCACATGGTTGACTGGAAACTAGAACAATGCTCTCCATCTGGCCAGCGATTAAAACCATCACGCGTCCAATTTGAAGGGTGCTGATCAGAAAGCTCTGGATAGGGTTTGTATCCAAAATCGAAGACCTCTTTCATATCACGAGAGGTTTTGGTCAGTTCACGGTTATACCAGCCTCGTGCATTCTCCTTCGTACGCACCACTGTATTTTTTGCGGAAGTGGGTAACGCAAAAAACCCCTTGGTCTCGCGCCAGACGCATGCGATTAAGTCTTCAGATATCCCGTGTCCAGTGATCTGAAAAAATCCCCAATCGTGACAGGCTTCACCAATCTGCTCTATTATTTTTTGGCGCTTTACGCCACCGCTGCCTCGTGACTCTATATTGACGATCGGAACCATGTGATTTGCCATAAGCGTTGATGACTCATTCTACCCCTCGTGATAGATCAGGTGATAGTATGTCACTAGATGGGTCTTTTCACCAGGTTGAATAAATGGAACAGTCAACCTTGTCGGATTCAATCTGGGACAGAGACTAACGTCAAACCAAACCGCTCAGTGGCCGGGAGAAGTTCAACGATATGAACATGTACGAGCAATATTGTTTACCGCATCTCATACATTGTGCTTGTGGACTCAAAGTCATTCAGCAGCAACGAGAAAAAGTTGTCCCTCTGGCAAAAGGTCGAGTCCTAGAAGTTGGTATGGGTTCGGGCTTAAATATTCCTTATTATGACCCGAAAAATATTGAACTGGTGTGGGGGCTAGAACCCTCTGAAGGCATGCGCAAGAAAGCTCAGACAAACCTGGAACACGCACCCTTTGAGGTCCGTTGGCTTGATTTACCAGGAGAGGAAATACCACTGAGAAATGAAAGCGTTGATACCGTCCTACTCACATATACGTTGTGTACCATTCCAAACTGGCAGAAAGCGTTACGACACATGCGCAGGGTTCTCAAACCTGACGGGCAACTTATTTTCTGTGAACATGGCGCGGCGCCAGATGAAGGCGTTTGTCGTTGGCAAAATAGACTCACGCCGCTGTGGAAAAAGATTGCTGGTGGCTGCCATCTTAATCGTCCAATTCCCCGCTACCTCGAAGAAGGAGGCTTTGCGATTCAGACCATGGACTCTCAGTATCTAGATGGCCCTAAATTTGCCGCCTTCAACTATTGGGGAACGGCCACTCCGTCCTAACACAACCCATCTATATTTTCATTTGGGGTCAGACTCGATATAACGGCACATTTACCCACAATACATGGCATCCATTCGTCCTTTTCAAAACGGATACACGTTTATGACGAGACAACCGATAGCAAAATCACAAATCCTGACTTCCCATGCGAGAACATGAAACACGTTATAGCCGCTTCAGTTATACCGAAACGATAAAGTCCAAACTTGTCCAACTTTGATATTCAATACGTGAGAGAAAACGTCAATCATTGTCAGTAAATCCAAGCGGGTATACATTCCGATGCTTGAGGCGTAGCTTTACGCTGTCTAGGCGACTTCAATCGACACTCCAAAGGGAAAACAGGGCTCAACGTAGGCTGCCCTTCAACAATACCTGGGATATGCAACGATCATCGCCTAGGTTTCCAATTGGAAATTAATTGGATTCGCTATAAATGTTAAAAGATTGAAGATTTCGTTCTGGTCGTAAAAAACTCTAGTACTTGCATGCCTCTGTACGAATTCCCCTTTTTATTCAATTTGGGACTCCACACCGCAATACTGTAGTGCCCTGGGTAGATGGCGATGATTCCCCCACCCACTCCACTTTTCCCCGGCAATCCGACTTTAAAAGCAAACTCTCCTGCTTCATCATAAAACCCGCACAGCTGCATAATGGCATTAATGCGTTTCGTTTTACTGCCACGAAGCACGCGTTCATTGGTTAACGGGTTGACGCCATTGGCGGCTAAAAACAAATAGCCTTGAGCTAATTCCTTGCACGTCATTTCAATGGAACACAGATGACAATAAAAATCCAACACGGCCTCGATATCATTTTGTATGTTCCCATAGGACTTCATTAAATTGAGGTGCGCAGCGTTTCGAAAACTCGTCAGTCGTTCCGATTCAGCAATCCTCGAACAGTAGTCGATCTGAGGATTTCCGGAAATTTTTCTTGTGAACTCAAGAAACTCCCGTTGAGGGTTGTTTAATCGACTCACCAGAATATCGGAAATCACTAAAGCGCCGGCATTGATGAACGGGTTACGCGGAATCCCCTTTTCGTATTCCAACTGCACCAGCGAATTAAATGGGCTCCCAGAGGGTTCAACGCCGACTCGATCCCAGAGTTGATCATCTTCTAATTCAAAGGCCAAGGCCAGGGCTAACACCTTCGCGATACTTTGAATAGAAAACTTTTCGTTGGCATCGCCAAAGCTATAATCCTGCTGATCAATAGTGGTCAAATGAATACCAAACTTCTTGGGATCGACATTTTGCAATTCAGGAATATAGGACGCCACGTTGCCGAGATCGTCGATTTTTGTCAATTCAAACGCTATTTCAGAAAAGAGTCGTTGATAGTCCATGCACATCTCCACCAATTTCTCGTCACGTCAACACTTCGAGACTGACCTCACGTTTTCCTACCACCCTCTGCAATCTTGCAGGACATCAGACGAATGTCAAACGGCCTTACTCTCCATCTTCGTCTATGACAACTCACTATTTACATAAATTGCACGTATCCGTAACACGTTCTTAACGGTGTGTGTTTAGGGTGTAGCACAATGGAAGCGTGAAAAACATCGTATCACCGCCGTCCTTTCTGAGCCGTTCACCATACGGAGAAATTTCATGTCTATTTCGACAACGTACGATCAACAACACATGACGACGTCAGCTAACTATCAACAATGGCTGATGGTCACGGCCCTCATTTATCTCTTACTTGTGGCCGTCGGGATGATTGGAAGCGGCTTCAAGACAGCCACCGGAGGGGAAGCCAAGGAACTCTTTTCCTTTGCAAGCAATCCCCTAACGGCGCTAGTCATTGGCACGGTCGCTACAGCGCTTATTCAATCATCCAGCACGGTCTCCTCAATTATCGTTGGACTGGTTGCCGGCGGATTGCCCGTTGCGATTGCTATCCCGATGATCATGGGAGCAAATATTGGCACCACGATTACCAATACCATTGTCAGCTTAGGTCATGTGAAGCAAGGCGTCGAGTTTAAGCGTGCCTTCGCCGCAGCCACCATTCATGATTTTTTCAACCTGATTAGCGTCGTAATTTTTTTGCCACTCGAAATCATGTTTGGCATACTTCATAAAACAGGGGCCTACCTTTCCAGCTTTATGATTGGGGGCGACTCTATGTCTATGAAGGGGATAAATTTCATGAAGCCTCTCGTCACTCCCCCAATCCAAACACTTCAAACCATGTTTGGAGGCATTGGCCTTTCTGAAGTTCTCACTGGAGTCCTCCTCATCACCTTCGGCATTGGAATGATTTTCTTCGTCATCTCTGCGATCGGGAAACTGCTCAAAGTCCTCATGATCGGTCGTGCGAAAGACATTCTTCATAGTGCCATTGGCCGGGGTCCCATAACAGGAATCGCCACTGGCACCGCCGTCACAGTACTCGTCCAGTCGTCTTCTACCACGACAAGCCTTATCGTGCCATTAGCGGGCAGCGGGATATTCAGCTTACGTCAGATATATCCCTTTACCTTAGGCGCCAATATTGGAACATGCATCACCGCATTACTGGCTGCCACAGCGGTCACGGGCGTCAATGCCATTTTCGCTTTGCAAATCGCCCTGATCCATTTCGTCTACAATGTCGCCGGAGTGATCGTAATTTATGGCATTCCCTTTTTACGAAACATTCCCATTCAGGCAGCCGAAAAAATGTCTGACATCGCGATGCGGAAAAAACTCTACGTTGCATTGTACATTGGAGGTGTCTTTTTTCTCATCCCCATGATGCTTATTGGCGTCAGTCAGGCATTTGCTTGGTAATCACATAATTAGGAGATTTACGATGTTAAATACAATCGCATCACGCAAACATGCGCTCGAGCAAAAAGTTGAAGAACTTGAAGAGACTCTCCTCCAGCTCAAACAGCAATTAAAAAAGGAACGCGAGGCTGAACAACATGAAGCCATCGAGCAACTGGAAGTGTACTTAGATCAGGTCAACAACAAATATTCAAACCTTCAAGGCTTTTGGCAGTTATTACGAAAAGAAATTTCTGAGTTATTGGCAGTCAACTCTCAGAGGAAATAAACGGAGCGTACCGATCCATGGATAAAATTTACTGGCTATTCATTGTTTCTGTTTGCCTTATCATTACGCACCGGCCTTTGCATTCTTGGGCTGGCGTCGAGACACCAATTGAACTCAGCACCATCCCAGCGACGATCATCCAAAATGCCCAAGCCCAATTCCCTGAGGCTACGTTCGGTAGTGCAAATACCGAAAGCGAACCTGGCGGCGGCTTTGTCTATGAAATTCAAGGCACATTCAAAGATGGCCGAAAATTTGAGTATGATGTGTTTCCAAGCGGAGAAATTCAAGAGATTGAAATAGAATTTCAGAAGGACATGGTTCCCGGAGCTGTCATGAAAGCCATTCAAAAAAACTTGCCAGGATTCATTCCCACCTACATCGAAGCCAGTCATTCAGCAAGTATGCAGGTTGTCAGCTATGAGTTTGTCGGTCAGATTGGCGAAAGCACTATAGACATTGATGTTTCGGCTGATGGCAGCAAAATTGAGGTTGCTGATAAATAAACAGACTTCCGCATGTAAGACAGCCTCACGAACATCCCAACATTTTCTATCGTGCGCCTCTTGCATATTCTCTTCCCGAGGCGTAGTCTTGCCTCGTCGACGAAAAGATACCGTCAAAGTCTCGCCACCATGCTCGAGCTTGAACTTGAAGGTACACGAAAGAGGTCAGAATTTCCTGGCCACGTCCTGAGCAATGAAAGGATCTGATGCCAATTTGGGTTGATGCGGATGCCTGCCCTAAGGTGATAAAGGAAATATTATTTCGAGCGGCTAAACGAACAGCTGTTCCCATCACACTCGTTGCTAATCGCCTGCTATCGATTCCATCATCAAACTATATTTCCGCTCTTCAAGTCGCCGATGGATTTGATGTGGCCGATTCCGAAATCGTCAAAAGGTTAAGAGCTGGAGATCTGGTGATTACGGCTGACGTTCCTCTGGCTGCTGAAGTTATTGCCAAGGGTGGACAGGCGCTTGATCCACGCGGCGAGATGCATTCACCCGATACGATACAAGCTCGTCTGACAATGAGAGATTTTATGGATACACTCCGGGCAAGCGGAATCGAGACTGGCGGACCATCAGCTCTGACTCAACGCAATCGACAATTATTTGCCAAGCACCTCGAGCACTACCTCATGACACAGTCGAAACAACAAGACAGGGTAGATGGGAAACTTGAGTAATTTTTCTTTTCAGCAAGACAGATATTTGGTTAACTATCCCCCCCCTCCTTGCCCTGTATTGAATGACACGTAACAGACCAAGCGCAATCCATGAACCACGAACAGATAACATCCTGCACGATCTGTCAGAACAGTGCATTTACTCAACTGACGCGCGCCTCTGACTTCAACGATTTTCAATGTCAGACATGTCAACTAATTTTCTTAAGTCCGCAACCTCGACCTGAGGCCTTGAAAGAACTGTATACGAGGCCCGGGCTCTTACAGGATGGTCCAGCCAGCGCGTGGTTTCATCACAATAAATATTATCTCAAAAAATTGTATCAGGAACGCCTGGATGACATTCTACAGTACGTCACCACTGGCATGTTATTGGACGTGGGATAGGCGGTTTCTGCGCCGTGGCCAAAGAGTCGGGATTGTCGGTGTTTGGAACGGAACTATCCGATGAATATGCTCAACCTACGAAAACAACAGGGCATGGCTGAGATCTTTATTGGCCGGCTACAAGACTTAGAGTTTTCTAATAAACAATTCGAAGTGAATAGTCTTTGGCATGCGTTTGAACGCTTGCCCGACCCCTGTGAGATCTTGAAAACAATGAAAGGGATGCTACAAAATGGTGGGGGCATCGCTATCGAAGTGCAGAATGTTGAATGCCGGAGAAAACGTCCGATTTACGCTTCTGATATTAAAAATTATCCGAAATCTGAACTCGAACACGTGTCTTACTTTTCCGAAGCCTCACAGAAATTAGCGTCCTAACATGCGGGACTTTCTCTCTTACAGCTAAAATATGTTGATAGTCCTCAGCCAGCAAAGAATTGGGCGAAGCACTTTTTACGACAGGTGAAAGAACCCGGCAAACGTCTGCTGTATCTCGGCAGAGAGCCAAAAGGCTTTAGTGCAGTGAGATTGTATCTGTCTCATTGATATCCAGAATTGGAAGGCGAATCAAGGTCAAGCGGTGGTGTATTGCCTTTTTATGAGTAAATGAGTAAGTTGGGAGCATACCTGTATCATTATTTGTGTAGAGGAGCCGAATGAATCGCTGGAGAGATGGCAGAGGAGTAATCGGCATACTCGGTTGTTCGGGATTTCTCCTTGCATCACTCCTCGCAGTGTCTATCCCGGTCAATAGTGAAGAGCTGAGAAAGTTTCAGCTTCCTAGTCAGAAAAATGCTCCTATTATTCAAAAAATGCAGGAGCCACCGGTCTATCGGCGCTTTCGAGATGACACACGAAGCTGGACGTTAAAAAAGAAAACTGCCATGATCGCCTCTCTGGAACAAAAGGTTGATGAGGCAAGAGAAGCCAGAAAATTTTCACAAATCCAACATTACTCCAAACTCATTCAAATACTTCAAGAGTGATAACCTATGATGAAGCATGATATGCGGCTCTTGAGAATTCTGATCTGTTGTCTTGTTTTTTTCGTCTACGCGTTGTGGGGGGCAGGAGCGGGATTGGCAGAAGAAATGGGGAACGGAATCGATATTGATGCTCAATATCCTATCCCCCAAGAATCACCCGCACAGGAAATTTTTTCAGAAGCAGACAGATATACGTATGAATTCAATCAGCTCAAAGAACAGAATCGATTATATCACACCCTCGGCGTCGCCATAGCCGGCATGATCTCTCTCATGATCATGTTGTTTATGATCAGTAAAAGTAAAGATTACTCGGCTCAAGATGTCATTTATGCCAGTGGTTTAGTCTTTGTCATTTTCGGCACCATCGCAATCGTCGTGCTTGCAGATGTTGAGCAACAACTGACCGCCTCCATTGGAATCATGGGAGCGATTGCCGGGTATCTATTTGGGAAAATGCATGATCGACAGGATAGAGGGGAGAAAAGTTCTTCTCGCCACGATCCTCAATGAACACCACACACATGCACTCCGCACCCCCTACCCGCTTCACCTTACCTACCCATGAACCAAAACCCCCTTTAAGTTCTCTATACATGCCGCATCTGTAAACTCTCCATTTTTCTGAAGAATAATTCGACTCTGACCCTACTAAGACCGGTAAGTTTATTAATAAAATTCATCGGAACCCATGCGAACAGGGATTGGATACCACCTCGTTTCCCCAGGCACTGACATGTAAGCTTGATCTTGGCCCCAATCGTATTGAAACCGGTACCAGCCTCGATGGATTGGAAGAGCGATAAAGACTTCATGGCCGTCTCTCTCAAGATGAAACTCTCCCTCGTTAACCCAGGCAGAAAATGTGCATTCTGAGGACGGATTGGGAATTGGTTCGTAACTGTGATCTTCGAGATCCGTTCCGCCAAAGAGATACGCAGCAAATACACAACTGGCGATTGTGGGAAATGATATGACCACGACCTTACGGTACTTTCTAAATAAAACTTCCAGCGACTGTTCGGTTTGACTTTTTCATGACAACAACTTCTACGTTTAATTTCATATTTAAGCATTTTACCGTCTTCTCTTTCTCAATGCAAAAGCTAACTTATCCAAACTATTTCTTTATGGGACGATTAAAAAGTGAGGATTAAGACTTCTGTTGAATCGTTCGTCGGGATCAAATATTGATGGTGAGATGAAGGGTTTGGCAGGCAGTGACCAGACGTCACTACCTGCCGAAGATGTCGATTCAAGATGTTAGAGATTTCCCCATCTATCCTTGATCCTTACTTATTCTGAAGCACAGGATATCCGAACGAATAGATCCATTTATCGGCATCAACTGTCTCTTTTGGCGCCAATTGCCTGGCTGGCGTATGGCATGGGATACAGTCGGTCTTGTAATCTTTTGATTCCGTGTGCATGGAATCTTCCGCATCAAAAAACGACCATCCCCATCCATCACCCCATAAGCTTGATGAAGGAAAGCGCCCCTTCGTGTCTCTGATCAGCACAAACCACCCCTTGACTGTGGTGGCATGTCCTACAGCAGGTCCGGTCGTCATAGCCATGGTCTTTGTATTCAACAGTTCTTTCACCAAGACGGCTCCGTCAGGGAACTCGCCAGTCTGTTGGTAATGCCGAATCGTTTCAGGTTGCGTATACACCACGTGATGTTCTTGTATCCCCGAATCCCCTTCTGTCTTCGCATGCGACCAAGTGCCAAGCACAGGCCACAAGGTATACCCCTCAGGAACATGAATGTCCCCGGTTTGGGAGTCGATGTTTGAGACAAAAGGCTTTTCAGCATCGGTCATGGCCCATCCTGTCCAACTTCCCAACCCGAGAATTAACACCACAACGCTCATTGCCACTCGTTTCATACCTATCTCCTTGACTCAATATTAAATAACCAGAAAAATGAGGCCTGCCTATGGCTTACAGCAGGCCTCACATCTCCCATATGTTACAAAGCCGACGGGGCTTTCCCTTTAATGTCTTTCCAATTTTCCTCGGACTGTTCGATATAGCCAGGAATATCTTTGAGCCACTTGTTTTGGATGTCTCGATCCAAATTGAGATACAGTCGTCCCTCAACAATCTTCCACGCTTCAGGGTCAGAGACAAACTTCTTCCCCACAGCAACACCATAGGCACAGTATCCTCCATAGGCTGGAACAAACTTGTCCGGATTGGCTTCGAACATCTCTTTATGATCTTCATTCGCAAAGGCATAGGTCACTCCGTCGAATTCGGCGACATGATACCCACTGCCCCTCATCGGCTTGCCGTCTGTAAAGTACGCCACCGGATCATAGCCGCTAAGTCCTGGCGTGCTTTTTGTCACATCCTGTCCGAAAACTGGCGTGGCCACGACTGCAACAAGAAGAACGCATGCTGAAATAATTGATTTGGTCATCACCTTCATGGTGAACCTCCTTTTTGGGAAAAAGTGTAAATAACAATGTATACCGATCTGTATACTTTATGAAGCCTAGTCAACTAAGAATCGTTTTTGTTACAGCTTGCCTTTTATTATTTACATAGAATGACAATTCAAGAATATTGTTGTTTTTGTGGAATCTTCGTCCTACACTGACGACTGTCACCCTTAAGGATACAGAAAAGACATAACAGAACTTATGAGTAGACAGGACAGTGGTGTGAAATGAAGAAGAAAACCAGCAGCCTTTCTAAACGCGAGCTCCTGATCAAAACGGCTCTTGAGTTATTTGCCAAGAATGGAATTCATGCCACCGGAGTGGATTCCATTGTCGAACAATCCGGCGTAACAAAAAAAACACTGTATGCACATTTTCGTTCGAAAGATGAACTGGTCCTTGCCGTTCTACGGCATTACGACGGACTCGCTCGGAATGAATTTATGCGCCGGGTTGAGAGTGGGGGGAAAACGCCAAGAACACGTCTGTTAGCTATTTTTGATTTCGCGCAACGATGGTTTCAGGAACGTAACTTTTACGGCTGTCTGTTCATCAATACCATTGGTGAATACTCAGATGATGAGACTCCTATTCGACAGATATGCAAGGAATATAAAAGACTCGTAAGAGGGTATATTCATGAGCTTTGCGAAGAGGCAGGGGCGTCTAACCCGATGGAGCTTGCCGAAGAATTAGCGCTATTACTGGAAGGGGCAACGGTCACCGCTCAAGTCTCTCAAAGCCCCAAAACTGCACAAATCGCTAAACGAGCCGCGAAAGCGCTGATTGACAAGGCCATCCCTCCAAAGAATTAATCGATACATGACAATCGGACTAACCAACGACGTCTTGTAACAATTTATAACCGCACACCAATAATGGTTTGAGACAAATCTTGTATCGACGATTCATAGAAGTTGAATATGCCCCAGGTTTAAAGTCAGTCGATTGTTCTTAAGCCATAGCTTCCATCACCTGTCTCATTAGAATCTTCAAGACATTGGAAGTTTTCTTGCATTTCTGATTTATCTAGTCTCCTGCATAAAGTGATCAATCAGATGTCCAACCAGCATAGGTTGGTCTTCAGGACTGTAATGTCCAGCTTTGTCAATTTCGTGAACAATACCGTCAGGAAAAGCCGATCGGAATAATGGAAGAAAATGCTCACCATGCAATGTACGATCCTGCTTGCCCCAAATAGCGAGTGCGGACTTGTCAGCGAGGATGTCCTTGACCTCTTCGGATGGCATTTCGAACCGATGCTGCTCTGTGGCATAGCCCTTCGCCCACCCAATGACGCCTAACGCATAGGCCGAGGAGGGGAACGACGCACGATAGGCTTTCTACCCAGGTATCATTGATAATGAAGTTGTCGACAAAACCATTAAGTTTGAGGGTGCTCAACATATTGTAATGACTTTCACTCAACACTTTTTCCAAGTGTGCCTTCTTCTTCAGCCTTTACCATCCATCGAAACCACGGCGAAACGGAAATATTTGCCGCAAGTCTGTCCATTAAATCCGCTTGCCCTAAAGGCGTGGGTCCGTTCATGCTGATGATCCGTTTGATGCGGTTCGGGTGACGAATAGCTAGGCCCATTCCGACTGGACCACCGAAGTCATACATGCCTAACGTGATGTCTGTTAAATCCAAATCCAGAATAAAGGCTTCAAGATTACCGATATGATCCTGCAGTAAAAAGGTACGATGATTCGGCATCTCACTTTTGCCAAAACCCCTATGGTCTGGAACGACACGACACGTGTCTTTGAGTGCTGCAATCTGGTGGCGGAACAGATAGCCCCACGTGGGTTCGCTATGTAACCAGAGCAAGGGCTCCTCCTCCCCTTCATCGATGTAATGCATGGCAAATCCCGGAGCAGAGGAATAGTGTGCAGCGTATGGCCAGGTATGATCAAATGTCTCTGACGCTTTCACTGCAGCTGGTTGTGTTATTTCATGCAATAGTGTGGTGCCCACAATGATTTTCCCGTCCTTCCTGTATGCTATGGAGATGCCGTCGCAACTTGTATGGTCCTCGTCACGTTCCAAGGATCTGAATTCGATAACTTCGTCGAGTTGTCTTGCAGATACCCATCCAGAAAATTTCTGACCTTAGCCCGTGCACGATGGAGCAGCACGCGTTGATGGGTTTCAGTGATCTGCAACATGGCGCAAATGTCATTCGTGTTCATCCCTTCCACATCACGTAGAACAACAACCTTTTGCTCTGCCTCCGGCAGTCTTCGAATAGCTTGTTCTATCTGTTCACCACATTCTTTTGATAATAACCACCTCTCGGGCGTCCTCTGTTCCCAAGAGAGGGGAATGACAACCGAATGATCAGCAAAGGGTCCTTTTCTGAGATATTTGTCAGGTCCTAGATCATCGTCCCCTTCGTCATCGTCACCAGCTCTCGAATCTGTCAATGACACGTAACGACTTTCTCGTATCCCCCTGGTTTTTGCACGATTTGTCAGAATCTTGAATATCCAGGTCTTGAGGGATGACCGTCCTTCAAAGCGATGAATACCTTCTAAGATATGTATCCAGGTTTCTTGCACTACCTCTTCAGCCACAGCTTCACTTGGGACAAATGCCCTGGCCAATCGCAAGAGTCTTCCATGATAGCGATCGATCAAAGTACTGAAAGCAATCTCTTCACCTTTCCGCAGAGCTTCAATCAATACACGTTCTTCGTCTGTCTCATCTAACGTATCGCGAGAAAGCTCACGACGGGAGTTCTGAAGCAAACTCCCTGGATTTTGTCCGACGTTGGTGACACTCGCAGAGCCTGCAAACGGCCTTTCTAGCACGTTCATGTTTTTTCTCCTTTTTTATGATTCCACACCGTTATAGATGGAAGGGTTATGTGGTGAATAATCCAAAAATGACCAGTCCAACTGAGAGGCATGGTTGATTTCTATCCAACGGTCAATCTGAAATTGCCAATACCGATTCGTCCCTCCAGTTTCCTCTGTAGGGTTATCGAGGTCGTATAACACTTCCGTCCGACCTGTCAGTTGGAGAGTTCGATGAGATTCAAAGTCGAGAAAAATCAACCCTGCCCGAGGATTGACAGTAAAGTTGCCAAGGGTGTTGAACATGGAGTTGCCGATATAGTCGGGGATATGGAGTATGCGGTCGTCGAGGACCTTCACAAATCCAGGGTTTCCTCCACGGTGTGAGGCATCCACCCCACGTTCTGAATGTACGCTGGCGACAAAAAAGGTGTCAGCGTTGGTGATAAGTGCGCGTTGGATAAGACCGAGCTCCTCTCCCTGCACTGCAGAGGATGAGGCCAGGTTGAATCCGGTTTGAGGAATAGTCAGATGTCGTTTCTGAATGTACTTCGAGCAATTGGGATACGATTCTTCTACATGGAGTTGCAGGCTGTCTTCCGACAATCGGGAAATTCTTCCATTAATCCGCAATCGTCTGCGTGAGGCCAGTTCTATTGCCAACATACCGACTTGGGAATTTCGTTGTATGTTCTCCCAGAAGGGATCCTCGGGGTTGGGCATCATGCAACTGAGGTCGAAGGTGACGGTGCGGTCATTTTCTGCTTGCATGAAGCCTGGCATGCCCACGAAGACCGAGGCCCAGACGTGGGGTTCTTGGTCCAGGCTGCCGAACACGGCCATGGGGAGTTGATTGATAAATTTCAGCGCACCTTTGATGATGGAATCTTGAATCACACGCGAGTTCATCGCGCCTTCCTCCAAGACTCCCACGCGTGCTTGAACCTGTAGTTCACCTTCGTGGTATGGGGATTCGATCTTCATGTTCATGTTCCTTTTCTTATACCCTCTCCCTTGAGGGGAGAGGGCTAGGGTGAGGGCAACTGCCAATTTACAAAAAGCAATCCCCCCTCACCTCACTCCTCTCTCCCTAAAGATGGGGAGAAAGCTTTTGGCTAAAAAGTCAGAACAGTCGATTCTTCAGAAAGAAGCTTTCGAAAGCTGGACATGCCGGTGGTTCCAGGAACGGGGTTATTTTTAATGAGATCGAACCCCGACTTGGTCGCTTCTTCCGAGCTTCCAAACACATCTGCACAGCCGCAGGACACTCCAGCCACCTGATCCTTCACGGCCTCAAACAATTCATGCGCCGGATGGTCCTTTTTTGTCAGCTCACCAATCCAACGGATGCCAGTACCTTGGAAAATAATCGTGGCCTCATCACCAGCCTGCTTAAAATCATAGGCAGCGGCCAATCCATTAAACACGCGACCGAGGGCTTCCTCTGAACCATTCTTGGGATCTGAAAAAATGACGATGGTGACTTTCATGGTGCGGTCCTCCTTGGGAGTGAGAAGTAAGTAAAATATACCGAACGTTCGGTAAAATTATAGGGCAAAAAATATATGCCCTGGATTTACCCCCTTTCGTGGCCTACCAGCCACGGACGTGAGAGGGTGCTTGCGTCAAGAAGCAATAAGTACAGGCTCTTAAATTTCAACAGGTACATCTCAACTCCCTCCCCCTCAGGGGCTTCGGTCCCAAGAGGAATGAAGGGTTGGGGTGAGAGGTTACCTTGTCTAAAAATTAAGATATGAAAGCTTCTCATGGTTATTTCCGTAAAAGAGTCGTCGGGAGCTCTGTGAGCATGCGTTCAAAAGGACCATAATCTTTCATCACACGAGCAACCACGAGCGTGCCTTGAATGTGACTAATGGCATCTTGCGCGTACATCCGGGCTTTCTTGGCCGTGACTCCGCCTTCGCGCGCAACCTTTGCGAGTTCGTCCACCCACACACTCATGCCTTGTTGGACATGGTGTCGAATGTCATTGTCATCCGAACCAAATGAGAGGGAATCCAACAGACAGCAGTGTTTTCCACCAGCATAAAACGCATGAAGTTCTTTCGCCATATGACGGATACGGTCTACCGGTTTGCCTTGTCCCGAAAGAGGAGCCAAGACGCGACTGGTGAGCCATTGTCCTGCACGTTCCAATACCGCTTTGGCCATGTCTTCCTTCCCACCGGGAAAGCGATGATACAAACTGGCACGTTGAAGGCCCGTCGCTTTCGAAATCAAACTCAAACTTGCCCCTTCATAGCCGTACGTGCGAAACACCTCGGTTAAGCGGTCGAGCAATTCATCTTCATTCACTTTAGTGATGGGCATAGTGTCTCCTTTGTTGCCCCATTATTTACCGAACGTTCGGTATAAGTCAACAGTCAACTTCATATTCCTTTTGTTACAACATATTTCAACTTTTTTTGTTTTGGGAAAGGGAAGGCGAAGAATGGTGAGTTCCTGCGAAACGTTCAATTAGATTAAATAGTTAGAGTGTGACACGGCTTTAAGAAGTGGCCCCTGATCCTTGGACAGGTCTCTAAGTGATAGTTCTACCTCGCATTACGCTGCGCTTTCCATCTGTACTTGCCCTCAGTCACGGCGTCGGATGTTTGTCGGTGCAATGCTTGATGCCCGCACTCGGTATTATAGAAGGTGAAAAAGCGAGTCTGACCAGCCCTCAGTGCGGCTCCTCTTCAGAAATTCTATTTTGCCCAAAGTGCAGAGACCGGGACCGCGTAAAGGTTGTCCTCAAACTTTATGACTTGATCTCCGGTATACAGAACAACGCCTTTGGTGAATTTCTTCGGATGCATTTCCCTCAGATATCGGAGGCCTTTAAAGTCTTGGCTTGTAACAGATGAAGACGTTTTGACTTCGACGCCATAAAGTTGTTTGGTTCTCCCCTCCAAGACTAGATCTACTTCCTGCCCTTTATGGGTTCGAAAGTGATAAGGCTTGAGCGAAAGTTCAGACCAACTCAATTGCTTAATGATTTCCATCACGGCAAAGTTTTCAAATATTGCCCCAACTCTGTTTCGATCATGCCGTAAGCTCCCGATGCTCTCTCCTCGTAAATGACACAGAATGCCAGCATCATTGAAGAAGACTTTTGGGGCTTTGATTACTCGGCCCTCAAAGTTGGGAGTCCAAGCCGGAAGGTGGACCACCAAAAACACTTGACGCAAGAGCGTGTAGTATCGTTGCAAGGTTGTCTGTGGAATGCCGGAAGTCCTGGAGAGGTCAGCAAAATTCACGATGCTCCCAACTCTGCCGGCAATCAGTTCCAGGAGATTGGGAAGCTGCACAAACCCTTCTATGTTGGCTAATTCGCGAATATCTTTTTGCAAAATCGCATTAATATAGGAGGCGAACCACTTCTCCTGTCGTACCTCTGACGCGCGCGCTAAAGGTTCGGGGTATCCCCCGACTCTCATCCTTGTCACGATGGTTTCCCATGACGTCCCTGACGTTTTGAACGATGAATGCCCTGACGTGAGTATGGTAAGAAAGGTCGAAACCTGTCCCTGAATCTCGTCCTGAGATAACGGCCAAAGGTGATGCACCTCGCTCCTGCCGGCCAACGATTCCGATACCTTGGGAAGTGTCAGGTCAGGAAAAGGGGAAAAGGGGACATTCTCCTTTTCCTGCCATCCCGTGCCCTTCTCGCTTTATCTTAAATAGTTTGGAAAGAACATGTTGTCAGAAACGGTGTGATCGTTAAGTTTCTTACAAAGAGAGCGGGTTCCTCGCCACCACTAAAAAGGAAAATGTCCCCTTTCTCTAACCGTCCCTCTATAGCTCGACTCCAACGGGACAATGGTCTGAGCCGTAGATTTCATTGAGGATAAACGCGTGACCGATCTTTGGCATCAATAGCTCAGAAATCAAAAAATAATCGATCCTCCAGCCGACATTTTTCTCTCTGGCATTCATCCTATAGCTCCACCATGAGTATTTCTCAACTTCTGGATAAAAATGCCTGAAAGAGTCGACGAATCCACTCTTGTGATAATTGTCCATCCCGTCAATCTCTTGCTGGGTATACCCAGCGGTCTTGTTATAGTTGGCCTTATCGTTTTTAAGATCAATCGGCTTGTGAGCGACATTCAGATCACCAGACCACACCACGGGTTTCTTGGCTTCCAACCCTTTCAGATACGCCAACATATCGTGATCCCATTGCTGTCGATACGGTAGGCGTTTTAATCCATTCTGAGAATTAGGGACATAGGTGTTGACCAGGTAGTAGTCTTTGAATTCTGCTGTCAAGACTCGACCTTCTTGATCGTGTTTCTGAATCCCTATGCCGTCGGACACGCGAAGCGGTGCCTTTTTTGAAAGAATGGCTGTCCCCGAATACCCTTTTTTAATGGCCGAGTTCGCATAAATATGGTAGCCGGAAATATCTTGTAATGTTTCCAATACCTGATCATCTTGTGCTTTGGTTTCTTGAAGACAGAGCACATCTGGGTTCATCACCTCAAGTGATGCCGCAAATTCTTTTTTAATCACGGATCGAATGCCGTTCACGTTCCAGGAGATCAGTTTCATTTCTTCATATTCTCCATACCAGTGTAACTGCGTGTCATTCGGGAATGGGTTCCCAGGCTTTCATCTTTATCCAGGTCAACTCATGCTTGTTGTGAAAAAGGTGAAGCACTTGGCTATGGGGAATGGCGGCAAATTTTTGGGCTATCTGGTAATCGCTGTCCCCCTGAAACTTCAGAGTACAAATAAAATTATGGCATATGCCTGATTCGACCCACATCATGACCCAATCGAACAGTTTTTCGGGATAACACACGAGGTCGCTGAAGAGCCAGTCGGTTTGGTCTCGAGACTCTTTGAACTTTTCAGGACTGAGGGAAAAGGCATCCCCTTTTTGAAAAGAGACACCCGGCATTTTAGATATTCGTTCGTCTAACAATGATCGGTCAATGCTTAAAACTTCAGCGCCCAATTTGGCCAAGACCCAGGTCCATCCACCTGGGCTTGCTCCGACATCAATGCAAAACTGGTCAGAGTTGGGATAGTCCTGGACGGTCGTCAGTGCTTCCCATAACTTCAGGTACGCCCGGTTAGGTGGGTGCGTCTTATCCTCCACAAACTGTATTGCTCCATTTGGAAATGAACTGGAACAGTCGCTGGCGGCCAAAAGAGTCTCTCGATCCAGAAGAGTCCATGACCCGAGAGGAGACTGAGGGAGCCGTGTTGGAAAATGTAGCGGTTTTGCGGAGACAGAAGGAAGTTGGTCCTGAATCAGTTGGCCCCGTCGATGTAAGTGAAAGGAGTACAGGCTCCAGTTTCTTTGAAGGGATTTGAGCTGTTGGGCCGCGTCCGAAATGGACTGTATGGGTATCAAGATGGGATTGCGCCAACAATTCTGCGCCCATAAGGGAGGCTGTACAGGAAGACGATCCGTCAAAATCAACCGTCCATGTTGGGATTGAATACCCTTAAGCTCGTTGACGAGTTGATCCTGAAATCCTTCCGAAGCCAGATAAGCATATTGTATTTTGGCTGACATTGATTGTAAGTATACCTGTCGTCGAAACATATTGAAGGACTAATTTGCTAATCCGTGGCTCTCGGAGAGGTCCAACGGCATAGTGAGAGCAATAGTTGTGGTGAGAGGCTGAGCTAGCTGGCCTGATTGCCCGCCCATGAAGAAAGCACAATACGCTTGTTCGCAGGGCGGAAGTGTAAAAAAGAGTAGAGGATTAACGTATATCAGCGCGTGCTCTATTCACTTTGCCCTAAACATTTTGAATGAAAATATTATCAGGAACTGTGTTATCTTGAAGTTTTTGAAAAGGACAGTGGTTTCCCCCCATCCCTAAAAAGGGAAACATCCCCTTTCTTTAAATGAGTTTAAACGAACACGATGCATAACTTTGCTCCCGGCCAACGCTGGGTCAGTGACAACGATGCCGCCCTCGGGTTGGGCATCGTCCAAGACGTAACCGTGCGCACAGTTCAAATAGAATTTCCCGCCGTTAAAGAAACGCTCACCTATGCAAAAAATACTGCCCCGCTGACGCGCGTCAAATTTACTGTTGGTGATTCAATTACAAGTATTGATGGGTCGTGTCTGTCGATTACCACCATCGAAGAGGTCAATGACACTCTACGCTACCACGGCATTCGAGACAGTGGCGAAACGGCCACCCTACATGAAAGTGAACTGTCCGATGACATGACGTTTAATTTACCTCAAGACAAACTGCTTGCAGGGCAAATTGACAGCAACCACTGGTTTGAATTGCGCGCGGCCACACTGCAACACCTGGCCACACAACAAACATCCGCAAGCTTTGGCTTGCACGGGCCACGTGTCAGCCTGATTCCACATCAAATGTATATTGCCCATGAAGTGTCAAAGAGAACAGCCCCTCGTGTGCTCCTCGCCGATGAAGTGGGTCTCGGCAAAACCATTGAGGCCGGGTTAATTCTGCACCGTCTGATACTGACCGGAAAAATACACCGTGCCTTAATTATCGTACCAGAACCACTGCTGAATCAGTGGTTAGTGGAATTACGACGACGCTTTAATTTACGCTTCACCGTCATCGATGAACAGTATTATGCCAATGATGACCCTGAGGGTGACGATTTTGAAGAACCGGCGCCTATTGAAAATTATTTCGATCAATTCTCCCTCGTGTTATGCGGATTAACATTTGCCTGTCGCAGGGAAATCGCTCCGTTCATTGCGGCGTGCGATTGGGATATTCTGGTCGTCGATGAAGCGCATCATCTTGAGTGGACACCAAGTGAGAGCAGCCGGGAATATCGACACATCGAGACATTGGCTCATCAGACAGATGCCGTGTTGTTATTAACGGCCACACCCGAGCAATTCGGCACGGCGGGGCATTTTGCTCGCCTACGACTACTCGACCCAGCGCGTTTCCACTCGCTCGAAAGTTATATATCCGAGGAGAAACAACATGCGAAAACGACCGAGCTCGTCAATCTGCTACTCGACAATCATGATATGACGGAAAGCGATCTCACGCGATTACGTTTACTTATTGAGGATGGCGACGCCATCGAGCTAGAGGCCATCAATGCGGCAAACGACAAAGCTCACAAACTTCGACGACACATTATCGATACGTTAATTGATCAACACGGCACGGGCCGCATGTTGTTCAGAAACTCGCGCGCGACCATCAGCGGGTTTCCTCAGCGTCATTACATTCCTGCTGTACTTGATGATGACAGTAAGAAGACTCGTATTCACTGGCTGTCAGACAAACTACGCGAACTATCGCCGAACAAAGTCCTCTTGATTTGCGCAACAGCCGAGACCGTGATAACCACGGCAAAAAGACTGCTTCAGAAATATAGCCTGCGAGCCAGCGTATTTCACGAAGATATGAATCTCCTGGAACGAGATCGCGCGGCCGCCTGGTTTGCCGAAGCCGAGGATGGTGCGCAACTTTTGATTTGCTCGGAGATAGGCAGCGAAGGCCGTAACTTTCAGTTTCTACACAATATCGTGTTGTTCGACTTGCCCGACAACCCTGATTTACTGGAGCAGCGCATTGGCCGCCTGGATAGAATCGGACAGCAGCACGATATTAATATTCACGTGCCTGTTGCAGGTGGCTCAAGAGAAGCACGGCTAAGCCACTGGTACGATCATGCACTCAATGCGTTTGAGCAGAGTTGTGTCACCGGCCCATACATAAAAGCCGAGATGGATGAACAATTTGCCACGTACCTTCATGGCGACCACCCCGATGAAGAGCAGTTTATCCGCAAATGTCAGCATCTGCACGAAGAAAAGACCCAGCAACTCAACCTCGGGAGAAATCGCTTACTCGAACTCAGTGGTTGCCGGAAGGACATTGCCGACCCCTTGATTGAAGAAATCAATCACAATGAACAGGCGGACGTGTTATCACGATATCTCGAACACACGTTTGATTGTTTTGGAATTGAAATTGAAGATCATTCGCTCAACAGTTGGATTCTGCGACCGGGTGCACATTTAGAGGTCGAACAATTTCCTGAGTTACCCGAAGACGGCATGACCGTCACGACCAACCGCGAGACCGCGCTTGCGCGAGAAGACATGCAGTTTCTGACCTGGGAACATCCATTGGTGCGTGCGACAATCGACATGATTGTGAACGGAGACAAAGGCAGGGTCAGCATCTGTACGCTACACATGCCACAACTTCCCCCTCGCCAAATTTTTATCGAAGCCCTATTCGAACCCAACTGCCCCGCTCCTGCCTACTTAGACATCGGTCGCTTCCTTCCGTGCAATGCATTACGCTTGATGGTCAACCAGAACGGGAAAAACTTTGCACGCCAACTACCACCTGACTCCTACGAACACCTCTTAAAGACAATCCATCAGGAAGTGGCACGGAAAATGATCGAAAAGACACGTGCAACAGTAAAAAAACAAATACAAATCATTGAGGAAATGGCCACCCAACAACTCCCTATGATTCGCAAGACAGCCATCGCGGCGATGCATGCAGAATTAGATGGGGAATTACAACGCCTGCGTACCCTGAAAAAGTGCAACCCGACCATTCGCATGGAAGAAGTTCAAGCACTGAGCACGCAAATTTCCGATCTGGAAGAGCGCTTACAAAGCAGTACCGTAAAGCTGTCTGCGTTGCGTGTCATGTATACGCATTAACCCATCGGATGGCGCGTTTCCGGGCTCGGGCCGACGGCCTGGGGCAAAAGATGAGGTCAGCCCGTTAAGCCATGAGCTGGCCCAGGTGAAGAAGGCATGCTGGGATGACGGGACTTCAAAAAAGGAGAATGACCCCTTTCTCAAGTGAAACGACACAGATTTAACCAGGCTTATAATAGCCATACATGCGATTTAATACTTCTGACAAGATTGACTCATGTTGCGCCACGGCTTCATCCCATGTGGAACAGCGGCGGCACGTTTGGTCAAGATCGCCACCAAACACCATCGTTTCAAACAGGAGAGGGGGGCCAGCAAAGAACTGATGGTCAATGCCAAGGAACACCGTCGACACCTCAACATCAGCCACCTCTGTGTGACTCACCACTCGATCAGCCGTTTCCATCCATTCGCCAAACTCCTTCGCGCCTGAAGCGAGAACGACCTCCTGATTACGTAAAATATAGAATCGCATGGAAAGAACTCCAGATCAGGTACTACGCCACTTCGTTCTTGGTCGAAACCCTGGAATACCTCCGGGCCCCGCCCAAGGTTGATGGGGAGAACGGGTCACATCGATTGTTGAACGTCTTTCCTATAGAGCGCACGTGACATGATGCCAATCTCTGGGCTTCCACATCAACACTGGACACAAAATTTCATATCTGCGATGGTACCGTGGTTGTGGGTAGGAAAGAAGGGAAGACTATTCCATATCCCTCACAAGAACCCGCAGAGAACTATTTTAACAATGAGGAATGTGGGAAAGGCTCGAGATATGTATTGATCAACATCCGTCCTTCTTCTTATTTACACTCAAGCATATATACACCCACTCCCCCGATTAAACGAATCTCAAAATCGTTTTGCGTTTGCCTGCCTCCTCCTGTGGTCGAAAGCAAAGACAGAATCCTCTCACCCGTTTCACAATGGAAGTTTAAGAAAGGTGTCAGAGACAAGAAAGGAACCATCCAATAAGCCGCAACAAGCCACAATGTTGTGCCCGGAGTAAGCAACAGGATAAAAATATCCGTGTTTTCTGCAAAGATTTCAGAAAGGGACAATGAATGTATGGTATTTTTTAGTGATAAACTTTGAAATAGAACATTCGAGCCTGAATGGGGAAATTTTTATTGAGAGACAGACAGCCGGACAACGGAACGCGACTTCAATGTCATAACCCCATGGCCTGACAAAAAGATATTCGGAAAATATTTAAGACAACGCCGCCCATGAGTCCGGATGACTATATGGGCCTGGCTATTGTCATGGCGCAAAAAGTACCCCAGCATCCCTTTGGGGCCGTGGGCTCGCTTGACCCCCTTCGCAAGAAGGCGTAGGCTTACAGCTCTAATACCAGTCAGTCGAGGTGTCCATGGGGTGACTGGCCTAACAATACGTCGTCTGGATTCAGGACTGCTCTCTCAAGCCCTTCGGGTGGCAACGTGCCCGAAGGGCTTTTTTGTTTTCAGCAGGACGTGAAAGGTGCCACGTAGCCTGCCCATAGGCTCAGTTGAAAATTCGGTTAACGGCCTACCTTACGATGAGCAACCTCAGTCCGAAGCGGGATGAGAAGCTTAACGATGTCATAGGGTGCATCATCGTCTCATACCCTATGAAATGATTGAAATCCAGTGCAGTCGTTGAGCTGAACATGAAACGTCAACCTCTCAGGCAGGCGAGTGCGGGAGACGAACGTGGATTCTGAATAGTCACCTCAGGGGACTACCCTTAGAGGGGCTTACAGCACAAAGGAGGTCAACATGTTCACAACACTGGGATTCTGGGGATATTTGGGGATTGTGGTCGCCCTCGCCGTAATGGTCTGGGTCTTGTACGTCTGCCTGGGTTTCCTGTCCCCCAAAAAAAGACCGAAGGGGACAAAGGGCTGTGTGATGGTCGTCGAAGATGAGTCGGTCGTCAGAGAAAATATACGCGTGCTTCTCGAGGGAGCCGGATACGATGTGATCGAGGTCGAGGACGGAGAGAAGGCTATCGAGGCGATGGGTTCGGACGAGAATTCCTTTATGGTCGACGTCATCATCACGGATATTCCCAAGCGCCAGGGCCTAGAGGCCATCACCTATTTTAAGAAGAATTATCCACGTATCTCCCTGATTGGCCTAACCGGGGTACCGCACTTTGAGATGGGGAATACCCGACCAACAAAAATCGCCATCCTCGGAGGCGGCCAAGGTGGAAGCGCGCTGCTCAGTCTCTTCAGCCATTTACCCGGCATTGAGATTGTCGGGATCACCGACAAAGATCCAAACGCTCCAGCACTGAAACGTGCCAATGAGCGTCATATCCCAATCGTCCACGATGCAATGAGCCTGATTGCCTCGGAAGGTACCGATCTGATCGTGGACGTAACCGGAGATCCTCTCATGCAGCAGGTCATTGCTGAGCATAAAGGCCCAAGGGCAGAAGTATTGGGAGGCGCAACTGCCAGGCTCCTTTGGAATGTGGTTCAGCACGAGGCGGAGATGGAGACCCATTTGCACCAGAACGAGTCATTGGCCAGCCTCGTCTCACACGGGATGCTCGTCAACTATCTGGTCAAACCTCTTCAGGAGGAGAACCTCCTCCCGTCAGTCACCAATGCGATGGAGGAGCGGAAAGTCCATCGGTTATAAGACACTCGAGTGACGTTGGTACAACATTCAAAAAGGCAGCCGGTTGTGGAGCATTAGGGACCATCCTGAGCAAAGGAAACATTCTCCATTTCCTGACATCCCGCGCGCTTCTCACTTGTCTTAAATAGTTTGAAAGAACATGTTGTCAGAAACGGTGTGATCGTGAAGTTTCTGACAAAGAGAGTGGGTTCCTTGCCATCACTAAAAAGGAGAATGTCCCCTTTCTTTATAAAAACAGACTTGACCCGTGTGTTTAGGATATGTGCCGGCTTTCGGCCCGGCAGCCGAGTCAGCTTGTGTTTCGGCAAAAGTGATCAAACCCATTGTCGCGCGGTCGCGGCCCTTTGGGTTCCTTCGACCCTGCACCCAATCACATGGCTGCGCAACTCGCAAGCTCGGACAGTGCTCGCCGATAAGCCGGATCGGTACAGAGCCTCAGCTCTCGCCCAACGCGACATTTTTGTAAAATTAGTTGCCCAAATTTCCTTGACTATTAAGGTGCATTTGATAGGATTTCCCAACATTTTTTGTACGAGATAACAGAGAGTGAATAAAAGTAGGAAAATAGATGAATCACGTAGAAACTATCCTTCAAAAAGCCCAAGACCTTAATGGTTTGCGTTCATCTACCATGGAGCGTTTGAGTCAATTGGAAGGGACAGATGGACAGAAACTGGACTTTGAAATAGTCACCTTAGGCTTACAACAAAGCCTTGGCGAAATTGATACACGTTTATTGGGAATAATTGAATTAATAGCTGGATTTGAAAATATAGAAAATACGTCTCTTGTTCCTTCAACCTATATGAATGAATTAAAAGGTGCTATTGACCAAGTCAGTAGTAATTACGACACCATCAAAACCCAACTAGATAACATTGAAAGTGCTGGCGGCGGAATAGGTACGATAGATCCAGAGCATTGGATTATCCAAAGCAAAAATGGCCAAGCCTCACTTAATCTGAGTAAATTGTTCGCTCAGGTTAATTCTAACGTCGATTCTCTATTACAGAATTATTATCTTGTCGCTCAGATTGTTAAAGGGGAGGGATACTCTGATTTTTCTTCAGCATTATCGGAATTTACAAAACAGCTTAATCAATTAAAAAAAGCGAGGTCTGAAAGCGAAAAAATATTGACCCTTGTATCTGAGGCGTATAAAGAAATAGAAACTCAAAAAAAGAAGGGAGAGGAGATTAAAGGAGAGCTTGATCGGCTACAAAATGAAGGAGAAAAAGCCAGGAAATCCCTTCAAGAATACGAAAGTCAAGGAACGAGCGATGTTACTTCTATTCAGAAAACTCAAGAGGAAGCTGAAAAACTCAAAGCACTGGTAGACAATTACCAGCCTATTTTTGAACGTTTTCAAAAAGAGTTAGATGATAGAGAAAAATCTTTTGAGTCTGGTGAGAAAACCAAAGAGGAACTTTTTACTGATCTCAAAAATATCAAGAAAAAAATAACCGAGCTAAACGATCAAGCCGAAGGCATGTTATCAGGAGCAACTATTGCTGGTTTAGCAGGATCATTTGGAAAGCTGCGTGAAAAATTTGATGAAGAATTAAAAAAAGCAAAAAATGCATTTTATTTTGCAATGGTTTTGTTGGTTGTTTCAGTTCTCCCTCTCCTATTTTTTGTTCTTTCAGGATCGCAAATTCACTACGTCACCACAGATAACTCAACCTTGGAACTTTTTGGACAGATTGTCATGCGGGCTCTTCTCCTGCTTCCAGCCGCATGGTTTGCGAAGTTTGCGGCAGGTCGGCATGCGGCTCTTTTTCGATTAAGGGAACATTACGCCTATAAATATTCACTGGCATCCTCGGTTGAAGGTTTTAAAAAACAAGCCGAGCCATTTAAGGATGCCATAGCTGCGGCGACATTTTTTGAGCTCACATTTAATCCAGCAGATAAAATGGATTCCAAGGCTAAAGTGTCTGAGGAAAGGCATCCAAACCAAGTGATGGAATGGATAATGAAAAAATTAGGGACAACATATGATGGGAAGAGCCAATAGTGAGGATTTGATCATCGTTAGCGGATGGGGTTAAGCAAAAACGATATAAAATTTGAGGTCAAGATTTTGGGGTCACCCATTAGCAGGCGGTGTCAAGTAGGCAGACGACTCCTCAGTGTTTTCTCTGTTATGAAATGCGTTTTCTCTTCTCTCTGCCGTGAGCGAACCGAGCTCGCACCTGGGTTTTCATTTCTGTCGAT
This sequence comes from Candidatus Nitrospira salsa, assembly GCF_965152625.1. Taxonomy (NCBI): domain Bacteria; kingdom Pseudomonadati; phylum Nitrospirota; class Nitrospiria; order Nitrospirales; family Nitrospiraceae; genus Nitrospira; species Candidatus Nitrospira salsa. Next base: position 276,897 of record NZ_CBCUCO010000005.1, read on the forward strand.
GTCGTCTCCTTGCCTGAGACGCACCAGTCACCCATCAGGATCAAGACGCAAAAGATCGTGTGGTGTGCGTGTCCAATCTTCGGTCCCTGGCATCGCATGCCCCAGAAAACCAGCAGTGCCCGACGGAGGTCCATTCAGCGAACACACAAATCGTGTGGCTGCTTGCGAGTCGTCTTGAGCCCTGCAAGCGCCAACCCCTTGTTGGCTCATCGTCGAGGCGACTCAGTCGCTCCCGCCAGCGGGAGAAGGAACGGGGTGAGGGCTCGGCCAATCAAATCTCGTGGTTATGAACCAACCCCAAGTCCAGCTCAGGCCCTCACCCTCCACTATGCAAAGGCTCGCGTGATATCAAACGGGACTGCATCCCGCATGACGTAATAACAGGCTCGCGCCAATTTATGTGCGACGGCCTTCAAGGCGATCACCACCTTGGTCTTCGCGCGCTTTCGGTCATAGAACTGACGAATTGGGGGCGCATAGCGAATGGCAAAATGGGCGGCTTCGACGAAGGCCCACGATAAATATTTATTCCCATTCTTGGTGTTGCCCTGCCCCTTGCGTTTCCCATTGCTGAGTTTCGTGCTGCCCACGCAGCGACAGTACGAGGCAAACTGGCCGACCGTAGGGAAGCGGCGAATGTCGCCGGTCTCGAGCATGATGGTCAGGGCCAAGATCTGTCCAATGCCGGGCACCGTCAACAGGGCCTGAAAGGTTGGCCGAAGATGCACGCGGGCTTTCACCGCCTGTTCCACCTGGGTAATCTGCTCGGCAAGGTGACGCATCACGGCGACCGTGACTTGGAGCGCCAGTGCTTGTTCCGGAAGCGTGACCAACGAACCCACATGATCGAGCGTCAATTGTTGGGCGCGATCTCCCCTCATCGTCTGGCCAGTATTCCGTGTGAGTAAGTTTTGAAGGCTGAGGAGATTGGCCGTCTTCTGCCGCACCAGCTGACTGCGCTTGCGCAACAAGTCACGCACGGCTCGGTCCGCCTTCGGATAGATGTACCCCGTCGGCAACAGGCCCAACCGGAGCACGTGGGCCAGCCACCGGGCGTCGGTGTCATCATTGGTGTATTTGAGCCCTTCGTATTGTTGCATCGCGGCGGGGTTCGCCAAGTGCACGGCATAGCCCGCCTCCATGAGCCCATCCACTACCCAGTACCAATTGTAGGTGGACTCGACCACGAGCCCTTCGAGCTGTGACTGAAAGGGAGCGAGCTGCGTAAGGATCGGCTCCAGTTCATTGGATTTTGGGGTCAAGTCTAGTTATATGAGTTTCATGAATTTGGCGAAACAGGAAAAGAGCTGGCCGCTATGAAAGCTTTGATAGTGAAAGACTCTCCTACCGCTATGCGAAGAACTACAGGCTTTCTCGATGCTCCCGAACCAACCCAATAATCTTGTCCATCACCGGTAGGGACCGTCGTTTCTCCACTAAATTCAGGTTTTTCATGACCTTTTTCTTATCTGGATCAGGTCCTATTTTTTGATAATGAATAAAATCATGGATAAGGTCGTCCTAAAATACAGACACCAAGTTAAGAGTCAGACGCCTCGGGACTGCAATAGCCGAGCGTTTGATGGAGACGCTGCCGGGCATAGAAGTATTCAATCTACTCAAAGATCACCTAACGGTTCCGTGCGATCTTGAATGATTGTTGTTCGATGAGGCGTTTTTCTTGTCTGGGGAAAGTTTCTGCCTTATAGGCTTCCAGTTCGCCCCTCCACCGCCCAATCAACACGCCACTTACGCCTAAACTTCGCCCAGCGACCACACAACTACAGGCATGTTCCACCACCAACGCAACCGTTTCCTGCTGAAGTTCCCGACTGTGATGACTGCGTGTTCACTTCATTCAACATCTCGTTTCGAATTATTATATAATGTGTCCGATCTTCCAGGGGAAGATCAAGCATGACCACTACGGATTAGTTTTAAAGCATCCGATAGAGGAAACAATATCCATGAGTATGTCAGCCGATTCTACTGAAATTCCCAAGGGGAATCTTGACGGGTTTAAAACCCATGCCAGAAACGATATCCTCTCTGGATTTTTAGTTTTTCTTATTGCTTTGCCACTGTGTCTAGGAATTTCTCTGGCTTCAGGATATCCCGCGGTGGCGGGCATCTTTACTGCCATTATTGGCGGTCTCGTTGCCACCTTCCTGAGCAATTCAGAACTGACGATTAAAGGACCTGCAGCTGGTTTGATTGTTATTGCATTGGGGTGCGTTCAGGATTTTGGTTTTACAGGCGGGGAGGACCCGGCGAAGGACTTTCAGGCCTATCGTTTGGCGCTGGGTGTTGGGGTTGTGGCAGGCGTATACCAAATTATACTCGGACTTTTTCGCGTAGGAATCCTTGTAAAGCTTTTTCCGAAAGCGGCGATTCACGGTTTGCTGGCTTCCATTGGAGTCATCATCATCGCGAAACAATTCCCTGTATTGATGGGATTAAATCCAAATGGGGCTCCTCTAGAGTTACTTGCTGGCATCCCTTCCTTTGTCATGAATATGAACCCGAAAGTTGCGTTAATTGGAATGATGGGTCTTACGATTGTGGTGGGTTATAGCTATATAAAAAATCCCAATTTGAAGGTCATTCCCGCACCCATGTTGATGTTAATGATCACTGTTCCAATAGCCATATTTTTAGGAATTGGGGAGAAGGGGTCTTATACGTTCAATCATCTAACCTACGAACTAGGCGAAAAGTTTTTAGTCAATGTTCCAGAGAATTTGCTACATGCCATAACCTTTCCGGATTTTTCAGGAATAACCACGGAGACTGGAATTAAATATACAGTTCTTTTTGCGATCATTGGAAGTTTGGAGGGCATTCTCAGTGCCAAGGCTATTGATGGGATCGATCCGTGGGATCGAAAAACAAATCTGGATCGAGACTTGTTGGCCACCGGTACAGCGAACACCCTGTCGGCTTTCATTGGTGGGTTGCCCATGATTTCTGAAATTGTTCGAAGTAAAGCCAACATTGATAATGGGGCAAGAACCCGGTTTGCCAATTTTTACCACGGAATGTTTTTACTGATATGTGTGGCATTGATTCCAGGGGTTATTAATCAAATTCCTCTAGCTGCCTTGGCAGCGTTATTGGTCATCACAGGATCTCGTCTGGCTTCTCCCAATGAGTTTGTATCTGTTTATCGTGAGGGAAAAGACCAGTTCATTATTTTTGTCTCTACCATATTGGGTGTACTCGCTACTGATCTTTTAAAAGGATTAGCAATTGGAATTGGAGTCAGCATTGTCATGCATTTTATTCGTGGGGGCTCCATCCTCAGATTGAATGCCACGATCATTCATGAAAGAGATCAGTCTGTCACGATTTTTTTACGAGGTTCCATCATTTTCAGTTCATGGATTCCTCTAAGAAAACACCTTGATCGTTTCTTTCTGGAAGGGAAGCGGGTCACCGTGGATATGACAGAAACGAAACTTGTGGACCGTCGAGTCAGGTCTAAGATTGACGAGTGGATACGGAAATTCAGAGAAAACGGTCTTGAGTTGTCAGTGCGAGCCAGAATGACATCACTCGATGAGTGATTCTCATATCGTAGCGTGTAGGCGTGATAAAGCGACCCCCGGTGGGAGGGGAGTTTTGGGGAATTCCAACTGCAAAAGACGTGATACCTTGCGCGCATGCGGCCATTTATTTTTTTGCAACACCTCAGTCTTTCTCGTGTGACTTCTCTTTCTGCAATCGATCCAACAGTTGGTTGAAGCTTTGGCTCAGGGTGCCCAATTCATTTCGGGAATGAACTGGGAGGCGTTTCCCCTTGTAATTTCCATGCGCCAGCTCATCTGCCAGTTTGCAAACATCAAGGATGGGTTCGCTGATTGAGCGAGTGATGTTTGCCCCCAACACGCCGCTGATTAGTGCCGCCGTAAAAAACAATGCCACTAAAAGAACAATTAAATAATGCGTTCTGCTGGAAATCTCCTCAACATCATTTTCCAGCAATTGCTCCTGAAGCGCAGTCATTTCATTCAAGAGTTCCTTGATTCGAAATGCTAAAGGAGCAGCCTCAGTTTTCGCCAAATAATTAGCCCGGTTCCAATCTTCTCCTGACCGAATGCGGATAATTTCTTTCAGTAAAGGCTCGAACTGCTTGAGTCCATCTTGCAGGGATTCAAAACTCTTCAACTGCTCTTTACTAAAGTTATTTTTATTTTCCTGTAATGCGTCCATAGACGCAGCACTTTTTCTCCAGTTTTCCAGAGATTCCTTTTTAAACTCTTGCTTACCAGATAACAGAAACTCGTCGGCTCTTTCCAAAGCCAGACTGGTTGTCGTTTCTATAGTCGCGAGAATTTCTACCAGTCGCTGATTTTGGGAAGTAATTTTGCCTTTCATATTCTGCTTGATCATTTTAGACACGATGGCCACGATGATTTTTTCCAAAGGTTCTGCTTGATCGAATAGAATTTTTTGTGCAGGAGAATTTTCCGGGGTTTGCGCGATATCTTCGATCTTCTGTTGGGTCTTCTTAAAAGCAACGATTTCTTTTTCGATGGATTGTAACCGGGCCTTATTTTCCGGATCTGTCCAGTGGGGAGCAAGCTGATGCATCTGCTTCAGGGATGGGTTGATTTGTTCTGCCCAGGCAAGAGCTCGTTCTGTCTGGTATTTTGGATCTCCCAGGAAAATCCACCCACGCAGCGAAGCCAGGGAATGGTTGATACCATTTAACATCATAAGACTGGCATGAGCCGTGGGAGTTCGAAGGTCGACAACCCTCTTCGTGATGATCTCCATAGTTTTTACTTGCTGAATGGTGAGCAATACCACACCCATTAAAATAAGTGTGATGACCCCAAAACCCAAGCCCACTTGCTTCCCGATTGTCATATCCCTAAAATTAAACATCTCAACCCCCGAATCTAACTTTTCATCAACTCCTACGCTGTAGCGAGGAGGAGGAATGTATCAAATTGTGTAGTTGTTATCATAGCAAAACGTAAAGTCTGTACTATAGTAATAGTTGTCGTTTCTCCCGACCCAGTTGCAAGGCATTGAAAAGTGGTGCATAGCTTCCCTCTCTCTGTCTAGTCATTCATCGTTTAACCATTCTCAACATGATTTGAAATTTCGAAAAATGTATTAGTCAGGAATCAACCCTGGAATTATATTGATCCGCTTCAGCATATTTTGGGGTTGTCGCCGAAGACCTGACATGACTACGGTGAGTCTCCCCCGAAATCCACCCCGGTCGCCTCGATGTGCTCACCAAACTTATTAACGTATCAGTGTCCCTCAATCCACTTGACCGGAACCTGCTAGATGGGTGACCCCCTTTCGGTTTCAATCTCGTTTGAGGGCGCTTAACTGGGCTTGGGGCGATTTACGTCTTGCTGCTATTCGGTTTTGTTTCAGGAAAAAGTAGGTCAAAGGGTTTGAGCAGAACGTTCACCATGGGCATTAAGAACAATCCGAATAAAAATCCAATCACCGCATCCCCAAAGGCCGTGATGAGCCACACCATAAGACCCGATGCAGCGCTACCTGACCCGACATCGGCAATGGCCTTAATTGTGTCGTAGAGCCAAGACCAACCAACTTCGTGTAGCCCGTGGACCACAATACTTCCTCCCACCCACAACATGGCCGCCGTCCCGACAATCGAGATGACTTTTAGGACCGTTGGCATCGAAGTAACTAGGCTCCGTCCGAAAGCACGCACCACCTCAACTCCGTTAGACTCGCTGAGGCGTAAACCAACATCATCAATTTTAACGAGAAGTGCGACAGCCCCATAGACCAGAACCGTAATCATGACGGCGACAACCGCAAGCACGCCTGCCATCACCCAAAGACTGCCATTACTAATCGACGCTAGCGCAATGGTCATGATTTCAGAGGACAGAATAAAGTCTGTCTTGATCGCACCTTTTACGCGCTGCTCTTCGAGATGTGCCGCATCGAGGGTTGCAGCTTGTTGCGGGCCTTTGTCTTTATGATGTGTGAGGGCATGCCAGGTTTTCTCTGCACCCTCAAAACACAAATATGCCCCACCTAATATGAGAAGCGGAGCGATCATCCATGGTGCAAACACATGTAACGTCAGTAGCGCTGGCAAAAGGATGACGAGCTTATTGAAGAGCGAGCCACGGGCGATCTTTGCAACAATTGGGATTTCACGAGCCGCTGGAAGCCCGGTAACATACTTTGGAGTGACGGCTGCATCGTCTATGACAACACCTGCCGTCTTGCTCCCGGCCTTAGCTGCCTGTGATGCCATGTCGTCGAGTTGAGTGGTTGCCAGCTTTACAATTGCAGCAACGTCATCGAGCAGGGCGAGTAAGCCGCTCATATTTCTTCGTTATTCCTCTGGGCTTTGATAAATGTGCAGTACTGGACCACCGATCGACCCGTAAACATGTCTGCACTTTTCTCCATTACAGACTGATCGTAAGCTCTCTCTGAAGGCCATAATCTCACAACAGCCGCACAGTAGTGGCCCCTTAGCCATCCGCGCCGCAATTGCTGATCCCGCTGAACGTGGAAAAGGGGTCGGGAGTCATTACTTCTCTCGAGGACGTCCACGGTCTCGTAATGTTGAGTCCAGGCCTAATCGCTTCGCAGTGCGTTTCACCCACTGTTCGCTCCCAAAGGGCCTCCCTCGCTGCACACTCGTTCGCAATGCCTTTAGCTCCGCTGCCGTCTCGGGTTGATTAACCTGAGCCACCCACTGACGAGGATGATCGACTGGCCAACGACTCAGAAACGGCTCGGCGGAGCCTTGTTGTTGTCGACGCCACAGGCTCGACCACTGCCACTCTTCGGCCCGACGGACTAAGTTGGCCCGAAGCGCATTCCGCTCGACATATCTGACAACCGTGAGAAAATGCTCGTCCGCCTGGATAGGAAAGGACTTGAATCGCCCTTGATACACCGGGCCGGTCCCCGCCGTGTGCCGATGCGCATGCCACCGTTGCGTGTGCGTCACCGTAACCCAGCGCAAAACATCGGACAGTTCTCCATCATCTCGGGGCCAGAATACTAAGTGCCAATGGTTGGGCATTAGGCAATACGCCGCTAGGCGAGTGCTAGTGCGTTCCACCGTTTCCTGCAGCACCTGCTCAAAGGCGGTATAGTCAGCAGGGGTTTTAAACAAAGGCAAGCGCCCAACTCGTCGGTTGAGCACATGATAGACAAACCCTCCCGTGGCAAGACGAGGACGACGTGGCATACCGGCTTGTAACTGGATGCCCAGAAAAAGTCAATAAAAGACTCCCGACCCCTTTTTCAAAAGGACTGAACTATTTTGAATAATGAGGAATGTGGGAAGGGCTCGAGATATGTGTGATGAGAAAACCTGACCTCGAGCGAAATGAGAGATTATGAAGTCCTTCAATAATAAAAGGTGGAGAATGAAAAACGAAACTTGCAACAACAGACTTGATTCAAATTGACTACTTTTTCTGTCATCCCGTACTCTTCTCACTTTGACCAAATGAGTTTGGAAATGTTGTCGGGAATGGTGTGATCGTTAAGTTTCTTCATAGAGAAAAGGAGAATGACCCCTTTTTAAAGAGTTCCTGCCACTCATGTCGAATAAGGCCATAACGAAGGCCTGATCCCATTAATCATTCACTGGATTCCGGCTTAAAACGTGCCGCACTGACGATTCGATGGGGATTGGCTCTTTCTGTCACTATTGATATATTTCAGCTACTCACATATACTTACACATATAATATAAAAATTCAATGGAGGTGTCAGATGGGTCAGGTCACCATATATTTAGAAGCTGAGATTGAGGCAAAAATGCGTCAGGCGGCAAAAGCCATGCATGTCTCTCAAAGTAAATGGATTGCTTCGTTAATCAAGGAAAAGGTCGCGGACGAATGGCCTGAATCGGTCTTGAAGCTTGCAGGGGCATGGTCAGACTTTCCCAGCGCGGAAGAAATAAGAAGCACGCAAGGCACTGATACCGTGCGTGAGGAATTTTAATGTATGTGATTGATACAAACACACTCATTTTTTTCCTCAAGGGTCGTGAAAGTGTTTCCCAAAAACTCTTAAGCATACCACCTAAAGAAATCGGTATCCCTTCTGTTGTTGTCTATGAGTTGGAGGTGGGCATTGCCAAATCCAAGGCTTCTCGCAAAAGACTGAAGCAACTTGAAGAGATGATGTCGATCATTACCGTTTTGACTTTCACGGTCAAAGAAGCCAGGAGTTCAGCGATGATTCGCGCTCAACTTGAGCGCAAGGGTCGTCCGATTGGCCCTATTGATACGTTAATCGCAGGGACGGCACTTGCCCATCAGGCCATATTGGTCACTCACAACATCAAAGAATTCACACGTATCGACAAATTGCAGGTTGAAGACTGGTACGTGTAAGGGCAAAAAATCTTTTGCCCCTACGGTTTGTTATCGGATTTCAATGCGTTCATTGTTTTTGATGGCTTGTCGTCATTGTTCTTCAAGAACGGCTAGGAACTGCTTCACTTCTTTTTCTGTTGCAAGGTATGGGGTCTGTACCAGCTTCGCCGGCTTAATGATTCGTGCCTTTTTCACCGCTGGTTTCGCTGCTGTCTTTGGAACAAAGGTTTCCAATTGCGCCATTGCCCTATCGTATGCCTTTTGCGCTTCTGTTTTCCTTTGTGTGATGTGGGCGAGACTTTTTCCCTGCTCGGCTTGGAGGAGCAGTTCTTCCTGTAATGGGGGCAGGCCCCTACTCATCGAGAAAAGGATAATGTCCTCTTTTTCGGGGTGCTCGATAAATTATCTGGTCAAACCACTGCATGAGGAGAACCTCCTCGCGTCAGTACCCATGCGATAAAGCAGTGGGAAATGCACCGGATATAAGGCGTTCAAGTCAGTACTTTGCTTCTGGAAAGCAAGAAAACTTCACATCTGCGGCTGTGAGGCGCTTCGGCTTGCAGGCCCGTCGAGGAGCAATAACTCCCCCCCCCTCCTGCACCCCCATAATGGAAATGTTCTTCGTAGAGGTTTAAAATGTAAGAATATGTTGGACCTTCTTCCAGGGAGGATGGTGCGATGTTGATATATGATCACAAGTGCGAGCAATACGGCAAAGATTATTTGCTCGTCCGGACCTTGGCAGAACATGAAAGTAAGATGCCTTTTAGCCCATCCTGCAAAAGGCAAAAAGGTGGTCCGAGTCTTGAGCGCGTTCTCCACAAAAACCAGTAGAAAGGTTAGTGCTTCCACCCCACACAAGAACCGCAGCAGGGATTTCAAGAAGCGTTGGAGAGCCATACTCAAGATTCATGAAAAGGAGGGACATATGACCAAGACTATCTTACTTATAGGAGGATTGATGATGGGTTTTGGACTCATGAGCGTCGGGTGCGTCGCGATCGACGCGGGACATGAAGGTGTATTAGTCGAGCAACCGTTCTTCTTCGGCCATGGCGGCGTCGATCCTGTTCCAAGCAAGACTGGTCGAGTGATCGCCGCACCGACGACGAAAGTCATCCCTGTGGACATTCGACCCGTTCAATACTCGGAACATTTCGATATCATTTCAGCCGAGAACGCCCCGGTATCTTTCGATGCCTTTCTGATCGCCAATGTCATCGAAGGGCGGTCGCCTGAACTGATTTCAAGGTATGGGCCCGATTGGTATCAGCACAATGTCAAAGAAGCCTTCAGAACTTTTGTACGAGAAGAAGTGCAAAAATACCCGCTCTTTCAGCTGACAACCGAGCCGACCATAAGAGCGAAGTTGCAGAATGCCATTGCACGAGAGATCCAAACGACACTAATTGAGAAGCAGGGTATCCCAGTTCGGCTGAATCGCGTTGTCGTCGGGAGCATTCTTCCTCCAAAAGGCGTGGTCGATCAGACGACGCAGACCATCATTCAAGAACAACGCAAGATTACGATGGGAGAGTTTCAGAAAGCGGAGGAAGCCCGCGAGGATGCCGAAAGGCAACGTGGGATCGCCGACCGGGCCTATCGAGAATCTCTCGGCTTAACAGCATTAGAATTTGTCGACCTACGTCGTATCGAGGTGCAGAAGGAAATCGTCCAACATGCACCGGCTGCCTTAACCGTCATCATGGGCCTTGAGCGCGGGGGTATCAACATACCGGCACTCGCAGGGCAGTAAATAGGCAGGGCTGTTTTTTTGATGGCGTATAGCGGCAACGATTTTGCTCGTCCGGACCATGACAGACCACGAAAGCAAGACGCTTTTTGCCCATCCTGCTAAAGCCAAAGTGTGGTCCGAGCCCTAGAAAAGGGGACATTCTCCTTCTTATGTCATCCCATGCTCTTCTCACGTTGTCTATATAGTTTGAATGGAATATGTGTCAGGAATGTTGTGATTGTTGAACTTCTTAAGCGAAAAGTGCTTCCCACCTATCGCCAAAAAGGAGAATGTCCCCTTTTTCCATATGTAAGGAAAAATTTGGTGAAAGGGAATATTCGAGAGCTGTGCGAACAAGCGGGAGCCTCAGACCCCAAAGGACTGGCCAAAGAATTAGCGCTATTACTGGAAGGTGCGACCGTGACCGTCCAAGTCTCTCAAAGTCCAAAAACCGCGCAAATCGCAAAACGGGCAGCCAAAGCCCTGATTGACAACGCGATACCTCGAAAGCGTTGCCCCATTCACCTCCAAACTGCCATATCAATATGCACGTGACCTGGAAACGACGGTAAAACCTTGTCCATCCGGGTAATCGTCATTCAAACAATCTACAGTTCAGAAGTTCGTGTCGAATAGATCAAAGCCCTAGGTTCTAGACTTCCTTACTCATGCCCCAGAACTGCTACGGACTGGGAAGTTATAGGGTGAATAATCCAAAAAAGACCAGACCAACTGAGGGGCATGAAGGATCTCCCCAGTGATCAATGTGAAGTTGCCAATACCTGTTCGTGCCTCCCGTTTCTTCTACCGAGTCATCCAGGTCATACAGAATTTCCACATGACCAGTACTTCTCTTAACCTCCCCCATATCGCCACGGCAACTTTCGAACCGTTACCCACTTCATCGTTCAATCGATCGACCTATAACCTTGCAATCAGCCGACATCAAATAATACGATCCTAATATTCCAAAGCGAGAGTGCAGTAAATTTCGCCTTATGCTGGCACCAAGGTGTCTCTTTGTTCATGAATGTGCTTTATCACCTGTTTGGACATGTTCTTTTCAGCCATCCGTAGATCATAGGACGCTTGAAGATTCATCCAAAACTTCGCCGTATTCCCAAAAAACTCACTCAGTCGCACGGCCGTATCCCCGGTAATGCCCCGCTGCTCCTTGAGAATGGCCGTGATGCGATTCGGCGGCACGCCGATGGCCTTTGCCAATGAAGTAGCAGTCAGACCGGTATGTTTTAGCGGTTTTAAAAATTCTTCCTCAAGTATCTCGCCTGGATGGATTGGTCTCATATTGTTCTTCACCATCTTTCCCCCTCTCTAATGATAATCCGTTATTTCCACGTCATGCGGGCCGTCTTTTTTCCACACAAAACAAATTCGCCATTGATTATTAATTCTAACACTGTATTGTCCCTTCCTATCTCCGCTCAGTTTCTCTAGTTGATTCCCCGGCGGAACCAACAAATCGGCTATCTCTTCAGCATTGTCTAAAATCTCTAGCTTTCTTTCCGCAGCCTTCTTACATCCAGAAAATTCACCGACTCGTTCCCCACCAAAGAATGTCTCTGTTTTACGATCCGAAAAACTTCTTATCATTATTTATGATACCAATATTTATGATTTACGTAAATCATAAATATGTATCAGCTTACGAATAAATTTCAGGAACCCACAATGGTTGGGGTAAGCACCGTGGGGTGAAAGCAAACTTTCTGGGAGCATCACTAAAAACTAATATAAAAGGGCAAAACCAATGATCGAAGACCCGTGCCCATCATCTCCGAATCCTTTTATCTCTTATGCCAATAAATCGTCCATCTGAAACCCAACACTACCTTCCTTTTTTTAGCAGTTTTAGTTGATTTCATTTTCTTTTCTGCGACCTTATCTGTTGACATCATTTATTCTTCTTGATTAATAAACTAGATTCTGTATTCTTCTTAAGACAAGGAAAATCCTGTCATAAGGTTGAAAGTCAAGCTCTTATAGATTACTCAATAATAGACTTGTCCCTCTCACATTTTTCTCGCTTTCGAGTGTTTGACTTATAAAACTAGATTTGACCCCATAAGCATAAGTTACAAGACCTCACCCTAATTAACATGTCAGAATATTAATCTTAAACAATTAGATGTCTGCAGATACGAGAACGCTCATTGGTTACACCATCTACCTGATCAGTGTGATTGGGTGTGTTCTCTGCGGAATGATGTTTGTCGGGTTATTTTCACCAAAAGCAAGTTCAATGACTTACTTTTGGCTGACCATTGGTGGATTTATTCTGTGTATATTCATGGTCATTATTTCCAGTTGTTTTTTAGTCCCCACATTTGCTCAAGTGACGAAAATTGACAAACGCTCGCCAGTACTGTTTCTCCGTCCTTTCAACGAAGATCAGTCAAGAACCTATGACGTTATTTCAATAGGTGAAAGTACGGTCAACATTCAAGGGACGAGCGAAGAATTTCTGCTTGTACTTAATGCCATCGGGCCATTGGTATCAATAGGAGAGCCTAATTGGATATCGCGGATAGGCGCCTACCCTCATGGGGCCTATCGAGTTTTTGTGGAACACCAGAACTGGCAGAGGAAAGTAGAAGAGCTATTAGGCAAGTCGAGTCTGGTTGTACTAACCGTTGGTGAATCCGCCGGTATTGAATGGGAAATTGAAGCGGTGAAAAACAATGTCAACCATACAGCTCTACTTCTCTATTTACCACCACGCCCTACGGATGCTCTAACGAAAAAAGGAAGAGCTAAAAAAGAAAAGATGATTTACGAAGAATTCAAGACAATGATAGAGAAACGCTTTCCAATTCACCTTCCGGATTTTCAGGAGACCATTCATATTATCGGTTTTAAGGAAAACGGAGATCCGATTTTCGGCCAGAGCACCTCAAAGAAAAAATGGTGGTTTACTGAGATGGATCGGACCGTGACGGCTGTTTCTGATCAACTTCAACACATTTTGAGTGTAATTAGGCCTAGCCAGGACCTTTCTTCGTATACCATTATCGGACAATATACGATGTACACACGCTATATAATTGCCACGTTGCTTTTTCTCTTTGGCTTGGGACTCGGTTGGGCCTGGCAAAATTCGAATTTTCATGCCCCTGGAGACCTGAACACAATCTCTCATGTGGTCACCACAATTATTGTTCAATTAACGTTAGTGATCGGATGGGTTCTAATCGCCAAATATTTCCGCCGGCTATGGATATGGATCATACCTTTCTGTATTGCAACAGGTTCATTACTGACCATATTCTTTACTCTTTTTCAAGCCAGAATGCTTCCCGAAAATGATTTTCTTTATACCTTCCTAAGACTCATGAGTACAATGAGTAGTGTTGTCGGTATCGTATCATCTTTCTTCATCTTAACCTTGGGAGTCTGGTTAAATGGGAAGAAGTTTTCCGAACCAGAATAACCCAGTTATCTGCGCATTAAGATCGTTAGCGTGAGCTAATTACAGTGTCAGGCTGAGGTGGCCCCAACTAGAAATCCCTAAGTTTGACTTGTCCTCGATCAGGGGAAGCTTACACACGTTCAGGAAAAGGGGAAGAAAAGGGGTCATTCTCCTTTTTTAGCCATTATATAAAATATGGGAAAAGAGCAGGTCTTGAATCCTGCAGTGCCTGAGTTCGGCTCCGTCGTTTTCTAGCTGATCCAACCCTTGCGCTTGGCCTACTTCACATACCAGATCAAAAACGCTGTACTCATCAGTTGTACCGAGAACCGTAACGTCCCAAGAGGAATAGGAGTCATTCTCCTTTTTGTTATTGCTCCATGCACCTCGATGATCTCTTACGGGGCCTGCCCATACGGATCCATGCTGAACTCAAGGCTCAATTGCTCGCCGTCCGTTGTTTCCAAACTTGTCGACCAATTGGTGAGCCTCGATTAACGCTTTTTCAATTGGCCGCGATTTCCATCTCTAAAATAGGAGAATGTCCCGTTTTCCGGTTGGCGACTATCAGGACCTAACAGGTATCAGAACCCTTTATCCAATGCTTTTCATTGTGATAGTCATGAGATACACCATAGTTACCGCATGCCCCAGGTGAGGGTGTAGTCAATGTCGTAGCCTGACCCTGCCGGACTTTTTCCCAGCACGGTGCCGTCCCAGTCCAATCGGTACCATCCGCTTTCCTCCACCGCGAAGGTGGCTGTGCCTTTTGCTGTAGACTCCACCTTATGCCGAAGCCAGGTGTCTGCGTCCAACATGGATGTGAGGCTGTAAAACCTGATCCATAAAGATCCGGCCTTGACTTCTGCTTCATAGTCCACAAAGACCGTCTGCCCCTTAAAAAAGTACATGGTTTTTATACCTAACGAAGTTCCTGACTGGTTGTTGGTGAACCCGCCGCCTTTTATGGACTTGGATTCGTACCCGAGGGTTTCGAACATGCCGGTCTGATAGCCAAGCGGTATCCCAAGCAGCAGAAGAAGCACCAGGATGAAGAGCAGCCATGTAGGCCCGTTTATCTTTTGACCGACCTTGATGGTGTTTTCACCCGGGTCAGCCAGAAGAACTCCAGACTCAAGGAATTCTTCAGATTCTTGATGTATGCGTTTGGGTACCCATTCTGTGGTTTTGTTCATTTGCTCCCCCTCCCCCAACTGAGGGCAAGATTTGCCTCACCATTCTTCAGTGCAGACTCTTTAACATTCTCGTGTTTCAAAAAGGCCTTTTATATTTCCATCGGGTGTATTCACGTACTCTTGAAAAAGCGGTTGATGATTCCCTGAACAGGTCCTGCCCATCAAACGAACTGAACGAGTCAAAACCGACATCAAGATTCGGTGAATAGTCCCAACATGCGAAAGATCATCTTGTATCCATGAGATTCTTGAGAACACGTTTTCCAGTAGAAAGGGGGGATTGTGGTTGGGGTAAGCACCGTGGGATGAAAGCAAACTTTCTGGGAGCATCACTAAAAACTAATATAAAAGGGCAAAACCAATGACCGAAGACCCGTGCCCATCATCTCCGAATCCTTTTATCTCTTATGCCAATAAATCGTCCATCTGAAACCCAACACTACCTTCCTTTTTTTAGCAGTTTTAGTTGATTTCATTTTCTTTTCTGCGACCTTATCTGTTGACATCATTTATTCTTCTTGATTAATAAACTAGATTCTGTATTCTTCTTAAGACAAGGAAAATTCCTGTCATAAGGTTGAAAGTCAAGCTCTTATAGATTACTCAATAATAGACTTGTCCCTCTCACATTTTTCTCGTTTTCGAGTGTTTGACTTATAAAACTAAATTTGACCCCATATATGACCTCATATATTGGAACAAACCCTTTCGGATCATTTAGCCCTGACTCGGATTGCCATCAAACGGATTTCGGTCTTGGGATTCTGATCGACATCGCCGCCTGAGTGGACTCCGATATAAATCCAACCGTCTTTATCTTTGGTATCGTTATTGGACCAGTAGACTTCGTGCCTGCTCATATCTTTTTCCATTGAATTGGACAAGATTTCCGTGATATCAGCAATCATATATTTCTTTCGAGTCTCAGGCTCATATCCCCAGATCCCATGCATGGCTCCTGCTTTTTTTTTGTGACTACCCTGTTTTCCCGCAAGAACCAGCAACTTGTTGTCTAGCGTTGCTGTAAAATTATGGGCATAGACCCACCGTCCTTCCGGATCGATCAGTCCCAGATCAACGGGCTTCAAATTCGGCCAGTTCGCGAATTTAAAACTGTACATATGCCCTGTCATGTAACTCTGAACATATGCCACCTTTTTGTCTAGCGTCACGACACCAGCCCAGAGGGAGTTTTTTTCTACTCCGATGGTGTCCAGCGTTCCCTTTTCCACATCATAGCGGGTAATACTCATTCGATTTTTGAAACCTATTTTCTTTCCATTGTAACTGTACATATACACGTTCCCTGCTTCATCCAGCACACCCCTGAAAGGGGGCTTATGGGTAAAGACCCCCTTGTCCTCCCACTTGCCGGTCTTGAGGTCCCTAATCACAAAATGAGATTTATCTACGGTCGTCAGATAGAGCTTTTCCCGTTTGTCATCCCCTATCATCATATAATAGGTTTCCTGCTCAATCATCGCACCAAGATCCTCGATTCCCTTCTCTTCTGTATATTTAAACATATGCCCTGTTGAATCATATGTGTAGCCGAAATGCGTTGCAAAAAAGACCGCTCCATCTTTGGCCTGATAAGGCGGCACGTGGATCTTACCCTGGTCCTGGCTGTGGGGCTTCCCTTTGAGCGCTTCTTTGACACTGCCAAGATCCGTAATCACTTCTGTGCGCGGGTCATATCTATACAAATGTGAATCAAGACGGTGGTCCCCGACTCCGACATAAAGATTTCCATCCTGTCCCATTCCCAGGCTGTTCCAATGAGAATGCATTTTTCCGAATCCGGGAGGATACTCAAACAGCTTGATCTCTACATCATAAGGCACACCTTCCGCTGATAAGGTGCCCCTTACAACCTTCTTTGTATCTGCGGCTCCATTGTCTTGCGTAGCATGCAGAACAGGTACTACATTCAAGCCCATCATTAGACTGAGAATGACAATATAATTTCTCATCGAATCGCTCTACTGCTGTATTGTATTTACTAAGCGGGCGGTCCAGGGCAAGCTCTCATTATGCTTAGTCGACGGAAAGTATATACTATAGTTGAATAACTTTTCATTGGCAGAAAAAGAGGGCATTCTCCTTTTTGAACAGCATATTGGCGTCTTGATGAGACCTGCCGAGGTCGACCACTAGGACTCAGGCTCGCCTCAAGCCCCTCCCGCTTAGCTGCCCGTTGTGTCCCTCCTCCTCTGTCCAAACGGCATGTCGCGAGTGAACACATGATAGCAGAGGCCTCCGATAGAGGCGCGAGAGGTCTGAGAAACTGGCTGATGCAACCGCAACCGCTGATGAGAATAAAGGGGACATTCTCCTTTTTCTGTCATCTCATGCTCTTCTCACGTTGTCTATATAGTTTGGAAAGAAAAGGTTCTAAAAGGGGACGTTACCCTTAAATCACAGATATTCAACACGAACCCGCTTAGGTAGAAACGATCTTAAGAGTCGACGGCTTATCGAAATCGGGCTGCCACATGTGGGGGTGCGATACGTCTGAAGTCGTTGAAGAAGAAGTTGTTTCAAGAACGAAAATGCTGTTCGCACAGTTAGTCTGTGAAAAAGAACAGGATGGCATCTTCTTTCATCCGACTCCATTTACCACAACCTTATTTGAATCCTGTTTCTAAAAATCGTGCTGCGTTGTTTATCAGCTATGTCAATAATGAGGCGTTGAAACCTGGTCATTAGCAGGCCGAGGTTTTTCGATGGCAACCTATCGAGCCCTTCTGCTCGGCTTGCCCTTCAGCTAACTCCACCTCTATCCTTTCCCATGGGATCTGAATCGAATTTTTCTACATCCGATCAATCGAGCACGTCTCCGCTTGGGGGAATCCTCTCGGCTATCCTTCCAGGACTTGGGCACTTGGTCCGAGGCTATCCCATTCATATGATCTGGGTGCTGATGGTGGGAGGCCTGCTCGGAGTCTGCACTTGGGTTCTCGGTGCTGTCGGAGGACCGGGAGCGGGCTGGTTCTTTGGCATGTTAATTATTTTGCCTTGGTGGTGCCTTCAAGCCTATCAAGCGTACCTCCCAACTCCACAAGGCCAATGGGCCACGCTACACCTTGCCTGGAAACGCGCTCACGACATACGATATCTTGGCGGGTTATTTCTACTCACTGCATTCACAGACTTGTACATTATTTTAGCGAACCCTGACTATCTCCTGACCGTATTTTGCACTAAACCTACTGGCATCCCCGGTCTCCTGGTCAAAGCTCAATCCCCAGCGCTTCATATCGCCATTGGGTACGGCTTTCTCACACTCCGTCGTTGGGCCCTGTTTGTCTTCTTGGTTTATGCCGGCTTCGGCTTTCTCAATGCTACGAGCAACTTCGCATGCTTTGGATTCGGACGCATTCGCACCGTGTTCTTCATCTCACTCTTGGTCTTCACGGCATATGTCATATGTCGTAGAGACTGTTTGGTCACACATTCCCGATCATCCTAGAAATGGGAGTTGGATCAAAAAAGGTCTCCCCAATTTGTAGCAATATTTTCTGCAATTCTCCATGTCACGCCTCCTCGCCTAGTAAGTGCTCAGATATGTCCACCAAATCGGGAATAGACCAGTCAACGTCAGAAACCGGAAGACTCTACCTACAAACTGTTCGCTTGAACGGGAAGCATACAATAAGATGCCTCCGGTTGTATTGCACATGTTTTACAGGATATCAGGCAAACATTTGGCAATGTAGAATGGGTAAGTTTCATCACGAAACGTATATGAACGCGTACCCATCGACTGGGTCATTCGTCTACAAACGGTCAGGTTGCCCTAATTCGCCGTTGTTGTATCGAGAACTAAAACATACCAGTCGAAGAAGCCTCGTGGATCAGAGGAATGAACTTAACCGCATTCATTACGATTTCCCATTTTCTCCCTTCCCTTTAGGGACAGACATCGCGTTAAGCTGTTTGGCCTGCTCGTAATGCCAAACGATTTGCTCTCGTAGCTCCTTAAGTTCGGCGCGGTGAGACCCCTTAAGTAATTTCCATCCTTGTCGCTTAAACCCTTTCGGATCCAAATAGGGTTTTTTCGTGAACCTCGCTATTCGTTGCTCCAAGTGGTCCACTTTGGCTTCGAGACGTACCGCTGTTTCTTCAAAAAGGTTAGCCGCTATCAGATGCTCTTCTGCAGACCACTCGTTTTCGATCTGCTCGGAGGAAGGGGTAAGAGGCGTTTCGGGAGTTTTTGCCAGTCCAAACCCTAAGAGACTTGCTAGTCCAACAATGACTAGAACACCCACGATACCTTTCAAGGCCTGTTTCTTTTTCATAAGCGCTCCTCCTACTTAAGATATTTTTTAATGCTCTATAAATACTATAGATAATCTTTTTCGTTTTTGTCATCCTTGTATGTTTGCTTGTGTTGTGCTTGAGGTTGGAGGCTTGGCGGGACTGTCTGATGGATTATAGTCAGAACATCGAGGTCATATGCTCACGATGTGCCTTGCCAAGCCATGATGTGTATAATACATTACAATAACACACATCATGGGGGACTACTATGCGTACCAACATCGTCATAGACGATCAATTGCTCTCAGACGCACAACGACTCACGGGTATTAAAACCAAGAAAGGGGTTGTTGAAGAAGGACTCAAGGTTTTGCTTCGTCTTCAAAAACAACAGGCCGTGAAGAAGTATCGTGGCAAACTTAAGTGGACAGGAAATCTCGACGCGATGAGACGTGATACCAAATCATGACGATTGTCGACACCTCAGTATGGATTGATTATTTCAACGATGTTTCCACGAAAGAAACCGAAACTTTAGATGATATCCTTGGAAACCAAGAGATTCTTATTGGAGACCTGATTCTGACTGAAGTGTTACAGGGGTTTCAGCAGGATTCGCATTTCGAGATCGCTCAAAAAGTTCTCAATGCCTTCCCTGTCGTGGCAATGCTTGGTCCATCCCTCGCACTCAAAAGCGCCCAACATTATCGAACCCTTCGAAAACGTGGCGTAACTGTGCGAAAAACCATCGATGTCATGATCGGGACTTTTTGTATTGTCCAAGACGTTCCATTGCTGTATTCCGATCGAGACTTTACCCCAATGGTTCGTTACTTGGGTCTTCGCTCTGTTCTATAGGTCACTAGATAGAGGCAGTTCCACTGCCTTCTGACAAAACGTTTCACCACTGATAATGTGTCATTACATTATTTATCTTTCTATGCTACTTTCGAAAAAGACATAGGAGACAAATCCTATGTTGATAGTCGTGTAGTTCGGTTTAACCATCAGATCCACAAAGCCATAGCTAGCCCTTCATGAACAGCGACCACATCCCTGTTTGCTCTGAGCATTCCAACGGCATGCACTGAGTGCATACTGGATCGCTTTGAAGACAGGTGGGATAGTGAGAGTGCTATCTAGCTGATGTATTATTATAAGAGAGATAGGTTTTCAGTTTTTTGACAAACAGGTTTCGACTTGAACCGCACGGTGGAACGCGATAGGGTAAAAACATAGACTATTGATAGCAAAGGAGTAGAACAGTGGGAGTTTTATTTCATGTAGCGTTCCCCATGAAAAACGTTGAAGAAACGAAACGGTTTTATGTGGAAGGACTCGGTTGTGCAATAGGGCGAGAATCCAAAGTGGCCTTGACGCTCAACCTTGAGGGCCATCAAATCGTGGCACAGATGACCTCTGAGTCTGTCGAGAAACCGAAGAGTATTTATCCCCGCCATTTTGGACTGGTATTTACGTCGAAGGAAGAATGGCAAGCCATGGTGGAACGGGCAAAAGGCAAGAAGCTGTCTTTTTTCAAAGAACCCAGCACCCGGTTTGCAGGATCCCCGCTGGAGCACCACACATTTTTTTTGGAAGACCCGGCGCACAACCTGCTGGAGTTCAAGCATTACACCAAGGAATCGGCCATATTCGGAGAACGGAATTATAGTGATGTGGGAGACGCCGACGAACCGCGATAGCGGAGTTTTCTCCTTCTTGACGAAATAAAAGAAAAGGTTCCTGGCATAAAACTTTTTCCATTCAGACAAGACTCTGAGAAAGGGTTATGGGAAGACGGGCAAAGATGAAAAAAGAGGATATCAAAAGTTATTCAATTGACCAACTCATGAATATGAATGGCATGACTCGAAACGATTCGCCGGTACGACCATCTTGAGCGAAAGGCTTCTTCCAGAGTGCTGGTTGCAACAGTGCATGAATAGATAAAGCTAGACTTGATATTCAAAACAAATAACTGAGAGGAAAGTGAGCGAACGGGGTGGAATTTGCGGTATGTGCCGAAGTTAAAGGCCAACGGACTGTGCTAGCCTTCCAGTTGTGGACACGGGTAGACACTACACGAGGACATTAATTCGCTCTGACAGATTTTAACGGCTCGGTACGAGTACTTGCCAAGTTTTCCATAGCCCACTTTGAATGAAAATAAAGCATGATGAATGGGACTAACCAAACAATAAAATATATCCAAGCACAGGTAGGATATACGATCCACTTCAGGCTCCAATGGAGATTTAACTTCATTGAGAACCGCACGGTTAAGATTATATATATCAGAATTCCAAAAGCATGAAGCCTCCGATATATGTATAATGCTTTGAAATCAGCAGTTGACTCAAATGCGTCAAGCTCTGCCACTCTCTGACAAGCCTCGCAAGTATCTGTAGCACACCTTTCACATTTCTCCGCAGTCTCCCAATAATTCAAGCCAAAGGAAATTATAGACAAAGCAGGCAATATAGCAAGCACTAGAACCAGGCAACCTCCATAGAAGATTTGCCGCTCCCGTTTCAGTGTCTTGACTTTTGGATGGTCAGCCCAAGTTTTAACATTCATTTCCTCTTTCCAATGCTACATGCCTGGCAAGGGAGGAGCCCCCCGTACTTACCTAAATGGGAACAATTAGTATCTATGTTATGCCGGAGCTTGTTTGGTCAGAGGTTTTTGAGAATGTGAAAAGGCCAGTTTTCATTGCATATAATGTATTTCCGATAAGCACGATCACGAAAAAAAATATGGACATATCCACCATAGTGGGAGTACCAAAGTACGCCATAAGAACCATCACAACGTATCCGATTTGCGCAAAGAACGTTACGCCACCTGAAACGAGGCCGTCCGCTGCTTTATCTCCATTTTGAATTTCTTTCTGTACCATCCATTGCCAAGGAGTCAGCGCAACTACATACGACCATATCAGTAACGGAATGAACGACTCACTTGTTGCACGGGCGACGAAGAAATACAGGACGCTCCCACACCATACGGTCATAATCATCACTATATATAAGCTACTTAGCGCCACAACAATATAGCAAAGAAAAATCCTTCCCTTGTCAGCGAAGTACTCTCCAGCTAAACCCGTAGCTAGCAAGGGCATACAAGCTAAACTAATGACATAAATACTACCCATGATGGCCAAAAGACCATAGCCTATGGCTCCCCAATCCCCGAGAATAGCTAACCAAATTACGGAGCAGATCCCCCCCAACACATTCAGAATAGTAAGGGGTACTGTTAGTAGAGTTAGTAGACCCCAAAAGGCATTCATCAGAATCTTTCCTCGGGATATAAGTACCAGGTGTACACTAAGACCTCTCGGCACCTTCTTGGCGCGGCTTAAGAGAAAATCCATCTATAAGGTTATTTTAAGTTAAGGGTACATCTAAAAACGTGTGGGGGGCTCAATTGCCCGATCTTGTCGGGATCGGGCACGTTGAATTGAAGTCGTAAATGCAATTTTCTTTACACAAGCGGGACGAAGTGCTGATTGAACAGTTGATTCGGTTTTCGATATCTCCAGGTTTTTCTGGGGCGGTTATTGAGGTGTTCGACCGCCGCTTTCACTTGCTGCCACGAGACCATTCTGGATCTGGGGTCGAGGATCTGGGGTCGACTCTAGTTTTATGACATCAATAATCTTTTTAAACGCGTATCAGAGAGGAATTGGATTGAAGGCTTTGAAGTATTAGATAACCTCATTTTCAAGTACGTTTTCTCACCATTTTGCCTGCTACCCCCAACGAACTTCAGCAAAGACTTTATTCAAACAGTTACCGATTGACACCAAAACACAAGGGCTCCTAGGTCAGCGGACGGCGTTCCATCTTGCCGTGTTTCACATGCAACACCTGAACGGTTTGTCCTTTGATATGAAAGAGAATGCGATACTTCCCAAAGATTAAATTTCTAATTTCATAGTCATGAAAATCCATTTCATCCGCATAGGGACAACGGCCAGGCGATTTCTCTAACGTAGAGATCTTGTTCAGAATGTCTCCATACCATTTCACCGCATGGTGAATGGAATCCTTGGCGATTTCATGAACGTAATGTTCAATTTCGGCCTCAACCGTGGGAGACATATGAACTTTAAAAACCTGCATCGGGATAGTGGGCCGCAAGTTTTTTACTGAGTCGAGAGAAGGCTTTATTGATTGAAATACCTTTGCCCATATCATGTTCTTTCTTGGATTGGGCGATTTGCTTCAGTGAGTGTAATAAGCTGGTCATCTCTTCGTAAGACTTCGCATCTTGAATGACAACCTCAGCCTTGCCATTGACGGTTAAGACTTCAGGCCGTCCGGTCTTTTTGAGCCGTTTAATATGTTCGGCAGGCTTCCGGCTAAAATCGGATACAGGCCGTATGGAATCGACGGTAAACATAGCACCTCCCTTTCAACAGAAAATTTACTGATAATTATCAGTTTATCCTATCGTTTCCCATCCTGCAAGAAATGTTTTATAGTACGATGATTATCACGCTACAGACTTACAACGATTTCAAGAATTCCTTGCGTGTTAGATGATTCAGTACCCATTTTCCTTTCAGCATATCCGTTAGCACCTGAGAGCAATACGATTGGTGAATATTTAGAGACACGTCCATTCGCCTGATTTGCAAGGAATATAATAAACTTGTGCAAGGCTACTCAAAATCCCAAGGCTGCTCGGATCGCCAAATGAGCAGCCAAGGCCCTAATTGACAACGCGATCCCAACTCATACCGCCCACATATTCTTCACTCATAATATTTCTTGTGCAGCACGAGACGATTCGCGCTGTGCATCGGTGGACAATGACAACACAATCATGAGATAAATGCATTTTACGAATCTATTCTCAAAAAAGGAGAAGCGATATGGCTAAAGCACGCGCTCGACACATTTTGGTCTCTACGAACGAAGCCTGTGAAAACCTGAAAACGCAAATC
The DNA here is from genome assembly GCF_965152625.1 of Candidatus Nitrospira salsa. Taxonomy (NCBI): domain Bacteria; kingdom Pseudomonadati; phylum Nitrospirota; class Nitrospiria; order Nitrospirales; family Nitrospiraceae; genus Nitrospira; species Candidatus Nitrospira salsa. Next base: position 300,826 of record NZ_CBCUCO010000005.1, read on the forward strand.
GAAGGTGGTTCTGACTTTGCGGAACTTGCCAAAGAACATTCGTCCTGCCCGTCAGGGAAACAAGGCGGAGATCTCGGAGAGTTTGGCCCAGGTCAAATGGTTCCGGAATTTGATAAGGTTGTCTTTAATGAAGAAGTGGGCAAGGTCCATGGTCCGGTGAAAACCCAATTCGGGTACCACCTGTTAGAAATCACCAGCCGCACCTAGTCAACCATCGATCACAGGGGTCTTTCTCGAGTTGCTTCCACGCCATTGATGGAATATGACCGAGAAAGACCTCATTTCCTCCAATAGAGGAACTCACCTCATCCCGCATCCATGTCGGTACAGATTATGTGGATGGAGAAATCCTCATAAAGAGCCTCAGTCTCTTACTTTGTCCTTATGTTGTAAAAGAGTCATTCAGCAGGAAAATAAAGACTGCCCCTATTGAGAAGATCTAACAGTAATTGAAGATGCTCTTCTGCTTGCTGATACTGACCTGGATTGATCGTCAGGTCGGTACATAATGCTTGAACCAAGGCTTTCTGATCAGCAGGGCATTCATAACGCCCTCCATCCACGAATACCCACAGCACACGGTCTCGTTCCTGAAACACCATCCGTGTCCCTTCATTTCGTTTCAGCATCCCGCCATTGGCGATATGGGCACGCAGATCATCGAGTCGATAGGCCTCAGGCTCACTCGCTTCTTCAGGGTATTTCGGCGCAGTGATAAACCGTCCAAACCATTCGGCCAACAAATCTTTGTCTTCGAGATACTGCTTCACAATATGGTGGACTTTCCCTAAAGACTCAGGCGTTAGACTCCCAGGAGTTTTCAGGGCCACGAGATCGGAATCCTCATATCGGACTTCTTCACTGAGCGTATCGCCAATATAATCCGCAAACCCTCGAAGAATTTCACTGTGCGAGGGTGCGCGAAATCCCACAGAACAGGTCATGCAATCATCCCCCACGGCAATCCCACTATGACCGACGCGAGGAGGGACATAGAGCAAGTCCCCAGGTTCAAGAATCCACCGCTGCTCTGGTTTCCAGTCGGATAAAATCATGACAGGCGTATCCGAACGACGCGGAGAATTCGAATCAAAGGTTCCGCCAACTTCCCACTGCCGGCGTCCGCAGGCTTGCACGAGAAACACGTCGTAGTTGTCATAGTGTGGTCCAACTCCGCCTCCATCGACAGAGTAGCTTATCATGAGATCATCAATGCGCCAGCTGGGAATAAAATGAAATGGCGTCAGGAATTCCGCCGCCTCTGGCACCCAATGATCCACCGCCTGCACAAGTAACGTCCAATATTTATCGGGCAATGCCCGGAACGTCTCATCCGTAAATGGTCCATGCGTGAGGTCCCATCGATCGCTTTCAGCATCTTGAATCACCAGCCGGGACTCCACCGCTTCTTCGCAGGCCAGCCCGGCTAATTCATCTGCCGCAATAGGCGGGTTAATGTCCGGCAACGCATTGCGAACCAAGAGCGGTTTCTTTTGCCAATATTCTGAAAAAAATTTATCGAGCGACACGTCACCTAACGGGACAGTCTTCATGTGAAACACCAATCACTGAAGTAATGATGATTAAAAACTAGACGAATCTTTCAAAAGAAGTGCAAGGAGGTAGAAGTGCAATGAAAGCTTCACAATATTTTTAACATGTCGACATGCGGCACACTCGCGTCAAGATACATGTTCGAGACTTGAAGAAATCCATACTGTGCATAGAAATTCTTGAGATATTCTTGAGCAGAAATTTTAATCGAACGGCCAGACCAACATTGCGCTATCAGCTCTAACGATGTGCGCAACAGTTGATGGCCAATTCCTTGACCTCGCATATCTTTTTGTACCACAAATCTCCCAATACTGACTTCAGAAAAACTCAACCCTGCTGGAAGGAGCCGCGCATACGCCACCAGATTACCGCCCTCATCATGCCCTTGCACGTGCTTTGTGTCTGCATGACGATCATACTCATCTAATTCAGGGTAGGCACACTGTTGCTCAACGACAAACACATCGACCCGTAATAGCAGAACATCAAAGAGTTGGGCGGCCTTGAATTCATCAAACGTCTGAACGTTCCAGAGAATAGTGGACATTGTCATAAAGTGGAAAGATCAGAATACAACAAGAGTAGCTCATGAAAAAGGAGGTGAATTGTGCCTCTAGCCGGATTAAAGAACAAATAAACACCGAGATTCGAGGCATATTCGTTTTCTTTATTAATCTTAAAATATTAACTGAAAATTCATGGCATTCGCTATAGATCACTACATTATGTCAATTCACTGACATCAACTCATTCGGCGCAGCGAGGGTAGGAATCGCTCGATACGACCCGATTTCTTTTTTCCATTAATTTAATGAATTATCTTATTAAGAATCATGACGAACAATCCGAAATACAAGGCAGTTCTTCACCACAACAGGAGAGCAACGCCTATGCATATTACGACTTTGAGCTCACACAACACCACATCGCTGACTCTGTTTGGACGGCTCGACTATAGTGCCCGCCAAATCTTTAAATCCACGGTTCAAGATAGCTGTGATTCAAACACGCACAACATGATTCTGGATCTTACAGCCGTGACATTTATCGACAGTTCGGGACTCGGACTCATCCATAAATGCATTACTGAGTCGCAAGCTCAAAATGTAAGCGTGACCTTAGTCAATCCTCGAGAACAAATCTATAGCATTCTTGAACTCTGTAACATGACCCAATACGTCTCCTCATCTGACTCATCCCTTTCACATGAAGCATCTGATGCAACCGTACTCAGACATAATTCGAATGTACTCACTAAAGACGCTCTGAGTATTATTGACTAAATTCTGGCCATCCTCACCCTCACCGACCTTCGCTCTGCTCAGAACCTCAATTTTCCAATATGGACACTTCACTGCAGCAGAAACAAAAATTTTCCCTTAGCTTAGATACGGAAGCGCATAAGAGATGAACACTCCCTACGCTAGTAAAACTCAAAAGACGAAGCGCTATCTTCTAATACACGCGTCTTATCCCTACATATCGCGATATATCACGACACTCATTTCATGACCCAATACGTCGAGCCGCACACCGAACAATGACAACTGCTTGGGGATGTAGGATTTATAGGACGATATCAAGAAAACAACTGAATCAAGACGTTATTCGCTATCTTTATGAAAACGCTGTCTTCGGTAAGGAGTTCAGCTTGCAGATCAAGTGCGCACTACGCGACATGCACATCCGGCGTGGACACGGTCTGTCCTTTAGTCAACAGGGTAGCCCGAAGCTGTTCAACACTAACCCAATGCTGAAGATCGGCTTGAACGAGTGGATGATCACCTAAAAAAAGACTCAAGGGCAGATCGATGACGAGCTGGGAGTTTTCACTGGTCAATTCCGCCGCAATAATCCCTGGCAGATACACTCGCCCCTCAGCTAAAGCCTCATCAAGAATCAAATATTCTCCATGATTGAAATTCTCAATCCAGCTTGAGGTATCAACGACGATTCCGCTCACGCGAGGTTTTCAAATCAATCTCTAAATTCAACCTCCCCTTAAGCCGAGCGGCTTTTACAGCGGCCTTACTGCGAGCAATCATGGTTAACCCCCTAAATGAGCGTATCCGTAATTCCTGAGCCAGAGGCATTACAAGCTTCTTCTAGTAAATGACTCAAAAGATTCGCGGTGACTCTTCTCGTTGGAGTAGATGTATTCATACTATCATTCATATGATTTCGAAAATTCTTCGTCTCACCTATTGCTGCTTAAACTCTTTTTACAGTACATGGGAGGCATGGCAATAGCCGTCGCCCCATTATCATCGGCTATCTCACCATCATCTCTTTGGCTCTCTCGGGTACAAGAATTTTGAGTTCGCCTATCGCTATACACCTTCCCTAGCCATCATGCCCAAAGAATAGGAATCCCATAAGGTTTCATGTGGACATCATGTGTCATGATCGTCAAATTTTCAAGTTGTGCTTGAGCGATAAGCATTCGATCAAAAGGGTCATCATGATGACGAGGCCAACTTCCAGCAATCAGTCCATGTTGAATGGTTATCGGAAGTTGGAGAAAACGATTGGCTTCTAGCGCTTCTTCTAGTTCATCAGGAGCTTCAGCTTTCCGAGAGCCTTTTTGATTGAAATTTCCCATGCGGTGACAGCATTGACGTATACCGCATTTTTTCCGTCCTTAATGGCCGAAGCCGCTTTAGCCGTGGGGGACTGATGATCACCCATCCACCAGAGGAAAACATGAGTATCTAACAAGAGTTTCATGCCTCTTCACCCTTAAATGCCCGTGTAAGACTCTCAGGTAGTTCATCAAACCCTTTAGCTATCTTAACCTTGCCTTTCCAATACCCCGGTTTCCGTATTCCTTTATGGGGTTGATAGGCAATGAGTTTTGCCATTGGCTGACCGGCTTTGGCAATGATCACCTCTTCACCAGCCGCAGCTAATGCCAAAAGTTGAGAGAGACGAGTTTTCGCGTCATAGACATTCACCATCTTCATCAGAATCTCCAATCATAATTAGTCTAGTCTGACCAATTAAATTATATCCTGTCATACCCTATCTTGTAATGAAGCATTCCATTTCTCATTTTTTGATGTGAAAAAGAAGCATGGCGGACTTCTGACCAAAAGATCTACTGAGCCTTCTAACCGTGGTTCTTCTAGATGATTCGTTTCAATGTCGCTTCAATATTGACTAGTTCATCTATACGCATTTCCTCTTCAAGCAGAACAACATTGCTAACGATAGGCTTGTCATCTCACGATTTTGACATAGACATGCTCACTCAATGAGTGAACATATGAAAAAGAGGAAGAATCACACACGTTAAACCTTTTAAGTACAGCCACCGATAAGAATATTCAACAATGACGGGTTTCATCAAGAATAGAGTGTTCTTCATGACGAACCTTATACAACCATTCATATTCAACATGATTGAGGAGTAACAAGCACTATGAGTCAGTTTGCCCCCAAACCTGTCCGTGAATTTTTAAAAGATGTCAAACGGGCTTCGACGAAAGAGAAAAAGAGTTTGATTATGAGCATGAAAAAAGCTCAAGACATTGCTGAGGCGTTAGAGGATACATTCACGACTCCTCAGATGTCTCAAAGTTCATAAATATTCTCCATGCACGACACCCTCTGCAGCACGCCGTGAGCATGCGCAGAGGCACAGTAATCTAAGAGATTATTGATCGACATCATAATCACCGTCAGTTCGCTACTCGCACTCTGCTAGACACTCTCCAAGAACGTCTTCACGCACAGCCAGTTGGCTCAATGATACCTCTGCGACTCATCACTTACAAAACACCTTCAACCAGACGATCACGGAACATTGCCTCAACAACGTCATTGACAATCATTCCAGTCCACAGTCAATGTTGACCATGTTGGGTTCATGGAATGTCCTCAAAAGCCAACCTTTTGACACGCACCCCCTTCAACACTCCCGCATCGTTCTCTCCGCATGGATTATCAAATGAGTCCGCGGTACAATACGAGTCTCTACCAAAAACCAGAAATAGAACGCGTCCCGAGTTTTCAGTTATGGACTCCGACACTCCCCTTATCATTATCGATACGCATGTGCATCTGTACGATTGCTTTGAGCTAGCAACGTTCTTGGACTCAGCCTATAAAAACGCTCAAGCTCACGCCACACTCCAGCAACATCATGGCCCCATCCTCGGTGTTCTACTTTTGACCGAATCGGCATGGGACCATTGGTTTCAACGACTCGTCACATTTGCGGATCAGCACACGACCGTCTCTCACGACACTCCAAATTCTTGGAATTTTCACCGGACCAATGAAGACTTCACCCTCTTTGCTCAGTCATCGAATGATGAAAAACTATTAATTGTGGCAGGACGTCAAATTGTGACCCAAGAAAAGTTTGAAGTCTTGGCCCTCATGACCAGTCAGGTCTTTCAAGATGGACTGACGATTCACGAGTCGATTAAGCAAGTCAAGAAAAGCGGAGGGATACCCGTAATTCCTTGGGCATTTGGCAAATGGTGGGGAACAAGAGGAAAAAACTTAACCGAATTGATCAAGTCACCAATCATGAATGATGTGTTTCTCGGAGATAATAGCGGTCGTCCCAAATTTCTCCCCTACCCAGGCCATTTCTCCATAGCAAAGACGCAGGGGATTCGAATCTTTCCTGGCAGCGATCCACTGCCCTTAGCATCAGAAGGCTGGCGTCCTTGCAGCGTCGGACTCTCCATCGCGAGCGTGTTAGATTATGAAAGTCCTGGAGCTCACCTGAAGTCTATGCTTCAGAATGCACATAGCTCCATCACGCCTTACTTTCATCATGAACCGTTCTCCCGATTCATCAAAAATCAAGTCGCCATGAAACGAATGACACCGCGGCGCGTCACATCATAAAACGATTATTCGGTTTTTGGGGAAGATCGATACAGTGATGAAGCGAGTCCAAAAATAGACAAGCCATAGATGAGCCACTTGGAGGGATCGAAGTTATACCATCGGAGGCCATTGCGATAATCACTCGGATACATGTGGTGATAGTTGTGATAGCCTTCTCCAAATGTCACGAGTGAAATGAACCAACTGTCACGACTTGAGTCTGCATGCCCATGTGGTTGACTTCCCCATAGATGGCAGATGGAATTAATACAAAAAGTTGAGTTGAGTACAAAAAACACCCGCCCGACTCCGGCTAAGAGAAAGCAGCCGATACCGCCAACCCATCCGTTCGAGAGAAACCCAACGATAAACGGCAGAAGCAGACCAGAAACAATAATCGGTACATAGTACCGATGTTGCCACATGACGACCGGATCCTTCACCAATCGAGCAGGAAAGGGGCCGTTGCGATGCGGGTCCTTCCAAAACAACCAAGCACAGTGACTAAACCAAAACCCTCGCTTAGCGTTGTATGGATCTTCTTCCTGATCGCAGCGAGAATGATGACGAATATGATCACGTGCCCATTTCAAGGCAGAGTTTTCCAGCGCCCATCCTCCACCAATTAACAACGCGGCCTTCACCCAATTGGGGCAGGTAAAGCTCCGATGCGTCACTAACCGATGATATCCAACGGTAATGCCTAATCCACTGGCGATATACATCACCACGAACATCGTCCAATCCACCCAGCTGTAGTCGTAAAAATAGGCAAAGGTCGGAAGACCGATCATGGCTCCTAACGCGATAAGACTAAAAAGGAAGGTAGTAGGGAAATCAAAAGCGCGCGTACGTAGCGGAAGTAAAGTTGTAGCGGTCATATGCAGAGCGTTCAAGAAAGTATCGGCGGAGAGGCTTTCTATTTAGAAAGCCTCTCCGTATACGAACTCAGTATCAACAAATTGTTAGAATCGGTTACCCCGACCACCGCCGCGGTTGCCACCGCCGCCACCAAATCCACCGCCGCCGCCACCAGTTCGAGGAGCCATTGGCTTGGCTTCGTTCACGGTGAGGGTACGACCACCCATTTCAGTGGAATTTAATGCGGAAATAGCTGCTTCAGCTTCTTCCGAGGTAGACATTTCAACAAAACCAAAGCCACGCGACTGTCCGGTAAATTTGTCCGTAATCACTCGCGCAGACTGCACCGTGCCATGCTCAGCAAACAATGCTTCCATTTCAGCCTCTGTCGCAGAATACGGCAAACCACCCACATAAATTTTTGAACCCATGAGGTTCCTCCTTTAAAGTAAAGATACTTGACATTGCTTTGAGCTGGAGAAGATAAACACATCGGGAAGGGGTAGGCCGCGGACGCGACAATTGAGGCGACTCTGGTCAGGCTTCCTAGTAGACTCCCTGGCAAAACAACATCGGTTATTGGACCTGACTCACTATCCCGTTATCATTAGGTCCCTTGTGACACGGTACTTTTAGCCTAGCATAGCGTTTCAAAAAAAGATACAAGATTTTTCAGGCTTATCAGGAAAGTGTAGAAAAATTCACAGATGGAGCTCACGTGCATGCCACCAACGCTTGATGGAACAAGCGAGGCACATCATGGCAACGGTTGAACCGATAGGTAAATTCCCCCACGTACCGCCCTTGATGGTTGCCTCGTACTCCGTGATACGTCTCATTTATCCAGTCTTTCGCACTGGAAATACACTTATGCACCAAAGGAAGCCATCGCTCACACATGGCCTTATCCCGAGAGACCCTTGGGAATCTACATCGGCCCCTGTCACATGGCACAAACTGGGGCTCCCATAAGCACTCACCGTGACCCTAGCCCGATTTCGGGTGTCCCCGAAATGTTGAGCATGGGCTTTTGGTCTTTCTCGACTAACACCTTGGCAAAGCCAGGACGATTGAGGGCCAGCCCTTTCGTATCCATTCAGGCCTTCGTCTCAACAGCCACCAGCCCATCGTATTGATTTCTGCTCTTGAAGTCCAAATACGTTCCCGCATCCAAATCCAGCCCTTTATCACCAACCTGCTAGCTGGCATCCTGGTGATAAAGGCGGTGCGAATCTTTTGCCGTATCCCACACGCAGTCATGAAACCTTACGTAGTGCACTTTGGTGATTGGCGTAAGATTTTTCAAACAACTCGGATCCCGATACACTGCCTATTTATCTACGTTTCGATGCCCGTTTGGCTGGTTGAGCAAAGGCTTCACCCCACCGTTCTAGAAACGCCGCAATGAAAGTATGTTGACTGGCAGATTCTACCGCCAACGGACTCAAGGCCATTGCGACAGTCAAAGCTAGATGATAACCAATGGAGCGAGATGCTTCTGCACGCTGATAGGCAGGGTGGGCCAGATTAATCCAAACGGTCGTATCGACCAACCGTCCTAATTCTGAACTACTCGGTCGATCTTCAAATTGTATATCGAGACCATACCGCGCAGAACGGCGTTGACCACCTGGGTCAGGCAACGTCGTATGAGACCGAACCAAATCCATCGACTCTGACATTGTTGAGTCATCAAGCTGGGCTTCCGTTCCCTCAAATTTCTTCTTGTCGTTATCGCCATTTGATCGTTCTTGGGATTTCTCTGCCTGAGACGTGATGACACTCGTGATCAACGCATCAGCTGAATCCCCCTGCCCTCCAAGACCAAGTGGGAGCCGTTTTTGTCCTCCTGCACGCCGTTCTACCAATGAGTCAAGTAAGGGGAAGTCTTCTGCCAAATCTTCTAAAACTCGTCGGAGATCCCGCTCCAGGGGACGCGATAATCGGGTCCGTGAATCACTCACTCCTGTACGCATGTCACCCCACTTCTCTAATTGCTGAGAGACGGCTTCTTGCATGGCTTTTCGATAAGCCAAATACATGGCACCACGGGAACCCACGCGAACAAAATCCCCCTTATTCAATGTCAAACAGGACGATAAGGCTGGAACTTCGATCAGTCCGCTAACACCGTCCGGCGTTGATGGGGTAATCCCTAACCAATCCCAACCTCGCTTAATGACTTTGCCCAATGTACTCACAGCAACACCTCGCTGTTCCTCAAACCGTGACGACTGGTCCCTCGACAGATATCCACATGCCGATGGTTTTCGCTTCCGCATCAGACGAATTTGCATGGAAACCTGTTCCAACCTGGGCAACACTGACTTATCGAGGGATGTTCCATTGACTTGAATGGTCACGCCTTTGGGATAATGTGCGCTCAAAAGATCATCAAACCTGGAATCTAATAGTGGCTCAAAATGCCTACGGACTGCCCCTTCTACAAAGCCGACGTCAAGAAGCGGCGACAGAGTATTGTGAAGTTTCAATCGAAGTGCCGTCCCTTGGTCTCCAACGACTAAACCAATAGGAGACACCCATTTCCATGGAGCTCGGTGACGTGATGTAAGTCCCCAACTTGTCGAGACATGATGCTTACCCCGCCGGCTTTCTGTGTAGACGTCTTCACAGACAAGAAGCCCCAGTTTGATACCAACACCTGCAAATCCAATCCCTTGTCCACGTGTTTTTGAACTTGCCGCGATGTTATGATATTTCGCCAAGGCCTTCCGGTACATTCCTGATCCGTTATCCCTAATAATCAACACGGATTCCTCGGCATGCGTCGAAAAGGTGATGAGGCTAGCTCCAGAATCTAATGAGTTCGCAACAATCTCGGTAAGGATGGTTTCTTCTATCGCCTCAGGATACGCATCGCGGAGATCTTCGAGAAGATGGAGTAAATCAACCCGTGTTTCACCCATAAATCAGCATGATCCTTTAATTGAAGCCTGCCACATGAACAAAATAGCCACGTCGTGTGTATTCAGCCATCCCACTTCTCTTTTCTTTCGAGAATGACGCCTTCGCGGTACCGTGCCAATAATCACCATCATTTTTCAAGCACCAAGCAGCAGAGTTAGGGGATCATATGCTTCTACATTTCCCAGCAAAGAACTAGAAAACAGTTGACCTCAATCTTTACTCTACCTTCTAGTAGATATATAATGACCACTCATACTGTAGTCTTTAGGAGCCCGATGCTTGACCGTAAAAAACAGATTTTAGACGTGGCGGAGGAACTCCTTCAAACTCGAAGCTTTAGTGCCTTTAGCTATCAAGACGTGTCTGATCGCATCGGTATCAGCAAGGCCACAATCCATCACCACTATCCCAGTAAAGACGATCTCAGCCTGGCGTTAGTGACTCGATATCGTACGTCACTCATCTCGACATTGGAAAAGATTACCCAAGAATACACGACTCCATGGAAACAACTCGAGGCTTATACATTGCTCGTTTCGCAAGTCATGCAGTCTGGCCATAAAATTTGTCTTACAGGATCACTCCAATCCGAGTACGAGATTATCGCAAACGAGACGAAGCAGGAGCTCGCGAATCTCTGCGCATTTGTTCATACATGGCTGACCCGGCTCCTAGCTGACGGCAAGAAACAGCAAATGATGACATTTCCAGGCCCCCCTGAGGACCAAGCCTCGTTGATTCAAGCCGCCCTTCAAGGTGCTTTGCAACAAGCACGAGCCCATGGACCGAAACAGTTCACAACTGTAGTCCGCCAAATAAAGGCCATGCTAAAAACATCATGAGGTCTTGACTTTGTATTGCGCATCATTATCTACCTACTAGTTGGTCGTATATTATCAATATTTCAATAGAGGAGAATTCTTATGAGCGCGACAGCAACACCATCCTACCTCACGCTAACAGACGAAAATTTCCAACAAAAGGTGACCGAGAATCCTCAGCCGGTTCTTGTGGATTTTTGGGCGCCCTGGTGTGGCCCCTGCCAAGCCATGAATCCGACGATTCAAGAACTGGCGAACGAATACACGGGAAAGGTTTCAGTGGGAAAAGTCAATGTCGATGAGCAACCTACTCTAGCGGCTCAATTTGACATTCAATCAATCCCGGCTCTCTTGGTCTTTCAGGAGGGAAAGGTCGTCGAGACAGTGGTCGGTGCGGTGCCTAAGAAGGTGCTCACTGACACACTCGATACCGTTTTGACAGCAGTCTAAGAAAAAACCTGCATTTCTTCGGTGCCTAATCGAGTGAAGGAGTAAGCGTATGCCTATGTCGTACGAAGCTATATCCACGATGCGAAGTTTAAGCTGGCTCGTATTCCCAAGCCAGACCTAAAACCGGTCACCTTCTGATCAAAGTGAAAGCGACCAGTCTGAACCCAGTTGACTGGAAAAATTCGTACGCTCGACGTCCCAACTGCTCCTGACCTTCCTGCGGTCTTGCACGGCGACGTCTCAGGAGTCGTTGCCGAAGTCGGAAAAGGTGTGGCAACGTTTCACGTTGGAGACGCCGTGTATTGGCTGTGCAGGAGGGATCAAGGATCAAGGAGGAGCGCTGGGTGAATATATACTGGCCGATGCTGGGCAGCTGACACCTCTTGTGGATTCTGAACGGTTCACACTCGCTCAAGTGAACGCAGCACATAAATACTTTGCGGACAATAAGCATACGGGAAAAATTGTCATTGAACATCCATCATAATCTAATATTTTTCTACAGTTGGAAATGAATTTTCCCCCAGAATAACAAACAGAACGGACGACAACATGAAAAACGAACACGCCACGAAAGAATCAGAACCTTGGATCGAAGAATTTACACGTCTGTACGAAACCGCCGTTCAAACGTTTGCCAATGGCGTAAGAGGACCGGACCGAGTTTTCTCCGATAAAGACACCAAGCAATTGGCTGCAATTGGAGCGACGCCGCAAGAAATATATGATTTCGTCGAAGATTGGCATGACGCTGGCGAACCGGACTTCCCAACGGTATTACGCATCACAGCGGTACGAAGAGATTATTTTTTGCGCGAACAACACGGAAATCCTTCTGATAAGAACGTTTCGATGAACGATCTCCCATCGATGAGTGCAGTGTTAGGAGGATACCGCTGGCTGCCGCGAATCATTGAAAAAGCCAAAGCCAAACTTCAAGGAGAAATGCCTCGGGAACTGATGTATGGATGCGGAGGAGATCGCCCATTCCTCAGAAAGATTGGCATTGACCCAGCTGAGTTTCTTCAGGTCGTGTGGGAAACAAGAAGCGATGAACAACAAATCCTCGACTATGTAAAACACAAATCTTCAGGACCCCATCCGACCTAATGCTTTAACAGGGGCCGGTACAGTCCGCGGCTTCTTGATCATACGCGACTTTCCTTGTAACTTCGGTATGTCTGAGAACTCTTTGCGTGTTCTGTCAATGATTCGATCATGTCTTTCATCCTGTTTTACAGCTCGTCATATGAAAAACTTATAAAAATGGTAACGAGCGATTTTTTTGACAGAATTTCTCTTCGATTTTATAATCCAGTCATCTCTTTTACTTACGACTAATTCGCCAACCAAATATAGGTCCGTCCATCAACACGAAAGACCTCAACTAGGTTCCTGCACAAGAGCATGACAAAGACGATCAACCTGCCGATACTGAAAATAACCTCCGATTGACAATGTGAACCTATCGTCAAGTGTTTGGCTTATTATGGGATATGGTTATTATCTAATACTTCGCGGATTAGTAGTTTTGGAGCAGAACTTGTTTGCGGCCGCAATGAAATCCTGAAAATGATGGAGACTTCATGAACAACCAATTTTTTAAAGGGCATGGGTTAGGGAATGATTACATTGCCCTTGAACCTTCTAGCCTCAGCTTCAAACTCACCCCTCGTATCATTCGGACGATCTGTGATCGAAATTGGGGAATCGGAAGCGATGGAATCTTAGCTCTTCACCCCACGAAGAAAGCCAACTTTGGATTACGTATTTACAATCCTGATGGATCAGAAGCTGAGAAATCCGGGAACGGCCTGAGAATTTTTGGGTGCTATCTCTATGCCACTCGAAAAACCCGGAAACGGAAATTTAGCGTCCTCACCAAAGGCGGGCTCGTCCAGATTCACCTAGGCGTCAAAGGAGATGGGTATGTTCACGAAGCCACGGTTGAGATGGGACGGGCCTCGTTCCAACCTATTACGCTTCCTTGCACGCTTCGCGTTCCCGAACTTATTCAGCAACCGGTTAAAGCTGCCGGGCAATCGCTTCGATTTATGGGGGTTAGCGTCGGGAATCCCCACTGTGTCGTCTTTAAAGAAAAAGGCAGCACATGGACGCGTGAAGACTTGCTAGAGATTGGTCCCGAACTCGAAAACCATACCATTTTCCCAAAACGCACGAATGTTCAGCTGGCCGTGCCGCTCGGCCAAAAATCCATTTCGATTCTCATTTGGGAACGGGGGGCAGGTGAAACGCAAGCTTCTGGTTCGTCTGCCTGCGCTGCAGCCAGTGCGGCTATTCGCTTAGGATTAGTCAAAAGCCCTGTCACCGTCAAAGCGCCAGGCGGGAACCTCGAAGTGGCCGTTGACCCTCAATATAACATCACCATGAAAGGGCCGGTCGCAGAAGTCGCAAGAGGAGAATTTAGTACTCCATTCATTCATCATTTTCGACAATCAGAAAAAAAATAGCTCACAAACACTTAACTGAGGGCTCGTTCAATGCGTCGGAGTATCGTGAACGTGAGAATCTTCCGATATCGGTTCTGATTCGTGGTTCCCCACGCCGTGCCACAGGTCTCATCAGACCAACTCCAGTAGCGTTCTTGTGCATGTGGTCCTACCACAACTGGTCTACGCATCACTGGGCTCACCTTAGGACGGGGGAGATGCCCACGATTCGATGAAGCGTGTCCATTTCGATTAGATGTCGATCAACTCAATCAAGCCTACAGTCGTTTCAATAATAGCGAACCCGCAGAACGATCAGTCGAATAGACTAGACGTACACATCGCAACCACACACATTGACAAGCGAATGTTCAAAGGTGTGGCGATAACTTCTGCATGTATGACGTGAGTCATTACGCGGGGTTCGTTGATAGGCTTCAGTTCCAACTCATGAGGTTTCGCTATAGATTTTGAGTATCCTTTCACGTATTCTCATGAATTGATGCCGTCAGGCATTTGATAAAATTGATCGTCTACCAGAATTGAATTCATTCCCCACTCATCTTTTATTACATCAACATGGAGGTATCATATGGGGCTCTTTGATTTTGTCAAAGATATCGGAGAAAAAGTTTTTGGAGACAATGACGAGCCAGCTGTAAAAATTAAGGAACACATTGAATCACGCAATCCAGGCATCAAAGATCTCAACGTCGAATTTAAAGATGGCAAAGTGAATCTCTCTGGTGACGCGGGGAGTGCAGAAGCCATGGAAAAAGCGGTGTTGCTTGCGGGAAATGTTCAGGGTGTCACAGACGTTGGAGCTGACAAGGTTAAAGCTCCATCCCAAACGGATAATGTGGAGTACTATGTCATTGAAAAAGGCGACACGCTTTCTGGCATAGCCCAAAAAATTCTCGGCAATGCCATGGACTATCCGAAAATCTTTGAAGCGAATAAAGAAGTCATCAAAGATCCAGATTTAATATATCCAGGGCAAAAAATACGAATTCCTAAAGGATAAGCTGCCAGTCCTTTTACCTTCTCTGATATGTTCAATTGACCAAAGAGGCGTCTAACCGGTCGCCTCTCTGGTAGCACCTCTGGCCAAGTGGCCTCCTGGTCCGATCTCTCCCTCTTTACTTATCATGCCTGAACTTTTATAGGGTTACCACCTATAGCGAGACGAGAAATGAATTGGGTAGACTTTCCACCCCATCTGGTGATCTGTCTGTACCTAAGGGAGTTAGCAGGATGCATATGTTGAATTCCGTTCTTCTTGATGTTTCTGGGACCGTTTGTCTGATTATCTCGCGGCCTTCCTTCCGTTCTTACTATTGAGTGAGGGAGTACGATGACAGATGACTTTTGGCGCCTGGCTGGCAAACGTTCATTCAACAAGGTGTTCACCACTGACAGGGTAAGAATGTGCAAAGACATGGAGGAGAGACTATGCCATTCGGCGGTTTAGGTCGGCGTCGTATCCCAGGACAACGGCGCCCTCGAATGAGCTTGAAAATGCGTCTGATCCCGATTGTCCTGTTTGCCTGTTACGGACTGTATTATTATGTGTCTAATCAAGAAATCGTTCCCATCACCGGCCGCGCTCAGTTAGTTGAAATTGACCGTCAACAGGAAGTGGCTCTTGGGGTGCAATCCTACCAACAAATTCTCAGTGAATCCCAAGTCGTGTCTCAAGGAGAAGCCGTCGATCTCGTACGACGTATTGGGCAACAACTAGCCAAGGCTGCCGTTGACGTCGATCCTGGATTTCAATGGGAATTTAATGTCATCAATTCAGAGCAGGCCAACGCCTTTGCCTTACCTGGAGGGAAAACCGCCGTCTATACCGGGCTCCTGCCGGTGGCAGAAAATGCCGATGGGCTTGCCGTGGTCATGGGGCATGAGATCGCCCATGCCATCGCTCGTCATGGGGCCGAACGCATGGCGCATCAAAAACTTATGCAAATCGGATCCATGGCAGCCAGCGTGGCATTGGGAGATATGGACTACGATACCCAACGAATGGTCTTGGGGGCCCTGGGAGTCGGAGCCCAATATGGCATTATGCTTCCATTTTCCCGCGATCATGAATCAGAAGCCGATTACATGGGTCTGTTATTTATGGCCAGAGCCTGCTTTGACCCGACCGAGGCCCCGGAATTGTGGGAACGAATGGGGGAGATGAGTCAAGGCAAACAACCAACTGAATTCATGTCGACTCATCCCAGCCACGGTACTCGTATTCGGCAATTCAAGGAATGGATGCCGGAAGCGCTCGAAGTGCGAGCGCAACATTGTCAATCGTAATGGTTACTTGGAGTTGCGTTGGACTCGTATGGTGCACCGACCGACCCGATTCACTCGTTCTCATCCGAAACCTCTATCGTCTGTTGAGCAGAATAGCGTCTATGGGTATCGTGGCGGAATCGTGCTTGGCGGAGTAGCGTGCGGAGGTCAGGCGAGAGGTGTCCCTCAAATGAAACCTTGCCATTGGTGACCACAGTCACGGGTTGAGAGAAATCAACTAACTCATTATTCAAAAAGACGGTATACCGTCGCACCCTGGTGGTCTTGACGTCAATCCGATTCGGCGAGATCACTTTGGCATCGAGCTTGGCATACACTTTCTCGGCAATCCATTCATCACGTTGATCGATTAACTGTTCTGAAAAGGCGGCGATTTGGTCCGTCGCATCAATCCGCACCCAAGCAAAACTTTGTAAATGCGTGGCATCCCGAACCACGGACACTCGCTGAGCAATCGGCCCTCGCTTTTGTTTATCAAACCACGAAATCAATGCCGGCAATTCTTCCCTTGGGAAAAAATGTCCTCCAGCATGCGGATGGGTGAAATTATGTTCCTGATACACATGCGGAATGCCACGATTGTTCATTTCATTGACCAACGAACGACTGAGACTCACCGGCATGACTTCATCATGCAGACCGTGAATAATGTAGATGGGCGTGTTTTGTAAGTTATCGAGGAACGGAAACAGCACATCATCAATACCACTCGCCATTGGGGCAATTCCGGCAAACATGTCGGCATGATGCATCCCGATAATCCAAGCCCCCACTCCGCCATTCGACATCCCGGTCAAGAACACTCGATCACGATCAACAGAATAGTGCGCTTGAAGCGTACGCACAATTTCCAGAACAAGTTCTTCAGCCGAACGACTCCACCAGGCTCCCATCGAAACCGTCGGACACACAAGGATATATTGGTCATTTAATCGTGGCACCCATCGTGTTAAATACGACTCGCCCGTAAACCCGGCACCATGCAAACACACAATCAGTGGATAGGGTTTGCCAGGATCATACGAAGGCGGGACATAAAGGCTGTACCGATACTGACGTCCTCGTACGATGATTTCCTTTGATGGCTGTGGCCCGACTGGTTGCTGCGAAAAACTTTGGGGTTGTTCGATAGCTTCCGACACGGCCGACACCGAGGCATCCGAATGCTTCAAAATATCAGACAACACGGTTTGTGCAGACTCGCCGTCTAAAGACGTAAGGTATTGCTGAACAAGGGACGTGAGGGATGTGGATGTTTCCGAAATATTTTCTGAAGAGAGTTCTGCTGCGTCTGTTATACCAAGACTTGAAAACCCGAACAGCAGCAAGAGAAGCAGGCTTAAGATGGTCAATACATATCTCATGTGATGAGTAACATTTTTGATAAATCAATTCCATTACATAACATCACCCTACCAACCCTTCAAACATTCAGTCAAAGTTAAACAGTGAAAGTCCGCATACTCCATATCAGCATTCCCCTCCTTTTTCATAAATTCGAGTCTGACCCCTTATGTTCATGATGCGCCTGTCGTACCATCCTTCGGCAAACTCAGGATGGCCATTTGACGAGCCGTCCTGGAGTTGTCTTCCAACGTCATCGGCCAAGTTTACTTTTCACCATCGAGAGCACGGCCGAAATGGTTCCGGGAATGAAGGCGGGCACGGCTTGCGGATCCATTTTGATGAAATTCAGAAATTCTTGTTTGTCGATCGGCATGCGATGGGTCAACCGATGCAAAACTTCTCTCACAAATGATTGTCGTAAACTCGTAATGCGTTCATTGAGGGCATTTTTCTGTACGTCATTGACTTCATACCGTTCAAAAATCTTTTTCCGATAGCGCATGTCGTCATAAATTTTCTCAATGGCACGCTCATGGCCCCACATGGTTGCTGAATAGACATTCATACCTTCGCCATAGCGACATTCACATTTGGTGGAAAACGCAATCTTATCCGACGCTTTGGCCAGATCAAGCCAAAATAAATATTCTTCCCCTGTAATGGTAAATTCGATCGGATAGCGAATGTCGGGCATTTTTTTGAATCGATAGACGATCGTTGACTGACCCAAGATATTCCCCACGATAATTTGCGTAAACATATCCGCTCGGAACTCATACAGATGGGTGGTGCCTTCGATCAGCGGATGATCTTCCATGTTCACCCGCTTCATCCGATCAAAGGCTGAAATCTCCTGGTGCAACTGATAGTGATCGGTAAAATAAAAATCATAGCCTTTATCTAAGGCAAGGATTGCGTTAGCTAGATGATCATCCGTCCATTCATCATCAGAATCCAAGAATGCCACGTATTCCGTTTCGGGTCGTAACTCATCAAGGGCTCGGTTTCTTGCTCGCCCTTGCTTCATATTTTTCTCCTGCTTAATAATTCGAATTTTTTCTGGATGAGCATTCATGATGTCCTCAATCTCCGATTCGGGCGTCACCGGAGAGACATCATCTACAATGATAATTTCATAATCCTCAATGCCCTTTTGCTCAATGGCAGACGTGATGCACTTTCTCAAGACCCCCTCCTTCTTTTGAAAGTAGGGAATGACTACTGCTGTACGAATATTCATCTTGAGTCCTTTCTCACTGAATCTTTCGTATGGGACTATCCACGTCGAAGCTTACGTCCAACAGTATGGCGATTTTCCGCATCCGTTCATATATTCAATGTGGAGCACAACGATACCGCGAGGTTGATGAGGCGTCATCATGAAGGAACTATTGAGACAGACACCCGGTCGTGTCTTCGGTCATATCAACAAAGAACTTGAGGGATGATCCCTCCCCAAAGCTTATCACACAGCCTCATGATCTATGGACCGCATGAACGACAACAATTTTCAATTGGTACAACTCACCATAGATTCGACCATACATAACTTTCAGTTAGACTGAGTGGACCTTCCCGGTCAAAACCATGTCATTACCGAGCATTTGAACTGTTAGGTCGTCAATCGAGAACGCTTGCGACAGATGTGTTGGCGACTGACCACCAATGACCCCTTTTGCATTTTGGCCACCTAACATCCGGGGAGCCACATAGAGTTGCACCTGATTGGCAAAACCTCCATGAAGGATGGCGGCATGTAATTCACTGCCTCCTTCCACCAACACATTCGTGATCCCCAACTTTCCAAGCGTTTGAAAACATGCCGTTAAGGACACATGACCTTTTTTCTGGGGAAATTCGAGCACCGTCACATGAGCTTTTTTCAGCAGCGCTTTTTTGGTTTTTGGCGCCTGCGCGGTTGTGCAAAGAATCGACGGTTGCTCAAGCGTCCATCGCAAGACTTTCGACGTTGGAGAGATTCGTAATCGACTATCGAGCACGATTCGCGTCGGTTGTCGCGCATGGGTTGATCGTTGAGAAGAGAGGCCCTTTCGTACCGACAATTCCGGATTATCTTTGATGACGGTGCCAATCCCGACCATGATGGCATCGACCTGACTTCGCAGCTCATGCACATGTTGTCGAGCCAGCTCTCCCGTAATCCATTGAGATTCACCCGTGGCTGTTGCGATTTTCCCATCAAGTGTCATCGCGGCCTTCAGAATGACATACGGTAGCCCAGTGCGTATCCAATGGCTAAAGACTTGATTGAGTTCCTGTGCTTCGCGTTCCATGCAGCCAACATCGACCTGGATTCCTGCCCGTCGAAGTTGTCGTATCCCCTTTCCCCTCACCTTGGGGTTGGGATCTCGCATAGCGACAACGACACGTCGCACCCCAGAAGATTGTACTGCCGGCACACAGGGAGGTGTTCGTTTTGAGGTATGACAACAGGGTTCGAGATTGAGGTAGATTGTTGCGCCACGGGTTTTAGGGCCAGCCTTCTTCAGCGCAATCACTTCAGCATGCGGGCTCCCCGCTTGACGATGATATCCCCGTCCTACCACATGACCATTTTGGACGATTACTGCCCCAACCATCGGATTGGGGCTGGTGTGGCCCTTCGCCTTTTCAGCCAGACGAAGGGCCTGTTTCATGTACACCGAGTCTTGAGAGGCGTTGTTCACCGGCGGGACGTTGATTTTCGTGTGCGAGAAACTGGGCTACGGGATTGACTTCGAACCTTACGAGAGACTTTGCTTTTGGTCTTTGCCGGAGCTTTGGCTTTGGTTTTCGCCGGAACTTTGGTGTTGCTCTTCGCTGAAGCCTTACCTTTGCTCGACGCTGGAACCTTGACTTTCACACTCGCCTTCACGCTTTTCGTTGAACGCGTCTTTTTCTCTGAAGGCGTTATTTCCTTTTTTGGTTTCCCTTCGAGTGTTGACACGGCTGCCTGCGCGGCGGCCAATCGCGCAATTGGAACACGATACGGAGAACAGCTCACATAATGTAATCCAAGTTTGTGGCAAAATTCGACAGAACTCGGATCCCCACCATGTTCTCCACAAATACCCAGCTTAATATTCGGACGGGTTGCACGGCCAGCGTTAATGGCCCAGATCATCATCTCTCCAACCCCCTCACGATCAAGAATGGCAAAGGGATCAAATTCCAAAATATTCTCAGCTTTCTTGTCTATAGAAGACTTGCACATCCGGCACACCATGTTTTTCCAATCAACATTCGTGCGCTGGCAGTAGGGGCATCGATCCTGTCGATCCATATAGAACCCCGTAAACTTCGCGGAATCGTCACGAGAAAATCCATAGGTGGTTTGCGTTAAATCATTCGTGCCAAATGAGAAGAACTCGGCTTCTTGAGCAATATGACCAGCCGTCACTGCCGCGCGAGGCAACTCAATCATGGTTCCCACTAAATAGGTCAACTTCATGCCACAACGCGCCATCGTATCTTCCGCCACTTCACGGATCAGCTCTTTTTGGGCTTTCATTTCAGAGGCCATGCCAACCAGCGGAATCATTATTTCTGGAACAATCTTTTTTCCCTCTTCTGCCACTTCACACGCCGCTTCAAAGATGGCTCGAATTTGCATACGGGTAATCTCAGGCATCGTAATACCCAATCGACATCCCCGCAGCCCGAGCATTGGATTGAATTCATGAAGCTCGTCCACACGTGCCAACATCTTTTTCTTTTCTTGAATGTCGAGGGGATTACCATTGGTTGCCTCTAAGCGGGCCAAGTCCACCATCAGGTTTTCCCGCTTAGGTAAAAACTCATGAAGTGGAGGGTCTAAGAGACGGATCGTCACGGGATACCCCTTCATCTCCCGATACAAACCTATGAAATCTTGCTTTTGTAATGGAAGCAATTGTGCCAAATACTTTTCGCGATCTTCCCTCGAAGAGGCTAAGATCATTTGCTGCATGATCTCCACGCGGTCTTCCGCAAAAAACATATGTTCGGTACGGCAAAGCCCAATGCCTTCGGCCCCAAACCCCCTGGCAATTTGCGCTTGATCTGGCACATCTGCATTGGAACGGACTCGCAAGGTCCGGAAATTATCAGCCCATTTCAGAAGCGTAGAAAAATACTGATATTTCTCAGACTGGGAGGCATCCATTTTCCCTTGAATGACCTGAATGACCTCTGAGTCCACAACGGGAATATCCCCCGCATAGACCTGTCCTGTAAATCCATTGAGGGAAATCGGATCACCTTCAGACAACACCATCGTTCCCATGCGAACTTTTCCATCTCTCAGCACTTCCACACCGTCACACCCCGCCACACACACTTTTCCCATTTGTCGCGCAACCACCGCGGCATGAGACGTCATGCCTCCCTTCGCGGTCAAAAACCCTTCTGCCGCATGCATCCCATGAATATCATCAGGACTGGTTTCTTGCCGTACAAGAACGGCCCGTTCGCCTCGACTTTTAAGTTCCACCGCCAAATCAGCTGTCAAGACGATTTTTCCCGCTGCCGCTCCTGGGCCAGCAGGCAGTCCTTTGCCCACGGATTGAAACTTTTCTTCTTCTGACCGTTCAAAGATTGGATAGAGATATTGCGATAACTGCTCTGGAGCCACACGTTGTATGGCTTCGCGCCGATCAATCAATCCTTTTCTCACCATATCAACGGCAATTCTGACTGCAGCAATTCCCGTGCGTTTGCCTACACGAGTTTGCAACATATACAGCTTGCCTTCTTGAATCGTAAACTCTAGGTCCAGCATGTCACGATAATGCTTTTCCAACGTCTTCTGTGTTTTGGTGAGGGCTTTATACGCCTGCGGTAATTTTTCACTTAACGCCGAAACTGGAAGGGGCGTGCGAATACCAGCTACCACATCTTCTCCTTGAGCGTTTAAAAGACATTCCCCGAAAAAGACCGGCTCCCCCGTTGCGGGATTTCGTGTAAAGGCCACACCGGTCCCACTGGTGTCTCCCATGTTTCCAAAGACCATCGCCACTACATTAATGGCCGTCCCCCATTCATCAGGAATGTCATACAGTCGTCGGTATGTCACCGCACGATCGCCGAACCACGATTCAAACACCGCATTCACCGACATACGCAATTGCTCAAATGGATCCTGGGGGAAGTCTCGACCCTCCTCATCTCGGACCAATTGAGTGTAGCGAGTCACAATCTCGTGAAGGGCGTCTTCGGATAAATCCGTATCATGGACGGCATTGTGGCTCTGCTTCACTTCGCCTAACACTTTTTCAAAATGCTCTCTGGGGACATTCATGACCACATTGCCAAACATAGCGATAAAACGACGATACGCATCAATGGCAAATCGTGCGTTTCCGGTTTTCTTCCCAAGTCCCTTGACCGTTTGATCGTTCAAGCCTAGATTGAGCACCGTATCCATCATTCCCGGCATGGACGCACGAGCTCCAGACCTCACGGAAACCAAGAGCGGGGTGTCCACGTCTCCTAAGCGAGCCTTCATGGACTTTTCAACACGCTTTAAACCCTGCAGTGCCTGATCCCACATACCTGGGGGATAGCGCTTCTTTGAGTGAAAATACTCCACACACGCCTCTGTCGTAATCGTAAAGCCTGGTGGCACAGAAATGTTTAGATTTGTCATCTCGGCCAGACCAGCTCCCTTCCCCCCGAGGAGCTCCTTCATCGAGCCTTTACCCTCTGCCTTCCCATCACCATAATAATAGACGTATTTTTTGTGACGCATGACGTCGCTCCCCCCTAAAATAATGCTCGCTTCGCTGTTTGCGTAAGACCTCGATGAGTCAGGTCTTCTGATTTGGTGCCAATCAGGACAACCCCACATTCACTCACCATTCGATGGAGCATTTGATAACTCATAAATAAAGAATAGAGAAAGATTACGTGAAACACAATCGACAATTACTATACCTGTTCATTCAGACGTTACAAGCGTCTCGCATAGCGAGCAACGAAGTAGTGCTTGGCCCACATACCAGCTCCTATTACCACCATAACAAACAGCACAAGACCAATGAGACGGTAATCTTCATTCCGCTGCTCTTCATAATGGAGCGTTCCATTCACCCCCACGGTCAACGCCTGCCCTTCACGAATGGTATGCGTTTTCCCAGATGGATCTGCAAGATCTAGCCATTCCGTGCACACTTTCATGGGCCGATCAACCCCAACCACCTCCATCAATCTCACCTTCACACAATAATTGCTACTGACATCATAGATTTCTGGTTTGGATAATGCGACATCTAAGTTGAGCCCACTTACCCACCACCCGAGCACCATCAGACCATTACAGACAAGAATGAGCGCAACCGTGACCCCACGGGTGAACCAAAGCAATCGTCTGTCTCGATCGGCGGTCGACATGAAACGAGTTCCACACCTTCATCATGAGAATGTCACATCATCCATTCCTGTGAGATATTTCTATAACCAGTCGTCATTAGTTCACCGACGTGTCAACGCGTGAAAAATCGGCCAAAGTGAAAAACAGGTGATTGACCCGACCCAACAACGAAAGACGATTCGCACGGATGTGTTGATCAGAGGCATTCACCATGACGCCTTCAAAAAATCCATCAATCGGATTTTTCAATTGTAACAATGTCGTCAACGCACCGGCATAATCTTGAGAAGACAAATGCACGTCCATCGAGATTTGCGCGGCATCAACGGCTTCAAGCAGGTTCGTCTCCACATCATGTTCAAATAAGGTCTGATTGACTTGGATCGCACGCCATTGCTCTTTCTGAAGGATTCGACTCACTCGTTTATAGCCGCCAATTAATGGGGTAAATTCTGGTTGAGTCGCAACTTGTTGAAGTGCATGCATACGGGCGACTAAATCAGTGAAATCACAAACGCCTGGTGGTCGAGCTGACAGGACGGCATCAATCTGATCATCTGGAACGCCATAACGCGTTTTCATAAAAAACCGGAGTCGTTCGAGTAAAAACTCTACGAGACTGGGCCCAATTGAATCATTCGATGCCGGTCGTGCAACATTTTGAGACTTCAATATCTGTTCTGCCTGAGCAATCAGTTGAGTCACATTGAATCTCAGATTTTTTTCGACGATGATTCGAACGAGCCCGTAGGCTAACCGCCGCAGGGCCAGCGGGTCTTCAGAACCAGACGGGGTCATCCCAACGAAAAAAAACGCTGTACAAGTATCGAGTCGATCACCGACTCCCAACAAAATTCCCAGATTCGTCTGCGGCAACGGACCATCTGGCGTACCTGGAAGGTACAGTTCACCGAGTGCATCACTGACCTCAGCAGGCTCACCGTCATACTTCGCATATTCCCGACCCATGATCCCCTGAAGTGTGGGAAATTCTCCAACCATTCCCGTCGTGAGGTCAGCTTTGGCAAGATATGCCGCCCGCTCACAGACATCTTTCACAGCATATGCGCCAATCGTTTTTGCAATCTGAGGAACGAATTCTTGTAACCGGCACATCTTCTGATACACCGAACCAAGTTTTCGGTGAAAGGTGATTCCCTGTAATTGTGCAACACGATTCGCTAAGGATATTTTTCGGTCTTCACGGAAGAAGTATTGAGCATCACTCAACCGAGCCGAAAGGACTCGCTCATTCCCTAGGCGAATGACATCCATCTTCGGTAATGTCATATTCGTCACAGTAATAAAATTTGGAAGAAGATACCCATTTTCCCCAATAAGTGAAAAATATCCCTGATGTTCTTTCATTGCCGTGATTAAGACCTCTTGTGGCAATGTCAGAAAATTTGAACTAAAACTTCCAAGAATAGCCTGAGGACATTCTACCGTATACACCGCCTGTTCCAATAATTCTGATTCATGTTCAGCATACACAATGCCTTTGACCGATTTCGCTAACACACTGACTTCTGATTGAATCAAGGCTCGTCGTTCCTGGGGATCAACTATCACGCAACTCCGCTTCATCGCGGCCTCGTATGACGTCGGATGCTTAATCGTGATGGGCCGACCAATATTTGAACGTGGAGTGCCAAGAAATCGATGCCCAAAGGTCTTTGCCCCCGACAACACACCACCAACCTCAAAATGAAGCGTTTGACTCCCATAGAGGGCAAGAATCCATCGAAGCGGACGAGCAAACCGTAACTGAGAGTCATTCCATTTCATCGATTTCTTAAACGACAATTGTTGAATGACGTTGGGTAGATGCTCCTTGAGCACCTCCGACGTCCTACGGCCAGACTCGCGCTTCATCGCACACACGTACTGTCCCTTTGCCGTTTCTCGAATTTGAAGTGCATCCACGGGAACACCTTGGGTACTCGCAAACCCTATGGCCGCTTTGGTCGGGTTCCCTTGAGCATCATACGCAATAGATTGAGGAGGGCCCATCACCTCCTGAGTCAGTGCTGATTGCTTCGCCACAAGACCATCAATGAAGACCACTAACCTGCGAGGCGTTCCCACTGTCCAAATTGATTCATAGGCCAACCGCTGCTCACTCAGAGACGTTTTCATGAGTGTTGAAAGTTGGTGCAACGCTGAATCAATAGACGAAGCCGGAAGTTCTTCTGTCCCAAGTTCCAGTAAAAATGGAGTAGATATGGATGGTTGACGAGACGTTTTTCGTGTTGATGATCGCGGACGTGTGTTGGCCGGAGATGACGGAACACGCTTTCTGGCTTTCGTTGTGATGTTCCGACTCGTGTTTTGAGGCGATGATCTCATGATCGTTGGTTACGCGCGTTGACGTGGTTTAAGAGATTTATGTTTTTGCTCTGTCGAACGTGCCTTCGATATCAGTGGAAACCCAAGCGCTTCGCGTTGCGCCTGATAGCCTTCTGCACATCCACGCGCCAATGCTCGAACCCTGGCAATATACCCGGTCCGTTCCACGACACTGATCACCCCCCTCGCATCAAGAAGGTTAAAAAGATGCGATGTTTTCATGCAGTAGTCATAGGCGGGAATGACTAAGTCATGTTCGAGCAACTGTTGGCATTCCCGTTCATATGCATCGAACGTATGTCGAATCATCTCGACATTTGCCAGTTCAAAATTGTATGTGGAATTTTGAACTTCTGCCTCACGATACAGTTGACCATACGTCACGCCATCAGCCCATTGTAAATCAAAAAAATGATCAACTCCTTGGACATACATGGCAATTCGCTCTAATCCATAGGTGAGCTCGACCGTCACCGGATCAACTTCAATTCCCCCTACTTCTTGAAAATAGGTGAATTGGGTAATTTCCATACCATCCAATCTGACTTCCCACCCTAACCCCCAGGCACCGAGCGTTGGAGACTCCCAGTCGTCTTGAATAAACTGAATATCATGCTCACGTGGGTTGATCCCAAGATGCGCAAGGCTTTTCAGGTAGAGATCTTGTACATCCGACGGGGAAGGTTTTAACACCACTTGATATTGGAAATAATGCTGGAGACGATTGGGATTATCGCCATAGCGACCATCCGTTGGTCGACGACAGGGCTCAACATACGCTGCACGCCACGGCTCCGGACCAAGTGCACGCAGAAACGTTGAGGGGTTGAACGTACCAGCCCCCTTTTCAGTATCATAGGGTTGGGTAAGGATACAGTGCTGTTTAGACCAAAACTGATGAAGGGAGAGGATCAAATCCTGGAGGGTCACAACTTCTTTCAACCGTTCCTGAGAAGGACACGATTCTCATACGGATCGCTGGTCGTTAAGGAACATCAAGGTCAATCACGAAGTTTCATCGTGCACCGCGAAAGGTAGCAACAAACCTGCTGGTAGTCAAGGAAAGTCACACAATCTACGCTTTCACGATGCCTTGGCAAAATGGTCCAGACATGGGGATTCAACTTGTTTTTACTCGCAGCATTGATTTATTATAGCCACGCTTTGTTATTTTTTTAGGAGGGGCCTTTGCTATGAAAAGTTCACTGTATGTCTTGCTAGGAGCTATGGGGCTGGTCATTCTGCTTAGTGGATGCCAACAGCCATACAAAACCGGAAACGGATCAAGTGCCTCAGGTACTTCGGCAGCAAACACTGAATCGACAAACACCGCCTCACCAGGATCTCCGGCAGGAAGCTTACAGGCCTGCCTAGATAGTATTGGTGACGTCAGTCCTGGACAGCGAATGCTGGCTGAAACCACCTGCCAACGCAATGCAAAAGTGCAAGAAGCCATGGATAGCAATCCTGGAGACTATCTTCCACCTGCGCAACCATGATTCTGTCAATCAAATGTAATGAAAGAGCCTTCCCGATACCAAGGTATTCGGAAGGTTCTTTTTCCTTCAGGCATATCTTCTTTTATCAAAATTCCCCAAGCTTTTCCGCTTCAGTTTCATCTTCCTTGTGAACGACAACGACGCCTTCCATCCCACGATGCCCTTGAATGACACAACGGAACGGATAGAGCCCTGCTGAAAATCTTGCAAGAAAACTCACTGACTGCCCAAGAGAAAGATGAATAGCCTTTCCATGTTGCGTTGGTCGGTCAGCAGACTCCCAGAAGATACGCACTGTGGGATCATGAAAAAATGAACCATAAAACGTATGCGATTCACGCCCTTGGTTATTGATCACAAACCGAACAAACTGTAACTCCGGGAGTACTATCTTTTCAGGAATAAATCGAAATTCTTCCAAGAAAATGCGAACGGTGGGAGTGGAATTGATCAAAGATATCCAGATGCCAACACTGGATACACACACAAATAAAACCAGAATGGTTCCTACTAAGTGTTTCGATTTCCGCATTCACATGACCTTGACATCCCCTCACCTCTAGCAGAAAATGCCGTGATGGAAAATTCAATTATTATTGAAGGTATCCAATGTTCAGTCCATTGCGGCGTGACCAGTATGGAACGACGGCAACCGCAGCCCATTGTCGTTGATCTTACAATACACTGTGCCAATGCACGAGCCGCAGTTTCTGATGATTTAATAGATACAGTCGACTATGGAAAAATCGTGGGTCGAGTCGCAGACATCGCGGCCACATCGAGATTTTGCATACTTGAGGCCTTAGCTGAACGCATCAGTCAAACTCTTTTCCAAGAATTCCCCATTACTCACCTTGAAATGTGGGTACGAAAAACGGCACCTCCGTTAGACCATATCAATGGCTCGGTTGGTGTTCGGCGCTCACAGTCGCGTTCACAAACCTCTCATCAACAGCCAGCGACCAATCAACAGAGCGAACTCAGTCCGTTTTTTCTCGAACACTCCGCCAACCTTGGTCCAGGGAAAATCCTGGATCTTGCCACTGGCTCCGGTCGTCATGCACGATATCTTGCCGCACGAGGATTGTCAGTCGTCGGCATCGATCGGGATGAGGCAGCCTTGGCTCAGGCGCAAGAATTAGCGGCACACAACCCAAGCATCGCTGCCCATCAATTTGTGACACAACGTATCGATTTAGAGGCAAACCCTGCCAACCCGCCAGACCTTGGCAAGGAAGTCTACGATGGAATTCTCGTTTTCTTCTATCTCTTTCGTCCTCTATTTCCTCCAATCATTGAAGCACTCAAACCAGGAGGCCGCTTACTCTACGAAACGTTTTTAATTGATAATCAGATCGTTCATCAACATCCTCGAAATAAAGACTTCTGCCTTGAACATAATGAATTATTGAAACTCACCAACGGACTTCGAATCTTGCACTATCAAGAAGGTGAGCACAAAAGCCCACAAGGGAAAGAACCGGTATTCACGGCACAGCTTGTCGCACAAAAGGAGTAGTCTTTTCCCCTTTCTCTCATGAGACGCATCGACCTCCACCTCCACAGCACATATTCCGATGGAAGTCTCTCTCCAACGGACCTCGTGAAGCTCGCTCATCATGCGCAAGTTGGGGTGCTTTCCCTGACGGACCACGATACGACTGACGGGATAACTGAAGCCTCAGAGGCTGCCTCTTCTTATGACATTGAAGTCATTCCAGGCGTCGAGGTGAGCTCCTTGTATCGAGGAAAGGAAACCCATATCCTTGGCTATTTCGTCAACCACGAAAATCCACAATTTCAACAACATTTGACCTTTCTCCGCCAAAGCCGCCATGAACGGATACCAAAAATCATTGACAAGCTGAAAAGTTTAGGCGTCACTATTTCCTACGAAGACGTGAAAGCGGTCGCTGGTCGTGGCTCGATTGGCCGACCGCATGTTGCTCGAGTTCTCCTTAAGAAACACTATGTCCCAACTATCGAACAAGCCTTTTCTCGTTATTTGAAAGAAGGATCCACAGCCTACGTAGCCCGCCAATTACCGGATGCTCAGGAAGCCATTCGTTGGATTCGCGATGCTGGCGGTGTCGCCTCACTCGCTCATCCTAGCTGGGTCAGAAACTCTCTCAGTGAATTACAGGTAGCCTGTCAGGAATTGAAGACACTTGGCTTGCAAGCCATAGAGGTCTATTATAGTGCCCATTCTTCACGACAAACATCTGAATACCTCAACCTGGCTCATCGACTTGACTTGGTCGTGACAGGGGGAAGTGATTTCCACGGATCGACAAGACCTGATATCGACGTGGGAATTGGCAAAGGAAATTTGAAGATACCAGAACAAGCTCTGGAACAACTGAGGACATGTGCGGCAGGAAACCAAAAAGCTTCACCGTGAACCGTGTAAACTGCAAAATATCAATTAAAAGAAAACACCTTTCCTTCAACCTATGTTATTTTTCAATAGCACTTTTTCATATTTCATTGTGATTTTTTCATAGATTAGTTTTCTGGTGCTTCCACGATATGATTTTCGAATCGTGCGCAGCCTTCGGCCAGCAATCGATTGGTTAACATTTCACCCGGCCACTCAATCGGCAAATCTGCCGTAAACACCCACACATCGGGAGATGTCCAAATCGGCCCATGGTCCTCTGGTAAATCCGGATCAAAGAGATCAGTCCAAACTGGCATATAGACACCGTTCCCACATTGCGTATGTAGGTGCACAATCGTCCGACTGCGCACTGGGACTTCCAAGTCGTGCCAGACCGCAGCGGTTTCATCAGCGAGACGATGCAATCGAACGGCATTTTGTGCATCAAACATTGCATACGCGGCATATGAAGGGGCTTCCAGCATATGAGGAGCTGACGAAACTTCCGGACATTGAGACACGATTCCTTGGATTAATCCCTGACAATCTTCTTCTTGTAAGGCCTTGGGTAAATCAGTATCAGGCACACCAACAATTTCAAAAAATAAAAAAGCCGTGGACTCTACCGGTGGGTGCAACCGTGCGGCAATGGGGAGCCTGCGTTGAGAACTGGCGACCCCCGTAATATGTTCATGCATTTTTTGAAGACTGAGAAAATCAAGCGTGGTATCCGTCAATAACCGAGGCTCCACATTGACAACCGAACCAATTGAGAGGTGAAGATGTTTTCGTAGCAAGTCAGCCGTGGCGATGGGGTCAAGCTTTAACCCCAACGGAGCTGGCAAGTTCGCTTGAAGCGGCAACTCCAAAGCAGCCAAAATGGCATAGGTGTCTTTATCTTCTGGCTGACCTTCAATTAAGACCGCACAAGAAGCTTCGGCTAAGAGATCAAATAACCACTCAGCCATACTTTCATCCAGTGCAGCCAGTACGGTCAAGACATCATGCTCACGTTCTTGATCCAGCAGTGCTTGAAGGACTTCGATTGCTAGCTCCGAATCTCCATGATCATGCCGACGTGCATTGATCAGATGGATCAAGTCTCTCGTGAGAGGATCAGGTCGATACCAACTCGACATACGTCAACTCCACATAGACATGAAAATGTTTTGATGAAAATTTCTGAATCACTCTAGCATGACTTTTCACGAGGCGTCTGTCCATACTTTACCGTAACACTTCTCTGAGGCAACTTCCTGATTTATTCAACTCAACAGAGTCGGTGATAGCCGACGTACAACTATAGCGAATCCAATGAGTTTCCAGTCGAATTATTGAGACTGCCACAGCGTAATTCTTCGCCTCAAACCTCGGAAGTTATTTGAAACGGCTATAGGATACGGTAGACTTAAGCCATTTATGGTCCATGCGATTATCACTTTGTTCAAGAAGAGGACGGTCATTATCAATACTTTTATTACACGTGTCCTACTCACCAATAACTTTAACCAAGACACGTTTTTTTCGTCGGCCATCGAACTCCGCATAAAAAATTTGTTCCCACGGCCCAAAATCTAAGGCTCCATTCGTAATCGCGACGACAACTTCCCGCCCCATGAGTTGCCGTTTAATATGGGCATCACCATTATCTTCTCCTGTTGCATGATGGCGGTACGATGCACCTTGAGGTGCGAGTTTTTCTAAAAACTCGTCATAGTCTTTTATCAGACCCGGTTCATCATCGTTGATATAGACACTGGCCGTAATGTGCATAGCATTAACCAAGACCAATCCTTCTCTAATGCCGCTTTTGGTCACTGCACGTTCGATACGAGATGTGATATTGATATAGGCACGTCTTTCTTCTGTCTGAAACCATAATTCTTCCCGGAAGGACTTCACCTCAATGTTCCCCTTCAAACAATAAGCGCTAGAACCATTCTGCCTCAGGTCATCATGAGATGCAAGACGATTGTCCGTTCAGCCATTTTAATCAACGGGTGAACACGAGAAATAAACAGAGTGCCATATGACAACGACAACACATGACAATCGTCCAGACTTGAGACGGTAGGTTGGCTATTCACAACAGAACCATTTTACGTCCATTCAGAAACTATTTTTTCGGCACTTATATTTCGCAATGTTTATGTTTTTTTCAATCCAACAAAACAGTTACAATTAGGGCAGGCGATTTCATAAAAATCAGACGGTTCCTCACATGTATATATAACGCATCACGTCACCTTTCGTTTGACAAGGTACCCAAGTGATGGTATGTAGAATCTAATTGGTAGTTAACCTTAGTCAGACTCCCGACAACGGTCTATTTCATGAAGAATTCTTGCATAAGTCCTATCGCTGCCATTTTCAAACTGGAGCATCCCCACTATGACTGGACACTCTAACTCAGCAGTTTTTGAGAACTCGCTCCCAGAATGGTCCACGGTCTTGGCCCAAGAGCCCGATCAGGACTTAGAGTTTGACGAAGGGTTAGAAGATGACGAGTTGCAACAGCACAAGCCCCCAACTCGCCGGCCTCTCCTCTGGATTCTCATTTTATTGATTGCCGTCGGATTCCTATATTGGACTATGAAACCTGATCTGGCGAAACTCCCAGGAATGCCTGTCGCCTCAGATAGCCTGACAACACCTCCAGTGAATTCTGAACAACCCCTTCAACGCCCTTCTCAGGCCATGACATCTACACCAAAGTTTGGAGAAGGCGATACCGTAACGCTACTTCCGGGATCTTCTAAGGAAAATTCTCCCATTACACTCTCCAGTGATTCGGCAGGCAGACAGTCCGGATCTATCGTCAAGAAGGGAGATATTCTTACAATTCTTGATGGTGAGACCGTGAACGGGGAATGGATGTATTACATCACCACCTCAGCAGGTGAGCAAGGGTGGATTTTAGAGAAACATCTTCAGAAAAAACTCTAGTCACCTCTTTCCGACATGAGACATCAGATTGAGCGTAGACCATTCCTGCACGTTGATGAGCCAAACCTCAAGACAACACCAGACGCCAATGACATGTAAATGTCTCCCTCAATGAAAGCTATCCGAGCGCTCCCATCCAACACAGCAAAACACTTCTCTTTACTCGAATTTAAATGACTTGTGCGACTGTGATAAGATAGGCATCATCGAATATGCTTACTTCTACAAGACAGCAGTTAGTCAATAAAGACAGGTGACACTGAGCCACCAATCGCATGAATTTAAATAGATCACCCTTTAACTTTCTTTAGTGGAATGATATCTCCCCAAGACGCACAAGCCTATTGCAAAGACGTCTCAAA
Source organism: Candidatus Nitrospira salsa (assembly GCF_965152625.1). Lineage (NCBI taxonomy): Bacteria > Pseudomonadati > Nitrospirota > Nitrospiria > Nitrospirales > Nitrospiraceae > Nitrospira > Candidatus Nitrospira salsa. The sequence goes on from NZ_CBCUCO010000005.1 coordinate 334,280, forward strand.
GAATAGTGGGAGTAATTTTTATTACTCGTTCTTGTTTTTGCCACCTGACCGTCGAGATTTGATGTACACGATTTATGCATTTTGTCGTGAAGTCGACAATGCCGTCGACGAACCCCCGGCAGGAAGCGATCCACTTGACCAGGTCATGCTTTGGCGAAAAGAAGTCACCGCTGCCTATGAGGGAACTCCCAGTTTTCCGGTGACCATCAGCTTAGGTCATCACCTCCAACATGTGGATATTCCAGAGACTTACTTCCAAGATCTTATTTCTGGAGTCGCAATGGACCTGACCATCAAACGCTATCAGACATTTGAAGATCTCTACCCCTATTGCTATCGGGTCGCATCAGTGGTGGGTCTTATTTGCTTGAAAGTGTTCGGGACACGTGCACCAGAAGCCACGGAATATGCAACGAACCTTGGTCTCGCCTTTCAACTCACAAATATTCTCCGTGATATTGGGAGTGATGCCGAGAACAACCGCATATATGTACCCCAGGAAGACTTTGAACGATTTGGATACTCCGAGCAGGACTTATTAGCTCGTCAACATACACCGGAGTTTGTCGAGTTTATGAAGTTTCAATGCGAACGAGCACGAGAGTATTACGCGAAAGCTCAGCATATTCTCCAGACCCTACCACCGACCGACCGTCGCTCCCTAATCGTCGCTGAAATTATGCGTGGGGTGTATAGTCGAATTCTTGATCAAATTGAAGCCAAGAATTATCAAGTCTTTGGACCGCGAGTGAGTTTACCCTCACTCAATAGACTGCTCATTGCAGCCGGCATTTGGCTACGTTCCTCCCTATTTGGGTCTACGACACAACAAGCGTGAAGCCTCACATTCTTGTTATGGGGGCTGGACTCTCTGGCCTTACGACGGCCTTTCGTCTCGCATCACATGGCTTTCAAGTATCGATCGTCGACCAAAGCCAAATCCATCCTTCAAAACATCTCACGGCAGCGCTTTCTCCTGATACACCTTCAAAAAAGACTCTTCACTCTTTGGATCGCACAGAAAAAACGTTTGATCATATTCACAGCATGCCGTTGGTGATCCATGGGTTTCAACATGCCACATGGTCCCTCTTGCGAGAACTCCAGCCTCTCTCTCATCTGACATCTCTCCCACCTGTCACACTAGAGCTTATGACTCGCACTCGACAATCTGCGCCCTTCAAACCTTTATGGGCTCCAACACCGTTCCACACGCTAATTGGATTATTACGCTTTCAAGGCATGTCGTTGACAGAACGCTGGACATTACTCAAAAAGCTTGAACAGTATTGGGAAGGAGACCTTGAGCTCCCTCCAGATTTGAAGAACCAAAGTGTGCAAACCTGGCTTTCCACACTAGAACAATCAGAACACACGATCCAGAATATTTGGAATCCCTTATGTCATTTCTTTCTTGGCTCTGATGTGACCCAAAGTTCAGCTGAGTATTTCAAAACCACGCTCGTGCAATACTTTTTATCAGCAAGAGAGCAGAATCGAACCGTCATTTCTCCGCTTGACGAAGACCCATTGTTCTTAACACCACTTCGAAAGACTCTGGCTGCTCAACATATCGCTTTCCACGAGCATGCGACAGTCACACACTTTCAATATGATGCGAGAGGTCTCACAGGAGTAAAATTACATGATGGCACAACACTCACAGCAGAATGCTATATTTCCGCCTTTCCACGAAAAAATCTCATTGCGTGCCTATCCGATCGCATCCTGACAAAATATGCCTATTTTTCAAATTTAGCACAATTACAAGAATTCTCGACGCTCGTCACTCACCTTGAAATTCCCGACGCTATACCCAAAGCAAGACTGCTTCTCTTCCCCCGCGCCTTCAACTGGATCGCCCTTCAGCCATTACGACACCCTCCTGATCTCACTTCAAACGGCACACGCTTATCATGCGTGACAACCAGGGAGCAGCCGGCAGATGAAAAATCTGATCGGGACACTCTTTCAGAACTATCCGATATGTTACCCTCACCACTCAATCAACACATACACGCGTCGTTATCAACGTCCATCATTCAACACACTCGAACCTTTACGCCTTGTCAACCTGAGACTTCGGTATTCCGTCCAATTCAAAAAAGTCCACTCTCAAACTTTTTTTTAGTAGGACCGTGGACCGACACCGGTTCTCCTCCATCGCATGAAAGTAGCATTATCAGTGCAAATCTCTGCACCCAATCGGTCCTTGATTTAATCGCACACCGCTGAATTGACAAGCCTTTCAACGAACTCTAAGATGCGCGTATGACCTTGAATGAACTCAAAACATCACTCACAGATTGCCAAAAATGTCGCCTGTCATCTGGTCGCACACAAGTCGTCTTTGGCGTTGGAAATCCCGATGCCGACATCATGTTTGTGGGTGAGGGTCCTGGCTATTATGAAGATAAACAGGGTGAGCCATTTGTGGGAGCTGCAGGCAAACTACTCACGGAATTACTTGAATCAGTTGGTCTCTCTCGTCAAGAAATCTACATTGCCAATGTTGTCAAATGTCGTCCACCCAACAATCGTGACCCGCAAGCGGATGAAATTGAAACCTGTCAACCATTCCTTTTGGAACAGATCAAATTAATTAATCCGAAACTCGTCTGTAGCCTCGGGAACTTCGCCACACAGACACTCCTCGGCCAAAAAATAGGAATCACCAAAGTCCGTGGGCGCACATTCCAACGCCCAGACTTCACGCTTTTTCCATTACTGCATCCGGCAGCGGCACTGCATCAAGGAAATCTTCGAGTTCCTCTCAAAGAAGATTTCCAAAAACTCAAAAATGTTCTCGACAAGATGAAGAATCCTCCAGATCCCTCCAATTCATCAGATCTCGCAGGACTAAAAGCCAACGAGTCCCAGGCCGAAGCAGACACTCAGCCTCAACAAATGGATTTGTTTTAAAAGTCCGACTCATCACTTACCGGCATTCACCATAATATCTTCTCGAAGTCGTTTAATTTCGTTCATAACTTGCGATGTCACCCTCTCAATCTGATCGCGGTCTGGCTTTAATTCTTTCTGAAAGGTCAACGGTTTGCCATAACGAACCATAACTCGACAAGGGATCAACAGTGTGCGAACAATTGACGTCACCGATCGTTCTTTCGCCCAGACCACAGAGGCTGGCACAATCGGCGCTCCAGTCTTTAAGGCCAGATATCCGATACCAGGACGCCCCTCTTCCATGCGGAAATTATCAAGACCTCCTTCAGGAAAAAGTCCAACGACCTGATTTTGACGGAGTCGCTGAAGCATACCACGAACAGCATTGATGTCTTGACGGCCTCGACGTACAGGTATCGTATCCATGGCTTCATAGGCCCATTGAAAGCATGACGCATAGATTTCATGTGCCATCAAAAACGAAATGTGCCGTCCGGCAGTGGCGAGTAAAACAAGAGGATCTCCAAGTGAAGAATGATCACACACTAACAAAACTGGTCCCTTGTCAGGGAGAGGAGATGACCGTTCGCCTGTCACTCGAAACATGACTCGACAGACGAGTCGATTCAGCCAAGACAGCCAAGTACAGTTGAATTGATTGAGTGTTTTTCCCATGACTCTTGACGGTTCTCAGAAGTATGGCCACGTGCCAAGACAAGAAATGTTACTGAACCCTTCCATAATAAACGCAATGAACTCTCTCTGAATCAGGACAGGGAGTTCACCTAAGCGTAACGAAAATAACGAAATATGATCGTGGCTGGAATAGAACGACAAAAATGCGAGTAGAACAGTTGTGAATGATCGTATTTATGAAGAGAACAAATCGAGGAAATCTCTACCCTATGATTCCTTAGAGACAGGAGACGGTTCGTTAGATTCATCAGATGGCGTTGCCGTCTCATCGGATTCGTGAGACTCTGTATTTTCAGCATCAGCTTCTGGCAGGTCCTCAAATACTTCATCTTCTGGATTCACATACCATCTGATTAACATTTCGTCCCACCAGACTTCGTTGACCTCGTCACCTGGATCGACGCCTAAGAGCTTGACGTCGTCTTCTGATATTGTTTCATCAATCACGGTGGGCTTGAAGCGAGCGCGATCAATAACTTCTTTTGTCGCAAACCCACCAACAATCCAAGACGGAGCATCAGCTCGACGTGATTTATACGCTTGAAGTCCAAGCTTCAAGTAGAGAAAGACTTTGCGTTGAACGTCATCCTCTAACCCACTGGGTGGGAGAGAAAGCATCTTTTCAATTTTCTTTCTCCACTCACGTTGATTGTATCGAGAGGTCATTAATTGAAGAGCTTTTTCACCATCTGTGATATCAAGCGGCATAGATTCCTTACCTTAATATATAATTTTCATGTGACAAACTTGCAACTTCTCCTGACGCAAACCGTTGACCGTTCGCAAGCTGAACTAATTGCCGGCAACGATCATTTCTCGAATTTTCAAAGTCGGGCTGGCAATGCGACTTCTAAACTCAAGATCATTGCCAACAATGGCAATGTCAGAAAATATTTGCTTGAGATTTCCCGCTATCGTAATTTCTTCAACCGGATACGCGAGCTCTCCATTCTCAATCCAATATCCGGCCGCACCACGTGAATAATCTCCGGTCAGCATATTCACCCCGAATCCAATTAACTCGGTCACATACAAACCCTGCTTGACTGAGCCAATAATCTCTGCTGGAGAAGACGTTCCGGGCTCCAAGTATAAATTCGTTGGACCAACAGAGGGGTTATCGCCAACCCCACGTGACGCATTGCCAGTCGAGTTCATTCCAAGCTTTCTGCCTGAGTAGGTATCCAATAGATAACTGGTTAACATGCCATTTTCGAGAACTGAAGTTTTTTGGGTCGCCAATCCTTCACCATCAAACGGACGAGATCCCAATCCTTCTGGCAGTCGCCCGTCGTCATAGACGGTAACAAAGTCTGGAGCCAGCCGCTTACCAAGATATCCCAATAAAAATGACGCCCCTTTATAGAGCGAGTACCCCGAAACCGCCGTCGCCAAATGTCCTAATAAACTTTGTGCAGTTTCTTGATCAAAGACGACTGGCACTTGCTGCGTTGAGATCTTCTTGGCCCCTAAACGCCGAAGGGTTCGACGAGCCGCTTCTTTTCCCACAGTTTCCGGACTATCAAGTTGATGATACTTTCGCTTCACGGAATACCAAGAATCCCGTTGCATTCCTCCGTTATGGCTATCGCCTGCAATGGGAGAAACAGAGAGCGAGTATGAGGAACTTTGATGACAGCCTACAAAGCCATGATGATTCGCCAGAAGCACTGCTCCATGGGACACGGCACAATCGGCACCTTCAGAGTTAGTAATTCGTGAATCGGCAGACATCGCCGCGTCTTCCGTTCGTCGTGCTAAATCGATTTCTTGGTCCACACTCAAAGTTGTCGCATCGTAGACATTCAAGTCGGGAAAATCCTGAGACATCAGATTAGCATCCGGAAGGCCAGAGACCTCATCTTCAGCCACAGCCTTCGCTAAGCCACATGTATCGGCCACCAAACGAGACAACGATTCTCGAGAAAAATCAGAGGTCGATGCGGAAGCGGACCGCTTACCAAAAAAGACCCGTAACCCAAGACTTTTCTCTCGCGCCTTAGACAGACGATCAACTTCCGAAAGCCTGACTTGCACAGAGACTGAGTCACCTTCTGCAACAAGGACATCGGCTTCAGTGGCCCCAAGTGATTTCGCACGATCAAGCATTTCTGCGGCCAATTCGGCAAATTGCTGGTGTTCCAGTACTAGAGATTTAGTCATAGGTTAGTTTCTGAGTTAAAGCGTAAGAGCGTACCAGACTTGCTGAGAAAGGCTCCATTTGAGATTACCCTCCAACACTGGTTCCTCCAACCGTAATTTCATCAATACGGAGAGTTGGGAGACCAACTCCAACAGGCACAGACTGTCCCTCTTTTCCACATGTTCCAATCCCGGCATCAAGTTGCAGATCATAACCGACCATCGATACTTGCTTGAGGATATCAGGACCGCTCCCGATCAACGTGGCCCCTTTAACAGGCTTGGTCACTTTTCCATCTTCAATCAGATAGGCCTCGCTGGCAGAAAAGACAAACTTACCGTTGGTAATATCAACTTGCCCTCCGCCAAACGAAACCGCATAGAGACCCTTCTTGACTGAACGGACAATATCTTCAGGATCCGACTCTCCGGCCAACATAAAGGTATTGGTCATCCGTGGAAGCACAATGCTTCTAAAGTCCTCCCGTCGCCCATTTCCGGTGAGCGGAATGCCAAGCAGTTTGGCATTTAATCGGTCCGTGATATATCCACGGAGTATGCCCTTTTCAATAAGCATGGTTTGAGAGGTTGGTGTACCTTCATCATCCATATTGAGTGACCCGCGTCGAAATGGCAATGTCCCGTCATCAACGATCGTACAGACCGCTGACGCTACACGTTGCCCGATCAGATCACTAAACGCCGAGGTCTTTCGACGATTAAAATCGGCTTCCAACCCATGACCAATCGCTTCATGCAATAAAATTCCCGGCCACCCGTTTCCCAGAACAACAGGCATCACACCCGCCGGTGCATCAACCGCCTGTAAATTCAGAATGGCTTGACGAGCGGCTTCGCGTGCGAATTGACGAACCCGATCGGCTTCATAGTAATACGAAAACTCGACACGTCCACCTCCACCGAATGACCCGACTTGATGATTACTCCCCTCTTCCGCAATACAGGTCACTTGCAAGCGCGACAATGGCTGAACATCTCCAACGAGCTGTCCATCCGAATTCGCGACCATCACCACTTTGTGTTCAGTGGTAAATGATGCCATCACCTTGGCTATACGTGGGTCATACTCTCGAGCTGCCGCGTCAATAAGATTGAGGAGCTTCACACGTTCTTCGGTCGCTATTTCACTCACTGGTTGATTCTGTGGGTAGAGGTTCTGCGCAGGGCCGGCACGGTGAGTCACAGCTATGGGCGTTTCTCCTTGAGGAGAGTTGGCTATATACCGGGCAGTATCTGCCGCGATTTCCAGGTCTTTCTTGGAAAGGGCATCTGAATACGCGAAACCCGTCTTCTCCCCAGCCATTGCGCGAACTCCCGCTCCCTGACCGATATGTTTCACCGCACGCTTGACAATACCTTCTTCCATCGAGACCGATTCAGAAATATTTGACTCAAAATAGATATCGGCATAATCGACATCTCGCGCCTTGACACGACTCAGAGCCTGAAGAACATCACGTTCTTGCAATGAAAAATGGTTAAGACCTGGTGTTGTTACATCTGTCATTCGCATGTCCCTTTGTGTGCTTATACAGTCGTGACAAGAAAATGGAGTATAGCCCATCCTCTTTTGATGGTGCAATTTTGTCCTAAATACCTTCGAGTAGAATGGAAACGTTGAGAAGTAGAGCGCCCCCATCAGAGACAAAATTCCGTTTGACAAATATCTTATTCCTCATTAGACTAAAGTTTGTCGTGTTCTTCAGAACTTTCCTAGTATCATTCTCCAATTCCTGACCCTCGTAGCCTATTCATGAGCAACTCTCAAGTTGTGTCTCCTGGTCAAATCGCTGAAGCTGATCTATTGGCGCAATTAGACGCCGACCTTCTCCCACGCCATGTCGCAATTATTATGGATGGTAATGGGCGATGGGCCGCGCTTCGTGGGCTCCCTCGGATTGAAGGACACCGTCAAGGCCTCACCGCGCTCCGTGATGTACTGGATATTTGCCACGAAGTCGGCATCCCCAATGTCACTATTTATGCGTTTTCTCATGAAAACTGGAATCGTCCTGCAGCTGAAGTCTCAATGCTCATGCGGCTCCTAGATGAGTATTTGAAACACGAACGCCAATTATTTATGGAACGCGGCGTTCGGTTCTTCCCGATTGGACGGTTAGAGAAACTTCCTCGCGCTGTTCGGACTTTAGTCCAAGACGTTGCTGAAGAAACGCAACATTTTACCGAGCAAGTGCTAACCGTGGCGTTAAGTTATGGAGGGCGCGCCGAAATTATTGATGCGGTCAAAGATCTTGTGAAAGATATCCAACTCGGCGTCGTAGGCGAAGGACAAATTAATGAAGACCTCTTTGAAGGGTACCTGACAACACATGGCCTTCCCGACCCAGATTTATTGATCCGAACCAGCGGAGAAACACGTATCAGCAATTTTCTGCCATGGCAAATCGCTTACACCGAACTCTATTTCACAAAGACCCTCTGGCCTGACTTTCGTCGTCAAGAAACGCTTGCGGCTCTCCTTGACTATCAAAGCCGTGAACGAAGATTTGGGCGCGTGTCCCACACGGGTTCCCCGCAGAATGGGCTGTGAAGAACGACGCCAGAGATTCTAACCCCTCGTCACAACAGGGGACGAGCCAAGAGGCTCAGCCCAAACCGCACCGATTCACCCTGCAACGCGTCTATCCGGCACTGATCTTTGCCCCACTGTTTTACGTTTTTATACGGTATCTTCCACCAGCTGCCTTTTTTGCTCTGATCTTTATTGTCGCAAGCTTAGCGTTTTGGGAATTCACAAAGGTTACACTTCCGACCTCTCCATCTTCTCTTTCCTCTACCTTCTGGATCGGCTTAGTCGGACTCCTTTTAGCAGCTTTACAGTGGACAGATTATCTCCTCCCAATCATGATCTCTACCTTCATTGTTGTCGTACTCCTTTTAATTTTTATGTTCATCCCCCAACAATTGAAGCAACGGCTCCCACAGCCGGTGGCCATTCTTTTCGGTATTTTCTATATCGGACTCTGCCTAGGGCATCTCCTGCTTATTCGTCAACTCAATTCAGGCGATCTTCTTATTTTCTTTGTGATCTTGGTGACATGGGCAGCCGACACGGGTGGCTACTATATTGGCGCTTCAATAGGAAAACGACCAATAGCCCCTCGACTCAGTCCGAAGAAAACAGTGGAAGGCTTTATGGCGGGGATTATCTTCTCCGTTGTGCTTGCGATACTGAGCCACTTCTGGTTCCTTCCGTCTCTCTCATTACTTCATTGTCTCATCATTGGCATTTTGCTCGCCTGTGTGGGATTATTAGGGGATCTTGCTGAATCGGCTTTTAAACGAAGTGCCGGAGTGAAAGATTCTGGTTCATTGATCCCTGGGCATGGAGGCATTCTTGATCGAATTGACAGCTTGCTGTTAACCGCTCCGACCTTTTATTACTATATGCTGCTCACCAAATAATCCCGGATATTTCGAGATCGAATGCGTAGAAGGATTTTTCCATGAAAAATATCGTTATCCTTGGCTCAACCGGGTCCATCGGGGCCAGTACATTGGACATCGTGTCAAGGTTCCCAGACCAATTTTCCATTGTGGGCCTTACGGCAGGTCAAAATGACGTCAAACTAGAAGAACAAATTCGAACCTTTAAGCCACAAGTTGTCGCGCTTTCCTCTCAAACGGCTGCAGACGCATTACGCGTTCGACTCAATGGCCATCCAGTAGAAGTATTAGATGGAGAAGAAGGGCTTTGTGCGGTTGCCAGGCATACAGAATGTGATTTAGTGATTTCAGCCATAGTCGGCGGAGCAGGGCTCACGCCCACCATGGCAGCAATTCGAGCGGGCCATCAAGTAGCACTCGCGAATAAAGAGCCTATGGTGATGGCCGGACACCTCATGCAAGAAGAAGCTCACAAACAGGGAACCAGAATATTCCCTATTGATAGCGAACACAGTGCCGTCTTCCAATCACTTGAAGGGCATCGACGGGAAGACGTTCGCCGTATTGTCTTAACGGCATCAGGAGGACCTTTTTGGGACTGGCCACTCGATAAAATCAAAAATGTCACGATCGAGCAGGCTCTGAAGCACCCCAATTGGGAAATGGGCGCGAAAATTACCATTGATTCAGCGACTTTAATGAATAAAGGCTTGGAAGTGATTGAAGCCCGATGGCTATTCGATATTCCTCCAGCTCAAATTAATATCGTGATTCACCGAGAAAGTATTATCCATTCTTTGGTAGAATACCGTGATGGCTCAGTTATGGCACAACTTGGCCTCCCTGATATGCGGACACCCATTTCTTATGCACTCAACTACCCCAACCGGGTTCCCTTAGATCCTCCCCTCCTCGATCTGGGAACGATCGGCCAGTTGAATTTTGCACCACCAGATTTCGAAAAGTTTCCTTGTGCGCAATTAGCGTATGATGCCCTGGCAGAAGGCGGAGGGCTTCCAGCAACATTAAATGCCGCCAATGAAGTGGCCGTTCAAGCGTTCTTAGAAAAAACAATCTCTTTTTTAGACATCCCGAAAATCATTGAAGAAACCATGACGGCCTACACGCCACGAGAATTGCGCTCAGTGGAAGATGCCTTGGAAGCCGATCGCTGGGCGCGAGAAAAAGCCTCAATGCTTCGAAATGTCGCAGTGAAATAGGTTAACTCTCATGAATCTCTCTCCCTTCATGTTTATGGCGATTTCTCCCGATGCCATTTTTGTGTTTGCCCAAAAAATCTGGTGGTTTCTTATTGTGCTGGGTGTATTGGTTGCGTTCCATGAATACGGACATTTTTTAGCTGCACGCTGGGTTGGCGTTAAAGTCGTAAAGTTTTCTATAGGATTTGGACCAAAAATTTTCAGCCGCACCGTGGGCGACACCGAATATTTGATTTCGGCTGTTCCTCTAGGCGGATATGTAAAGATGTTTGGCGAGGATGACTCTGAAGTCGTCAGCTCTGAAGAGCAAAAGAGATCTTTTACCCATCAATCGTTGCCCAATAAGACACTCATTGTGGCGGCCGGGCCTGGATTTAACTTTCTATTGACCTACCTGATTTTCTCTGGTCTTCTCGCAAGTGGCTCGCCACTTTTCGTCCCAACATTTCAAGATCTTACACCTCAAATTCAAGCGATTATTCCAAATTCTCCTGCTGAAGAAGTGGGACTACATGTCGGGGATCGCATTCTTCGCGCGGATGAGACAGAAATTACGACCTATGGGGAACTCGCCGAATCCATTGCAAACAGTCATGGACGGTCAATGACCATCGATGTCAGCCGTGATGAAGCCGTCAAAACGTTTGTGATTACGCCATCATCGAAACCCAATCCGAATCAACCGGACGAACTCATCTATGGATTAGGGATTGAAGCCATCCCACCTGTTGTCGGCGATGTGGTTCCCAATACCCCAGCGATGCAAGCCGGACTACTCGCTGGAGATCGAATCCTAGAGATTAACGATCAGTCCATTCAGACCTGGAGACAAATGACGGACATCGTACGGAGTCATCCTGACCAGCCTATTGTGGTGAAAGTGCTACGGGGCCAGCAAACGCTTCCTCTTAATGTCACTCCGGCCGCTGAAAATTTCACCTCTGAAGACGGTGAGACTCAAGTCATTGGAAAGATTGGCATTCGAGTTCAAGGGCGATCAATGTTCACTACTGAATCGATCCTGACAGCCCCCTTGGACGGGATTATTGCTACATGGAAATGGTCAGAACTGACCGTTGTGGGTGTCTATAAACTCCTCACAGGAGAAATTTCAACAAAAAATATCGGAGGACCAGTCATGATCGCCAGCGTATCAGGCGAACATGCCGAGCAAGGTCTTTCAAGCTTAATCTTTCTCATCGCCATCTTGAGCATCAACTTAGGTATTCTCAATCTGTTACCCATTCCGATCTTAGATGGTGGACATTTGTTCTTCTTTGCCTGTGAAGCGATTCTTGGTCGCCCCCTTGGAGAACGGTCGCGTGAGGTTGCGCAACAAGTTGGAATGGTCTTGCTTCTCTGTATTATGATATACGCGACATGGAACGATGTTTCACGCCTTCTGCAGTAATGAAGATCGTTCATGTCTCAGGCCCTCTTGACTAAAACCTCGCCACTCGTTTAAGACCACATCTTCATATTTCAATTAGGATACCTATGCGCACCACACACATGTTTATACCCACTTTGCGGGAAGACCCGGGAGAAGCGGAGGTGATCAGCCACCGGCTCATGCTCCGGTCTGGCCTGATTCGAAAAGTGGCCGCCGGCATCTACTCATATCTCCCATTAGGGCTCCGCGTCATTCGAAAAGTCGAACAGATTATTCGAGAGGAAATGAATCGTATTGGAGCCCAGGAGGTCTTGCTACCGGCCCTCTCTCCTGCAGAGCTTTGGAAAGAAACTGAACGGTGGGATTTTTACGGAAAAGAGTTAATCCGCCTCCAGGACCGCCATGATCGAGACTTCTGTTTAGGGCCGACTCACGAAGAAGTCGTCACGGATTTATTCCGACGGGAGGTCCGATCGTACCGACAGTTACCTCTCACGCTCTATCAGATTCAAACCAAGTTTCGTGATGAGATTCGTCCACGCTTTGGACTCATGCGGGGTCGTGAGTTCATCATGAAAGACGCCTATAGTTTCGACCAAAACGAAGAGGGATCCAGAAAAAACTATCAAAGTATGTATGAGGCCTATCATCGTATTTTCACGCGCACGGGTCTTCAGTTTCGAGCTGTGGAAGCTGACACGGGGCTCATCGGCGGAACCTCATCTCATGAATTTATGGTACTGGCAAATACAGGAGAAGAACTCATCGTTTTTGACCCAGAAAGTTCCTATGCCGCGAACGTGGAACGGGCTGAAGTCGCATCCGATATGGCGTCACATCCAGTTGAACCTCCTCAACCACTCAAAAAAGTCAGCACTCCTCAGGCGAAGACTGTCATGGAAGTTTGCAGCGTATTAGACACCACTCCAGACCGCCTTGTGAAAACGATGCTATACCGCACTCCAGACAATTCGCTCATCGCCGTCTTGGTTCGTGGCGACCATCAAGCCAATGAAGTTAAAATTCAACGTCACCTCAACATTCATGAACTCACACTGGCTGACACCGAATCTGTTCAAGCGGCCACGAACGCCCCAACTGGATTTGCAGGACCCATCGGACTTCACGGTGTCAAAATTCTTGCTGATTATGCTGTGGGAGGACTCAGTAATTTTATCGTCGGCGCCAATGAAGTAAATATGCATTACGTCAATGCCAATAGAGATCGAGACTTTACCATTGACGCTATCGGTGACTTTCGACAGGCACAATCGGGAGACCCATCCCCTCATAGTCTAGCCAAATTAGAGACCGCACGAGGCATCGAAGTCGGTCACGTCTTCATGCTTGGAACGAAATATAGTGAAAAAATGGGGGCAACCTATTTAGACTCACAGGGATCGGAGCATTTCGCAGTCATGGGTTGTTATGGCATTGGTGTGGGCAGAACAGTCGCAGCCGCCATCGAGCAAAATCACGACGACCGAGGCATTACCTGGCCTATTCCTATCGCACCTTTTCATGTACACCTCCTTCCGGTCACAAATTCAGAGTCGGTTCAAAAGGTTACCCAAACGCTGTATGCGGAATTACAACAAGCGAATATTGAGGTCTTGCTCGATGATAGGGATGAACGCGCCGGGGTCAAGTTTAATGATGCTGATTTAATCGGAGCCCCATACCAGGTGATTATTGGAGATAAGGGGCTAGCACAAGGCACCATCGACCTCAAAGAACGAAAGAGTGGCGAGAAAACAACCGTTCTTCCCTCTGAACTCACAAAGCACTTACAAGAAAAACTTTTAAAACAAGGTAATATTTCGTAAAAGGAGAGAAGTGATCCCTCCATCGTCTTCATTTATTCCTGACACATCAATCGAACGAATCTAGACAAAAGACACCTCTCTAACTTACTGTTTTTATAGATTATTCATTCAATGGCCTGATCATGTCTCGTTGACAATATGTCCTAATGAGTGATACCGTAGTATTTTGTCTGGCACAACATGCCCAATAGTTAGACTTCTTTTCGCAAGGCATTTCTATGCTCAACCAAATGAATGTTAGGGGGTTACTGTTCGACCCCTACAATAATGCCTATATCGTGATACTCAGGGATGAACAAAACTCTGATATGCTACCCATTTGGGTAGGGAAATCAGAAGCCAGTGCGATCAGCTTCGCATTAGAACGAATTGCTCCACCTCGTCCAATGACACATGATTTAATGAAAGCGATCCTGGACAGCATGGAAGCGAAGATTATCAGTGTTGTCCTAACAGACTTGAAAGAAAATACGTACTTTGCAAAAATTCACTTGCTTTATGGAGATTCTGAATTTTCCATAGACTCACGACCAAGTGATGCCATCGCTGTTGCCTTACGAACCGATGCTCCAATCTTTGCGACAGCCGAGGTTCTGCATAAGCAAAGCTCTGAAGAACTTGAGCGTTGGCTAGAAAACCTCAAGCCCGAAGACTTTGGTAAGTTTGATTGCTAAACGAATTTCATTGTTGTTATTAGCTTAGAATATTCTTGAAACTCCCATAAGACTTTTTGGTACATAGATTAAGAAACAAACCCATTCAACATGTCTGACCAGCCTGACCTCAACCTTCTTATCGCACTTAAAGTCCATGGGGTGCTCATTGACCCCAATACGGAGACTCAAATTGTCGTTCTCCGAGATGAGAAAAACTCTGAGGTCTTACCAATCTGGGTTGGCACAGCTGAAGGCACATCAATCAGACTGGCACTAGAGGAAGTGATCCCTCCCCGGCCAATGAGCCATGACTTGATCTATAGCTTTGGTGAACATTTAGGATTTGTAATAACGAGCGTGATTATCACCGAAGTCAAAAACAATACCTATTATGCCTCCATTCACCTATCGAAAAATGGCCTTGAGAAGACAGTTGATTCGCGACCCAGCGATGCCATCGCTCTCGCCCTTCGTACGAAAAGCCCAATATATGTCACACAAGAAGTCTTAGAGAAACGAGGCGGTGAAAATCTGGACGCATGGCTTGCCAAGCTAGACCCAAAAAGCTTTGGACAGTCGGAAACCGAAGCCTCATAACTATCATCAGTAGTCTCGTACCATCTACGAAGGAGAAATTCATGCGATCGTTTCAAGCGAAGCCCTTAGAAATCAAGAGAAAATGGCACCTCATTGACGCCGAAGGTCAGACGCTTGGTCGACTCGCCTCTCGTATTGCGCTGCTACTTAGAGGAAAACATAAGCCTATCTATACACCGAATGTTGATACTGGAGATCATGTTGTCGTCATCAATGCCGGTCAAATTCATCTCACCCGAAACAAATTTAAAGTCAAAACGTACTACCACCATACCGGCTATCCAGGTGGCATTAAATCAACGACAGCAGAACAACTTCATGAGAAAAAGCCAACTGAGCTATTGAATAAAGCCATACGAGGCATGTTGCCAAAGTCTCCACTCGGGAAACAGATGGCTAAAAAATTACGATTGTACCCAGGTGCTGAACATCCACATGAGGCTCAAAACCCTCTTCCCTTAAATCTCGTAAAATAATGAACGTCATTTACTCTTACCTGTTTTTTAAAGAGGATTCAAAGAATGGTTGAAACAACACAGTACGCAACAGGGAAAAAAAAGTATGCAGTCGCCCGAGCATGGATTGAACCAGGCAATGGGACCATTCAAGTAAACAATAAACCCGCAGATCAGTACTTCACTCGATTAGGTCATCGAAATCAGATTGTTTCTCCATTCGATATTACTGGAACCACAGGTCAATACAATGTGCGCGCAACTCTTGCTGGTGGAGGCGTCTCGGGACAAGCTGGAGCCTTACGCCATGCAATCGCTAAAGCCCTATCTATTCTGAGCCCGCCCCTTCGAGAGTCGCTCAAGAAGAAAGGCCTCTTGACCCGTGACTCGCGAGTCAAGGAACGAAAAAAATACGGGCAGAAAGGCGCACGGGCCAAATTCCAATACTCCAAACGCTGAGTGCTTCTAGGGTTTTTTAAGTAAAAAAAGGGAAGGCCTCAGTGCCTTCCCTTTTTTCTTGCCCAAAAACTACGTAATACTGTCAACGACGTCTACTCATTGGTTAGGGAAACTAAATATATTCTAATATAGTGCCATAACTAGGAGTATAGTCTTTCCTCTCAGTTGACCTGTCGATGATGAGTAGCCAAAACAACGAGAAAGTATGCTCACACATATGGAATATTTCACAACCATCGCGTTACCATAATCTACTGATATAACGTGTATCGGTAAATTATGAATCGGGGAACAATGGGCACAAAAAAAAGACATGCTGCGATTATTGGAGCCAGTGGCTATACCGGAGGAGAACTCTTTCGACTCTTGAGTCAGCACCCTGAAATTTCCATCACCGTCGTGTCCTCTTCGGAAAAAACAGCCGGCCAACCTTTAACCGCTATCTTTCCACACTTGGAATCATTGACCACCCTCTCGCTCGTACCGCTTGACCCACAAGCCATTGCCCAACAGGCCGATATTATTTTTTTGGCTCTCCCGCATACTCAATCATTACACCCCGTTGCTAATTTTCTTGAGCTCAATAAGCTCGTGATTGACCTAAGCGCTGATTATCGACTCGATGACCCTACGATCTATGAGCAGTATTATGATGTTTCACATCCATTTTCATCCCTGCTGCAGGAAGCTGTCTACGGGTTACCTGAATTGCATCGAACCGCTCTTCAACAAACACGCTTAATTGCCGTGCCTGGTTGTTACCCGACTGCGGCCATCTTACAACTTGCCCCGTTATTAGCAAATGGGATCATTGATCCAAGTACGATCATCATCGACGCAAAATCAGGTATATCGGGAGCTGGACGAGGAGCAAACTTGGCCTACCACTTTCCTGAAGCCCATGAATCGATCCATGCATATAAAATTGGAATGCATCGACATATCTCTGAAATCGAACAGGAACTGACAAAAGTTTCAAAAAACTATTCTACGATAAATCAAAAGCCTACTGACACGAAACATTCGATACTCTTTACTCCCCACCTCGTCCCGATGAATCGCGGAATTCTCAGTACCGCTTACGCCAAGGTCAAACCTGACTTCTTGGTGAGAGACTGGATAGCGCTGTATAAAGATTTTTATAAAAATGAATCATGTATTCGAATATTTCAGTATCCGCATCAAGTGACTCCAAGCCATGTGAGAGGCACGAACTTCTGTGACCTGAGCATTACGCATGACCCAAGAACAGAACACATCATCACCGTTGCAGCCCTCGACAATCTCGTCAAAGGCGCTGCCGGGCAAGCCATCCAAGCCATGAATGTGGCCTTGGGGTTTCCTGAAAACCTCGGCCTCACGGCGCCTGGCCTCTATCCATAACTCTCTACAAACAAGCCAATTTTTTCACGAATTCATTATAAATAGGTGACGATCAGATGAAACGAACCAATGGTGGGATCACGGCTCCCAAGGGATTCATGGCTTCCGGCATTCATGCCGGGATTAAGGCCTCCCCCCTCCTCGACTTAGCGTTACTCGTCTCGGAGGTTGAAGGTCCGATAGCCGGTGTGTTTACCAAAAATCGAATCCCGGCTGCACCGGTCATACTCGATCGACTCCATCTCAAAAAGCAACACGGTCGTGCCATCATCATCAACAGTGGTAACGCCAATGCATGCACAGGGGCGCATGGATTGAAAGACGCGGAAGAAATGGCCAAACTCGTCGCCATTCGTCTTGACATTTCCACTACGAGTGTCTTTGTTGGTTCGACTGGAGTGATTGGGCCAAGACTTCCAATGCCAGCCATCCGAAAAGGCATTCCTTCACTTATGCAGCGATTGAGAAAATCCGGACATCGAGACGCGGCACGGGCCATTATGACAACCGACACAACGGTCAAAGAACTCGCCATACAAACTCGGATAGGAAAACAACTTGTGACTATTGGCGGTATGGCCAAAGGCTCAGGCATGATTCACCCTGATATGGCAACGATGTTAGCCTATGTCACGACTGATGCCGCCATTCAACCGAAAATACTCCAAGTTTCGTTACGAGAAGCCGTTCATTCATCGTTTAATACAATTTCTGTTGATGGCGAAACCAGTACCAATGACACCGTGCTTTGCTTGGCCAATGGCATGGCGAACAACACGATGATCCCATTGCATTCTGCTGATCATGAAAAATTCCAGCATGCACTCAATGACGTATGTCAGGCGTTGGCCATGAAAATCTGCCAAGACGGAGAAGGGGCAACGAAAATCGTCGAAATCCTGGTACATGGAGCGAAGACCGATCAAGATGCCAAAGTCATTAGCAAAACGCTCGCCACCTCTCCACTGGTCAAAACTGCTTTATTTGGAGAAGATCCTAATTGGGGTCGATTTATGGTCGCCATTGGCCGTGCCGGTCCTGCCATACAACCAAAGCATGTTGAAATCTCATTCGATGATGTCACGATGGTCAAAAACGGGCAGGAAGTCATTCCAAGCAGGGAACGACAAGTCCAACGCGTGATGAAGAAAAAGTCGTATGCAATAACGGTTACAGTAGGGAGAGGAAAGTCTTCAGCTAAGGTTTGGACTACAGACTTTTCATATGACTATGTCAAGATCAACGCATCCTATCGCTCATAATTGGACACCTGTAATTGAGATATCAGATACGGTCAGACCTCAAGCTCGATTGCCCATCAGGCACACGCGGGACTGCCAACAACCGTGTCCAAGGACACCTGTAATGGAGCTATCAGATACGGTGAGATCTCAAGCTCGATTGCCCATCACGCACACATGGTTCGATCAACGACCGTGTCCACAGAGGGCAGCGATAATATCAATTTTCCGTTACAATTGTGATTCGAGTGCCGGGTAAGCATACATTGAAGCATAAAACTATTAAGCGTTCGTGGCTTAGCATCCCCATAGAATTGATTACATTGACTATAGCCTACAGACAAATGTGTTCTCAACGAGACTCACGATTCTTCGAGATAGTTACTTCTGTATATTATGGCGAGAAATCAGATCGTGAAGTGTCGGACGACTTACCCCAAGTATCACGGCAGCTTTAGTGATATTTCCGCTTGTTTTCGTCAGCGTTTGCTCAACCAGACACTTCTCAACCGCATCTCGAGCTTCTTTGAGTGTCGTCCGTTCGGCAAACTCTTTTGGTTCCTCCAGGTCAAGATCAGAGGGAATTAGTCGTGAATGATCCGAGAGGGTCACGGCTCGTCGAATTCGATTTTCTAATTCTCGAACATTTCCCGGCCAGGCATACCGTTCAATCGCCTCGACAGCCTCACGACTAAACCCAGCAATTTTTCTTCTTGCCTCATCCGCAAATCGTTGCAGCAACGACTTGGCTATCACCATGATGTCTGCACCACGATCACGAAGAGGGGGAGCTGTAATGGTCACGGTATTCAATCTCCAATATAAATCTTCACGAAAACGTCCATCTTTCATCGCTTCTTGAAGATCTAAATTGGTTGCGGCGATGACACGAGCATCCACAGGAATTTCCACACGTCCACCGACTCGTTCAATACAGCGTTCCTGAAGAACACGGAGCAATTTTACTTGTAAGGCCGTAGACAACTCACCAATTTCATCGAGAAATAGAGTTCCGCCCTGTGCTAATTCAACTCGGCCCTTCCGCTGAAGATGTGCACCAGTAAATGATCCCTTCTCATGCCCAAACAATTCACTTTCCAATAATGTTTCAGGAATCGCGCCACAGTTAATCGCCACAAAAGAACCATCTCGTCGCTCACTTTGGTGATGAATCGCCCTTGCAATTAGCTCCTTTCCTGTTCCGCTTTCCCCGACGACTAAGACCGAGACATCGGATGTTGCTACACGTCGAATCGTGTCAAATACTTTTTCCATGCTCGGACTTGAACCGATAATTTCATGAAAACTTCGACTGCTCTCACGTTCAAGAAGGGTACGATTTTCTACTTCAACTTGTGCGAGATAACTGCCACGCTGAAGAATAACCTTCAAGACCTCCAGATCGACAGGCTTTTCCATAAAATCATACGCACCAAGCTGGATAGCCTTGAGTGCATTGGCGCGATCATGGTTTCCTGTAATCACAATAACTTTCATCGAAGGGTTGATGGCGAGAAACTCTTCTAATGCCAGAAATCCTTCTGAAACACCATCAGGATCAGGAGGCAAACCAAGATCCAATGTCACCAAGTCAATTTGGCTCTTTTTCATCATCTCAATGGCGTCATTTCTCCCCCCGGCTTCAAACACTTGGTAGGCACGTTTCACACCCCACTTCATCTGTTCACGAAGCTCAAGATTATCATCAACAACTAAAAGAGATGGAAGAGCATGAGGCCCTCCCCGACTTTGTTGATCCTTCAGTGCCTCTTCCATAACATCCTTTCAACATTCACATCGTGACTCCAAACTTGCCTAGGCATTGACTCTGGCAACCGGATGGCAGACCTGCGGTAAGAGAATTGAGACCTTCGTGCCATGCCCTTCTTGGCTATCAATCCTCATGGTCCCTCCATGATCTTGAACAATTTGTCGGCATTGATATAAACCAATGCCCAAGCCTTTTTTTTTGGTCGTTCGAAATGGCTGAAAAAGCGTACGGAGTTGCGATTCAGGGATCCCCCGACCATTATCCTTGACAACCACTAATACATTCTGACCCTCTCGTTTCGTTTCTATTTCAATCATTCCCTCAGCATGAAGCGCTTGCTGGGCATTCATCAGTACATTCAAGATGACATGTTTAAACTCATCAGGAATGAGTGAGACATCGGGAAGGTCAGCTCCAGGGAATAGTTGAGGCTTACAGGACACTCCTTCCAACGTTTCCACAACTTCCAAGACGATCTCGTTCACATTCATGACTTCAAACAAAGCGGCGGTTTCGTGCTTCGGAGCTTTGATTTGAATCGAGAGTTTTCCAACCAGCGCCATCATCCGCTGAACCGTCTTCCCGATGGTCCGCATGGCTGAAGCCTGGAACTCCTGATCATGTCCATACATTTCGGCATTTTGGGAGACTAACGAAAGCCCTGACGCCAGATTTTTTAAATCATGTAAATAAAAGGCAGAAAATTTGTGAACCGCCTCCCACTCTGCAGACGCCCGTTGCTCATCCATTAACTTCGCTTGCGTGAGCAACATGGCAACATGGTGTCCCATCGCTCGAAGGAGGTCGAGGTCGTCTCTACCATATGTTCGGCCATGTAATTCTTCACTTAAAGTGACAAAACCAATGAGATGCTCAGAAGTCGACTGCAGTGGCACACAGACGACCGCTCTGGTGTCTTCCATAAAACCTTTTATCTGATCGTTCGGTTCAGTTTCTGTTGAATACAATACCGCTGGAACGCCTTGCTGCCCTAGCTCATCGATCAGTGGATGGGTGATAGCAATGGAGGCATTCGATGGGCCAGTCGTCACAGACCGTACTTGATGAAATCGATTATCTGCTTGAAACTTTATCCAAATCGTGACTTTGGGAGCGGCAAACGTCCGACTCAAAATATTCAAAAATTGGTCTAAAATTTCTTCTACCGACTGACATGAACTGAATGATTCGGTTAATTCAAGCCATTGACTTCGATAATCATATTTTGATCGATAGAAATGTTTGGCGACAAACAATTGAAGCTCGGCTTGTGCTTGTCGAGAAAACATTCCAATGACTAACGCCACGCCAGCGACGAAGAGCAAGAGCATGCCCAGTGCCGAACTCATGGTCCAATCAGTTTGCCTCACCACAGCAACTAACAGCCCAACGCCAACAAGATAGACACCAACAATGAGAAAGGTAAACGAGGTATAGAGGACATGAGGCGACACAAAGAGTTTCTGACTCAGGTCTTCTGGCCCCCAACGTCTCAACCCATACACAATTAATCCAATCGACAACAACACCGCAATGGCGGCCATCCACATATATTCTTGTTGCCAGACAGCAAATAACAGCATTTGGCTTGCCTGAACTATCGCAATCGTCGCCATACCTCCGACCCCAATAATGACAAACTTGATTTGATAACGAAGTGGATCGCGCGACACGCGAAGGATATGTTCCAATTCCGATAAGGCGAGAATGAGTCCTACTAAAATAAACCCCCAAATCAGCCGACCCCATGGTCGTTGAAAAACCACAGCTTCTTGTTCAACTCCGGGTGTAATCACTAAATGCGGAAACCCAATCACAAACAGGCCTAATACAACCGCAACGGCTAGCAAGGCACGAAATCGCCACACTAGGATCTGTTGAAAGGGTAAAGACAGATGTTTCGTAAATGACAAGGCCACCAGGTACATGGTCACTGGCCACAGAATCTCTCCTACAAGAGAGAGTTGCCTCCAGAATATAAACTGGCGTTCAAACAGTATGGAAAACCCATTGGCCAATTGAATCCACACGGTGACAGACGCCATCGAAAAGAGGGCAAGAAACACACGGCCCCTATTCCGCCGCAAAATAAGAAGGGCGGCCAAAAACAAAGCCGCCCCACCACTTAGGAAACACGGGATCGTCCAGACCACCATTCATCCTCTTAGACTGTGTGAATTGACTGATCAGGCATAAACTCCAAGAGAACAGGCCAGAGATCCTGAATGAAGTTTATGCCATGCTGGTAAGCTGCGTCCGAATTCGTGGTCACCGGTATCGATATTCTGACCAAAGAGCCATCCGTTCGGTTTTTCGTGATGGCATCCCATACCATATATCCTTTGGCCCAATATTCACTTGCAATCACACGACCACGATCATGATACCAATATAAGATAACTTGCTGCTCCAATCCTTTTTCGATGAGCACACGGTTAATCACTTGCCCTCGACCATCGCCCATTGGGACGGTCACATGTTCTGATTCAACAAATTGCCATCCCGCTCCCGGCAAACAATTCTTCGGTGAATGATAGGTACTTCCCGTTCTTTGACTTTCGTAGTATCCAACATACAGCCACACCGGGCCGGTTTGGGCATCCTCACCGGACACGGGATGATTTTGCTGACTCACCTTGCTAGTACTGGCATTTTCAGATTCTTCAGTGGGCCAATATACACGCATCATATAATCAGAAAGTTTGAGAACCTTCAGAACTTTTTCTTCTAAACCCAATTCTTTACCTTTCCAGTGCTTCGCCATGGTCAAAGGGAACTTCTTAAAGTCTTTTTTACTTTGCACCGTGTCCCCATAGGAAAGTGATTCGATCACTCCCCATGTGCCTGCTAACATGATGACGGCAACAATAAAAGGCCAAGGTTTCATGGCATTTCACTCCCTAATTTCAACGTCCTGCCCCTTCCTGTTCCGTCCCGTCCCCATCCAAGACAATAAGCTGCCACAGACTAAAAGCATAACAAATGCTGCAATAAACACAATCCACCCTTCAAAGGTATGATAAAAACCTTCTGCGGCCTCGACTCCCCAATAGTGGGCCAGAATCCCAGTGCCGCTGACTCGGATCGCATTCGCAATGATGGCAATGGGAATTGAGAGAAACACTAACATCCATCGTTTCCAGATCACTGCTTGAGAAAAGTATCCATAAACCGTCCCTAACGCTAAGAGGGAGAGTAATGACCGAAGACCACTACAGGCTTCGGCAACCTCTAAGGTTGTACCGGCGAGAGCAATGAGATTCCCTTCTCGCAGCACGGGAATCCCAAGAGAAAAGAGACAGAATGTTGCAGTTTTTGCAGCAAATAACTGTAAGGGAAACGCAATGGTGTTCACCACAATTGCAGGCAGCGGCACCATAAAAATTAAAAAAGCCAGAGGGAGACTCACGACCCACATCATGTTCCAGCCAAATATAAGGAGTACAAGTCCGCCTAAGACGGCAATCAACGAACACCGCTGTGTATAGAGTTCTGCGCCAACCAATCCAATGACTAACATCAAAAGACCAAAACCCAGAAGGCCAATTCCCCACCAACTAGGTTGAATACGTGTTTGCGTAATATCACCCCAGCGTTCCCACACAAAAAACACTGATAAAAATGGCACTAGAAATCCATGAGAATAGTCAGGATCATTATACCAATCGGCTACGAGCGCATTGGTAATATCCCAGTATAGGAGAAGTAATAACCCAATGATCGGAATTGACCAGAGAACAAGATTCCGAGGATCAAATGCCGAATGCGAGGGAAGACTCATCACCGTCATAAAAACACAACCATTGAATTCATTCCTCTTACACTCCTTACACGAGAAATCCCAGAAATGGATGGAATCGCATCTTGAAGCATAACTGCAGCGCGACCACTCATAAATTTTGATACGGATAAATGATTGAATTTAAATATGATTTCTAATAATTCTTCGGCTTTCTCTACAGGACTCTTAAGTTTTACACTCTCACATCTTACGACCTACAAACGGTGTCTAAGACAACTTCATCAAGACGTTGTCGGTTTAAAACAGGATTGTCATGGTGATGAAGCAAGTCGATAAATCAGGGACATTGACCAATCTTATAGTCCTTTCAAATAACTTCCACGTGTTTGAGGCGAAGTATTATGCTACGGTAGTCTTAATAATTAACTGGAAATTAATTTGATTCGCCATTAAATGGTACAAACTAGATTCCAACAAAGATTGAGCATCTCGTCAAGACACTATTTTCCAGCAAAATCAAGAATGTAGACCAAAAATGTCATGCCTTTTACTTCGGCACACACTATAGCGAATCCAAAAGGTTGAAGGTAGGTATGCTAGGACACGATACATGCAAGTCCTCGCGTTTCTCACATACATTCGACGTCGTCACTCAATAACCAAACTGATCTTTGGATGACCGGTGTCCAAGTCCAGCTGAGGTATATCAACTAACCCCGCGCGATTACTCACGGCAAACATGCGAAAGTTATTTAGAACGGCTATAGGCAGGACATACCAGACCAACAGCCCGTAAACCGACAAACATTTGTCACGTACAAAACGGAAATGGAAAATGTGGAAGAGCACCAAACTTGATGCCTTGACGCGAGCAAGTATTAATGGATGAAGAAACCCACGCGAGAAGAAAATAAAACAATAAATATAGATGTACGAATACCCTTAGGTGAGATCAACCTGTTCTCCGGGAGGCACTCGTTCGCCCTGGTTGTCTGATGGATGTAACCCATACTTCTTTAAGAGTTTATAAAAGTCGGCACGATACCGACCAGCTATCTGAGAGGCTCGAGAAATATTCCCATCAGTTGCACGAAGAATATCCTTCAAATACTCACGTTCAAAATCTTCTTTGGCTTCGGTCAATGGTTGAAGCGTACCTGGAGACTTACCAGGGGTCAAGGGTAATAGATCTGCCGTAATCATATCTTTTGGAGACATCACGACGGCACGTTCAATAACATTTTCGAGTTCGCGCACATTTCCAGGCCACGAATAGGTCACCATGGCCTGCATCGCATCAGGAGTAAATCCTCGAATGGGCTTATTCAAACGAGCCACACTTTGTTTGAGGAAAAATTGTGTGAGTGACGGAATATCCTGACGTCGTTCACGCAAAGGTGGAATCCAAAGCGGCACAACATGGATTCGATAATAGAGATCTTCGCGGAACCGGCCTTCTTTTACTGCCACTTCTAGATCTGAATTCGTCGCAGCAAGAATCCTCACGTCAACTTTCGTTGGCATTTGAGCTCCGATCGGAAGGACTTCACGTTGTTGGATGGCTCGCAAGAGTTTTCCTTGAAGAGATAAAGGCATTTCACCAATTTCATCAAGGAACAAGGTCCCTTTATCGGCTGTTTGAAAAAGTCCACGCTTCGTCTGATGAGCACCAGTAAATGACCCCTTTTGGTGACCAAATAGCTCACTTTCAAACAAGGTCTCAGGAATAGCCGCACAATTTACCGCAATGAATGACTTATTCGCTCGAGAACTATTACAGTGAATCACTCGAGCGATCACTTCCTTTCCTGTTCCCGTTTCTCCAGAAATACAGACGGTGGCATCAGTACCAGCAACTCGGGCAACCTGTTGAAGTAACGCTTGCATCTCTGAACTTCGAGCTACAACTTTATCCATGCCATATAGCTCATTGACAAGCATTTGCAGGCGATGGATTTCTTGACTCATGCGTTGTTGGGTCAAAGCTTTATCAATACTGGCAAGCAGTTCCTTATCATCAAACGGTTTAGTCAAATAGCCATGAGCCCCTTTTTGCATAGCTTCAACAGCATTCGGAATACATCCGTGTGCCGTGAGAATTAAGATCGGCAGACCGGCATGAAGGTGATGAAGGTCTTCCATTAATCCCAAACCATCTGAATCGGGAAGCCGAAGATCTAAAATAGCAAAATCAAAAGCCTCTTCCTGTGCACGGCTCAACGCATCCCGCCCTGTTCCGCAGGGGGTCACAACAAACCCCATTGATTTCAGCCGCATTTGTAAGAGAGTTAACAGACTTGGGTCATCATCAACAACGAGAATACGTTCATCTGACATAAGTTTTTTCACTCCTAATTGGGAGAAGCGGTTTCTAATCCTGGAGCAGGGGTCAATTCTTCTGATGGTCGAGTTGGTGGGGTTTTCTCCTTGAGTTCTTGATCAATTCGTCGAAGAGCATCGAGTTGACTCATGAGTTCTTCAACTTTCTTTTCACTTGCTTGCAGTTCCTTTTGTAGCGACAACCTGATGGCCGGTTCTTTTTTTAATTCACTAACCTGTTTCGTTAAGGCCGTAATAACCTGATTTAATTCCTCAACCTTTCTATCGCGTTCATCCACATCATGCTGCAATGATTCAAGAGACGTCTGTTCCAGCTTCGCGACCAAGTCATACACAATAAATTCTCGATCAACAATCTCACGCGTCAAACGTCTAGCCAGATCGATGATTGAAATTTTTGCCTCGCGCTTCTGGGTACTCAGCACATCAATGAACCACAACCAAAATCGACTTTCAGCAGCCAAACGGCTCGACGGCTTGGCCGTAATCACTTTTTGAAAATGCGTTGCCGCTAAACCTTTGTTGGAATACAGCAATGCCAAACCTCGAAGAAAGTTTGGTTTTTGACAAGCTAACGGGGTCTTACACTCTTGAAGCTCTCGGTTTTGAGCCTCCACAATGGCTCGAAAAAATGGAATGTCTTCCGAATCAGGCTCAAATATTTTTGACATTGAAACATCCGAGCGCTGCGGCTGAGCCTGTACAGGATCAATGTTCCAAGATAAAAGGGAAACGCTCATTGTCACGCAACAGAACACCATTCCAAGCAGAACAGACAAGAGTTTAGAGGGAAGACATGACCATATCGTCATCTGGTGACTCCACTGGGCTTTTGATTGCCCACCATAACATGAACAGTCGTCCCTTTTCCGACTTCACTCTCAGCCCAGATGGTACCTCCATGAGCTTCCACGACTCTCTTAGCTAAAGCCAGCCCAATACCGCTTCCAACGTACGAGCGGCCTTCTTGAGATCGTCCTTGATAAAAACGTTCGAATATATGTGGTAAATCTTCAGGTGGAACACCTGGGCCTGTATCTGAGACAGAAAGATGAAAACTACCGCCATTCTCTGCGGCCCGTGACTGAATGGTAATAGACGACCCTTCAGGGCTAAACTTAATCGCGTTCGACAACAGATTTTCAGTAACCTGTTCAATGCGGGAACCATCAACATCCTGCATACGAACACGATCATGCGATAATTCTGTCACGAGTTGAATATGTTTACGTTCTGCTAAAAATTTCATTTTCTCGACCGATCGCAACACCAGACGATTCAAGTCTGTTGGGCTAAATTGATAGGCCAACATGTCGGCTTCCATTCGAGACAAATCAAGAAGGTTCCCGATTAACTGATTCAGACGCTGACTACTCTCCAGTAGGATCGTCAATGTCTCACGCTGATCGCGATTGATGGGGCCAGGGATTCCATCAACAAGAAGTTGTGTGCCCTCTCGTATCGAGGTTAACGGCGTGCGAAGTTCATGCGACACATTGGCGAGAAATTCAGATTTCATTTGATCCAATTGCTGTAATTGTTCACTCATCCAGTTGACCGTATGAACAAGTTCTCGTAACTCATGGGGCACGGTCACGGGGACCGTTCGTCCAAACTGCCCCTGCCCAATACGGCGTATTTGTCCTTGAACGCGTCTCAGCGGACGCAGAATACTATAACTGGCTACACCGGCCAAACCAAGTCCCAACAATAATGCCATGATCATGAGCTGCCGGGAAATATCAACCGCTTGAACTGATCGTACATGCGTATCGCGTAAAATCCCCCCGATACTCGACTCCTGTAACGTGATATACGAATTGATCGCCTCAGTCATAGAGTCAACTAACACATCTCGTCGACTCTCATAGGAAGAAATAGAGACCTCCGAGCGATCGTTTTGCTCTACCCCCTCACTTAGAAATAGCGTATGAAGTTCTTCATGGAGTTGCCTGACTCTCGCGAGTAGCTCCAGTGTTTTCTGAGAATCTTCCTGTTTTCGCAAAACCTCAAGCGTTTTTCGAAAGTTTTCGGCTTCTTCAAGAAATTCTTGTAACAACAAGGTATCCCGAAGAACGAGATATTGCTTATCACTTTTTAATTGTGCATATAAACTCACAATCAAACGTTTTGCTGTTTCAACAGCAGGGAAATGGTGAATAACAAGCTCTGCACTTAAATCCGTCAAGACACGAAGTTGATTGAGGACATACAGATTCACGCCGACCACCAAAGCGATAATGGTCAAATAACCCAATGCCGATCGCCAAAAAATAGAAAGACGCGAAAACATAAGACGACTATTGTCCGACAGTAAATAATTTCGTCACAACTGCCACAACGCGATCCTTCTTACCGATCCATCTTTCCTCACCCATACCATCAGCTCAAATTCATAATCCAGATTCTTTAACTTTTGCCTTTCCTAAAGGCAGAGTCAAACAATATTCAGACATATATTCCAACACAACCCAGAGGGACTCTCAAAGGCATTCTTAACAGAAACATGAATCAACAAATGCCAGTCTGAGAATAATACATCTTCTCTATCCCCCCAACCCACAAAAACATTCGCCCCATTAGAAAACACACCTCTCACAGACTAGTCAATTCTCATAGTCCAAACCGTGTATTTTAGCGTAAATATTAAAGTCGATATTAGAAAAACACGATTTCAAGATATCGTGAGATTCGCTTTTGTCATATTCTCGAAACTACGTATAACACATGAACATCATGACCTGCAGAAAATTAAAATTCTCTCATGCAATGATGACAACACCACTGTTGCGGTTTTTTATAACTTCCTAATTTCAAGAAATAAATACGGGAAACGTAAAATCGGCATATGAATTGCTTGGGAGAATGCCTGGGATTCAAAAGGTTCCGCAAAATGGATTAGCAATACCCGCCACAAGGGTCGTGGAATTATCTCATACGGTGCATGCCATCGTATGAATTGAGCATCAACATTAACTTCTAATTTTTTATTCTCAGTTTTGATTTTCACAAAACATCTTAATTGGAATCAGTCACGGAGAACTATGACAAGTCATACTGCCTCAGTGTGTAAAACCAATTTCCTCACAGTCTTTACATTGTTTTTGGTTGCTGTACTTTCTTCCCTTCCTCTTCATGGTCAAGCAGCCTCCCTCACACTAACGTGGGAACCTAATAACGAAAATGATCTTGCAGGATATAGAATTTACAAACGAATACCGCCCTCGACCAATTATGGAGCCCCAGCATTTTCTGGTTTTCCATCGAACCCTGTTGCCCCTTCTCAAACAATAGGAGGACTAACAGACGAAACACGTTATTCATTCATTGCCACAGCTATCGACGTCGCAGGAAACGAAAGTGCGCCTTCGAACGAAGTTTCAGGAACCACGACTGGCTCAACCACACCACCACCGCCTCCACCGCCAGCCCCAGGACCTCCCCCGCCTCCCCCACCACCAGGCGGCTCTGTCGTCTCCATTAACTTTCAACCAGCTTCTGCCAGCACACCGACGGGCTTTCTCAAAGATGATGGTGCGCCCTTCAACGCGTCCCGTGGCTATGGCTGGTCGACCCGCGTCAACACCCGTGAACGTAATCAATCGAGTAATCAGTCACTGGATACACTCATTCACTTTGACCAAGGTACCAACGTGACCTGGCAATATACGCTGCCCAATGGCCAGTACCACATCTCACTTGCCAGCGGCGATCCCACCTATCATCAGGGCCCACATCATGTTCAAGTCGAAGGCATCACCGTCATTAACAATGTTTCCACGCAGGCCAATAAATTTGTCACCGTCACCAACCGGCTCGTCACCGTCTCTGACGGCCAACTGACGATTCGCCTCACCCGCTCAGGCGGCAGTAGCAAAACACTCCTCAATTTTGTCCGTATTGCGTCGACGGGGTCGAATCCGCCACCGCCAGCCCCAGGACCTCCCCCGCCTCCCCCACCGTCAGGCGGCTCAGTCGTTTCCATTAACTTTCAACCGGCTTCTGCCAGCACACCGGCGGGCTTCCTTAAAGATGACGGGGCCCCCTTCAACGCCTCCCGCGGCTATGGCTGGTCGACCCGCGTCAACACCCGTGAACGGAATCGATCGAGCAATCAGTCACTGGATACACTCATTCACTTTGACCAAGGCACCAACGTGACCTGGCAATATACGCTGCCCAATGGCCAGTACCACATCTCACTTGCCAGCGGTGATCCAACCTATCATCAGGGGCCACATCATGTTCAAGTCGAAGGCATCACCGTCATTAATAATGTCTCCACGCAAGCTAATAAATTTGCCACCGTCACCAATCGTCTCGTCACCGTCTCTGACGGCCAACTGACGATTCGCCTCACCCGCTCAGGCGGCAGTAGCAAAACACTCCTCAATTTTGTCCGTATTGCACCTCAATAACAATTGAATAGCCCCGATTGACCACACACCTTCCAGAGAGACTGAACACTAACTCTTAGCAAGACTGAAGAGTCGATGAGAAGTCCTGAGAAGATGAAGCAATGGAGCAACTAAAGTGTTCTGTAAGATGGCCGATATATTTATTCATATGGAACACAATGTTCATCTAGTTGTGAACACGAAAAAATAAGGACAGGAATACACATGATAATCTAAACTTCACAACGTCTACCGTCATAACTATGAAGGCTCCTTCCCGATAAGGGCAAACCTACCGCGAGGTAGGGACGCAAAACCACGGGTCAGATGAACTCGCATCTGATAGCCGGGACACCGAAGGAAGGGCAGATTTTCAGTCAGCACCCCGCGGAAATGGGGCCTTCTTCGATTTTTCTACTTAAGGAGGGGCCTCATATGTTCACTTGGAGCCGAAATATACCAGCTATCGTTCTTGCCTTTGGGTTACTACTGTCAATTTCCCCAACTGTTTCTGCCGCTGAAAAAGATGTTGATTTAGAGTGGGCCCCAAACCAGGAAGAGGATCTCGCCGGCTATAATGTGTATCACGGCACAGCATCTGGCGTGTATGGGTTTCCGGACAATGTAGACAATAAAACGTCTCACCGTAAGGAAGACCTTGACTCGACAAAAAAACATTACTTTGCCGTCACCGCATATGATGAAGCGGGAAATGAAAGTTCTCCTTCTGCGGAAGTGAGTACACAGGCGGAAAACGTATTACACAATCTCTCTGTCTCGATCTCAGGTAATGGGACTGTTTCAAGTGCTCCCGCCGGTATTGGCTGCACAAGCTCCTGCAATTCATCATTCACTGAAGGACAGTCCGTTACCCTCTCTGCCACGCCAAAGTCAAATTGGAAGTTTTCCAGTTGGGGAGGAGCATGCTCCGGATCAGGTTCCTGTGTCGTCACCATGAACGCCGCGAAGTCTGTAACAATAAAATTTGTAGAATCGACAAAACCCCAACACAACCTCTCCGTTTCAATCACAGGGAATGGAACCGTTTCAAGTGCTCCCGCCGGTATTGGCTGCACAAGTTCTTGCAATTCATCTTTCACTGAAGGACAATCCGTTACTCTCGCAGCCACACCAAAATCCGGGTCAACATTTTCTAAATGGAATGGAGCCTGCACAGGATCTGGTTCATGTGTCGTCACCATGAGTACCGCGAAATCCGTAACCGCCACATTCGTAGCTACGTCAAACCCTCCTACTAACCCACCAACTGGTGGCACAGTCGTCTCCATCAACTTTCAACCGTCATCGTCTTCTACTCCGTCTGGATTCATCAAGGATGATGGGTCGCAATACTCGAGCAGCCGTGGGTATGGCTGGTCAACTCGCGTCAATACCCGTGACCGCAAGGCCCACAAAGATCAGTCGCGGGATACGTTTATCCACTTTGACAAAGGCACTTCGGCCACATGGTCCTACGATCTACCGAACGGGAAGTACTTTATCTCTCTCGCCAGTGGTGACCCCAGCTATGCACAAGGTCCGCACCATGTCGTGGTTGAAGGACAAACCGTTATCAATAATGTCTCGACACAAGTCAATCAGTTCAAAACGGTCACCAATTCCCCAGTGACCGTTTCCGATGGTCAATTGAACATTCGGCTTACTCGCAGTGGAGGCAGTCAAAAAACCATTCTGAATTATGTCCGTATTGCCCCGGCAGATCCGAATACTGTACCGGTACCTCCACCGAGCGTACCACCTATTGGGGGCTCAGTCGTCTCCATCAACTTCCAACCGTCATCGTCTTCTACTCCGTCTGGATTCATCAAGGATGATGGGTCGCAATACTCCAGCAGCCGTGGGTATGGCTGGTCGACTCGCGTCAATACCCGTGACCGCAAGGCCCACAAAGATCAATCACGAGATACCTTTATCCACTTTGACAAAGGCACTTCGGCGACATGGTCCTACAACCTACCGAACGGGAAGTACGTTATCTCTCTCGCCAGTGGTGATCCCAGCTATGCACAAGGTCCACACCATGTCGTGGTTGAAGGACAAACCGCTATCAATAATGTCACGACACAAGTCAATCAGTTTAAAACGGTCACCAATTTCCCAGTAACCATTTCCGATGGTCAATTGAACATTCGGCTTACTCGCAGTGGAGGCAGTCAAAAGACCATTCTGAATTATGTCCGTATTGCCCCAGAAGATTCGAACCCTGGAGTGCCCCCTACAGGCGGAACGCCTTCGGGAGGCGAAGCCGTCTCCATCAACTTCCAACCATCATCGGCCTCAACTCCTAAAGGATTCATCAAGGATGATGGGTCGCAGTATTCCAGCAGCCGCGGCTACGGCTGGTCCACTCGCGTCAATACCCGCGAACGAAACTTCCATCGCAATCAGTCTCGAGATACCCTTATTCACTTCGACAAAGGCAGTACCGCCACCTGGCAATATAACCTTGCCAATGGCAACTATCTCGTCTCTCTCGCCAGTGGTGATCCGAGTTATGCTCAGGGGCCACATCACATTACGGTAGAGGGGAAGCCAGTCATCCAAAATGTACGAACACGAGTCAATGAATTTCTCACCATTACCGATTTCCCTGTAACCGTCAGCGATGGAAAATTGACCGTCAACTTGCAACGACAAGGACAACATGTCATCTTAAACTATATCACGATCACTCCTGCCCCCTAGGCCTAGCCTAGGGAACGCTGGACCAGACATCGTTTACTTTTTGTAGCATTAGGCTTTATTTGAACTCGGCTTTAAAGGAAGACTATGAAAACGATAAAAGTAAAACGACAAACAATTGCGCTTCTGCTGACAACATTGATTTGCTTTGCCTCAGAACCAAGCACGGCGAGCGAGCTTGGGGATGTGGCGAATGCTATGCCGGCAGGTACATGGGCTGAGCTGAAAACAAACGGATTTACACCAGGCTATTTAATGTACCCAGGCGGGAACAACGCGCGGTCTACCCAGTACATGGGAGAAGCCACCTGGGATCCTATCGGCAAGCAAGTGCTGTTTCTCGGATCAGGACATTACAATTCTTCACAACTACATATTTATACGGATGCATCGAATACCTGGACAAGAGATCTCCTCGTCATGGGTCAAAAGTCTTCACTTGGACACGGGTATAATCACAACACGATTTCGCCCAAACATCGTCTCTTAGGATTTGTGAAAATTACTCCAAACTTTACCAACATCTATCATTACGATATTACCCAAAAAACTTGGAGGAAGGGGGCCCAGGGGCCCAATGGGGGTGGCATTGCGCATGCGCTTGAATATTTCCCCGAACGCAAAAAATGGTATGTCTTCGATGGCTCCAACGGATCCATTCGAGAATATGATTACGATTCAGACACCTGGAGCGTGTACGCCTCTAAAAAATATGAATGCTTTCAGGGACCAGGGCAACCTCAAAGAGGGTGGTACCATAATTTTGCTTCCTATAATCCCATCACCCATACCATCGTCTTCGGTGGGGGCAATACGAGTGCCTCAGGATTTCCTACGTCAAAATCTTGGTGCAAGATGGACGCAAATGGAGTGATTACAAAATTACCAGATGCGCCAACCATCTTACAGCTCCCTCATGCCAAAGAAGGCGGACTGATTACCATCGATCCCGTAACGGGAGACCTTCTGGTATTGAATAATATTGGGAAGTTTTATGCGTTTAACTTTAAGACAAACACGTGGAGCGTCATAGACGACGAGGCAACCAGACCAAGTGCACTCAATCGTTCCTCAGCCAATACCGTCGACGGCTTCGTCGTGCCAATTAACACATATGGCGTAATCATGTACGGGGATTATGCTGGCGATAAATCAACAATCTGGTTGTACAAACACGCTCAAGGTGGGACACCCGTAGCTCCACCCACAGCTGAATCGACTCCGGATACCGAAGACAGTGTCTCTGGGGATAACGTCGCACCGAACTCTCCAACCAAGCTGGTAGTCGTTCAATCTCAGAACCCACCGCCCCCACTTCCAACAGAGAATCCACCAAAAACGCCAAGATTGCCTGGAGCCGAATTTGCTATGCTCTGCCAACAAAGTACAACGATTTTTTGTCAGGATTTTAATGATCCATTACCTACCGACAAGAGCGACCTGCGAGAGGCCATCACATCGAATGACGGACGGTGCGAAAAACTGAAGAGTGATCCCACTAAAGGCTGTCCAGAAATCGTCGATGGCACCTTAAAGTTTACCGTTCCATCAAATAGTGGGAGCGGCGGGTCCGGGCAATATCACGTGCGCTTTGCGGACTTTCTCAACGGCCAATCAATCGGTCCGGGCCAAGAAGTGTTCATTCAGTGGAAACAACGATTTTCTGCGAGTTTTCTAAATACAAAATATGACCCCGGTGCCGGGTGGAAGCAGGGCATGATCGGAGCCGCTGATGAGTTCTCATGCTCCAGCAATGAAATTGTGCTCGTTGATACGAATCAACACGGGTATCCGAACATGTATCATGCCTGTGGATTTAATGATGGATTCGTCACCAGAGTCGGACGCTATGATTTTGACTACCAGCCTGGAGGACCGGGACCGTGCCTCCGATCTGATTGGCCAGAAAATTCTCCGACATGCGTTGAATATGTTCCTGACGAATGGATGACCTTTCAAGTTGCTCTCAAACACGGGCAACCTGGGGAAAAGAGTCGTGTTCGTTTATGGGTATCCCATGAAGGGAAGCCCAGCATCTTAACAATTGATTTCGAAATCAAGCTTCGCAATAATAAAGGATACGGCAAACTCTGGTTCCTTCCGTATCAAACCAATAAAAACAAAAGCCAAACACATCCAGTTGGGTACGTCTGGTACGATCAACTTATTATTAGCCACACAAAGTTACCGGACTGATCATTGATGATTGTGTCTTAAGCCATCAAGAACAATCTCTCTTCCTCCATCCTTTTCGGTACATGCTTGGGGTATGAATGCCCCACGCATGTACCGTATACGAACACAAACGGTCAACAAACAAATCCCAATAAGTTCCCGTCGAGTCAGCCCTTGAATACGATCGGGCAAAGACCAAGCGTAACTGATGGGTAATCTATCGTAACGACGGTATCCTTTAGATGTCAGGTATTCAAGTAACCCAGCGTCATGTCCCACATCAAACGTTGGAAGTTCAAGGAGATGAAGGGACCATCTTGAGTAAATCTTGGAACTGCGATGACTGCTTAAGTGTCTCAGTCACTCGCACAGCCATAGCCTGACTGCCTGCATCTTTAAAGTGTACAGAATCATTAAAATGTTGATCATCGCCAGGAATACGATTCTCACCTCCGATCAAGAGAACCTGGCGCCTTTTAGCCGTTTCACGAATGACGGCATTAAACGCATCAAAAGCATCAAATAGCCCCTGTGGTGTCATATAGGGCATATAGTAAATAGAGGTATTCATCGCCTGAAGTTGCTCTTCCAAGGTTTGTTCGTTCCTAAATTTGTGGGAAAACGTTGCCAGCGCGACAAGAGGCGTCACCGAGCGACTCGCATCCACAAGTGCCTCTAGCTGCTCAGAAAACTCCTGTGCGATCTCAGTAGACTGAAATAAAAGTTGAGCCGTACCTTCCTTGGCTTTGTTTTGTCGTTCATTCAATTCTAAATTTTTTTCAATGAGGAACCAGGTCAGAGACCACTGAGCAAGCCAGCTAGGATCTTCAGTTCTTCCAGAGAAAATACCCTGAGCCCTAGCCAACTTCCGAGTGATATAGCTGAGATCATTGGTGGCATGGTAAATCACAATCACATCCGGCGAAAGCGGTTTCACACGATGCTCTAAGGTCAACAGGGACTCTCCGACCGAGTATCCAGGAACGGCAGCATTGAGATAATCAAACCTAACCTCAGGGTATAATGTCTTGAGTTCTTTCCAGACCAGATGAGGCCATGTCATCTCATTGCTACTGACTTCCGCACACCAGGTCGTTGATCCACCCAGAAAAGCAAGACGAACCGTACCTTGAGGCTTGGGCATCTCTAATTCTGGACTCCTAAA
The DNA here is from genome assembly GCF_965152625.1 of Candidatus Nitrospira salsa. NCBI lineage: Bacteria > Pseudomonadati > Nitrospirota > Nitrospiria > Nitrospirales > Nitrospiraceae > Nitrospira > Candidatus Nitrospira salsa. The sequence goes on from NZ_CBCUCO010000005.1 coordinate 370,974, forward strand.
CCCCAATGAATTGACTTGAATCCGTCCCGTCTTGGTTCCTGGCTTAGGCACACGTAACCCGGTCTGTTGATCAACCGTAAAGCTTTGGACGGAGGTGGTCGCCGTTCCGTACTTGACCCACTGTCGAACACGCACAGTTGTTTCTAAGAGGACAACCAGAATCAAGATACTGACAAAAGCTGCAGCAATACCCAAACGCAGCTTTGTCGTATCACGTGTCAATTTACGACTCATGACTTTCTCGAACAACTGTTTTAAAATTTTCAGTCTTCACCCTAGTCTCCCTTGATAAGCTGATTTTATAAAAATCATCCAATCCAACAACATGGCAATACCATGAAGACAGAGAAAAACGCCTGTCATCAAGGCACCCATTCAGAACATAACACAAGAAAACAACTAAGATCAGCGAATACGCATTGAGACGATGAAACGATAGCTAAAGTCAAACTCAGGGTATCTAGGACGAATGATGGGAAAGGTCAAAGGGAAATATCGCGATAGGAATACCGAGGCACCTCAGGAGGATTCACAACATTTTTCAATCAACATATCCAATTTGTTCATCGAGTTTTTCCAACTGTGGTGCGATAACACACGCGACCGACCACTGCGAGCAAACTGATCTCGGTCTTGCGGATTATTCAGAAGACGAAGGACCGCATCTCGATAGCCTTCAACGGTCGAAGCCGTCAGAAAATCTTCTCCGGGAACCGCATCAATTCCCCCAGCAGCCTGCTCACTCGTGACAACAGGGATTCCCATGGCCATGGCCTCAAGCAGCTTATTCTGCGTCCCTCGCGCGATGGATAAAGGAGCGACATTCACGGCAGATCGATAAATAAAAGGCCTCACATCTTCCACAGACCCCGTCACCGTCACATTTGGGAGGTTCTCCAGAGCACGTATGGCCCTCGAAGGATTGGCACCCACAATCCACAGTTTTGTGTTGGGTCGCTGTTCACGAATGGCCGGCATGACGTTTTGGCAAAACCACATCATGCACTGTTGATTTGGGAAATAATCCATTCGGCCAATAAATGAAATGACGTCCGGATCGTAGGGGTCTTCAATGGGACAAAAATATTTGGTATCCACACCATTTGGGAACCAATCGGTCTGAACGGACACGCCATAGCTATTCAGCGTCTCCAGCTCGGCCTTGGTCGTACAAGTGCAGATATTGAAATTTTTAGCGAGATCTTCTTCAGCTTTTCGAAGTTTCACACTTTCAAGACGATAGCCGAGTGACATGGGGAAGCGACGAAATTTCGAATAGATCAGCCATTTCTGCGAGTCCATATCACCAAAATCCAGAATTTTTGGAATGGTCCGTACATCGGCCACATAAGGTGCGACAGAGGAACAGTGAACAAAAATGAGATCGAATCGACGTTCAGCAAGTGCCCCTGCAATTCGACGCTTGAGACGAGGCGAATAAAAATATCCCATACTCGCGGGGGATGCTGTGGGGATACTGCCAATCATGCGGAGAACGGCGGACGAGGCATTCACTTGTTCAAACATAAAATCATCACAATAGTCGCGGATACCCAAAGCCGCTTTCGATTCTTCATCAGAACGAGTTAAGGACGCCACCGTCACGTTGTGCCCCTCCTCGCTCATATGCTTGATCATATTAAATGGACGTATTTTTCCTCCCCGACTAGGCGGATAGGGGAAACGATGACAAAGATAAAAGATATTCAATGCACTAACTCGTCCTGAAGTTGGGCGGCCACATCAACCGGCAACTGCCCATCCAGATACATGCGGCTCCACAACTCAAAGTTCATCAACGCTAACAAATGATCGGTGTGGTCTTCTTTATTGGCCTCATGCAGGGCGATGGTTTGCTCAATTTCATGCCAATCAAATACCCCGCGTTGTTGAATCGATTCCTTAGAAAGAACAGACCTGAGGAGCGGTGAAAGGGCACCTTTGAGCCATGCTCCCATGGGTGCGCCAAATCCACGTTTCTTACGAAAGAGGATATCATCCGGAAGGATCCCCTTAAATGCAACTTTCAAAATATGCTTGAGATGCCGTCCATGAATCTTATATCGAGATGGCATACGTGCGGAAAGTTCAACGAGCCGTTGATCAAGAATCGGAACCCGACATTCCAGAGAAGTCGCCATGGTCATTTTGTCGGTGAGCAACAATAAGTCATCGGGCAATTGGGTCGCGATATCCACATGAAGAAGACGCCGCAGAGCGTCACCGTTTCCCGACCCCGATAACACCATACCCAATGAATCTGCTTCCATGTCATACGGCTCTTGAAGCAAGCGACTCCGCTGCATCCGACTGAACACTTGGACATACGTACGATATCGCTCATCAAATGAGAGTTCATTCGAGAGCATAAAACTCCGTGCATAGCGCGATAAGTTCAGGAGTGGGGAATGGCGATCACTCGGAAGACGATGAGCAAGCGGTGTCAGCACATGGCGACGCATCCACCCTGGTATACGATTATAATATTGACCATAATACTCGCCAAGATACCGACGATAGCCGCCAAACAACTCGTCGCCTCCCACGCCTGAAAGAATCACGGTCACATCGCGTCTGGCAAATTCCGCAACTAAATAGGTCGTGATAAATGCGGCATCGGCCATCGGCTCATCCATATGCCAGAGAAGGCGAGGAAGCAGTTGTACGACGTCAGGCTTAACCAGAATTTCTTTATGGTCGGTGCCAAAGAGTTCGGCGATTCTCCGAGCATAGGGAAGCTCATTGTAGTACTGGCCACCATCCGAATCTTCGAATCCGATCGAATACGTTTTCACCGGTTTCGTACTATGTTTCGCCATCATTGCCACCACACTACTCGAGTCAATCCCTCCGCTGAGAAAGGCTCCAAGAGGCACATCACTGACCATTTGCGAGACCACGGCAGATTCGAATGCCTCAATTAACTGATCCGCCCAGTCTCGCTCATTCATCGAATGATCGACAGTATCTGGAAATTGCCAATAACACCGAATTTCGCAATGATCGTTCTCGCACACCATGAGCGACGCAGGCGGCAGCTTACAAATACCACGAAACATGGAATATGGAGCTGGCGTATATCCGAGCGTCAAGTATTCTCTGAGCGCCATCGGATCGAGTTCGGCTCTGACCCCTGGGACCACTAAGATTGATTTGATTTCCGATGCAAAGATTAACCGTGAACCGTCATTCAGATAATAGAGCGGTTTGATGCCGAGTCGATCTCGACCCACCAGGAGTCGCCGACGAGTCGCATCCCACAGGGCAAACCCATACATACCGTCCAGATGGGAAACAAAGTCATCCCCATACTGCTCATACGCATGAACGACCACTTCGCTGTCGGTTCCGGTTTTGAAGGTATGTCCTAATCCGCGAAGTTCTTCTCGTAATTCTCGAAAGTTATAAATTTCACCATTACACACGACCCAGATGGTTCCATTTTCGTTCGAGATCGGCTGATGCCCTCCCGCCACATCGATGATCGCAAGACGTCGCATACCCAGGAGAACCCCTTTCCCCACATATTCACCATCATCATCAGGGCCACGATGGACCATGGCATCACCCATACGCTGGAGAACACTTGGTTCCTCCAGGTTATGTTCGGAAAAACTCAAAAGTCCGTAGATTCCACACATTGGAAATTACCTTTAATCTGTTCTTTCAATAACCGAGATCAGATACTTAGGGTTCATGCCTTTATCACGACTCAACAGGAACCACAGCATTTTCATATAGCGCATTGGAAAGATAGCGACCAATGGCGTCATGAGCCGCAGCGCTGTAGTGCGCATCAAACGGTGCGACAGGTAAACGACCTGTTTGCTTGTATAATTTGCGTAAAGGCTCTTGCAAGTCAAAAAATCTCAACCCTCGCGCGGTCACAATGTCACGAAGGTGAGACTGATACCACCGAGTCGGTTGATCATTTGATAGTTGAGAAGGAAACGGGAGCAATATAAAACTCAAGGTAAACCCGTGTGCCTTCGCCGAGGCGATAAACGCATCGACTTGAGTGGTCACAAACCTCAGCCATCGATCTACCTGAGCATCCTTTTCACCACGTAAGACCTTCGAAGCAAGACTCGATCGCTGATTCCAGTCTTTATAGAGGCTGTGCAGCCATGCAACAAGCGCGCTCTTACGCGCGGCCTGCTTCACATACCATTGAGCCAAGACTCGACCATCGGGCTTCCCAGCCAGATCAAGCATATACCAGTCCCGTGCTTCGATTTGTCGATAATATCTTGGAATATCCATCTCTCTCATACTGTACATATCAAGAAATACCATCACATGGTCAGGGGCCACATCGACGCCAACCTCTTCAAGTAAATTGAGTTGCTGACGGAGGGTAAAAGCTCGGATACCAAAATTAATGACTCGATAGGTTCCTGCATGATCGGCGCGATTGAGATGATCTTCGAGGACATTCGTGAAAAGTTCTGCGTCAGCAATTCCTAGCCCATAAACCTGAGTACCTCCAAACGCTAAGATACGATGCTCGTCAAGGCGTTTAGGATTAACTTTTTTTCCTCGCAAACCTAAATCATTCAGCTTTGTGAGCTCATCATAGCCGTAATGTTGATCCCCGGGTATCGGTCTATATCCAAACCTAGGATCTGGTTGGACGCGAATTAACGGCAATTGCTCCGGCCGTGGGGCACCGATCAGAATACGTATCGCACCTTCAAAAAGAAGGACAACAGCAACGAAACCAACAATAAATTTCATCACACTCTCGAGCAGACGAGACCACTCTTACGTTCAACAGCATCCCCATCGTATACGAAACGAATCAAATCAGAACAACATGCTCGCAAATGCCACTGTTAATGAGGATCTAAGAAAGTCCAGATGTGAGAATGGTTCATAGGTCGTATGAAACGCTAAAAACCTCGAAGATACATCATAGGAACAGGCAACGCGAAGAACCTGAGAGTCAGTGATATCGTTCGTTACGCCTCGTAGCGTATCCATGCAGGCAGAAGTCGTATCACCAACAGACTCCTTGATACTTCCCGCGAATACGGTCCTTTTGAGGAATATTGACAAGATCGAGAATGATTTGATCATCCCGAGTTGTGCGAACAAGGACATCCATGATCGCCTTGTCGCTTAAGCCAACGATGAGAACCTCAGCCTTTTCGACCAAGGATTCACAATTTTTGGTCATTAATGAAGCAATATGAGGAATCGTCTCTTCAATAAAACGACGGTTTGCCCCCATCAGTCTTGCCACATTCACTTCAGGATCATAAATATGAAGATCAAGTCCTTTTCCAATGAAGCGCTCGGCCATTACCACCAATGGACTTTCCCGCAAATCATCAGTCCCACTCTTAAAACTTAGCCCAATTAATCCAACAGACTTTTTCCCATAATTCAATACTGCATCAATGGCATGATCGATATGGATGGTGTTGCTTGTCAAAACATTCGAAAGCATCGGCACCGACACATCGCTGGTTTTAGCCACATAGAGCATGGCCTTTAGATCCTTGGGTAAACACGAACCTCCAAACGCAAACCCAGGCTTCAGATAGGCAGGAGAAATATTGAGACGCGTGTCACGGCACACCATATCCATCACGGCGTGCGAATCAACGCTCATCGCCTGTGAGAGTCGTCCAATTTCATTCGCAAATGTCGCTTTGAGAGCATGAAAGATGTTGCAGGCATACTTGACCATCTCTGCCGTTCGGATTGACGTCACAATGAATTCACACGGTAAATGCCCAAACAGATCACGCAACACCTTCTCCGCACGTAATGAGTCCGTACCCACCACCGTCAACGGTGGATGATCATAATCTTTAATAGAGGATCCCTCTCGAAGAAACTCAGGCTGAAAACAGACATCAAAATCCTGTCCTTTCTGCTTGCCGGAATGTTCTTCAATAATGGGTGTAATGATTTCTTCTACCGTCCCTGGAAACACCGTCGATCGAATGACAAAGACATGGTATCCGACTTTTAATTTCATCGCTTGCCCGACCTGCTCACTGAGCCGCCGTATGGCCGATAAGTCTTGGCTGCCATTTGAACGTGCCGGTGTGCCGACACACACAAAGGACACCTCTGAACGATGCACCCCATCCATAGGATTATCAGTGACATCCACGCGGCCGCACGAACCGGCATGGCTCATTAGCTCTTCCATGCCTTCTTCGATAATGGGCGTGGCACCTTGACGTATCAAATTGAGTTTCGTTTGATCCAAATCGACTCCAACAACCGCATGTCCATCTCGGGCGAGACAACCCAACGATACGGCTCCGACATATCCAAGGCCAAAAATGCTGACGTTCATCACTTCCTCTTTATGTTTTATAAAATCAAGGCCAAACGTTGTCAGGATAGGATCCCAAACAGAGACCACTCATTGTCTATTCTCGTGTCATATATCGGCAAGAACCACGTAATTCATTAACGTCCATCCTATGCCATTTTAAAGGTTCCCTACTTCGATCATAGCGGAAAAGACCTCATCAGTATACCATCCTGGACTCATCATGAAATCGTTCAGGCCGTTTCTCTTAAGGATCAATTTCTTAAGAATGTTCACTGAAAATCATGGGATAAAGCCTAGATAGGAGGATTACAGAAAGTGAAAGAATTGAGATGGTGCATCGAGGCACGCGGACTTGCTCCATTGTGCCGTCCCTGACTCGGGACTCAATGCGTCTCAGCCGAGTACTTGCGAATCAAAACATCACAGGACATAATTGATGTATTCGTAGATGAAGAGAGCGAGAACGTCACTGTACGCCCCCCCCTCACCAGGAAACTCAACATTATTGACATAATTGACACACTGCTGCGTCTTTGGTAATTTTCTGCTCTCGCCTTTCTATAGCCTATTTTAAATTTCTATTCGTCGAAATCGTGGCATCGGGAACCAGCAAATGCCGTTCCTTCAATTGAGTATCCAGTATGTCCAAGTCCATCATTCCAAACGATGCCTATATCATGATTATTGGTGCGATGAAGAGCGGCACCACGACTCTGTACTGGCATCTCGCTCAACACCCCAAGATTTGCTCATGCGTTCATAAAGAGCCAGAATATTTTTCTGAAAATCAAGGGCACGGAGTCAGCGTCCAGCACTATTCCGATTTATGGGACTATAATCCAGATCAACATACCTATGTGCTTGAGGCCTCGACTGGGTACACCAAATACCCTTCTGAACCGAATGTCGCCCACAAAATAAAGGCCTATGGAATCACCCCTACCTTTTTGTATGTCGTCAGAGATCCATTTAAACGCATTGAGTCGGATTACAACTTTTCCCTAGATAAAAAATGGTTTGACCCGAAGCTGCCAATAACTGATGACCGGTACGTAAGTATTTCAGACTACTCCATGCAATTAGAACCCTATCGGGAGCATTTTGGAGTCACAAATATTCTGGTGCTTGATTTCGATGAGCTTGTCTCCAACCCGGCACAACTTCTCACTTCCGTATTTGACAGGTTACATCTCAACAGTACTGATGTAGAAATAGTTGATGAAGTGAAGCATAAAACAAACCAATTATCGCAAGCTGAAGTTTTCCTGAATATGCACCCCCATATTAAGTCTGTGACAAACTTGTTACCTCAATCGGCCAAACAACTTCTTAAAGGACTGTACAAACCCGTCGCTAAAGTTAGTCAAAAAAAACAACTATCAAAAGAAGAACGAGCCATTATTCATAACAAATTACAAGACCACATGCGTTTGTTTCAGGAGCATTATGGCTTTCATGTCGAGAAATGGGGCTTTTCTTAGTCACATTTCCCTTCTCGCCTTCTTCACTGATCAACAACGAAGGCGAGCCGTCTCTGCGAAAAAACTGCCTGCTCCTTATACCCCGCTTAAAGGGGGCGCTAAGCCAGCGCACGACCTCTACAACTGGAGGAAATATGGTGTTACGATACATGATGCAGAGCAAGAACTCACAATCCAGTTGAGGGAAGACTCTCAAGCGTGATCGGGCAAAGGCCGATAACCCTCTATAAACGATAACCAGCGACAAACCCGATTCCATGACATTGAATAATCGACAAGCACCCCTGATGGATACTCCATTTCTATGAGCTGCTTAAGCAGAAAATGGGAAGAAAAACAATTACCCATTATTGCTTTTTCGCATACGATCTGGGACGGCCAATGGGCAGGACGTCAACACACGCTATCCCGACTGGGAAAAAGAGGCTGGCCGGTCCTCTATTCCAACGGCGCCCTGTACTCTCATCAATGTACCAATGCTCAATACTTTGGCCACGAGGAACAGAAAGATGATGTACGGCTGTACAAGCCAGGGAAAATTCTGCCAAGGAACTATAAAATTCCCCTGGCCGATCGATGGGCCGTGAAACATCATTGCAAAAAGCTCAAGCAGATCTTGTCCATACACCCAAACGATGAGTTCATTGTCTTTTGCTTTAATCCGTCATTTTTCCCATATGTCAAAGAATTAAATCCGACTTATGTTCTCTATCATATGTTCGATGCGTATAATTTTATCGGTGAGGATGAAAATACCTACCATGAACAACTCGTCGACATGGCTGACCTCGTGACGGCCGTCAACCATACCGTGTGGGATGAAATGATCAAAAACCCCACAATTGAACGGCATATCGTTGAAAATGGTGTTGACATTTCATCATTTGATAATGCACGGCAACCATCTGACATTTCAACTCGCATCGAAGAAATCCCTGGCCCCAGAATAGGATATCTAGGAACTATAAATCGGAAACTTGATTATGTATTGCTCAATCAGTTAGCCGAGAAATTTACTCGCTGCCACTTTGTGTTTATTGGACGTGTGATGAATAACACGATGAAATCAGATCAAAAAAAATGGACGTCGTACCAAGATTTTTTCCACCGAGAGAATGTGACCTATGTCGGGCAAATTGCTAAAGAACATATACCATTCTGTTTGGATTTAATGGACATTCAGATTGCTCCGTACCTCAGCACCAAAGAATCATGGATGTTTGCCGCCTATCCACTGAAAATCAATGAATACTTGGCGTCTGGAAAACCCGTTGTTTCTGCATACACGGCTCCGATCAAGCAGTATTTTGAAGGATATATTGATATTTGCCATACGGTCGACGAATGGATCGATGCGATCCAACGAAACCTTGATGGCACGTCAGCTTCAACGTCGATAGAACGAACAAACTATGCCCGGCAAAATGACTGGGAAAACCGAGTGGATAAATTTGAACATTTCATTCATAACCTGATGGAACAGAAAACTGCATGCTATTCTTCATCAATTGGTTGATTGACTAGATATCGACAAGGGGTTTCGTAAAATCCATACGAACGTGTAGAACCAGCAACCAAAAGGAAATCGTTTATCTCCCATCGATCAATTATCCAAAAGCCATGATCAGCCACTGATACTCTTATGAATAAAGACCAACAAACATCTGAAATGTCCTTCTCTCCCTTTAAACTTGCCATCATTGGGACAGGGAAAATTTCATACGGTTCACATATTCCAGCCGCACTAGCATCACCGCGAGTGAAGGTTGTGGCGTTTGTGGACCCCGAGATAAGCCGAGCACAAAAAATTGCGAATGAATTCGGACTTGAAGTGGAAATACTCTCATCGATATCAGATATGAAAGGTGAGGTTGATGGTGCACTCATTGCCACACCCAACCACCTTCACGCCCCCCTGGCCATTGAATGTTTACGCAACGGCATTCATGTACTCATCGAGAAACCGCTCGCATCAACCCTACAAGAAGGCCTAGACATTATCGAAGCGGAAAAGCAATCTGGGAAAAGAGTGGCTGTCGGGTACTGCACAAGATTTTATCCAAACTTTCAATTGCTTAAAGACTTACTCGAGCAGGGATACTTTGGAAAAGTCAAAAAGTTTGCCTATCAATTTGGAACCCCTGGAGGATGGGCCACGTTTTCCAACTATCTCATGAAACGCCAAAATATCGGTGGTGGCGTCCTGGTTGTCACGGGCACCCACTTCCTTGATCGTATGATCCATCTGTTTGGACTTCCTGACAACATACAGCTCAAGGATGACTCCTTAGGCGGCCCCGAAGCCAATGCGAGAATGTTGATGAAATTTGGACAAGGTGATGAACAAATTTCTGGATACGTTCATTTTTCTAAAACAACCGCCTTGCCATCAGGGTTAGTGTTAGATACAGAAAAAGGTCATGTTTTACTGCCTGATAATATGAAAGACCTGGTGTTATACCCCTATGAGCAGCCTGATTTGGCTATTAATCTGAGTAAAATCAATGGAAAGATTTCAGCCGGTTCTCAGTTCCAACAGCAAATAGAAGACTTTGCGCTCAGCTGTCAACTCAATCACAAACCTATGGTTTCAGCCGAAGAAGGACTTTTATCATTACAGCTCCTAGACAAAGCCTATCAACATCGAGAAGCCTTACCAGATACGTGGTATGAGAAGAATGGGAGGACTCAATGATGCGAGTGGCGGTCTTTGGAGCTTCAGGGTTTGCCGGTACGGCTGTGATTGAACGTTTACTTGCCAGGAACGATGTCGAGGTTTTAGCCGTGATCCATTCAGATGGAAGCGCATGGCGTTTATTCCGACGTCTCGACCTCACGCTTGAACAAGTTGATATTTTATCTCGCCAACAGGTGAAAAACGTACTCAAAGGCGTCACACATGTCGTCAACTGCACGCGCGGCACTGATCATGTCATGATCGACGGACTGAAAAACCTGTTAGAAGAAGCCAAGCACGCTCAGGTCCAACGATTTGTCCATATCAGTAGCGTCCTCATTTATGGCGATAAACCTTCACCAGATTCTGTTCATGAAACGGCTCGGCCTGACCCTCAAACCAATGCCTATGGAATTCTGAAGTTGAAGCAAGACCAGTTAGTCCAAGCCGCGGCGCAAGCCGGTTTACCAAGTACCATCCTCTGTCCTCCCAATATTATTGGCCCAAGTTCCTACTTACTCAATGGCCTGGTCAACATGATTAAACAAGACCAATTCGGATTACTAGATGACGGCAAGACAGCATGTGCCACTGTCGATGTGGCCAATCTCGCGAAAGCCATCGAATTGGCCTTATTTCATGGCAAGGGTGACGGGACTCGGTACTTTGTGACAGATAACTACAACACAACGTGGGCAGAACTCGCAGAGCATCTCCTGCCCCTGACCGGAAAAACACAAACCATTTGTATCACAAAGCAGGAGATTGAACGGCATACCAGGGTCCCCAACATATCCTACAATCCATTAAGATCTTTCAAACACCTTGTGGGCAGCAATGTTCGTGAAGCGTTGCGCTTAGACCCTCTGCTCTGCAAAGTGGACTTATTCTTTCGTGGACTTGTCGGAAAACTTCCTGGGGACATGGAAGAAAAGGTCAGATTGAGCATAGAAGGCCCGACCGTCATAGCCAAAGTGACAAATGCAGCACCGATAAATTGGCAGTTCTGCTCGGCTCAGATGCGAGGCGTGTATCATTCCTGTGACCTGCTACAGAAAGAATTGAATTATACCCCTGAGTTTACCTTTCATGAGAGTATGAATGCCTACATCAACTGGCACAATACGATGAGAGGATATGATACTGAATTTGCCAACATTTTGAAGCGGCTTGCATAAGAATGTATGCTGACAGTCTGGGGCAACGATCCTCTGGGAATCACCGGTCAAATACTAGGCACTCCTTCTTCAATTCTCGACTATTGCCCCAAGACCCACTTTTCTGCACATGTTGTATTTTATTTCAGTTCGTCAGCAGGTATTCTTATATCATGAGCAAATCCAAGTAACTTCCTAAAGCGACCGAGACTACGATCGTTGATAATCCTGGTATAACGGAATAGACAGCCCGAGGTTAAACCCTGTTTTCTAGAGTATCGGTTAATGTAGCCAAGTCAGCAAAGTCATACGCCTCATAGATCGGAAGATAATTGAAACGGTCATCCGTTGTAACAGACCTTGATATGACGGGTTGAATTGACCTATCAATTCGTCGGAGATAACTCTTGTTAATTGTGAGCAGACATATATCATCACCGCAAACACCCTAACAGCTCCATTATTCCAACGTTCTCCATTTTCTCAGATATGTCTCACTTACGTGTATGGGGAGAATTCGGGTCTTTTTTAAACCACTTCGGATATTCACTTCCTTGAGAAATAAGACGTTAGGAGCATTCCATGAATTGTGATAATCGTACATTTCTTTTCATATATGCATAAACACTATAGTACCCATGAAATTGCAGCACACCAGCAAGAATTCACAAACTCCCGTTGCAACATGACTCTGAGAGGTTGAAGAATATTAAAAGTGGAGAAAGAAGGTGAGGGAGATGCTAGCATCACAGCGTTCATTGGAAAAACACGGTGAATACTTCGCCGATGCCTACGGTGGGAAAAAAGCGTTTTTAAGAAATTCATTCTTTTCGGCTAAAGCGATGCTGGGTGGGTATTCCGTCTATCGGCGCATTAATTGGCTCACGGTTTCAAGGGTGATTTTTGTCTGTCATGGAAATATCTGTCGCAGTCCGTATGCTGAATTCAAGTTTCGTGAGCTGGGCGGACACACCATTTCAGCCGGCCTAAAAGCCAAGTCAGGCAACCCTGCAAATTCAAGCGCACAAGTTGCAGCAAGTAGTCGGGGCATTCAACTTACGACTCATCGGAGTCAGAACATTCAAGAAGTCTCATTGCAATCTGGCGATTTGCTTGTCGCCTTCGAACCCGATCATGCCAACTCGCTCTACGATCAATATTTTAAGGAAAATGATGTCCAGGTTACATTGCTAGGATTATGGTCTCCACAATCCTGGGCTGTGTACTTTCATGACCCATACGGTTTGTCCAATGCGTATTTTGAACAATGCTTTCATCGTATTGACTTGGCCCTAGCAAAGATGTGCTCGCATTTCACCCCGACAAAGCCATGAGGAACAGCATTGAAGGATAACTGGAGAAACAGCCTTTCGATATTGGTGACCGAAGCTCATGCAATTGGTTCCCTTGCAGTTATACGCTCTCTTGGTCGAGCCGGCTACCGCGTGGTCTCGACATCTCCTGTCGAAGACGCATTAGGCTTTTCTTCTTCTTATTGCGAAGTCGCACATCAGCAACCGTCATATGATGACCATGAAAAGTTCATCGCCTGGTTGAGCAAGATCCTCCATCAAGAAACCATAGACTTAATTATTCCTTCAGAGGCCTTTTTATTAGCCATTCGACCATGGTTTCAGCAATTTCAGCATCTCCTGCCAACCCCCAAAAACCAACGGTTAGTCTATCAGGCATTGAGTAAATATGATTTATTCCAAGCTTCTATAGAAGGAGGCTTTCAGGATCATTTACCACCGTTTGCTCTGCTTGGGGAAGATGATGCATTACCATCAAACAGTGAGCTACAAATGCTTGGGGAACCATTGTTCCTCAAAGTTGATGCGGTGTATGCCCGAGATGGGAGTTCTGGAGATGTCATTAAATGTCGAACCAGTCACATAGCCAGTGAACGACTCAAGCAGCTACGCCAGCGCTACCAAAAGGTTCTCATTCAAGGATATGTACAGGGTGCTGGAGTGGGAGTGTTCTTATCACAATGGCAAGGTGCGATATTAGGAGAATTCATGCATCGCCGTGTTCACGAAGTCCCGCATACAGGGGGAGTGTCTTCATTGCGAAGTGCCTGGAAACACGAGGCGATCTTAGCTGATGCGAAATTGAGAGCCACACATCTTGGCTGGGAAGGCGTGGGGATGTTTGAATATCGCTGGGACCCTGTCAGTGATAAATTTTCTTTGATGGAATTCAATTCCCGATTTTGGGGTTCTCTCCATTTAGCGTTATTTGCGGGGATTGATTTCCCAAGATTTTTAGTCGATGCGATATTTGGGCATGTCAACCCTCCGGCCACAGATTATCCCCTCATTCAATGTCGACTGACCTTTCCCCGTGAGGTCGAATATGTCTTTTCCTGCTTGAAAGATCCATCATTTTCGATTGCCAAAAAATTATCGATATGCTTAGAGTTTGGATCACTTGGCATCAATCCAAAAATATTTTCCGACCTCAACTTTCCAGGCGATCGCGCGTTATATTTAAAAATGATGATTCACTCTCTGCGTCGCTTTATGTCTTAAAGGACTAACATGATACGATTGGTCGTCGTTATAATCTCAGCCGAATATGGATCTGCCGTTTTGTACGATTGAGACCAACAATCTTTGGTGATACGAATATCATCATCTTAATTTTCATCGTGTGTCAGACTCACATTTTTTGATTCCCGAAATTTGACCTCTCCCGTTCATTCATGAGTAGGAAAAGATGAAAATGTCGATCAAAAATAGTATTTATAGTCTCGCCAAGCAAACAAGGCTATTCACACTCTCAAACCATTTAACGAAACAATACTTACGAATCTTGTGTTTTCACGGATTTTCATTCACGGACGAGCATCTTTTCAGGCCTAAGTTGTTTCAAAGTCCGGAGTTATTTAAGCAACGCATGCGTTGGCTCCAGCGTTCAGGATATCACGCTGTAACGCTGGATGAATCTCTTGCGCTCTTACGTCAAGGAAATTTAAGAGGAAATGAAATTGTCATTACCATAGACGATGGATTCCACAGTGTTTCTGCCCTCGCTGTCCCAATTCTTCATGAAATGGGCTTTACCGCTACTATTTACGTCACCACCTATTATGTCCTGCATCATAACCCCATTTTTCGTTTAGCCATTCAATATTTTTTCTGGAAAACATCGATGGTGAAAATTCAGATTGCTGACTTAGTCGGTGAGAGGAGCGCCTCTAAAGCAACAAAAGGATTGGATGGAGAAAGAACGATACAACGAATCATTGATCATGGGGAAACAATCCTCGACGAACCAGGAAGAGTCGATCTCGCACGAGAGATCGCCCATCGACTCAATCTTGACTTTGAGGAACTTGTCGCCTCACGACGGCTATCCCTGATGACAGAAGAAGAGGTGGCAAACCTTTCACAGCAAAACTTTGACATTCAATTGCACACCCATCGTCATCACCTTCCTCCCGATAGCACCGCGGTCAAACGAGAACTTGAAGACAACCGGGCCGTGCTACAACCAATCACCGGTCGGTCCCTTCATCATTTATGTTATCCGAGTGGAGAATGGTCACAGGCTCTCTGGCCCATCCTAGAGAAAGAACAAATTCATACTGCGACGACTTGTGAGCCTGGCCTCATTTCACCAAACACTTCACCATTGGCCTGGACTCGGTTTCTTGATTCAGAAACAACCCCACAAATCGTTTTTGAAGCCGAAATCAGCGGGTTCGCACATATCATGCGCAAGATGATGGCACGATAATTTTTCTGTGAAATACGTCTACTCATTCAAGCAGAACAATATTTCACCTTTCAGGATGTAATGTAAGGCCTTTTGGAATTAACCTAATTTCAGTTTCTGTCGAATCATATTCAAAAGTTCTGTTTCTATAGCTTCTGTCCCACCAAAGGCTCGCCATAATAGTCCAATCACAGACAAATAGACTGCGGCCCCAACAAGCATTTTCACGATCAATAAGACCAACAAGGGAAAAGCGAAAAAAGCACCCACCCAGGAGATTGCCCCCATCATGCACGCACCTGCGACCACAGGGCGGACGACAGCACGAATAATACGTCCCCACTCCAGTTCACTGACACTGATTGCCGCACTGTTCAACACGATAAAAGAAAACGTAGCACTCGCAATCATGCCGTACACGACACCGATCAATCCGGCAAATTGGTAACCAAGATAGACGCACCCCAACATTACAAGAGCCCGTAACCAGGCCACAGCTGCCAATAGCTTCACCCGTCCGATCACAATGACTAGACTCCCCGCCAGTCCATGTAATGCCATCACAACTTCGGCAATAGGCACAAGTTGCAAAAGCGGTACAGTCTCCAACCATTTATGGCCCAGTAAAATCGGTACGACTTCTGGCGCAACACTTGACAGTCCAAGCCCAGCGGGAACCACAACGAGGGCCATCCCAGATATGGCCCTCGTAAAGGCTGAGGCTAGCCGACTCGGTTCATTTTCAAATTGGGAAAACCCCGGAACAAACGCACGTGAGGCTGGCTGAACAATTTCAGCTGTAGCCATGGAAGACACATTCTTAGCCATGGCGTAATAGCCCAACCCGATTGAGCCAAAAATCTTCCCCGTGATAATCTCATCTCCTCGACCAAAAATATAATTCGCGAATCCTCGTACCAACATCCATTGCGAAAATGAGAATACTTCTCCCACGGCTTCTAATGAAAAACGCGGACGGTACGATGACATGACAAAACTCAATCCCACCGCGACACAATGGTTAAACAACGATCCCACAACCAGTGCCCAATAGTTTCTCAGGTAGAACGCCAACCCAATCGTCACCAGAAATCCACCTAGTTTGATATAGACATTGAATTTAAAGTCACGATCAAACTGCAAGTGTTTTCGAAAATCTATGGTACCGATATTTTCCCACGCTCGCACAAAAGCCCCAAACGCGATCACCCAAAGGATTGGCATCACTCTGGGCTCTTCATAACCGGAGGCAATGAATGGCGCAGCAACGGCTAACAAGACCGCCACGCCTCCCATCTGTAATAAACGAATCGTCCATGTCGTATCGTAATGTTTTCGTTCGGCATTCGGGTTGCGAAGCAATCCAAACTCTAAACCGAAGTCAAGTAATTGATTGATGAGGCCAACGCACACCATCGCCATAGCGACAATACCGAAATCTGCTGGCATCAAGAGTCGAGCCAGGATCACGGTACTCATCAATCCGATAAGTCTCACTCCCCAACGCATGGCCATCATCCATGCGACCCCACCTAACAAGATTTCCGCTAACGGTTTTGCAGGCGACAATTTTTATCCCTTCTTCAAACTACCGTCGACACTTTCATGACTGCTTCGCTTCACAACAATGAGGACAGGGGCCCAGCCTTTTCCGTTCTCAACATTGAACACGGCAGGCATACCGTTGAATACACAGTGTACTCCCTTCTCTCCTTGCATCAAGCACCGTGAAATGACTGACACAATATGCACACGCGTTTCCCTAAACCTAACCTACCGGCTAGTAGATCAAAATAATCCAGATGACGACTTTGAAGAGTCTGAGAACAGAGTCACAGTAAATCACCGTACATGATTTTGACAGCATACGGCTTGGCATGAATCAGGTAGAAAAGTAATTGAAACCCTATTCGACACGTCTATCTCTCAACTTCAGACACATCTCAAAATTCTCCTGAAACGCATCACAGATTACAAGTAAGCATTCAAGAACATGTCGTGAGCTGATATGTTCATGATACGAAAACCTGCGTAATCAGCACCCCACACACAGGTAGCCAAGATCTTTAATGTTATATGGGAATGATAAATGAACGGTGGGATAACGAGAAAATGAACCGAGAATCAATCACCATGATCTACGAGCAATGAACTTGACCGGGTTAAACAGCACCAATAGCACCATGAACATATGGACTCTCGGTCAAAAAGAAATCGTCAAGGAACTCTTCGGCATATTGTTTAAGCCGAGCAGTGAAACAATATGGAAGAGTCCCTTGAATTGACTGTATTGTTGACAATTAAAACAGCGTATAGATAAAGGGTGCGACAGCAGAGCCTTCTGTTAACACAATCAATCCGCCGAGTAACAACAACATAATCAGAATAGGCGCCAGCCAAAACTTCTTGCGCTCCCGCATAAAGTCCCACAATTCTGATACAAATTCCTGCATACTCTTCTCCTCCTTAAAATGGCTTCACGACATGGTCCGGCGTTCGCGCAGCTTTCACTTCACGGTAGCTGGATTTCTCTGAATCAAAGTGACAGTGTAATGGCTTCTTCCCCAGCACTCTCATTAACAGAGAAATCGGCGTCACAAGTACATAGTAAATCACTCCCAGTAGCACTCGCGTATTAAACCACCCGAGTTTTTCGGCAAACCACATCCATCCCCGGTAAAGGGGCATTAACCCTGCTGGCCAAACTAGTGCCATGGTTCCCCATAGACCCGCCACGACGGAACTCCAGATACGAATCCCAGTCCCGTGCACCACTAGCGGCCACAGTCCAATGACCAAGAATAGCCCACCCATGAGCCAGCCAAAACCCCGTAGCTGTTTTGTTGTGACTGTTGAAGGATCAAAACTCATCGTTTGGGCTCCCGTTAATCAAGTTCAAACTCTTGCATCCAACTACTGTCTTTCTCCACAGGGGTCTGATCCTCTTTGCGCAACACGCAATTTTCAAGTACCAAGACATCCATTTCCGTCCGCATGAAACATCGAAAGGCATCCTCAGGTGTTCCAACGATTGGTTCACCCCGCACATTAAACGACGTGTTAATGAGCACACCACAACCCGTTTCAGCTTCAAAAGCCTTGAGCAACGCATAATACCGCGGATTGGTCTGGTGAGTCACAGTCTGAACTCTCGCTGAATAATCCACATGGGTCACAGCAGGAATATCCGATTTCGGGACATTCAATAAATCGATCCCCCATAAGTTTTTATGAGCATCCGTCAGTGCCAAACGTCGGTCCTTGGAGACCGGCGCCACCAGCAACATATAGGGACTCTCGGCATTGATTTCAAAATAATCAGAAACCCGCTCGCGAAGGACAGATGGAGCAAAGGGTCGAAATGATTCTCGATATTTGATTTTTAGATTCATGATCGACTGCATTTTTTCGCTTCGAGGATCACCAAGAATGCTTCGTCCTCCCAACGCACGAGGGCCGAATTCCATTCGTCCCTGAAACCATCCAATGACCTTTTCAGTCGCAAGCTCATGGGCCACACGACTGGACAAAGTTTCGTCATCCAAACGTTCATAGCGAGCCCCAAGACTTTGCAGGCGCGTTTCAATCTCATCATTGGTAAAAGCTGGGCCCAGATAACTGCCTCGCATCGAATCGGATTCTCCGTTGGTCGTCCTAGAATTTCCATGATATTGATAATGAACGGATAACGCCGCCCCCAACGCACTTCCAGCATCTCCCGCTGCAGGCTGAATCCAAAGACGCTTAAAGGGACCTTCGCGAAGCAAGCGACCATTTCCGACACAATTGAGAGCCACACCACCAGACAAACATAGCGAATCGAAGCCTGTTTCTTTCTGAAGTCCTCGGGCCAACTGCAGAACGACCTCTTCAGTCACCTCTTGGACCGATCTCGCCAAATCCATTTCCCGTTGCGTCAACTCCGATTCAGGTTTGCGGGGCGGCCCTCCAAATACTTCGTCAAATTTCGCACTGGTCATCTTCAAGCCCGTGCAATAATCAAAATACTCCATATTCAATCGAAACGTGCCATCTTCCTTCACATCCAGCAAATGCTCATAGATGGCTTTTACATATGTGGGCTGACCATAGGGCGCCAGTCCCATGACTTTATATTCCCCAGAGTTCACCTTAAACCCGGTGTAGTAGGTAAACGCGGAATACAGCAATCCCATTGAATGCGGAAAGGGAATTTCCCATAACGGGGTCAGTTGATTTCCTTGCCCGACCCATGCTGATGTCGTCGCCCATTCCCCTACACCGTCCATACACAACACGGCCGCATCCTGATACGGCGAAGGGAAAAAGGCCGCGGCGGCATGAGATTCATGATGCTCCCCAAAGAGGATTGGCGGAACCTCCTTTGTGGAGGCAAACTCTCCCACTCGCACTAATTCTTTGCGTAAAAGGTCTTTGAGAAACAATTTTTCTTTCAGCCATACAGGCATCGCGGCAAGAAAGGAAGAAATCCCCTTTGGGGCAAAGCTTAAATAAGTTTCAAGTAGTCGTTCAAACTTGAGTAATGGCTTATCATAGAACACAACTTCACTGACATCAGACAAAGTATACCCGCCCTCCCTCAGACAAAACTTCACGGCTTCACGAGGAAATCCAGCATCATGTTTTTTTCGCGTAAAGCGTTCCTCCTGAGCCGCTGCAACAATTTCACCATCATGCACTAAACATGCTGCACTATCGTGGTAATAAGCTGAGATGCCAAGACTAATGTGTTTCATACATATACCGTTCTGCCTTACCACAGAAAATCAAGGGTTTGGCGCCGAAAATAGCCCATCAGACCGATAGGAATACCAGGAGATCGTTCTGTTCATCACCCAAAGTAAGTGGGCATCTTTGAAGACGCAGGACATGAATAGATGAGGGATAACGCACCCCACCATTTCCGTAACAAGCTCATTCCCCACCTTGGAGACCTACCAGGTCATGAGATGGTCTTATCATACCCTATTTTCATGTAAATTGGTCACTCACCAAGAAAAATTATGGGTTGAGCATCGAAGGACACGGCCATCCATAGAGAATCATCTGGACCCAGCCAACGACGCTCGAACATGTGACCGTCGAAAACGCTCTTCCCCTGGACTCAAATGCCAAGACTTCACCATCTGGTACATGTGTTCTTTCAGAAGTATTACCACAACGATAAATTGATAAAATACATCAAAATACGCGACATCCAGAAACGTCCCGACAATCATATATACCACAAAACTGATTTCGACCATCGACGCGTAATAGCCCATCCATTGGAGACTCTCAATTCTCTTACTGAATCGATGGATTTTTCGTAAACTGAGAAAACAGGATATCAGCAATGCAATCCAGAGGAGAAATGCCAGAATGCCATGCTCTGCCAACACGGTCAACCACATGCTGTGACAGGACCAGACTTTATCATGTCCATACTGTACGATGAACTCAGGAAAGTATTTCTCATAGATATGTCGACCGTAATAATCAAAGCCCTCTCCTGTAAGGGGATTGGCGAAGCCAACCCGCTTGCAAGCCTCCCAATTCCAAAATCGACTGACGGCTGACCCTTCTTCTTCATAATTCACCAAATCATCAAATCGAGATTGGACCCGCTCAGGCACGAGATCCAGTGTCGTTAAAAATGGGATGAAGGCGATCGTAGCGAAAACCATAATGGCACCGCCAACACCTATCACGACTTTATACTTACTCTTCAATAAGATTAATCCAACCGCCGCCATGAGTCCCAACCATGCGCCACGGGAAAACGTACAGACAATTGCTGGAACGGACAATCCCAACATAATCCACATGACCTTGCGAAGCCAGGGCTTACGCTCAAGCTGAATCAGATAATAAAGCAAGGGAACATTCATGGCCATTGCAAGACCGATGGCATTATTCGCATACAGAAATGATCCCTCCGGCCCCCATACCAACTCACTCCCACCCGTGATAATCGCAAATATCCCGCCTTTGACCGATAATAGTCCAATCGATAAGGCCACAACCTTCATCAGCATCTGAACACGTTCTGGCGAATTGAGAAGGGACATGGACAAAAAGATCATGACAAAGATTTTTGATACATGGATGAGTTGAGTTAACGCGGCATCTGACATCCACCCTCGATGCGGAATATACGCAACCACAGTTGAGACGACAAATAACAACCACAAGCCAAGCAGCATCCAGACTTCTCGCTGTCGAGGAAAACGTTTTGATTCTGGTGAAATCACATAACCCAGAACAGTGGCCATGGCCATGATCATGGCGATAGGAAAGGACCTGCCAAACCCCCACGTAAATCCTTGAGGATTAACAATGCCAAAGGCTACAAAGAGTAACATCCCATACATGGGCCTTCTAATGGCAACGGCCGCAGAACCTAAAACGAGAATAACTAATGCAATATCTCTCATATTTTTTTAAAAAAAGTAAAGAGTTAACCGCCTTGGCTATCGGTAAGATGATGCAAATATGTGGCCAACATTTCAGATTGGCTTTCTCGAGAAAATTTATTCACCGTCGGTCTATGCGGGATAGGATGTTGACCGGATTTGATTTGTCCCAAAAATATTCGGATTCCTTGATAGAGATCTTCTTCATCGTGCAAATCACAAATGGTTGCGCCTCCACATTCGTTCAACAGTGCAGCTGTATCTCCCGTAACATCCGTCAGCGCTAAGATAGGTTTTTGTATTCGAAGATATTCATAGGCTTTTGCTGGAATTTGATGGTTACAGGTCGCCCCTTGAAGGAGGAGTAACCCATCCGCCGCCATACAGTCTTGCAACGATTGGCGATAGGGGAGTGAGGGAAGTAGATAGACAATATCCGTAATGTCTAACTCTTGTAATTTGGTTGCATACAAATCTTCTGAACCAGATCCGCGAAATTCAATTTGCAGCATATTTGAGGATATCAGATTTTCTGATTTCAACTTCGCCAATGCCTGAAAGAATGGGCGTGGATCTCGTTCTTCCGGATAGACAACTCCAGCATGAATCAATCGCACAGGACGACCGTTGCCAAAAATATGAACCTCTTCAGACTGAAGACTTTGAAAGTCGTGTTCGTCATACCCGTTAGGAATCACGAGACAGGACTCTTGCTTCAACCAGGGATATCGATCAAGATACATCTTTTTCGTTGATGGAGCGGTAAAAATGTTTTTTGTACTTTGCGCAAACGTATTTCGTTCAATCCATTGATAATATTCCCTGGTCGAACGATCACGCGGATAATTTTCTTCGGTCATGGAATCTCTGAAATCAGCAATCCAAGGAAGCCCGGTCAGTTTACTGAGCACAAGGCCGATACCATGCGCTGTCGCAATAGGATAGGTCGACCATATCGCTTGAGGTTGATATTTTCGGATCAACCAAAGCCCCAAAGGAATGGCTCCGATCATCCAGGTGACCCATCGATCTGGCAACGCCAATACGTTGAGATACTTTCCCCTGAAAGACAAATGCCGTGCTGTGTCTAAAGCAAATGCCCGTTTAATGAGCACATCCGAAGGAATCTCGTTCATCTGGTGATCGCTAGTCTGAGGATACGCTCGGACATGAGGGGTCAACATAATCGGCCTCCATTGATACTGGGGGAGATACCGTGAAAATTTCAAGGTCCGATGCACACCACTACCCCCAGAAAAAGGTGGGTAATGAAATGCCACCATCAAAATATTCCTCATCGTTGATAACCAACCATATTTCAACTTAAGACGTTTAGAAATATTGGTGCGTCAAGTTCACTCTATCGACTCACAAGACATCTCTTACACTTTCTATAATAAAGTGTAACTCTTCTCGAGTTAAACTTTGATGGTTTGGTAACAAGACCAGATGCTCATACAAAAACCTGGCGTCCTGAAACTCTTCTAAGGGAAGGCTAGGATGAATCACCCCACCCCAAGAAAAGGACTGAATCCCCCGTTTTCTCAATTGAACATGAAGGTCCGTCCGATTTTCCGCAACAATCGGAAACGCCCAAGCACAGACGCCATTGACTCCCTCTGTAGACCACGGACGAACGCCAGACAACTCACCCAAAGCTTGGTTGAGAAATTTCGAATGTTCTTGACGTTTCTGCATGACTGCCGACAAATCGATGTTTTCTAAAATAAATCGAGACCATGGACTCATCGGCCAATTTAATTGTAAGGCATCAAACTCTCTGTGAGGAGCCTTGGATTTAAACTTCGTCCTCGTTTCGTCTTCTGAGACGGAATCCTCTACTTCAGACTCACGTTTTTCACGATTCAAAGCTACAGGAGGCCGAGCGGCTGATCGATCGGATAAATATTTTCCAAAAAGGTTTTTGACAATTTTAAGATGAAGCCACCCTCCCAAGCCATCCCAAGAGACAGTCGGAAGCTGTGAGGCATGATTACACACCAACATTCCTCCATCATAAATTGGGAAAAACTTCCTCCAACTGAAAATACTGATATCTCCGACACGACCAAGTGGGTCATCCTCACTTTCACCCATTAAGAGATGGGCACAATCTTCAATAAAAAAAAGTTGATGATCCTGACAAAAATCTCGAATTGTCGGTAAAGGTTGGAGGACGCCAAAATAGTGAATGGCAATCACGGCCTTTGTTCGGGAATCGACTTTCCGAGCAATGTCTTCAAAGTCGACGATTCCATCACGATTCACATTATAAAAAACTACCTCGCAGCCATAGTGAAGAATCGGCTCCACAACGGTCGAACAGTGAAAAGCGGGAACCAGAACCTTATCTCCAGCCTGAAGGCCCAAGGCCCCCAGTCCGTGAAATAACGCATTTCTGGCCCAGAAATGATATGAGGTCAAGCTCCCCCTAACAGGACCAGACAGTGCTTTCCGAGAAAGTGACGGAATCAGGTTTTGGATAAGTAAACGAGGATCTCGTGATACGACAAATTCCATACAGTCTATCGGCACATCCTCGTCTGCAAGCTCACGATCATTCCTAACATACTCAAATGGGCAGACATTCAATTGAAATTCACGCCCTATTGCACGATGTCTCAGCCCTAGATCGCATAGGCTATAGATCGTTGAACATGATAACGACGGATTAAACGCAGTCTCTTGTCAAGTCTTCGTAGGTCCCTCTTCGTCGAATAAGCTTCGCCTCCCCGCCTTCAACCAAGACCTCAGGAGGTGAACAATGACTTAAAAAATGCAATGGACTTGCCGTTCTTCCGTATGCACCAGACTGGAGTACACCAACAAGATCACCAACAATTGCTTCAGGCAGTTGAATGCCACGCGCCAAAGCATCCAGTGGCGTACAAAGTGGCCCCACAACATCGACAGTCTCTTTCATAGGCTGATCAATCTTATTCACGAGACACACCGGAAAATTTTTCTTAATGACTTGCCCAAAATTACCAGACGCCGCCAAATGATGGTGCATCCCTCCATCGACGATTAAAAATTTTTTTCCTCGAGAAACTTTCACGTCAGTAATCTGTGTGACGTACACACCGGCTTCGCCAACAAGGTATCGTCCTGGTTCGACCATGAATTGCGTCCCAGAAAAATCAGGATCATTCTGAACCTCAGAAAACACTTCCTCCAAGCCAGACTTCAGTTTTTTCGTATCCAACTCCATCTCTTTTCCAAAGTAGGGTATTCCCCAGCCACCTCCGAAGTCCAATGTGCGAAGAGGTTGACCTGTTTTTTTGACAATTCTCCTAGCAATATCCAACCCTTTTCGGTATTGAGAAACCAAGACGGAGTAGTCCAAAATTTGCGTCCCCGAAAATAAATGCAGTCCACTGAATTTGAGTACTGGGTTAGAACAGACTTGCGCAACAACCGATTCGAGCTCTTCCTCATCAATACCAAAGGGCGTGGATTGTCCACCCATCCGCATGGCGCCGCCCAACGCTTCCCCTGTTGGATTGACTCGGATCGCAACGTTGGCCATGACCCCTAATCGCTGACTGATCGCGGCAATACGGGCAACCTCCAGAACAGATTCGATATGAATTTCTCCAATGCCTTTCGCCAGCACTAATTCCAGTTCTGCTTTTGTTTTTCCAGGCCCTGCAAACAGAATAGCATTCGATGCACAACCCGCTTGGAGGGCTTGAAGAAATTCTCCGCTTGAAGCAATTTCCAACCCACAGCCCTTCTGCACAAAATGCTTGAGAATCGCTTGAGAAGGATTCGCCTTGACGGAATAACTAATGGCAAAATTCTGAGGGAGAGTCTGCTGCAATAATTCATACTTCCGATTAAGAACCGCTGCATCGTATATAAACAGTGGCGTGCCATACGTCGCAACAATGGTTTCAATCGATGTTTGCCCCCCAAACATTAACAGTCCAGAATCCATATGAAAGTGGCGAGCAATAAGGTCTCGAGATTCAGGCATTGGCAGGCACTTTCATCGCTTGAAGATTCGTATAATCAATTTTACCGTTCGGGGTTTTGGGCAACTTCTCCAGAATATGAAAGGTCTTTGGCATCATATACCGCGGAAGCTTGCTGGCACAAAAGGCTGAAAGAACACTTACATCCACGGACTCTTGAGATTGCCCCACGACAAAGGCTGTCACCGCTTGCCCAAGAATGTCGTCAGGGACACCAATCACGGCTGCCTCTTTGATCTGGCCGCTTTGGTAAAGGGCTTCCTCAACTTCTGTACGACTAATTCGAAATCCTGCAGACTTAATCATAGAATCACGACGCCCAACGAAATACAAATACCCATCCTCATCCATCTTCACAAGGTCTCCTGAAAAACACACCATCTCCTCCGTCCCGCCATTTGAATGTTGATAGGGGTGTGGACGCAACACCTTAGCCGTCATCTCAGGATTTCCCCAATAGCCTAACGACACCGTTGGACCTCGGTGAACCAATTCTCCAACCTCTCCAGGCTTCACAGGTTCATTCTGCTCATTCACCACTAATATTTCAGTATTGGGAATCGCTTTGCCCATAGACGTTGGGCGCTGCTCAAGTTGATCGGGAGGAAGATAGGTAGACCGGAAGGCTTCCGTCAGCCCATACATCAGATACACACTCGTTGCAGGTAAGGCTTTCCGAAGCAAAGCCAAAACATGTTGCGGCATCGCCCCTCCGGTATTGGTGATATACCGCAAGTGTGGAAAGGTCTGTTTTTGCAGAGTCGAATTAGTTTGTGACAACAGGTTCCACAATGTCGGAACACCCGCTAAGCCGGTAATCTGTTCCTTGAGCAACATTTGAACGATTTCCTTCGCAAACACAAATGTCATAAGCACAAGCGTGCATCCCTGCTGGAAAGCCGTCATCAGTTGATTTAATCCGGCATCAAAACTAAATGGCAGCACCGCCAATATTTTATCCCGTTCGGTGATCTCCAAATACATCGACACAATCGAACTCCCATTGACAACATTTGAATGGGATAGCATCACACCCTTCGGTTTTCCAGTGGAGCCAGAGGTGTACAAAATGGCCGCGAGGTCTTTGTCAATGCACGGTTCAATTTGACAAGAGATCTCAACCATTTTGAGCAACTCATGGTACCAATAGACGGATGTCGAACATGGCACGTCAGAGCCATCTTCAATGACGACGAGAAACTCTAACCTTGGCAAGGTGGAAAGAACATCCTGTAAGCCAGCCAGTCTTTTTTTGGTCGTAATCAGGCACCGCATCTCGCAATCCTGAGCAATGTGTCCCACTTGTTCAGCCAGCAAGAGCCCATTAATAGGAACAAAAACGGCACTCGCCTGAGAAATCCCAAAGATAGAAATCACTAACTCTATTGATGGGTCAAGATAGATGCCAACACGATCCCCACGTTTAATCCCGGCTTGACTTAACCCAGCAGCCAATCCAGATACCTGCGTCACGACTTCCTGGTAGTTCAGCGATTGAGCACGATAGACCAACGCCGGCTTTTCAGGAACACGCTTGGCACTGTCCCTCAACATATGATGGATCAAAAAGCTCATAATACGCCTTTATTATGACCGTCTAACGACAACTAGGATGACAACTGTAAGTACGAGGTATAGAAGACGACGCGACCAAACCAATGCGTTAATACACTATTACCTTCTCTTTCGGCACTCCGATCCAATACTGAAGTAACATTCCCTTGCGATACCAGTACATAAGCTCGGACTCAAACCGCGTCTTGTCGTCTGAAAACAGGCGGGAACGAAGATATTGAAGAAACGCTTGAAGCGTTTGTGCGTACATGTACCGAGGAACACCAAATAACAATGGAGAATGAGGTAACCCTGACATAAAAGCAAAAGTGCCTCCATACGAAGCCACACGACGACGTAACCATTCCATACTCAACTGTTCGGGTCGAATTTGGTGATGAACGAGCGCTTCAGGCAGATAGATTGGAGGATGCCCAGCTTGCTCTAACCGATAGACGAATTCGGTTTCATCACCCATGAGGTATTGACCGCTATTTGGACCAAAATCGGTATTAAATCGAAACCCGCCCTCTAACACAGAGGAACGAACAGCAAAGTTTGGCCCCCAGACCATGCTCGGTTTATATTCGCCTTCAGGAAGCTTCCAGTCTGCAATCACCAAAGCCGATTTGACGAGTCGATTCTCGAGATCAAATTTCACATGGTCTGTTGGAAAATGCGGTAAAATTTTCCCTCCAAATACATCATGATTCGGCCAACGCTTCGCTCCTTCCCAGATACGTATCAACCAATAAGGGTTAGCCAGAATGTCATCATCGGTAAAGACAATGATATTTCCTTTCGCTTTTGGAATGGCCGTATTTAAGGCATAATTCTTCCCTACTCTCGTCTCAACAACATACGTCAGCGTGATGGTGTCCTGAAATTGATCAGCTAATTGACGCGTAGCTTCATCATCGGCATTGTCCACAAGCACAAGCTCCCATCGCAGGTCTCCAACGTTCAACTCCGTAAAGCTTTTGAGAGTCCGAACAAGAATCTCTGGACGTCTGCATGTGGACAAAATGATAGAAAGATCCATGATATTTCCTTATGTCGATCTCATTCGCTGCCTAGAATCCACAGGTGCAGGAGGAATGAATAGCGGAGCGTGACAAAATGGCTCTTCTACAGGTGAATGAACAAAATAGATGAAGGCTCTACAGCTATGAAGCACCACCAAGTGCTTGGCATGAAAGAAAAGCATCTCATTATTTAGAACGAAAATCAACTGTCTTCAAAAGCCTCTTATCTAATTCATAAAATCTTACACACTGTCACATAACATGGCATATTGATCTGTTTTTCAACCAAGATTTTTCTAAATACAGATAAAATATTTAGCTGTTAATACTTATATTTACAAAAAATTACTATCTCAACTCCTTACTCGTTAATGCCGCCATGGCTGCCGTCAAAACCAAAGTCTGGAAACCCATCTATGACTCGTATCGCATCCAAGGGTGGAGTTCAACGGCCACCTTAGTGAGTATCGCGCGGAAAATTGCCCGAGCAGCTTGGTCCATTCACCGCTATCAGACCACGTTTAACCCGGCCCGCCTTACACGAGGCTTGACATAAACCAGAGAATCTCAAACAAGCCCCGCCCACGATGAGAGGCGTTCACTCAGAGGACTCTAGCGAAACCTCATCGCTCCTCACGGTATACACATGCCCGGTAGAACGCAAAAACACACATCGACCCTATAAAAGAGTCGCGGCACGGCTAGAGCCTGCAGGCGTCGGAGCAGAGGTACTAAGAAAAAGTTAAAAGACTATAGACACCTATATGCTGCACATGCATTTCAAGGAAAGGATGGTTGGACAGGAGCCATTGGCCCATTGAACTATCGTGGCCTAGGCACCTCACTGAACAACCATTTAGATCCGCTATTAATGACCTAATCTTTTCAGTGGGTTCTTGAAATAGTGTCTGGCAAAAGACAAAGGGAGGCTGAGCTGGAGAAATATTAATGTACAAGCAGGGAAACTAAGTAAATTTTTTCCGAAAGCTCACTAGGAGCGAGAGTCCCAACGCCATAACGCCATATATGGAGCATTGGGTATTTTCTGCCGTTCAAGATGTTCTTTAATGTACCGTATCACTTCCACAGGAAATGTCCCTAACGAAGTCTCTGGAAGATCTGGATAGTTCCAAAATCGATCTTTCCGCCACTCATAGGTCATGACCCACCCAGAAGGGTGACGTTTCATGATCTGTTTGAGATCGTCAAGGTTCTGAAGAACAGGAACCCCAAAGGTATAATCAATCAGCTGTCCTTGTTCATTTTTTAAATCTCGGTTGATATTGGTCACCAAGTAGGCATTATTCATGAAATACAACGGCTGGGTAGCTCCATAATGACGGGAAAGTAAGGGATAACCGGAAACAATGACGTCACCAGGTACGGCATGTGACTCAATATATTGCACAGTGGTTCCCCAGTTGTGATGCTGGACATCGGTCACATGGGGCGATTGAAAGTCCTGGGCGAAATCCTTAACCGTCCGCATAAACCACGGCATATTGATCAAGACCCCAAGAATGCCTCCCATAAGAACGATCGATACAAAGAATTTCCAAACCCTGTTCGGAACGAACTCCACCTTGTTAAACGCATGCCCTGCAGACCACAACGATCTCAATAGTCCCGCAACTCCGACCCCGGCCGCCATGTACATAAATGGTAAAACATACAAAAGGTACCGGTAACTTTTCATCGGCAAGATCACACTCTGAATCACAAAAGGCAACAGGAACACACACGCAATCAACAACCCAACTCTGCGGTTCTGCAAGAATCCATAGAGCAGAAAAATCGAAAGCCCCCCAAACACAAGAGGGTATTCATCTAACAGTAACCAACGATAGTAACTCCAGTTATCAGCATTTTCCTGTCCCCAAGCTAGTGGTTCTTGAGTGATCGCAACGAGCTTCGCTGGTATACCCGGAAAGAGAAGACTCCCCACAGTCGCCCCGACAATGATCATAAGAGCAGTTCCAATATATTTTTGCCGAACAGGAGAATCGATCGACCGACTGACGACACCAATAATCCCCATCACCAACACATAGCCGACAAAACCAGACATCGCCGGAAGGATGAGCTTATGAACTCCCAGAGCCAACAAAAAAGCCATCCCGGCATAGCATAAAAACAACGGACGAACCTGAAATGTGTCTGTCCATTTCTTTGTCGCGGTCAGCTTAGGTACGTTTGTATTTCTTCGCGAAGACGTTTCGAAGCCTTCAAAGAAAAAAAACGCAATCAGCAAGAATAACAGTTGGAACAGCATGTACATCCTCACTTCGCGAGAATGCGCAATCTCCATTGGCGATAAGGCCGTGAAGAAAGCTGCCACAAGACCAGCCTCGACAGAGAACCATCGCTGAGTCATCCAATACACAAAAAAGACGACCACGACGCCAAGGATGGCACTCGGAATCCGTAGGTTCAGTTCAGTAAACCCTCCCAAATAGCCCATGACAGCAACGAGATAGGTATACGGCAACCCTCGCTCATAGGCATACCCTGATGGCAAAAGAGGTACATGGTCCTGAAGCAGCTCCTGAGCAGCATACACATGGAGAATCTCATCGATACCAAAATCTTTATCGCCAAGATGTGAAAATCGAAAGATGGCAGCAATACATATAAGAATGAAACAGAGGAATACCCAGTAAGGTTTCGAGACGAGACTATTACTTTCGTACACACGTGACATATCTCAGCTCTCTTTTTAAGCTTCGCACCAATCGGCAAGGCTGTTGCGTAACAAGAAAGGCCGCCCAGGCATCATACCGTGACAAAAACTCGCAGGTAACGCCAGGCCTATTCCTGTTTGGGATTCCATACTAAGAGGAGAAGATTGGAAGGAGTGGAAAAGTTGAAACCCACGATATGCAGAAATGCATCATTCAGACCTTCTTTATACAGCAGGGGGATCGCAACGATCCACCTTACAGCACACCTGCGTTCCAAATAGCCCCAGGACCTTTAGCTATTCCGCAATGTGATGAACTGGGCCTACCTCATCTCACGTCTCCAGGAGTGATTGTTCCTATTCACATGTCACCTGAGACAACTCATACCGCAGGAAGGGTACCTCATGATTAATCAGCAACCTGGACGTGATTCTTTTTTTTCTGAACAAAAAGAAATATCGTACGTATTGACTGAAAATTATCTGGAGTTAATTCTTCATCAGAAATGGTAATGCCAAACTCTTCTTCTAAATATGTCACAACATCCAAAATACCAAGAGAATCTAATAAGCCATCCTCTAAAAGTTGGACATCATCTTGTCCCTCTAGTTGACTGACCCTTGGAATATGTTCAACAACAAATTTTCTAATATGCTCAAGATCTACCGTATCTTCCATAATGAAATATGCCTCCCCCTTCAACTGTCACGATCTCCTTGCATTAACAATAATGATCTGTGCTGATTCTCGTCGGTTTTGTATTCAGATTCAATAGGTAAACCACTAATAATGATGGGAGAAGCCTCACGTGGCTTAAATCCCACGGACTGTAAAAAATGAATCCAAGGATGGTTGTCCACAATAGAGACCACTACGGTTTCACATGGACCTGAACGAACACGTCCAACAATATGATCGAGTAGGCCGACCATGACATCACGATTTTGAACACCGAACACATCCAACACATAGGCATCTGCCCCTGTCTCGGTAAAGACAGCATACCCCTTAAGTGCCCCCTCTTGACGGGCTGTAACCAACACACAACAGTCGAGAGGATTGTGGCAATAGCGCCAATTCAGATAGGCTGCGGTTCGTTCGAGGCAATTTCCATGACTACCTCCAATGAATTCAGATAATTCTGTGAACTCCGGCCCGCATTCCCCTACATGCTGCTGAAACGTCAAGCCAGCTGGAGGTTTCACTCTTCGATCACTTACCTGTAATGTCAGATTGCCCACAATATTCAGACATCGCTGAAAAAAACTCGATTTCACCACAGAACGAACCTTCCGATCGACTTTAAGCGGTTTGACAAAACGAATCATCTTCTGTGATTGAACCACCTTAAGCCGCTTATAGATCGCTAGCATATGCGAGCTTGGGAAATCATACCAAATTGCACTCCCCTCTGACCCCAAACCTTCAAGGCACGCGCGTTGAAGTTGAATCGCTGGTCCAAGAGACCGGTACTG
The DNA here is from genome assembly GCF_965152625.1 of Candidatus Nitrospira salsa. Lineage (NCBI taxonomy): Bacteria > Pseudomonadati > Nitrospirota > Nitrospiria > Nitrospirales > Nitrospiraceae > Nitrospira > Candidatus Nitrospira salsa. The sequence goes on from NZ_CBCUCO010000005.1 coordinate 403,417, forward strand.
CTCGCTTATACAAAAATCACCCAAGACCCAACCCACCTTCTTTTTTAACCCAATATAGAGTGACCGAGGAAATGCTGCTGCTGCCCCGACAATCGCACATGACTTTGACTCTTCAGTCACCCAAACTCGCGGTTGACCAAAGGGATTATTTCTGTAGAGCCAATGAAATCGTTGGAGATTCGAATGGGCAGTTAAATATTGACGCTGAAGATCAACAATCTGCTCACAATCATTGGTCAGGTCAGCATGTCGCACCACAAGATCCATGCATTACCCGCTTTTTCCTGATAAGAGACCTTGAGTTTTCAAAAGCTTTCTTGCTTGAGAAACCATGGCATATCGGTAACAGTTAATGTGATACATCGTCCGTTCTTCATCCGTCCACTTTTTGTGCCATTCCTTCGATCGTCCATAAAACTCTAAAACCTGAACCGTCTTATCTGCAAATAATCGTTTCAACATATCTTCTAGCATGATGAAACTTGGGGATAATTTCTTATATTTCTCATCATAAGCTGTTTTCAGCATAATGAGCATCCCACCCCTTTCAACACACAGATTACTGGCAATCGGGACTTCATCCATGAGCAACTGATACACCACACCCTCTCCTTGCTGACAAAACTGGGCTAACATCTCACGATAAAATACACCCTGGGAGTTGGTCGCACTCACGGCTGTTCCATTCTCCCCTTTCCAACCAGATTCTTCAAACTGCCCATAAATTCGTACCGCCTCATCCATCCCTTGAGGAGTTCGATCGACTGAAAGGGAGATCTTGACGCCTTGCTCATCAAGTCTTTTCTTGCGACGCGCAAGATTTCCTACCAAATCTTTCCCTCGTTGCTTCCAATACGATTCAAATGTATCGACAATTGAAATCCTAGGAATTGTGATATAGTCCAAAAATTCTAGCCTCGGATCACTGGAACCCTGCTTAAGGCTCGTATAGTCTGGGTCTTGTTGTGTAATCCCTAGAGAAATTGTAAAACCAGGAAGACTGCGAACGAGCATGGCCATTTGCTGTTCAATATTCAAGGGATTCCCGAACAGGATTGGACCAAGAGGGGCTTGTGACGGCTGAAACGTCGTCCATCTTCCTGCTCCGACATGTTCGATAAGAATCATGGCAGGATATGCAGGGTCTTCACAAATCGCAAGATAGAGCTCATCATGACCAAACAACCGGACGAGTGGATCCCAAAAACCTGAATCGAGCAAGATATGGTTGCCGGTAGTGGCATTCAGCGCATCCCATTGCTCACGATGTGCGTGAAAGGCCTCTCGATCATTTAAGAATTTCCACCTCATAAGTACTCGATAAAAAATATGGGGTTTAGGTTATGCGCAGAATCGGGAATACTCAAAACGAAGACCAAAAGGCCCGACGTCCTGATCCCAATATCCCACTCGCTTCAAGTCAAAAAGATCATCGCCCTCATAATTTGCCCCAGACACCGTACTCACTGCACAGACGAACCCCTCCTGTTTCACAATCTCTTTAATGTTCGAATTATAGTCCTCTGGTCGACCACTGGGGTATGCAAAGGTCGTCACACGACATCCCATATGACATTCAATCGTTTCTTTTGATTCACGAAGCTCACTGGCCACGTTGCTTAAGGGAATTTTTGAAAGAATCGGATGGTGTACGGTATGTGCACCAAAACGAATGCCCGATTTGTACATTTCGTTCACCTCTTCCCAATTCAGCATTAACCGCGGTTCAATATCAGGTTCACCAGATACCTGCAAGTGCGTCGAGAGCTGTTCAAGTGCTTCAATTCGGTCCTCATCCTTAAGAGATCGTAGATACCACAGCACACCTTCCTGTGCCGCCCGTTTCCCATCCCTCGTATCCAACACATACCGATTGCGGCTGCCAAAGCCCTCTAAATATGAAACAGCCGTTTGGCTGATCATCCAGCACGCGCGATCATGCCACAACACCTTCCCCGTTCCGATAGCCGCCGTCGCGAGAAAAATCGTAGCAGGTAATTCCATTTCTTTTAACAGAGGGAACGCATTGACATAACTATCGCGATAACCATCATCTAGTGTAATAACGACAGCTCGGTTGGGCACATCCCGTTGTTGTATTCGTTCCACGGCCTCATCAAGATCCAACACATTGCAGTATTCGGCCAAATAACGAAGTTGGTTCCTAAAACCACGAATCGGAGCAGGCCCGAGAAATGGAGACCACGCATCATCGATCCCATGGTACATTAAAATCTGAACCGGTCGAGACACGCGCTTTTGGACCAGAGGAAAAGGAAGTAGGCTATTTGAAACAGTTTTTTTCTGCATACGATCCACAAGTTGACTGATGAATCCCAGTACCCCAATTCGATGCAACAATATTCCGACTGCTTTAAATCCAACCGACTTAAGTATACCCATGGTTTAGTTTCTCAAACTGTGAGGACCCACTCCTCGCGCAACATAGAGGAAATAGGGTTAATACTCGCCGTCATGTACCTTAATGTTTGTCACTATATCTCCGAAGCCATAATTCCAACATGAAAAAGTTCCACAGAATGGTTCCAAAAAATGAGGTCGTATCTTCTTGATGTCTTTTGAGCAAATCATCAATCGTATGTTGACCAAAATATCCTCGTTGGTGAACCCTTTCGCTTCGCAAAAGATCCATCATCATCTCTCTCAACTTTTTGTGGGTTCGTAACCAAATGGGGATCGGCAATCCAAATCCATGTTTGGTCTTGGTCCGAATCTCTTCCGGAAGGAGGTTGGAATAGGTTGATTTAAAGAAGGTTCGCAATTGCGTCCCTTCCATCTTGATATGCGCCGGGACACCAGCAGCAAATTCCGCCAAACGATGATCGAGAAAGGGAAATCGTACGGCGATCCCATTGGCTTCCGTCATCCGAGTGACTTTTAAAATATCGTTATCAGAAATCACCAGTTTCATATCCAGATATAATTGCCGCTCCAACTCCGTGTGTGCCAATGACTGCGAATGAGCATAGAGCTCTCTCACATGGTCATACGGATCGTGGCGATCGCCCAGCGACTTTAAAAAATCTCCAGAGAACACCTCTTCCATACAAAGAATTTCAAACAATCCCCATGAAAACAATCGGTCGGGATAAGGCGTATTCGCTCGCTGAATATATTTCTTTCCTTTTATACACACATTGAGTTTCAGCAAGCTCGCCAGCATGGAAACGGCAGGCGAGACCCCATAGTTTCGTAGCCAGCGAGGAATGGCTTTGTAATAGTCAAATATTTTCTGAGTCGCATATCTCTCATTGCCGGCAAATAGTTCATCTCCGCCATCTCCACCGTAGAGCACTTGAAATCCATGTTCGCGTGCCAGTTTCGCACAAAAATACGTCGGTATAGCTGACGCATTCGCGTACGGTTCATCAAAATTTTCAACAAGCAGGTCAATAATTTGAAATGTGTCATCCGCCGTCACCACATATTCATGCTGCTGTGAATCGAACGCATTGGCAGCACAACGCGCAAAACTCATTTCATTAAAGGCTTCCTCGCCAAAGCCAATAGAAAAGCTATTCATCCGAGTTTGCGCCAGCTGCGTCAACACCCCCAACACCGTACTGCTATCAATGCCTCCACTGAGAAAACTTCCAATCTGGTCAGCCTTCTGATCATATTTCATCCGAACCGTGATGGAATCCGAAAATGTTTCTTTCAGTTTTTCTGAATAGGCCGTCCGAGACAATGTTCCGGAATTGGGAAAATTCATATCCCAATAGGGCTCCAATTGCATGGCCCCTTTCTTCCAAGTCAGCAATTGTCCTGGTGGTAATTTTTGAACCTCACGAAAAATCGTTCGTGGAGTTGGAATGAAAGAGGAGCTAATGACATTCAGAACGGCCGATGGATTGATGGTCATGTCCTGACCGGATGGACACGCCAGAAGACCCTGCATTCTCGATGAAAAGACAAACTTATCGTGATCCTGTCGAAAGAATAGAGGATGAACTCTAAACCGGTCAGTAGCTAGAAAGAGCGCTTCTTGGTTCGCATCCCAAAAAGAGAGGACAAAGTCTCCACGAAGTCTTGTCAACAAAGACTGAATCCCACGTAATGACAACGCTAACATCGCGACAAGCGGATCATGATGCTCTCGGACAGGAGCAAGAACTTCATCGAGATTGTAGACGCTGCCATGAAAACCTAGACAATGAGTCTTTCCATGCTCTACCAGCTCGGCAATTCCAGACAATCGACCCGGAAATGCTTGCACCCCAAACCCAATTGATTCTTCAATATGCATGTGCCCTTGACTCTGGGCAGAGCGATCAATTTCACGCAGCATGGGAGTCAAACATTGAAAGTGTTGCCGATGTGTTCGTTCCGGAAACGCTATGCCACAGATTCCACTCATATCGTAGGTCTTTTCATTTGCATGAGAACGTCCAGGCATCCATATAGATTACCCGTCGAGTTGCATTAATAAGGAAGTTTGCCTTTAAAGTGTCGTTCCTTCGCTTTCTGTGAATATTCTTTAGCCAAGTCGTGGTTTCCATTCTTTTGATAGGCCAAGGCAAGCCAGCCATAGGCCACAGACATTTTGGGGTTAACTTTAATGGCAACTTTCAATCGTTCAATGCCTTCTTCAAACTTTCCCAACCCGACTAAAAAATTTCCAAATTGCGCATGAGTGATGGCATGCTTTGGATACATCTTTATCGCTCGTTGATAGTAAGTAATTGGCAAATTTGGTCGGCCAGCCAAATTCGACACCGTTGCAGATAAGGCTAAGGCTTTTGGATGATTAACGAGCCGATCAAGAGTGTATCGAATTTCACGCAACGCTTGCCGTAAATAATGTTCTTTGTGCGCTGGAATCTTAAAAGACTGCTGTAGCAGAGGCAGAATACGCTTCGTATGAGCGCTTTCGACAAGCCGAACAAGTTGACCGATATGTCGATCCTTTTTTAATTGATAATAATCATGATACATCGTCGGACCAGCAGGATGATGGGACACTTGATATATGGGAAAAGAATTGACTCGTCTGATCTCCTGATGCGAGACCCAGCTAATGATTAACGACGACGGGGCAACTCCTCTTCCTTCAACCGGTCCGGGCCATGTGATGCAGATAAGTGCAGCTAGACTGAAAAAAACACGATAGTGAGCGCCATGAAGTTGTTTCCAATAAGTGCCGACCAACTCCTGTGTAGGCATGACACGTTTCCTAATCTGCAATAGTCTTCTTTTCATAAAGATGACTCCTCTGTAGAAAGTACAATGATGAAGGCTCTCATCTCTCCGAATGAAAAAGTGTATTCATATTCGTTGGGTATGGCGAAAAAAGCCAGTACTCCTTCACATGTCAAGAGACTCAGTTGCTTGAACATGCAACATACTTGAGTAATCTGTCCCCTCAGATCTTTCATTTGCCAGTAGCAGACGCATACATCTGTCCATAGGGGGATGTCGTCTTATCCCACGAACGATATTTCTTTGCCCAAGCTTGCGCTTGCTGCCCAAGCGTTTTCAAATATGGTTCATCTGACAGCAATCGCTCTAACGTCGCACTCAATGCATTGGCATCACCGGGGGCGAAGAGAAGACCTGTCACGTCATCTTGAATCAATTCACGGTGCCCTCCAATGTTGCTTGCCACCAAAGGCTTTCCAACGATCATCGCCTCAAGCGGCTTTAATGGAGTCACGAGCTCAGTAAGTCGAATAGATCTCCTTGGATACACAAAGATATCAACAAGACCATAGATACCTGGAATGACATCATGCGAAACACGTCCAGGCATGACGACCTTTGATTGAATGCCTAGCGATTGAATTTGTTCTTCTAATTCGTGCTTCACCTCCCCACCGCCCACCAAAAGAAGAACAAGGTCCTCATGATCCTTTGCAAGATCTGCAAACGCATTAACAAGCAGGTCCAGCCCCTCATAACGATAGAACGATCCGATAAACCCAATCACCCGCTTCCCTGCGAGATTCCAACTTTTCTTATTTTCCTCATCAGGCCGACAATCGGTAAAGTCTTCAAGATTAATTCCGTTTGGAATTACAGTCAGTTTACTGGAAGAGATGCCGCGGCTCATCAGATCATGTTTAATCCCGTTGCATAAGACCGCTAAATGAGTCGCCCGTTGACAGGCTAAGGTCTCAAGTGTTCGGACTGTCCTGTATTTCCACGACCCTTCTTCATACGTTCCATGGTCGACAGCTGCATCTTCCCAGTACGCCCGAACTTCGTAAATAACCGGGAGTTTGTACTTTCTCGCAACCCATAAAGTCGGTATCGCATTCAATACCGGTGAATGGGCATGTAAAATATCCGGATTCTCACGTTCAATCACGTCTTCAAGTCTTCGGGCTAACGTCTTGATCAGTTGATATTGCGTCCCTAACCAGCCTTGAGGGGAGGCCAGCAGGGGAGATCGATAAAAACACAAACCATCGATTGTCTCCTTTTCCACCCATGGTCCAGACCATGTCTGCTCTTGTTTTAGCGACGTCAACCCAATGGGGGTCCACCCTCTTTTTTCTTGTGCCCGAAAAATGTTTTTCGTTCGAAAAGTATACCCACTATGCAGTGGCAAACTATGGTCTAAAACATGAAGAATCTTGAGAGACATGTCAGCTTGTGCCACACAAACTCCGATCAAGAATTTCAACGATTCGCTGACCGGCATGGCCATCCCAGAACTTTGGCCTTTTATGTTTTTTGTGATGGGTGAGTTGCTGGCGCGCATGGACAAGAATCTGCTCCTTCGTCGTCCCAGCCAACACATTTGTGCCTTGCGTTATGGTGATTGGCCGTTCGGTATTTTCTCGTAACGTCACACAGGGCACGCCCAAAATAGTGCTTTCCTCTTGTAAGCCACCAGAATCAGTTAACACCAATTTGGCGTTGGCCGTAAGGCACAGAAAGTCGAGATAGCCAAGCGGTTCGATGCAATGCAAACCTGATTCTCCAATTTCGCGTGGGGTCAATGAGACGAAGTGTGACTCTAGATGAAACTCTTGAATCCGCTTCATGGTTCGAGGATGAACGGGAAATACCATCGGCATATCTTGGCTTAATTCCTCAAGTGCCTCAAGAATTGGCTGAAAACAGGTTGGGTCATCAACATTACTTGGGCGATGCAGCGTCATCACCCCATACTCTCGAGGTGCCATTTTATCATCATGGGATAAGCCTAAACGTCTTAATATGTCAGACGCTTGAGATTTTTTTCTATGCTTCAATAATGAATCGACCATCGTATTGCCAACAAAATGCACTTTATCTTTTGGAATACCCTCTTTTTTTAAATTTTTTTGAGCACTCTGTTCCGTCGTAAAAAGAAAGTCTGACACCACGTCTGTCAACACGCGATTGACTTCTTCCGGCATTTCACGATCAAAACTTCTCAACCCCGCTTCAACATGGGCAATACGAGGGCGAAGCAGATTCAGCGTCGCCGTCGGAGTCGGATACATCATCTTTGAGGCCACCAATGAACACGCAATTGTCGAATTCACATCTCCAACCACCAGCACGACATCAGGCTGTTCATCGAGCATGATAGACTCAAATCGTTTGATAATTTCCCCCGTCTGTTGAGCATGCGAAGATGACCCTACCTCCATATCCACATCAGGCTTGGGGATCCCAAGATCAGTAAAAAAGGTTTGTGACATCTGAGCGTCATAATGCTGCCCCGTATGAACCAACCGATACTCAATGCGACGACCACCAGAAGCATTATGCGATTGAATCGCATCGATAATGGCCGACACTTTCATGAAATTTGGTCGAGCTCCAGCAACAAGAACAATTTTCATCAAGCATTCCTTCCCAACATTTCAATCATCGATCATCATGATGATTTGACACAGGCATTCGCAACCTTCTCCTGAGAAACCACAGCATTCAACACCTCGCCCACCGAACGAGCCGTTCGTGGCCAACTAAAGGCTTTGGCATGCTCCACAATCTTCGAAACATTCCACTCTTGTTGTAAGGCCTGCTCCAAACATTGCGTGAGGGGTTCAACCTCTCGTTCAACTAATCTCCCGACTTGTGGTGAAGTCAAAATTTCAGGAATTCCACCGACTTGTGTCGCTACGACAGGTCGACCACAGGCTAAGGCTTCAAGGATGACATTCGGCCACCCCTCTCTCTCACTCAACAAACAGACAATATCCGCTGCGTTGTAATACCAGATCAACTGATCATGAGGCGTGGCTCCGACGAGCCTGACCCACTGGGTCACGCCCAAGTCTTCTGTCAGTCGCTCCAAGACCTTACTATAGGCCCCACCTCCAACAATGATTAATAAAGGTGTGGTTTCATAAGACTTTTCGGAAAGTCTTTTCAATGTCTTGATAAGAAGATCAAAACCCTTATTCGGGGTTAAATGTCCCACAGAGACAAGAACCTTTCTTTTACCAACCGGCAATCCCAATTTTTGGCGAGCATCAACCTTGGGCATGGGAGAAAATTTTTCCGAATTCACACCATTGGGAATCACTGTCACTTTATCGGACGGTATGCCTAACCGTACTGTAACATCTTTCAGCGCTTGAGAAACGGTAATCACAGCCCTGGCTCGACCAAGTGTCCACTGGATGATTCGCCGAATGATGGGGAGCTGCTCAAATACATTGAGGTCGCTGCCTCTTGCTGACACCACAACTGGAACCTGCAACCACCACCCTAACAACACAGCAGCCAATCCATCTGGATAGACATAATGGGCATCAATGACCTCAAACGGAAAGGACTTTCTGAGCCTTAACACAAAGGGTAAGACAGAGCAAAACAACATAACACCCTGTAACACCATGGCCATCTTGGGTATCATGAAATATCTTGGGTAATCAACCTGTATGCCATCCACTATTTGGCTCGAAACAATCTTTCGATACGCAGCCCTCCACCCCATCGGAATTGGAGGATAATAGGGAACCGGTACGACGACTCGCATGTCATATTGAGGCAACTTCGCAACCTCAGCCATGCGCTGATGAATAAAAATGCCATGATTGGGCCAGACGTTATTCGGATATAAACCCGTAAACACTAAAATCTTCATAGGTTATAACGAATCCCATTCATGAGAAGTCGGTATGCTTGGACACAATAGTCCGGAAGAACGCGAGTTTTTGACATGCCTTTAACAAGAGCCTTTGAATAACCCTTCCGACGTTTTCTTGAAAGGTGTCCAAGTCAAGTCGAACCAACCCTTGGATACGATCATTCACAAAATCACACGTATCTGATGAGCAATCTATCGAGACGACGGAATCATTTTGACACCACGATTACAGGTATCCAAGTAACCCAGCGTCATGACCCACATCAAACAGTGGAAGGTTATACCCGCTTGGAGGTATTGAGCATGATTGACGTGTGATCTCACGTATTGGCTCTCAATGTGATACAAATTGGCGCTTTAACATTTCGGTATAACTGAATCGGCTATCAGACAGCCAAGCGAAATAATGCGCCTCAAATATCGAAAGTTATTGGATACGGCTATAAGGAAAAGGATGGCTTCAGTGCGAATACTCAGTGCGCAAAGAAGCCTGGGGAAGACTTATGAGAGAAATTGACGCTCCCACATACGAAACATCAAAACCGTCCACAATTCTGTTGCTCGATTTCGTAAACCTGACTGATGCTCCTTCCAAAGTTTCCCTACTGTGTCCATATTCAAAAATGGATGCCCCTTATCCTGAAATAACATGTCGTGGGCAATGTCTTTTAATTCAACTCGAAACCATCGTTCCAAGGGAACGGCAAAGCCCATTTTATTTCGATACAGAATGTCATGACTTAATGTCCCTTCCAAGGCTTTTTTAAAGATATGCTTACCCGTCGTGCCCTGAAGCTTGAAAGAAGCGGGGATCCTCGCGGCCAATTCCATAAAGGGATGATCCAGAAGAGGCGCCCGAACCTCCAACGAATGGGCCATACTCGCGCGATCGACTTTGGCTAAAATATCATCGGTCATATACGTTTTGACATCCACATACAAAATCCGAGCGATCGGGTCAGCGCCATGGGCTTTCTCATAATACGACCGAAGAACATTCACCGTATCATACGAACCGAGAGACTCTTGGACTTGCCGATGAAGAAGTTGCTGTTTCACTTCAGGCCGGACGGCTGAAATGGAGCGAAAATACGCTTCAATGTGAGACCTGGATAAATTCTCAAACGTCGCTTTCCCGCGGAATACTCGCGGCGCCCAATCAGCCTTAGGATACAACGAGGCCAATGGACCAAATACCCCACGGCGAAACCATGAAGGGAGGAATGACCGCAATTGTTCTTCACGGTTGTCGAAGACATAACGTCGATATCCCGCGAACAACTCATCCCCACCATCTCCCGATAGCGCGACCGTGACATGTTCCCGTGCTAACTTCGAGACATAATAGGTCGGTATGGCCGAAGAATCGGCAAACGGCTCATCATAATACCACGCAAGTTTTTCTGTGATCCCGACAGCATCAGGACGAACAACTTGCTCAAAATGCTGAGCACCAAATTGCGTAGCCACTTGCCTCGCATACTCCAACTCATCGAACTCTTTTTCTTCAAATCCAATCGAAGTGGTAATGACTGGCTTCCCGGTAATCTGACTCATCAGTGCCACGACTGACGAAGAATCAATACCACCTGACAAAAATGCCCCTAACGGAACTTCACTAATCAACCGTAGCTGAACAGCCTCATGATAGGCTTCCATGAGTTCCTCGCACCATTCACGTTCCGATTTCACGACCGTTCGAGAAAAATCAATATCCCAATACTCTTCATCTCGTAGACCACGCTCTGAAATCACCACATAGTGACCAGAGAGGACTTTGCGAACTGACGTAAAGATAGACTTTGGTGCGGGCACATAGAGCAAAGAGAAATAGTCAGAAAGAGCTTCGAGGTCGACGTCCCGCGAGACATCAGGTGCTGCCAGGACAGCCTTCATTTCTGACCCAAACACCACCCGTGATTCATTATATGCATAAAACAATGGTTTTTTTCCTACACGATCTCTTGCCAACAGAAGTTGACGCTGACGACTATCCCAAATAGCGATCGCAAACATCCCCCGTAAATCTTTAAAACAGTCTTCGCCCTTTTCTTCATATAAATGCACAATGACTTCCGTATCAGATCGCGTCTTAAACGTATGACCTTTTTTCAACAAAAAATCTCGTAATTCCTGAAAATTATAGATTTCACCATTGAACACCACCCAAACTGACTGATCTTCATTGGTCTGAGGTTGCTGACCACCTTCCAAATCGATGATGGATAAACGACGATGCGCCAAACCAACCGGACCTACAGAATAAAACCCCTCTTCATCCGGCCCACGATGAACGATCGTGTCAGCCATCGTTTTCAATAACGACACAGGAACCGGAGCTCCGGTCCCAACATTAAACACACCACAGATTCCGCACATCGTTCAACACATCCTTCCTTCACATACATTCATGACACTAGCCTATGGCGTATTCATGCGTCCGACCATAAAGCTATGATGATGTATCGTGAGACAATCGACCAAGTGCCGCATCATATACACCCAAATATCCGTTCACCATCGCCTCAAGACTGAAACGGCGTTCAGATAAAACACGACCAGCCCTTCCATGCGTTCGAACCAATTCTTTATCTTTCACATATCTCACCATAGCTTCGGCCATCGCACGAGGATCTTTCGGAGGCACCAAGGAACCCGTATCCCCATCAATCACTAATTCGGCATTCCCACCCACGGCCGTTGCGAGCACGGGTAATCCACTGGCCATTGCCTCCAAAATCGTATTGGAAATTCCCTCAGCCTCAGAAGGGAGGACAAAAAGATCAAATGATCGGAGAAGGTCTGGAATATCCTGTCGCTCTCCCGACATCCACACATATTCGACTATTCCACTTTTTTCCAACAGCTGTTGAATGTCAGCACGGAGGGGTCCGTCTCCCACGAGCACTAATCGCACATGCTCTGCGCTGTCTGGAAAATGTTCACGAAGATGGATAAAGGCCTGCACCAAAGTCGTTTGATCTTTAACCTTTTGTTGTCGTCCTATTGTTCCAATGATAAACTGATTGGAGGAAGCAAACCCGCTTGGGAAAATTTCCGGTCGTGCGTCGTGTCGAGGATGAAATCGTTGAATATCCACACCATTATAAATTTGACTGATGCGACGGCCGTTGATACCAATGCTCGATCGACACCATTGCGCAAGATCTTCACTGACGGTGATGAAATGTTGAATCCATAGAGCAACAAACTTACGAAACCATCGAAATTTCAGACTGACTCCATACTGATCATGAATATCTCGACCATGCTCTCCATGAATACGACAGGGAACACCTGCCAGCGTCCCAACGATGGCATACTCCATCGTCGGTAAATTACGTGTATGAAGAATGGTCGGGTTCACGTCTTTCAATACGTTCCATATCCGCACGTACGATCCCCAATCCTTCCCGCTTTTCTTGTGAATGGCTACCACCTTAACATCAGCTCGAGTGATCCGATCTCGAAAATCTGTAAAATCTGTCAAACACACAATGACATGACGATAACGATCCACAGGCATGTGATTAATCAGATTGACCAACCCGTTTTCTAATCCCCCCATGGCCAAACGAAATACCAGGTGGAGCACCACTGGAGGTAATTCATCGTGACCAACGCCTTGCGGCAATTCAGGCTTGATGGACATACCGTACAACACACATAAATGGATAGATCTTCTGCCACAAATCCGACCAGAAGAAACTGGGACCGTCAACTCATACTATGGACTAATCGATCCAGCTCGGCCCCGCAATCTTCCCAACTTCCACACTTTTTGACAAACTCTCGTGCACGTATCCCACACGCTGAGCGTAAAAACGGATCATGAAGGAAATTGACAACCGCATCCGCGAATTGAATTGGATCGTCCGCAATTCGAATACCATTCTCCTGACACACCGAGATACCTTGAAACGCATTAGAGGTACCAACAACGGGCAGTCCCATTGCCATGGCTTCAAGGATTTTATTTTGTACACCTCTGGCTATTCGTAATGGCACAACCGCCACTGATGCCGTCTCAAGATACGGCCGAACATCAGGAACTGTCCCAGTCACATTGACATGCCCGAGACGTGCCAATCGAAGAACTTTTGGGTTCGGCTTTCGTCCAACAATATCAAAACGAACCTGAGGGAATAATTCGCAAATTCTTGGGAAAATATCTCTGCAGAAAAACTGAGCCGCGTCAATATTCGGGAAATAGTCCATGGCCGCTGTAAACACAATCGTGCCATTTGGAGAAATCTGGGTCTCTGCGCAACGATGGGGTTGAAAGAATTCCATATCCACACCATTTGGGACAACTCTGACAGGACAATCCTTGACACGACGACGGAAGACATTGGCTTCTTCAACAGAAATAAATACTGATTGCTCAAATTCTTCAGCAATTGCTTTTTCATAGCAACCAAGTCGATACGCTTCCAAGCGATAGAGTAACGAAAGAGGAAACTTTTGATACACGGAATACTCACGCCATTTTTCAGAATCGACGTCAACAAAATCCATCAACTTTGGTGTCGAGTTGACCTGACGAACGTATTTCGCCATCGGCGAGGAGAACACGATAATGCGATCAATTTTGACGGACTGAAGTATGGCCTCAATCTTTTGTTGCAACTTGTGCGAGTAAAAGGCTCCGACTGTTAAGGCCTGTCCACTGACCAGAGCTACTCCTGTACGCCAAACTCTCTTCAAATATGGTTCGTTCACGGCTTCAACCACTCGACAATACTTCTTCAACTCATCGACATACTGAAGATCCTCAACATCATCAACTAAACAGGCGAGATAGATATCATGGGACTTAGATAAATACTGAATTTGATGGTAAGACCGAATTTTATCGCCTTTGTTCGGGGGAAAAGGAATTCGATGGGCAAGATACAGAATGTTCATGAAAAAGTGTTGGACTGTCAGGCATCACAGCCCAAGAGAGATCGGGACAATCACGAAATACAGGAGCAGAACAATGCTCCCCTGTTTCTTCTGATCTTTCGGACCTTTAGGGAAGATACTTAATGACGTGCGGCCCAATGAAATTTGCCACAGGAAGGGGCATTTTTTTCCAAAGGGAGATGAATGGCTGAAACTTTGGATTGGTCGGAGAAACATTCGGAATCTCTCCCCCTTGAGGAAGATAGTATTGGTACTGAAGCGGTTTGGGCTCAAACCCCCAATGGCGTTTAAAGTCATACGCTCCTGTCCCTTGCTTACTCCGACCAAAGTCAAAGACTTTGTACCCATGCTCCCAGCCATAACGCATCAACTCCCAATACATAAAGTCATAGACGGCATATCGAAGAAATTGGGAAAGCCCTCCCCCATAATACGGCAACAGCTGATCTTTATAACAGAACGTCATCACGGCAGCAGCCATCTGGTTCTGATGCCAGACCGTTAATATTTTACATTGTTCTCCCAACTCCTCCAATAATACCTCAAAGAAACGATAAGGAAACGCCGGGGTGCCCAGATTTCTCAAGCTCGTCGTATAGATCATATAAAATTCTTTGAGGAATTCTTTTCCTCCTATTTTTGATTCCAGTTGATGGTTGATACCCTGGCGAACCATCCGACGCTGTTTCCGGGGAATAGCCATCATATTCTTCTCTTCCCCATCAAAAATCTCACGGGAAAAACTGTAATACAATTCTTTAATCGGAAGATCAATGCCACCGGCATTCACATGACGCAGCTCAAGAAAATCAACGCTCAATTCTCGTGCAAGACTCTCCCCTCGTGCCCTCAAGCATGCAATCACTTCAGGAGAATCAGCACAAATCCCACCATAGACACCAAATGGAACAGAAATCAGCACCTGTCCACGCAGTGGCTTTTTCACTAAAAATAGCGGAAGAACTCCCTTGATCGCGCCCTCGTGTTCAGCCAAATAATACACGGACTGATAGCCAAATACTTTTTCAATCACGGCTTTCCACCGACTGGTATGAAAAAACGTACCTGCCGGCGAAAGGGCGACAAAATCATCCCATCGACCTTGATTCTGGGGCGTATACGCATTGACGTCCATGGGCATGTAAGTCCTACGAAATATGGCGATGCGTTGTCACGACGAGAAAACGGGTGAATTACCGCAAGAACCTTCGAATGGTGTACTCTTTCAATTTTCGAGCATGGGTAAAAATAATGATTTCCCCAAGGAGTCCAATCGATCCGACTTGGACCCCTAACACCATGAGTAACACTCCTAAAATCAATAGTGGGCGATCGGACAACGCGGTCACTCCCAGCAAGCGTTCTAGGGCTAACAACGCCGAAACGCAGAATCCAGTGGCAAATAGCCCGCTTCCAATCAAACCAAAAAATCGCAAGGGTTTTTTCGTAAATTTAAAAAGAAAGACGACGGTAAGAAGATCCAAGATGCGTCTGAGATACACACCTGGTCGATAGAGGCGAGACTGACTTTGTGCTGGATGTTGAGGAATATCGACTTCAATGAGCCGAAAACCCTTTTGATGGGCAAGCAGTGGAAGAAAACGATGGAGATCGCCATAGATGGAAACCTCTTGGGCAACCTGTTTTTTCATCGCGCGAAGTCCGGACCCCAGATCGTTGAGCGCAAGACCGGTCAATCGATTAGCGAGCGAATGAAACGTCCGTGTTTGTAGACGATTCAACCATGTATCAATTCGTGGCCATCGCCGCGTGACCACCAAGTCATAACCCTCATCGACAAGTTTCAGCACGTTCTCAAGACCTTCAGGAACTGTTTGAAAATACGCGGGCAATGTGACAATCGTTTCTCCCATTGCTTGCTCAAATCCCACAGCCAATGCCATGGATTCTCCAAAGTAGTAGGGTAACGGAACAATCTTCAGGGGGGATTGTTCGCTCTGAATGCTCTCGAGCGTATGCATCACGCTACGCTCTCCTCCATCAATGACGAAGATAAATTCGAAGGTCAGCTGTAACCGCTCAAGAATCGATGAGTAGGCCTGATAGACCGCTTCCACATCATGAGACCGCTCGACCACAGGCACAACAATCGAAATTGAGGGTCGTCGCTGAGATGACTCGTGTGCAGTCAGCCCCGTGTCAGTGCTAGATAAACTCATGGATGCTAATGCCATATGAGAATTTCGCTTTAATCACGATCCCAGTGGATCCATACAATACAAATCTACATTCGCGTATCGTTGCACGTAAACTTTACGTCTTTGTGATAATGCTCCCGCTCATCATACGTTCAGGACAATAATCTCCAGTCGACAAAACCATTTCACCCAACACGCCAAGTGCCATCAAATGACCAGTTAACGCCAAGAGCATAAACGCGACAGATGGAAGGACAATGCCTGAAATATCATGGGCCACAAAAACAACCAGGCACGCCAAGCCGGCAATAAATGCCACACCACTTGCCCGTGCAAACCAAAGAGCCGGTCGTGATGAACATCGAACAATCAAACTCACTACAAACAAATCCAAAAAGACACGCCAGGCGCGTGAAATTCCATATTTACTGCTCCCATACTGCCTCGCATGATGCGTCACAATCACTTCAGTGACTTTCGCACCTCCAAGGGTCGACATTGCGGGAATGAACCGATGAAAGTCGGCATACAAAGGTAATTGCTTGACTACTCTTCGGCGATAGGCCTTGAGAGAACAGCCATTATCATGAATGGGAACACCGGTAATTTTCCCAATAATCCAATTGGCAATTTGGGAAGGGATCCGGCGTGAGACCAATTTATCCTTTCGATCCTTACGCCAGCCACAGACAACGCCATAACCCTCCTTTAGTTTATCCAGCAGTCTTGGAATATCTTTCGGATCATTCTGTAAATCGCCGTCCATACTCACCACAAATTCACCCTGCGCCGCACGAAACCCGGCTGCCATCGCCAGGGTTTGACCATAATTTTTCCTGAATTCTATGACGCGAACACACGAATGTTTTTGATGTAACTGCTCCAGCACGTGAGGGGTCTGATCCTGACTTCCATCATCAATAAAAATGATTTCATATGGATCACCTAACGAATCACAGGCTGAGACGATCTTGCTAAAAAGCTGAGGCGTGCTTTCTTGTTCGTTATAGACTGGAACAATAACGGAGAGTGCCGGTCGTTTTCTCATCACGCAGTCATCCCTATCTCATAATGCGCCAATCAGGAAGTCTGGCGGTCAGGCCAATAAATCCTTGATTCACTGTGGCCGTTCTCGATGCCGTGGCGGAGCCATCTGAATTCTGCTTAATGTAACTGTACGAAATATTTCCGCTCAGCCATGGCAGCAGTAAGGCACTAAACCCGACTTGACCTTGATAACTCGTCACATCGACCTCATTCCCGGATAATGACTTATTTTTTGCCACACCGCCTGCAAGGAATCCACTCACTCGCTCAGTCAGCGGATACGACCAAGTTGCCGTGCCGCGTTGAGTCAGTACGCCAGAAGTGGCCAAACCACCACCAGGGGTGACGCCTTGAAAGTAACTCAACCCGAACAAGCCAGCTTCAAAGCTTTTAGTGATATTCGCACTTGAGGTAAAGGTAATCCTGTCAGCAGATTCCGTGTATGAAGCACCCGCCCTCACTCTGAAGTTAACCGTTGGGGTCAACGTGTGGCCGACCCCTGCTGTCACACTGTGGGTCACGACGGTCTCTCCACGTCGAATATCGCTAATGTTTGCTCGATAATTCATGTTCAGTCTCGTTCTGGGAGATACAATATAACTTGTTCCTGCGCCCATGGTATGAGTCAGCGAATCATTTAAATCTGGATCAGTGAACGTCGTATAGCGATTAAGATAACTTACATTCGGGACCCAACGTGGTGACATTTGATATCTCACAATGAATCCAGCACGATTTTGAAACGAATTACTCCCAGTCCCTCGGCCGGTGAACACCCCTTGATTCCCTATCGGAGAGCTGGTCCCAGCAATCCCCCCGCCACCCAGTCCACCGCCTCCAAATCCGCCACCCCCAAATCCGCCGCCGCCACCAACACGTCCTCCTTGCCCAGCCTGACCCGGCAGCGGAGAATCCTGATTAGCTTGATCACCATCAAACGAATATCCTTGTAAGGCCGGAGCAAAGTTAAATGATTCAATCAACCGGACTTCAAGACCTTTATACCGCTTGGTTAAAAACGGAAGGTCAATCCCAATCCTTGATCTGTGAGAATAGGCATTGGCATCAGGATGATTCACATAAAATTGAGCCACCCCCGCATAGGTCCCAGACAACACCACGTCTGGACTTTCATATGAGAGAGTCAGCGATGGAATCACAAACGTTCCAAAATCATCGCGTTTATTTTTCTTACTTTCAAAAAAGAGGTTATCTGTATATGTTTCGGTCACACTGAGAGAAGAATGAAGTGTAAGCGTAGCAAACAGTGGGACCGGAATCTGGAACAATGAGACGCAGGCAATAACGAGAGTCAACTTTACATACTGACATCTGAACATGCTCATCACCAT
Source organism: Candidatus Nitrospira salsa (assembly GCF_965152625.1). Lineage (NCBI taxonomy): Bacteria > Pseudomonadati > Nitrospirota > Nitrospiria > Nitrospirales > Nitrospiraceae > Nitrospira > Candidatus Nitrospira salsa. Next base: position 421,938 of record NZ_CBCUCO010000005.1, read on the forward strand.
TCCCTCACTTCCAGGTCATTCCTTCCCTGATCATGTAACAATGCATGACTACACCATTGTTCGATCAACACACTTATCAGCTCAGACCCCTTACATTGCCAAGACACCATAATTGGACCTCCAACAAATTTTGGGAAAGAAGAACGTCAGTATATTTTCAGTTGAGTATTGCTTAGAAACTACAGCATTCCGAAGATCAATAAGCCTATAGCCGTTTCATATAATTTCCGACCTTGAGGTGCATGATTTCGCTCTGACTGCCTGAATCAGTCAACTAGAAATTAATTGGATTCGCTATAGCCTTATACAATACACCATATATTTAATGAAACCAACACTATTTCTCAAAATTTCTTAATAACCTCAACGTCCTTTCCAGAACGATGATACGCATAGACATTCACGAGAACACTTCATTAAGAAACAACTCTCTGACTATTGCTCTTCAAGCAAGCCTACAATTAGAACGTAGCTTGAGGTGTATTTGGACTACTCATGACACGTCTTCTATTTTGATGTACGATCTGAGATTTTTTTGCACAACTTATTGTCATGCGACAATGGGACTTTCTCAATTTTGTTCGGGCTAACAAAAAAGATCAATATTGAGAGTTCCATAATATTGCGGCTTATTCATAAATAAAGAATATTCGTCAGACCATAGAGTGAACGACACACTATTCAGAAGACAAATCACGAAGAACCATCAATCGACGCACACACACTTAATACATAAAAACATCATTTATAAAGTCGCCGCGCACGTCCGTCAGATTCACGAAATACGTATTTACACTTAAAGTTAATCCAACGCCGTATTGCTTGCGCCAACGAGTATAACCAAAACTATCGATAGTTGTGTGGCACCCTTACACATCCTAAGAATACCCGAGTTCTTAGACGCCGGCCTACTCATCATGCTTACGAGCCGAAGCCATTCTTTGAGTCTCAATTGACCACCCAAAGCATTTAGTATGGAATCCAATAAGGCTCGCCTTGCACGATTCATATCATGCAAATTTAATACCTCGGCCACCTCTGAAACTGATAGACCTAAAATCTCACACATAACTGATTGCAACGACCTATACGGTTAATCGATGTTTTACCTCATTCGACAGGGGTGTAAATAAAATCTTGAGATGATTGAGACAAAAAGTTTTACAAATCCACTCAATAATTTCGGATATTATCAGAGCAGAAATTCGTATAAAAAAACTTGTGCCGGACAACACCCGACAGACTCAACGCGAACAGACAAAAAAACTGCATACGAACGGCGGGGAACTCTCAGCACCTTGCACCAAACAAAACCTGGGTAATTATTCTCATCTAGACTAAAGCTGCTAAAGCTGTATGTTATCTTAGGCAAAGTGTCAGATTCATAATTGAGGGAGAACTGGGGAAATTAGGCTTCGGAGGTAAAGGAAAGAAGTATCAGGGCCCGTCCCTATAGGAATCCGGAGATACAGATACTTTTCTGATTAAAAGAATGAAGACGTGACGAAACTCGAAATAATTGCATAAATTAAATCGGCAGCTTTATACAATTCTTTATGGAGAGGATGAGCCTAAATCCGGATGAAGAGAACACGACAAATTTTCATGGAAATGAATTTGTGCATCATTGACGATACACTGATGCTTTGTTCTGCAAGACCAAGAACGGGAAATTTATGTTCCACCAAGAAATCGTTGCTAAGTCGTTAATAAGGAGACTGCGAAATCATGAGTAGATGTGAGCATCTTCTACGTTTCCTATCAATTGCCTGATCTACTTAGAGATTGCCTATCACATCAGCTTGTAAAGACATTCTGGGATATAGAGCCTCTGCTTGGTAAATACTATGCCCAATAAATTTCCTTCGCGCATGAGAATTTGATCTTTGACATTGTTCGCCACAACCGATCGAGTCTTTTCTGCTTCCACAACCAAAACAATACCATCAACAGTCCCACAGATAGCGAAACTATCTGCCGTTGCACTTGCTGGGGATGAATCGATCAGGATAAGGGAAAATTGGTCTCTCACAGCTTTCCACATATCCGTAGGGCCAAAAAAACTACGTCTTGCAAGTGAAGATTGAATTTTTGAAGAAAGAGTCGCGAGAAAAAGGTTTAGTTCGCCAACTTGAGAAATAACTCCATCAAGGTTATGGTTGCCCTCTAATAGCTGATCGACAGGAGGTTTGGACTTGACACCAAATGCCTGATACTGACAAGGGCTGAGATGATCAGCCTCAATAAGTAAGACAGGCTTATTTCCCTGTTGAGATGAAGCCATTGCTAATTCCCGCACCAAGGTCGATGTTCCCTCTCCTCTACGTGAACCAATAAACTGAATCACATTTTTATTTGGGTCAGGAAGTCGTGCTGCAATGTTCTGAGATAGAGCCAAAAGTTCAGAATTTTGATAGAGCCTGGGAAAAGAAGATTGACTATCTTGTGTGACGAGGGGAGGAAGAAAGACTGTCGGAGCGTCCTTTTGATTCTTCGCTGCCGTTAAACGCTCGCCATGAGCAATCTGTAATGCGTCGTAGATTTTACTCATTGAGAATCCGTGACTTTAGGATACTCAGGCAATGCAATGTATTGACCTGGGAGAATCATATCTGGATTCACGATATGGGGATTATGACGTTTGACCCACTCAATATACTCCAGGCTTGCGGAGCCATAGGTCTCACTAGCGATTTGACTCAAGCTTTCCCCATGTTGAACAAATCGCTTCACCATTGAAGATTGCTCTGAAGGGAGTGAAATTGCTTTGGAATGATGAACAGAAGCATCCTCGCCTTCTCTACTGGATGAACGATGAACAGATTGAGTCTGAATACTTTGGGGAAACCGAGGAGATGAAGAAACACTGGCTTCTTGTCGATTGACCAAAACAGGAATCTTTGAGTCTTCACTATTGGTTTGTTCTGAAACGCTAACCCCAGACTTCACCGATTGACTATTTTCAGCTACAACGGTCACATCATCCGTAAAACTTTCTTGCCGAATATGCGACGGTAATTGACCCAGAGGCGTCTCATCTAAAGAGTTATCGGATCTAGTCGTATTCCCCAATTGCTCTCCTTCTTGCTGAGAAATAACGGTAGCATTTCTAGATTCGCTAAAAGTACCTGGCACTTCGTGACTGACATTCTGGACAACCCCGCTATTTAACTGGAAATTAAATGTTTTCCAATAAAACAGCACACCAAATCCTAAAAGCAAAACAAAGCCAGCCACAAGGCCCCACTTCCATAAGGGAAGAGAAGACGTGCCATCAATATCTACAAGAATTTCTTTCACCACACTCACAGGAACGGGGGTAAGTTGTCGCCCAAATCCAGTAATCAGTGCGTTATCACATAAAATATTTATTCTTCGGGGGATCCCCTTTCCCTTTCGGGCTATCAACTGAAGTGCTTTGCTTGTAAATACCGGGTTCCTTGGAGTAGAGGCAACCGCAATTCGATGAAGAATAAATGCCATACTTTCTTTTTCAGTGAGAGGACAGATTTTAGCTCGAAGGGCAATCCGCTGTTGAAACTGGCGTAACTCCGGTTGTTCTAGTAATCTTTCCAACTCAGGCTGACCAACCAAAACAACTTGGAGTAACTTTTCTGTTGCCGTTTCAAGGTTCGATAACATGCGTAGATTCTCCAATGTCGTAATCGGCATGTTTTGCGCTTCATCAATAATCAAGACAACGGTCCCACCGGTTTTATAGTTTTCAACTAACACTTCATGGAGTTGATTCACCATTTCGACTTCATCAGCTGCAGCAGGAACAATATCAAGCCCCTTAAAAATAGCCGTGAGAAGGGCTCGGTATGAAACGACTGGATTGAAAATGTACACAGTCTTCTGATTCGAATCGCTATGTCCTTCAAGAAAAGCACGGAGGATTGTGGTCTTCCCAACACCTACTTCTCCAATAATTGAAACAAACCCCTTCCTCTTTTCGACCCCATAAATGATTGCACCAAGAGCTTCCTTGTGGCTAGAACTCATGTAGAGGAAACTCGGGTCTGGTGTGATTTGAAATGCTTCGCGATTAAGGCCATAGTAGGTAAGATACATAAAGAGAGCTCTACCCCTTCTGATTAAAGGAAGCCAAAATAGGAAGACCTAGGTCCTCAGCCGCCTGGTCCGGCCTCGCATAGCCCCCTTGAAGGTACTCAATCACAAATGCCATTCCCAAACTCATAATAGTACTAAAAATGAAGCCGAAGAGCAGCTGACGACTTTTGGGACGACCTGATGGTCTACGAGGCGTATCCGCGGCTTGAATCACACTGATATTGGACATTTTCAGTTGATTCATTTCATCAGAGACTTTGGCTTCTTCAACTTTCTTAAGGTATAATTTATAATTTTCTTCAGCCGTCGCCCTCTTGCGATCAAGCCCAATCAACTCCTCCTGCAGTGAATCAAGCCGTTGTATTTTCTTATCTAGGTCGCTAATCTGTCGAGCAATGACTTCATTACTAGCCTGAAGCGTCTTCAACTCGGATAATGCCTTCAGATGCTCAACCTCAAGGTTCTGAAATACTGGATTTTTCCCGCTTGTAACACTTTTGTCTCCCTCGCTATTCTTTTGAGTTCGGATAAACTCTTCGACAAGCTCAATTTCCTCTCGAATATTCTGCACAGGACCACTGGCTTCCGTATATCTTGCCAACAAACCTTGTTCCTGTCGCCTGAGTGCGAATAAATCTGCCTTGGCTTTGGCGACCATGCCTCCACCCTCAGTTGTCGAAAGCGGAATGCGTTTGGATACAGTCTTCATCTGATCGGTAAGCGACGAAATTCTCCCAACTAAACCTTGTAATTGATTTTTGATCGTTTTGTTATTGGTATCTAATTGAGAACGCTGATCAAGCAAGCGACGCTGCTGATCTTCCAGGGGAGAAGCAAGATCATGCTTCCGCTTAAAATCCTGTAGCACATCTTCAGCCTGCTCAAGATTTTTCTGATAGGCTTCTAACCGCTGAATTAAAAACGACGACTTGGGATCACTAAATACTTGGAGGTGTTTTTCTTGCAGCACATCAATCAAGACATTCAAAGCCATAGCCGCGACTTGAGGGCTTTGATGGGAAAATCCAATTTCAATAACGTTGGTCCCCTCTGCTCCAGAGGACGTCAAATTACCTAAAAACCTTAAAGAAGCCGTTTCCACTTGCCAGGGTTGGACTTCCTCATTGGAGATAATTAAATCGGGATAAATATTTTGAACTCCTATTGTCTCGACAGCTCGTTGTACGAGATCGCGACTCTCCAAAATTTTTCGTTCTGATTCGACAGCTGCGATTTCATTAAACCGCACAATTTGATCGACATCTCCAACTTCTGGCCTGAATATATGTTCACGACCAAACTTCAGAAGAATTGTTGCTTCGGCTTCATACAAAGTCTCCTTGGAGTAAACCCATCCAATGATCGTCGAAAAGGTTACAACAAAAATAAGTAAAATCTTAATTTTTTGCCTGAAGAGAGCCGTGAGAATATCTCGAATGCTTCCAAAGGGATAGGGGAGTAGTTCTTTGTCCGCTGCAGATTCAGTTTTCATGATGCTCTCGACTCGCTTGACCTGATGAACGAACACTCGCCTCTCCAGCTAAAACATGAGAGGATCGGAGTAACACGGCAACCTCTGGATTTTTTAATTGTCCTGCATACTTCTCAATCAAGATCTCTCGTATCTGTGCCACAGTATAACCGACAATCGAGATTTCACCGACTAACTGCAACGCAATACGCCCATCAGGTCGAACTTCGACAGACTCGTTTAATTCTGGATTAAAAAAGAATTTAAAATCGAGTTGATCGCCTACTTGGACTTGATAGTCTTGCGGCGGCGTGGTACCCACCTTGGTTAAGTAATTCAAATAGTTTGATTCAGCAGCCGTCACTTGACGCCGAAGTTCATCAAGGCCAGACCGTAATCCCCTAAACCGTTCAAGCTCTTGATCAACTTCAGCGATCTGCTTGACGATGACTTCACTTTGAGCTTCGGCGGATATTAAATCTGCCTGTGTCTGAAATAATTGCATTTCCATTTCACGATACAAGGGGTTCTTCCCATGTGTGGTACTCCCCGCCTGCTTCGCTTCTTGCTCTGTGATAAAACGGGCAATCACATTCATTTCCTCACGAACCGCCTGCACATGAGGACTCCCACTCGTGTATTTGGTCAGTAACTGTTGCTCTTTGAGTTGAAGGCCCAGTAAGTTATTCTTTGCCGCGCTAATCACTCCTTGCTCACTACTAGTTGTTGAAAGGGGAACCTCTTTGGGAACAAGACTGATTTGACCTTTTACCCACTCATATTTTTCTTTATATCCCATTGAAATGTTACGCACTTTCTTCAACGAGTCATCTAACGCCTTACGTTGCTGAAGGAGTAAATCAATTTGTGTTTCAAGAGAGATAATTCCATGTTTCTGCTGAAACGCTTCCAGCTCACTCTCCGACGACTGCAGTTGCTCCCGATAAGCGTGAAGCTGTTGCTGCATAATCACAAAAGCTTGTTTATTCGACCGTTCAACGGGCTGCTTCACTACTGGACGGTTTACCTCTAGATCAGAGGCAGCATAGGCAAAGTCACCTTGATCAAGAGTAGGTAGTAGAAAAATAAAGACACTCAATGCCAATATCACCATTGCCGAGCGAAGCTGAGATATCCGAGAATAAGGACAACGAATTTGTTTCCGTAAAATATACATAATCGTAACCTCAATTCATTTCGAATAAAAGGTTTCGCTTAGGAAAAAGACTTCAATTAGACAGATAACACATACCGTATCTTGCTGATTCGACAACAACATCATTGATGATCTCATTTAAAAAAACGCCCTTGGAACATGGACAAAATCATTTGGAAGAAGTTGAATGTTTTGACTCAAGTCCTTTCCGCTAAGCGCAGCTGTGAGATCTAACTTAATCACAAACGAATGACCTTGTTGATCTCGACGTATGACAATAACCTCACTTTTTTTGGCGGTGTCTTCGTCAAACCCGTGAGCAAGCGCAACCACTTGAAGCACATTGAGAGAGCCAACGATTTCAAACACCCCGGGGCTCTCCACTTGTCCGTCAATGTACACTGTAGGGAGCTCCTTGACCGATCGCACGATAACGGCTATCTCCGGGGTCTTGACTTGCCCGGAATATTGTTTTTCTAAAAGACTTGTCAGTTGCGGAGCCGTCAGGTTTGCAGCTTCGATTTCGTGGACGAGCTGGAGGGAAATCCGACCATCAGGACGTACGATTAAATTTTCCTCATTCAATTCTGGATTGAAAAAGAATTTAATACTTAGTTGATCACCAGCCCTAATAATATACTGCTCATCATCATGTGGAATGACTTTGCTTCCGGACAACACTGTGCCCTTAGAAAAACTTGGGAAACCGTTCTCTCCTAAGTCAGACGGAGTAAAAACCTCAACACCGGTCCCTATCGAACTACAGGCTGAGAGGAAAACAAAGAATCCAATAAACATGACAAAAAATAGTCGCATCATGATTTACTTCAATACCCTTTCATCTCCAAAATAATGAAGTCGTGGTAAAAATAATACACCATTTACAGCGGAATCCATCATATCTACACATTTATACGCAGATAAAATTCATAGATTCAACTGCCACAGCAGTCAAAAACAGTGTTCTACAGTACTATACCAATCAAGTGCCCCACAAATGTCATCCCCTTCATCGCTTATTTATATTCAAGAAATTTGTAAATGACGACAGAATCATTATGCGGAATATACGCACAAATGATTGGTGGGGACTTTTCTCGTTCTCTTTTGTTCAATGCCCCTCCATGACAGATTGATTTTTCCTGATCCCTATCAATAGCATCATCGTACCAGTTAAAATTTTTAGATCTAATAATAAGGACTGGTGCTCTAAGTAATACAAATTATGATCTAATTTTCGTGGCATAATGGTACTAATATAGTACTGCTCTGGATCATGTTGATGGTCGTCAAGTAAAGCATCATCATGGAAATGCCCTCGAATCACCGAAATATCTGTACAGCCTGGGCGCAGTTGAAGAACCCGTTTTTGCCTATCATCGTATAATCGTACATATCGTTCCACTTCAGGCCGAGGGCCCACTAAGCTCATTTCTCCCTTCATGACGTTCCATAACTGCGGAACTTCATCTAATTTGAGTATCCGTAAATAATAGCCAAACGAGGTAATTCTAGGATCTCTTGAGCCTGCAGTCAGTTGACCAACGTCTGAAGGTTGATGGACTCGCATCGTTCGAAATTTCCACAATAAAAACTTTTTACCGTTTTTCCCGATTCGCTCTTGCCTGTAAAAAATAGGCCCAGGATCGACAATCGCTATTATTGTTGAAATGACGAGAGCAAACGGGAGAAACACAACAAACCCAGCGATACTTCCAAGAATATCCATCAACCGTTTCACAGCTCAGGTGATTTCCATGAGGCGATGCATGAGGCGAAACGGCTCAGCATGTTTCAACACCACAATGCGTCCCCAATACCTAGATTGTTTTCTAATAAAGCAAAGGTCCGGGGTTCTGACATGATCGAAAAGTTGATGGATGGTGAGCCAATACCCGCACTATCTACTAAAGATTTGTCAAAATATCGACAATCCAATTGATCATACAATCCTTTCCTGGTGGAAACGCCGCTCATTCTGTCGAAGATGACATAATCAATTTGTAAGAGAAAATGACCTTCTCCTCCCATCTGCCGATACGACTCTCAATCGCAACGGTAAGATCTATCTGAGCATACGCGTCGAGCGTTTATCCAAGAAACCCTAAAATTAGGAATTTGACTCCCACGTTCCGAATTATATTTTCTCAAGAACGCGATCAATCACGGGTAAGATTTCACTAAAACCTTCATGTTTTTCAAATACAGCACAAACTCCATAATGAAGCACTCGCTGTTTATCTTCTTCATTTAAATGGCCACTGAACACGACCACAGGTAGCGAAAGGGTTTGGCTTCCTCCCTTGAGGCGTTCAAGAAATTCAAACCCTCCCAAAACTGGCATCCGATTATCAGTAATAACTAAGTCGGCATGTTGCGTCTCTAACCACTTTAAGGCCAAAGCTCCGTGATCAGCTTCAGCGCAAATATAGCCTTGGGATTCGAGAAAAATGCGGATGGCCTTCCGAGCAGGACGATCATCATCGACAATCAGAATTCGCTTTTTCCCTGAATTCAAATGGAGATCATAGGTTGGAACATGAGAGCTTTCAGATTGTTTTTTACCGATGCGACTAATTTGACAAAAGGTCGGCACAAGTTGTTGAAGATGCTCAAGAACCAAACGAGAATCATTGCTCACAGACATTGCTTTAATTTCATTGATCTTGTCGAAAATTTGGTTATCGAGAGATTGTTGAGAATGGACCTTAAGGATGCTATCGAGTGCAGAAGGAATGGTACTTTCTGAATGTCCCACCAACTCCTCCTGTAACTTCTCTCCAGGACGAAGCCCCACAAATTCAATCGAAATGTCTTTATCTGGTAAGTGACCAGATAGTTTAATGAGGTTACGAGCAAGATCCACTAGCTTAATTTGTTCACCCATTTCAAGTAGATATATACTCCCTTGCTCACCAAGCGTCGCTGCCTGAAGCACCAATCCCACAGCCTCAGGGATAGACATAAAATATCGACGAACCTCAGGATGGGTGACCGTAACCGGCCCCCCTGCGTTAATCTGCTGTTGGAAGCGAGGGACGACACTCCCATTACTCCCTAACACATTCCCAAAACGGACAGTCAAAAAGCATGTCGACGCTTGTCTCGCTAATCCTTGAATGACTAATTCGGCGACCCGCTTCGTGGCCCCCATCACACTTGAGGGATTTACGGCTTTATCAGTTGAAATTAAGACAAAGTACTCGACGCCGTACTGATTGGCCATATCAGCAACAGCCCAGGTCCCCAACACATTATTTTTGAATGCTTCACTAGGATTCATTTCCATTAAGGGGACATGTTTGTGCGCAGCAGCATGAAATACAATGTCGGGGCGATACTCCTGCATCGTGCTCTCAAGGCGTTGAGCATCAGTAATATCGCCGAGTACCGGGTAGATGAGCTTGGCATGTCCATGATCATTTAACTCACTATTGATAGTATACAAACTGTTTTCATGTCGCTCGTACAGGATGAGAGCCTCTGGTTCAAACTCGACAATTTGACGGCAAAGCTCCGACCCAATGGAGCCTCCGGCACCTGTGATAAATACTCGCTTCCCTTTGATTAATTGCGCAACTGGCTCTGGGCGTAAATTCACAGAAGGTCGTTGAAGTAAATCTTCTATGGCCAGCGAACGAATTTGGTTAATCGAAACATGACCATTTAAGATATCTTCTAGTTTTGGCAACGTCTTAATATGCAGCTTAAACGGGGATAAAACGTTCATAATGTCTCGCACCACAGCGGCACTCGCTCGGGGCAAGGCCACTAAGACTTCCTCAGGCTTCAACATTGGCAAAAGATCAACGAGGTCGTGACGGGCACCTAGGACTTTGACGCCATGAATCCGCTTATTGAGTTTGGTGGGATCATCATCTACAAACCCAATGGGCACATAGGTACAGGATGGATGAGCTTGCATTTCCCGAACAATCTTTGCCCCAGCATCTCCTGCGCCAATCACCAGTACTCGCTTCATTCGGTTTATGACTTTTCGCTCACGGAATAATCGGACTGCGACTCGAATGCCAACGAGCAACCCGATTAGCATAATGGCATCAATAATATAGACCGAACGCGGATACGCCCCCACCTGCAAGACCCAAGCAACCAACACATAAAAGGCTAGAGATCCAGACAAGACCCCAACTAATATTTTCTTCACATCCCAAATGCTGACGTATCTCCAAAGCCCCTCATTGAGCCTAAACACAAAAAACGATACCCCACGAATCAATATGAGCCAAGGCAACATACCTGTAAACAAGTGGTATGACTCGAGAGATATTTGACCATCAAATCTCAACCAGAACGCAATATAATTGGCCAACACAATAAGAGACACGTCCAAGACTGGGAAAAGAACTCGTTTATGTCTGTACAGAAATTTAAACACCATCGTCTCTTCTATTTCATTAGGGTGTTGCGAGGCTCGTACTCTCAGCAATACCGTTCGCATCCCAAATAACTTCAGAAGCGTCTGGGCGATAACGGCCAAGTCAAAAGCAAAAGATCGATGCTCAATATAGAGATTTGCTAATCGGATTTTTTCTGGAAGAACTTCTTGCAAATAAGTAGATTCTGAAACTGGAGGCTTGATGGTTGATGGACCAAGAGCAGTCAAATCATCGACATACATGAGAAATGAAAGATCCATCAATCCGGGACGAACTTGAATAATCCCTTCATACCGATCTCGGAATTGATTGACATAATAAGGGACTTCGGGACGTGGCCCGACTAAACTCATTTCACCTTTCAGCACATTAATGAGTTGAGGCAATTCATCCAATTTAAACTGGCGCAACAAACGTCCTATTCGTGTAAAGCAATGAGACGAGACCACAGGAGACGGCTCTTGTCTCTGGGGTTCACTATAAATCATCGTACGAAACTTATACCGGGAAAAGTGGCGAAACCCCTTCCCCACATAAATGCGACTGAAAAAAATTGGCCCCTGACTTTCCAACTTAATGAAGATGGCAACTAAGACAAAGATGGGAAAACAGAGAAGGAGAGCACACAGTGCTCCAAGAAAATCAAATGAACGCTTGATCATCTTTGACACTCCAAAATGTCAAAATAGAAAGACATTAAATTTTTGTCTCAACGGAAAAAGGGTAGTGCATTATAGTGTAGAATGCGGTATCTGGCTATCTCTAATGGGTAGTTCCTTGAAAAATCTGCATCTACCTGTTCTTAGTCAAATTTTTTAACAACTTTCGTCTGAGGTATCCTGTTATAAACTTAGCTATAGATCATCGTTTCGCAGTATACGAGTAGGTGCAAAAAAAACTCACAAATAGTGAGCCATTGGGCTTATACTCTTAGTCTAATTGATCCCAATTTCACACTAAAGGTATTTTCTTATTCAAAAACTTTCTATAAACCGAGAAACACACCACAATCTCACAGACCTATTTGTGTTGAAATTGGCTGGAACATTCCCATAAATAAGTAATAATACTAAACTCCTTTGGGCACTCCTCCACAGCGTCGTCATAACGAACATTCCATTTCCACTAGGCACAGGTGTAAGCTTCCCCGTCAAGCGGACAGTTCAGACATAGAGTTTTCTGGTGTGGATTTGTGATAGTTACAGGGGGCTTGTCACTGCAATGCCTCGTGAGGCCGGTGTTCATTATAGATCGTCATCCATTCGGCCGTGATCTCCCGCACATCTTCTAAACTCCGACAAAGATAGAGATTCAAGACTTCAGTCCGATACGTCCGATTAAACCGTTCAATGAAGGCGTTCTGCGTCGGGCGACCGGGCTGAATGTGGTAGATGAGGACGCGATTCTCCTGGCCCCAATCTTGTAGCGCCTGTGCGAGAAACTCTGGCCCGTAGTATAAGTGGAAGCAAGCCCCTAAGCGATTAGATCTCTTCTACAATAGAGTGGCGTACTCACTCTTCTCAGGAGGGACATCCTAAGACATCTTGCTCGACCACTCACCCTCAGCAAACTCTTGTCGCTATCGATATCGCCAAACAGCATCATGAAGTCCTCATGGAATGTCCGGACGGGTCGCGTCAGCGGTGGCGGATGGCCAATACCCGTCGCGACTATGACCAACTCCGACAACGCCTTGAGGCGGTAGGGGCTTCGGTCCTCATTGGGTTTGAGGCCACGGGCGTGTATCACCGCTCCCTCGGGCACTTTCTCCATCAGTGCGGGTTTGAACTTCGGCTCCTTTCTTCGCTGGCCCTGGCCCGCACCCGCGATGCACTGTATAACTCCTGGGATAAGAATGATCCCAAAGACGCCCAGGTACTTTTACATCTGCTCAAAACGGGTGTCTCGCAACATTATCATGATCCCTTGGTCCATGCCATGAATGATCTCCAAGAATTAGCCCAGACCCATTTCCATATCTCTCAACGGAAGGTCCAAGTCCAGCACAGCATCATGACCCATTATCTGCCGCTTTATTTTCCCGAAGCCGAACGCTATTTCACGAATTCTCGTGCGCAATGGTTTACGCATCTGCGGCATCGGTTCCCCTGTCCAGCCGCCATTACGCGCTACGACCGTGAAGCCTTTTACCAGGAAGCCGAATCGGTTGTGGGCCGGAAGGTCAACAAGCGCGGCTTTCTCGATGATCTCTATACGACAGCCCACTCAAGCGTTGGGCTTCCCGTCACCGAGGACTCTAAGGCGATTCACATGTTTCGCGTCGTCCTCACCGAGCATCAACACCTCTGTACCCTCCGCACCAGTATTGAAGCTCAAGCCGATCAGACGCTCCAGCTTCATCCCGATTATCAGCAACTGCGGACCTTGCCCGGGGTCGGGCCGATCCTGGCGTTAACCATCCTGGCTGAAGCGGAGGATCTCCGGCGCTTTCCTCATCATCGGCAATTCCTCAAATACTGTGGCTTCGATCTGTGTACGTATCAATCAGGGCTATCCCGCAGTCTCCCACGGTTATCGAAGCATGGGAATGGCCGCTTGCGCTATGCCTTTTGGATGGCGGCTCAAGGTGCCGTGCGCATGCGTGAAAATACCTTTCGCCAGAAATATGCGCGCTCGATCAAAAGCGATCCCCTGAATCCTGATCGCAAACGCAAGGCCTTGTGTGCGGTGGCCGCGAAAGTAGCGCGGGTCGCCCATGGCCTGATCAAAACCGACACGGACTACCGGCCCAACTTTGAGGCCACCTCACCCCGTGGAGCACTCCGTTCGCCCGGGCCATCGAGGCACGTCGTGACCTCGTAGATAATGCTCGGAGATTCCACGGGGTTGCCTGTTGTGTTGAGTACGGTGAAGGCCCAGCTCTCGGGACCTTGTATCACTATGGTCAACAGCATCTCTTAGTCAAGTGGAAGGCCATGGGACAAACTGCACAGAGGGCGGTTGCTGTCATTGAGAAAGACACGCTATCCAAAAAACCTGAATAAATGGCTATACACCCATCTTGAAAGCAGAGCAAACCAGCAAGGAAGCCTCTCAAGGCTCTGAATTTCCTGCCCAATGAACATGTAAGATACGATGAAAATTCGCGTACTAAGAAGTGGAGAACCAGAGCTCGTGTCATCAAGCGCGCTTTGCGCAACCTACAAAAACGTTCACTTAGATCATGGATATTGTAATGGACGAGAGGGAGTTGGCTTGGAAGCACTCAAAACGGGAACAGGCAACAAAAATAATTTGTGAGATTACGCCTCAAGTCCCCTAGGCCCTCCATCTCAGACGTCTCTCGCTTTTGAGGAGTCACAACCGCTTATAGAGGAATAACAAGGACTCGGAATAAAAGACAGCTCAAAGATCAGGTCTACACAATGAAACATACCAGGGTCTTGGAAAAAGATAAGCGAAGTACTGTGCGGCTCAACACCGATATTGAGAAATTAACATATTCACTGTTTCAATGACTCTGTTGATATCCGACTCCGTCATTTTTGGATAGATCGGTAGTGAAATAATTCGCTCACACACCTTCGTGGCTATGGGGAAATCATCAGGTCGGTACTTATAAGTCTTGCGGTAATACGGATGAAGATGAAGAGGATGAAAGTGGACACTGACTCCAATGCCCTGTTCTTTCAGTAATACAATGAATTGATTCCTCCCAATTCGCAACCGTTCCAGGTCAAGCTGGATAACATAGAGATGCCAGGCATGCTCCATCTCTGTACTGACAGACGGAACGATGATTTCTGGAATTTTCTGGAACGCATCATTGTAAAGCCCGGCATAGTACTGCCGCACCATTCCAAATCGATCACATTTCCTTAACTGAGAAATCCCAAGTGCCGAAGCCATATCGGTTAAATTATACTTGTACCCTGGATAGCAAATATCATAGCGCCAGGAACCTTCTGGGCTATACCGATTCACGGCCTCACGCGAAATTCCGTGAAGGCTCAAAATTCTCATTCGCTCGGCCCACTCGGCATTATCAGTCGTCGCCATTCCCCCTTCCCCAGTCGTAATCGTTTTGGTCGCATAAAAGGAAAAACAGGTAATGTCGCCAATCGTCCCCACCTTTTTCCCTCGATATCGGGCTGGAAGCGCATGAGCGGCGTCCTCAATCACTTTGATATCATGCTGTCTGGCTAACGCCAGCAGTGGATCCATGGCGCAAGGCTGACCTGCAAAATGTACGGGAATGATCGCTTTCGTCTTCGAGGATATGGCCTGCTCAACCGATTGAATATCAATATTCAGCGTGTCCTCTTGACAGTCAACCAACACAGGGCTTGCATTGAGATAATGGACAACTTCGGCCGTTGCGGCAAATGTCATCGTTGGCACAATAACTTCATCCCCGGCTGTCACACCAACCGCCTCCAAAGCCAAATGTAAAGCAGCGGTACAAGAATTGACAGCGACGGCATGTCGAGCGCCAATTTGTGAATTAAATTCTTCCTCGAACTGTTGAGTCTTCGAACCCGTCGTCAACCAACCAGATCGCAGCGTCTCAACCACAGCAGCGATATCGTCCTCACCAATATCAGGACGATGAAATGGGAGAAAAGGTGTCATAAGTTGTTACCGGTATACATAGACCGCTCCAGAACAAAATGATTGTGGGGTCTCAAGAGAAATTAGGACTAAGTACAGTACATGGCAAAGGAAGTCTACTTCAAGAATTTCTCACTCTCTAGACTCATCAATTACAAAACATCGCATTTACCAGAACACCATGCTTGAAACATTAGTGAACAGCCGTCGCTTTATCAAAAGTTGAACTTGTCAGCGCTGAAAGAAAGATCACACCAGTTCCAGAAAGTAATAGCGGCACGTCTATTTCTCTGTTCACGAAAGCCCATGAAACCAGCTCTACCCCTAATAAGACTACGAAACCAATGACCAAAGAAAAAATAATGGCCGTTACCACGGAACGTACCAATCGTGAAAAAATGATATAAGCAAGAAATCCTATGGGAAACAATGCGACAGACCAAAAGGCCCATTTACCGACAGAGTAAAATAGCGTCAAATGATCTCGTCCATCGACCGTAAGAATGGCATGTTTTCGCCCGTCCACAAACAGCGTGAAATAACCGACGCGATAGGTCACGACAATGTGGTGGCGTCCCTCAATGAGCGGATCATCCGTCGTCTGCAAAGCGGGGTGAATACCATTCAGACCAGATAAAGGCGTCCGTAATCGAAAGATAATATTTTTTCCATACTGACCAAGCGTAAAATTCCGCAATAACGTATTCGCTGAATATGAAAGGATTCTCGCAGGTCCAGCTTGCTCAAGGTTCTCCGGCTCCACCCACACCTCAACAGACAGCTGGCTGCGAGAACACATGTGGCGTAAACAAAGTTTTTGGGCGGGCCCCGCACTGGTAATACTCGTGGACGCTAAAAGTTCGACACCCTGTGGGGCAATCCAAGAGATTTTCTCTCGATCACCAATGGACAAGTCGAGAGGCGGCCCAAAACCAGAGCGATCCTGGACTGTTGTTCCTCTCCCTTCGGTAAACGAATAAAGTGCGACAGGACCATTCCGATTACCCTTTTGAGAGGGCCTCTGGAAGGGCCCTGAATGGAAATGACGCTGTACCTCTTTAGCAGTTAGGACATTGTCATAGAGGGCCACAAAATAAAGTTTTCCAAGCCAAGGGCGGTCGCCACTCGCTTCATTACCTAATTGAAATGGATAGCTTGGATCCCAATTTCGAAAATCCGTACCAAGGATGCTCAGACTAGTCAGATCAAACAGCGCCATCACATACACCAAGAATAGCCACAGGACCATCGGGGATTTCTGCAGATTCGCCCACACTCTACAGGCATATCGACGACCAACATCATAGCCATACGAACCAGCTACCGCCCCAATGATTCCACCAATAGAATTCAGAAATACATCCGCAATCGAGGGGGCACGCGGGAGAAAAATCTGACTGTACTCAATCAAAACACTCACTAAACAGGCAAAGCAGACAACAATGATAAGCCTTGACCACTGACTCCGACAACGACACGCAGGAAGAATGCTCAACAAAAAACCAAATGGGGCAAACAGCAAAACATTTCCGACAATCTCTTCAATGGGCGTACAACACACAACAGCCGCCAAAGGCTCAAATCGGATTGAAGCGAGATCAAGAAACTTCCATGACGAGTCGAAAGAAAACGTAAACGGCATCAGAGTCAAGACTAAGAGATAGATGCTATATGTGCTCAAAAGTATGAGCACACGTCTACTCCCGATCAACCTCTCACACGCTTGTTCTGCTTGATAGAAGCTCACTGGTACAATCAAATTGGCCACACAGAATCATTCAGACAATAGAAACGATCTACGAACCTCCACGAAATTCGACCTTCGTCAAATAGCATGACACTAAGTCAAAGGAACGTAATACGAGTATAGAGGACTTTGCATCGCGAGATGTTTATTTGCCTGACATTTGGAAGGAGAACAATACCGACAACGCGTAACCTTGACATCTAGAAGATTAGCGCACAAATCATAATAAAAGAGTTCAGCGAAATAATATAAGCAACTAATCCAAGGTTTAGGTGCGGAGCAAACGATCACTCAATAACAAGTCTCGCGGCACAAGCTCGACTGGAGGATTAGACAAAAAAATCCAAGAGGCGGCGTTACCATCAACTGATTCCCTCCAAGCCTCAAATAGTAGGAGGCAGGAAAACAACGCTGGAAGGGAAAGGGCAAGTCGTTCTCTACATGAAACGTCACCAAGAACTAAATCCTTGTAACATTCATCAAAATCAAGGGGTACACAAAAAAGCAATAATCCGACAAACTCGCACTTACGCATTCAATCGCAGGACAAAATGCGAACACGTAAGATACTGAACGAAACGATTTGCCGTAATATTCGTAAAAGGCTGGAGCGGAGACCAGCGAATATCTAACAATCGGAATCCCGCCGATACAAACACCCGGCTCCAAACAACAGGATCTTGATGCTTCGCCCACTCAATATTTTTAGCAAAAGGAGAGGGAAGCCCTATACGATCCCAAAAATTTGTCCGCCCACAATCAGCAATAATAATAATGCCCCCAGGTTTCATCCTTCGGTGAAGATCTGTCGCAATATTAAGAAATTGACTGAATGACTCCTGATTTTCATGAAGATCAACAACGGCCTGTTCATTTAAATGGTTAATAACATTGTACAAAATAACCGTATCATATTTACCTTCCTCCATCGGCAATTGGTGAAGAAAGTAGTCATAGGCCAAGACGGTTTCGTTTAACCCAAGCGCATTGACTGTCTGCCGTAATGTCTCTAGCGTTTGTGAGGTACTGCCGTCAGACTCCGGTTCAATGCCAATTGCTTGTTTCGCACCGTTTATAGCCGCCCAAATGACCCAAGCGCCAGTTCCACAACCAACCTCCAAAACTGTGGAATCAGAAAAAGCAATCCCATCAAACAAAAAATTGGCGCGCGTCGCATATCTCGCCTGACTCGCATATCCAACGAGTTGAGCGGCAATTTCGCTTCGCTCCCGTACACGATTCTGTGCCATACTTATTTCTTCCTTCAATACGAAGATTTATTTTTGTCTTGAACCTGAGACTCTGAAGTGTCTCATTGGTCAAAAACATTCATTCCACTTGAACCTATCACACCTGACCTTGCTCGCTCAGAGTCTTTACAGATGTGATTACTCATGATCTCTGGATGATGCCAAGATAGTGTGTATTAAAAATTTTCGTATATTCAAGTAACGAACATGCAACCCAGGAGACCGGAGCTAACATTCGAGCAATTGGTGGAGCTAATGTCACACGATGTAATTGTAACTCACAATTGGGAAAAAGTTTTCGAATTTCCTTTTTATTCACGCCGCGAACATTAGAGTTCCTCGGGTTATTTACATGAAAGTCATACCAAATAATCGCTCCTCCGATCTTCACGACACGTAACATTTCCGAAGCAATTTGAGCTTGCATGTCCTGATCTAACACTGAGGTCAACACCGTAGACTGTAAAACAAGATCAAATTGGTTATCAGTATAATCAAGCTTCGCCGCACTTCCACATGTGAGGTGAACTGTGTTCGGGCACAAACGCCGTGCTTCGGAAATACGCTCTTCTACTAAATCGACACCATGAATATTCTCGGGCTGCATGCCCCAATTAATGAACTGTCGGAGCCAATACCCCGTTCCACACCCAACCTCTAAAATGGATACGTGTCCTAATGAACTCAGTCGGTACTTTTCCAATATGCCTAAAAGTCGCCGCTCCCGCGACTGAATCATAAATAGGTGACCCGCACGAAACCACGAGTTACGCTGATCATCATGACGGCCAGCATAGACACCCTGAATCCGCGCCTCTTCACTCTGCGAGCCATATGATTGAATTGACATGTTTATTTCATCGGCAATATTGTGACCACGCATCGCCTTCGTTTATTCAACAAGAAATGCGCACTCAATCGTTCAATGCCTGAGAAGGGAAATAGCAGCCACGCTCCCCCACATCTCACACCAACACGGTAAAAATCAACGGCAGTA
Organism: Candidatus Nitrospira salsa; assembly: GCF_965152625.1. Taxonomy (NCBI): domain Bacteria; kingdom Pseudomonadati; phylum Nitrospirota; class Nitrospiria; order Nitrospirales; family Nitrospiraceae; genus Nitrospira; species Candidatus Nitrospira salsa. The sequence continues at coordinate 441,605 of NZ_CBCUCO010000005.1, forward strand.
AAAACTACCCCATGAGTTTTTACCTATCGAAAAATTCGGCAATTGCTCTCACGACTGTTTCTTGTTGGTCTAACGTAAGCTCAGGATAGATCGGTATACCCAAATTTTCCTGACAGGCTTTTTCTGCTTGCGGCAGATCACCCGGCACATACCCCAACGATGCGTAACATTCCTGGAGATGTAACGGAACGGGATAATAGATTTCGGCGCCGATCTTCTGCTCTTTTAAAAACTCGCGAAGCGCATCACGTTTTGGGACTCGAATGATGAATTGATTATAGATGTGATAATGAGGCACCTGCGAATCTCGATATACCGCTGGAGGAAGATGAACAGGATCATTTCCAGTCAACTGATATTGTGTAAACAATTGCTCATATCGCATCGCATTCTGTTGTCTCATCGATGTCCACTGGTCTAAGTAGGAGAGCTTCACATTCAACACGCTGGCTTGCAGTGTATCCAACCGAAAGTTCCCGCCGACAGCTTGATGATAGTATTTTGGCCTTCCTCCCTGCGTTCGGAGCAATCGAACTCGATCGGCAAGTGCCTCGTCATTCGTCACAACCATCCCACCATCACCCAGGGCCCCAAGGTTTTTACTTGGAAAGAAGGAAAGACATCCGATGTTCCCTATACTTCCAGCGCGACGACGATCTTTATACTCCGCTCCAATAGCCTGTGCCGCATCTTCAATAACAACAAGTTCATGCTCAGCAGCAATCTCAAGGATCGGATCCATATCAGCACATTGACCATACAGATGAACAGGAACAATCGCTCGTGTTCGTGGCGTAATGGCTGCTTGAATTTTTTGTGGATCAAGATTGAGCGTGTCCGGCTCGACATCGACAAAGACCGGCGTTGCGCCGACACGCGTAATACACCCAGCTGTCGCAAAAAACGAGAGTGGGGTCGTAATCACTTCATCATCAGGTCCAAGCCCAAGCGCCATAAGAGAAACCAGCAATGCGTCGGTCCCTGAGGACACCCCAATACCACAGCGCGCCTGACAATACGCTGCCACGCGTTCCTCTAATATTTTGACCTCTTCTCCTAAGATATAACTATTCTTATCAATCACACGCTCTATAGCCGCAAGAATGTCCTTACGAATTGGCTCATGCTGTGCATTCAAATCTAGCAATGGAACACTCATAGTTGCCTCTCTACCTTTCCAGGTCAACACGCTTGCAGATGTCTACACCGTCCATTGTGTATCGTCCACTACAGACACACACCGCTTCCTGTTCAGACCAAACCAACTTGACCCCACACTCACACATCCACCCTGTAACTCTGGCTGGAGATCCAAGAACTAAAGCATAATCCGGAACATCCCTGGTCACGACAGATCCGGCTCCGATGAACGCATATCGCCCAACCGTCAATCCACAAAGAATCGTACAGTTCGCCCCAAGAGTTGCGCCTTTCCGGACAAGCGTGCGCTGCAGTTCATTCATCCTTGGAATATCACTTCTTGGATTAAACACATTCGTAAAGACCATTGAGGGACCGCAGAACACCGAATCTTCTAGGGTGACCCCTTCATAAACCGAAACATTATTTTGAATTTTCACACCATTTCCAATCGATACGTTTGGCCCCACAACGACATTCTGGCCAATTTTACACTGCGTCCCAATCCGAGTCCCTTTGAGAATGTGTGAAAAATGCCAAATGCTTGTTCCCTCCCCAATTTCAACTCCCTCATCCACACAAGCAGATTCATGGGCAAAATACCCAAGTGATGATACAGAAGTCTGCTCGGTACGATCTGAAATTTTTTGCTCTAAGGCGATTTGGCATTGCTGAAGTACGGTCAAAACCTGTAACCCTTCCACACCATCTGTCCGTGGAGTCTTTCGAGATTGTATGCATTCAATAAAATGGAGACATTCCTCACGCAATGGTTCCTTCTCATCTAAAACCACAGGTTGAGCATCGGCTTTATTCGCAATCGGGTGATGAGCCTTCCATGCAATCGAATGGGGAAACAAACGCAACTTATCTGTTTTCTCCACATCATCGAATACAGCCATCTTCTTATCACCGACTACGATCAATTTTTGCTCCTTGAAAGGATGAAGCCAGGAGACAAAGATATGAGCTTTCACCCCGCTAGGAAACGACAACAAACTCACGGTCACATCAGCAATCTGTTGCTGCAGATAATTTCCCCCTTGAGCTTGAACACTCTCTGGCATTTCTCCAAGAAGACCAAGAATGACAGAAATATCGTGAGGCGCGAAAGACCAAAGAATATTTTCTTCTCGTCTAATTTTCCCTAAATTGAGGCGATTCGAATAAATGTACTGAACTCGCCCAAGTTCTCCCGAATCGATAAGTGTTTTGAGTTCAAGAATCGCAGGATGATACCAGAGTAAATGACCAACCATCAGAATGCGTGCCCGACCTTTCGCCAGAGCTACAAGCTCTTTTCCTTGGTCAACATACAAGCACAGGGGTTTTTCAACAAAGACATCCTTTCCAGCGAGAAGAGCTTCTCGGACAATTGTTGCGTGAGTTTCCGCAGGAGTTGCAATCGCAACAGCTTGAATCGCCGGATCATTGATAATGTCTGAATAATTCTGAACGAATTTGATGCCAGGGTAGGACTCACGTAACACCATCACCGCCTGTGAATCACTTTCACATATCGCTTCTAATGCCTGAATCGCATGAAAGTTGCGAACAAGATTTTTCCCCCAGTAACCGGCCCCAATGACGGCAACACGAGGAATCGCCTGAACATTTTTCAAGGTATGACTGTTCGACATGCTTTAGCTCCTACGTCAATCAATACTGCAACCAATCGTTCCTTCACGGATTCACCTTATTTTGTAGACTTCGGCACACCCGCGCCCACCAGATTCCACGCAAATCCCACCGCATACGCTGCATGCATTAGAAAAGCGGCAAGAGGAAATAATACGCCAGGCATCACACCTTTTTGTGTGGCAACCCAAATCCCAGTGGCCAGTAGCACCAACACGTAGGAGCCCAACGGCACACATCCCGCCCATGCCCACCAATCAGGAACCCACCAACAGGCAAGCGCCAACAAAAGCGCGACAGGGAAAAATACAATTGGCACCAGTTGCCTGAAAGAAGCTGGGACTTTGTGTTTTTTTAACACTTCCACACGAAAATACCCATAGAAAAAGTATTGCCAAAATAATCGCCTCGGAGTATCACGCACGAAATACCGACATTCAGCGAGTGGAGAAAGATAGACTCTTCCGCCATTGAGTGCCATACGTAAATTTAATTCATCATCCTGATTACGAATGAGATTTTCATCATATAAGCCAATTTGTTCAAATACTTCACGTCGAAACATTGGAAAACATGCTCCTTCAGCATACCCTTCGAACGTACTGAAACGATGCTTCGCATTTCCCACACCGACGGGATGCGACATCGCCACCGCGACAGCACGACCAAAGGCACTTCTTCCTTCACTTCGAATTGGTCCACCAGAACACCAGACATCGGGATGCTCCTCAAGGACATTGACGCATGCCTGAATATAGCTTTTTGAATAGTGAGTATGAGCTCCCATGATAGCAATAAACCGTCCACTGGACTCGCGTATTCCTGCGTTCATCGCATGAGGAGTGAAAAACGCGGGATTATCAATTACTCGAAGTCGAGAATCATCCTTTATAAGCTCTTGAAGTATTTCACGGGTGCCATCCGTTGACATCCCGTCGACAACAAGAACTTCAAAGCCTCCATCAGGAGACTGTTGATTTAATATGGAACGCACGCCCTCTTCGATATGCACGTATTCATTTCGACAAGGAACAATCACCGAAACAGTAGGATATTTTGACTTCATCGTGTTTCACCCTAATTTTCAGAAAGCTTGATCCAAAACTTGGAGCAGTCACTGATACGTTTAGATGCACAAATACCGAATATTGAAAAACGACTGAGACGACCCAAGGCCTAACTTACATCTTCGACTATTCCTGTCACAAGAAGAAATTAGAAAGCTTGTAGTCTAACAGTGGTGCAGATCAAGGAAACGATATGATGATGTTAATCTCGAACAACGAGAGACTGTACTGATATCCCTCCATTTCCTTCGACTCTTTTCAGTTAATGACCAACCATATGACGAAGAATATTAAAAAATAGTTGACGCATTTCATCCACGGACGCGACTCGATACATGCATGGTTACAGTGGATTCGGACAATGCCTACAGCACATACGTCAGATTGCACACAACATGAACTCAATTCCTTGACACTCCATCTGGCAAAGTGAAGGTCAACGAATGCAGCAACAATACTTAGATATAGATTTTAGATAAAAATTCTAAAACACAAATTCTCTCATGCGCCTTGTACTCAACATGATTTTTTACTTGACATTTTAGGTACTTGCGAAAAAATTCTTCCTCGGTCGCTCTCGTCATATCACAATGAGCATATATTTTGCTTTGAGCTAACAACGTTTGAAGACGTTCCCGTACACCATTTTTAAAAACTCGAACATCGGTAGAATTTTCCCACCTGTTTGGGGTGATTCCGCTCCGTATGTTTCATTCTTGTTCTCATAGAAATTCTTAAAAATCTAATCTGAGCAGTTCTTACACGTCTCAGAAAAAAATGATGTTACCACAAATCTGATCATACGTGTGCCTGCCTGCTGCATATGACTGATTGGAATGTTTCCGTCAAATCAACAGACTTCGGCAAGTGAAATCAATCGCCCAGCAAATCGTCACGTGCTTGATTCAAATGACATCCACACAACCACCAGCAACACACGCACCTTACTTACAACAGTTGTCATACCACAACACACAGAGAGGATCCTCTTATGATCTTGAAACTTTTCACGTTCATGCGAGACAAGACTATTGGCCACGCTCTTTTCTTGATCTTGTCACTTATCTATGTCACGTCGGCACAAGCAACAACGTACTACGTTGCTACCTCAGGAAATAACTCAAATCCCGGCACAAATTCGCAACCGTTTCGTACCATTGAAAAAGGCGTTCGCTCCATCTCTGCTGGTGATACGTTGTACGTGAAATCAGGGACCTATACTGAATCAATTCGACATTGGGAAATTCCTATTGCAAATGGCACTTCCTGGAATAACCCAATTACCATTGCGGCCAACCCTGGACATACGGTGACAGTTAAACCTAAAGCCAATAACGCGTTTTTTTGGATCGGCGATGGAAAAGCGAAATACCTGATCATCAAGGGCTTTAACGTTGATGGGGGCAATTCGGCAAAACATGGCTTTAAGTTTGAGGGTGGAACGAAATATGTCCGAGTTGTTGACTGCGAAGTAAAAAACACCACAAACTCCGGCGTCCTGGTTTCCGGATCTGGTAACACCCACCATGAATTCATCAACCTCAATGCACACCATAACGGTTCAGGACAACTTGATCACGGAATGTATATTACCACGAGCAACAACCTAATCGACCAATCTGACATTCATCATAACAAGGGATATGGCGTCCATTTATATAGTTCGACGAACACCGCGAACAATAACATTGTTCGCAATGTTAAAGCCTACGATAATAATACAGTCGGAGTTTGGGGGTGCGGAATCCTTCTGAGTTCCGGAACTGGCAACGTTGCCTATAACAATACAGCCTATGGAAATTTTGCTGGACTTTGCACCATCGAAAGATCTGCAAGTACAAGAATCTATAACAACATTGCGTATGGGAATGACATATATGGAATATATGTCGGAAAAGCCACCAACACTAGTTCCAGGGTGGAAAATAATACCGCCTATAATAATGGAACCTATGGCATATTTGTCGGCGGAGCCGTACCTAATGCGACAGTGAAAAATAATATTGCCAGATCTAACGGTACCAACTTTGGGTTAAATGGAGCTTCAAGCTCACATAACATGGAAAGTAATCCACAATTTGTAAATGCCGGGGCGAAAAATTTCCGTCTTAACGCCGGAAGTCCAGCCATTAATGCTGGAACGACCATTAGCGGAATAAACAGTGATCATGATGGAAACTCCAGACCTCAAGGTGGCAGTTTTGATATTGGCGCATATGAATTTCAGGGCGGTTCAGGCGGTGGCGGTGGATCATTCCCTGCTCCCTTAAACTCACCAGCACCGGGGTCTACGTTAACAACCACTTCGGTCACCTTTACCGGCGGTCATACGAGTCAAGATCAAGAGCACTGGCTTGCAGTAGGCACAACAGCCAACAATCCCAATCTGTATAACCGGTCCATGGGCAACAGCCACACCACAACGGTATCTGGACTTCCCACGAGTGGAACAATCCATGTCCAATACTGGACTCTGAACAACAGTGGCTGGGCCTTTAAACAGCATACCTATACGATGTCGGTCAATAGTGGTGGTGGCGGCGGCGGAGGGGGAGGGGGGACATTCCCGCCCGCCATGAGTTCCCCGACTCCAGGCGCAACACTATCGACCAGGACCGTCACCTTTACCGGTGCTCACACCAGTCAAGACTTGGAACATTGGCTGGAAATCGGCACGAGTGTTGGCGGGTCGAATCTCTTTCAATCCGGCACCATGGGAGCCAGTCACTCACGTACCGTCAGTGGGCTTCCCAGTAGCGGCACGATCTATGTTCGGTATTGGACTCGCAATAGCAGTGGTTGGGACAAAAAAGATCATACCTACTCGATGACGACAAGCAGTGGTGGCAGCGGAGGGGGAGGGGGCACATTCCCGCCCGCCATGAGTTCCCCGACTCCCGGCGCGACACTATCGACCAGGACCGTCACCTTTACCGGTGCTCACACCAGTCAAGACTTGGAACACTGGCTGGAAATCGGCACGAGTGTGGGAGGCTCGAATCTCTTTCAATCCGGCTCCATGGGAACCAGTCATTCACGTACTGTCACAGGGCTTCCCAGCAGCGGCACGATCTATGTTCGGTATTGGACTCGCAATGGCAGTGGTTGGGATAAGAAAGACCATACCTACACGATGCGATGAATTCCAGAGGGAACGAGCTTTGAACACTTCCCAGGGAGGTCAAATACAGAGAGAGAAAAACGGAAACTAATAACTGAAAGTATTATTCAATCAGTAGCAATCGAAGCTCGGATCGAAAGTAGCGAAACATATTGACGTCACGAGCATCATTCTACCTCATCAAAACCTGAAACCTCCCTCCAATAGACAAAGGAGGGAGGACTCAGACTGCACTTTTCTCCACCTAGTTGTCACTCTCCAAACCTGGACCAGCCATGAACACAAACCCTCAGAACTATTGCGCTTAGCTTAGTCCTGTAGAGATTCCATCGACTTCAAGAAGAATCCTACAAGGTATTTCCGTCTCTAAAACACATCCTTTAGTTTCATTTCTCTTTACCGATAAGACCATAGCCACACATTTCTTGTATACTTAATTCTTAAAAGCTGTGGAGGGAAGTCATGATAGGCTCAATATGTGTCAGAACTACGATATTTTTCTTCATTGGGTTAGTATCTACATTAATAACCAGCACACCAACAATAAGTGACGCCGCAACATATTATGTTGCCAAGACAGGAAATGACTCGAGTTCTGGGACTCAAGCGTCACCATTCCGAAACATTAAACACGGAGTGAGTAAACTGGTTGCCGGCGATACCCTCTACGTTAAAGCTGGGACGTATTATGAGTCAATCTTGAGTTGGTCTACAAAAATTCCCAATGGAACATCCTGGAACAATCCAGTCACCGTCGCAGCAAACCCCGGTGATACGGTGACCATATATCCCCCAGGGGGACAGACATTTTTTTGGGTTAAGGACGGACAAGCTAAATATCTCATCATCGACGGATTTACCGTCGACGGAAATAGTCAGGCGAAGCACGGATTTAAATTCAGTGACAATTCTCGATATATACGTGTGAAAAATACTGAAGTGAAAAACGCTACAGATAGCGGAATATTGGTGTCAATCTGTAGTGGTTGCGCAAGCCCACAGACCGCCCCGCATAATACCTACCATGAGTTTATTAATATGAACATCCATCACAACGGTTCAACATATTTTGATCACGGACTCTATATTGAAACAGCTCATAATATCATTGAAAAATCGGACATCCATCATAACGTCGGATTTGGAGTCCACATTTATCGAAGTACGATTAATACCGCTGACCATAATACGATCCGACACAACGTTGCACACCACAATAACACCTCTGGTAAGTGGGGATGTGGGGTACTCGTCAGCGCAGGGACTGGCAATCAGGTATACAACAACACGGCTTACGAAAACTTTTCTGGCTTTTGCACAACATACCGATCTTCAAACGCACTTTTGTATAATAATATCGCGTTTGCAAACAAACACTACGGTATCTATATTAGCGGATTGGGAAATAGCCAAACGACTCGAGCGTACAATAACACCGTGTACAAAAATGAAGGATACGGCATTTATGTGGGAAACAACTTCAAAAACGCCACAATCGGAAATAATATTGTATACCAGAATACAACCGAAGACATCTACTTATCCCCTGGGGATCAGTCAGGAACCGTGTTGTCACACAATCTAAGTACCAATCCAGAGTTCGTGAATAAAGAAGCCAATGATTTTCGGCTTCAAGAAGGTAGCCCAGCTATTGATAATGCCTCTACCATCAATGAAGTCACGACGGATTACGATGGCATCAAACGTAACATTGGAACGGGACCTGACATTGGAGCATTTGAATTTCCTCAGGTTTCAACTGATAATGAACCTCCAGCAAGCCCCAAAAGTGTAATCTTAAAACTAAACGAAAACTAAGAGAGCCCTCAATCAATTCTGATTCCAGCATCAATGAATCCTCGTTGCACAGAGGCAACGGGGATTCAATCACCACCTAGCACAACTCCATCTCACTTTTTACCTGTTTCGATTGTGCCGCTCCCCTCAACGCCAAGACGGTATCAAACCAGAGCTCAACGGTCTCAAAGGATAAATAGAGTCAATCATGATTCATCCCACACATTGTACGATTCAATCATTGTAACTCAGCATAGAATTGCACAAGACGCAGCGCCACGTGATCGAGTGAAAGTTCCTTAATTTTTTCTCGTCCTTGATGGCTCCGTATGCCAGCATGAACGAGAGCGAGCTTAGCCGCAAGATCACCAGGAGAAGATTTTGCCAAATAACATCCATCAATTCCATGTATTCGTTCAGCGACGTCTCCCACATCCACCGAAACAATTGGAACATTACACGCCAGGGATTCTTTGACAATAGTTGGAGAGCCTTCATGTAACGAAGTGAGCAATAATACTCCACTCGCATTCAACCAAATGGGTACATCACGGTAGGGGATGTTTCGCAATTCGTGTAATTGCGCTTTGACTCCGAGTTGTTCGAGCGCCTTAACGGATGCGTATGCGAGCGCAGGTTGCTTAACTGGATCTCTGGAATTCTGGAATAGAATGTGGAAAACATCATGATCCCATCCAAGTTGTTGCCGACACACGTCTCGATTCATGGGCTTGAAAAGTTCGACGTCGATCCCACAAGGAATCGTTCTGATTTTAGACCGATCAACGTTGACAGGCAGAACTTCTTGCAGGACCGATGAGACCAAAACGATTCCGCTTGACCGTTGTGCTGCTCGCTTGGAACACCAGACTCCATATCTGGAGTACCATTTCCTCAAAAGGCCAGACAAATTCTCTCCAAGCAAGTCGGATCCATGAAACGTGACAACAACAGGCGTATCAGAAATAGTGCGTGTAACAATGTCAGCCATCACACCACCATACATACAATGCACCAAACGAGGACTCACTTCTTTGATTTTATCGCGAATCTGAGGACCTAATCCCCAATAGGCGTGTTTGCCTTTTTCCAGACGATCCACGATAAGGAGATCAACGTCAACCCCAATATTTCGGAGCCCTTTAATTTGCTGCTGAATAAACAGACCTGAAGATGGATATTCAGCGCTAGGGTACATATTCGTGATAGCAAGGATACGCATAAAGAACCTCTACGTGATATAAGTCGTCAAGAGATAGATGGCAGGAACATTGAATAAATGAGGATTGTCGAAAATTGCTTATCCCTCAGTGAGAGAAAGTGAATTCGTCAATTGGCACACATAGCTATACTTGCATATTTACATAAATAAAGTTTCAGATAATTGTGCTGAAGTTAACCAGGGAGGACGGATCAGCTAACTCCTACATCGTATCCACAAGGCTCACACAACTCAGTCACGTCGCATCGGCTTACTATTCGTCCAGCCCGCCGCGCGATACGCGTCAAAAGTTTCATCGACATGTCGAGTCAACCCAAACGCTTGTTTAGCGATGACATGATTGGCTTTTCCCATACGCTCACGGAGTTCAGCGTCGGTGAGCAATATGGCCATTCGAGCAACTAATCCTTCTCGATCATCTTTCTCGACAACAAATCCATTTTCCCCATTTTCCATAAGATGTGACACTTCTCCGACATCAGTCGTCACGATAGCCCGACCACAGGCCATGGCCTCAATAATGGCATTCGGAAGGCCTTCAGTCTCTGAAGTATGGACAAGAAAGCTCGAGCTAGCTAGCAAGTCTGATATATGCTCACAATGTCCAAGTAAGGCCACACAGTCTGTTACCTCCAACATTTGTATCTGTTGACTCAGAAGACCATAAAGCGGACCATCCCCAGCAATACGTATAAGAAAATCGTATCCGCGCCTCTTCAATTCAGCCGCCGCGTCAATAAGACGATCCCACCGCTTATGAGGTAAAAGTGATCCAACAGCCAGGATTTCTACCCGTTGAGAGGCAGGCAAAGCACAATATGTAAATAACGAGAAATCTAATCCATTTCGGACTACGACTTGCCGTCTGGGAGCAAAGATCCCCCCCCACTGCCTGACCTTATCGGCGACGATACTGCTGTTACAAAGTTGGACTCGCGGAAATCGTAAACATAACCGCCCTTGGATCACCCCTGTATCGTATAACGTCTTTGGAAAATCCCCACGTAGTGAGCCAACAGCCACTGAAGAGGCAATCAGCGCACCACAGAAAGCTGAAAAATTCGTGTGAAACGTGAAGGAATGAACCACATCAGGTTGAAGCTTTTTGGCTAAGCGAAGGAACGCAAGAAGTTTCTTCATAGGGTTAGACGAATGAGGAACCTCACATATATCTATGCCTAATGAACGAATTCGAGACACATAGGTATCCTGCTCGTTATAGTTCCAGACGACAACGGTCGGAACGCAGTGTTGCCTATCTACTTCCTGAAGTAAATAATACAATTGCCGCTCTGACCCTCCAGCCCCCAATTGACCAATGAGATAGAGAATCTTGCTTCTCGCCTCAGAACCTTCTTCAAGATCTACCTTCTGGTGTAATGCCAAAATACTCATCTCATCCGTAGGAGTCGCCATTCCCATTTTCACACGTTACGTTGGATTAACATACATGCCTGTCACACACGAATCGGGTTGGCCTCTTTGGGAAAATCAGATGGCCTTCAAATTACGATTCTTGACGTACTACAGGGTTCGAACAACATGATATTGCCATGGCGAAGACCACGATATGCCAAACGGACATAAACGCTTGACCAATAATCATGACCTCAAGTAATGCAAAAACTGTTAAAGGGAACACAAATGCTGTGTATTGAGTACGGGAATGGCTAGAGGCCAACGCTCCGCGAATGACACGAACAATGTACGTGATAAAGAACCATAAGGGAATGACTCCTGAGGCCAGGCCAATAAACAAAAGGCCATTGTGGGGATTCGTCTTGTACCCTGAACCCGGCAGTTCGATGACCGCATCCGAAATCCCGACCCCGACCCACCAGGACTCCCACATACGTTCAAGTGCAACAGACCACAGATACGTGCGACCGCTTTCCTCTGTCCCCCGTTCAAGATAATACCCGATGAGTTCATCTGCAATCCCTGACATATAAATACACCATAGACAGACAAGAAAGATAATTATCGGAAGAAAACTTCGCTTGAGAACGTTTTTGAACGCAAAGGCACTGGCAATCGCTATACCTAAAAGCGGACCGCGACTGACGGTAGCGGCGACAAAATAACAAGACAATAATGCCGCTGACCAGGAGACCACACGCACGAGATAGTTTTTGGTTTCTAAGCCTAAGACTAGGAAATACACGTAACAAAACCCAAACCACATGGCAAACGCATTTGGATTGGCTAATCCAACTCCAGACGTTGTTCCTATTCGCGTCAACTCCCCCGTACTCACGTAGACTTTAATAAATGGAAGCGTTCCACAGGCAAGGAAAAAAGAAACCCATGCAAAACGATGAAAAAACTGTGGTCGTAACAATAACATCTGAATCACAACAAGCGACCAAGCCCAGGTGACATATGATCGCATCATACCGTTGGAAATTGATTCTTCATGGATCACCAATTGTAGGAAAATTGTGGAAAGTGCACAGGTTAGAGCAGGCGCGATCGGTCTAATGAGACCCATCCCACGCGCACCTGCGTGCATAAAAGAGAGAGTAACGAGCACGACTAAGACACCTGCGCCAAGAAAGGGAATAGACAGTCCCAGAACTTCACCCAGCATCAAATAGAATTGAAGACCATAGAATGCATACTCAATAAGATAAGACGGAGTCCGTAGAGTGTGATTCTGGCTAAGGGTCTTGGTCATGAAAATACGCAAGCAGTAGTAAAGTGGCCATGCCGGTCTTCCGACTTTCCCAGAACGCCAACTTACACGTAGTTTACCGTAGATGTGACACGTTCACATATCCCCCATTTGACTAACTTAAATTCGAATACAGTCAGTCAATATCCACAAATCATTCACCAAAAACCTCGGCATTAATTGAAGCCTAGAGCAACACCAACGTCTAGAGAATTCCTCAATTCAATCAACAGCTCGAAACAACACTTCCTCAATGGCTCGTCCTGACTGGGAGTAAACATGAAAGGAAAGGTCACTTTGAGCGTTGCGTTCTAATCAGACATTCGGCAGACATGCAATGGTTTTTTATGACATGGGATGCAGCCAACGCCCACCATTGATCATAATCAGGAAGTTTGTTCTGAAGTTGTTCGTTTATAAATAATATTAAAGCTTCTGGCTAGCGCGCACCTACTAGAGTGAGGGTTTTGCCTTCACCATACATATCACAAACTCTTTTATAACCATATCCCAAGATCTCGGGAAACACCAAAGTCACGAGCCAGGATTGGCAACTTAGCATTGAATACAGAGACGTAGGTAAAAACATTCTTGATCTCTTGCAAACAAGATACGAGAATTGTTTACCTGCTAGCACTTCCAAGTCCATGTTCAAACGCTCGAACGGCCGCAGTTTCGCAATGCCCTTCAGACACATGTTGCTGTGCTCGAATCGCCATTTTCTTGCAAACTTCTGGAGTCTTCATAAGAAATTCAATGTCGGCTATCGCCTTATTGACATTACCTGCGAGTGTGCCGAGTCCCTTGTGCTGGATAATACCATCAGGGTCAATGTTCAAACTCACCGTCGGGGTACCGAATGACCACGCTTCAAGAAAGACACTCGGGAATCCTTCTTCATCAGACGTAGAGAGTAAGATCGAAGCTCCTGCTATCACGCCTAGCGCATCTTCAGGCGGAACATGCCCTAAATATTCAACATTGTGAAGACTCCCCAGTTCACGTATGATTCTTTCACAATAACCTGGACTGGTTCGATGAGCCGTCGGACCACCACAGACGACAAAATGAATATGAGGAATTTGCTTCGCAATCTCGAGAAGCAGATCCGGTCGTTTGACCTCACGTAGTACTCCAACCCACGCGACATAGGGTTCGCGATTCACATGATCTCCGGTCGCCCTATGTATCAGCTGAACAATGCCAGGCAACAAAAAGGCTTTTGATTGTAACTTCGGATCAAGCCCAGCCAGTTGTCCTTGATGCTGTACGAAAATCCTGTCCGCCCATAACAGTCCCCATGCATACAACATCCACCAGCGAGAACGTCTTGACAAGGCCGTTCGAGGCTGGACGTCTCGATCATGCATTGCAGAAAAGATGAGACGGACTCGTGAGAGCTTTGCCATAATGCCCGCTGGTCCCAACCAATGACTTGAACACTGCCACTGCCACCAATCTGGACGTTCCCACCGTAAAAACTTATACCAGGCCAATAGCGTATTACCATTTCCAATTCCGATAAATTTGACCCCGTCAATTTCTCGAGACTCTTTATATGGCAATTCGGTGTGTACCCCGACCGTCACACACCATCCCGCAGAAACGAGTGCACGAGCGAGTAGCCACTGATAACGTTCTGACCCACCCACAGCAGTCGGATCATTGTCGGCATATCGATAGACCATATCATTCACGATCACCATTTTCATTTATTGTGTTCTCCAGTCACTCGTTCCAGTTCAGGGAATCACTCACAATGATGTCAAGTTGAGAGCGTCACACCAGAAAAGTAGGTAACCGCCCAGACTGAAACTTTTCATGGTCAGGGTTATTTCGCGGAAAGAGGCACAAGCCTTTGCTTATGTAAAAATTTAAAAATTGTCTCAGCTGCGACCTTATGACCATTTTCGTTCCAATGGCCCCGACCTAAAGTAGAGCCAAAACCATGGAGATAGTTGCCTGTTTTATGATAGTACTCTTTTAGTACAGGCATAAGTCCCAGAAACATGATTTCGTTACGCTGAGAAAATTTCTCAAGAAATGTATCCGGCTGTCCAAAATCAAATGTCACATCATAGCGTTGCACAAGGTCTTGCTGAATCTCTCCATGAACTTGCTCAGGATTGGAGAGCGTAACAAGAAGAAAATCACTCCCGTGCTGCCTTACGGAATCCCTAAATTTGAGAATCACGCCTGCGGTAATATCAAAAGCTTCTTGCCAATGAGGCCTGAGCTTGGGGAAATAGATGTTCAGGTCAGAAAAATCTTGTAATGTCCCCGTTGCCTTAGTCATATTGTTCTTTGCATGGTCACTGATGGAATACTTCTGTAATTGCTGTTCCCAAAGGAATAGCCTTTCGGAAAGCAGGCTAGCGAGATATGAATGCCGCTTCAGACTTTGAAAAAGTCTTTTGGGTAAGGTCATACTGTTGCGATACTCATCAAAGAGAGAGCGATCCAAGGCAAGTTCTTTATTCTCATCAAAAACAAAATAGAAGGCTAAGCTCTCTTCATTTAAAAATTTGGAATTATTCCGAAAATCGTTACCGGTTAAGAACGCCAAAATGACTAAATCAGGGGAATATTGAACACCAAAATTCAAATACCTCATGTAAGCATCAGCCGTGCCAAAACCAGATTGACCGAGGTTTAGGACTTCAAATTTTGGAGACAGTATCGTGTCGTTGAGTTTTTTTTCTAGAAGTGCGGGGAAAGTTTTTTCAAGCGAGACTTGTAAGGCTTCAGTATAAGAATCTCCCAAAATCAAGATTCGAAAGGTTTCCTCTGGCTTCTGATAGGTTCGTTCATAGTCTCGGAATCCATGCGCATTAAAGTACCCTTCTGAGAACCCTTCCTTTGTGTGTCGATAGTAGGCATGTGGGACAAAGGTTGTGCCTTTATCTTCAACAAAACGGATATTTGACTTCGTGTTTATTCCAACAATCGCTAACCCAGCTTCAAGTATGACGCAAAGAACAATCATGGTGCATACAAAGATTCCTATGTTCACGAGAACGCTGTTTTTCACAGTCATTCGATTCGATATTTTCTTGACATTGAAAATTAAAGAACTGGAAACCACCTGAGGACACTGAAAACAACACGTATTGTCAGATGTGTTTCATATCAATCGACTTCACCATCTTATGCAACGCATGACCACATGCCTGTCTTGAGTCCAAACATTAACCTTAGGAGAAAAAAATCAATCTCACGCTTCGGAATGAAAAACGACGTTAGCATATATTCGGAGGAAGCTCTATTTCTCAACAGTTTCCTCTGCGTCGATACTTTCTTGATAGTTCCAAGAACATCTGCATTGTTCAAAAATTAAAGGGCTAAAAGTCTTCCGCTAAACTCGGAGGCGGACTCACCGTACCAGACCGAAACGGTGTTTCCGCCATCTCTCCGTTCAAGGCCCTGATCAGTGCTAAGGTTTGACTTTCGGCAGAATAATTTTCACAAGTAGCTCCACTTGGAAGAAGTGCGTCTAACGTCCCAGCTTCCCACGAGTCGAATACCTGCTGAATAACTCTAAGAATTTCGTTAGGTGAGTCGACATCCGCAAGTGTAGATACACCAACATGATCGAGTATTTTACGGGTTTCATCGTGTGGGAGAATGCCAATAATCGGTCGTCTAGCTTTGAGATATCCGAACAATTTGGCTCCAGCCACCAGCTCATGCCCTTTCCTATTCGATTCGCGTCCCAGAATAAGAAAGGCATGAGCATTTTTCTGGAGACAAAGAATCTCGGCATAGGACGTTGAAGGCCTCATCGTCACGATATCAGAAAGTCCAAGGGTGGCCACCTTATCTTGAAGTGCAACGGTCCCCTCACCAACAAACATCACATGGATTTGGTTCGCCTGAAACGGAGAGGTTTTCTTCAGAAGAGACAAGGCCTGTAAGAATGTGTCATAACGATAGGTCGTTAACGTTCCAGTATATAAGATCGTACATCTTTCACCTTGAGGAGTCTCAAAATCATCAATGGCGCCATCGTATCCATTTGGAATGATATGAATTCTGGAATCATCCACTGCTCCTGGGTAGACCCGCTGAAAACACTCGGCAACGGTATCAAAGAGAAAGACAACAGCTTGGGCTCGTTGTAGCAATCGATACATTGTCCGACGAAAAAAATGGCTCACAAGTTTTGGCCGTATAAGTTCAGTCGAATAATAATTCAGCCCCCACGGATCGCGAAAATCCAACACATAAGGAATCCCAGTCTTCTCTGATACCTGTAAAGCGACAAGACCTGATGACAATGGACCCACCGTCGCCCAAATCACGTTAGAATGTCGTGAGGCACATAAGCGTACTGCAGACTTCACCGCTGGGCGAATCCAAGGTCGTGCCATATCGGGCAAGTAATAACACGCTTCAACCTTCCTGAGTACTTCGCGAACTCGTGAACGAAATGGAGCGTTATGTATCGCAGAGACTTTCTCTGACAGTCCTGACGAGCCCTTTGAAAGCATAGCCTGTAATCGCTGCCCCCTCCAAGCCTGGATCGCATGCCAGATATTGCGTCCGCGCACACGACTCACATGTATCTCCTGAGGAACCAGCGAAAGAAGCCCTCGATCATATCGTTCATAACAATAAGGATCGGCTGACACGATGCAGACATCCCATTTCATCTGAGACAATGATCGGACAAATCGAAGAGGTCGATAGCTACCGGCATTTCCTTCTGGAGGGAAAAAATAGGCAATCATGAGTACTGACTTTCTCACAACGACGTTCCACGAACAATACGATTAACTTTTTCACTGTTGCTTCCTAGAATATTGTACGATCTGAAATGTCCGAGAAGGAGGGCAATTGGGATCTGAGCTATTCGGATTGGAAGATTGTTCACAAGACACATTTTCAGTGACAAAGAATCAGCCTCGTATTTCTTGACAAATTTTTTGATAATCAACAGAGAGAACCTTGGGATCCCTAGAGCATCGTGCGCGTTGAATATTAAGAACCTGCTGATGATAACGATCAAGGTCCATTTCCTGCACGATACGCTCAACAATAGATTTCAATTCCAAATCCGTACTAAACAAATATCCAATATCACCGAATTCGCAAAACATGTTTTCGAATAATTCAATTCTTCTGGCTATCAACGGTTTTGCCCATGCTAAAGCATCCAGTAACGTCCCACTTGCCGTCAGTTGGTAATGTTTGGCCACATACGGAAAAATGATAAAATGCAGCCGACTCACCTTATGAATATACGTTTTCCTGCTCAATCGCTCGACCCCTGGCTTCGTGACCAATGCCTCTATCTTGCCATCAACAGATCCGTCTGAGGGAACCCGGCCTATCGCATGAAACTCTGCTTGATCCCCATATTGCTCAACAGTATCCTGAGCAAGTTTCACGAACACAGGAAACCCTTTCGATTCATTCGCGAGCCCTAAAAACCCAAAATGGACCGGCGGCCGTAGGGTATCAGGACGTAATTCAACCTCGTGAGGAGGTAAAGGATGGGGAAGCACATGGACTCGTTTCTCGAGGATGGGAATATTTTTTATGAGAACCGTCCGTAAACTTTTTTCGAGTACGATATATTGAAGATGCTCATTTCCCAGAAGGGTAAAGGCTGTGTTCATTTCCTGAAATCGACGAATTGGATGTCGATGACGTGGCCCAATCACTCCTCCTAGATATCCATGCAAGACGAACTGTATGTTGACATCGCCATATCGAAAACGCTTCAACAATTTCAGGACAACAAGCGTTGCGGGCTTTGCATGAGTAACAAGTAACAGATCTGCTGGCCCGTCACGATTAATTTGAAATATGGGCTGTAGAACCTTAAACTCTCGAATGAATCTCGTAAAATAGGATGCATCTGCTGGAAGAAGTGCCAATTCTTGCCAAACAATCGACCTGGATAGTTCTTCACCAACTTGTTTCTTCAGCTCATGTATATGCTCCGAAGCTCCGACGAAACACACGGACTCAAGTGGGAAAGCGGTCCGGACAATGGTTAACAATCCAGCATTGAAGGGAACATGCCCACCATCACTGAAGACCAGTTCTGAAACAATAATCATGAGAATTTAGGCCTATAGACCAAAAAAAATCGCATTAAGTTTTTCAGCAATCATCCGTCTTCTACCACCCTCTCTATGATTCTTGCTTGGGTTTCAAGGGGTTGGATCAAGAGACTCATTGGAACTGTGCGTTACACCTCGTACCACGTAAATAGCTTTGCGTTCGGCCATCGCTCTGTTCGAGCCAATTGACTATACGGATCATCGACGCAGGACTCGACCGTCACTTCTGGGAAAAATTCTTCTCCGACACCGTTTTTCATAAAAAATGCATTAAATCCAAATCTGTGAGCACCAATTAAGCGATATCCCTTTTCTTTGCCAAGTTTGCACATCGCCGCCAATGATGCTCCACGATAATTCTCAGACTCACAAACAAACGTTGGGTCATAGGGTACTGTCCATGCCTTGTCGGGTGGGATAGGATTGGCTGTTTCACACACCACGACTTGTGGCTCAACCACAGCAATAGCTTTCCAAATCCAATAATCTACGCCATCGACATCAAGGCTCAATAGATCAATGGCACCTTTTGCACCAGAACGTTCGATAACTTCGTTTACATTTTCAGCTGTGATCCATGCAGTGGTATAGCGAGGCGGATATAAAAATGTGTCCTTATTTTTGGAAAAAAACTCTTTTCCGGCATTGACATGATTTTCATCTCCATCAAATAAATATCCCCACCAGCCATGATTAATAATCAAATTCGCTGTATTACATTGTCGGCCATAGGCAGCGCAAATTTCCACACATTTTCTATTGATGGGAGGAATAAGGGAAAATATGTATAGTAATATTCCATCTTCTTCAAATTGTGAATATTTCCGGAACCCGACGTCTTTTAAGTTTGGCAAATGGTCCCTTCCGTGGAACGCTTGCAATCGATACTGATTCATCAAAACTTTTTGCGCTGCAGCTTCATCGCTTCTAAAACTCAATTCAGCATTTCGATATAATTCATCAATAATTGGTCGCACAAAACGTTTTTGCAATTTTCCATACAGACGCCTCAGTGCATTCATCACTCCCCCACTTTTTTATAATTCTTGATTCACGCAGTGCGTTAAGTCTGGCTACTGTTTCATTTCACCTTACCGCTCCGCCAGCCAAGACGAATTACGCACCATGCAGGAATCTCTGTAATGCTGTTAAAGTCCCATGTGTTTTGTCCATGGGATTATGGCAATATTTGCGACACTAATTCTGTCAAAATATACTACAAACGGTTAGGTAAATACCCTTCGACTCATCCCCAACACTTTATGCTTTTCAATTCATATATTTTCATCTTTCTCTTCCTGCCCATTACCGTCATTACCTTTTATTTGTTGGGGGGACATGGTCAAAATCGACTTGCCCTCGCCTGGCTTGTTGCGGCATCGCTGTTCTTTTACGGGTGGTGGAATCCAGCCTATCTTTTCATCATCATTGGCTCAATCATTATGAATTATTCAATTGGGAAAACATTGAGTCGCCAACAAGTCCATAATCCATCGATGTTACTGCTTGGAACTGGGATCACT
The DNA here is from genome assembly GCF_965152625.1 of Candidatus Nitrospira salsa. Classification (NCBI taxonomy): domain Bacteria; kingdom Pseudomonadati; phylum Nitrospirota; class Nitrospiria; order Nitrospirales; family Nitrospiraceae; genus Nitrospira; species Candidatus Nitrospira salsa. The sequence continues at coordinate 461,858 of NZ_CBCUCO010000005.1, forward strand.
CTTAATTTAATCCTGATAGGATACTTTAAGTATGCGAACTTTTTCCTGGAAAATATGAATGTTACCTTGGGATCACACTATTCTCTCGATCACATCATCCTCCCCTTAGGCATATCGTTTTTTACATTTCAGCAAATAGCCTATCTCGTGGACGCCTATCGAGGCGAAACCACGAATAATAGTTTTTTGCAGTATTGTTTGTTTGTCACTTTTTTCCCTCAATTAATCGCTGGACCGATTGTCCATCATAAAGAAATACTGCCTCAGTTTGCACAACGAGCAATATTCACATTCAATCCAGAAAATCTTTCCGTTGGCCTCACAATATTCACATTGGGGCTATTTAAGAAAGTCATCCTCGCGGATACGCTGGCCGGGTATGCCTCTCCCGTTTTTTCTGCAGCTGAACAAGGTGTCACACTCACATTTTTCGAAGCCTGGGGTGGTTCGCTCGCCTACACATTTCAACTCTATTTTGACTTCTCCGGCTATTCAGATATGGCCATTGGCCTTGGACGAATGCTCGGAATTCGCTTGCCATTGAATTTCAACTCACCTTACAAATCGGTCAATATCATCGATTTTTGGCGTCGATGGCATATCACGCTCTCACGATTCTTACGAGACTATCTGTATTTCCCCCTTGGGGGCAATCGTCAAGGTACGCTCTGCCAATACCGCAACCTCTTCATCACAATGCTACTCGGCGGCTTATGGCATGGAGCCGGTTGGACATTCATCCTTTGGGGAGCACTCCATGGACTCTTTCTAGCATCCAATCATGCATGGCACCAAGTGTATCAACGATATGCATTCGCTCGTTTCATCAAACCTTCACGAATTGGGAAAATCTGTTCACAAACATTGACGTTTTTGATGATTGCCTTAGCCTGGGTTGTATTTCGTGCTGAGAATCTTGAGACAGCTGTCAGTCTCTGGCAGTCAATGGCTGGCATCCATGGGATCTCACTGCCTCGCCTTTTGGGACATGCCATTGATGGGTACGAAATATGGGTGCCAGCTCAATGGATCGTCTTTGATGGTATGTTTCCTCATAATACGGCTCCCTGGGCTTTTCGCGGGACACTTACTTTGTTGATCGCCGGAGGCATCGTCTGGCTAACGCCAAACGTGGCACAAATCTTACACCACTACAACCCTGTCATACATCATGACCCACCTTCAACTCGAATCGCTTGGCATGGTTCTCCCACTTGGGCAGCTGGAATTGGCCTTCTCTTTGGCCTCTCGTTTCTCGGATTAGGTACAGCAACAGAATTTCTCTATTTTCAATTCTAAAACATGAAGTCAAACACCGTTCTTGTGAAGCCGGTTATTTTCCGCGAGATGGACGTGAAACTTCTGACATGACCGAGAACATGTAAATGAAACGGCACCTGAAGTATATGCTTATGTTCTTGGGAAGTTCTCTTGCCATTTGTGGGACCGTATTCTCCCTCAACATTTTCTTTGATCCACTATGGTATCTCCAGGGCAATCAGCTCGACGGCCTCAACTATATGTTCGATGAACGACTTTCTAAAACGAATCAATATCTAAAGCATTATCCTCAACAAGAGTACAATTGCATAATCTTTGGAAGTTCAAGAACCACACTCCTCGATGAATCCCTCTTGAAGGAACCGTATCGATGCTTTAACTTTTCTTTTTCTGGCGGACGTATCGAAGAGTTTATCGCATTTGCCAAATGGCTAAAAACAAGAGGGGAAATCCCAGATTATCTGATTCTGGGCATCGATGATTTTAATTTCATTAACCTACAAGCCCCACTTAACATTCCTGATTTCATTCAAGTTCAGTCTCTTCCTCCAAATATGCTCTACAGCTATATGTCACTCGACGCCCTCTCGATGACCATTCGACTACTGTTCCATGATGAGTATAATCCGAAAATCTACAATCACGACTTCATAGGAACGGTCGTGAAAAATCCTCCACAGTACACACCAAGCATTTCGACAAATGAGCATACAGCCAGACACAAGGCAGTACAGGATTATCTGGAACTGCAAAACCTTTTTCCTGATGCGACAGTGACTGGCTATATTCCTCCTATTTCATCTTGGGAAACTGCATCAAAAACAGATGAAGAACTCAACTTTTTTCTGGATGCAGTCTATACCCTCTCACAATCCTTTGATGCCTTGTATGACTTTTCTATTCCCAGCACCATAACAAGCAACCCGGCCACGACCTACGATGGCAGTCACTATTTCCCATTCATACAACACAAAATCACATCATTATTGAATGGTGATTCAAAAAATTTTGGTCTTCAGGTTCAGTCGTTTTCTAGGAAAGGATACAAACGGCTCTATCATCAACGCATCCAACAATTTCTGGCAGCAATTCAAAAGAAAGCAGATCACACACCGCAACAAGTACGCAATGATTAAACTAATCCACAGAATTTGGTATTCTCTTTCAAACTCCGATCAACGGCAGATGTCAACTTTTCCCCTTGCACACTACACGAAATTCTCTTTACCATCCTACTTCCCGCGTCCCACACGTTAACCCGCATCCTCGTCGTTCTGAGCAAGATACGATCGGATCCGGTGCATCACGTGGGAACGATCATAACACCGAACCGCCTGCGCTCTGGCGTTGGCCCCAAGTTGATCACTTAACGTCTTATCTCGTAATAACGTTAAACACCCTTCAGCAATTGACGCAGCCGTATCTCGGAGCAGAATATCGCGACCATCGCACAGCTCAATCCCTTCTGCTCCGATGCGGGTTGCCACTATTGGTTTCCCATAGGCCGCCGCCTCGACAATTTTCACTCGGGTCCCTGCACCAGTTAAAATAGGGGCACACACGACCCGGCTCCTCCGGTATAGACCTTCTAAGTCTTCAACAAATCCAGGAAACTCAATATTCGCTCCATGCGAGGTATACCCATTCACTCGTTCTGGATTCGCTCCGGCAATGATCAACTGCGCATGAGGCATTTCTTTTTGAACGTGAGGCCAAATATGCTCGAGCAAAAACTCCGCAGCCTCAATGTTTGGCCAATACGTGTAGGAGCCGATGAATAACAGCGTCGGTTCATCTGCCAACGGATACAGTGTTGGCATCGTGACTGCATTGGGGATCGTTACGACATTTGGCAAACGCCAATATTGTCGAAGATAGCGACGGTCTACATCCGAACAGACAAACGTGTGACGAGACAATCGTATGGCTTGACGCTCAGCCCATACGACCATGGGAATACGCAGATACAGAAGAAATCGTGAACGCCATAATGGCTTGCTCCGTGCGGTGCGAATCAATGCCACATGATCAATATCATCGAGATTCAAAAAAACGGGAGGTAACATGCGCGTTGACTTCAATAACGGACACATTGCCTGTAAGCGGTCAACGATAATGGCATCTGGGCTTCGGTTCAAACAGGCCTCAAATGCGTCAACTTGCTGCTGACCACTTATCTCATAATATCCAGGTTGATTAAAAAACCCTAGGCTCTCCCTAAGATAATTAAGCAACTTTCCTGTCTGAGTCGATGCAGCATGATATTTCCGACTTGGACAAAGAAATAGGGTGAGCCTGACGTTCCAATACTCCAAGAACGACTGTTGAATGTCTTTTACATACGAGACATCAAGAGCAAATTCTGGAGATACATAAAATAACAGATCAATCTCGGCCATTTCTTTTGCGCTATCAACAAACATACGTAATCGTTGAAAGGCACCATGTACTTTCGTATGAAAATCATTTGGAAAACTTCTGGAAATAATCAAAATTCTCATGAATCATGTACTGTTTTCAAATAAAACCACTTTAGCTCTTCCATCTGACGCCGTTACAGGAAACAGAGATGATCAACCAAAGATTAACATTGAATGATCACCGATTGGACAACACAAAGAAATGTTCTTCGATAATGAATGGAGAACGATGTCCAAACGTACAGCGAAGATTGCGGTCCCAGGTCACAATTGATATGGCGCGAGGCAGCAGGACAGAAACCACATCACCGTATGTTCTCATAAAGATGTTGAGCAACCCACTGATATTCTTTTGCACTCGGATGCGGATCAAGCTGATGAAGAATTGCCGTGCGTTCGTCTTGCATAGGCGGAACATCAATAACCTGAATATCCTCTTCAGCGAGCAATTGAATCATCACCGCTTTGGTTTGGATATCTAAAAGATCATTGCGGCGAGGCCAGAGAAGCACATAGAAATCCCCATCAAATCGTCGCTTGTATTTGTCCTTCGATTCAATAAGTATTTTGACCGTTGTTCTCATTGCACGATCCTTTGATATGTACGTCGGATTCATTTTCCCTGCAACAAATCGAAACAAGTACGAATGTTTCCATAGATTTCGATATACATAGAAAGTCCGACGAAGATCGTCTTTCCGACTGTAGGCCATTGGTCCGTGCAATTGACCATTTTGTTCATCAATAAAGAAAAATGGGTTTTCATAAGTAATACGATAGTACTCCAGCTCATACGCGGTCGATCTCGTCAAATGTGCGGCGATAAATGAATACACCGCAATTCCTTTGGTGAGGGTAATGTCGTCAAATAACTCATCACGATCCAATTGAACAAACATCGCTCCTGGTCCGAATCCATCTCCACCATAGTTGTATGAATGGTATAGATCACTCGAATTTCGTTGAAAATTAGATGGCAATGTTTGGTCTTGCGCAACACCCGAGCCGAAGGTAAAAGAGCCGCCAAAAAACAGGGCATGCTTAGACGGCTGACCTTCTATCGATATCGAATTTCTCCTGCCTTTAGGATCGAATTTATATGGAACGTTTTCAAATATTACCGTCATATCCGTATACGATGAACTCAGTGTACGTGTATTCGGTTTGTGCCAAAATGTCAGTACTGAATCTTTCTCCTTATAGGGCACGGATGACGAAAACTTCGATTGGGGTTTCGGAATTACGTAGTCTCCAACCATAAAGACGAGTTCCAATATAAAAAGCAAAAACGCGAACGACCATATTGTGAGCAGAAAACTATTTCGCTTAACGATGATTAATATCGACAAAAGAACGAATGAAAGGAACAATATCCAACCTACCAATTACGTTCACCTCCATTCACTTCAGTTGTGCACACTTCGAATTTATCCTGCACAAAACGTTTCTATACAGTCTATATTATATAGCGATAAATGTTAGGTTTCGAGATATGACCGTTCAGGCGGGAAACACGTTCACACGTCACTCGCAACCGTAGAGAGAGTGCGTCCAGTTCACGTGAGCATTGACAGTGTCACACGATAATCAGAAAACGAAATTTAACAAGAGGGTTTAAAATGACTCATGAGGGTTTTTGCAAGGCAAAACAGAGGAAGGTATATCGAAGGTTGAACTGCTTCCAATGCACGACTTGCTCATCGCACTCTAAATTGATTTCTCCACAAGATTTAAACCCATAACTGTGTGCGCAATTCAACATGGTTCGAACATCATCCTCATTGAAAATCTTGATCGGCACTCCAAAGGCCTTTTGACATTTTGTATCGACAAGATCCTTCCAATAGTCTGTGGAAGTCATCAAAATACCATCAGGCTTCAATAGCCTAAACATTTCTTTAAAATACGCATCAATGTTAACGCCATGTTCAATGACGCTCATACTGACAATGCCATCAAACGACTCATCTTGAAATCGAGAATGAGTAAGATCGCCCGGTTCATACCGAATAGGTCCTCGACGCAGGGGCTTATCAAATATCAAATCAATTCCTGTTAAGTTCCGATAACCATATTGGTATAACCAAACAAGAAGCGTTGAGTACAATGTTGCCCCAACTTCGAGAATGTGGGCATGCTTATCTGTTCGCAGTAATATTTCATCCAGCATGCTGATTCCATCCCAATTTTTGGGAGGATCACTATGAGGAATCAAGCCGCATTCCTTCACGGCCTCTAAAGCTTCGTCAACTTGCTTGTGCGTTTGCAAAGTTGAATTCACCCAAGATTTCCTCAATCTTTTGGCAGGAATTTGTGCGCCAAGACGCTTAAGGCGATTCTTAAGATGATACTCCGACGACTGCATCCATGCTCCCACTATTGTGGGCGCAACCATTTTTTTAATACATTGAATCATTTTGAGTTCTTTTCGTTAGGCGTCCTTAGCTCTATTTAGGCCATGGACCGACTTAGCAACAAACATAATTTTTCCGAGTACTGTCATGACTGAGTCAATACTCTAAACAAAGAACTTCCATCATTTTGCCTATCAACTATGATGATACTGAATGTGAACCATAGCACGAGACTCATAGATAAAAAAGTCATTTCATCACCCAACATCGACAACTCCGAAAAGCCCGTTAATGCTGCTGCATGAAATAGCTCCCTAACATGCGATACATCGACGGCTCCGACGAAAAAGACTATTGTTTACATATTCGCTTCACTAAACGCAGTGTGTTCCAAAAAGCATGAGGCAAGACATATGCATCAGGCGGATAAGCGAAGTGAAACAAGCGGTATATCATGAAAAATGTCCAGAGCCTCTTTCCCTTGGATGAAATCGTAGTGGCTCGGCGATAGTTCATCTTAGAAAAAAAAATGGCTCCTCTCTTTCTTACATAGCTGTCATGATTCGTCACCGCACACATTTGCTCTAGCAAAGCATGATAATCAAGACACCAATCCTTAACGGTGACAGAAAAGGTAATTTCTTCAGCGTGTCTTCGAAAACTAGCCTTCACATCTTCGATATCAGCTCGCCCAAATTTATGTGCCATATAGACAATCGCCACGCCATCACTGACATGATGACGCTTTGAGTGAAAACCACCGCCTTCTTGCAGTCCCTTCGTCTGAAATAATGTATTACAGAGATACCAAGAAGTTTTATTCTCAAACCATGCAAGAAAATAATCCTTCAACGAAGAGCCATCGACCGCATTTCGATGAGAATGAATCACGTTCCCATTTGCATCGATAACCCGAACGCCAGTCCTGATGACACCCACATTCGGTGACGTATGCTCAGCCTTCATACAGACTTCAATAAAGTCTGAATCTATGACATCATCATCATGAAGCTGCAAGAAGTATATTCCCTTGGCTTGTGTTAGGCAAAAATTTGAATTGCCTAACGGACCAATGTTTTCCTGGTGCTTGAAATACTTGACGCGAGGATCACCATACTCTTTCACAACTGTTTCCGTATCATCAGAAGAACAATTGTCAGAAACTATAATTTCAAGATTCTCGTATGTTTGTGCAATCGCACTCTCCAGCGCTTGCGGCAAGTATCCATGTGCCCTGTTATATGTAGGAATTCCTATTGTGACTAACTTAGACATGATTGCATCAGCTTACCCCTACATTTTCTTGGAATAGGAACTAGACCTTTTGCCTTCAGATTTGTCTCTATTGTCAACACACGTTGAAATACGTTCAGCTGAACAATTTTCTGACCATTCCAGTCTTATATCTCACAACCCTACGTGATTCGACAGACAACTTTTAACTGGTCGCTTCAATAAATATTTTTTCGATCTTGCCCACCTCTGTTTTCACATTGAAATCCTTTTCGATTTTCTTCCTACCTTCTTTACCCATTTTTCGACCAAGATCTGGTCGATTAAATATTCGTTCAATCGCAATAGCAATGGCTTGAGCATCACCAGGGGGGACTAATATGCCGCTGACTTCGTCAACCACCAATTCCTCAACTCCACGAATATTTGATGTAATAACTGGAACCTGCATTGCCATGGCTTCTTTCAGTCCATTAGGCAACACATCTCCTAATCCATCTGAATCAATAATGCTGGGCAACACAAAGACGGCTTGGGATTGCAACTCCTCTTTAACCTGGGCATACGTTAAATACCCTGGAAAGTAAATATTTGGAACCTGCCATTCGTCAATTAGCTTTTCATAATGAGCCTTTTCCGGTCCTTCGCCAATTATCGTACAGATATAATCAACTTTTCGTTGATGTAAAATATGACAGGCTTCAATGAGATGCACCAATCCTTTTTCCGGATGAAGCCTCGACACGGTAATAATGGAATTCCGTGACTGCTCTGGGTTCACTGATTGAAAGAAGTCGACGTTTATCGCATCATGGATTATCTCTATGGCTCTTTCAACGTTCAACTCTGACTGCAGATAGCTTCTATTATGCTCCGCGATTGTAAATATTCGGGACGCCCCCTTTATCCTTTTGGTCTTACTCTTGGATAAGCACAGATGGTTTCCTTGCCAAATATCATGAGCCTTAAACGATAATGTATAGGGTATGCCTAGAATGTTTGACAAAAAAGTCACTTTATCAATGATCGACGGAATGGAAAACGGCGAATGAATCAGATCAATCCTCATATTAAAAAATTGCCGGATATCAAGATAGTCAACAATACCGTATTTCGGATGTGGATATTCAGTCAGAAGATACCGGAGAGCTTTCACTGTTAACCGGGGATGGACAACGAAATCAAACAACAACAATGGAATAAACGCACGATACTTTTCCCATCTCGCTGAAAGCTTAGAAAAACGATAGAATCCTTTGTCGAGTCCATGCTGTAAAAGGATAGGTTCATTGATCACTTTATGGATTCTGCTTGTTCCCTCAGCCAAAATACGGATTTCATGGCCCCGTTGCTTGAGTTCTATGATTTCATTGAATATAAAAGTTGCGAGATTGTCACATATATAGAGTATTCTCATCGTTGTTCACGTCGTACATGTTCGCGTGGACTCACCTTCATTACTTTTCTGACCGAGGTCTACGAAATAGTATCGTTAAGAAGGGTTCCGTTCAGGATATGTCATGGCAGAAGAAGATACAGAAACCCAGCCACCTCTTTCTGTATCCCATTGCTTAATAATTTTGGCCGGCGCTCCAACCGCAATGCAACGATCTGGGATATTTTTCGTAACTACGCTATTCGCACCAATAATTGTCATCTCACCAATCGTCACGCCTGGAAACACCACCACATTTTGACCAATCCAACATCCGCGCTTAATCTTAATCGGTTGAATTCGAATCATGTCTTGATATTTATATGGTTCATCGATTCGAGTGTAACCATGAAACCCATCCGTAACATTCACATTTGTGGCAAACATGACATCATCTTCAATGATCACTTCACTCATCGCAGCCACTTGTAATTGTCCCGTACTGGTTACACGACTCCCGATCGAAATTCTTGATTCGAATGACTGACTCGGCCCTTTTCTATCGGGATGCTGCATCGTAGAACCTGGATACTCGGTTAGTGCAATCAGTAAAGAATTAGGGCCCAAATAAATATCGTTTCCGAGAAATATACGATCAGGGTTAATGATATTTCGTGGCAAATCAATATTGATATTGTGAGGAATATTACCGAAACGTGGCAACAATTTTCGACCAATAATACTTTGGCATTTGGACGCGTGGCACGCAAGCAAAACGGCAGCCTTTCTAAACGTTGCCTCAATTAGTTTATTGATCATAGTAAATATAAGCAGGTTGCCTTTGTTGCACTATGTCTTTGATGCAAGGCCTTGCGTCATCAACGTCCCCCACAATATCCCTACCATCATAATAGCTATTTATGAATGCCCCTCTCACGACTAGAGAAGTAAGCGGTCAACGATTCCACCGACTCTCGTCTAAGACTTTTTCATGGGTCGTATGTGAATATCCGTTACCTCAGCTGAACTGGGCAACATCAGGAGGTGAAGGAGGGTCTCTGCAACATCACTCGGCTGAATGAGATCTTCAGGAATATATTGAGTCCCCTGTTGCTGATGAAGCCCTGCGAGCATGGGTGTGGCCGTTCGCCCGAGAAACATACTCAGAACTCGGATACCATCTTGATTCACTTCGTCCCTCAGACTATCCGTAAATGCTTTGAGGGCATATTTCATGCTTGCATATTGACTCAATTCCGCACGGGCGTGCTGCCAGATACTCGAATTCATCATAACTATCTGTCCATCACCATGTTTGATGAGTGGTAGAATTTCTTTGGTCAGGGCATAGGCCGCACGAACATTTGTACGATACTGAAGATCCAACATCTCCATGTCTATCGCCTTAATTCGACCAACCGTCAAAACACCAGCACAATGGATAAACAGATTAACATGTGAAACATCGGCCTTCAGTTGTTCAATAAATCGATCGAACTCGGCTTGTTCCGTTAAGTCTACCGGATACGATAAAACCTTTGGTGATGTTTCACGAGCCAGTGCGGCAACCGTTTCAAGTGAAGTCGTACTTCGGCCAGTCAAACACAGAGTCAAGCCTTCACCTGCAAGTGAAAGGGCAATAGCTTTTCCGATTCCACTGCTCGCCCCAGTGATCACGGCTATCTGACCCGATAAATTCTTCATATGTGTGAACCCGGAAAACTTGGCCGCGTCATCTCACATTCGTCACCTAATCTGGCAATCGTGACGCTTCTGTCGACACTTCCTTCAATAATTGGTGAGCTTCTAATCTATCAGCCGCATCTTTAATGGTCATAAATGGAATCTCCGCGCGCTCAGCGATATCTAAAAGAGAATGTTGTCCGTCGGAAAGATTTAATACCCAAAACATCGCCATCTCATGTTGTGCTCGCTCTGCTTGCCCACTAATAGCTCGATAGAGGCCCCGCCTTCCTAATTGAGGTTCACATTTGGGGTTTTGGTTAAAATAAGTTTTATTTCCCTCCAACGTTTCGAGAATCGTTCGACATTTCTCCCAGGAATCTGCAAGAGACGCGGGTTTGACAAATTCCAAATTATCCGCAGAGGTGTGGTATTCAGGAAAACACCCATTCGGCGTTCGCATAAGACTGCCGACCGGAAGATTAAATCCTGGAGAACAGTATTGTCGCTCATCATATCCGTAGGGAGAGAAATCCACGACTGTATGTGGATCAGAAAACTGTTGAAGAACTTGGCATACAATTCGATCAATTTCCGCTAAACCTTGACGACTCCTCTTATACGTGGTGGTACCAGAATCACCGAGTAGGGCTAACACTAGCCCATGCTTGATCTTGTGGACACGATCTTCGTTACGCGCCAACCACGTGATCGGGCCAATAGTGCCTGGTAAAAATACAAATCGATAGGAATACCGTCTCTCTCGAGCTGCAAGATATTTGGCTAAAAATGTGGCCACAGCAATCCCTGACAAATTATCGTTACACAAAGATGGATGGCAGATATGACAAGAAATCAGCACCTCATCAACAACCTGACCTTTCAGGTAATATTCTCCATAGGTCAGGGCTCCATCTTCCAAAGTGGAGTCAATACACACTTCATACTCTTCATCATGAAGTTCTAAGAATTGATGATGAGTCAGGCAAAATCCCCACTGTTCATTATGGTAGGAAGTCCGGTAGGGAATCCAATCCGGATGCTCGGGTAAGGTATAGAGGTGCGTCTTTAATTCGGCCAACGGGAGCGTAGCTTTCACCGGGACGCTATAACTCATTACATGTAAATTCGAATGATGAAAATCAATGATTCGTTCACCAGCCATATTCTTAATATAGGCATCGTGAATGTTCCACTCTTTGGGTACCCTCCAATCGAACGCCGGTGTTCCCGTTGGCACTTCCTGTATCGAAAGCGGAATATGAGATTCAAGTGCTTTAAGAGTCTGACGGACACCATTTCCCGTAATGCTCCGGCATATGGGATACAGCTCCTCAACCAGCTTATATAAGTCATGTCCGTGAATATCCATTAAGGCCTTTTTCCAATCATGTCGCACAAACAAACTTACGGATACACCTTCACCTCTGGTATGGGAGTTACAAATTGTCCACCCCAGTCACGAATATGTTTCATTTGGCTCATGACTTCATCTTTGATATTCCAGGGAAGAATCAACACATAATCAGGTTTCGTCTCACTAATTTTATCTGGATGAAAAATCGGTATATGCGTTCCCGGCAATAAACATCCCTGCTTTTGAGGACTTCGATCCACCGTATAATCAATAAAGTCTTTTCCGACGCCACAGAAATTCAAGAGAGTATTCCCCTTCGCGGGTGCACCATAACTCACGACCGTTTTCCCTTCGCGCTTTGCCGTGATCAAAAACTCAAGGATCTGATATTTGGTCTCCCGAACAGCTTTCACAAACGACAAATACTTAGGGAGATCTTGCAGTCCCTCACGCTCCTCCATTCGCTTGAGCGAATGAACATTTTCGCTTACCGTGAATCCTGCATCTTCGGCATGTCGTCCAAATATTCGTAGCGAACCGCCGTGAGTTGTCACCTCTTCAACATCAAACAGTGTCAATCCATGTTTGGCAAAAATACGTTCAACCGTATGAAAGGAAAAATATGAGAAATGCTCATGGTAAATAGTGTCAAACTGCTGCTCTTCGATTAATCGTAAGATATAGGGAAACTCCATCGTGACAATGCCATGTGGCTTCAAAATAATTTTGATGCCTGCCACAAAATCATTAAGTGCTGGCACATGAGCCAACACATTATTGCCAATTAACAAATCGGCTTGCTTCCCCTGTACTGCAAGTTCACACGCCGTCTCAACATTAAAAAACTTCTCAATGGTAGAAATGCCTTTTTCTGAGGCAACTTTGGCAATATTGGAAGCCGGCTCAATGCCAATAACCGGCACGCCTTTCGCTTGAAAGTATTGGAGCAAATACCCGTCGTTACTCGCGATTTCAATGACTTGACTTTGAGGTCCGAAGGCAAAGCGTTCAGTCATCATTTCAACATACCGTTTTGCATGCTGAAGCCATGAATCTGAATACGATGAAAAGTAGGCATAGTCACTAAAAATGTTTGAGGCTTTTTCAAACTCTTCCAACTGGACTAAAAGACAGTTTCCGCAAATATAGACATGGAGCGGATAGAACGGCTCCATCTTATCGTTCTGATTTATCTGAATATAGGAATTGGCTAATGGAGACATCCCAAGATCGACAAACGTATGCTCTAACGGATGTTCACAGAAACGGCAGCAGCCCACTGTAGCTGTCATAAATTACTAGGCTCCCAATTAGAAGTAATTTCGAGGAACTCTCATTCGCCTATTAGCATTCATCACGAATACAACCGTTAAAGCTCCTAGGAAAATCGATAGATGTTAAAATTTCTACATCTCAAACGTTGAGGGGGCACCGACTTTTTCAGTAACGCTCTGTTCAGGCTCGCTCTTTCAACGTTTTAATTCTCATAGAACTCATAACTGGAAACACGCCTGCAGTAGAGAGAAAACCCCAATGAAATTTATTCGATAATCTGTACCTCATACGCCACACCAACAACAGATATCTAGACTGCTAAAAGCCTCTATGAAAACCATGGAGGCTGCCTCTGATGGTAGGGAGGCCAGCTCTGGTCTTTGGCAGAAATTGTCCGACTTGCTTCTTGTGGCCAGTCAACCTGGAAAAAAGGATCATTCCAACATACCCCACCGGCCGACTCAGGACTATATGGTTTAGAGATAAAATACAAAACTTCGCTCTGATCTTCTAATGTTTGAAACCCATGCGCAAACCCTTGCGGAATATAAAGCATCTGACGATTTTCAGAGGAAAGTTTAACTCCCGTCCACTTTCGATAGGTCGGAGATGATGCTCGGAGATCAATAATCACGTCAAATATACTCCCGTGAGTACAACGCACCAATTTCGTTTCAGCATAGGGAGGGAGCTGAAAATGCATCCCGCGTAGCGTTCCTTTTTTGTGATTGAAAGACACACTACACTGCGCAAGACTTACATCCAATCCATGTGAGACAAATTCATCTTTACACCAAATGCGAGCAAAAAATCCTCGCTCATCTTCTATCTTCTCAAGCTCAAGAACCAAGGCATCATTAAGTGAAGTCTTATGATAAATCAATGCTCAATTACCTCTATCCTCTAGCCCTCGATTCTCAACACGACATCATAAGCAAACATCCTTATGCTCACGACCACACTTTCCATTTAGCTTGACCAGAACTCCATAGCTCTTCCAGCATCGTCTTTTCTTTCAGTGTATCCATACATGACCAAAATCCTTGATGTTTGAATCCCATCAATTGCCCCTTACATGCTAACTGTTCAACTGGCTCTCGTTCCCAAATCGTTTCATCACCGGCAATAAAATCAATGACGTCGGGGTGAAGGACAAAAAATCCCCCATTAATCCACCCTTCGTCTCCGATCGCTTTCTCATTAAAGCTCGATACGGCGCTTCCTTCAAATACCATTCTCCCAAAACGAGCGGGAGCATGTACTGTCGTCACCGTCGCAAGCTTTCCATGCGATTGATGGAATTTCACCAGAGCTGGGATATCAAGATCAGCGACTCCATCGCCATACGTAAAGAGAAAAGGTTCATCCTCAGACAACCACGGTTTCAATCTCCTTAAACGACCTCCTGTTAAGGTATGAAGCCCCGTATCGACAAGATGAACCTTCCAGTTCGTTTGATTCCCATCATGTATGGTCGTTTTTCCAGTGCCCAAGTCAATAGAAATGTCATTATCATTCGCGTAATAATTCAGAAAATATTCCTTGATATACTGCCCCTTGTAACCTAATGCGACAATAAACTCATTAATACCGTAGGCGGCATAAATATTCATGATATGCCAAAGTATTGGCTTTCCACCAATTTCCACCATAGGCTTTGGACGAAGTACAGTTTCTTCCATTAACCTTGACCCTAATCCTCCAGCTAAAATAACAGCTTTCATCATACCCCTCACTACGAATCTTTGATCTGTGGAACGTTCACAACTTCAAATTTGATACAACACACCCATAAATTCTTCATGGCACCTTAAACTCCCAAGAACCGCCTTAACCGTCTCGCTCGCGATTCAGAAACAACCGGCAGAGGAGGCAGGTCTGGCATGACAATCATATTGACAGGCAGAAGCGCTCCGGGACTTATACCCGTACTGCCAAAAGACATTTCTTGAAAAAATGTCTCTTGGGCCGGCCACTGCCAATCGTCATACCAGGTCCAGGTGTTGGTTCTCTCATAAACATCCAAGATTTTTCGAGCTATCATCTGATCCGTAGGCCGAGAACCCACTTCACACGCATTGACCAGCAAACTCGTCAAATGTACGGTTCGATTACTACAATAATTTGAATACACAATTGTATAGCCGAGATCTTTTTGGAGTTCTTGGATTACACGATAGACCTGCACATGTTCTTCATGTCCATACTCCCCCCAAGGATTGTGCGTAAACACGTGTTGATATCCAACGAGAACTTGAGCCAAGTGATTTCGGAGTAAGCGATAATTTTCTTCATAGTGCTCTGTGAATTTCCCATCAACCCCTTTGTTGTCAGTAAATTCTATTCCATATTCGGAAAATTTCGGATTGAGAAAATTTCTTGGACGTGAGAGTCCAAGCGACACGAGTTCTAAACATGACATTTTCTGTTTCAACGGATAGTCAGGAAGAATCTGTTTTCGCTGTAGACCAAATTCTGGGTTGACCAATTCACCCAGAAAACACAGCACCACATGATCCATCTCTAATAAAATGGAACTAAACCAAAGAATTTCATCATCTGGATGCGCGACAACCAGTATAGAATTCTTAGTTATGTCTGAACTCATCATCAAGCTATCACATCACGATCTCGCATCATATCACCCTTATGGTCAACATGATTTTGCGAAGAATTGAAATACATATTGATACTCTGGCTTCGTACTATAGCGAGAGGTAGCCAATGGAGGAAACTCAAACGGCGTAAAACGACGAAGACTTTCAGATTCCTCAAGAGGAAAAGACAACAACTCAGGGGAACCTCCCCACCCAAGTACGAATGTCCCTCCAGGACGCATATAGGAGAAGCAAACATCGAAGGCTTTTTCAACAGGCTCTCGATCGTTCAACCCATGACCCAACACTCCATTGCAGACAATGACATCAAAATACTCAGGTTCAAAGTATTGACTTAGATTTTCAAAAAAATCAACAATGTGATTCTTCCCTGCCCAGCGAGCCTGAGTTGGTTCAGGGTCAATAGTCCAATATGCATCATAATGTTTAAATAGTTTCTCGTAATGCTTCGTGTACCAATCAACTCCCACAAATAGCATCCGTGAGTGAGAACCTTGAGAGGCATAATACGGAATAATCGTATTCTCTAACACGGTTCGTGCCGGGCTATGGAATCTCGCTGGAATCCCAAGTCTTGTTTTTATGGCAATTGCCGTTGGATGGCTTCTCCACCACGTTTCACTTTCACGCAGAACATAATTCACTCGTCGCTGAATTCCGCTAATAAGCCTCACGTGATGCTACCCTTTCTGTTTTAGTTGACCGTTTCCTACTTGCTGAGAATAAAACATTTTATTAGTCCGTGAAACTCATCACCGTATTCCTATTCACGAGTGAGAAATTCGTATACATGCAAAACATTCTATCTTTGATTCTATCTCACAAAAAAATAGACTCACACAACGGACATATTTTGGCATATCATCAAGACAGAATCAGCCACTAGACCGTTAAAAACGTTTCCTCAAATGCCTGGGACAACCGAACAATGGCTATCGGGACAGGATGACCACTAATCGGTGAAGGAGGACCAGCTGGATCGTTATTCACATCCACAATGTAAATACGCTGATCGGTTCGATCTCGAAGAACATCAATTTCTCCGTAATCAAGTCTCATATTTTTGCAAAATGCATTGATTTTCGCGACTTCTTCTTTAGTCAGGACATCTGAAACATTCGCCATGACTGTTTTGGACAATGTATGTTTTCGATCCACAAGACGATCCTGAACGGGCCGATACTTTAAGTAGACAAAAGGAATCCTATTCTGAAATATTGGAACGCGCATATCCTCAACTAAGCCATCTTCAACCTCATTATGAATCAATTTTTCATAGACAAAATTCTCCCTCAGATTCTCCATCGGGCAGTCAATGACTTCCCCCAAATGCAGTCCATTCCAGTCTGATTTCATAACACATTTCCCAGAAAATGTTCTTGGATCAACTGCTAGGGAATAGCCAAACACTTCTTCGAAAACTTTACTCACACGGGTTTTACTCACATCACGACAATGCATATTCAAAATCTGTATGTCAGGCCGATCCTGTGCAAGAGACTCCAAGATTGGTTCGGGTGGAAAAATCGGATTACCGGTACCAATGGTATTGTGCCATTGAATCGCGATCTCACATTGCTCTGAGGGATCTGTCGTGATGTGAAGTCCCAAGGAAAGAAAGATCTGAGAAATAACAAAGAGAGACTGGGGTCTGTCTGGATAGCATAGAACTTTTTTTCGATCGTAAAAAACCCTAGAACATGCCTGAAGAAGCACTCGAATTTTTTGTGAAACTCTTTGGGCTGATGTTTGAGCCATCCGATGCTGATACACAGCCTGAACATATGAATACACTCGTTGCGCTCGACCCACTTGACTCGCAATATATACTCGCATTGACGAAACATTGCCCCCAATCGTTCAAACCCCGAATGGTGAATACATCCGACATTGGGCTTTTGGATTTCCCTTTTCGTTGAACACAATACGCATAACAAAACCAACTCCTACAGATGGGAAGGTGTGCGAAACTCGTTGCGTGGAAAGAGGTCACGATTCGGCTTCACCGTAGGATTGGGTGACGGTGATGGACCCTGAGCTGTTTTTAACATACTCGACATCTGCTGCGTGATTTCCTCGCCAAGGTACTTCTGCACGTGAGGAGCAGCCAGCCGGGCCAACCATTGTTCCACCTCCAATGGAATCGGTTCATTACTACCAATAAGGGCAGTCGCATCGAAACTCCAACCAAGAATGCGCCCCGGCTTGAGTTCAATAAAATATGGAAAGACTGAGCGAAAAGCCTGAAGGTTTCGTTCGCCCAACGCCCAACTCCGAACGAGTCCACCAGGCTTCAGTTTACTGGCGAGAAGCGTATAAAATTCTAGCGAATAAAGATTACCGCTATAGGCGCTCCATGGTCGAAGTACGTCAACTTCAATTAGGTCATATTGCTTGTCATCTAGCGCCAAGGCATTTCTTCCATCAGCAAAAATGATATTGACACGAGAGTCTGCAAGAAAATCATGGAGTTTGGCTAACTTGGGGGAAGACTGTTCCGACGCCATCTGATCGATCAACACTTTCTCCATAGCGGCAATTTCATATACGGTAATGTTTGTCGTCACAGCTCTGCACCCCGCCGCCCAAGCTGTCGTCCCCGTCCCAAGTCCGATCGTGGCAATTTCTTTTGGAGAAGGATGTATCAGAGCAGGACTTGCGCCATTCAGAGCAGAAATACCTCCATACGGCAAATAACTATGAGACTTTCCATTAATCGTGAGACGGTAAGCCCCGTCTTCTTTGGGACTGATCGCCACCACGCCAATCGCATCCTCCTTAATCAGTGCATTCATGTCTGTCAGACCATGAAGCCGATGCCATAACTGACTACTATTAGGCATGGCAAACAGAAGAAGGATTAATACCCCACCAGCTAGACTAAACACCCCTCGAGATCCATAAAATAATATTCCCAGGACAACAAAGAGGAGCCCAACAGCTAGCAAAAACTTGAGTGATGCCGCCGTACCCAAGACGTTAATCAGGAGAAGCCCTGCAACCAGGCTGCCTAGGACATTTCCCACAATGTTGCCAGCCTGCAACAGACCAACTTTAAACCCACTACTCCGAGGATCATCCTGTACCGCACGCTGCAAAATGCCAAAACACAACCCCATCAGCAATGTCGGAATGCCATAAAGAAAGGCCGGCAATACAATATACAAACCCACGATTCTTCGAAAATGCGTTCTAAACGCATCCGGACCAAGCGGCGTACCTTCGGCATCTAACCAATAGGTAATAAGCTTGTGATACACTGGCCAGTCTGGAGGGAAAAAAACAAGGAGCGAAACGGCCAAACCGGTATAAATCAAAAGAATACATTGGAAGACCAGAAACATCTTCAAAGGCTGACGAATACGCAAAGCTAATGACCCACCCGCGAGACTTCCAATTCCAAGACCAAGCAGAAAGATTGACAGCACGGTTCCAAATGTAAACGCTGATGACTTCACAGCCACATCAATCAGACGAAACCAGACGATTTCCAAAGAAACGGCCACAAACCCACTCAACGTATACAGCATCAGCCATAAGCCAAATGTATGACTCGCCTCAGATTCGATCCTTGTAGGATACGCATTATCCTTCTTGAAATCTTGATGAACTTGAGAAATTGGAACGACATAACTTCCAACGATAAGGGCAATAACACCCGCCAAAATATTACTGGCCGACCCAATATTGATGGCACCGTCAATCCCAAACAATCGAATAAAGACCCACGGGGTCAATAATGCCCCCAAGGCGGCACCAAGCACGTTGATTCCATAAAGAAATCCAATGGTTTTGGAGGCAATTGTCGTATCAAAAACTGCCCCTCTCGTCATAAACGGCAGGGACATACCCATCATGATCGTTGGAAGAAGTAAAAGAAGGAAATGGACAACCCCAGCGCTCCATAGATTCGAAAAAAGATAGGGATACTGTTGATAGAGAAGATCGTAAAACAAGTACGGACTGAACAGCGCAAATGCCCCGACACCCAGCTCCAAAAACGCAAAGGCAAGAAGGGCCGCAAATTGTGAGCACTTCTTGCTGAGCACTCCCCCCCAATAACTTCCAATCCCTAGGCCGGACAGAAACGCCGCAACAACCATGGCAATCGAATACATGCCAACACCACTATGAAGAACGAGAATACGCTGCCAGGCAACTTGATAAATCAGCGCAGACAGGCCGCTCATACAGAAAATGAGTCCGAGGAGACCAAGAGAAAAACCTTTAACCTCAAAACCAAACTCAGCAGTCAATCCTGTTGCTGCTCGCCCTAAATCCTGTTGTGGCTTTTCCATATACTCAGATAATGTGCCTAAATATTTACAACTATAAGTTGTTACACTTATCTTCGGTCATGTTTCTAAATGTACACACCCTAGCTATCGTCTATTAAGTCTTTGTAAATTCATGGTTGAGGAAAATTTACCGAACCGGTGGGTCGTAGTAAGGCTTAAAGTTCCGATTTGACACGGTAAGCCACAAGGTTCCCCTTTAACTCAACAGGCTTGCAATAGTCCCAGAAGGCATCTCCCCGTAAAAATTTAATCCAAGCTCAACAAATCTCCGGTTTTCCTATTGAGTTTAAGTATTTAATCAATTTATCACGCTCGCAAAGCATTCAGGATCCGATTCTGAGATTATCCAGACACTTCATATGAACTGAGTTGGGTCTCGGGTTAGGCCTTATGCCAAAATAAGTTTCCTACAATTCCTGGTATCGGACTTATTGACCAGAGTGGACTTCTTCGTCGTTGTAGGTCCTCAATCTCGCCTTTCCCTTCCTTGAGGTCTCTCATTTACCTGCGCACCTCCGTTGATAACTCTTGATTAATTTTCACGAGTACTTGAGAGAACCACTTCCGTACAATGGCTGAACAAACCAATTATCAATAACTCCTTCAAGTGCAGTGCTATTTTCAAGATCATCGAACAATCAGGAAAACCTTAGAGGTTATCGTGTTCTCTGCAATCGGATACATCACACATGATAACCTCACAAACCCGCATAACCTGTCCATACTTTTCTTAACCGCCTGAGAATTACATCGTACCTTTCACGGTACTTCCAACATTTTTCGCATACACGAGGCAAAACCACATAGTTTTGTCCGTCCATTGAAATGGTGGCTTGGTCACCTGGCTCGTCTCTTCGTCAAAATCATGAATCAAGTAACGAAACCCTTCGCGATCAAGTAGGGATAAGATTGCTCCCATCCGCTGTTCCACATTTGGCCAGCTATGGTATTCCAATACAAGTTCACGTACATTCCTCAACTTTCCACTACGTGCGACTTCCTCAAGCACAGGAAGTTCTTCTCCTTCTATATTCAACTTTAAGAAATCGACAGGTTCAGAAAGATATGCGGAAAGTTTTTCTAATCGTACCGTTATGGATCCGCTCCCGTCTCCAAGATAACCTCCCGCACTTCCGTCAGCCTGAAATGTGCCTTCACCTTCTTGAGCTGACAATCCAGAGTTCACCAAGGTTACCCCATTCAATCCGTTTCTTGATACATTCCCTTCAAGCAACTCATAAATTTTAGGGTCAGGTTCAAAACCAATGATCCTTGCTTCAGGATAGATCTTTTTAAAATAGAGAATGGACATACCAATATTGCTTCCACCATCGATAATCAACGGATCATTTCGCTGAGCTTCAAAGTGATAAATTTTATTTACAAATTCGTCTTTAAATTGAATATAAAAATTTGGACCGTCAGTGATCCGAACGTCATAATTGAGAAAGTCCACTGACTCTCCCCATGTTTTCTTTTCTACTTTCTTTCGAAATTTCTGTAAACTGACTTGCTGATAGTATGGTTGAAGAGTTTTCTGTAATGTATTCGGAAGAAGCCTCGTCGCTAATTGTTTTATCATGTCTTCACAATCTCCTGTTTCCTTTCACGGTAGGACACCCACTCGACATAAGCCAGCAGACACGATGCCCAAAAACATCAACCGCCCAAGCACAGCTTTACACTTTAATATTTTGACCGGGCCAATACGGCTTACACGGATTCGTCAATCTTCCTTGCACTTGCCCAACAAGCTCTCCTGCTTGCTGAGCAAAACGTCGAAGCCATGAATCTCGGCTCAAATGCGTGGACCAATGCACGCGGACTCCACCTTTGATCGTACGGAATAATTGAACTATAGATCCTCGCAATGAAGGTGGGGCAAGCATGCCATGAACACGATAGCGTTTATAACACCAATAATTGGAAGCAAACCTGTTTTTACTTCGGAAATATAGAGAGCGGAGCGAAGGATTGACACGGCCTATACGTATTTGGATCGCAGCTGTTGGCTCATAATGCAGCGCAAACCCTTCTAATTGAATTCGCCAAAAGTAGTCTGCATCCTCTGCATGCAGAAGACATTCATCAAATCCTCCGATCCTTTCATGAAGCCACTTCTTGATCCCAAAATTTCCACTCCCTCCTCCTGGCAAAAACCGTCCGATGTAAAGTCCATCTTCCCAGGATTTGGCGAAATCATTCGCTGTGCGAGAATCGTTAAACTTATCAAATTGAAATTGCCCACACACCACTAGATGATTCGAGAGAGCATGTATCATTGAACCAACCCATGTAGAAGCAACTTCGTCATCAGCATCACAAAATGCCAAAGTATCAGATCTTGCCGCTCGCGCTCCGACATTTCTTGCATGAGCGGCTGACCGATGTGCTCCCCCCACATTAACAACTCGAATTCCTGAAAACTTTTCCTCAAACGTTCTTACGATTTCCATTGAAGAATCTAAAGAGCCGTTGTCAGCGATAATCAATTCCCATGGTTCTGACCACTGTTGAGAAGCTAGGGCATTGAGCTGTTGTCCTAATGTCGCCTCAGCGTTTAGACAAGGAATGATCACACTAAGTCTAAAAGATTGTCCCATGCTAAAATCACGTTCAAAAAAATGAAATTATCGGAAAACCCCATAAAGTTACTTGCAAGAAATTAAAAATCGAATTCCACCCTCTATTTCCTCTGCGAAGGAATAACCTTTCTGCTATATTTTTAGTAGCTTTACAATCCTTACCTATACATGACCAATATGATGCCAATCGACAAACTACAGTCTCAATTGCTTCAAAGGTAAGTCTTTAAAGAAATACTCTTCTTCCCTCTTTCACGTTAGCCATTTCTATTATTTCCCAATTCACCTTTTGCTACTTTGACCTGGCCAAAATGGCTTACACGGATTCGTCAGTCTTCCTTGCATTTGACCTACAACTTCACCAGTCTGTTGAAAAATACGTTGAAGCCATGAATCCTTACGCGAACTCTTTGACAGACACACTTGAACCCCACTCTTGATCGTGCGTATTAATTGTAAGGCAGATCCAGTCAATGATGGAGGGGGAAGCATGCCATGAACACGATATCGTTTATAACACCAATAATTGGAAGCAAACCTGTTTTTACTTCGATAATAGATGGAGCGTAATGACTGATTAACACGCGCTATGCGTATCTGAATCGCGGCCTCTGGAACATAATGCAGTGCAAATCCTTCCAATTGAATACGCCAAAAATAATCTGCATCATATGCATGTGGGAGACATTCATCAAATCCTCCAACGCGTTCGTGGAGAGCTCGTCTTACCCCAAAATTTCCACTACCCCCTCCAGGCAGAAAACGCCCTGTATATAACCCATCTTTCCATGCTTCAGCTGAATCTTGAGCTGTACGTGGATCATTAAACTTGTCGAACCGAAATTTCCCACAAACGATATCATGAACTTGAAGTGCTTCTCCCATAGAAGCTACCCACCCAGGCTCAACCTCATCGTCCGAATCACAAACAGCGAGATAATTCGACGTCGCAGCATCCGCCCCCCTATTGATCGCATACGATCCACCTTTCTTCGCCGATGCGTCAAGTATTTGAAAGTGCGAGAAGAAACCAGCATATTGCTGCGCTATTTCAACTGATTTGTCAGTTGAACCATTATCTACAATCACGAGTTCCCATAGATGGTCCCACTGTTGAGCAGCAAGAGCATCAAGCTGTTGCGCAAGCGTTGCCTCTCCATTCAGGCACGGAATAATAACACTCAGCGCTAAATTATGTCCCATGTTGAGAAAATCATCACAGACTGGCAATACGGACAATGTCAGTCATTTCAGCAACGACATTGAGAAGATTGAACATTTCTATATAGTTCATTTGAGTTACATCGATGAATCACAAAATTGACAAACTATCTTCACCAAGAACAATCAGTATGGCTGACCAAACCTAGAGATAATCAGCTTATACCGTAGACAGTTGCAAATGAAATCGCTAGGACAATTGGACCAAACCAAATAGATTCCCCACACGTACGAGCCAAGAACCTGTTGGGGGTGAATTTCAGACAGCTCCATCAAAACCTCGGTCACCAGACCCTAAACCAGATAAATTGTGAAAGAGTTGTGTTTGAAATTGTGCCTACCTGAGAACCGAAAAAAACGATTTCGTGGACTTTCTGTTCTTTTTATCTTCTTACACAGTGTCAGCATCGCGTCGAAAATTGAAACCTTCTTCGTCCATCTCACTGGTCATCAATCATGATGATTTCAAGCATTAGCGCCATATGCATCGTTGATCTTTAAGATCACCTCTCGATATTCTTTCGCAAAATTTTCTCTTGTATAATTTCCCCTAGCAAAATTCCATGCGCGTCGTGACATTTCCTCTAGTTCACATTGAGACATTCGAGACACCTGTTTAATAGCATCCCGGACATGACTGATTGAACAATCCTTCAACGTTAGACCAAAATCATGCACATCAACTCCTGATTCATAGCTCACAATTGGAATTAACCCTGCATGCATACAGGTCTTGATTGAAGGAGCTCCACCTTCAGAGCAACTCAGATGTATCATTGCAACACACGCATCTGCGATCTCACGAAACTGTTGACTCTCAATGTCAACCCATCCAACAGCATGAATATTCGAAGTTTCGTAAAGTTCTTGATAATAAGCCGAAACAAAGTCCTTCTCCTGCTCAATGGGAGCGCAGATCATCAAATGACACTCCGGCAAGGCGGTGAATGCCTCTAACGCCAAATCAAGGCCTTTATGAACAAGCCCCCCACTACTAAACCACAGAAAGTATTTTTTACAGTGCTCCCAATTCTTTTGAGGTTGATCCATGAGCATGGCACACGGACTGGGCAATTTATAGATGGGTTTCCGTGCATAGGCAAATGTATCGGCAACAAAATCATTGCCTGTTGTCGTGGCACAATGGGCATGCTCAATCCCCAAATTTGGCATTTCAAACCTTCTAGCCTTTAAGGTCACTCCACGTCTCTGTTGTAACTGCAATAAGCGAGTGGCTTCGGCCGCATTATGAAAGACAATATGAGCTGTATCAAGATGCATGATCTTTATGCAATCGGGATGAAGAAGTGGCGTAAGTCGTTCCATGTTGTTTCGAACATCCACAAAGATGGAATAAGATTTTGTTGGAACAAAATGATGATTCGTCCAATGAATCACATCGACTTCATAGCCAAGCTCAACAAAAGTGGTCACCATCTGAAATGATTGCCAGATATTCGTGTGCCTATTGGGAAATGATGCACCAGGCTGAAGAAAAAACCCACCAATAATATAGGAAAAGAGAACCTGTCCTCGCCTAGTACCTTCAGGGAAAAGTGTAACCACACGACATTCCGGCGAATGACGTCTGGCCTTTTCTTCCTGCACTTCACGGAAAAACCTTCTGGCTTTCCCCAGAAACACATAGGTCAGTGAATCCTGAAACGTTAAAAGGTCTTTTCTCTTCATGGGTACGATAGAAGATGAGGTTGAGCCAAAACATTACCAGTTCAAACGTTCAGCACATCCCGCGCATTTACGTCATAAACGCTCATCGCGTCGATATTTCCCGGCGAGGCAGTAATAGCACAAAATACTCTATTGGAGATAAAGGTCGGAAAACTCTATATGCCCTATTTTCTCACATACTGCGAACAATCGCTTTCACCCTGCCGAGTTTTGCCATCATGGGTTACCTCTCTGACCCACAATACTAAACAGAGATTCCTGCTGTCTGAACAAACTTATTTTTCTAGACACTTCAGCATCCATGCTATTTTGGTTTGCAGATAGCCATTTGCGTCCATTGATGTAAATTCGTGACTCGATGGTCAATAACATCGAAATGTGCAGAAAGGTATTTATAGAATTCGGCAAAATTCCATTCTCGTTGATGCGCCTTATTGTTGGGGGGGCCCCAATACCCTCTCTGCCACGGCCTGTAAATAAGACTTCGATCTGGAGTTGAGAACACAAGATAGTGATATGAAATTCGTTTGATAAACGCCAACAACTCATCTGGATCAACGAGGTGTTCAATGACATCAGAACAAATCACCACATCTGTTGTGATTGAGGGATCTGCCGTAAAGTCTGAAATTTGCCATTGTTTGTTCGGATATCTTTCTTGAAGCACTTGGATATTGACTGGAAGCTCTAATCCAATCGTCTCGTAGTCGTCAAAGTAGGTCAGTAATTTGTAAGCTGAGCCACAGCCAATATCAACAATGGACCTCAAGTTGTGCCGTTTCATTAACCCTAAGGCATGCAAATAGACTTCTAACTGCCATTCATCTTCAAGTGATAAATCATCATAGTGGACGTACTTGTTCCTCGATCTATACAAACCAGTAATGCCATACTGCTTATCCATAAAAACCCTACCTCATTGTTTATTCCGATGACGACCAATTGCAAACCGGCTTCCCAGCTCGTAACAGTTCAGGAACAGTAACGAACCGTATCTGTCTCTTTAATGTAGAAAGTGCTCGATCCAGTCCATTGAGCATTGGACCTCTGTCTTTATCCTGTTCCATCACTTCATTTCCTGCATAAATCGCATCATGCAACAACATAATACAGCCCGGCTTCACACGCTCGATCATTTTTTTTGTAATGTCTCCCGAATCCTGTCGAACCCAATCTTGGGTCGAGACATTCCATAAGATCATTTGGTAGCGAAACAACCACGCATCGAAACGAATCTGAGCATTTTGGGCGCCAAACGGAGGGCGAAAAAGTCTTTGACAATAAGGCGCCGTGCCCTTAGCACCCTTCCTCAGTTGCTGCAAACGATGCAGGCGGGAAGGAGTTTTTGTCAGATTAGGGTGATTCCAAGAATGATTGCCAATGACATGCCCATCCTGCGCCACATCGTGGACAATCTCCGGAAACCGGCTTGCAGCCTCCCCCACCATAAAAAATGTTGCTTTTACGTCATGCTCGCGAAGGATACGCAAAACCCATGGCGTGTAAATCGGGTGCGGACCATCGTCAAATGTCAACGCAGCCACTGATTCTTGCGTTTCAACATTGGTGATGGGATTGAACCCATTTGTCATAAACATTGCATCACACCCCTTCGGCCTATGAATTAAAAAAAACCTTGAACCCGGTTGAACGGACGAACATTCACAGCCTAAAGACGCTGTCGTTGCCACACACAGACTTGATGGGGAGAAAACATACCCAAGCGTCTAAATGAAAACGGATACCCTGACTCAGATATTGTAAAATTCAATATATCAAAATATTCTCGATGCACAGTATCTTGGGGTTTTCCAAAAATCCCGAGAGAGATGAAGTACTGGCCTGGGTTCAAAAGTCCCTGAGGAAACTCACAGATCGATTGATAGAGGCCTGGCTCTTTCATAGCATTCTCTGTGGCTGGGCCTTCACCATCAGTGTCATGAGCCGCCCACACCACCGAACCAAATGAATCACGCAAAAAAAGATAGACTTGAAATTCCTTTAATCCATGTTCAACTTGATATTCAATTTCTACGTGTATTTTTTGATTAAAATGCATAAGCGAACATTCTTCATTGTCCTCTCCTGACACAATTCTGGCTTGTCTTAACCATGCCCAAAGCCCCTCTCGTTCCATTTCAGATGGGCCAGCCCAGAAGGCCCCCTCCCCTCGCACCTCTGACGACAGATACTTATTAACGATATCGAAAGGGAGTCCATCATCCTTCACGCAGCCTCCATCGACCCACAAGGCACGACTGCACAGCTGGGTAATAGCCCCCATATTGTGACTGACGAATAGTACCGTTCGCCCTTGCTTGGCAACGGTACTCATTTTCCCTAGACATTTTGCTTGAAATTCGGCATCTCCAACAGCCAACACTTCATCAACAATAAGAATTTGAGGCTCTAAATGTGCCGCAACAGCAAACGCCAGTCGCACATTCATACCACTCGAATACCGTTTAACGGGTGTATCAAGAAATTTTTCTACTCCAGAGAAATCCACGATTTCATCAAACTTCCTATCAATCTCCTTCTTTTTCATTCCTAACACGGTTCCGTTCAGATACACATTCTCTCGTCCAGTTAGCTCTGGATGAAACCCTGTTCCTACTTCAAGCAGACTTGAACTCTTTCCGTGGACTTCGATGTGCCCTCGCGTGGGAAAGGCAATCTTGGATAAAATTTTCAGCATGGTAGACTTACCCGCGCCATTCTTTCCCACAATGCCAACAACCTCGCCTTTTTCCACGGAAAAAAATACGTTTCGTAACGCCCAGAAAAGATCAGAACCATTGATATTCGCTGAAAACTCAACATCAGAACTCACGTCGTCAAACGTATAAAGTGAACGGTATTTTCGATAATTTCTTAACGGGCTTTTTACGAAATTGAGAAAACCTGCCACTAAACTATCATGCATTTCCTCTTTTAACCCAATACGGTAACACTTACTGATATTTTCAACTTTAATAGCAACATTCCTGGAATTCATCGTATCCTCGACCACCCGACATTACTGAACCTATTTCGTATCAGAATTCGCATGAACCGTCACACTTCAACGTCTCAGACTTCCATCTACTCTGGAGAAAAGACCTTGGAGCACATGAACCTAGTGCTCTCAAGAATTCATTAGAGAACATCAACCATCATATATTCCATTCGCTTGAAATACCACGCGCCACTGATGAAGAGGAGAATGGTCACGATCATGCCTGGCACAATATAGATCCAGGGCATTGGCGTTCCGAGTAAACAGGCACGATAGCCTTCGATAATTCCAACAATCGGATTCAAAGAATAAAAAAAACGTAGAGTTGCGTCTAGCGACGATGCTGAATACACAATCGGGGCGGAGTACATGAGCATCCCAATACCAAATTGCATCCCAAACCTTACATCACGAAACCTCACGGCAAGCGACGATAACCATAACCCGACGGCTGATGGAAACATCACCATAAAAATAAGAAATAAGGGAAGATAGAGTACATTCCATGTTGGTGAAATATCATAGTACAGAAGAACACCAATGATGATTATGAAAGAAATCGAGAAGTCCACTAGCTTGGCTAACACGCTACTTAAAGGGAAAATTAGCCGTGGAAAATATATTTTGCCGAGCATCGCCATCCCAGACACAAGACTTTGACTTGAAGAAGTCATCGTTTGAGATAAATAGGTCCACGGAACGACCCCAATGGAGGAAAATACAATATACGGGATGCCTTCCGAAGATAACTGTGCAATATTCCCAAAAATAACGGTAAAGATAATAATCTGAACTAGTGGGTTCAGGATGGCCCAAGCAAAGCCAAGGATAGTTTGCGCATACAAGACTTTCACATCTCGCCAAACAAGAAAATATAATAGGTCACGATAATCGAAAAGTTCTTTAAGATCTGATAACGACCAGCCTGACCTAGGCCGAATTATGTCAACCGAATCTTTAATCACCGTTGCATCGTTCATAGTGCTTACGTCTATCTCTTACAAAATCTATGGGAGTAGTCTGACATTAGGTACATAGGTGCGCTTGAAGACCACTAAGCAGTCTATTTCGTCTTTAATCATACGAATATGGTCATACCCTGCGCTCTAAGATCCTCGACAACATGTCCTCTTTCCAATTTGTAGTCTCTTTTGCTCCAATATAGGGGATACCAGCACGAGAAACAATTTACTCATTTACAGGTTAACGTTCATGAGTGAAAACAACCATTCCTCACACACATCAACTTAGAATAGAGATTGAGGGGAGCGTAGAAGCAGATTTTTTGAAGAAGAGTGTTGAATCACGTAGAGCATCAACCAGTAGAACCTTTAAGGCAACTTCCTCAGCGTTTACCAACGACCTTCCAAGTTCCCTGCTGATCTCGATTGAGACTCAAGTGAAAACTTTCAGAAGGACCATTGACCCTGTCGATAGATACGACGGCTGCCCTTCTTATTTTCTTGTTAGAGAGAGAACCTTTCGCGGACAGAATATCCTCGTCTTTTTTTCTCTTGCGAGATGATACGTTATCCTGCAATTGACGTGGACGAAAGACTTTAATCGAACCGCGAAGTTTACTTCCTCCATAGTGGTCACGCAAAAACTGTGGGTAGGCTTTATTTTCCCGCACAAGTTTGCCAATCATGACCGAAAGATTACCGTCAATATATCGTTCAAGCGTCACTGTATCTCCAAGTTGGAGAGCACGAATAAATGGGTGAATTAGTTCTTGCACGATTTGATTACGCTCAACGTCATCCGTAGGTTCAAACATTTCTTGCTCGAATGCTTGATGACTAGCGAACGCATTCATGACCAACAAACCACAGAGAGATATCGAAGCGATAGGAATAGTTTTTAGGTACCACATACGGTCAAACCTCTACTAGGGAGTTGTGCATGTTCCTCCGCTCAAAGCTATACACCAAAGAAAAGCAATGGATTGATACCCAGTTCCATTTGGGTGCAAACCATCACTCGAGAGTTCAGTTTGGTTTCCTTGAAAGTGAGTAAACAGATTCGGTGGCGTCACCGTCAACCCGTTACTCAGAACAAGTTCATCGACCACAATATTATAATCTTGAATGAACGCAATGCTCGAACCATTTGTGGTATACGGGACTTTAGCAAGATAAACTTCTCTGTTTTGACTGGGATCGTGCAGCAGATTGATCACTTGCTGGACATTGTCCTTATATGACCCAGGATATCCTGGGTCATTTGGATTCAACCCTTTCCCACTTGGAACAAGCCCTGAGTTCGCATCATTTGCGCCAATCAAAATCAAGAAAACAGAGGTTTTCTTTCGCTTCTTAAGAATTTTCGGTGCACGAATGACGATGCCGGCTGAAGAGTCTCCACTGACTCCATCATTGTGAATATCGTGCGGGTGTCCATGTTCAACAGTCAGGAGGTCATTTAAGATTGGGGTAAACCCAAGACCCGTATTTGTGTTTCTTCCATCTTGAGAGGTCCTATCCGTTGGATCATCATCACCTACGCCCACGGTAATACTATCTCCTATAGCAGCATACACATCTCCAAGTCCCACATTAGTCACGATATCATAGGTGGTATTACCTGAAGAAATTTCGGTTCCCATATCATCAACAATGAAGGCTTCAACTTGATGATTATCACCCACCAGACCCGAAAACGTCGTCTGGAATGTATCTGGATGAATCACTCCATTGGCTGGAAGAATGATCGTCTGCTCTTGAGCACCACTATCAACAGAAAACTTGACTCCCCATCCGGCATGTAATGCTTGAGTCAAACACACGCTCGCACTTACCGTTAAAGTCGGCCGAGATTGCACTTCGTTGGATAGTGGATCAATAAAGCGCACAAATGGGACCTGGCAGACTCCCTCTATATTGGCCTCTGCCATTGCAGCCCACCGATTTCCGTTTACTTCTGTGAGAGCAACAAGACGGACGAACTGACCAGTTTTTGGGGGAAATGCCACCCGTTGTTCAGTCTGACTATTAATAAAGGTACCATTAGCAACCGGTGATCCCCAGTCTCGACCATCTTCACTAATGTAAATATGGTAATGAGCAATACGGCCATTCGCTCCTCCACTGTTTGGCCGTGGAAGATACCGAAAGGCATCAATAGTAAAGGCTGCACCTAAATCAATCTGCATATCATGAGGGCCCTCGACATTATTCCATTGAGTCGTCCAGATGGTATTCGGATTTCCATCCAGGACGTTACTGGCAGGATGATTTCCTAGTATAACTTCCTCACTATTCACAAACGTTATAGTCCAATCTGCACGAGGAAGTACTGAGTTTCCTCCAGCAAGCACCTTAATGGTGACAGAGGCCGGAAAAGGATCTGCAAGGCCAAATACATCTGTCACCGTAAATGTCACCGTATAGGTCCCTGGATTATTAAATGTCATGGGCCCAGGATCTTCTAGAAAAGATTCAGGAATGCTTGGATCACCAAAATTCCAGTGAAAGCTCAACGGAGAATCTCCATTGGAATCGAAAAACGTTCCAGAAAACGACACTTGGTTTCCACTATTTATCGTGACATGGGTTGAAGGTACGTCGATGATTCCATTTGGAGCATAATTCCCGGAGAAAGGAGCTCCAAGGACATTCAGCTCTGCAAGGTTGTTAAATTGAAATCCATTAAAATCACCAAGAGGAACAATTCGTACATACTGTGCGGCCATTCGCGGGAAGATAAATTCTTTTTCCTGAAAGTTGTATGAAAATTCACCACTATTTACAGGATCTCCCCAATTTACCCCATCTTCACTCAAGTAAAACTCAAAAAATGAAATCCAACCTGCCTCCTCAACTGAGGAAGGAAGGGCACGAAATCCCTCAATTTCATAGGTATTGCCCAAATCCAATTCAAGATTATGTGGACGAGAATTTAAGGTTTGCCAAACAGTATTTGTATTACCGTCGAATGCATTACTTGCCAGAGTTCCAGAATCCTGACTACTCACAGAGTGAACGGACCACTGAGCCTGATTTAGAAGCATAATGTTTTCAGTAACAGTCACCCCTGCATCGACAGTATCTGAATTGGAGTCGGTCACCCGGACCGTCGAGGTCCCCGCATTCGGCCCCGCTGTATACAGGCCCGTCGTCGCGTTCACCGTCGCCCCCCCACTCGTATCCGTTTGCACACTGAACGTGTACGGGGGCACCCCGTTCACCCCGTCAAAGTCCTGCTGCCCACCCGTTGACACCGTTCCCGTCATGGGCGTGATCGAGAACGCACCCTGCACCGTT